>NZ_JADKPU010000007.1:0-284268 GCF_015350695.1 Flavobacterium sp. MR2016-29
ATTTGCTGTTAATGAGACTGATGTAGTGCCTCCGATAGTTCCGTTTACTGACGCTGCTGTTTCTGTAACTGCATCGATTATGGGAGCTGTTACTATAATTTCTACTGTTGCAGTACTGCAATTTCCAGAATTCGAAACTTCACAAATTTGATAATTAAATGAATAAGTTCCTGCCGGTGTATTTGGTTTAACTGTTACTGCACCACTAGTAGTATCAAAAGTTAAAACTGAAGGCAAAGGAGATGATGAAATTAAGTCAACATCACTTCTTACTATATTATTACAATTGAGCAAATCATTAGATAAAACATTAGAAACTGCTGTTCCGCCTGTATATCCATTGAAGGAGGATATTTTGTCATCATTTGCTTTTATCGGGCCTACCACTTTAACATTTTGAGAACAAGTTTGTGTATTTCCTGCTGCATCTGTAGCTGTCCAAGTAACGATTGTATTTCCAAGCGGGTAACTTGATGGTGCATTGTTAGTTACGGTAACAGTTCCGCTGCAATTATCCGTCGTTGATGGCACTCCTAAATTTACCCCTGTTGCAACACAAGAATTTGCATCGGCAAAAGCCACAACATCTGAAGGGCAGGTAACGGTCGGTTTTTGTGTATCTGTTATAATTACTTTTTGAAGAGCTGTTTCTATATTTCCGTTTTCATCATTAAAACTCCAGGTAATATTAAAACTGCCTTGAGTATTGTATGTTAAAGGATCTGTTGTTGTTCCCGTTACAGTTCCTTTACAATTATCTGTTGTTGCCGGATTCGTTACTGTTACTGAACATTGGGCTGTAACATCTGCTAAAACTGGTTTAACAGGTTTTTCTGTATCGCTCACTTTTACAGTGGAAACTGCCGAAATCTGCTCACAGGTTGTTGCCCCATTTGTAACTTTTACTTTGTAATCACCATCAGTATTAACAACTAAAGAAGATGATGTCTCACCAGAAATAACAGCATTATTTTTATACCAAACATAGGCTGGCGAAGCCGCATTAGTTTGTGCGTTTAAAGTTGTAGTCAAACAAGCAGTTAAGCTTCCTGTGATTGAAGCAGTCGGAAACGGATTGACCTTAATACTTCTATTTGATGTTACATCTGAACAACCGCCTGTTCCTGTTACTTTGTAAGTAATTGTAGCTGAACCTTCAGCAACTCCTCTAACTACTCCTGTTGAAGCATCAACCGTTGCGATATTTGCATCACTACTTGTCCAGCTGCCACCAGAATTTCCATTTGATGAAAAAGTTGATGTTCCTCCTATACATATATTTTGAGTGCCTGAAATAGTCCCTGCATTTGGCGCCGCCGCAACTGTTACTACAACTGATTTTATTTCTGAACATCCGGAAGCATTAGTTCCTTTGATATAATAAGTCCCAGCTGTTGCCGCTGTTGGTGTAGCATATGCTGTTGTTGCAGTTGAATTTGTCCAATATGTATAGGTTAAATTTGCTGAACTGCCTCCAGTAATCGCAGCAGCTGTTAAATCTACTTTTGATGGAGCACATACAGATGCAGGATTAGATACGATAAGTGTTGGCAGAGCATTGGGAGTAGTTGAAATACTTGCCGAATTATTTGCCAAATTACTGTCTGTAGTTGTATCTGGTAATGAAGCCTTATTTAAGTAAACTCCTGAAGGATTAACTTTTGCAACAATTTTTAATGTTTCAGTAACACCTCCATTTACGTCTCCGATACTCCAAACACCAGTTCCTGAATTATAACTTCCGGTTGATACAGTTGAACTAACGAAGCTGTATCCCGTTGGAAGTAAATCATTTACTGAAACTCCTGTTGAATTGTTTACTCCTAAATTATTTAATTTAACTGTAAATTCTACGTTCGAGCCAACACATGGTGTAGCGTTATTTACAGTTTTAGTAACTTCTAAATCTGTACATAATGTTACAGAAACAGGTTTAGATTGAGTTTGCGCACCACATGTTAAAGTTGAAGCTACTGAGTATGATCCTGTTTTAGTTGCTGTATAAGTGTCTGAATTTGCGCCTGAAATAGCCACTCCATTCAAATACCACTGATAAGGCGAAAATCCTGATGGCGTTTTTAATGCAGCTGTATTGTTTGTACATCCTCCGCCTGAAACGTATGTAAATGTTGGATCTTCGGGCTGAATAGCAAAATTCGAGAAAAATCCTGCCATAGAAAAACCTCCACCCTGCTGTACAATCGACACCGTTAATTTGGCATCACTTGAAAGAGAAAGTACATCTGGACTTCCTATTTGAGTATCTTCAAAATTAATTAAATACCAGCCTGTAGTTCCTAGTTGATGACGAGCTGCTATTCCTGATTTTGTTTCAATATCTACTCCATTTACATATACTTTTGCAGCGGCATCTTTTAATAAAACGTATCCAAAATAAGGTAAAGAACCTACTCCATAATTTCTGAATTTAGCCGTTTCAATAAAATTAGATCCTCCACATTCTGAAACTGGTGCAACGGTATAAACATCAACCTCACAATCCTTTGCTGTACCAGAATATACGGCAACATTGTTCGTTGCAGAAACTCTCGATGCAGAAAAATTAGTTTTAGAAATACCGTTCATAAACGTGTAAAAATCCCCTGCATTTACAAGCGTTTTGCTTACTGTACCTGTTAAAGCGCCTGTTGCAGAAAATGTATCAACTGTTACTTTTGTATTTGGTTTTGTTGCTACTACTGTTGTCTGCTCTGCTGTGTCATTTCCTTTACCTCTTTCAATAAAATATTCTGATCCCAAAACTGCTTCTGGAGGAATTTGATTATAAGCTCCATCTCCACAACCGTCTGGCGTATCTATAGCTGCAGAAGTATTCATTACTGTAGGATTTGAAGACTCTACTAAAGAACCCAGAGGTGCTGTAAACAAGTAACTTTGACCTGCATTTAAGGTTGCAATTACTACATTATTCAATTTTACTGATGTACCATTGGTAATACCCATGATACTATAAATTGGGCGCTGATCTCCATAACCTCCAAAATTACCTAGCGAACCATCCCTGTAATATCCAATTCTATATCTGATTCCGATTCCAGCATCGCCAAAACTTGTCAATGCAGCATTACCTTTAATATCTTTATCACTTCCATCACCACCTAAAGCGTCAGAAGCAACGTTTCTTAAATTTATGGATACAGGTTTACTTCCTGTAACAATTAAACCTGCTGCATTTAAAACAGTACTTAATTTTAATGCCGGCGCATCTTTAGGAAGACCTGCAAATCTGTAAACCGCAGGAGTTCCTTTTACAGCAGTCAATGTATTTGTGATTAAAGTACCATCACTTTTTAATATTTCGATATTTACCGCAGTTGTAGAATTTGTCGCTATGACAATTTCATTTGCTTTGCTAAAATACTGCCACGGAGCGGGCGCGATATAATGCTTCGTATAAAATTGAGCTGACGCACTAGATGTAATTAATAAAATAAATAAAATAAGAAAATTAGGTTTAAAGAATTTAAACCTATTTAATGTAAAGTTACGCATGGACAGACTCGGTATTAATTTGAGTAATAGATAATATAGAATTTGAATTCCAAAAGGTGGCTTTCAAATTATTAAGCAGATACGATAAAAACGAAGAAATAGATTTTAGAAAATTGAAATTATTTTTTTCAAAATCATAAAAAAAGAAGTAAACTATTTGGACCATAATACTTTAATCTCAGCTCTTACTGATTTTGTCTTTAAGTTAAATTTGTAGTTTTGGAGGGGCGAAAGTATACAAACACCTCAATACTAGCCACTTTACTCGACCAAATACAAGTAAAAACGTTGAAATGCACTTTTTATCGATAAAATTTAACCTAAAGAATCAAAAAATATAACTATTTGATAACAAAAAGACGGAATTTTCTTAAAATATTATTGAATTAATTGTTTTTATGTGTTTTTACAAACAATACACTAATTTTATCTTACAAAAAAAGCATGGTTAAATCATGCTTTTACTAATTCAAAAAAAATATTTGGTGTTTGACTCACTTGTCAAATTTTGATCTCTCTAAAAGATTTTTTAGAAATTGTAATCGGTTAGGCAGCTTCTGATGAATTATGATGAAAAATTTCCAGTTAAAACTTTTTTTAGTAATTAATAATTACAATCATTTAAAAAATACAACTTATTCATTATCAATATAATTATTTCATATAAAAGGAAAATAATATAAAATAATTTCGCCAACGTAACTTCAAATTGCCTAGCATTTAATAAATTTAAATTGCGAGCTTTAGCATTGTCCATTTGTATAAATCGCTTTATTTCTTTTATCCAAGTCTGTGTTTTAATGATGCACTTGTAGGATCATTCTCAAAATAAACTCACTTTTAGAAGTAGCGATATTATTTAAATTTTCTCAAAAACTATATTATTTGTGTTTTATTTCTTACGCTTTATTAAGTACTATATTTATGAAAGATAAAAATAAGTTCTTACAAAAAACAACCTTAATTTTTTATCTTTTCTTAAGCAAAATCAAAATTGCTATTATGATGTATTTGCTAATAAATAACTTTAAAAACTTATTCAAGGAATTTGATGTTACGCTTTAATCCTTCGAATTTTGTTCTTTTGATAGGAGAATTTTTAAAAACCGCACGAAAAGTTTCTTCGGTAATTTCAATCCAATCTTTTTTGGATAAAGAAAGAATTTCCTGATTTGGATTAAATAACGGTTCCGAATGAGGTTTCGAAAAACGATTCCAAGGACAAACATCTTGACAAGTATCACAACCAAACATCCATTCATCAAATTTCCCTTTCATCTCGTAAGGAATATTTTCTTTTAATTCGATAGTATAGTAAGAAATACACTTGCTTCCATCAACAACATACGGAGCAACAATTGCTTGTGTAGGACAAGCATCGATACATGCAGTACAAGAACCACAATGATCTGTAGTGGCATGATCATATTCTAAATCTAAATCCAGAATTAGTTCTGCAATAAAGTAAAACGAGCCCACTTTTTGAGTTAAGAGGTTGCTGTTTTTACCAATCCATCCTAAACCGCTTTTAGCAGCCCAGGCTTTATCTAAAACTGGTGCAGAATCGACAAAGGCGCGACCTGAAATATCACCAATATTTTCTTGAATAGCATGAAGAAATTCTTTTAATTTTTCTTTGATAACAAAGTGATAATCCTGGCCGTAAGCATATTTCGATATTTTAAAACTTTCTTGATTTTGATTTTCAGAAGGATAATAATTTAGCAAAAGTGATACTACACTTTTCGCATCATCAACTAATAAAGTAGGATCTAGACGTTTATCAAAATGATTTTCCATATAGGCCATTTGCCCGTTATGATTATTATTTAGCCATTTTTCAAGCCGAGGAGCTTCCTGTTCTAAAAATCCAGCTTTAGATATACCACAAGAAAGAAAGCCAAGTCGTTTCGCTTCGGCTTTAATAAATTTTGAATATGTTTCTTTAGAATTGATACTCATCTTTTAGAAAATATAACCTCTACTCCAACTGGTTTTAATGTAATTAGAGGGTTAAAACGAATAGCAGTTTCAGTAGATTTAATCTGATATCTTTTTACAATATGAGAAATAGTCAAGCACATTTCGTAAATAGCAAATCCAGCTCCAATACACATTCTTGGTCCAGCTCCAAATGGATAAAAGTATTGCGTTGAATTTTTCTTTCTTTCCCCAAGAAAACGTTCTGGATCAAACTTTTCTGGATCTTCCCAATATTTAGGATTGCGATGTAATTCATAAAAAGAAACTCCGATTAGAGTTCCTTTCTTTATATTAAACTGTCCAATAGAATCATCTTCGACATTTTGTCTATCCGTAATCCAAGCAGGCGGGTATAATCGCATTGACTCATTTAAAACTGCATTTGTATAAGTCATTTTCTGAAGTTGTTCTACAACATTATCAGTTTGCGTTTGTATTTCTGCAATTTCGTTAAAAACCTTTTCTTGAATTTCCGGATTATTTCCTAAAAGATAAAGTGTAAAAGTCAAAGCATTTGCAGTTGTTTCATGCCCAGCAATAAATAAAACTTTAATTTCATCTATCAACTGCTTTACTGACATTCCTTCACCAGTATCTTCATATCTTGTTTCCAAAAGCATATTAAGCAAATCATTGATTTCATTTTTTGATTCAATTCTTTTCTCAATAATTTCTTGAATGATTCTATTGTTCTCTTGAGCCAATTCTAGATGTCTTTTTACTTGGCCACTTAGCGAGAACCATAAAGCTTTATGCGGAAGTCGAATTTCTTTAATTAAGAAATTCTGAACTTCTTCAATAATAACTTTAATACGATTTAATTTTTCTTCAGAAATTGAAAGCTGAAATAATGATTTAGCAACAACATTAAATGCCAGCTGACTCATAATCGGGAAAAGATCAATTGATTTTTCTTCAGCTAAACCTTCCAATTCTAAAGCAATTGTCTTATTCATATTTTCGACTAATTGATTCATCTTTTGCTTATGAAAAGCAGGCTGAATAAGTCTTCTTTGTTTAAGCCAAAAATCTCCATCAACAGTCAAAAGTCCCTTACCTAAATATTTTGACAGGTATACAGATTGGAATTTAGATTTGTGATAATTCTTTTGGTTTTTCTGAAGAATATATTGGGCAATTTCATTGTCTCTGGATAAGATAATATACTTTGAAATACCAATTTTAAGAGAAAAAGAATCTCCAAGTTTTTCAAAATATCTTTTATGAAACGGAATAGGATTTCTACGCACTCCTTCAGCATCCAGAAAAAATCTCAATATTGAAAGCCTGTTCGGATAATTATATTTTCTGTTTTCAGACATTTTGAATAGAATTAAAAGGATCCACTTTAATATTGGTATTTATTTCCTTATTAATCAAATTTACTTATTATGCTGCAAAATCCACTCTGTAATATCCTTTATATTCTGAGTTTCAGTCTCAGGCGAATTCATTCCAACATCATGACCTTTACCTTCTCTAATTATCAATTTTGTCTCTACACCTTTGGTTTTTAATTCTGCATAAAGATTTTGAGATTGACTGACATTTACCACGGGATCCGCATCACCATGTATCAATAATGTCGGAATGTTAGAAATAGTGTTATATGGACTTATATCAGTAAGAGCAGGATTAATACCATTTGCATTTATATTTGTTCCAGCTAATTTTTCGACAATATCAAAAAGCCCAGTCTTTTTAAGAAATTCTAATGCTTCAGGAGAATCTAATCGGGAAGGCGCGCACAATGCTGTTATAGACTTTACATTTTTTTTAGTATATCCATATAATAATGCTAAATGTGCTCCAGCACTAATTCCGACAATATGATAACCATTTTTAGCATAACCGTATTTAGTAGATAGATCAGAAACATAATTAACAGCTGTGTTTATATCAGCTAATAAATCCTGGGCAGAAATTTTATCAGTAACATAGCGATAATCGACATTGGCAACAACAAGTCCTTGATTACATATGTCTTGAGCATGCTTTCTTGTATATTCAAGACCGCCCATTGACCATGCTCCTCCATGAATAAGAATAACAACAGGCACATCGCTTAAATTTCCATCAGGAATATATAAATCTAAAACCTGTTGAGTAGATTTTCCATAAGCAAGATTTGGAAAAGATTTAGTCTGACCAAAAGAACTAAAACAAGTAAACAACAAAAATATAACGAAATGCTTCATATCACATTTTAAAATAATCCACCTTGGATATTAATATTTATCTTTCCCAAATGTTTATAAGCCTTATCCGTAACTTCTCGCCCTCTGGGAGTTCTCATAATAAATCCTTCCTGAATCAAGAAAGGTTCATAAACTTCTTCAATAGTTTCACTGCTTTCAGAAACAGCGGTTGCTAAAGTAGAAAGACCAACTGGACCTCCTTTAAACTTATTTATAATAGTTAATAAAATCTTATTATCCATTTCATCAAGACCATGTGCATCAACATGCAGTGCATTCAATGCATACTTAGCTATTTCGAGATCAATAGTGCCATTTCCTTTTATTTGTGCAAAATCTCGAACCCTGCGCAATAATGCATTTGCAATACGTGGTGTACCTCGGCTTCGGCCAGCAATTTCAATTGCTGCTTCCAGATCAATAGGCATTTTTAATATCGCAGAACTCCTTTCAACAATTGTTGTCAAAAGTTCAGTAGTGTAATATTGTAAACGTGATGAGATCCCAAAACGGGCACGCATTGGCGCAGTAAGCAAACCTGAACGAGTAGTTGCTCCAATTAAGGTAAACGGATTTAAATTGATTTGAACAGTTCTGGCATTTGGTCCAGACTCTATCATAATATCAATTTTAAAATCCTCCATTGCCGAATATAAATATTCTTCAACGATTGGGCTCAAACGATGAATTTCGTCTATAAACAAAACATCTCTTTCGTCTAGATTAGTAAGCAATCCGGCTAAATCGCCAGGCTTGTCCAATACAGGACCAGAGGTAATTTTAATACCAACTTCAAGTTCATTTGCCAAAATATTGGCTAATGTAGTTTTTCCAAGTCCAGGAGGCCCATGAAAGAGTGTATGATCCAGAGCTTCACCACGCTGATTCGCCGCTGCAACAAACACTTTCAAATTCTCTAAAACTTGATCCTGTCCAGCAAAATCATCAAATGACAGCGGACGTAATCTTTTTTCAAGATCTAACTCTTCTGGGTTGTATCCTTTTGTGGTAGGATCTAGGTTTTCATTCATCTTACAAAGATATACAAAGTAATCAGTTTGTAAAACAGTAAAATGGGGCGAAAAAAAATTTAACTAAAACAAAAAAGACTGTCTTCTCAGACAGTCTTTAAAATATTTTTAGTGGTGTAAAACTTCTTCACCTTCTTTCATTGGTACATTTTGTGGTACAAAATCTACATCATGATTTGGATTACTATAGTCATATGGCCAACGGTGTACATGAGGAATTTCACCTGGCCAGTTACCGTGAATATGTTCTACCGGAGTTGTCCACTCTAATGTTGTAGATCTCCAAGGATTCTGAACCGCTTTCTTACCGTAAAAAATACTACTAAAGAAGTTGTATAAGAATACTAATTGGAACGCACCTCCAACAAGAGCAAATGTTGTAATTAAAACATTCACATTTTGCAAGTCATCAAATAATGGAAAGTTCGTGTTTGTATAATAACGTCTTGGCAAACCAGCTAATCCAATAAAGTGCATTGGGAAGAAAACTCCATAAGCACAAACTGCAGTTACCCAAAAGTGAATATAACCTAAGTTTTTATTCAACATTCTTCCGTACATTTTAGGGAACCAGTGGTAAATACCAGCAAACATTCCATAAAGAGCAGAAATACCCATTACTAAGTGAAAGTGAGCAATTACAAAGTAAGTATCGTGAACGTTAATATCTAAAGTACTATCTCCTAAAATGATTCCAGTTAAACCTCCAGTGATGAAAGTAGAAACCATTCCAATTGAGAATAACATTGCAGGGTTGAATTGTAAGTTACCTTTCCATAAAGTTGTAATCCAGTTGAACGCTTTTACAGCAGACGGAATTGCAATCAATAAAGTAGTAAAAGTAAATACAGATCCTAAGAAAGGATTCATACCTGAAATAAACATGTGGTGACCCCAAACAATTGTAGATAAAAATGCAATTGCAAGAACTGACATAATCATCGCTCTGTATCCAAAAATTGGTTTACGAGAGTTCGTAGCCATAATTTCAGAAACCAGACCCATTGCTGGCAAGATTACAATATAAACCTCAGGGTGTCCTAAAAACCAAAATAGGTGTTCAAATAATACTGGGGAACCACCTTGGTAATGTAAAACCTCTCCTGCAATATAAATATCAGATAAGAAGAATGAAGTACCAAAACTTCTATCAAAAATTAATAATAATGCAGCAGATAATAATACTGGAAAAGAAATAACACCAATAATAGCTGTTACGAAAAATGTCCAGATAGTAAGCGGAAGTCTAGTCATAGACATTCCTTTAGTTCTTAAATTGATAACTGTAACAATGTAATTTAAAGATCCCATTAAAGAAGATGCAATAAAGATAGCCATAGAAACTAACCATAAAGTCATACCTGTTCCAGATCCTGGAATTGCTTGTGGCAATGCACTTAATGGAGGATAAATCGTCCAACCTGCAGAAGCTGGTCCAGCTTCAACAAATAAAGAAGATAACATTATTACAGCAGATAAGAAAAACAACCAGTATGAAATCATATTCATAAATCCAGAAGCCATATCTCTTGCTCCAATTTGAAGTGGAATAAGTAAGTTACTAAAAGTTCCACTTAAACCAGCCGTAAGTACAAAGAATACCATGATAGTACCGTGAATTGTAACTAAGGCTAAATAAATATCGTTTGCCATTACACCATCAGGTGCAAATTTATCTCCTAATAAAACATTAAATATCTTGAAAGACTCTTCTGGCCAAGCCAATTGCATTCTGAAAAGCAACGACATTGCAATACCAATTATACCCATAATAATACCGGTAATTAAGTATTGCTTAGCAATCATTTTGTGATCAATACTAAAGATATATTTAGTAATGAACGTGTCTTTATGATGATGTTCGTGCTCGTGATCGTGTCCGTGATCGTGATCGTGCGCTTCTGCTGACATATATGTGTACTTTAAATTTTCTTAATAAATATTATTTCATAGCAACTTTAGCTACAACCGCCTTAGCTGTATCAATAACTGCTTTAACTGTATCTTTAATGGTACTATCTTTTGAAGCTTTAGCACCTTCAGCTGGTTTTTCAGCAGCCTTTGCAGCTTCAATATCCTGAGCTAAAGTTGTTTTTTCGCTTAACCATTTTTTATAATCTTCAGGAGTGTCAACAACAACTTTCATTTGCATATTGTAATGAGAAGCTCCACAAATTTTATTACATAATAATAAGTAATCAAATGTATAAGGATCTAAAGCCGTTCCTCCTTTTGCAACTAACTCAGCACTTTTTTCTGCTCTAAGTTTATTGATATGTGCTACTTTTTCAATCATAAAAGGCAACTCTCTATATTCAGCAGTTGTATAAGTAGGAATAAAAGCAAACTCAGTAACCATTCCAGGAACACAGTTCATCTGCGCTCTAAAGTGAGGCATATAAGCTGAGTGCAATACATCTTGAGAACGCATCTTGAAATGTATTTTTTTACCTTTTGGAATATGCAATTCAGAAACTATAATATCATCTTTAGAATTAGGATCTGACATATCAACTCCCAATGTATTTACACCTTCAATCAAACGCACATTTGCTTTTCCTAAAACATTTCCTTCCCCCGCATATCTAGCAGTCCATTTAAATTGTTGAGCGTACAATTCGATTTCAATAACATCTTCATCTTTATCAACAAACATGATATTATTCCAAGCATATAATCCATAAAGGATTAAACAAGCTAAAACTACAGATGGAATAATACTCCAGATTGCCTCTAATTTATTGCTATCAGCAAAGAATAATGCTTTTCTATCTTTATGACCTCTATTTTTAAAAGAAAACCAATATAATAAACCTTGTGTAATAACTTGAACTGTAAAAATTAAAACCCAAGTAATATTCATTAAGCTGTCTACTAAAAGTCCATGCTCAGAAGCTGGAGTATGAAGAGCTAAATTACCCCATTTTAGTAAACCGTAAATTGTAAAGATATAAATGAAAGCTAAAAAGCCAAACATAAAATATCCTTGAATATTATTATCATTATCTGATGCAACTTGAGAATCGTCCGAAGAAGATCCTACTTGAGTAAGATCAAATATCTTGGTCAATTGCCATAATGCAACTGCTAATAAAACTAAAACTATAATTACCAACAAACTTGTCATCTGTTTACTTCTTTAAATATTAATAATGAAAATGTTTACTTTCTTCAATGAAAGGATTTCTTTTTGCCAACAGAGGAGCTTTAGTTAATGCAGTAAATACAACAAAAATAAATAAACCTAAGAAGAAAAGAATAGACGCAATTTCAGGAACACCAATAAACCATTGATCTCCAACTGTACCAGGCATAATCATATTAAAGAAGTCAACATAGTGACCTAATAAGATAACAGTACCAGCCATTACAATAACCCAGCTAAGACGTTTGAAGTCTGTGTTGATTAATATTAGTAATGGAAAAACAAAGTTCATAACAACAGCACCAAAGAAAGGCAAGTTGTATAATTGAATTCTTGTTACAAAATAAGTTACCTCTTCTGGAATGTTAGCATACCAGATTAGCATAAATTGAGAAAACCATAAATAAGTCCAGAAAACACTTATACCAAACATAAATTTAGCTAAATCGTGAATGTGGCTTGTATTTACATATTCTAAATATCCTTTTGATTTCAAGTATATTGTTACTAACGCAATTGTAGTAATACCACTTACAAAGAAAGAAGCAAAAACATACCATCCAAACAAAGTACTGAACCAGTGTGGATCAATTGACATAATCCAATCCCAAGACATAATAGACTCAGAAACTATAAAGAATACTAAGAATCCAGCAGACAATTTAAAGTTCTTTTTGTAATTTAGATCATCATTAGCGTCATCTTGAGCTAAACAATTTTTTCTTGAAAAGTGACGATATAAATTCCATCCTAATAAAAAGATACCAGCTCTAACAATCCAAAATGGAAAGTTTAAATATCCGGCTTTACCAGCTATAATCTCATCGTAATTTGCACTTTTAGGATCAGTAACTCCCTCTCCTAACCATACAAAAATGTGATTAAAGTGTAATCCACAAAGAATTAATATAATAAAGAATATAACAGACGCTACTGGCAAATAAGCCGTAATCCCCTGCATAACTCTAAACAAAACTGGAGACCAACCTGCCTGAGCAACCTGTTGAATAGCATAAAATGCTAAAACTCCCATAGAAAGCAGTAAAAAGAAAATACACGCTACATATAACGCTGACCATGGCTTGTTTTGCAGTTGGTGCAAAACATGTTCTGCATGTGCTTTAGGGTCATGCTCATGAGAAGCTTCAGCATGGTTTTCTACTTTTGCATCATGCACAACTGCAGCTTCAGTTTGATGTGCTTCTTCAGATTTTACTTCATTAGTAATTTCTTCATTAGCAACAACTGAATCTTTACTTACAGCCTCTTCAACATTTGCATCTTTAGTTTCTTCATGATGAACTGCTTCAACATGTTGAATTGGTTCAGCTTTTTCCTCATGATGTGCCACAGTAGCCTCAACATGTCCTCCACCGTGCTCTGATGCTTCTTTTGCTAGAAGAGTTTCTACCTCTTCAATATTTTTAGGAGCAGTTAAAAAACCATATCCAATTCCTAATATACCAAGAGCCATTAGGATGATAGAAAAAGTTTTTAATTTACTTGAAAATGTATACATATCTATTACGATCAGTTTGTTCAACAATTATAATTGGCTTTTTAGTTTTAGAACATAGTCAGCAACTAACCAACGTTCATGGGCACTTAATTGATTTGCATGTGAACCCATTGCATTTAAACCATAAGTTTCTACGTGAAAAATACTTCCTTCAGTAATTACTCTGTCTTTATAGCTAGGTACTCCAAGAAATTTTTCTCTTTCCACCAATTTACCTTTACCATTACCAGCTGCACCATGACAACTAATACAATAAATTTCGAAAAGTTCTTTTCCTTTTCCAGAATTTCTATCTTCTTCACTCAAAGGTGATTTTAAATTAGCTTTAGCCAATTCATAACCTGCAGTCGAGTTTTCATATTCATAAGGTTCAAAACCTCTATTGATAGTTCCTTCTACAGGAAGCTGTCCTTCTTTTCCTCCTTTAAATATTTTTGCTTCTGAATAAGTTTCATAACCTACAGACTCATACATATTAGGGAAATACTGATAGTTTGGTGCCGAATTATTGTGGCAAGATGAAACTAAAATAGTTATACCAACTAAAAGTGTTATTTTATATATCCTTTTCATAGCTACAATTAATTCTTTTCAATTACTTTAACTTCAACAGCTCCTGTACCTTCGAAAAAAGAAACTAGTTCTGCTTCGTTATCATTTACAGCAACTTCCATTAGGAAATGGTCATCGGTTGTTCTTACATCAGGATTTTCAGCTTGTTTAAACGGCCATAATCTACTTCTCATATAAAAAGTAATAACCATTAAGTGAGCAGCAAAAAATACAGTCATTTCAAACATAATCGGCACAAAAGATGGCATATTCTGAATGAAACTAAAACTTGGTTTTCCACCTATATCCTGTGGCCAATCATGAATCATAATATAACTCATCATTGTCGTTGCAACAGAAATACCAACACATCCGTATAAAAAAGCACAAATTGCTAATCTTGTTGGTGCTAAACCCATAGCTTTATCCAATCCGTGAACTGGGAATGGAGTAAAAACCTCTTCAATATGATGATGAGCAGCTCTAGTTTTCTTTACTGCATCCATCAAAATATCATCGTCATTATAAATGGCGTATATTACTTTATTACTCATGATGTGAATCTTTATTTGCTCTTTCTCTAATGTAATTATCTCCTGTTCCTTTCAAAATTGTTTTTACCTCTGCCTGAGCAATTACTGGGAATGTTCTAGAGTATAATAAAAACAACACAAAGAAGAAACCAATTGTTCCAATGAAAATTCCAATATCAACAAATGTTGGTGAAAACATTGTCCAAGAAGATGGAAGGTAATCTCTATGCAAAGAAGTAACAATAATTACGAATCTTTCAAACCACATTCCGATGTTTACAACGATCGAAATAATAAATGAAAACATGATACTTGTTCTAAGTTTTTTAAACCACATAAATTGTGGAGAGAAAACGTTACAAGTCATCATTGACCAATATGCCCACCAGTAAGGTCCAGTAGCTCTGTTCAAGAACGCATATTGCTCATACTCTACACCTGAATACCAAGCTACAAACAACTCAGTGATGTAAGCAACACCAACAATAGAACCAGTAATCATAATAATGATATTCATTAATTCAATATGTTGAAGTGTAATATAAGCTTCCAGATTAGAAACTTTTCTCATTACGATCAACAATGTATTTACCATTGCAAATCCAGAGAATACCGCACCAGCAACGAAGTATGGAGGGAAAATTGTTGTATGCCATCCAGGAATTACAGAAGTAGCAAAGTCCATCGATACAATCGTGTGTACAGAAAGTACAAGCGGAGTAGCTAAACCAGCTAAGACCAAAGATACTTCTTCAAAACGTTGCCAATCTTTGGCTCTACCGCTCCATCCAAAACTTAAGATAGAATAAACTCTCTTATTAAATGGAGTTATAGCTCTATCACGAAGCATTGCGAAATCAGGCAATAAACCAGTCCACCAGAAAACTAATGATACTGAAAGATAAGTTGAGATTGCGAATACGTCCCAAAGCAATGGTGAGTTAAAGTTTACCCATAAAGATCCAAATTGATTTGGAATAGGTAAAACCCAGTATGCTAACCATGGACGTCCCATGTGAATAATTGGAAATAAACCTGCTTGAACTACAGAGAAAATAGTCATTGCTTCTGCAGAACGGTTAATAGCCATTCTCCAACGCTGACGGAAAAGTAATAATACCGCTGAAATCAAAGTTCCTGCGTGACCAATACCAACCCACCAAACAAAGTTCGTGATATCCCAAGCCCAACCAACTGTTTTATTTAATCCCCATGTTCCGATACCGGTAGATACGGTGTAAATTATACAACCTAACCCCCAAAGGAAGGCTATTAATGCGATTGAAAATACAATCCACCATTGTTTATTTGCAGGCCCTTCAACAGGTGCTGCCACATCTACAGTTACATCGTGATATGATTTATCACCTATAACTAAAGGTTTTCTAATGGGTGCTTCGTAGTGAGACGACATAATCCTTTATATTGTTTCTTATTAATAATTTTACTAAGTATTTCTAACTTTAACATGGTAAACCACGTTTGGTTTTGTTCCAACATGTTCTAACAAGTGATATGATCTCTCATCAGATGCTAATTTAGCAACTTTACTTCCAGAATCATTAACATCACCAAATATCATAGCTCCAGAAGAACAAGCATTTGAACAAGCTGTTTGAAATTCTCCGTCAGCAACTGGACGACCTTCATTTTTAGCTTTCAATTTAGTTGCTTGTGTCATTTGAATACACATAGAACATTTTTCCATAACTCCACGAGAACGAACGTTTACATCTGGATTTAACACCATACGACCTAAATCATCATTCATGTTATAATCGAACTCACTGTTTTTGTTATACAAGAACCAGTTAAAACGACGTACTTTATATGGACAGTTGTTTGCACAATAACGAGTACCAACACATCTATTATATGCCATGTGGTTTTGACCTTCACGACCGTGAGATGTTGCAGCAACAGGACAAACTGTTTCACATGGTGCGTGATTACAGTGCTGACACATTACTGGTTGGAATGCTACTTGTGGATTATCTCCAGGTTTCTCCATTTCATTAAATGTAGATAATGAACTCGATAAACCTGCAATATTTTCTTTTCTTTCATTATCACCTTCAAAGGTACTTTCAGAAGAATAATATCTATCAATACGCAACCAGTGCATATCACGGCTTCTTCTAACTTCTGCTTTACCAACAACAGGAACGTTGTTTTCAGCATGACAAGCAATAACACAAGCTCCACATCCAGTACAAGCATTTAAGTCTATAGAAAGATTAAAATGATGTCCAGTAGAACGATCAAATGACTCCCATAAATCGACTGTTGTAGCTTCAACTTCTTGATGATCTAAAGATACCATTGGCTTTTCATTCCAATGTTCTGCATCTTTAGTATTAAAAACTTCAAGAGTAGTTTCTTTAATAATATCTCCTCTACCCATCAACGTCTTCTGTCCTTGAACACAAGCAAACTCATGAACTCCATTTGCTTTTGCAATAGAAACGGATTGAACACTATTAAAGTTTTTATATAAAGCGTAAGCATTTAAACCTACTTGCATTTCTTCTTTTAAAGATGCCTTACGACCATAACCAACAGCTAAACCAACTGTACCAACAGCTTGTCCAGGCTGAACAATTACTGGAACATTTTCTAATTTAGATCCATCAGCAACAGTAATTGTAGCATAACTTCCGTTTAACCCTCCGTTTGCAACAATTTCATTTGATAACCCAAGTTTTTTAGCATCTGTATTAGAAACTGTAACATAGTTATCCCAAGAAACTCTCGTAATTGGATCAGGAAACTCCTGCAACCAAGGATTGTTTGCTTGTTGTCCATCACCCATACCAGTCTTAGTATATAATACTAATTCTAAATCTCCAGCTGCTGATCTTGATTTTGATAGCGAATTTGCGGCTCCAGCGAAATCATAAGATCCTCCAGCCAAAGCAGCAGAACCAGCAACAAAAACACCATCGTGCAAAACTTTATTCCAAGAAGAACCTGCTATAATTGAAGCTGAACTTCCTTTTAAATAATCATAAAAACTTCCAGGAGTACCATTTAACGATAATAAAACATCTTGAAATTGTTTTGTATTGAAAATTGGACGGATTGTTGGCTGAGTCAAACTATAAGTTCCTTTAGTAATCTCAACATCACCCCATGATTCTAAATAATGAGGCGCAGGAGCAGCAACTTTAACAATAGAAGCAGTTTCATCTTCTTTTAAAGAGAAAGCAACTGATGTTTCCACCTTTTTTAAACCAGAAACAAAAGAAGCTGAATCAGCTAAAGTATAAACTGGGTTAACTCCACTCATAATTAAAGTATGAACACTTCCAGCATTCATATCTTTTATTAATTGAGAAACAACAGCATTAGAACCTTTTCTAATCTGTCTTGTTCCAACAGTAGTAAAAGCCTCACTAGCTAATGCCTGATTAATAGCCAAAACTAATAATTGAGCATTTTTATCTTCAATTCCAGAAACCAAAACCCCTTTAGATCCAGCTGCTTTTAATTGTTGCGCAGCTTTAACAGCTTCCGCCTTATAAGCACCTTCTAAAGAAACAGGAACAGAAGCTCCGACAATAATATTATAAATTTGAACTAAAGCTTGTTTTTGATTAGCAGTAGTCATTGGAACACGTTTATCAGCAGCAGCTCCAGACAATGTCATATTTGATTCAAACTGGAAGTGACGAGACATTTTTCCGTTTTGAGGAATACGTCCTTTAGCATATCCAGCATCGTAACCACCACCTTGCCAATCTCCCAAGAAATCAGCACCAACAGATACAATTAAAGAAGCTTTTGAAAAATCATAATCAACCAAAGCTCTTTCACCGTAAACTGTCTCAAATGCATCTAATGCGTCAGATGAAGAAACTGCATCATAAACAACATGTTTTGCATTTGGATTTTTAGCAATAAATTCGCCAATCAACTTTTCAGTAGACGGACTTGCTAATGTATTTGTTAATAGTACTACCTGACCACCCTTAGCTTTCGCAGCTGCTAGACTTGATTTAATTTCCAAATCAACAGCAGACCAGCTAGTGTTTTTACCTTTTAATTTAGGTTCTTTCAAACGTCCACTGTCATACAAAGACAGTATAGATGCATGAATTCTAGCATTGGCTGAAAACTTAGCTCCAGAAATAGTGTTGTTATCAATTTTAATTGGACGACCCTCACGAGTTTTCACTAATAAGTTAGCAAAATCAAAACCATCAAAAACTGTAGTTGCATAATAATCCGCAACACCAGGAATGATTTGCTCTGGTTGTAACACATAAGGTATCGACTTGTGAACAGGACCTTCGCAGGCAGCAAGTGTAACAGCTGCTGTACTAAATCCTACGTACTTTAAAAAGTCACGACGTGAAGTTCCAGATGTAGCTAAAGCATCTGCATTTCCTAAGAATTCTTCTGTAGGAATTTCTTCAACAAATTCGTTATTTCTAAGCGCCTCAACAATAGAACTATTTTCTAGTTCTTCAACACTTTTCCAGTATTTTTTGTTTGATGACATTGTATATAAATATTAAAATCTTAATAATTCGATTAATAGTGGCATTTACCGCATTCTAAACCTCCCATTTGCGCTGCAGTTAATTTCTCTACACCGTATTTTTTAGAAAGTTCAGCATGAATTTTATCATAATATGCATTTCCTTCCATCTTAACATCTGTTTTTCTATGGCAATCAATACACCATCCCATTGTTAATTTAGAGTATTGCTTCATGATTTCAAATTCCTGCACTGGACCGTGACAAGTTTGACATTCAACTCCAGCAACAGAAACGTGTTGTGAGTGATTAAAATACACAAAGTCAGGCAAGTTATGAATACGAACCCATTTCACAGGCTGTGTTTTTCCAGTATAAGCTTGTTTTGTCTTATCCCATCCAACAGCATCATATAATTTTTGAATCTGCGCATCGTAAAATGCTTTGCTATACTCAGCAGTAGCAGTAGTTTCAGCAACCTCAGAAATGTTTTTATGGCAGTTCATACAAACATTTAATGATGGAATACCGGCATTTTTACTTACACGAGCAGCAGAGTGACAATATTTACAATTGATCTCGTTATCTCCAGCGTGAATTTTGTGAGAATAGTGAATTGGCTGAATTGGCTCATAGTTTTGATCTACACCAACCTGCATTAAAAATCCATACACAAAATAACCGCTTGCCAAAAGCAAAAATATAGAAGTAACCAACACTAAGAATTGGTTCTTAGCAAAAGCTTTCCAGATCGGAGTTCTAGCTTCTCTAGGAGCAACTACAATGCCATTGTTACCAGCAACTTTAGTCAACACTTTGTTCACCATGAACAACATAACAACCAAAATAGCCATTACAAGAGCAAGAGCACCTAAAATAATATTATTTGAAATTCCACCACCCTCAACATTAGTTCCCGGAGGAGCAGCAGAACCACCACCTTGCGCTACCGCAGGCTCAGCTTTTACTTCAGAAGTATAAGCGATAATATTATCAATATCCCCTTCAGACAATTGAGGAAAAGCAGTCATTACAGACTTGTTGTTTTCTTCAAAAAGTTTAACAGCAACAGGGTCACCTGATTTAATTACTTCAGAACTGTTGTGAACCCACTTGTAGATCCAAGCCATTTCATGCTTAGCAGCAACTCCCCTTAAAGCAGGACCTGTTGATTTAGCATCTAATTTGTGACATGCAGCACAATTTGCATTAAAAAGTTCTTTCCCTTTTACTGGATCACCACCTGCAGTTGCAGCCGGAGCAGCAGCTTCAGGCGCCGCCGGAGCAGCAGCATCTTGAGCAAATGAAGTTAGGGAGAAAATCAGCGTTAGCGATAAGCTAAGCAGCAATTTTCTTGAGATCGAATTATGGTTACCCACCTTTTTCATATAGTATAATAATTATCTACTAATTTTTGGTATGATTTTTACTGTAGTAAATCAGTAAAAAACGAACACCTTCTTTTAAAACTTGCACAAAAATACGACTTATGAACTATTCTCAAAACCTTAAAATAGTCTTAAATATCAATTTATATCAATTCTAAATAATATTAAAATTTTACACACAAACTTTAAATACTATTTTTGCATAAAAACCATCACATTATGAGAATTTTAACCCCTTCAAAAAAAGTTTTATTAACATTATCAATGTTTGCTTTAGCATACAATATTCATGCACAGGACCAAAATTTAACACTAAATCAAGATCCTAAATTTGAACAGTTACTGAATGACAAACGTAAAATTAACACATCAATAAGTACAAATGACACTTATAGAATTCAAATTTTTAGCGGAAAAAGCGAAGAAGCAAAAAAAACGCTGGCAGATTTTAAAAGAGAATATACAAATATTGACGGCACAATAATTTTCAATACACCAAATTATAAAGTTATGGTTGGAAATTTCAAAACACGAATAGAAGCAGAAAAAAATTTAGCGGAAATAAAAAATAGATACAAAAGTGTCTTTTTAATTAAACCGGGCAGATAAAAAATATATTAGCATAAAAAAAGCGAGATTAAAATCTCGCTTTTTTTATGCTCAAAACAACACAATTTTACGCTTACAAATTCAAAAATAATTAATAATTCAATGAATACTCCGTTCTTTCTCCTATACAAAAAAAACCAAATTATTAACGCCATAAAAACTCAATTAAGTTGTTATAAAAATTGTAAATTTAGCTAGCTAATATCATTTTTCTATTTGCCAAAAAACCTATTTTTCGTTGTAATTTCATCCGTATATTACCTATATCACTATTCCTAATGACATTTTAAGTTGTCAAATCAAACGAAAAATAAAACTGATGAGTTCACTAGTAACAAAATGTTTAAAACAGCAAAAAGTCCCAATTTTCATCAGGACTTGTTTTTATCTTTTATCAATTTCTAATTAGATTTTAGCTGTATCTAATTTACCACTTTAATTCCATTAGCTAAAAAACGAATTTCTTCTTTAGGCGAAGTAATTGAATCAATTTCTGCCTTTGTTTTTTTAGCATCTTTCGCATAATGCTGTAACTCTTCAACAGATGTAATTTTCTTTTCAGCATTGCCTTCTAAAACTACATTTTTTCCCTTTAATGCAGTGGGAACAAAAAAAGCGTAGTCTTTCATTTTTACAAAAAAGGGAGAACCATCTTCTGTTTTAATTGTTAACCAGCAACCTCTTTTCTCACAAACATCGGTAACTATTCCTTTTACCGCAATATTTTCAGCTTTCTTTGAACTTTCTAATTCTTTTTCTAGCTTCTCTACCGAGATTGCTTTAACCTCAGAGGCTTTAGAAACATCTGCTCCATAATAATCCCCTACTATAGCATTTCCTGCAGGAGGGGAAGGTTTTTCTACTGCTTCTTGCGAAAAAGACAATGTAGAGACTCCTAAAGAAAAAAGGGCCGAGTATATTAATAGTTTCATATTCAAATATTTTTTACCAAAATTAAAATTAAAATTTGAAATAAAGGAAATAATTTGATTGTAAATCGAAGACTATAATTTAAGGCCATAAAAAAAGTCCCAATTTTCATTGGGACTTTAGAATATATTTATTGAATATTATTTCAATTTCTTTTTGATTGCAACTTCATGGTATGCTTCAATAACATCTCTTTCTTCAATGTCATTGTAACCTTTAATTTGAATACCACAATCGTAACCTTTAGAAACTTCTTTAACATCATCTTTGAAACGTTTCAATGCTACAAGCTCACCTGTATGCACTACTACTCCTTCTCTAATAACTCTAATTTTAGAAGTTCTCATGATTTTACCATCCATCACCATACAACCTGCGATTGAACCCACTTTAGAAATTTTGAAAATCTCACGAATTTCAGCAGTTCCTAAAATTTCTTCTTTCATCTCTGGAGCTAACATTCCTTCCATTGCATCTTTCAAGTCATCAATAGCTGCGTAGATAATAGAATAGTAACGGATATCAATTTCTTCTTTATCAGCAAGCTGCCTTGCATTTCCAGCAGGACGAACGTTAAATCCGATAATAATTGCATCAGAAGCAGAAGCCAACATAACGTCAGTTTCAGTAATTGCTCCAACACCTTTATGAATGATATTAATTTGAATTTCTTCAGTAGAAAGTTTAGAGAACGAATCTGATAATGCTTCAACAGATCCATCAACGTCTCCTTTAAGGATTACGTTTAATTCTTTAAACTGACCAAGAGCGATACGACGGCCAATTTCATCAAGGGTAATATGTCTTTGTGTACGTACAGATTGTTCACGCATTAATTGAGAACGTTTAGATGCAATTTGTTTTGCCTCTTTTTCATCTTCAAAAACGTTAAACTTATCACCTGCAGTTGCCGCACCATCTAAACCTAAAACTGATACTGGAGTCGAAGGGCCTGCCTCTTTAACAATATGTCCTCTTTCATCATGCATGGCTTTAATTTTTCCATGATGTTTTCCAGCCAACATATAATCTCCAACTTTTAATGTTCCATGTTGAACTAAAATCGTTGATACATATCCTTTTCCTTTATCCAAAAATGCCTCTACAACAGTTCCCTGTGCCGCTTTATTTGGATTTGATTTTAAATCTAAGATTTCAGCTTCTAATAAAACTTTCTCTAATAATTCTTTAACGCCTGTTCCAACTTTTGCAGAAATATCATGTGACTGAATTTTTCCACCCCAATCTTCAACAAGCAAATTCATACTAGCCAAACGCTCTTTGATTTTTTCAACATTCGCATTTGGTTTATCAATTTTATTGATTGCAAATATAATTGGCACTCCCGCAGCTTGTGCGTGAGAAATTGCTTCTTTAGTTTGTGGCATGATATCATCATCCGCCGCTACTACGATAATAGCAATATCTGTAACTTGAGCTCCACGTGCACGCATTGCGGTAAACGCCTCGTGACCTGGTGTATCTAAGAATGCGATTTTTTGACCGTTATCTAAAGTTACTCCGTAAGCTCCAATGTGTTGTGTAATACCTCCAGACTCACCAGCGATAACATTTTCTTTACGAATATAATCCAACAAAGATGTTTTACCGTGATCGACGTGACCCATTACAGTTACAATCGGTGCTCTAACTACTAAATCTTCCTCTTTATCTTCAACTACTTCAATAGCTTCTTCGATATCAACAGTGATAAATTCAACTTCGTAACCAAACTCGTCAGCTACAATAGTTAATGTTTCAGCATCTAAACGTTGGTTCATGGTAACCATGATACCAAGAGACATACAAGTTCCAATTACTTTAGTAATCGGCACATCCATCATAATTGCAATTTCACCTACAGTAACAAATTCAGTAACCTTAATAGTTTTACTTCCTTCATCAATTGCTCTTTGCTCTTCATCAGATTTCTGACGGTGCGTATCTCTTTTATCTCTTCTGTATTTAGCAGCTTTAGATTTTCCACCTTTACCTTGAAGTTTTTCAAGAGTTTCTCTAATTTGGTTTTTTACTTCCTCTTCAGTAGGCTCAACTTTTGCTACAATTGCAGGACGGTTTCCTTTTACAAAACCTGGTCTTGCACTTCTATTAGCGTTAAAACCTCCACCACCAGTATTTGGTGTAATTTTATTAGGATTCGGAGTTCCCGGTGCAGTGCCTGTAGCAGGTTTTGGTGCTCCTGGAGCTCCTGGTTTAGGCGCAATTCTTTTACGCTTGTTTTTGTTAGCGTTATTATTTGCACCTGGAGTTCCTGGTTTATTAGGTGTTATTTTTGGATCTTCTTTCTTTTTCTTAGGCTTATTAAATTGAGATAAGTCAATTGTTTGCCCTGTAAGAGTAGTTCCAGATAATTTTTGATATTGAGTCGTAATTGTTTCCTCAGCAGTTGAAGGATCTGTTGAGACTACAGGCTCTTGTGCTGCTTTTGGTGCCGAAGCTTCAGGATTAGCTTTTACTTCTTTTTTCTCTGTAATAATAGGCTTTTCTACCTTTTTCTCTTCAGAAACTACAGGAGCAACTGGCTCAGGTTGTACAACTTCTTTTTGAACAGGTTTTTCTGGTTGAGTTGGAGTAACAACTGCTTTTGGTTCTTCAGCTTTTGCTGGTTCCTCAGAAGGAGTAGAAACAACTGCTGGTTTCTTCGGATTTAAATCAATTTTACCAACTTGAACAGGTCCTGTTACAACAGCTCTCGCTTTTATAATTTCTTGCTGTTTTTGGCGCTCTTCGTCTTGTCTGCGTTTGTCTTCAATTTCTTTCTCACGTTCAACACGTAATGCTTCTTTTTCTTTTCTTTTCTCTTCTCCTACCTCTTTAGAAGCTTCCTTATTCCCCTTATCGCCCGCAAATTGGCTTTGTAGGATATTAAATTCGCTATCAGAAATTTTAGCATTTGGATTTGCATCAATGGCAATTCCCTTATCTTTTAGATAATCAACAGCTCTTTCTAACGAAATATTTAATTCCCTTAAAACCTTGTTTATTCTTATTACTCTCTCTTCAGACATATAACCTTTTTATTATTACCTTTTTCGTTGTGTTGTTAGAGCAGATTACTAGCTATCAAACTCTTCTTTTAGTATTTTCATAACATCAAGAATTGTTTCCTCTTCTAAATCTGTTCTTCTTACTAAATCTTCTACTTCTTGTTTCAAGATACTTCTAGCCGTATCTAAACCAATTTTTGCAAATTCTTCAATAACCCAGTCTTCGATTTCATCTGAAAACTCAGTTAATTCAACGTCATCATCTTCGCCACTAGCAACATCACCTTCTCTGATAACATCTAGCTCGTAACCTGTCAATTGACCTGCTAATTTAATATTATGACCACCTCTACCAATTGCTTTAGAAACTTCTTCTAATTTCAAGAAAACTTCCGCTCTTTTATTTTCTTCATCAATTTTGATTGAAGAAACTTTTGCAGGGCTTAATGCTCTTGTAATAAACAATTGAATATTGCTTGTATAGTTGATTACGTCAATATTTTCGTTTCCTAATTCACGAACAATTCCGTGAATACGAGATCCTTTCATACCCACACAAGCTCCAACAGGATCAATTCTATCATCATAAGAATCTACCGCTACTTTTGCTTTTTCACCAGGAATACGCACTACATTTTTAACTGTAATCAATCCGTCGAATACCTCTGGAATTTCTTGTTCAAATAATTTCTCTAAAAACTTCTCAGAAGTTCTAGACATAATAATTTGAGGTTTATTTCCTTTTAATTCAACGCTTTCAATGATTCCGCGAACATTATCTCCTTTACGGAAAAAGTCAGACGGAATTTGTTTTTCTTTCGGAAGCACAATCTCATTTCCTTCATCATCAACCAAGATAACTACTCTAGGACGCACGTGATGTACTTCTGCAGTATAAATATCACCGATAATATCTTTAAATTGCTTATAAAGATTTGTATTATCATGTTCGTGAATTTTAGATATTAAGTTTTGACGCAAAGCCAAAATAGCTCTTCTTCCTAAGTCAATTAATTTAACTTCTTCAGAAACTTCTTCACCAATTTCAAAATCCGCTTCGATCATTCTTGCTTCAGTCAAGGTAATTTCTTCGTTCTCAAAATCTAGATCTTCATCAGCAACGATTACTCTTCTTCTCCAAATCTCCATATCTCCTTTGTCAGGATTTATGATAATGTCGAAGTTATCATCAGAACCGTATTTTTTCTTTAATGCATTTCTAAACACGTCCTCTAAAATTGCCATAAGCGTTACACGATCAATAAGTTTATTATCTTTAAACTCTGAGAATGAATCGATTAATGCTAAATTTTCCATGCGAATTCTTTAATTAAAATGTTACTGTAACAATTGCCTCTTTAATTTCTGTATAAGGTATTTGTTGCTCTTTTTGAACTGTTTCTTTTCCTTTTCCTACTTTTTTCGGTTCTCTTGCTGTCCAAGACAAAATTATAAAAACATCGTTAGCTTCTACTAATTCTGCTTCAATTTTTTCAGTATTTGTTGTAACAATCAACGTTCTACCAATATTTTTGATGTATTGTCTTGTAAATTTCAATGGAGAACCTACTCCTACCGATGCCACTTCAAGCGAAAAATCCTGCTCTTCACGATCCAGATTATTCTCGATTGCACGACTAATATCAATACAATCCTGCAACGCCACTCCATTATCACCGTCTAAACCAACACTAATTTTAAAAGAATCTGAAATTGCCAAATCAATCAAAAAGATTGAAGGCTTTTCCAGAAGAGCTTCTGTAATTAATCCGTTTACTTTTTCTTTAAATGTCATAATTTTATAAAAAGAGGGGACACTTAGTCCCCTCATTATTTAGATTTTAATAAATAACGGTGCAAATATAGTGTTTTTTTTATAAATCAAAATAAATAGATTGCTCTAAAAATATTTCTTATCTTTATAGGAGCATTAAAATAACGGATTATTCATGTTTAACCCTTAAAATTATGAAACGAATTTTAGTACCTACCGACTTCTCAGAACATGCAGAAGACGCTTTAAAAGTTGCCGCACAGATTGCTAAAAAAAATGATTCAGAAATCATTATCCTGCACATGCTAGAACTGCCTCACCAAAGCAATGATGCGATAATGGGCGGTACAAGCATCCCCGAGACCATGCTTTTTATGAAAAAAGCCAACGAAATGCTGGACGAAGCAGCCGCAAAGCCTTATTTAGAAGGCATTCCTGTTACTGAAATCGTAAAAATGGACAAACCAATTCACGGCATTTCACAAGTAAGCAAAGATTATGAAATTGATTTGATCGTAATGGGATCGCATGGCTCTTCAGGCATCGAAGAACTTCTTATCGGATCTAACACTGAAAAAGTGGTTCGCAATTCTGAAATTCCCGTTTTAATTATTAAAAAAGAAATTTCAAATTTTAATGCAAGCAGTATTGTTTTCGCATCTGATTTTTCAGAAGAAACGAAAAAACCTTTTGAAAAACTTTTAAATTTTACCAATTTTTTCGGCTCAAAACTTCATTTGGTGACGATTTGCACCCCAAACAGCTTTAAACCAACGCATGTTATCGAAAATGCAATGAATGAATTTGTTGCCGAATTTAATGTTACCAATTATTCAACACACATTTACAACGACACAAATATTGAAAAAGGAATTATTAATTTTGCGAACAGTGTAAATGCAGATATTATTGGAATGTGTACTCACGGAAGAACTGGATTTGCTCACTTCTTTAATGGAAGTATTAGTGAAGGACTAGTAAACCATGCGGTAAAACCTGTTATCACTTTTAAAATTTAAACACCAAAATATATGAATTAAAAATACTTTCTAAATAGTTTATTTCACAAAAAAGCTTCTCAATGAGAAGCTTTTTTCATATAAAATTCGATTCTAAAAAATGAGCTTTTCAACAAAGTTAGTTTGAGCTTTTCAACAAAGTTTACCTTCCTATTAATTCAGAAATTTGTCAAATAAAAATTCATAAAACACAATAACATGAAAACAATAGACAAAATTTACATTGACGGAGAATTTGTAAAACCAAAAGGAACAGCATATTTTGATCTTATAAGCCCAACAACAAATGAAAAACTCGGAAAAGTTCTTTTAGGAAATGAAGAAGACACACAAAATGCGATAAATGCTGCCAAAAAAGCTTTTAAGACTTTTTCTAAAACAACCGCCACTGAAAGAATTCAATACCTTGAAAATATTCAAAATTCTATCAAAAAAAGAAAAAACGATTTTATCAATGTAATGGTTGAAGAATATGGTGGAACATTTCAGTTTGCATCTGTAAGCTATGAATATATGCTTAAGAGTTTTGACTCGGCAATTAACTTATTAAACAATTACGAATTTACCAAAAAAATGGGCGAATCAGAAGTTCAAATGACACCAATTGGCGTAGTTGGAATTATTATTCCTTGGAATTCAAGCAACGGTTTTATATGCAGTAAATTATCTACTGCTATAGTTGCTGGATGCACAACGGTAATAAAGCCAAGTGAAATGAGTGCACAGCAAACACAATTAATTACCGAATGTTTGCACGAAGCTGGTTTACCTATAGGTGTTTTTAATATTGTTAACGGTTTAGGGGAAATAGTTGGAGCTGAAATAAGCCGTAATCCTGATATTGCCAAAATTTCATTTACAGGATCAACAACTGTTGGAAAGATGATTGCAAAAGAAGCTGTCAACACGATGAAACGCATTACACTGGAGCTTGGAGGAAAATCACCAAATATTATTTTAGAAGATGCTGATTTATCAAAAGCAATTCCGCTGGCAATAATGGCTGCGTACATGAATAGCGGCCAGGCATGTATAGCAGGAACAAGATTATTAGTTCCAGAAAACAAATTAGAGGAAGTTAAATTATTAGTTAAGGAACTTGTTTTGAATACAGTTGTTGGCGATCCTAAAAATCAAAATACTGCAATTGGACCTATGGTCAGCCAAAAACAATATGAAAGAGTTCAAAATTACATTCAGATTGGAATATCCGAAGGGGCAGAAATACTGACAGGTGGTTTAGGAAAACCAGCAGGACTGGAAAACGGGAATTTTGTAAAACCAACTGTTTTTATAAATGTAAACAACCAAATGCGCATCGCTAGAGAAGAAATATTTGGCCCTGTTTTATCTATCATTACTTATAAAACAGAAGAAGAAGCGATTGAAATTGCCAACGACACCTCATACGGATTACAGGCTTATGTAAGTTCTGCTGATGAAAAACGAGCTCACAATATCGCTTCCCAAATTAGCGCAGGACGCGTTCAGATAAACGGAATTGGTCATGATCCGATGGCTCCTTTTGGCGGATTTAAACAATCAGGAATAGGAAGAGAATTCGGCGTTTTAGGACTTGAAGCTTATCTTGAACCAAAAGCATTAATTCAATAAACCAAACTCAGATCCAGAAATCTTTAAAAAGAGATTTTCTGGATCTTTTTGTAACTTTACACTATGACAGCAATTTCTAACATAAAACCCAAAATACTCTACTCCTGTTATTATGCAAGAAGCCGCGAAGGCGAGCATTTTATACCGGAACATGTTTTTAGCTATCAAATTTCAGGAGAAATGACAGCTTCTGACAGCAAAAACACCTATTGCTCAAAAGCAGGAGATTTTCGTTTTAGCAAAAGAAATCATTTGGCTAAATTTATTAAAATTCCGCCAGATGGAGGCGAATTCAAAACCATATCTCTTTTTTTGGATCAAGAAATTTTACGCGAAATAAGCGCTGAATACGATTTTAAAATCAACAAAAAGCAAGATTCAGAAGCCATGATTACACTGACTCCAAATCCGTTATATAAGTCCTTTATGGATTCTCTAATATCCTATCTCGAAGTCGAACAAGAAAACAACGAAACTTTATTTAATTTAAAAATAAAAGAAGCCGTACATCTTTTACTTAAAGTAAATCCAGAATTAAAAGATATTTTGTTTGATTTTAATGAACCGGGCAAAATTGATCTGGAAGCTTTTATGAATAAAAATTTTCATTTTAATGTGCAAATGCATCGTTTTGCCTATTTAACAGGAAGAAGTTTGGCGACATTTAAAAGAGATTTTCAAAAAGTATTTCAGCAAACACCTGGCAAATGGCTATTAAACAAACGCTTGCAAGAAGCCTATTATCTCCTAAAACAAGGAAAATCACCATCAGAAGTTTATATTGGAGTTGGCTTTGAAGACTTGTCTCACTTTTCATTTTCATTTAAAAAGAAATTTGGAGTTGTTCCGTCGTCGTTACTTTCAAAATAATCGTTTGGCAAGATAAATCACTTTCGGTGATTACCCACAAATAAAAGCAACTTTAAATTTATCGCATAAAAAAAGCCTCTCAATTGAGAGGCTTTTTATGTTGGTCTACTAGGACTCGAACCTAGAAAGACTGCACCAAAAACAGTTGTGTTACCATTACACCATAGACCAGCAGTGCGGTTAAGCGAGTGCAAATTTAAAGCTTTTTTTAGTTTGCGCAAACTTTTTGATAAAAAAATTTGATTTTTTTTCATTTTTTTTTCTTCCAAATCTGTAATGTTGTCGCAAGTATTTCACAAACAATAGGTTACTTTTATCAAATAGTTTTGTAGAATTTTATGTTAATGCTCGTTTCTTTACACAAAAAAACATTTTCTTTGTAGAATAGAAAACATATAAAATTTTAACACCTAAATATGGCACAATTCAATTTCAATAAATGGAATACAATTATTGGTTGGTTTGCATTTGCAATCGCTTTAACTACTTACACACTTACTGTCGAACCTACAATGAGCTTCTGGGATTGTGGCGAATACATTGCTACAGCCGCTAAATTAGAAGTTGGCCACCCGCCGGGAGCACCTTTATTCCAAATGATGGGAGCTTTTTTCGCCATGTTTGCCATTGATAAAGAGCATGTTGCCGTCATGGTAAATATGATGTCTGTTTTTTCTAGCGCTTTTACAATTTTGTTTTTATTCTGGTCGTCATCGATTGTCTTGAAAAAGATTGTAGCTCGTTTTGCTGAAATTAATAAAGACAATTCAATTGTAATTTTAGGAAGTTCTTTTGTTGGAGCTCTTGCTTATACTTTCTCAGACAGTTTCTGGTTTAATGCTGTTGAAGCAGAAGTTTACGCAATGGCATCTTTGTTAATTGCATTGCTTTTCTGGCTTGGTCTTCGTTGGGAGCAAGATATGGACAAGCCTAAAGGGAATAAGTGGCTATTAATCATTTCACTTGTTGTCGGGCTTTCATTTGGAGTTCACTTTATGGCATTGTTAACGATTCCTGCAATTGGTTTTCTATATTATTTTAAACACTACGAAAAAGTTACTATTAAAAATTTCATCATCGCAAATGCTGTAGTAATTGCTATTTTGTTGTTTATTTTTAAATTGCTTTTACCATTAACTATGGCATTTTTTGGTAAAACCGAAGTTTTTATGGTAAACGACATGGGATTGCCTTTTAACTCAGGAACTATTTTTGTAGCATTAGTTTTTATTGCTTTCTTTTATTTTGGATTAAAATATACCAAACAAAAAGGATTGGTTTTTTACAACACTATTATCCTTTGTATTTTATTCATTCTGATTGGTTTTTCTACCTGGATGATGCTGCCAGTTCGTGCAAATGCAAATACTGTAATTAACGAGAACAAACCATCTGACGCAACAGAAGTTCTAGCGTATTACAATCGTGAACAATACGGAGTAAATCCTTTGTTTTACGGACCTCAATACACTGAAGTTTTTGCTGGTCTTGACGAAAAAACACCGTATTTAGATAAAAAACCTAACTACGAAAGAGATTATAAAACAGGTAAATATATCATTACCAACAATTATAAAAACGCAGAACAAAATTCTGATGATAATCAAAAAACAGTTTTGCCAAGAATGTGGAGTACTGAAACTGGCCATATTCAAAACTATATAAGCTTTACAAATCCACCAAATTTTAAAATCAACCCTGATTACAATTACGAAGATGATTTGGCTAAATACGGAATCGATGCAAGCCAATTAAGCGAAGATGAATACAATAAAGCAACAGCTCAATTGAGAAATGAGGTTGAAAAAACAGTTTCTGAATTCAGAAAGGCGTATGCTCAAAAACAAATCGACAATGAAGGTTATGTTAAATTTTTAAAAAGTTATGGAGAATATTTAATTATAGAAAAACCATCAACTGTAGATAATTTCAGTTTTATGTTCGAGTATCAATTCGGATACATGTATTGGAGATATTTGATGTGGAATTTTGTCGGACGCCAAAGTGATGTTCAAGGAAAATATGACAACTTAGACGGAAACTGGATCAGCGGTATCAAACCTCTGGATTCGCTTCATTTAGGTTCTCAAGATAATTTACCATCAGATGTTTTAAACAACAAAGGACGAAATGTTTACTTTTTCCTTCCTTTTATCCTAGGTTTAATCGGATTAATGTATCACGCAAATAAAGACCTTAAAAGTTTTTATGTGCTTTTAGCTTTGTTCTTATTTACCGGAATTGCATTGAAAATCTACTTAAACGAAAGGCCTTTTGAACCTCGCGAAAGAGATTATGCACTGGTAGGATCATTTTATGTATTTGCCATCTGGATAGGTTTTGGAGTTTACTCATTATACGAAAGCATTCAAAAATACATTGCTCCAAAAATTGCAGGACCTGTTATTATTGCCGCAAGTTTATTAGCTGCTCCTATTTTAATGGCATCTCAAAACTGGGATGATCACGACAGATCGAACCGATATACCGCGGTTGCAATGGCTAAAGCATATTTGAATTCGTGCGATAAAAATGCCATTTTATTTACCATTGGTGACAATGACACCTTCCCGCTCTGGTATGCGCAAGAAATTGAGCACATTAGAACAGATGTTAAGATCGTAAATACAAGCTTATTTATGACAGATTGGTATATCGACCAAATGAAGTCGAAAGCATACGAATCTGACCCATTGCCGATCTCTTTTGTACACGATGAATATGTGGGGGATAAATTAGATTATGTAGCGTATATTCAAAAAATTGACACACGTTGGAACATTAATGATTTTATCAGTTTTATCAAAAACCCTAAATCAACTGTTGGACTTCAAAACGGGCAAACAATCCATTTTTATCCAACAAATAAAATTAGAGTTCCTGTCGACAAAAACATCATTATTAAAAACAAAGTTGTTAATGCAAGATACAACGATTCTATCGTTCCTTACATGGATATCGACATCAAAGGAAGTGCATTATACAAAAACCGTTTAATGATGCTGGATATCTTGGCTAATAACAATTGGAAAAGACCAATCTATTTTAGCGGTGGAGCTTTTGATGATGAAGATTATTTATGGCTAAAAGATTACCTGCAATTGGATGGAATGGTTTACAAATTGGTTCCGATAAAAAATACACCTTCAAAAGATGGCGGACCAATGGATATGGGGCAAATTGACGCCGATAAAATGTACGATATTGTAATGAAATGGGATTGGGGCAATAGCGAAAGTGATAAGATTTATCATGATCCTGAAACCAGAAGAAACAGCATTACATACCGCACAAACCTTTCTCGCTTAATGGATCAGCTTATTGTTGAAGGTAAAATTGACAAAGCTAAAAATGTAATCAATTTAGCGATGACAAAACTGCCATTGGATAAATACGGATATTACTCATTAGTAGAACCTTTTGCAAATGGATATTATAAAGTTGGAGAAACTGCAAAAGCACACGATTTACTTAACAAGTTAGTTGGAAAATACAAAGAAAACCTGAACTATTATGCAACGTTGACTCCAGGCGACCAAACTGATCTTGCAATTGATATCATTACAGATATTGAGCGTTACAGAAGCCTTTTACAAGTTATGGATCATAATAACGATAAAGCATTCTATGAAAAACAAAAAGTAACTTTTAATACTTACGTAAATGTTTTCGAGCGCTTTGGCCGTGAAAAAGAATAATATACGAAAAATATACTTATTAAAAAAATGCAGCGCTGGTAGTTAAATAGCGCTGCATTTTTTAATTTTACAGTATTGCTAAATCATTTTAAAATGAGCTTTTATTGGGTAAAAACAAATTCATTTATAAAAAGGGTATTTTCGAAGTACTGTTGGGATATTCCGAACAAGGAAAAGAAAATTTACCTCACTTTTGATGATGGCCCAACTCCAGAAGTTACAGACTGGGTATTATCTGAATTAAAAAAATTCGACGCAAAAGCAACTTTTTTCTGCATTGGAAAAAACATAAATGCAAACTCATCTCTGTTTGAAAAACTAATAGCAGAAGGACATTCTATAGGCAACCATACCATGAATCATATAAACGGATGGAAAAGCCAAACAAATGATTATATAGAAAATGTAAAAAATTGCGCCAGCATTTTAGCAAACGACAAAAAATTAAACGGATTATTATTTCGTCCTCCTTACGGAAAGATAAAAAAAGCACAATCTAAGATTTTGCGAAATCTAGGGTATAAAATTGTAATGTGGGATGTTTTAAGTGCCGACTTCGATCAATCGATAACACCAGAAAAATGTCTTGAAAATGTTACTAAAAATGTAACATCAGGAAGTGTAATTGTTTTCCATGACAGTATAAAAGCATCGCAAAACTTAAAATTTGCGTTACCTAAAACTTTGCACTTTTTAAAAGAGAATGGATATGCTTTTGATGTTATTCATTAACATCAAAAAAGAAGTCATTTATTGATTCGTAAACTGCTCTTGAACAATTCCGATAATAGTATTAGCATCAAGTTCTCCAGATTGCCTCCAGATCATTTGCCCTTCTTTATAAATCATTAAAGTAGGAAGTCCTTTTATACGCAGTGCCTCGGCCAGTTCTTGATTTTTATCTACATCAATTTTAATCACCTTCGCTTTATCGCCTAACGCGGCCGCAACATCCTTAATAACAGGATGCATCGATACAGATGATTCGTTCCAATCGGTGTAAAAATCAATTAACACTGGAACTTGAGCATTTATAAGTTCTCCAAATTTTGACATAAAACCAAAAATTTAATTCTTTTTTAATCTGTTAAAAAGAGGTAATTATATACAAATGTAGCATTTTTAACGAATTAAGCCACATTGTTGCCTTTTTTTAGTTCAATGACTGTAATTTCTGGCATAATACCAACTCGGCCAGGATAAGCATGAAAACCAAAGCCTCGGTTTACATACACATATCGGCCTGCAGTTTCATACAATCCAGCCCATTGCTTGTAAATGTATTGTGCCAAACTCCATTTAAAATAGCCTGGAATTTCAATTCCAAACTGCATCCCGTGCGTATGGCCCGCTAAAGTCAAATGAAAGTTTTTAGGATGATCTTTAATCTCAGCATCCCAATGACTTGGATCGTGACTCATTAAGACTTTAAAATCGTCCTGAGCAACATTTTGCGAAGCTTTATTCAAATCACCAGCTTTCTTGAAGTTTACGCCCCAATTCTCTACTCCAATCAAAGCTATTTTATCATCGCCTTTTTGAATATAAGTATGTTCGTTCAGCAAAAGCTTAAATCCAATTTGACCGTATAGCTTCTTAATATCTTGAAAATTCTCGTCTTTTTGTTTTTCAGAAGGCCATGTAACGTATTCTCCGTAGTCATGATTTCCTAAAACGGAGAACTTTCCGTATTTATAATCTTTAATTCTATTAAATGTTTCCAGCCAAGGATGCATTTCTTTTGCATGTGTGTTTACAATATCCCCGGTAAACAAAATCATGTCTGCTTCTTGTTTATTGATCAAGTCGATAGCGTAATTTATCTTTTCTGGATTATCAAAACTGCCACTGTGAACATCAGAAATTTGAGTGATTCTAAACCCATCAAAAGCATCTGGCAAATCAGGAAAGAAAACAGTTTGCTTGATGACTTTAAAATTATATTTCCCTTCAAAAATCCCATAAATCAAAGACAAAAAAGGCACTGCCGCCAATCCCAATGCGATTTGACTAATAAATCTTCTTCGGTCCGGCATCATTTCTTTTCTGGGAGTATTATAAATAAAATAATTTAAGATACTTGCCCCTATTCTAAAAATATCTTCTCCAAATAAAATAAGCGTAATTACAATTTTCGGCACATAAACCAACAGCATCAATCCTGTTGTAAACATGAATTGTCTGGTCTGTCCAACTGAACGATCAATTTGCGAAAAAGAATAAATTATAAAGATTAAAATAAGTAAACTTATAACTTGGTAACTGATCAAAACCCATCTTAACTTGATTAAAGTTCGAAAAGCTTGATAAGAATAGAACTCAATAAATAGAAAAAGAGCACAAAGAATTATAAAACGAATGATCATTATTTACAGTTTTAAGCAAAGTAACAAAGAATGAAAATTTTATAGCTTTTTATTATCAAAAATTTAACTCAAATAATAGCAAAAAGCTGATAGATTTCTCTACCAGCTTTTTCTCTACCAAATTTTTTAAAACCTTTTATAATCCATAATTAAGTTTGCCTAAACAAACTATGCTGTATTATTTTTTAACTTCTGGCTTAGCAGTTTCTGCTTTTGCCTCTGCTTTTTTAGCTTTTTTGTCTGCTTTTTTGTCTTTCTTAGGAGCTTTTGCTTCTTTTGCTGGAGTTGTTTGAGCTGGAGTTGTTTGCGCATTTACCATAGCAGTTGTTCCTAGAACAGCGATTGCTAACATTACTAATTTTTTCATGATTTGTAGATTTATTGATTAATATTATTTCATTTATTATACCTCAAAGATATAATCAGTAAATGAAGACAAGATGAAGATTAAATCAATCTGAAAAAATTAACTTTTAATTGTGTTTTGATGTCTCTGGAAATAATAATCGGAAAGTTGTTCCTTCGCTTATTATAGAATCAACCTTAATTTCAATATGATGAAAAGAAGCAATACTCTCAGCAATCGCGAGTCCTAAACCCTGACCATCCTGATCTGAACTAATTCTGGCAAACCTGTTAAATATTTTTTCGATTTGAGATTCCGTCATCCCGAGACCAGAATCGGATATTGAAATAAAATACCTGTCATTCCAAAATCCATCTGCAACTATAATACTTCCGTTTGGCTTATTATATTTTATAGCGTTGGTTACCAAATTATAAATCAAAATATGAAATAAGGTTTTATTTCCTGTAAAAGCAAAATTATGCTGGATATTATTTGAGAACTCAATTTCTCTGTCATCTATTCTATCTTGAAGATCTTCTTGCAGATCAGTTATAATTTCATGAAAATTAATATTTTCATTTGCTGCATATTGGTTGTTTTCGATTCTTGAAATCAACAATAAGTTATTGATGATTTTCTTCAGCATATCTAATGTTTTTAGTGAGCTTGCGATTTTATCAAAAGCATTATCATCTAAAGAATCATTCTGTAATAAGTTTTCAAATTTATTTTTTAATAATGCAATTGGCGTTAATAGTTCATGAGAAACGTTTGAGATAAATTGTTTTTCTTTTTTAAAAAGCTCTGCAATACGATCCATCATTTGATTTAAAACCAAATCAAGTTCTCTAAAATCTCTGGATTTTGCATTTATGGGCGTATGATCAAAAGCTTCTGGTTCGTTAACGCGCCTAATTTTGGTATCAATAATTTTATAAAAAGGCTTGAGCAAATATTCGATGTAAAATGTATCTGCCAAAAATGTAACCAAGAGAATAACAACCAAAACAATAATAATAAAAAATCTTATAATAAAAGTAAGGTCGTTTACTTCGCTTAAACTGCTTCCTATTTCTAACTGATAACCTTGATTTTCGTAGGTGAAATGATATTGCAAAATTCGATATTCATTTTCTTCGCCTTCAATAATTCGGTTGTCATTACTAAAAGTGGTTTTTTTTTGATTGGGTTTTACCGGAAGTCTTGAAAGCACCAAAAATTCACTGTGCAACGTAGAAAACTGCGAATAGGTTTCGGTAGAATCATCTGAGTTTTGGATAAAATCATTAATCTCATCTTGATTCAGATGATCAATAAATTTTTTCTTTTTTTCAACTAATCCATTATTAATGTGTCTGTATACAACATTTTCGACTAAAATGGGCAACATCAGCCATAAAATCAAAATGACCAAAAGTCTTGTCAGTGCATTAAAAATAGCGAGTTGATGTTTTATTTTCACAATACTTTATTTATTCGTTAATACGATAACCCACATTTCTAACGGTTTCAAACCAATCTATAGCAGTATGTTTGTCTAATTTTTTTCGAAGATTTCGAACATGAACATCAATAAAATTAGAATCGGAGTTGACTTCTAGAATATCTCCCCAAATATGCTCTGTTAATTGCAGTCTTGTAATAACACGGTTTTTATTCAAAACCAAATACTGAAAAATATCAAATTCTTTTTTGGTAAGACTGATTGGAATTTCGTCATAACTTACTTTATAATCCTGAAGCTGCAATAAAAATCCGTGAATGCTTAAATTATTCAAAGTAAAACCATGAATTCTACGTATAACAGCAAATAATCGCGCACTAAGTTCTGTAAGCGCAAATGGTTTAGTCAAATAATCATCAGCACCTAAATGCAGACCGTTTATTCTGTCATCTAATTCACCGCGTGCCGTAAGAACAATTACAGCCATTTTCGATTGTGTTTTTCGAACGGTTTTCAATACATCAAAACCATCGCCGTCGGGCAAACCTAAATCCAACAGCATTGCATCATAATCATTACTGCCCACTTCTTCGAGTGCATCACTGCAAGTATGCGCAATTTTGCACACATAGCCTGTATTGCACAAAAAATCGTAAACTTCTACTGCAAGTTCTTTATTATCTTCAACGATCAAAATATTCATAAAAAAGCGTTTTAGCGCAACTAAATTTAAGCAATTATAAAAAGCTCGGTTACGCATTATTAAAAAATTAACGAATAAAAAAAGCTGACAAATTTCTTCATCAGCTTTCTCCAACCGCATTCTCCATAACCATTATTCCTGTTTTGTTTCCTTTATAATGCTTTGAAAACAAAACAAAAACAATTCTTATTTTTTTGCTTTTGCAGTTTCTGTTTTTGGAGCTTGATTTTTTTCTGATTTTGCTTTTTTGTCAGCTTTGTTTCTAGGATGTTTTGTCGCTTTTACTTCTTTCGCAGGAAGTTCTTTTACCTCTTTTGCTGGACCAACTTTTACTTCTTTTGCAGGAAACGCACTAACCATTGCACTTGTTCCTAAAACTGCTACTAATAACATTAATAAATTTCTCATGATTTCTAAAATTTAAATTAATACCTTTTATTTTATAGATCAAATGTACCCCTGGAAAATGAAGAGAAAATGAAGAAAACCTTCAACATACATATTTTAACGAGACCTTAACGGTTTAGCTTTTTTCTACCATATAAATTATATATGTTCATTCAACTTTGTCAACATCTTCAATCAAGATGCACAACAGCATGTCGCTATTAAATGAACATATATAACTTATATGATTAAAAAAAAATCTTTTTAGTTTATTTTTTGAGAACTCAATTGTCTATTTTTACAGACTAATATTTTTTTTATGTCAACTCAAAAACGTCTTTTTCTTCTCGATGCGTACGCATTAATATTTCGCGGTTATTATGCCTTCATAAAAAACCCTCGAATTAATTCAAAAGGAATGGATACATCAGCGATCATGGGATTCATGAATTCGCTTTTAGATGTTATTAAACGTGAAAAACCAGATCATTTAGCGGTAGCTTTTGACAAAGAAGGAAGCCAAGTAAGAACCGAAATGTTTTCTGACTATAAAGCCAATCGTGATGCTACACCAGAAGCAATTAAAATTGCGATTCCGTACATTCAGGATTTATTGAGAGCTATGCATATTCCAATTATCGAAATGGCAGGTTGTGAAGCCGATGATTTAATTGGAACCATCGCAAAACAAGCTGAAAAAGAAAACTACAAAGTCTTTATGGTTACGCCAGATAAGGATTTTGCACAATTAGTTTCTGAAAATATTTTCATGTATAAACCTGCCCGAATGGGTAACGGAATAGAAATTTGGGGCGTTCCTGAAGTTTTGGCAAAATTCGAAATCGAAAGACCAGAACAAGTAATTGATTTTCTTGGAATGATGGGTGACGCTGTTGATAATATTCCGGGATTACCAGGAGTTGGAGAAGTTACTGCTAAAAAGTTCCTGAAAGAATTTGGCACAATGGAAAACCTTTTAGACAATACGCATTTGCTGAAAGGGAAAATGAAAGAAAATATTGAAGCCAATAAAGACAAGGGCATTTTATCTAAAAAACTGGCGACGATTATTTGTGATTGTGATGTTGTTTTCAATGAAAACGATTACGAGCTGTCACGCCCAGATATTGAAAAAACAGATGCTATTTTTCAGGAATTGGAATTTAGAAGAATGGCAGAACAATTTGACAACTTGTTTAAAATTGGTGGCGGAAATGAATTAGCAAATAAAGGCGACGAAGCCAAATTATATAAAAAACCACAGCCTAAAAACGACGATCAATTTGATTTATTTGGAGGAGGTGCAACTACAGATGAAAATCAGGAAAGAGCTTCATTTTATAATACGCTAGAAGACACACCCCACTCCTATCAAGCTATTGAAGGCGATTTAGGAATTAAATTGCTTTTGCAGAATTTGCAAAAACAAACTTCTGTTTGCTTTGATACCGAAACGACTGGCTTAGATGCTTTGCATGCTGAATTAGTTGGAATTTCTTTCTCTTATGAAAAAGGAAAAGGTTTTTATGTTCCGTTTCCGGAAAGCCAGGAAGAAGCACAAGTTTTAATTGAAAAATTCAGACCTTTCTTTGAAGATGAAAATATTGAGAAAATTGGCCAAAACTTAAAATACGATCTAAAAATTCTTTCTAATTATGGCATTAGCGTAAAAGGAAAACTTTTTGACACCATGATTGCGCATTATTTGATTAATCCAGATATGCGCCATAATATGGATATTTTAGCAGAAACGTATTTGAAATATTCTCCAAAATCAATTGAAACTTTAATTGGCAAAAAAGGGAAAAATCAAATTACAATGCGCGATGTAGCGCTTGAAGATATTAAAGAATATGCTGCAGAAGATGCTGATGTTACTTTTCAATTAAAAGAAATTTTCACGGCAGAATTAGATAAAACTGAAACTAAAAAGTTATTTGATGAAATCGAAATTCCGTTAGTCAGCGTTTTGGCAGATATGGAAACGGAGGGAATTCGTTTAGATGTTGAATTCTTAAGTGCCATGTCCAAAGAAATGGAAGTGGAGATTAAATCTTTGGAACAAAAAATATACGAAACTGCAGGAGAGAAATTTAATTTGGCTTCGCCGAAACAGCTTGGAGATATTTTATTCGACAAACTTAAAATTGGCGGCGCAAAGCAAAAGAAAACCAAAACGGGTCAATATGCAACAGGTGAAGAAGTTTTGACGTATTTAGCAAATGACAATCCGATTGTGAAAGAAATCCTCGATTGGCGTCAGATGGTAAAATTACAAAGCACTTATATTTTGGCTTTGCCAGAACAGGTAGACAAAAAAACATTAAGAGTTCATACCGATTATATGCAGACTGTTGCTGCAACAGGGCGTTTGAGTTCTAATAATCCGAACTTACAAAATATCCCGATTCGTACTGAAAGAGGCCGTCAGATCCGTAAAGCTTTTGTTGCCCGCGATGAAAATCATACTTTAATTTCTGCCGATTACTCGCAAATTGAATTAAGAATCATTGCCGCTTTAAGCGGAGAAGAAAATATGATCAAAGCGTTTCAAGACGGAGAAGATATTCACAAAGCTACTGCATCAAAAGTTTTTAATGTTCCGCTGGAAGAAGTTTCCCGTGAACAAAGGAGCAATGCCAAAACAGTAAACTTCGGAATTATATATGGTGTCTCTGCTTTCGGATTGAGTAATCAGACCTCATTGTCACGTGGCGAAAGTGCAGCATTGATCGAAGCTTATTATAAAACTTACCCAAGATTACGATCTTATATTAATGAACAAATTGAGTTTGCACGCGAAAAAGGTTATGTGCAAACGATTTTAGGCCGTCGCCGATATTTAAAAGACATTAATTCGGCAAATGCCGTTGTTAGAAGTGCTGCTGAACGAAATGCTGTAAATGCGCCAATTCAAGGAAGTGCTGCAGATGTGATTAAAATTGCGATGATCAACATCCACAAAAAATTAAAAGAAGAAAACTGGAAATCTAAAATGCTGCTTCAAGTTCATGATGAGCTTGTGTTTGATGTACACAATGACGAATTAGAAAAAATCCAGCCAATGATAAAACACGAAATGGAAAATGCTTTTATGATGAGCGTACCCTTAGATGTTGAACTTGGCATGGGCAGTGATTGGCTGGCGGCGCATTAATAATTTTAGATTCCTTAATCAGGTTTTGCAAAATTAATATTAAATCATAAAAAAAACCATCAGCTGAAACTGATGGTTTTTTTTATTTATCTAAACTTTTCTTGTCGATTCTCGTTCTTTCAATTTTGTTTTAATCACGATGGTTTCGTAATCTGAAGTTTCTTCTTCTGATTCTTCCAATCGTTTGATTAATTGTTTTGCTGCAACTTCTCCAATTTCAATTCCGTGCTGGCTAATTGTTGTTAAACTTGGCGATAAGCGTCTTGAAGCTAAAATTCCGTCAGCAAAACCTATTATCGAAATATCTTCTGGCACTTTGTACCCTTTTTTCAAACTCACTCTTAAAGCAGCAACTGAATCATTTTCATCCAAAGCAAAAATAGCATCAATTTTGTTGTCGAAAATAGCATCAATTTTAGCTTTCATGTCATCTTCAGAATCGGTACGAAGAATTATTTTTTCGTTTACCGGGATATTATTGTCTTTTAAAGCTTTCAAATATCCATCCGCTCTCAATTTTCCGACACTTAAATTATCAACTGAGGAAATCAAGGCAATATTTTTACATCCTAAATTAATTAAATGCTGTGTTGAGTTTAAGGCAGAATCAAAATCGTCTACTACAACTTTGTCACATTCTACTTCATCTGCAATACGATCAAACATTACGATTGGCGTTCCGTCATTAATAATAGCAGAAAAATGGCTGTAATCCTGTAATTTTTGAGCTTCTTCTGAAACAGAAAGAATAAATCCATCAATAGTTCCGTTGCTCAACATTTCAAGTGTATGAATTTCTTTTTCTAAAGATTCGTTCGAAATACAAGTAATTACATTATATCCTTTTTTATCGGCTACTTTTTCGATACCGCTAAACACCTTAGCAAAAAAGGAGTTCAATATATTAGGTATAATTACACCGATTGTTTTGGTTTTGCGATTTTTCAAATTCAGACCAATAACATTCGGCTTATAATTTTTGAGTTTGGCATACTCTTTAATCTTCACCTTCGTTTGCTCACTAATCTCAGGACTGTCATTCAATGCCTTAGACACTGTAGACACAGAAACACCTAGTTCTTTCGCAATTTGTTTTAGAGTTGCTTTAGCTTTCATCTAATAAAAGTTTATGTAATTAATACAAATATAGTAGAATTACCGAAAATAAAACAAAAAACAGCTATTACTATTTCAAAATACAAGGTCTTTTCGAAATAAAAATAAAAAAGATGGATTTTTTAAAACCGCTCTTACAAAAATCTCGTTAATACCTTAATACATGTTATTAACCTTTTAAAAGACCTTGATTATGAAAAACGAAGTTAAAATTCATGAAGTGGATCCTTCATTGAATAACAGAAGGAGCTTTCTTAAGCTCAGCGGATTGACATTAGTTAGCGCAGGTTTGGTGTTAGCTGGCTGCAGCGACAATGATAATGAAGATGATATGCAGGATAATACCCTGCCCGGCATAAAGAACGGAGTGTTTGATTTAGGCTCAGGAGATTTTGGCGTTTTAACGTACGCTTATGCTCTAGAACAACTCGAAGCTGACTTTTATACTAAAGTTGTAAACTCTTCAAGTTTCAACACTACATTTAATGATATAGAACGTCAAGTACTGACAGATTTATATCACCATGAAGTAATTCACAGAGATTTTTTTAAAGCAGCTTTGACTGGAGCTCTTCCAGATCCAAGCTCACAATTACTTCCTTCCTTAGCATTTAATTATGGTTCTCTAAACTTTAACAGCCGTACTGAAGTTCTTGCAACTGCAAAAGCGTTAGAAGACACAGGAGTTGCTGCTTATAACGGAGCAGGAAAATTAATTAAAAGTGCTGACTATTTATTATTAGCTGGAAAAATTGTTTCTGTAGAAGCAAGACACGCTTCAGCAATAAGAAGTTTGATAAATCCTAATTCTAAAGATTTTGCTGGTGATGATATTATAAGTACATCAACCGGATTAGATGTTGCTAAAGATCCTTCTAAAATTTTACCTATTGCCGGAGGATTTATTACTACAAAATTTACTGCCAAATATTTACCTTAATCTTAACTAGCTAAAACTTAGAAATTATGAATATTTTAAAATTTATAGAAACATTTACTGATGATAGCTTAATGAGAAGCACTGGATCTAGAAGAGACAGTTTTAATCAGTTTGGAAATATTGGAAAGACTTTGGCTTATGCCTCTATTCCTTTTGGACTATCGACTTTTGCAAACAAAGTATTTGCAAAAGACATTACTGCAACACCGGCAACTCCAATTGGAGCTTTGCAGTTTGCATTGACTTTAGAATATCTAGAAAACGAATTTTACGCAATGGCATTAGATTCTGGAGTAATTCCTGCTTCTGAAAATGGCGGGCGTGATTTAAAAGTTTTCCAGCAAATAGCAGCACACGAATCAAATCATGTTAAGTTTTTAATTGCAGGATTAGGCGGAACTGCGAGTGCAAACTTCGTTGCAAAACCTACTTTTGATTTTACCGTTGGAGGAGCATTTGATCCTTTTCATGATTATCCAACTTTCCTGGCATTGGCACAAGCTTTTGAAGATACAGGAGTAAGAGCATACAAAGGTCAGGCTGCAAATTTAATCTCAACACCAGATTTATTAACAGCCGCATTACAAATTCATTCTGTAGAAGCACGTCACGCTTCAGAAGTGAGACGACTTCGTACCTTAAAAGGATGGATCTCTAATGACGAAAGAGGTGCAGGAATGCCGGCTGCAACACAAGCTGTATATGCTGGCGAAGGAGTTACAGTTCAGGCTGGATATAACACTGCTGCCTTATTTGGAGCTTCGGCAGGCTCTGAAGCTTATGATGAGCCACTTACAACACAACAAGTGGTCGATATTGCTAATTTATTTATTGTTTAGTAAATAAATTCTAAATAATTGAACCACCTTCGCGTTATTGTGAAGGTGGTTTTTTTTTATTGATTTAAATATAAAACTGATGTGCTGATTTTCAGCAGATAAAATATTCTTTTCAGGTATTTGGTTTTAAAATAATTAATTGTACTTTTGCATCCCCTTTATTGGGGATGGAATGTTTAATTAAAATAATATTATGGACGCATTAAGCTACAAGACAATTTCAGCTAGCAAAGCCACTGTAACTAAAGAGTGGATTGTTGTTGATGCTGAAGGGCATAACTTAGGTCGTCTTGCTTCAAAGGTTGCGATGATCTTAAGAGGTAAGTACAAACCAAGTTACACACCGCATGTTGACTGTGGAGATAACGTAATTGTTATCAACTCAGAAAAAATTAACCTTACAGGTACAAAGATGAATGACAAAATTTACATGCGTCATACAGGTTACCCAGGAGGACAAAGAACTTTAACTGCTAAAGTATTGCAATCTAAAAACCCTGCATTATTAGTAGAAAAAGCTGTAAAAGGAATGTTGCCTAAAAACAAATTAGGAGCTGAACTTTTTAGAAATCTAAATGTTGTTGTAGGTGCTGAGCATACTCACGGAGCTCAAAAACCTAGAACTGTTAACCTAAACGATCTTAAGTAATGGGAGTTATTCACAAAATCGGTAGAAGAAAAACCGCTGTTGCACGTGTATATGTTTCTGAAGGAACAGGAAAAATCACTGTAAACAAAAAAGAATTCGCAACTTACTTTCCAACTGCAACTTTACAATACAAAGTTTTACAACCAATGTCTATGACAGAAAATGTAAACAACTTTGACGTTAAAGTAAACGTTTACGGAGGTGGTTCAACTGGTCAAGCAGAAGCTGTAAGAATGGCATTAGCACGCGTTATGTGTGAAGTAAATGCTGAAAACAGAGCTATCTTAAAACCAGAAGGTTTATTAACAAGAGATCCAAGAATGGTTGAACGTAAGAAATTCGGTCAGAAGAAAGCTCGTAAGAGATTCCAATTCTCTAAACGTTAATATTACCTGTCTTGTGCATATGGTACAAGACATCATCAATTATTTATTGAAATTAAAAAACACAGTTGTTGTTGCTCTCCTATCGAGGTAGGATATAGTTTAGCATCTAAATGTATAAAGCCTGGGAAACCGCCATTTATACATTGCTAATCAACAGAACGTAAACTAGTACAAAAATGGCAAACAAAATAGAAGTAAAAGACTTACTAGAAGCAGGTGTTCACTTCGGACACATGACTAGAAAATGGGATCCAAACATGGCCCCTTACATTTATATGGAGCGTAATGGTATTCACATTATCAATCTATATAAAACTGCAGCAAAAATCGAAGAGGCTAATGAAGCTTTGAAAAAAATCGCTGCATCAGGTAGAAAAATTTTATTCGTAGCTACCAAAAAACAAGCAAAAGACATCGTTGCTGATAAAGCAAAAGCTGCAAACATGCCTTACATCACTGAAAGATGGCCTGGTGGAATGCTAACTAACTTTGTAACTATCAGAAAGGCAGTTAAAAAAATGTCTTCTATTGATAAAATGAAGAAAGATGGTACTTTCATGACGTTATCTAAAAAAGAGCGTTTGCAAGTTGATCGTCTACGTGCTAAATTAGAGAAAAACTTAGGTTCAATCGCTGACATGTCTAGACTACCAGCTGCATTGTTCGTAGTAGATATCAAAGCTGAACACATCGCAATAAAAGAAGCACAAAAATTAAACATTCCAGTTTTCGCAATGGTTGATACGAATTCTGACCCAAGAGAGGTTGATTACGTTATTCCTGCAAATGATGATGCTTCTAAATCAATTGACAAAATTTTATCTTTAGTAACTGCTGCTGTAATCGAAGGTCTTTCTGACAGAGGTTCTGAAAAAGAAACTGAGACTGCAACAGAAGAAACTGCTGCTCCAGCTGTTGAAGCTGCACCGGCTGTTGAAGCTGCTGCTCCTGCAACTGAAGAATAAATCAAATTTAAATTCCAAATTTTAAATTCCAAAATCCAAGAATAATTAAAAACATAATGTTGATAATTTATTAAAATTGGACTTTGGGATTTAAAAGCTGGAATTTTTACTTTTAACATTAAAATTCAAAATATTATGGCAACAATTACTGCTGCAGACGTAAATAAATTAAGACAAACTACAGGTGCCGGAATGATGGACTGTAAAAAAGCTTTAGTTGAAGCTGATGGAGATTTCGATAAAGCTATACAAAACCTTAGAGAAAAAGGACAAAAAGTTGCTGCTAACCGTTCTGACCGTGAGTCTTCTGAAGGAGCTGCTGTTTCTTTCGTGAATGCTGACAAAACTAAAGGAGCTATCATTACTTTAAACTGTGAAACAGATTTCGTAGGTAAAAATGAAGCTTTCGTAACTTTAGCTAAAGAATTAGTTGAAAGAGCTATTAACTTCTCTTCTAAAGAAGAATTTTTAGCGTCAGATTTTAACGGAATTACTGTTGCTGAAAAATTAATTGAGCAAACTGGTGTTATCGGTGAAAAAATCGAAATCGGTGGTTTTGAAATTTTAGAAGGTGCTTTCGTTGGATCTTATGTTCACGTTAACAAAATTGCTGCATTGACTGCAATTTCTGCTGCAATTCCTAACGCTGACGTTTTAACTAAAGATGTTTCTATGCAAGTTGCTTCTATGGGAGCTGATACATTATCTTACAAAGATTTTGATCCTGCTTTCGTTGAATCTGAACTTGCTGCTCGTATTGCTGTAATCGAAAAAGACAATGAAGAGGCAAAACGTTTAGGAAAAACTTTAAAAAATGTTCCTAAATATATTTCTTACTCTCAATTGACTGAAGAAGTTTTAAAACAAGCTGAAGAAGATGCTAAAGCTGAATTAAAAGCTGAAGGTAAACCAGAACAAATTTGGGACAAAATTATTCCTGGAAAAGTGCAACGTTTTATCTCTGACAATACTACTTTAGATCAAGAGAAAGCGTTATTAGATCAAAACTTCATCAAAGATGACAGTAAAAAAGTTGGTGATTATGTTAAAGGATTCAATGTTGAAATTACAGGTTTCAAAAGAGTTACTTTAGGTTAATATATTATTTTTTTCAATATAAAAAGCCCGAATATTTAGATATTCGGGCTTTTTTATTTAATCTATTCTAGTTCTTATTTTTTCTTCTCTACGATTGGAAAATTTCTTGCACGCATTAAAGCATCAGACTTAGGAGCTCTTCCTCTAAAGTTTTCGTATGCTTTTTCTTGATCAATAGTATTTCCTACACTAAATACACTATCATAAAGTCTTTTTGCGACTGCTTTGTCATAAGGGCCTTTTCCTTCTGTAAAAGCTTCCCAAGCATCTGCATTGATAACGTCTGCCCATAAATAACTATAATATCCTGCTGAATATCCATCCCCTGAAAAAATATGCCCAAATTGTGGAATACGGTGACGCATTACAATTTCAGACGGCATATGAAGCGCATCTAACGTTTCTTTTTCAAATTTATGAGGATCAATAGTTGTTGTAGCCAAATGCAGTTTCATATCTACTAAAGAGCTTGAAATTGTCTCTACAGTAGAAAAGCCTTCACCAAAATTAGCTGCTCTTTCAATTCTGTCTACTAAAGCCTTAGGCAATGGCTGACCTGTTTTATAATGTAAAGCAAATTTGTTTAGTACTTCTGGAGTTGCAAGCCAGTGCTCTAACAATTGAGATGGAAACTCAACATAATCTCTAGCTACGGATGTTCCTGCTAAACTTGGATATGTAACATTTGAGCATAAGCCGTGAAGCGCATGTCCGAATTCATGAAATAAAGTTGATGCATCTTCCCAAGAAATTAAAATTGGTTCGTTTGCAGTTCCTTTTATAAAATTACAGTTATTCGATACAATTGTAAGTACATCCCCATCTAATTTTTGCTGATTACGATACGCATTCATCCAAGCGCCAGAACGTTTCCCTGCACGCGCATAAGGATCAAAATACCATAAACCAACTGTTTTTCCTGTAACTTTATTGCTTACTTCCCAAACACGAACATCGGGGTGATAAACCGGAACATCAGTAATTTGTTTGAAACTTAAATTGAATAATTCACCGGCAACCCAAAACATTCCTTCACGTAAGTTTTCTAACTGCAAATAAGGCTTAACCTCATTTTGATCTAAATCGTATTTTGCTTTTCTAACTTTTTCAGCATAATAACGATAATCCCAAGGCTGGATTTTAAATTTTCCTCCTTCAGCATCTACTATCTTTTGCATTTCAGCAACATCTTCATGTACTTTTTCTACTGCAGGCTCCCAAACCGACATCATCAAATCCAATGTTTTTTGAGGATCCTTTGCCATTTTATTTGATAAACTCCAGTGAGCAAAAGTCGGGAAACCAAGTAATTTTGCTTTTTGAGTTCTTAATTCTAAAATAGAAACCAAAGTTGCATTATTATCGTTAGCGTTTCCGTTATCTCCTCTTTTTACGAAAATATCGAATGCTTTTTCTCTTAAATCTCTGCGAGTAGAAAAAGTTAAAAACGGCTCAATTGAAGAACGCGTATTTGCGATACATCCTAACGCATCAATTTTTCTTTGTTTGGCTTCAGCTATAGCGGCATTTTTAACTTCATTTGGCAAACCATCAAAATCAGCTTCTGTTTTTAGTGCTACATATTGATTTTGCTCTTCGGCTAATAAATTTTGGCTAAAACGAGTAAAAAGTGTTGCTAGCTCCTTATTTACAGCTGCTACTTTCTCTTTATCCTGATCGTTTAATTTTGCTCCCTGACGAACAAGATTCGTATAATACAACCAGATTAAACGCTGTTGTTCACTTGTTAATTTTTTACTTTCCTTAGAATTGTAAAGTGTTTCAACTCTTGTAAATAATTTTTTATTCTGATTAATTTTATCACTAAACTCAGAAAATTTAGGCGACATTTCTCTGTCAATAGCACTAAATTCTGGACTGCTTAAATTTGATCTGTAGATTCCATAAACAGTAGAAACTCGCTCCATAGTTTCTCCAGAACGTTCTAAAGCTGCAATAGTATTATCAAAAGTTGGTGCTTTCGGATTATTAGCAATAGCATCGATTTCGTTTAGTTTTTCCTGAATAGCAAACTCAATTGCAGGTTTAAAATCTGAAACTTTATACTCATTAAAAGCAGGAACTCCTCCGTAAGGACCTGTCCATTTTTTAAGCAGAGGATTATCAGAATTGGATTGTGCGTTGGCCGCAAAAAAGGTTGTACCCATGATAAAAATTGACATTAATTTTTTCATTCTCATTAATTTGATTTTAAATAATAGAACTTGTTCTTACTTCCAAAAGTACCGAAAAATTACGAATCAAAAGCAAATCTGCTAATCATAAAAAAACAGAAACAGAAACTGCATCATAATATTTAAAAGGTTCTTCTTCTTTTTTAAGAAAATCCTTTATAATAAAACACAGAAAATTTAAATTCATAAACGAAATGATATCAATCTATTCTATATTTGTTTACCAAAACCATTAAAATTTCTCTCTTGAAAAAATTACTTTATATCTCATTATTAATCACTTCATTCATTCATGCACAAAACAAAAGCTTATTTTGGGAAATATCTGGAAACGGTTTAGCCAAAAATTCTTACTTGTACGGAACCATGCATGTTAATGAAAAAGTCTCTTTTCATTTATCAGATTTATTCTTTAAAAAACTGCTTGAATCAGATATTGTGGCTAATGAAAGTAATCCGGAAACCTGGGGAGAATTGAATGATTTGATGAAAAATAATGATTATAAAAATTACCCAAAGTTTTATACAGAGTTCTACTTATTTCCAACAACCAAAGAAAATATTAAAACTATTTTCAATAATGACAATGCTAAGTATTTTAGAAATATGTTGTCTGGAGCTGAAGGAGATCAAGCCGATTTTCAAGAAAATACTGTTCTGGACATGTTTATATTTCAAACCGGAAAAAAATATAAAAAGAAAATTGCCGGACTAGAAAATGCTAAAGAATCGATGCTTTCCATACTCAACATTATGGATGATGATGCAAAACCAAAAGACGAAAACAAAGTGCCGCTGATGAAAATTTTGAAGAACAGAAATCCGACGGAAGTTCTTAAAGAATATTACAGAGAAAAAGATATTGTCATGCTTGATTCTATCTATAAATTAATGTTTTCTAAAAAAGCTCACGATGCACTTATTGTAAACCGCAATAAAATAATGGCAAAAAGTATTGATTCTATTGCCAAAACCGGAAGCTTATTTTCGGCTGTTGGAGCAGCGCATCTTGGCGGAAATGAAGGAATCATTGAACTTTTGAGACAAAAAGGATATACGGTTAAACCCATAATTGACACCTTTACAGAAAACGGAAAAAATCAGAAAAAAACAATAGAGTCTTATTTCCCAAATCCTAATTTCAATGTTACATCGACTAAAGATAAAATGCTGCAACTGCCCTTGTACAAAACCACAATTGAAGAAAATGAAAGTTTAGGATCGCCCGATTTCACCAATGGAGGCGCCATTACAATTAAAAGAATGCCGCTAAACTTTTTCTTAAAAACAAAAGATATTACTTATAATGCTAAATCATTAGACAGTTTATTTTTTGAAAAGATTGCCGGTGATATCATCGAAAAAAAATACTTTGAACAAGCCAATTATTCAGGTTATGATATAAAAAACATTACAAAAACGGGAAACAGCCAACATTCTAAATTTTATATTACGCCACTAGAAATCATTTCGATAGCGATGACGGGCCCGGCAAATTATGTGCGCCAATATGAAAATGAAGTTTTTGAAAACATTAAAATAAAACCTTTTAAAAATGACTGGGAGAAAGTAAAACCTATAAAGGGAGGTTTTGAAGTTGAAATTCCATCTTTCAACCTTGTCTTTGGAAATAGTGCCGAAAAAGGAACTAATATTGACATTCAAGCTTATGATAATCAAGAGAAAAGTTATTATTTTTTAAGAGAAAAAACGCTGAACGACACTCAAACGCTTGAAAACTCAGAATACGAACAAAAACAAATTCATTATCAATTTTACTTACAGCAAGACCAAGATTCGACTGCCACTCAATATAATAAAACCGAAAATTCTTTTATTTCTTCTTCTAAAATTGGAGATCGAAATATGAAATTAAAAACAATCATCGCCGGCAATAAATACTATTTGCTTGGAACTGTAAATGCATCTGAAGCAAATACTAATCGATATTTTAAATCATTTTTAACTGTTCCTCTTAATTACAGATCTAAATCGAGAACTTTTACAGATTCTATTGCAAACTATAAAATAGATATTCCTGAAAAGGGAAATGAAAATCTATTTTTAAACTTAAAATCAAAGGAATATCAATCTAAAAATGCTTTTATTGCTAACAGTAAATATCAGCCTTTTAATTCTGAAACAGCACGAAAAATTAGTTTAGAATATTATAAATACCCTAAATATGAACGCAACTTGCCTATTGATTCTATCGAAACTAAACTGAAAAAAGAATTTTTAAAACAAGTCAGCGAAGATTTTACAGCCAATAGATATGAAGAAGAGGATTTTGATATGGGTTCTTCGACTTCTTTATACAATGCAAAATTGTATTCGAAAAAAGGGTTTTCAGAATCGCTTTGGTATGAAATAATGTCTGACAAAAAAAACAGTTATGAATTTTTAAATGAAAACACCACTTTCAACAAAGAAAACAACAGCTACACCATAGATGCAACAGTTTCTAAACCAAATGCAACTCAAGCTGTTAAATATAAAGTTTTATATAAAAACAATGCATATTATGTATTGAGTACATTGGTTGAAAAAAACTATAAAAACGAAGATGCTTTTATTGAAAAAGCCTTTAATTCTTTGGCTTTGGCTTCAAACAAAAACACAGACATTTCTGAAGATAAAATCAAACTGTTTATTGAAGATGCAACCAGCAAAAGCGATACAATTCGTTATTCTGCCTTAAAATCTATCAATAATCTTGATTTTACAGCTAATGATTTTGAAATCGTTACGAGCTTCATAAACACTTTTAATTTTAAAGAAAACGAAACGGCTGCGATAAGTTCTCTTTTAGAAAAAATAGGAGAAATGAAGGATGAAAGAGTGATTCCGTTTTTAGAAAATTATTATAAAAAAGAATTTATTAAAACAGAGGTTCAAATAAGTATCTTAAAAGCACTTTCAAATCAAAAATCAAAAACTGCGTATAAAAAAATAAATGAATTATTAGATTATGATCTCCCTATTTCAGATAATCAGTATGAAATAACAATGCTGTTTTTTGCTTTTGAAAAAGATGCTGAAAACAGCAAAGAATTATTTCCTGAAATTTTTCAATATTACAGCATTAAAGAATTTCACAAACCTATTCTTAATTTTTGCAATTCGCTATTAGAACAAAAATTAATCTCTGCTAAAAAATTAAAAGTTTTTAAAAAAATAATTCTGACAAACGCTAAACTGGAATACAAAAGAGTTCTAAGCTGGAATCAAAAAAATAAAGCAAACGAAGAAATTGAAAACGACGAAGAAACCATGGCCACTTATATGGATAGTGGAGAATCTGTATCAGATTTAATTAATTACACCACATTGCTGTATAATTTTGATGATGATAATGCCGTAAAAGAAGTTTTAAGAAAAATAAAAAACCTTGATATTTTAGAGCTGAATATCGAATTGGCAAGATTAGGAATTACACACAACCAATTGACATCATCAGAAATAAATGAATTTTTGAATGATCCTCAAACACAATTTGCAACTATAAATCTGCTTTTAAATCAGAATAAAAAAGAATTTATCACATTTAATGACGATGAAATTGCAAAAGCAGCCGCAATAAATTTTCAATTTCTTACTAAAAAAGATTCTATTACTTTACTGAAAAAGAAAATTGTTCAAAAAAACGGACATGATATTTCACTTTACTTTTATAAAATAAAAAAGAAAACAAAAGAAATTAGCGATAGTAAAAACCAACTTTATACCATTGGTTTTATAACTGAAAATGGCAAAATAAATCCGCTGGCTTTTAATGTAATAGATATAAAGATGATCAATGAAGATGAAGATTTAGAAAAGAAATACAATTTGATTGTAAGTGAATTTTTGAATGGAGAACATCTGAGAGCAAGTTTTGAGAAAGAAAAAGCAGATGATGAAATCGTTATTGATGAAGAATATTAAATTTATTTTAAGTAAAATATTTAACTTTGAAGAAAACGAAACTATAGTTACTATTTATGTTTAAAACCAAAAAAGAAATTGTTTTTGTAATTCTGGCAGGTATCTTTATTACAAATGCGGTTGTAGCAGAACTTATTGGGGGAAAGCTTATTCAGATTGGGCCATTTGTAATGAGTATCGGAATTTTGCCTTGGCCAGTAGTTTTTTTAACAACCGATTTAATTAATGAATATTTTGGAGAAAAAGGTGTTAGAAAACTTTCATTTATTACTGCATGTTTAATTGCATATGCTTTTATCATACTTTTTATGGCAATAGCAATTCCTGCAGCAAAAGGAATAAGTCCTGTAAATGACGAACAATTTCAAGCCGTTTTTGGACAAAGTATGTGGATTATTGTTGGAAGTATAATTGCATTTATGGTTTCGCAGCTTATTGATGTGAGCATTTTTTGGTTCTTTAAAAACAAAACGGGAGACAAAAAAATATGGCTTAGAACGACCGGATCAACCGTAATTTCACAATTATTTGACTCTTTTATTGTCCTTGGAGTTGCGTTCTGGCTCCCTGGAAAAATTGATTTTGACACCTTTCTTTCTTCAGCATTGATTGGGTATACCTTTAAATTATCTATAGCGGTTTTATTAACGCCGTTGATTTACGCAGGACATCATTTGATAAAAAAATATTTAGAAGAAGATCCTCCTAACGAAAATTAATCTTATCTTGTTTAGATGAAAAACAGCATTATTATATTGCTCTCAATAACCTCTATCTTTTTTAGCTGTGGCAGCGACGAGAAAAAACCACCTAAAAAAAAGGTATTGCGTGTCAGTACAATAAAACCCATTTCTGAAAAAATAACAAAAACAGCATCCATAGACACTGTTGCGATTACTCAAAATCTTAGAAAAAAATCTAAAACAGATAAAAAATCTATTTTCGCAGTTAAGGAAGAAATTGACATCAAACCTCAAATTCAAAGTCCGCAGATTACAACAGAACGTCAAAAATTAGATGTAAGCAAAGAGGCAAACAAAACTTTAATGACTTTTGTCAATTTGCGCAAAATATTGTATGGCAGCAAAGTAGGTCAGACTTTAACTCAAAAGCAATTAACTCAAAACTTCGAAATTCCTGAAGAAGCAGTTAAATTGGTAAAAAGCATTACAAAAACTGCAGAAGACGAAATTGCTGTAAAATGGCATTCGACTTGGCTTGTAGAGAAATTATCTGATGCAAAATTCAAAGACGGCTTTATGAAAATCACTTTCAAAGCCAATAAATTATATACTTCTGGCACTGCAATTGGCATTAAATATGACAAAAAAATCTATAATAATTTAATTATAGTTGGCCGTTCTGCTTATATTCCGAGTGTTAAGGGCTACAGCTGGCAAATTGGAAAATGATGGACAATTTAATACGATGCGGCTGGTGTACCTCCAGCGATTTATATAAAAAATACCATGATGAAGAATGGGGCGTTCCAGTTTATGATGATCCTACCTTGTTTGAATTTTTAATTTTAGAAACCTTCCAGGCTGGATTAAGCTGGATTACAATTTTAAACAAAAGAGAAAATTTCAGAACTGCCTTTGATCATTTCGACTATAAAAAAATTGCAAATTATTCTGAAGATAAAATTGAAGAATTAATGCAGAATACCGGAATCATTCGCAACAAACTTAAAATCAAAGCTGCCGTTTCAAACGCTCAGGCGTTTATGAAAGTTGAGGAAGAATTTGGAAGCTTTTCTGATTACATCTGGAAATTTACTAACGGAAAACCCATAATAAACAACCCCAAAACTTCAAAAGACGTTCCAGCAACTACACCGCTTTCTGATGAAATTAGTAAAGATTTAAAAAAAAGAGGTTTTAAATTTGTCGGTTCAACTGTCATATACGCACACATGCAAGCCACCGGAATGGTCAATGATCACGCCGAAGATTGCTGGACAAGAACTCAGTAATCAGTCGCAGTTTTCAGTTTTTTTTTAAACCTGAAACTTGAAACCTGAAACTTGTAAACAAAAATTACCTATATTTGCTTCACACTTTAGGGGTGTCTACAACTTGTAGGCTGAGATTTTACCCTCTGAACCTGATCTAGTTCATACTAGCGTAGGGAAAAGTAAGATGACTTCTGCGCGCATTTTTATGCGTTCTTGTAGCCATTCCTAAAGTATAACTATATACTAATCTCAAAAGGAATGGAACTAAAAATCAACCAACAAATCAAAAAATTCAATGCTGAATCGCTAAGCGTTCAATCATTGCTCGATCTCGAAATTCCGCACAAACAAAATGGAATTGCCGTTGCTATTAACAATACCGTTGTTCCAAAAATTAAATGGAACGAATTCCTCGTACAAGAAACTGACGAAATTTTAATTATTTCTGCTACACAGGGAGGTTAGAAATAAATTTCAAATTTTAAAAACCAAAATTCCAATTAATACTGGACGTAGACGCACTGCAGTGCGCCTCTACATACACAATCTACATCAACCTGAAACTTAAAACCTGAAACAAAAAAACTCATGACTACAGAAGAACAAATATCCAGAACCCCGTTTCCAAATTCTACAAAAGTTTATATAAACGGAGAAATTCATCCCATAAAAGTAGCAATGCGCGAAATTGCTTTGAGTGACACCAAACTTTCTAACGGCGGAATTGAAAAAAATCCTCCCGTGACAGTTTATGATACTTCTGGTCCTTATACTGATCCTAATATTGAAATTGACATTAGAAAAGGATTGCCACGCTTGCGCGAAAGTTGGATTCTCGAGCGAAATGATGTTGAAATTTTAAGCAAAATAACATCTGATTACGGTCAGAGCCGATTGAAAGATGAAAGCCTGAATCATCTTCGATTTGAATATTTACATCAGCCAAAAAGAGCTAAAAAAGGTGCAAATGTAACGCAATTGTATTACGCTAAACAAGGAATCATTACGCCGGAAATGGAATACATCGCGATTCGTGAAAACCAGCGAATTGAACTTTTGAACGAACAAACCAAAGCCATGCAATGTCAGCACAGCGGTCACAGTTTTGGAGCCAATACTCCTAAAAGTAAAATTACTCCTGAATTTGTGCGATCTGAAGTTGCCTGCGGAAGAGCCATAATTCCAAACAACATCAACCATCCAGAAAGCGAACCAATGATCGTGGGACGAAATTTCTTGGTTAAAATAAATGCCAATATCGGGAACAGTGCCGTGACTTCAAGCATTGAAGAAGAAGTTGAAAAAGCCGTTTGGGCATGTCGCTGGGGCGCTGACACGATTATGGATTTATCGACTGGAAAAAATATTCACGAAACGAGAGAATGGATCATTCGTAATTCGCCTGTTCCAATTGGTACCGTTCCGATTTATCAGGCATTGGAAAAAGTAAAAGGAGTTGCCGAAGATTTAACTTGGGAAATTTTCCGTGATACTTTAATTGAACAGGCAGAACAAGGCGTTTCGTATTTTACAATTCATGCGGGAGTATTGCTTCGTTACATTCATTTAACCGCCAATCGCGTTACCGGAATCGTTTCGCGCGGTGGTTCGATTATGGCAAAATGGTGTTTATTTCATCATAAAGAAAATTTCTTGTACACGCATTTTGAAGAAATCTGCGAAATCATGAAACAATATGATGTTGCTTTTTCTTTAGGCGATGGTTTACGTCCAGGTTGTATTGCTGACGCAAACGACGCTGCGCAGTTTGCCGAATTGGAAACTTTAGGCGAATTGACCAAAATTGCTTGGAAACATGATGTACAAGTTTTTATTGAAGGTCCCGGACACGTACCAATGCATATGATTAAGGAAAATATGGACAAACAATTAGAACATTGCCATGAAGCGCCATTTTATACTTTAGGTCCCTTAACAACCGATATTGCACCAGGTTACGATCACATTACATCGGCAATTGGCGCCGCAATGATTGGCTGGTATGGTTGTGCGATGTTGTGTTATGTAACACCAAAAGAACATTTGGGTTTACCGAATAAAAAAGATGTTAAAGATGGTGTGATTACTTATAAAATTTCTGCTCACGCCGCCGATTTAGCGAAAGGCCATCCAGGAGCACAATATCGTGACAATGCATTGAGTAAAGCTCGTTTTGAATTCCGCTGGGAAGACCAGTTTAATTTGGCTTTAGATCCGGATACGGCCAGAGAATTTCACGACGAAACCCTTCCCGCAGACGGTGCAAAAGTGGCTCATTTCTGTTCAATGTGCGGACCGAAATTCTGCTCTATGAAAATATCTCAGGAAATCAGAGATGTCGCTGCCGCAGAAAAAGGAATGCAGGAGAAATCAGAAGAATTTATTGAACAGGGGAAAGAGATTTATATTTAAGATAGAATCAAGACTATTGTATTAAGTATTAAGATTTTTTAGTCAACCCTATTCTTTCTAAAACTTCTTAATACTTAATACTCAAATCTTAATACTTTAAAAATATGATTGTAATTACGAATCCTTTTTCTGTTGAAAATGAAACAAATATGATTCAATCTTTATTTGCCGAGGGATTGTCTTTCCTTCATATTAGAAAACCTGATTTTTCTGAATTGGAAATGGCGCAGTTCATTCATCAAATAAAACTAGAATTTAGAGATCGAATTGTTTTGCACAATCATCATCTATTGGCAGAAGATTTTGGAATTAACCGATTTCATTTTTCTGAAAAAGAAAGAAAAAATATGACGGATTCTCCTGCAAGGTTTTTAAAACATTGTAGATATTCAACATCAACACATTCTATTAAAGATTTCAATTCATTAGAGAGTGATTTTGATTATTCCTTTTTAAGTCCCGTTTTTAAAAGTATTTCAAAAGAAAATTATCATCCCAAAAAAGATCTTTTTGAAGAGACAAAATCACGAACAAATCATAAAACTAAAGTTATCGCTTTAGGTGGAATTGATTCGCAAAATATTCAAAAAGTGCTTCAAAACGGTTTTGATGATATTGCTCTTTTGGGAAGCATCTGGAAAAATGAAAATCCTTTAAAACAATTTAAATTATGTCAGCAAATCGCCCTTTCGCACTTACAATCGCAGGTTTAGATCCGTCTGGCGGTGCTGGGATTTTGGCTGATATCAAAACTTTTGAACAGCACAAAGTAACCGGTTTTGCCATTCCGACAGCGAATACAATTCAGACGGAAAACAAGTTTTATGAAATTGAATGGACGAATTTGAATTTTGTTATTCGGTCTATCGAAACGCTGTTCTCTAATTATAAAATTGCTGTTGTCAAAATTGGAATTGTAGCCTCTCTATACGACTTAAATCAAATTATTTCGACTATAAAACTACTTTCTCCTTCAACAAAAATCGTTTGGGATCCAGTTTTAAAATCAACAACAAAATTTGAATTTATGACAATTGAGGATCATTCAAACTTAAACGAAATCTTATCCAAAATCGATTTGATTACGCCGAATTATCATGAAGCCAAAATTCTGTTTCCTAATTTTAGTTCTAAAGAAAACAGCTTCTCAACAAGTATTTTATTGAAAGGCGGACATAACAAAAAGGCATTAGGTACAGATACTTTATTTCTAGAAGATGAAGTTTTAGAATTGGTTCCTTCAAATCAGAAATGCTTTGAAAAACATGGCTCCGGCTGCGTACTTTCTTCTGCAATTGCATCCAATTTAGCATTAAACCAAACCATGATAGAAGCCTGTAAAAATGCCAAAATATATATCGAAAATTATTTGAGTTCAACTTCAACTTTAATTGGATATCATTATGTATAAAAAACTGCAATACATTTCGCAAGGCGAAACGATCGAAGAACAACTACGAAATATTCATCAAGCTCTTGATGCTGGATGTGAGTGGGTACAAATGCGATTTAAAAATCAAACAACTCAAAATAGGCTCACTTTGGCAGAAGATGTAAAACTTCTATGCGACGAATATCAGGTCAAATTTATTGTAAATGATGATTTACATCTCGCCCAGCAAATTGAAGCAGATGGCGTTCATCTAGGATTAACCGATACGAAAATAGATGAAGCAAGAGCAATTTTAGGTGCTAAAAAAATAATTGGCGGAACGGCTAATACTTTTGAAGATATTCAGAATCATGTCAAAAACGGCTGTGATTATATTGGTTTGGGACCTTTTCGTTTTACCGCAACAAAAGAAAAATTAAGTCCAATTTTAGGGTTATCGGGATATTTTGACATTCTTCAAAAACTGAAGAAAGATAAAATTGATGTTCCTGTTTATGCAATCGGAGGCATCACACTGCAAGATATAAATCCGTTAATGGAAACTGGAATTCACGGAATTGCGGTGTCTGGAATTATTACAGAAAGCGATGAAAAGGAAAAATTAATTCAACAATTAAAAGAAAAATTATATGCAAACGTCATTGTTTAATATTGGAGACAAAACTTTCAAATCTCGTTTGTTTTTAGGAACAGGAAAATTTGGCTCGAATGAAGAAATGGAGCAGGCTATTTTGGCTTCAGAAAGTGAATTGGTTACTGTCGCCCTGAAACGTATTGATTTAGAAACAGAAACCGACGCTATTTTATCTCATTTAAAACATCCAAATATTAATTTATTACCCAATACATCTGGAGCACGAAATGCAAAAGAAGCTGTTTTTGCCGCACAATTGGCTCGTGAAGCTTTAGAAACCAATTGGGTAAAACTCGAAATTCATCCTGATCCGAAATATCTAATGCCTGATCCTATAGAAACTTTGAAAGCAACAGAAGAATTGGCAAAACTTGGCTTTTTTGTTCTGCCTTACATTCATGCCGATCCTGTTTTATGCAAACATTTAGAAAGTGCCGGAACAGCTGCCGTAATGCCGTTAGGTTCTCCAATTGGAAGTAACAAAGGTTTAAAAACAATTGATTTTTTAGAGATTATAATTGAACAAAGTAATGTTCCGGTTATTATAGATGCTGGAATTGGCGCTCCGTCTGACGCTGCAAAAGCAATGGAAATTGGTGCCGATGCTGTTCTGGTGAATACTGCGATTGCCGTTGCAGGAAACCCCAAATTAATGGCCGAGGCTTTTAAAGAAGCTGTAATTGCAGGGCGAAAAGCTTTTGAAGCTAAAATTGCTAATCAACAAAATTATGCTGTTGCTTCAAGCCCTTTGACTTCTTTTCTTTATGAATAAATTGATTTTTTCTCTCGCAGATCTCGCAGATTTTGCAGATAATATTATGTTGAAATTGATAAATCTAATTAATTGAGATTTTATTGATCAATAAAAAAGACAGAATTTTCTTTAATTTTGAATTAAAAAAATTATGTCAGAAAATGAAATTTCATATAAAGTCAGAGGAGCAATTTTTAAAGTATATAATACTCTTGGACCTGGATTATTAGAATCTGTATATGAGAGTGCGCTTTATTATCAATTGAAAAAAGATGGATTACAAGTAGTCAAACAAATTGATTTACCCGTTAAATATGATGATGTTTATTTAGAAATAACTTTTAGACTGGATCTTTTAGTAGAAGACAAAGTAATTATAGAATTAAAATCGGTAGATGAGATGAAGCCTATTCATTTTAAACAATTAAATACGTATTTAAAATTGACTAGTAAAAAACTCGGATTATTAGTCAATTTTAACTGTTCTAATATCCTTGAAAATATTCATCGCGTTGCAAATAAAATTTAATCTGCATGATCTGCAAAATCTGCGGGAAACAAAATAAAAATGAACACATTCAAATCTATTTTTGAGCAATATAACTGGGATTCCATTCAATCCAAAATATATAAAGCCACATCAAAAGATGTCGAGCGAACTTTGGCAAAAACCAAATACAATCTCGATGATTTTTTGATTTTGATCTCACCTGAAGCTCAAAATTACTTAGAAGAAATGGCGCAAAAATGCCATGAAATCACCAAAAAACGCTTCGGGAAAACGATTCAAATGTATGCACCGCTTTATTTGAGCAACGAATGCCAAAACATTTGTACCTATTGTGGATTTAGTCTAGACAATAAAATCAAAAGAAAAACGCTGACTGATGCTGAGATAAAAGTAGAAGTTGAAGCCTTAAAAAACACTGGCTTCGATCATGTTTTACTGGTCACAGGCGAAGCCAATTATACCGTAAATATTAACTATTTCCTAAATGCAATTGACCTAATTCGAAAAGATTTTTCGATTATTTCTGTTGAAGTCCAGCCACTTTCTATAGAAGATTACGAACGTTTGCATGAAGCTGGAGTTTATTCTGTTTTGGTTTATCAGGAAACGTATCATAAGGAAGTTTACAAAAAATACCATACGAAAGGAAAAAAGTCAAATTTCGATTTCAGACTTGAAACACCAGACCGAATAGGAACTGCGGGAATCCATAAAATTGGTTTGGGAGTTTTATTAGGTTTAGAAGATTGGCGTACGGATAGTTTCTTTAATGCTTTGCATTTAGATTATCTTCAGAAAAAATACTGGCAGACTAAATATTCTGTTTCTTTTCCGCGTCTCCGCCCTGCCGAAGGAATTATCGAACCCAATTTTATTATGGATGATAAAGATTTGACACAGCTCATTTGCGCGTATCGTTTGTGGAATGAAGATCTCGAAATCTCGATTTCAACACGAGAAAATGAAAAATTCAGAAACAATATTATTCCGATTGGCGTAACGAGTATGAGCGCTGGCTCTAAAACAAATCCGGGTGGTTATGTAGTTGATCCGCAGTCTTTGGAACAATTCGAAATCAGTGATGAACGTTCTGCAGAAGAAATCTCAAAAATCATAAAAATGAAAGGTTACGAACCCGTTTGGAAGGATTGGGATAAAGTTTATAGTTGAAACGTTTTAGGTTTTAGGTTTCAAGTTTCAAGTTTCAGGTTTGTGAACTTAACATTTTACAATTCACAATTCACAATTCACAATTAAAAAAATGAGCATTATAAAAGAATTTCTTCGTTACAACAGACAAACCATACTTCCGGAAATTGGAGACGAAGGTCAGGAAAAACTAAAAAAAGCACGTGTTCTGGTGATTGGTGCTGGCGGATTGGGTTGTCCAATTTTACAATATATTGCTACTGCAGGAGTTGGTTTTATTGGAATTATCGATTTTGACACTATCGAAATTCACAATTTACACCGACAGATTTTATATACTGAAAATGAAATTGGTAGAGAAAAAGCAATAGTTGCTCAAGAAGTTGTTTCGAAGTTAAATCCATTAATAGAAGTTAAATCTATTAACGAAAAGTTGACAATCGAAAATGCAAGTCAAATTATCAAACAATATGATATTATAGTTGATGGTTCTGACAATTTCGCAACACGTTATTTGGTTAACGATACTTGTGTTCAACTTAACAAGCCTTTGATCTATGGAAGTATTTTAAAATTCGAAGGTCAGGTTGCAGTTTTCAATCATAAAGGAAGCAAAAATCTTCGTGATTTATTTCCCGAAATGCCAGATCCAAAAGATGTTCCGAATTGTAATTTGAATGGCGTATTAGGGACACTGCCCGGAATTATCGGAACTATGATGGCGCATGAAACTCTAAAATTAATTTTAGAATTACCAACTTTAAATAATGAATTAGTGCTTTTTAATACAGTGAACTGGAGTTTTACAAAACTAAATTTCTAAAAAATAACGGCATCGCCAACACTAATAATTCCCGAATTTAAACTCACAACATTAGTCCCGAATAAAACAGAATTATCGACGACTCTATATTTGCTTAACGTTTTTAGTGGTTCTTTTTTCAGTTTCCCATTTTGAGGATCATTATTCACCATAATACACCTTCCGCAGGGTTTTATATTTTTAAATTGAACTTCTCCAATTTTAAACGTATCATAATCATCTTCTTCGTGTGCATTTTGAGTACTTACTACGATGTTTGGGCGAAATCTTAAAACAGTTACTTTGTCCGCTAATTTTTCATTTAAAAAATCCATACTTTCCGTTCCAACAACTAAATACGGATAACCATCAGCTAAACTTACATTGAAGGTTTCTTTCAATGTAGAACTTTCATGTTTGCGATCTCCAATTTTGGTGATTTTGACCAATTTACATTCAAAACCTAAGTGTTGGCTGAACCATTTTGAAGTTGTTTTATTTACCTCAAAAACTTCACTTATATCGTCCCAGACATCTGTTTCAATTTTATAATCTAAATGTTCCTCAATAAAAAATTCATGTGTATGATCTTTATAAATTAAGCTGATTTTCCCATCTGAAATCTGCGGATAAAACTGACTCATAAGTCGATGTTCTCTCTGCGTAATCATCTTATTTTCAGCATCTAGCAACATCCAGCGTCTATCGTTTTCGAAGCCCATTTCTTCTGCAAGTGCCGTTTGACAACTAATACCTGCCAGACTTTTTATTGGATAAATGTAAATTTCTTTTACAACATGAACTGTACTCATTTTTATTAACTTTTTAAAATAGACATAAATTCTTCACGATCAATTTCGCGACAGCCTAAACTCTCTAAATGTGGATTATAAACTTGGCAATCTAAAAGCTTATAATTTCCTTCTCTTAAATAATTTACTAAAGCTATAAAAGCTGTTTTTGAAGCATTTGAAACTTTAGAAAACATACTTTCTCCACAAAAAACATCGCCTAAGTCAATTCCATACAAACCGCCTACTAAAATATCATCCTGCCAAACCTCAACAGATTTTGCGATTCCTTCGTCGTTTAATTTACAATAGGCATCGATCATTGCATTAGAAATCCAGGTTCCGTCTTGACCGTCACGTTTTATTTTTTGACAATTCGAAATTACGTCTTTAAAATTTTTATTAAAAGTAACCTTAAATTGATTTCGGTTCAAAATATTACGCATGCTTTTAGACACAATCAGTTCATCCAGAAACAAAACCATTCTAGGATCAGGCGACCACCAAAGAATCGGTTCTCCTTCATTAAACCAAGGGAAAATACCGCTTTTATAAGCCAGCTTTAAACGTTCTGGATTTAAGTCACCGCCAATGGCCAGAATACCTTCTTCATCGGCTTCTGAAACGGGAGGAAAAAATAAATCTTCGAATATGTAATGCATGCTTTTTTAAAATAATGTATTTTTTAAAATTCCAAATTCCAAACGCTTTATGGAGACCTATTATCCGCAATCTTGTCATTTCGACCGAAGGGAGAAATCGCACTAGTTGCTCTACAATAATTGTCGATATTCTTTAATAAGGTCCGTGTGCGATTTCTCCCTTCGGTTGAAATGACATAAACTACGAGTAAAACAAAATTCCAAACTCCAATTGCATATTTTATGAATTGGAATTTGGAATTTATTTTTTGAAATTTAAACTTTTAGAAAGGCAAATCGTCTGGTTCGTCTTCATTTACGTTTGTTGCTGGAGCAAAAGCTTCTGCCGCAGGCATTGGAGGCGTTTGACTAGGACCTTCTGGTGCTAATCTTTCGATTCTCCAACCTTGAATACTATTGAAATATCTAGTTTCTCCTTGTGGATTAACCCATTCTCTTCCTCTTAAATTGATAGAAACTTTTACCGCTTCACCTTGTTTGTAGCTGCTCAATAAATCACATTTATCTTGAGTAAATTCAATCAAAATATGTTGAGGATATTGCTCGTCTGTAGTAACAACCAATTCTCTTTTTTTGAATGCAGCACTAACTTGTTGCTCTGGGTTAACCACTTTTACTTTTCCTGTAACTTCCATCTTCGTCTATATTAATTATTGTTTCTATTCTTATTTTTTGGCTAAAAGCACTTTCCATGCTGATGAAATATCATCATTATTCAGGTATTTTTTGGCTTCTAAATGAATTTTTTCCTGATCGTCTGAACTTAAAACTCCTTTCACAGAAAAATTTTCTTTCACAAATATACTAACTTCTTCCGTTGTAGGCAAGGCTTCAATATTTCCTAACTTTCCGAGATCATTTCCATTAAAAACGGTACTTTCCTTAATAAAATTCGGAATCGCGTCTACTCCAACACCTAAAGTTGTAATCGGTTTTGGCACTTCAAAAAGTCCTTGATTCGATCTTGAATACCAATCTTTTCCCAATCTCGAAACCAAATCTATTTTATGCTGATCGATTGCTCCATTTTCATCTAAAACTGATTCGTGAATATGCATTTTTACCACTTCACACAAAATCAAATTTCCAGCTCCGCCTTCTGTACCTAACGGAATAATCTGCGTGACTTTGCACTCAAACTGCACCGGAGATTCTTTAACGCGATATGGTTTTACAAGATCTGACGGAATTTGTGTTAATCCGGCTTTGATAAATTCGTTTACTCCTTCGCCATATTCTGTACTGGCTAATGAGGTTTGCTGTACCAAATCATAATTAACCACATTTATTACCACTTCGCGAGTTGCTTCAACATTAATTAAAGTGTGTTTAATCGTATTGTCGCGCACGCGTCTTGCCGGTGAAAAAACCAAAATTGGAGGATTGGCACTGAACACATTAAAAAAACTGAATGGCGATAAATTCGGAATTCCTTTTGCACTGATTGTGCTTGCAAATGCAATAGGCCTAGGCCCTACAGCACTTTGTAAATAACCGTGTAATTTTGCCGTGGGTATTTCTTTTGGATTGATGCTAATCATATTTTTGATTTTAACCGATCTCATTTCGGTAATTACAAAAGTAGAGAAATCGTTTAATCAAAAGAAATACTTTAGGACATAAAAACAAAAATCTTTAACGAAGAACAAAATATAAAATGTGTTTATTTCGTTATATTTATACCTCAAAAATTAATTTATGCGTTTTTCTGAAAGTAGAAATACAACCCGTTGGATTATTATTTTTATTTCATTTTTAATCATATCCTTGATTCTGTGGAATACTTATACTTTTTTTCAAATTTTCAAAAATGAAGAACGTATAAAAATGAATCTTGTGGCTCATGCACAAAAAACATTAGTCAGTGCAAATGAAAATACCGACTTGGATTTACCTCTTGAGATTTTAAACAACAACCATTCAGTTCCGGTAATGTTAACGATGTACGGCGACAAGATCATAAGTTCTGTTAATGTCCCGGAAAAAATTCTGGAAGATGAAAAAAAATCGCTTTCTTTTTTAAATAATTTAAAAGGTGAAAATGAGCCGATTGTTATCGAATATTCTCCCGGAAAATTTCAGAAATTATATTATGGAAATTCTGAATTGCTCAACAAACTTAAATATTATCCTGTAGCTTTATTATTGATTATTGTATTGTTTAGTGCCTTAATTTATAATTTCTACAAAAGCACCAAAATGGCTACGCAGAACAAACTTTGGGCCGGAATGGCGAAAGAAACCGCCCATCAGATTGGTACACCGCTTTCATCATTAATTGGGTGGGTAGAGATATTAAAAACAGAAGAAATTGATGCGTCTATTACTACTGAAATTGAAAAAGATATTGAACGATTACAGACTATAACAGATCGTTTTTCAAAAATTGGTTCTGTTCCGGTTTTAGAACCTCATGATGTTGTTTCTGAAACTTTAAGCACTTATGAATATTTGCAATCGCGTTTTTCTAAACAAGTTTCTTTTTCTTATCATGCACCAAAAGAACCTGTTTTCGCTATGATAAACCCAACACTGCATAGCTGGACAATCGAAAATTTAGTAAAAAATGCTATTGATGCAATGAAAGGAAAGGGAACTCTAGACCTTCAAATTGAACAAGATGCACATCATGTAAAAGTAAATGTGAAAGATTCTGGAACTGGAATTCCAAAAAAACAATTTAAAACCATTTTTGAACCCGGTTTTACCACCAAAAAACGAGGCTGGGGATTAGGACTTTCTCTAACAAAAAGAATAGTCGAAGAATACCACAGCGGAAAAATTAAAGTTTTACATTCTGAAATTGGAAAAGGAACTACGTTTCAGATTTCACTAAATAAAAAAGTGCAGTAAAATAATTTACTGCACTTTTTTATTTATTTCAAATGTAAGACTAGAGTCAAATATTCTTCTACAAATTCGATTGAATACTCTTTGCTAAAGCCTCAAATTCTTCTTTAGAAAGCGATACTTTATTATGAAAACGCATTTCATCCATATGGTTTAATGGAATCAAATGCACATGTGCGTGAGGAACTTCTAATCCAACAACTGCCATTCCGACTCTTTTGCACGGAACTGTTTTCTCTAAAGCAATTGCAATTTTCTTAGAAAACTTCATCAACCCTAAATACAACTCGTCGTCCATATCAAAAATCTTGTCGATTTCTTGTTTCGGGATACAAAGCGTGTGTCCTTTAGCGTTTGGATTTACATCTAAAAAAGCCAAATAATTTTCATCCTCGGCGATTTTATATGCAGGAATTTCTCCGTTTACTATTTTGGTAAATATGCTCATTTCTTAGATATTTAGACTTCTTAAATAGTAGATTTCAAGATTTATTGAAACTTAATCGATTAAACAAATAACCAAATTCAATCTAGTCTCTTGAAATTTCAAGTATTTCGAATTTCAACACTCCGTTTGGAACTGTAATTTCTGCTACTTCTCCAACAGATTTTCCCAGTAAGCCTTTTCCAATAGGAGACGTTACTGAAATCTTTCCCGTTTTTAAATCAGCTTCGCTTTCAGCAACAAGCGTATATTTCATTTCCATTCCGTTGCTTTGGTTCTTAATTTTTACATTAGAAAGCACCAATGCTTTCGAAACATCTAATTGTGATTCGTCAATTAATCTTGCGTTAGAATATACTTCTTCTAACTTGGCAATTCTCATTTCTAATAAACCCTGCGCTTCTTTGGCTGCATCATATTCGGCGTTTTCAGATAAATCACCTTTGTCTCTTGCCTCTGCTATATCTTGAGATGCCTTCGGACGCATTACACTTTTTAAATGCTCCAACTCATCTTTCAACTTTTTTAATCCTTCTGCTGTATAATAAGATACTTTACTCATAACTTCATCGTTTATATAAATACAAAAAATCCCATCGGGACGGGATTTTGTAATACAAATATACTATTATTTTTAATAGTACATAATTATATGTTAATCATATAAAAATCAAATCTAAATAATTTATTTTTGTTTCACTAATTCATATTAAAATAATGAAAAAAATCTGGCTCTTAATCGTATTTGTTTCTATTCTTTTCTCTTGCAGTGATAATGGCATCAGCAATAAAAATCCTAACATACCCAATTACTCTGTCAATTTATCTGTAGATATGAATTTGCCTGCTTATTCAAATCTTAAGTTTGTGAGTAATGGCGTTATTGTTCCTAATTTTGGAGCAAAAGGAATTATTATATTTAATGCCGGAAGCGGTTATAATGCATTTGATGCTGCTTGTCCTAATCAACCAATAACAGCCTGTACTGCAATGACAATTGATGGAATAAATGCAGTTTGTTCTTGCGATAAAAGTTCTTACAGTTTATTTACCGGCCTTGGAGGAAAAGAATATCCGTTGAAACAATATCGTGTCGAAGTGATCGGAACCGTGATTCACGTTTATAATTAAAATAAAAGCCTGAAAGTTTTAAATTTTCAGGCTTTTTTATTTTATGCAGTATTTTAAAATTTCAAAGTTAATCCCACTAAGCCATTTATTCCCGCTTGCGGATAATAATATGGATATACATCATACATATAACCGTTTGACACATATTTTTTATTGAAAATATTATTTACTAAACTCGTAATAATGATTGATTTGAAAATAGACTTTGGTTTAATTTCATAAGAAATATTAAAATCGTTTACGAAATAATCCGCCAGTTTTGCTGAAGGCAATTCAATATTATTCATATATTGCTCGCCAACATATTTTTGAAGCAGTGAAATATGCCAATTTTTAATTGGACTGTAAACAATAATATTTCCTGCGATAACTTCTGGAGAATAGGCAATTTTAGTTGTCCCGTAATTTTGACCTTCAACAGCCAAATCCACATTTTTATTACTGCTTAAAGTAAAGTTTGGGCGAAGAATGAATTTGTCTGAAAGCTTAATAGTGGCATCTACCTCAAAACCTAAACGGTAACTTTTATCAGTATTTGAACGAATTGGCGATCCAACATCATCTAATGTTCCCGTTAAAATTAATTGATCTTTATAGGCCATATAATATACGTTAGAAGTCAATTGAAATTTCTCTGAATTGAGTCTCCAGCCTAATTCAAAATCATTTAATTTTTCTGGTTTTACATTTCCGCCTTCATAATCGGTTCTGTTTGGCTCACGATTGGCTCTTGCATAAGAAAAATAAAGGGTGTTTTTTTGATTGATTTCATAATTCAAACCCGCTTTTGGATTAAAGAAATTGAATGCATCATCAACTAAACCTGTTTCGATACTATTGGCTTTATACACTACCCTTCTATATTGTAAATCTCCGTAAAAGCTCAATTTGTCTGTGAATTGATAATTGGCTTTTGCGAAAATATTCCCGTCTGTTTTTGTTGAAAAATCATCATAATAATAATCTCCCAATTCTGATTGAGAAGCATATCTTGCCCAAATTACTTTTCCGTAATGATCGCCTTCGTATTTATTCCAGCCTCCGCCAAAAATAACATCTAGTTTTTCATCTTTGTATTTTACAGAAAAAGTCGTTCCGTAGAAATCATTATCCAACCATTTCTGGCGTACTAGATCGGTAGTTGTAATGGCTCCAACTGGCAGTAAACCATAATCGGCCATAGCAGCATCTTCTTTGTAATTTTCATAATAGCCTTTTCCTTTTGTATAATGAAAAGCCAAGTTCGTGCTCCATTTATCTGAGAAGGATTCGTTCCAATGCAATTGATAATGATCTTGTTTATAATTGTCTGTTTCATTATCGTAAAAACGGATGTTTCCAGCTTCATCAGTATACATTCCTGCCGAATTGTATGTGCGATTTGTATTCATTGTTTCAGCGTCGATTCCGTTCCAAGATTGGTATGTTTTTTCAGTTCCGCCAAAAACCAATGCTTTAATTAAAGTCGTTTTGCCTACATAAGTTCCCTGCAAAAAATAAGACTTTAGATCCGAACTTGCTCTGTCTATATATCCGTCAGATTTAAGAGAGGACAAACGTCCGGCAATTTCAAAATGATCGTTTAATAAACCCGTACTAAATTTTACAGTATTTTTATTTGAATTGAAAGTCCCATAAGAACTTGAAATTTCGCCTGTAGCTTTTGATGCGTAATTATCTGTAAGCATGTTTAAGCTGGCACCAAAAGCACCAGAACCATTTGTAGATGTTCCAACGCCGCGCTGCAATTGCAGACTTTCTACTGACGAAGCAAAATCAGGCATATTTACCCAAAAAGTTCCTTGGCTTTCTGCATCGTTGTATGGAATTCCATTTATAGTAACATTGACTCTTGTGGCATCGCTTCCGCGGACTCTGATTCCGGTATATCCAAAACCATTTCCTGCATCAGAAGTTGTCACAACAGATGGCAAATAATTCATCAAAATTGGAATATCCTGACCAAGATTTCTGTATTTGATATCTTTTTTATCGAGATTATTAAACGAAACTGGCGTTTTTGTAGTCACACGAACTGCAGAAACCAAAACCTCATCAAGAGAATTTACTTTTGTAGAATCTTGCTGTTGTGAGAAAGAGGATAAAGTAAAGAAAATAGAAAAAAGAAGAAAGAAAATAGATTCGTTGTTCAACTTTGAACCTTTGAACCTTTGAACCTTTGTGGCTCTAAAAGCAACTTGAAAAATAGTTTTCATCCGTAAAAGAATTACGAATAAAAGGGGGAATTATTCTTTTTGTTAAATTAATAAATGTGTTTCTTACGACAAGATATAGTGTGCACGCTAACAATTGTCGTTTTTTCCCTTAGCAACATTACTCGCTCAGGTTCTTTGGGTATGATCTCAGCTCGTTATTTAGAGCACCCCTTTGAGACAGTGCAAATGTAGTGTTAAAAAATTAAATTCCAAGAATTGAAATTCCAATTTCCAATTTAACTCCAAGAAGCAGGCTGTTTGAATTTAGACCAGAGCGATAGCGAACAGGGATTTTATTCTAAATTTGGCTTTCTGCGTGATTGCTTTATTTCTGAGATATTCTTTTTATCCTTAATTCTCTTTTTGATCACAGATTTTGGAATCTTGGTTGCTTTACGAACTTTAGGAACAAATAATCCTTTTTTTATAATTTCTAAAAAACGTTTTACAACAATATCTTTGTTTTTAAGCTGACTTCTATCTTCATCACAATTTAATATCAGCATATTTTCAGTTGTTAGACGATGCGCGATATTCGTAAGCAAAAGTAATTTCTCCTCATCAGACAAAGCCTGAGAAGCATTCAAATCAAAAGTCAAAACTACTTTTGAAGAAACTTTGTTTACGTTTTGTCCGCCGGCACCACTGCTTCGAACGGCCTTAAAACTTAATTCTGATATGATTTTATCTATATCCATTATTGTGGCTGATGTGCTGCTTTTAATAAATCATTTACTGTTTTTACCGGATTAAAAGTAATTAACGGAACTGCCACAAAAATAGTCAGCCAGTTCGCCATTGCGCCATTCCATAACCCAGGCAATTCATAACTTTTAACGGTTCTTCCTTCAATACTTTTTTCTACAATAAATCCCGCTTTCGCATCTACAAATTTAAGAAGATCAAATTTTTGATTCTTGTAATTTTTGACCCCGCAAACTAAATCAACAGGATTAAAGTGAGTCGCTGCCGCTAAAATATCCTGCTGCTTTTTATTTGACAAATCTACTTGCGATGTTTCAACTATCTGTAATGATTTCACACCTTTTTCATTCATAACCCAAAAAGGTCCGCCGCCGGGTTCACCCTCATTTTTTACCATACCACAAACACGAATTGGCCTGTCAAGCAAGTCTTTAATTTTATTAATCTTATTTTCTAGAGTAAGCTTATTGAAGTCACTCGTCATTTTTATATTTAGTTTTTCCTTTAAAAAAAGAATAATTTCTTCTAAATTATCTTCTTTTATTTCTTGTTTTTCAAAAGCTTTCAAATAACCAAAAACGATTTGCTGTAATTCAACTAAAACACCCGCTAAAGCTTTTTTATACAGCGTAATTTTATCAATATGATTTTGAATTACGTTATCAATATTTTTTACAAAAATAATATCTGAATCAAGTGCATTCAAATTCTGAATTAATGCTCCATGTCCGCCTGGTCTAAAAACGAGAAGATTCTTTTTATCTCTTACCAATTTATTTTCCTTGTCAACAGTAATCGAATCTGTACCTTTGTCTTGATAAGAATAGCTAATATTGATCTGAATTCCCGAATTTTTTTCTATCTTTTCTTTTAAAACTTTGATTTCTTTTTCAAACAGATTTTGATGCGCTTCTGTTACAGTAAAATGAAGATTCGAAATTTTATTTGATGATGCATAATGCGCACATTCATTCAAATGTTCTTCTATTGGATTTGCGATATACGTTTTATATATATGAAAAGGTAAAACTGCTTTTGGCTTATTCGCAAAGTCAAAATAATCTGAAGAAAGCAATAACTTTATGAAATAAAAATTCTTGTAATCACGATCTAAAGTCTCAAAATCAGGATAAACCAATTTTAATTTTTTATCGATAGTTTTAAAAAAAGGAAACTTATCCATTGCGACAATAAAAATAGAAAGTTCCTTGTCCTTTTTTCTATTGATGTAAGCATTTATGGTTTCTTTTTCAATGTCAAAATCATTCAAAAAAGCACTTAAAAACTTAAACATTCTTGTTGCCGCTCCAGATGCTGGAACAAATTTCTTTATTTTTAAGTTTGATTTTTGATGGTCAAAGAAGTTTGATTTTTGTTCAAATTCATCTTCTGATAAAGTTAGAATTCCGTTGCCAATTGTTGCCGGACTTACCAAATTGCTTTTTGCAATTCCGTTTTCGAAAATTTCCAATTGGTTTAAAACATTTTCAAAAGAAATTCCACGTTCATACAACTGAACAAAATCTGATGACGAAAAGCCACGTTCTTTGGCTATTATCAAATCATCTACAATTGCAGTAGCTTTTGCTAAACGGCTTTTTTCATCACCAGACAACGTTATAAAAGGTTTATTGTTGTCAATCAACGTTTGTTTGAAAACAGAAAAAACGGTTTGTCTTCCGTCAGGCGAATCGCGAATATCATCTTTTTCCCAAGGAACATCAATATCTGTCAGAAAAAACAAATCGTATTCGTGTTCTAAGGCTGCTTCATTTAAAAGCGGATCGCAAAAACCATAATACATTTCAGAAAAAACTTTTGTGACCATCAAATTAGTATCACAAAATAAATATTTATTTGCTGTAGAAAGCTTTTGATTTTCTAGTTCGGTTTGACCATATGCAATAGGCAACATATCATCTGCTGTGCAAATCTGCTGATTTTCTTCCCATTTTTTCTGCAGATAATCACGTGCAAATTCAGGAACCCATTCGGTTTCATAATATGCTGCAAGCTGTTTTGCCAATGTGGTTTTCCCTGTACTTTCAGGTCCAAATAAAGCAATTTTTATGATTGTTGTTTTTTGCTGTCTAAGATTTTTCTCCATTCTAAATAAGCTGAAATAGCCAAAATTGTAAAAATTAAATATTGAAGTGACAGCATCCCTAAGCCACGATAAGCATAAAGAGGCACTACAATAATATCGCCAATAATCCAAAGTGTCCAGTTTTCGATTTTTTTCCTGGCCATGTACCACATTCCCGCAAAAAATATTCCAGACGATATCATATCGACATAATTGTCATTGTGTATTTCGTAATCGAAATATTTATAAATCCCGAAAACTACAAAAACAGTAACAATAAACAGTGCTATTCCGATTATTTTTTCATTAAAATTTGTACGAGTAATAGGCAAATTATCTTCAGTAGTGCCGCCTTTTGCCCAAACGTACCAGCCATATATACTCATAATCGAGAAATAAGCATTAATGATCATATCTCCAATATAACCCGCAACATATAAAAGATAGACTGAAATTACTGTTGCAATTAGCCCAGTTGGATAAACCCAAATGTTTTCTTTTTTAGCAAACCAGACACTTAAAATTCCAAAAACAAAGACCAAAAACTCTAAAGCAATATGCCATAACGGAGCATTTTTGTAACTATCGAGAAAAAAATCTATCATTTGACTGGTTGTTTTGTTTGGTTATTTAAGTTCAAAAAAGTGACTGTCGTTTTCAAAAGCAGTTCCAATAACTACTAAATCGGCACCAGCGTTGTATGCATTTTGAATTCCGTGCAAATCTACAATTCCTCCTCCAACAATTATCGGAATTTCAATATTTTGCGAAATTAACTGTATCATTTTCAACGGAACTGCATTTTTCGCTCCGCTCCCCGCTTCTAAATATATTAATTTGTTTCCCAACATTTCCCCTGCCTGAGCTGTAGCTAAAACCAAATCGAAATTTTCACGATTAAGCGGTTTTGTTTTACTTACTCTTGCAACCGCAGTTTCGTTACCGCTTTCTATTAAAATATATCCTGTCGAAATAACTTCAAGATTTGTCTTTTTTAAAATCGGTGCTGCCTGAACTTGATATTCTATTAGATAATCTGGATTTCTCCCAGATAATAAAGACAAAAATAAAATCGCATCTGCCTGTGGCGAAATCTGCGAAGGATCACCAGGAAATATAACAACTGGCAAGTTTGTTTTTAGTTTTAATGAAGCAATTAAATCTTCTATAATTGCAGTCTTAACAATACTTCCTCCCACAAAAATATGTGTCGCCGGAGATTGATTTATTTTAAATAATAAATGATCAAGTTTTTCCCATACAATTTTATCTGGATCTAAAAGTATGGCCAATAATTTTTGTCCTTCTTTTTTAGCTTCCAAAATCTGCTGGTGTATATTAAGTACTTTTTGCCGCATAATGGGCGTAAAAGTAAAAGTTTTTTAGTGCAGAAGAACTATTTTGAATCAATTATATTTGTAGAATAGATTTTGATAACCAAAGAACAAATTTATGATTGCTCCTGAATTGTTAGAAAAATATGGTGCGCTAAAAAAATCTTTTGCCAAAACACCCATTGTTTTTGAAGAAGGAAATCTCCCAGCTTACTATTATCAGATTATTTCTGGCGAGGTAAAAATGAGCAATTATAATGATGATGGACGAGAATTTATTCAGGGAATTTTTTATAAACAGCAATCATTTGGAGAACCGCCATTATTTCTGAATCAAAAATATCCTGCAAATGCCATTGCTGTTGAAGATTCCGAAATTCTTCTTCTTCCAAAAAATAATTTCATGAAACTGCTGGAAGAAAACGTGATTATCAGCATTAAAATAATCGAAAATTTAGCGCAGCGACTGTATTACAAATCGGTTATGGCGGCAGAAATGTCGACACATGAACCTGAACACCGAGTTTTAAAATTGATCGATCACGGAATCGCTTATTTTAATTTTAAGAAAGATCCAAACGGTTACCTCATCAATTTTACCAGACAGCAAATTGGCGACTTAACCGGTTTGCGCGTAGAAACTGTAATTAGAACTATAAAAGCTTTAGAAAAAAAAGGCGAATTGAAGATTATAAACAGAAAAGTATACAGATAAAATAATTCTTGTTTTATGATTTAAGTCATAAAACGCAACGGTATTGCGAGCGTATCTTTGTGGTATAAAAATCTCAATATCATGACACTATATCAAACAACATTCGAAAACTTCAATAAAAGTTACATGGGTTCTGCTGCAATGGCGGTAATTGGTCAAAGCTGTTTAGGCGGCGTTGCTGCAATGTACATTCTTTCTCACGGAACCTCAATTGGACAAATGATGCAGCTGGCAATTATTGTTTTAGCCTCTGTTTTTGCCAACACTTCAATTTTGGCACAAATGAAACATAAAGTGGTTTTTAATCTTATTATTTTAAGCGCTATATTAAGCGTCTTCCTTATAGTTTTGAATAGTTTTGTACTATGAAAAAGCAAATAAAAAATAGAACTGATGTGGAATTTTTAGTACATCAGTTCTATTCTAAAATAAGAGCAGATGAAGAAATTGGCTTTTATTTTAATACGATGATAAAAAACTGGGACGCGCATCTCGAAAAACTGACTGATTTTTGGGAAACCAATTTGTTTGCCGTAAAAAAATACAAAGGAAATCCGCATGCTGTTCATAATGAAGTTGATGCTCGTTTCAACGGTCAGATTACCTCGAATGAATTCGGAATCTGGCTCAACTACTGGTTTCAGACTTTAGAAGAATATTTTGAAGGTGAAAATGTAGAAATCCTAAAAAGACGCGCCCGTAAAATGGGAACTTTTTTGTTTGTGAGTATGTTTGAACATCGTAAAAAAATGGCTGAGAATTCTCTAGAATAACAATTGTCATTGTATTATTTGTCATTTCGATCCCGAGGCTTCGGGATCAAAATGACAAGATTGTAGTTATTTCCTAAATAAAAAAGAATCAGGATTTAATTTATCAACTACTTCTCAAAAGCATAAACCAGAGTAAACTTTCCTTCAAAATTATCTGATTTGATTTCTTCATAATGCACATCAAAATCTTTGATCAAATCATTAAAATAAAGACTTGCATGAGTTTGAGGATTATCTAAAGAAAAATCTCCAATTCGAATATGATCTTTAAAACTGATTCCTTTTTCGTTTCTGATTTTAAAGATCGCTTCTTTTGCTCCCCAGATTACAGTAAGTTTTTTTACGTATTCCTCTAAAAAATTTGGGTTTAAATATTCAAATTCGGTATCAACAAATTTATCAGCAATGCGTAGGATTTTTTCGCGCTGTAATTCCATGTCTATTCCAACGGTTTCATGACTTATAATAATAGCTGCAAAATGATACGAATGCGTAATCGAAATATAATTATGACAATCAAAATAAGGTTTCCCGAATTCGTCATAATGTAAATCTTTATCTGTAAAACCCATTTCCTGAATCAGCATACGAACACTCAAAAAAGCACGCTGATGCATCTGTGATTTCATTCCGTTCAATCGCAGCTTTGTTTTTTCTTTCAGGACAACTTTACTCAACAATTCCTCAAAAGATTCGGTTATTTCCCAAATTAAGATTTTAGTAGTTTCGTTGAATTGTATGGTCTGAAATAAAGGCATGCTTTTTAATTATGAATTACGAATGGTTAATTATAAATTATTTTTCTTTTGAAAATGAAACTTCTTCATGAATATCTGGTCTTTATAGTCCTAATGGTCCCGAAGCTTCGGGAGGCATCCTTTTATGGCGGAGTTCACCATAAAGATAAAGCGGACAGCAGGATTAGCGTATAAAAACCTTTATAACTAACATTCTAGAGATTAAGAAATTAAACATTTCACAAATCTTATAGAAGTTAGTAAAAATTATAAAGTTATTACGTAAATTTGCAAAAAATATTACAATATACAAATATACTATAAATGAGTACTACAACTACGCCTTATGTGGCTTTCAAAGTAAAAGACATTTCTCTAGCGGCTTGGGGAAGAAAAGAAATTGAATTAGCTGAAGCTGAAATGCCAGGTTTAATGGCGCTTCGTGCTGAATATAAAGACGAACAGCCTCTTGCTGGTGCTCGTATCGCTGGATGTTTGCACATGACGATTCAAACTGCTGTTTTGATCGAGACTTTAATCGCTCTTGGTGCTGAGGTTACTTGGTCTTCTTGTAACATTTTCTCTACTCAAGATCAAGCTGCCGCTGCTATTGCTGCTGCTGGAATTCAAGTTTATGCTTGGAAAGGTTTAGATGAGCAATCATTTGACTGGTGTATTGAGCAAACTTTATTCTTTGGTGAAGACAGAAAACCATTGAACATGATTCTTGATGATGGTGGAGATTTAACAAACATGGTTATTGATCGTTACCCTGAATTGGTTCCTGGAATTAAAGGTCTTTCTGAAGAAACTACAACAGGTGTTCACAGACTTTACGAAAGAGTAAAAGCTGGAACTTTGCCAATGCCTGCAATCAACATTAACGACTCTGTTACTAAATCTAAATTTGATAACAAATACGGTTGTAAAGAATCTGCTGTAGATGCTGTACGTCGTGCAACTGACTTAATGTTGGCTGGAAAAAGAGTTATCGTTTGTGGATACGGTGATGTTGGAAAAGGAACTGCTGCTTCTTTTAGAGGTGCAGGATCTATTGTAACAGTTACTGAAATCGATCCAATTTGTGCTTTACAAGCTGCAATGGACGGTTATGAAGTTAAAAAATTAAACACTGTAATTGCTAATGCTGATATCATCATTACAACTACAGGAAATAAAGATATCGTTCTTGGAGAGCACTTCGAGCAAATGAAAGACAAAACTGTTGTTTGTAACATCGGACACTTTGATAACGAAATTGATATGGCTTGGTTGAACAAAAACCACGGTGCTTCTAAAATCGAAATCAAACCACAAGTTGACAAATATACAATCGCTGGAAAAGACATCATTATTCTTGCCGAAGGTCGTTTAGTAAACCTTGGTTGTGCTACAGGTCATCCAAGTTTTGTAATGAGTAACTCATTTACAAACCAAACTTTGGCTCAAATCGAATTATGGAAAAACAGCGCTGCTTACAACAATGACGTTTATATGTTGCCAAAACATTTAGATGAAAAAGTTGCTGCTTTGCACTTAGCTAAATTAGGCGTTGAATTAGAAACTTTACGTGACGATCAGGCTGCTTACATTGGTGTTCCAGTTGAAGGTCCATTCAAACCAGAATACTACAGATACTAAATTGATTTTAGATTTATGTCCCAAGACTTCGGGATAGATTTCTGATTTTTTTAGAAATACATTTCAAACCCGACAGATTTTAAAAATCTGTCGGGTTTTGTTTTTTATTTATTACACCTATCATTAAAAAAGAAAGCAAATTATAAGATTATTTTTCATAATTTCGACAATTAACCTTTAAATGGACTCCAACCAACTAACCACATGAGAAAATATTTAATTTTAATATTGCTGATAGTACTTCCTTGTTTATCAAATGCTCAAATGCCAAACTCACCTAGAATGCAAATGACTCAAAGAAATCAGCAATGGACAAATCAGCAAAACCTAAAATGGCACGAAAGACAGATGGGAAACTCAAAGTCTCAAACTGAAATAGCCGAAAAAAAAATAGCCAAAGAAGAAAAGAACAAACATAAATTAGAAGAAAAAATAACACAGTTAAATGCAGATTTAGAAAAACAAAGAAACCAATTAACGGCTCTTGAAAATGTTGCAAACACAAATGATTATTCTAAAAAGGATAGCGAAAAAATAAAAAATCAAATAACAAAGACAGAAGAAAAGCTAAGCAAAACTAAAAACGAACTCGAAACAAGTTCTAAAAAAATTGAAAGCTTAAAACTAGTCGGCCAATTTTCAGTGACAAATAAAGAAGAACTTGAAAAAAAGGAAAAAGAAGATTGAGAGAAAATAAGAGCAAAATAAAATAACAAAACACTCTTAATAAACTTATCACAATGAATGTCTTTTCGGAAACTAATTTATACTAATTTAAAATTTAAAAAATGGATTTCAGAAAAGCAACTATTTCAGATTTATCAGAAATGCAGGAAATGTATATCGAAACCATTAAATGGGTTTGTAAAAATGATTACACTCCACTGCAGATTGACGCATGGGTTTCTGGTCTTAATAACACAGAACGCTGGCTAAAAGTTATTCATAATCAATTTGTTTTATTAGCTCTTATCGAAAATAAAATTGTAGGATACGGAACTCTGAAAGACGGAAATTATATTGATTTCTTTTGCGTTCACAAAAACTATCAGCGCCAAGGAATTGCTGACGAAATCTTTATCAAATTAGAGCTCGAAGCTAAAAAAGAGAATTCAAAAACTATGACAGCTGATGTTAGCATAACAGCGAAACCATTTTTTGAAAAGAAAGGTTTTATCATAAAAGGAGAACAAAAAAACATCCGATTAGGCGTTGAACTTATCAATTACAAAATGGAAAAAGAAATTTAATAGTTATTTTAGTTTTCAGGTATCACAAAACTTGAAACCTGAAACCTGAAACAAAACTAAAAAAACTATTTCCGCAAGTTTCGGATTTTATACCCACAAAAATCACTCGATATTTGTATTATAAAATTGAAGAAAATGAACACACAGGAAAACATCAATTATAATCGAATTGCCGATGCGATAGATTATATCAAAGTTAACTTTAAAGAACAGCCTAACTTAGACGAGGTTGCCGAAAAAGTACATTTAAGTCCGTTTCACTTTCAGCGTTTGTTTACCGAATGGGCAGGAACAAGTCCGAAGAAATTTTTGCAATATATAAGTGTCGAACACGCTAAAAAAATTCTCAAAGAAAACAGTCATGCAACATTATTTGATGCTGCTTTCGATACTGGTTTATCAGGCACAAGCCGTTTACATGATTTATTTGTAAACATTGAAGGAATGACGCCGGCAGAATATAAAAACGGAGGCAAAAACCTTGAAATTAATTATAGTTTTGCCGAAAGTCCGTTTGGTAATATTATCGTTGCGTCAACTCAAAAAGGCGTTTGTTTTATGGCTTTCGCCGAAGATGAAACAATCGGATTTCAGGATTTAAAACACAAATTCCCAAATGCTTCTTTCACAAGAAAATTAGATTTAGCACAACAAAATGCTTTATTTATTTTTCAAAACGATTGGAGCAAATTATCTGAAATAAAATTGCACTTAAAAGGAACCGATTTTCAATTGAAGGTTTGGGAAACTTTACTAAAAATCCCAATGGGAAAGCTTTCTACGTATGGTTCTATTGCACAGCAAATTCAAAAACCAACTGCTTCACGTGCAGTCGGTACTGCAATTGGAAGCAATCCGGTCGCATTTTTAATTCCGTGTCACCGCGTTATTCAATCTTCAGGAACATTTGGAGGTTATATGTGGGGAAATACTCGAAAAACAGCCATAATTGGCTGGGAAGGCGCGCAGTTAAATCAACAATTATAATCAAGACAAAGTATCAGATATGCTGTGTGTATGCGAAAGATTCTTCATTATAAATTCAATCCAAAATTCTTATGCAAAATATACAATCAAAAATTGCTTCTCAAAATTGGGAAAACATCACCGAATCTATGCACGAAAACGGATTTGCAATTATTCCAAAAATCCTCACTAACGAGGAATGTGAGGATTTAAAATTCGATTATGACAATCCAAATTTATACAGAAAAACAGTTGTAATGGAGCGCTATCGTTTTGGCTTAGGCGAATATAAATACTTTAATTATCCGTTGCCAGATTTGATTCAGAATATTCGAACCTCAATTTATCCGAGGTTAGCACCAATTGCAAATTCTTGGATGAAAGCTTTGAACATCAATACTGTTTTTCCTCAAACGCATGAAAAACTATTAGAACAATGTCATGATAATAATCAGCTCAAAGCCACGGTTTTAATTTTAAAATACGAAAAAAGCGGATTTAATACTTTACATCAAGATTTATATGGAGATGTTTTTTTTCCAATTCAAATTGTGCTTTTCCTAAACGAACCTGACCAAGATTTTACCGGAGGGGAATTTGTCTTGACACAACAAACGCCGAGAGCGCAATCTAAAGCAATTGTTTTAAAACCTAAAAAAGGAGACGTTTTGGTTTTTACGACTAATTTCAGACCTGTAAAAGGAACAAAAGGATATTATCGGGTCAATATGAAACATGGCGTGAGCGAAATTCATTCTGGCGAGCGTTTTACTTTGGGAATTATATTTCATGATGCGTTAAGTTGAGGTTCAAAGTTGCAGAGGTACAAAAGTATACTTAGGCAACAGTATATCTGTAGAGACGCACCGCAGTGCGTCTAACGTCACGTATTTCCATTGAGAATCTTTGTCGACAATCTTTGCATAGACGCACTGCGGTGCGTCTCTACAAAATAAAAAATCGTAAATTATTAGGAATGCTTCAACATAATAAAATTTCAGATTCAGATCTTCGAAATAAAATTAAAAATTCGGAGATTTGCCTTGGCGGCAACCAAAAATTAAAAATCTACGGAACATTAAAATGTGCTTCCGGAAAAAGAATGAAACGCGAAAATCGGGTTTTCTTTTTATCTGAAAATGAAGCACTACAAAAAGGTTTCAGACCCTGTGGTCATTGTATGAGAACCGAATATTTAAAATGGAAAAATGGACTTATTTAATACTCAAATAGACGAAACTACAAACCTGCTTCCGAAAGATGGAACTGTAAATTATTATGGAAAATTGTTTTCGAGAGAAGAAGCCGATTTCTATCGTGATATTCTGTTAAATACAATTGAATGGAAAAATGATGAAGCTATTATATTTGGAAAATTAATTTTAACCAAGCGAAAAGTAGCCTGGTACGGCGATCAGGAATTCGAATATACCTATTCAAACACTACAAAAAAAGCACTTCTTTGGACAACTGAATTATTAAAGTTAAAAACTTTTCTTGAAGAAAAAACCGGAGAAACATTCAATTCTTGTTTACTTAATTTATATCATTCTGGCGATGAAGGAATGGCTTGGCACAGCGACGCCGAAAAAGATTTAAAAAAGAACGGCGCAATTGGCTCATTAAGTTTTGGTGCAGAAAGAAAGTTTGCCTTCAAACATAAAGAAACCAAAGAAACCGTTTCTTTAATTTTAGAACACGGCAGTTTACTGGTTATGAAGGATGAAACACAAACGCATTGGCTGCATCGTTTGCCTCCAACAAAAACAACTCAAAAACCGAGAGTAAATTTAACTTTTAGAACGATTGTGAAATAGAATTTAGTTTCGAAACCTAACAGGTTTTTAAAACCTGTTAGGTTTGTATTTCGAATATTACTTTTTAGCTATAACATTTTCATAAGATCGTATCAAAGCATCTTCAAACATTTCTGGTCTTACTTTTGAAAGTTCAACAATGGTCCAGCCTTGTTTTCCCCATTTATTCGGAATTGGATAAAAAATCATTTCGCTTGATGCACAAAAAACAGATTGATCGATTTCGTTTAATTTTAAAACAGCTTGATTGTTTTTTTCATCAAAACTCGAGAAGATTTTCTTGTTGACACGAAAAGAAGTTTTCTCAAAATGAGGTTCTTCGGTTGCATCTGGAAAAGACATTGCTAATTTTCTGAATGTTTCAATAGAAACCATAATTGCTAATTTAAATTAAACTTAAATTTACCACCCTTGATTCAAGCCATTTTTAAGGACTTCTTCATATTTATCTTTATCAAACGAATATAAATTGGGTGCTTTATGGGCAACGTTGCTTTTCTTTTCGTCGAGTTTTGTCAGGATTCCGATGTTGGTGATTTTTCGGAGAAAGTTTCTTCTGTCCAGTTTTTTATCTAAAATAGTTTCGTACAATTTCTGAAGTTCCGGAATCGTAAATTTTTCGGGCAATAAATTATAGCCAATAGGCATTAAATTCAATTCAATTCTTAAAGTGTCTAAAGCTTTGCCTAGAATTTCTTTGTGATCTAAAATAAGTGCTGGCACTTCTTTATGATCAATCCATTCTATCACCTCATCTTTATTTGCTGGTTTCGGAATGGTTTTCAAAAAGTCGACTAAAGCATAATAACCAATGGTAACAAATCGCTGTGTGAGCCATTTGCCTTTTTCTTCGTCAATTTTCAGATATTTGAGTACTTCTTTTCCAAAATGTTGATCGTTTCGTTTTATTTTTCCAAAAGTCGCAAATTGTCTTAAAAAGATACCTTCAACTCCAGTTCGTTCGTTTAGAACTGTAACGGCCGCAGTATCAATATCCTGATCTATCGGAATAAATCCGCCGGGCAGGGACCATGTTTGACTGTTTGGAATTTTAATCAACAAAACTTTAAGCTGATTATCATGAAAACCAAAAATCACACAGTCAATAGAAAGTCCGGGCTGATAATTTTGATTATTTTCTATAATGTCTCTTAACATTCTAATTTCAATTTAATACAACTTTTTTATCTCGAATAATCTGCCAATTTAGTTCATTTTCTTAAAACCAAATCACTTTTGCCTTAATATCTCTAAAGAGAAATACTCTAAAAGAAGTGTATGAATTACAATTTTAACTTAAAATTTAAGTGCAATTTAAAAAAAATAAGTACATTGCGTCATAATAACACATTAAAAAACATGTTATTCTTTTTTAGATACTTAAGAAAGCCAATGCAAGAGATATGAATACCAATCCGTTAAAAAATATCAACAAAAAAATAAGAAATAAAATTTGGACATCATTCGGATTTGTTTCGAAAACATATCTATTAGAAGAATCTATAAAATACAGTCAAGAGCAAGAAAAAATTTTCAACCAAATGATTGTTGAGACTGAGGCAAAGGATAAAAAAGCAAAACGCGAAGCATTTGACAAGGCGTTATATGCATCATATAAAGGAATTGGCGCTATGGATTTTATAAATACAGTTCTGAAATAATTCAAAACCCATTTATAAAATCCATAACACCAAATTTGAATTTTAAATTTGTTATTACTCTAATTCAAACCCCATTTTTAATTTAATATCTGCTGACGAAGCTCCAATCATTAATTCGAATTCTCCTGGTTCAGCTGTCCATTCTAATTTATTATTGTAGAAAGAAAGTTTTTCTTTATCGATTGTAAATTCTATAGTTTTTGTTTCTCCAGCATTTAATTTTACTTTTTGAAAATCTCTCAATTCTAAAACCGGACGAACTACAGATCCAAATTTGTCTTTTAAATACAATTGCACCACTTCTTCACCAGCCACTTTTCCAACATTTGATAATTGAAAAGAAACTTTAATTGTTTCATTAGTTTTCATTTTTGCTGAAGAAAGCTTCAAACCTGAATACTCGAATTTGGTATAACTCAAACCATATCCGAAAGGAAATTTAGGTGAGTTCTTTAAATCAATATAAGCAGAAACATAATTTTTTGAATCTTCATCTTTGGCTGGTCTTCCTGTACTAAAATGATTGTAATAAATTGGTACTTGACCTACTTCCCTAGGAAAAGTCATTGGCAGTTTCCCTGACGGATTGTAATCTCCAAATAAAACATTTGCGATTGCATTTCCAGCTTCAGTTCCTAACCACCAAGTATATACGATTGCAGGAACGTTATCTGCTGTCCAATTAAAAATAAGCGGTCTTCCTGCATTTACTAAAACCACAACTGGTTTTCCTGTTGCCTGAATTGCTTTTACTAAATCTTCCTGAACGCCTGGCAAACCAAGATTGCTTCGGCTTTTTGCTTCACCGCTCATGTCGCGTCTTTCTCCAATACTCAAAATAACAACATCAGCTTGTTTTGCTGTTGCAACTGCTTCGGCAAAACCATCTTTACTATCGCCATCAACTTCACAGCCTTTTGCGTAAAGCAATTTGGTGTTTTTTCCCACTTTGTTTTGCAAACCATCCCATTGAGAAACGACCCATTTATCGTAATTTACATCTGGTAATTCTACAGACCAAAAACCCATATTGGCTTTGTATTCTTTCACCATTGGCCCAATGAAAGCAATCGTTTTCAAGTTTTTAGAAAGTGGTAAAGTTTGGTTTTCATTTTTCAGTAAAACGATACTTTTTTCAGCAACTTCAAGTGCTGCTTTCCTATTTTCAGGATTACTCAAGGCTTTTTCAGCTCTTTTATCATTTGAATATCTGTAAGGATCTTCGAATAAGCCTAACTCATATTTTTTACGCAAAATACGTTTCACAGCATCATCAATTAAATCGATGGAAACTCTTCCTTCTTTAACCAATGCAGCTAAATTATATCGGTAAGCATTACTTTCCATATCCATATCACTTCCGGCAGTAATGGCTGCATAAGCTGCTTCTTTAAGATCTTTTGAGTAACCATGAGCGACCATTTCTCCAATAGAACCCCAATCTGAAACTACGAAACCTTGAAAGTTCCATTTGCCTTTTAAGATATCGCGCTGTAAATGTGCATTTGCAGTAGCCGGAATTCCGTTTAAATCATTAAATGAATTCATAAAAGTTGCTGCACCGGCATCTAAAGCTGCTTTAAAAGGAGGCAAATACGTTTCTAAAAGCATTCTTTCACTCATATCAACAGAGTTATAATCTCTTCCACCCACTCCTGCTCCGTAAGCTGCAAAGTGTTTGACACAAGCCATAACAGAGTTTAAATCTCCCAGTTTATTTCCTTGAAAACCTTTTACTCGAGCGTAAGCAATTTTAGATCCTAAATAAGTATCTTCTCCAGCGCCTTCCATTACGCGTCCCCAACGCGGGTCACGCCCAATATCCACCATTGGTGCAAATGTCCAGTGAATACCACTTGCAGAAGCTTCTGTAGCCGCAACTCTAGCAGCCAATTCAATTGCTGGTAAATCCCAGCTCGCAGCCTCGGCTAACGGAATTGGAAATGTTGTTTTATAACCGTGAATAACATCTTGGCCAAACAACAACGGTATTTTAAGACGTGACTGCATCGCCAATTCCTGATATTGTCTGGTATATTTTGTTCCGATGATATTTAGCATCGAACCTACTAAACCAGCTTTTATCTCCGCTTGTTTATTTGGATTTATTGTAATTGGACCCGTTGCTGAATTATCGCCTGTGTATTGATTTAACTGACCCATTTTTTCTTCAATAGTCATTTTCTTCAATAAAGCATTTACTTTCTGATCGATAGTTTCTTGCTGTGCGGCCGCAAAAAACGTGACCATCAACAAGGCAAATGTTGTTATTTTTTTCATTTAATTAATTTTGATTACCAAACATAAGTTGCTACTGCACCTGCATTTAAAGTAGTTGAAATTTGTTTTTGATTGTATTTGATATTGAATGTTTGTGCTGCAGTGCCGTCATTTTCTACAATTAGAACAATTTGTCCTGATGGCGTTTTGAAAGCGACATTATAAAGATTTCCGCTAATATTACTTCCAATTCTAACTGATCCTTCAGGAACAAACTTCGAAGCGTGACCAATAATATAATAACCCACTTCTCTCTTAATATTATGATTTTGATCAATCATTAAAGCGCCTTTACAAGTCGAGCAGCCACCCGGCGTAAAAGGTTTGTAATACTCATCATTAGCCAATCCCCATGAAAGCGCATTTACACTCCAGTTGCGCATAGAACCAATTACCACATTTTTCACGCTCCATTTCAAATCATCAGCAAAACTGCTTCCTGAACCTGTATATTGTTCTGTAAAATATAAATCTTTATTAGGAAATGCATCGTGAACTGTTGTCAATGCACTAATATCTCCTTCATATAAATGGAATGCTGAACCCGCAACAAAGGGATTCGCTTTTGCATCTTTTAAAATAGTTAACGGATATTCGGGTTTGTTGCAATTGTGATCGTAAACCACGATTTTGGTTTTGATATTTGCTTTCGCGAAAGCGGGCCCTAAATGATTACCGATAAAATCTGCCTGCTGTTCTGCAAACATTAACAAACTAGGATTGTTTCTTGGATGCAAAGGTTCATTTTGAGGTGTTATAGCATCAACTACAATTCCTTGCGCTTTCATTGCCTGAATATATTTCACAAAGTATTCTGCATAAACCTGATAATATTTAGGCTGTAAGCTTCCTCCTTTTGAGCTTCCGTTGTCTTTCATCCAAACAGGAGGCGACCAAGGAGAACCCATGATTTTTATTTTTGGATTTATTGCCAAAATCTCTTTTAAAAGCGGCACGACATCTTTTAAATCCGGACCAAGATTAAAATGTTCAAGTTTTAAATCGGTTTGGCCTTCTGGCATGTCGTCATACGAAAAAACTTTTTCATTCAAATCAGATGCACCAATACTAATTCGCAAATAGCTCAACCCAATTGCATCATTTTTTCTAGAAAACAATTCTTGAAGCAGGGCTTCTTTTTTAGTTTTATCTAACTTTAAAATGGCTTGTGCGCTTCCTCCAGTTAATGAAAATCCAAAACCTTCAATGGTTTGGAATTTCTGGGAAGCGTCTACTGAAATAGTTGGGTTTGAATTGGTTTTTGAATTAAAAACCAAATCGTTTTGTTTTTGCAATTTTGATGTTTCGTCTACAGTCGTAATCCAAGATGCTGCTTTACCAGAATTGGATACTGTAGTTTTTGAAGATCCACATTTCATTTGAACTGCAATAAGTGGCAGTAAAAGTAAAATTTGAAGTTTTTTGCTGCTGTTTTTCATTTTTAATCTATTTCTATTAAGACAGGCAAATGATCCGAAGGATATTTTAAATCTTTAGAATCACTTAGAACTGCATGTTTTTGAATTTTGAGCCCGCTATTTTTAGAAACAAAAATGTAATCTATCAATAATTTTACTGGCTCATTATGTTTAAAACCGTTGAAAGTTCCTGATGGCCCAAAAGGCTTTTCTTTCGAAACTTCTCTGGTGTCGTCCATCACTTTTTTGATTTCAGCAATTTGTGGCGTATTCGGTTCAGAATTGAAATCTCCCATTAAAAAAGCTGGGTATTTTTTCGAATTGAGTTCGCTTATTTTTTTCAAAACAAGCTGTACGCCTTTTACTCTAGCTACTTCGCCCATATGATCAAGATGCAGATTAAAAACCCAAAACGTTTTTTTAGTTTTTAAATCGGTAAAAAGTCCATATGTACAAACTCTATTGCAAGCAGCATCCCAGCCTCTTGAAACTACATTTGGTGTTTCTGAGAGCCAAAATGTATTAGAGTTCTCTACCTTAAAACGATCTTTTTTATAATAAATCGTACAAGCTTCTCCTGTTGCGCCTTCTTCTCTTCCTATTCCAAATTTGTTATAATTTGGCATAGCCGATGCGATATAATCAACTTGGGGCGGTGTTGCTTCCTGAACTCCAAAAATATCCGGACTATAAAATTGTATTTGAGATGTAAAATACTCTTTTCGGTTAGGCCAGGCATTTTCTCCGTCAGAAGCATTATCCAAACGAATGTTATAAGTCATAATTTTTAAATTTTGACCATAAAATGACCCACTTACCAAAAGCATCATTACTACTAAAACAATTGTATTTATCTTTTTCATGTTTAAAAATTTTATTCCTGTAAAGCTAGCTGTTCATGAGCTTTAGAAGAAAAAATTAATTTAAAACTTATGTTAATTATACACTCTCACATAATCGACTTCAAAAGTTGCATTAGCAAAATTTGGATCGACTGCTCCTCCAAAATTTCCTCCCATAGCCAAATTTAAAATCAGGAAAAAGTTTTGATTAAAAGGAGTTGAAGCAGCATTTGCATAGGTATAAAACAATTTATCATCTACGTAAAACTTAATGCTTTCAGGACTCCAATCTGCTGCATAAACATGAAATTCTGTTGCCGAATTTGGAACCGTTGTAGTTGCAGTATCTGGCGTATTTCCTGAGCGCCCAGGCGAATGTAAAGATGAATGATTTACGTTTGGGTTATTCCCAACCGATTCTAATATATCAACTTCACCGCATAAAGGCCAGCCTGCAGTATCAATGTTATCGCCCAACATCCAGAATGCTGGCCAAGTACCGCCACCAACTGGGAGTTTTGCACGAACTTCGGCTCGACCGTATTTAAAAGAAAATTTTCCTTTTGTAAGCAATCTTGCAGAAGTATAATGGCTTCCTAAATATTCTTCTTTTATGGCTTTTATTTTTAGGGTTCCGTTTGAGATAATTACATTTTCTGGTCGAGTAGTGTAATATTCTAATTCGTTATTCCCCCAGCCGTCTCCAGTTCCTGTGTTGTAACCCCACTTTGAAGTGTTTGGGGCGCCATCAGCATCAAATTCATCTGCCCAAAGCAATTTTCTGGAAACAAAAACATTTACAGAAGTTGTTGAACTCACAAACTGCGCACCGTTATAAGCTGAAACGATTATTGGATAATTTTTAGTTCCCGAAGCTGTAAATTCATAAGTAAAATCACCAGTGAAAATTTCTTTAAGCTGATTATCAATCAAAACTTTATATGAAGTTGCGTTTGAAGCAGTTATCGTTAAATGTATTTTTCCGCTTCCGTCGCCATCTGGTTTATCGGCTGTCTTGCCAAGTACTTCAACCTGAACAGAAAGATTTGAAGGTGCAACAACAACTGGTGTATCATCTGCTGCATCATTACTGCTGCTGCAAGACTGAAATACAAACAATAAGATAAATGTTAAAACACCTACTTTGTTTATGAGATTATTTATTTTCATCTTTTATTAATTTGAGTTTGTAATTACTTGTTTAAAAAATCTAAATAATTCAAATTAAAGCCTCCTTTTTCGAAAACTACTTTGATTTTATTTGTTCCTGTATTTAGCTCAACTCCAGATAAAATAATGGTCTCCCATTTATCATTTCCTCCAGTTGCAGGAAGAACGATTGTTTCTGATTTTTTGCCATTTTCTGTTTCAAAATGAAGTTTGCCTTCCGCTTTTTCGCTTGAATAGCGAATGGCAACCTTATATGAGTTTTGCTTCTTAACTTCTGATGTAAATTGCAGCCATTCTCCATCTTCTATAAATGAAACCTGATAACCGTTAGAACCAGCATCTTTGCAAGGCAAAATATCAACACCATCGTTACGCATTGTATTTCCTTTGTTCCATTGGTCGAAGTTTCCTGTCGCCACTTTATAATTCACAAAATCTTTATCAGAATAAGCAAATCCGTTTGTTCCTAAATCATATTGAGTGGCAATAATTTTTCCTGGAATTATATGGTTTTTGTATGGTTTGGTATCGTTTGTCTGTACTTGTCTGAACATCGCATCGATAACATCTGGCTTAACCGTTACGTTTTGCATTTTGTAATTATCTGCCATTTTCATCAATGTTTTTTTGGCAAATTCTGGATTTGGTTTTTGACCTCCATCTTTCCAGTATTTCAGCAGAACATCATATTCTGGAATTTTAGTTACCGAAGTTACACCCGCAATATTTTCTATTTTTTTCATTGGCCAAAAAGCCCATCCAATATTGTTAGTTTCAACCAATGTCAAGGCATCTTTAAACCAGACATTAGAATTTTCTCCACTTTCTCCCAGCCAAATCGGAACATTGTATTGTGTTCTATAGTCCAACATTTTCTGAATCGATTCTTTGTCGTTGTAATTCCAATATTTATGAAAACTCAACGCCATATTTTCATCCCATAAAGGAAAAATTCCGTTGTAATTATTCCCCCAGCAATTTCCTTCGATAACTACCATATGGTTAATATCGACTTCGCGGATTGCCTTTGTAATGGCAACCATCAAATCTCTTAAAGGCCCGTTTGAATTTTCATCACAGCCATTTTTATTCGTTCCGGTAAAATTCCAGTTTGGTTCGTTGATAATATCGTAAGCACCAATCCAAGGATTATCTCTGTAACGAGAAGCCAGTTTTTTCCATAGAGCAATCATTTTTTTCTGATTTGCTTCGCTTTCCCAAAGCGATGGTTTTGTAGTGTCATAATCAGATATTGCAGCGTCGTTTCCTTGACCTCCAGGAGTTGCATGCAAATCTAAAATAAGGTATATTTTATTTTCGGCACACCATTTAAGCAAATTATCTGTCATTGTGAAACCTTCTTCTATCCAAGTAATTTCACCATTTTTTTCTTCTTGAATTGATGGTGTATATAAATTGTAATGCATAGGTAAACGAATCGAATTGAAACCCCATTTTGCCAGTGAATCGATATCTCGTTTTGTAATTCCGTTTGCTTTGTATGCTGCATAAAATTCTTTTGTTCCCTCTTCTCCAACAACATCTTGAATTTTTTGCTTGATCTTATATTGCGGACTTGCAAAAGGCTGTGTCTGCATCATATATCCTTCCTGCACCATCCATCCGCCTAAACCAAGACCTCTTAATATAATATTTTTGCCATTTCCGTCAACAATCTTTTGTCCGTCTCTGTGCAAAAAACCTTGTCCAAAAGAAGCTATAGTGAACAAAAACTGCGCTATTATAAGTGTTCTTTTCATCTGAAAATTGATTTATTTCCGGTTTAAATTATCTGATTATTTCCAAGTATACGTTCCCACAGCTCCTGCATCTAAAGAAGTTGTGATCCATTTATCATTGAATTTAATATTGAAGATTTCGCTTGCTGCTCCATCATTTTCAACAATTAAAACTTTTGAACCAGATGGTGTAATAAAAGCTACATTTTGCAGATTTCCACTTGAATTACTTGCAATTCTGATTGAGCCTGCCGGAACAAATTTCGACGCATGAGCAATAATATAATACGCAACATTACGCTGAAAAGTATCACTTGTAGTAACTGTCAGCGCACCTTTGCACATTGAACATCCGCCTGCAGTATGAGGTTCGAAAGCACCGTTGTTGGCTAAATTCCATTCTAGTGCATTTTTGCTGTAATTTCTCATTGAGCCGATAACAACATTTCGAACATGCCACTTTAAATCACCTGCAAATTCACCAGCAGAAGATGTCCATTGTTCTGTGAAATACACATTTTTTGTTGGGTAAGAATTGTAAACATTTGTAAGCGCACTGATATCTCCAGCGTATAAGTGAAATGCCGAACCGTCTACAAAAGGAAATGCATCGGCATCAGCCAAAATTGCTTTTGGATAATTTGGATTATCACAATTGTGATCGTAAGCAATAATTTTTACACTAAGATTTACTGCTTTTAATGCAGGACCTAAATTTGTTTTTATAAAATTCGCCTGTTCTCCTGCAGACATATACATACTTGGATTGTTCCCATCATGTAAAGGTTCGTTTTGAGGTGTTACAGCATCAATTGTAATTCCTTCCGCCTTCATTTGCTGAATGTATTTTACAAAATATTTTGCGTAAACATCATAATATTGGGTTTGTAATTTTCCTCCAATAAAGCTGTTTTTATCTTTCATCCAAAGTGGTGCTGACCATGGCGTTGCTAAAATTAGAATCTTTGGATTAATGGCAAGAATTTCTTTCAACAGTGCAATTACTCCTGTTTTATCTTTATCCAAACTAAATTTCGCCAAATCTAAATCCGTATCTCCAGTAGGAAGATCATCATAAGTAAAAGGTGCAGCATTCAAATCCGAGGCACCAATGCTGATTCTTAGATAACTTATTCCAATTGAGTTTTCGCCAGAACCAAATAATTCTTGCAAAAGAGCTGCTTTTTTAGCTGCGTTTAATTGATTAATTACCTCTGCACTTCCGCCTGTTAAAGTATATCCAAAACCGTCTACAGTCTGATATTTTTGAGAAGCATTAACTTCAATGTTTGTATATGTATTAGGCGTAGTTCCAAATCCTAAAGTTCCAGATTGTTTAGCCAGCAAAACGCTTTGATCTCCTTTTGTGAGCCAAAAATCAACATCATTTGTTACTACAACTGGAGGAACAACAACCGGAGGCGTAACAGGCGGATCTACCACATCATTTGAGGAAGAACATTTCACTTGAGCCAATATAGCTGCTGCAAAAAATAGTGCTTTTATCGTGGTTTTTAAATTCAGTTTCATTTTTATAGTTTTTTAGTTAATAGAACACTAGTATACAACAGTCTGTATAGCGTGTGCTGGAATAGTAATAGTAGTTTTTAAAATGCTGCTGTTTAAAGTATATACAACATCTTTATTGGTTTGGTTCATAACAATAGTGGCGATTCTTCCATCACTATTTTTAAATGATGTACTTAAAAGAGTTTTATCACTAACAGTCTGTGTTATTCGCTTCGCATTTGGGCGAATAAACTTTGAGAAATGTCCAATATAATAATACATTGGTGTGTAGATCAATTCATCTTTTGTGGTGTCGGCATGAATAGGCGAAAAGCAAAAATTACCTACGTGATTTGGTCCTCCTCTTTCATCTAAAAGAATATTCCAATCTGTCCAGCCAACTGTCCCGTTATTAAAATCGTTAATTATGTTGAGACCATAGCGTTCCGCATTTCCCCAAAACTGAAATTTTGCAGCATCAAATCTTTCGACACAGCCTTCTGTAAAAAGTAAATTTTTATTTGGAAAAGCTTCATGAACTTTCGCTACAGATTCAAATTGAGGTGGTCCTCCGTTCCAGGTTTCATACCAGTGAAACCCTATTCCCCATGCATATTTTGAAACTTCAGGATCTGAGAAAACAAGATTGGCTCTTTTTTCTAACATATCTCCTCGATTGTGATCCCAGATGATAATGTTTTTAGAACCAAGTCCTTCCTTTTTTAAAGTTGGACCAAGAAAGTTTTTCAAGAAATCTCTTTCGGCCTCAGGAGTATAAATACAAGATTCCCAACTCTGTCTGGCCATTGGTTCATTCTGAATGGTTAAACCCCAAACAGGAATACCTTCTTTTTCGTATGCTCTAATAAATTTCACATAATAATTTGCCCACGATTGTGCAAACTGAGGCAATAAAACGCCGCCGTGCAAAATATCATTATTGTCTTTCATGAAAGCTGGGGGACTCCACGGACTAACAAATAAAGTTAATTTCCCGCCGGCAGTTTCAATTGCTTTTCTAAGAAGTGGAATTCGGAATTTTCGATCGTGATCGATATTGAAAGTTTTTAAATCTTTATCACCTTCAGCAATATAAGTATAACTCTCACTGCTAAAATCGCAGCTATGTATGTTGGTTCTGGCTAATGAATAGCCAATTCCTTTGTTTTTGTCGTAGTAAGCAGTTAGGAATTCCTGTTGTTTTTTAGGTGATAATTTGGCGAAAACTTCTGCACTTGCGTCTGTAATTGCACCTCCAATTCCTAAAAATGTCTGATCTGTTTTTGTAGGATCTATAGCAATAGAAACTGTTAAATTTGTTTGTTGTGAAGCAGCATTCGAAATAAAATTATTCGATAATGACAATCGTAATTTTGAGTTTTCAGCTGTAGTATAAACTTCGATTTTTTTATTTGCTTGAGGTACAGAAACTGAAGAACCATCTGCAATTTTTGATGAATTACAACTTAATTGCAGTATTAATATTAGGACTAATAAAATTCGATTTATGGTTTTCATTGTACTTTCAAAAAACGATTTAATTTAAAATAAAAGTAAAATTGAGGGCTAATTTGGATGATTCAATTCAGCCCTCATTATTTACTACACAATACTAATACACAAGTGTTTGTATAGCGTGGGGAGGAATCTTAACTACTGCTTTTTCAGCAGCTATAATTAAATTATAAGTAATCTCTTTATCAGATTGATTCATAACAACAGTTGCCATTGTACCATCTGTATTCAAAAATGAAGTACTTAACAATGCACTTCTGCTTACTGCAGAGCTAACTCGCACTGCATTTAAATGAATGAACTTTGAAAAATGCCCAATATAATAATAAGATGGGGTATAAATTAATTCGCCAGTTGTTGTATCAGCATGAATTGGTGAGAAACAGAAATTACCAACATGATTAGGACCTCCATTTTGATCTAAAAGAATATTCCAGTCTGTCCAGCCGGCAGTTCCATTATTAAAATCGTTGATCATAGAAATTCCATATCTTTCTCCGTTACCCCAAAATTGGTATTTTTTGGCATCAAATTTTTCGACACAGCCTTCTGTAAATAGCAGTCCTTTGTCAGGATAAGCTTCATTTACTTTACCAACATTGTCAAACATTGATGCTCCTCCAGACCAGTTTTCATACCAATGAAAACCCATTCCCCAAACATATTTTGAAGCTTCTGGATCAGAGTAAATAACATTTGCTCTATAATTCATCAAGTCACGGTTGTGATCCCAAACTATGATTTTTACATTTCCCAGTTTTTCTTTTTTAAGTGTTGGCCCGAGGAAATTTTTAATAAAATCTCTTTCTGCTTCGGCAGTATAAATACAAGATTCCCAAGTTTGAACTGCCATCGGCTCATTTTGAGTTGAAGTTCCCCAAATTGGAATTCCTTCTTTCTCATACTCTTTAATAAATTTTGCGTAAAAGTTTGCCCAGGTCTGATAATATTCAGGCAATAATGTTCCGCCTTTAAGTACATCTTTATTGCTTTTCATAAAAGCATTTGGAGACCATGGCGCTACATAAGTTGTTAGCTTTCCGCCAGCGGTTTGAATAGCTTGTTTTATTAATGGAATACGATATTGTCTATCATGATCAATCGAAAAAGTTTTTAAATCTTTATCTCCTTCTTTGATATAAGAATAGCTTCCACTGCTAAAATCAGAACTTTGTATCGTTGTTCTTAGCAAAGAATAGCCTATACCTTTTTGTTTATCATAGTAGGCATTTAAGAATTCAGTTTGTTTTTCTTTTGAAAGTTTAGCAAATATTTCGGCACTCGCATCAGTAATAGCTCCTCCAATTCCCATGAAAGTCTGAAACTTTTTTGATGGTTCTACAAAAACAGACGACTCTACTTCAAGAGGCTGTTTAGATGCAGAAAAAGTCAAATTATCTGTAGACGTTAATCTCAAATTTGAGTTTTCAGCAGTAGTATATACCGTTATTTTTTTTCCACTGGTTGTAAATTCTTTTTTTGTTTTCGGCTGGCCAAAAGATGCCACTGAAAACAAAAAACATAGAATTTTAAAACTATTATTTTTCATTCTTCCCTTATTATTTAAATTCTAATTTGAAGTTTTTACAGAAATTTTTTTAACGAAAGTTTATCTGCATCAGTTTAAGGATTTAAAAAATAGCCCATACTCATAACGATTATGGGCTATTTACAACCAAACTTAAACTTAACTTAATATTTTATTTCCCTCTTAATTCAATTTTAGAAACAGTGATACCATCTTTAGTAAATGTATTACCACCACTTCTGATAAGAAGATAAATTTTTCCGCTTTGAGCGAATTTTACTGTATTAGAAACCGTTCCGGTTACGTCATTTTTAACGCATCCTACAACAGATAATTTGCCAGAGAAAGCTGCTTTAGCACAACCGTCCCAAGTACTTAATCCCATTACTTTGTTGTCTTTGTATTCTACTCCAGATTTAGGAGCTGATGTACCTGCGTAAACTTCGAACCAAGTTTCATCAGAACCGCTAGGGCAAGAAACTAACATATCGATTGTATATTCTTTATCTTTAATAACATCAATTGCCTGGTAAATCCCTTCTTGTGCCCATCCTCCAGGAGAATGTATTGTAGCACTTTTATTTGCATACGACCAGAAAGCAGCTCCAGTTGCACTAAGATTTAGCACAGTCCATTTTGCTTGATCAGCAGCAGTTTCAAAAGAGCCTCCTTGAACTAAATTTCCTTTTAGAGGATCCGTTTTAGCCACAACAATTTGAGCAGTAGCTTTTCCTAATGTTCCTCCAGCTCCAATAGCCGTATGAGTTACCGTATAAGTTCCTGCATCTGGCAACGTAATTGTTTCATTCATTTTACCTGCATAATCACCATCACCGATATTCCATTTAGATGAAATAACACCTTTTGGCTGTGCCGTTAATAGATAGGTATTTACTGCGCCTGTAACTGGAGTTACAGTAAATGAAGCATCAACATTAGCTGCAGCTAATCCATTTCCGTTACCAACTTCGTCATCGCAGCTTGTTAGTGTTCCTAATGCTACAGCTAGCATTAGGAATACACTTTTCTTTAAATTTATATTTAGGTTCATCTTTTTTGGTTTTTGGTTAGATAGTTTTTTATTATTCGTAGTTAGGGTTTTGTTTTAATTTTGTACCCACTAGCTCAACGTGAGGAATTGGAAAGATCTCATCTGTTCCTGCATTAAAACCTCTATCAGCTAAAGCCGTTGCAGCATCTCCCCATCTTACTAAGTCAAAAAATCTATGACCTTCTCCTGCAAGCTCCATTCTTCTTTCATTTTTAATTGCAGCTAATGTTACAGGAACAGATGGCAATCCAACTCTAGCTCTAACAGCATCTAATAATGCCTGCGCTCTAGCTCCTGAACCTAATGCTTCAGCTTCCATTAAATAAGTATCTGCAAGTCTAATGATATACGAATCTTGTTTGTAGTTTAACTCTGCAGCTCCTCCGCCTGTACGAACATCTGATTGTCTAGGCAAGAATTTATTTAAGAAATATCCAGTATCTTGGTAACCGCCAATATAATCAGCAGAACCAGCCGCTTTTAATGCCTTAATGTCTAAAATTGTAGCTCCAAATCTTGGATCATTTTTCATAGCGTCATACAACTTTTGTGTAGGCACGCTGAAACTCCATCCTGATGGAAGATCTGGTGCTGTTGAATTAGCAGGTCTAGCGTAACCTCTAGGTCCAACCATAACATTTAATGAGTTTCCTTCGTCTCTACCTGAACCCCAGAAATCCCAGTTTGAATTACCAGCACTTGTGTGTGAAACTTCAATTAATGATTCAGAGTTGTATTTGTTTGAAGTTACCCATAAATCGCTAAAATTAGCAAGCAATTTATTTCCGTATTGATTCGCAGCACCTGGAGTTCCATTTACTTGCGCAAGAATAGCAGCTGCTTCAGGTTTTTTACCTTCAAATAAATAAACTTTACCTAATAAAGCTTGAGCAGAAACTCTAGTCAAACGACCAGATTCTGATGCAGCATTTACAGCAGTTGGCAAACCAGGAATAGCTTCAGTTAAATCTTTTTCAATTTGAGCATAAATCGCTTCTGGAGTTGCTTGTTCAACTTCTAACATTGTAGATGTAGTAAGCGGCTCTAAAATAAGCGGAATGTTTTTAAACATTCTCACCAAATTAAAGTAGTATAAAGCTCTTAACGTTTTTGTTTCTGCTGTAAATCTCACTTTTAAAGCATCTGACATATCAACATCTGCCATTTTAGAAAGCAAAACATTCGCTCTGTAAACACCTTGATAATGGTCATTCCAGAAACTTCCTGGAATAATTAATGATGTCAAAGAGTGAGTAGAAAAATTTTGAATTCCGTTACCATCTGAAGCACCACCACCACCAGCATAAAAATCATCTGATCCGGCATTCAGCATTGCTACCATATTTTCAAATCCACCCGTGTTTTTTCTTAATGGATCATAAACTCCAACTAATGCAGCTGTTGCTTGTTGTTCATTTTTATAATAACTTGTTGAAAGGAAAGATCCTTTTGGCTGAAGAGTTACAAAATCCTCAGAGCAAGAGCCTAGAACTGCCAATGCAACGGCAATGTATATATATTTATATTTTATATTTTTCATGATTCTTTATGTATTAAAATTGAAAGTTAGCCCCAAGCATAATAGATCTTGCTTGTGGATAAACACCTCTATCGATACCAAATACTTGACCTCCAATTTCAGGATCGTATCCAGTATATTTAGTAAACGTTACTAGGTTTTCTCCATTAACGTAGAAACGAATTTTATCAGCTCCAATTTTAGATGATAAATTAAGAGGAAGAGTATATCCTAATTGTACAAGTTTCAAACGAACGTAATCTCCTTTTTCAAGATAAAAGTCAGACATGTTGCTGAAGTTTTTGTTCGTATCATTGTTAGCAAGTCTTGGATAATCGTTTGATGTTCCTTCTCCTACCCAACGATCTAATGCTGTAGTTTGATAATTAGCATTCAAGATATCTAGCCTGCGTAATCCTTGGAAAATTTTGCTTCCAGAAGTTCCTTGAGCAAATGCCATGAAATCGAAGTTTTTGTAATCTAAGTTCAATGTTAAACCGAAAGTTAATTTTGGCAAACTTGTTCCTAGATATTGTTTATCCTGATCTGAGATAGAACCGTCTCCGTTATTATCTACCCAACGAAAATCTCCAGGTTTTGCATTTGGCTGAATTAATCCGCCTGCAGCATTTTTGTAAGCAGCAATTTCTGCTTCATTTTGAAAAATCCCAGCTGTTTTGTAACCGTAGAACTCATTGTAAGAATGCCCTACTTCAGTTCTTGTAACTGGACCCATAGATTGAAAAGAAGCATTTCCTTCAATATAATCAGCAGTAGCACCAATATAAGTAATTTCATTTTTAAGTGTAGAAACATTTCCGTTTACTCCTAAATTGAAATCTCCAAGTCTTTTTTTGTATCCTAATTCAAACTCTAAACCGCTATTGTTCATATCAGCTACGTTTGCCCAAGGTTGTTCTGCAACTCCAACATATCCAGGAATAACTACTGGCTGTAAAATTCCAGTTGTTTTTTTCATGAAATAGTCAAAAGTAAAATTGAAATCATTGAATAATTTCGCGTCAAAACCAATACTTGTCTGAGAAGTTTCTTCCCATTTCAAATCAGGGTTATCAAGTGTTACGTTAGCGTAACCAGTTGTGATATTACCTGTGTTTCCAAGTGCATAGTTATATCCTCCAGATACTAATGAGATGTATCTAAAATCAGCAACTTGGTCATTACCTACAACTCCGTAACCTCCACGAATTTTTAATGTATTAACAAATTCATTTTCTTTCCAGAAATCTTCTTTTGAAACTACCCATCCTAAAGAGAATGAAGGGAAAACACCAAATTTATTATTATCTCCAAAACGTGTTGATCCATCACGGCGAATTACACCTGTTACAAGGTATTTTTCTTTATAATCATAGTTTAAACGAGCAAATAATGATGTTACTTTATGTTGTATCAAATCACTTGTACCACTTGTTCTGTCTGATTGTGGAATATCAAAGTTAAAAGAAGCGTCTTTATAACTAGAGATAGGCAAACCAAACATTGTAGCTCCAACATATCCACCAATGTTATCAACATAAGTTCCTTGACCTCCTAATAAATTAACATTATGATCTCCAAATTTGTTAGAATAAGTAACGATGTTTTCTATATTCCAAGCAAATGATTTGTTATTATTTTGGTGATAGTTGTTTTTAAGAACATTTACATTTGAACTTAAGAAATAAACAGGTGTAAATCCTGTATCTCCCCAATAAGCTAACTTACCTCCCAATGTAGACCTAACTTTTAAATGACTTGTAATATTAGCCTCTAAATAAGCATTCCCTACGAAATCATCTGACCAGTTATATGCACCTAATCTTGTTTGAACATATCCTAATGGATTTGTCATTTCCTGACCAACAACACTAGAAATTCCGTAAGGATTTCCGTTTGCATCACGAATAACTGGATTAGTTGAATATGGAGCCGCATTTGCAACAGCAGGATCAGTTACTACTAAAGGAGTAGTTGGATCTAGGTTGATTGCAGAACTCAAAGGTCCTCCAAACTCACTGTTTGTATTTCCAATTCCAAGTGACTTTTGTTTTGCGTACGCAAAAGTTTGTCCGAAAGTGAAAAACTTAGAAATTTTGTGAGTAGAGTTTAAACGAAAAGTCTTTTTAGTATAGTTAGAAATATCAGTTGCAACGATACCTTCTTGATCTTGGATACCGAATGACGCATAAAAAGTAGAAAATTCACCTCCACCGCTAAAGCTTAATTCGTGAGAATATCTGTAAGCATGATCATTAAAAATTGCATCCTGCCAATCTGTACCTTTGCCTAAAGCGGAAGGATTAGCGTAAACAGGCGAACCTCCATCTGCTAAAGATTTTTCATTCATTATTGTAGCATACTGTGTAGCATTTAATAAGTTAAGTCTTTTAGCTGGAGAAGAAACACCACTAAAACCAGTATAATTCACTGAAATTTTTCCTGATTTTCCTTTTTTCGTTGTAACCAAAATTACACCCGTTGCAGCACGAGTACCGTAAATTGCGGCAGATGCTGCATCTTTAAGAACCTCAATAGATTCAATATCTGATTGATTCAAAAAGTTAATTCCTCCTGCATCAACAACGTTTCCGTCTACAACCCAAAGCGGATTGTTACCTCCGTCTCCAAAAGTAGTAATACCACGTACACGAATTGTTGACCCAGATCCCGGCTGTCCTGAACTCGCCGCAACCGTTACACCAGAAACTCTACCTTGCAAAGCCTGCTCAACGCGACCATTTGGTACTTTTTCAAGATCTGCAGCTTTTACACTGGAAATTGATCCTGTAACTACTGCTTTCTTTTGAGTACCGTATCCTACAACCACAACTTCATTTAGTGATTGTGATTCAGGTTTTAATTGAATAGTAATTTTTGTTCTTCCGTTTACAGCTTCTGTAACTGTAGTATATCCAATAAAAGTAACTGTCAAAACACCATTTGATGGCACTTGAATTTGGAATTTCCCATCAAAATCTGATGCCGTTGACTTTGTTGTACCTTTCAATACAATTGTTGCAACTGGAACTGGCATTCCACTTTCATCATTAATCATCCCGTTTACCGTGACATCCTGAGCCACAGCTATAACCGAGAATAACAGAGACGAAACACAAAAAAGAAGTAATTTTGTTAATTTCATTTTTCTAAAAATTTTGGTTAATTAATTAGTAATTTGATGCAATAATAATGTTATTTTTTTACTATCAACAATTAAAATTCATTACAAAAACACATCAAAGCAAATTTTATTACATTACAAAAACACATCATTTTTTATATAAATATCTAATATATAGTTATTTAATAATAAAAAATAAGATGTTATGAAAATGTTAATTGCAAAAATAAACACTACAGTTGATTAAGATTGCTTATTTTTATTAATAAAAGAGGTTTCTACATCGAAGTAGTAGAGCCAAAATAAACATAAAGCATTAAAAACAAACATGTTAAGCATTAAAATCCCAAACAAATAAAAAAAATTATGAAATTGAGAAAATCATATTTTATTATTACTTTTTTTACATTATTCACAATCACTTTTTTTGGTCAAGTTAAAAACATTGGACTTCCTGATGTAAGAAATTACAAACGAAACGAATATAAAGGAGGTACACAAAATTGGAATATTGGACAAGATAAAAACGGAAACCTATATTTTGCCAATAACAATGGTCTTTTGCAATTTGATGGTTCTTCTTGGAGAAAATATCCTTTGCCTAATTTAACTTCTGTAAGATGCTTAAAGATTGATAATGACGGAAAAATATATGTAGGGGGTTATAATGAGTTTGGATATTTTCAGCCAAATGAAAAAGGAAGATTAAAATACACATCTTTAGCCAAAAAAGTAGATAAGAATAAAATCAAAATAATCGACTTTATCTGGAAAATTCATACTATAGAAAATCAAACCATTTTTCAATCATTTGCAAGGGCATATGTTTTCAAAAATGGCAAGCTTACAATACTAAAAGCGCCTAAACGCTTTCAATTTTCTTTTGTAGTTAATAAAAAATTATACTTTCAGGATATTGAGAAAGGAATTTTAGAATTCAAAAACGGCAGACTATACGCTTTGCCAAATACAACTGTCTTAAATAATACAGAAATTTGGGGAATGTATCCGCTGGCAAAAAACAAAACTTTAATCATCACATTAGAAAAGGGTTTATTTATTTACGAAAACCATAATGTAAAACCTTGGGATACGGAAGCCAATAGTTTTGTCAAAAAGAATAACTCTCTTGGTGGTGTAACCATAAAAGACAATTTTATTGTTTTAAATTCTGTCTTGGATGGAATTGTTATTTGCGACTTTAATGGAAAAATAATTCAGCATATTAATAGAAAAAAAGGACTCCAGAATAATACCGTTTTGACCTCTTTTATAGACAATAAAAACAACCTTTGGCTTGGGCTTGATAACGGTATCGCGTTTGTAAATGAAGCTTCTCCATTTACTTATTTTGGATTTAGTTATGACATTAGTACCGTATACGCTTCAGTAATTCATCAGGGAAACTTATATGTAGCCACAAATCAAGGTGTTTTTTACCACGCTTGGAATAACAGCTTTAAAGAAGATACTTTTAAACTTGTCGAAGGAACAACGGCTCAGTCTTGGAACGTTCAGGTTATCGATGATGAACTTATCTGTTCTAACAACCGAGGTGCTCTTGTTATAAAAGGAGGTAAAGTAACCAAAATTATAGATTCTAAAGGATATTTTGGTTTTAAGAAAATTCCAAATCGACCTGGATTTTTCTTAGGTTCAAATTATGACGGATTTGCAGTTTTTGAAAAAACACCAACCGGATTAAGGTATAAAAATCAGGTAATTGGTTTTGACAAATCGTCTAACAGTTTTGAGCTTGACGATTCTTATTTATGGCTTAAAAAAGACGAATCTATTTATAGAATGGCACTCAGCGATGATTTAACACGATTTTCATCAATTAAAAAAATAGATCGATTAACTTCTCAATACAAAAATATTGGGAGCATTCAGAAGATAGACAATCAACTGTATTTTCAAACTAACAATCATTTTTATAAATATTCTAAAGAACAGGATATATTTTACGAAGACAAAAATTTATCAAAATTATTCCAAAACATTCCCATCATTAATAGCTTAAGCGAAGATTCACAATCAAATTTATGGTATGCATTTAATGAGTCTTTGGGGGTTTTAATGAAGAAAAATAATTATTACACAAATATTGTCGCACCATTTTCAAATTTAACTGGCAATTTGGTCAGCAGTTATTTATCTGTTAATACAATCGATTCAAAAAATATTTTTATTGGACTAACAGACGGATTAGCACATTACGATTCTGAATTGCTAAACAACTTTGTAACAAAGCCAAAAGCCTTTATCCGAAGTTTTTCATTTCCTGGTGACACTGTAATTCTAGGAAACAATCAGAATAAAATAGAAAATATTCGAATTCCATATTCATCAAACCATGTTCGCTTCACTTTTTCATCGCCAACTTATGAAAATCTAGAGAATGTCGAATTCTCTTATCAATTAGAGCCTTTTGACGAGAAATGGAGTAATTGGTCTACTATTTCTATTAAGGAATATACTAATCTTCGAGAGGGAGAATATACGATGAAGGTAAAAGTGAGAAACAGCTACGGAATTCAATCTGAGGCGTCGACGCTGTCATTTACCGTTTCTCCGCCGTGGTACAGACATTTTTTAGCGCTTATGATTTACTTTATTTTAATTATAATTGGAATATATGTAGTTTCTGATCGAATTAAAATGAAGATTAGAAAAAACAAATATTACGAAACTATCGAACAAAGAAGGCTTTACCTTGAAAAAGAATCGAGAATTAGACAAGAACAATATGACTTGGAAAAGGAAATTGAAAAATTGAAAAATGACAAACTTCAAATCAAAATCCTAGCTAAAGACAAAGAACTAGTAAACAATTCTTTACAGGTTGTAAAGAAAAATAAAATCTTAAATGGAATTATACACAAACTAAAGGAAATTGATATTGAAGCATTAGATGATTCAACTAAGTTTCAAGTCAGCAAACTGAACAAAAGTATAGTTAAAGAAGTAAATACAGACAAGAGCTGGAAAGATTTAGAAAAACACATTAAGAACGTTCATTTTGAATTTTTAAAACGACTCAAAGAAAAATATCCAACTATTTCGCCACGCGAATTGGATCTATCAACTTATTTATTAATGAACATGTCAACCAAAGAAATAGCCGAAATTATGAACATTTCGACTGGAGGAGTTGAATTGGCAAGATATCGTTTGAGAAAAAAACTCGGATTAAATAAAAAAGAAAACTTAATTGGTTTTTTAATGAGTATTTAGAAAACAAGAAGGCCATTCGTTGCGACGAATGGCCTTCTCTATAAATAGAATGTATTTAAGAAATATATTCAAGAGTACGTTCTAATGCCATTCCTCTTGAGCCTTTTATCAAAATTGTATTCTCATTAAACTGAAGCGTTTTTAGATAATCAGCAAAATCATTAAATGTTTCAAAAAATGAAACTTTCTCGCTGGAAACTTTATTCAGATAAAACGATTTTCCAATTAAATAACAAATCGAATTATCTTGGTTTATAAGTGAATCAACAATAATTTTATGTTCTTGCTCACTTTCTTTACCCAATTCAAACATATCTCCCAAAATCATAATTTTGTTCTGATTTTCTAATTGCAGAAAGTTCGCGATAGCCACCGACATACTGCTAGGGTTTGCGTTATAAGCATCTAAAATAATTTGATTAGAGCCTTTTTTTAACAATTGTGATCTGTTGTTTTCTGGAATATAATTTTCGATTGCTTCTTTTACAGCTTCGTCATCAACTTTAAAATAATTACCAATAGAAACTGCAGCATTTATATTATTCGCGTTATACAGACCAATTAAATGAGATTGTATAGCAAAATTATCATACTCAATAGCAACAAAAGGATTCGCCTGAATATTTTTGATATTAATATTTGCCTTATCATTATTTACGCCAAATGTAAATGATCGTATTCCCGCAGATTTTTCGATCTGAATAGGATCTTCGAGATTTACAAAAACCAATTTATCATTTTTAGCGAGATATTGGTACATTTCGCTTTTGCCCTCAATTACTCCTTCCACTCCACCAAAACCTTCTAAATGTGCTTTTCCAAAATTCGTTATGTAGCCGTAATCCGGAAGGGCAATTTCGCATAAAAATTGAATTTCCTTTTTATGATTCGCACCCATTTCTACAATTCCAATCTCCGTTTCTTTAGTAAAAGATAATAACGTCAACGGAACTCCAATGTGATTATTTAAATTTCCGACTGTAGCTTTTGTATTGAACTTTTTAGACAAAACAGCATTTATCAGCTCTTTTGTTGTTGTTTTTCCATTGCTTCCTGTCAGGGCGACAATTGGCAATTTTAAATAATTTCTATGAAATTTAGCCAGCTCTTGCAAAGTTTCTAAACTATTTTCAACCAAAATAGTTCTACCATCTATAAAGTAAGATTCGTTGTCTATAACAACAAATAAAGCTCCTAATTTCAAAGCTTCTTCAGCAAAGGCATTAGCATCAAAGTTTTCGCCTTTTATAGCAAAAAACATAGATCCCTTTTCAATTTTTCTAGTATCAATCGAAAGAGATTTACATTGTAAAAACAAGTTATGAATGTCTTGAATATTCATTTATAAAAATTTTATAGATCATAAAAATAGAAAAAAAACAATAAAAAAATTCCAAATCCCATACTGAATGTTCAGGATTTGGAATTTGGAATTTTTTTTATTGGAATTTCTAAATCTTAATTCCTTGGTGATTTTCTTTTTTCAGCTTTAGAACCTACTCTAGACATTGCACATCTGAAACCAATGTAATCAGTTGCCATATCTTGAGGGAAATATCTTCTTTGAGCTGGATCTAGCCAATAAGCTCTATCTCTCCAAGAACCTCCTTTGTAAACTCTTACTTTATCATCGATCAAAGTAGTACGTTTGCTTGAGTTATCATATTTTCTAATCATCTTGCCTAAACTATCAGTAGTAATATTATGTTTAGGAGAATTATACATTGCTTGATCCGTTTTTGGTCCTGATTCAGAATCTCCAAAGTCAAAATATCTAGAAGATTGTTTATCACCATCTCTGTAATTGATATTATCGCTTGTACTGAAATTTGTTCTCAAATATGTTTCTTGTTCGTCAACTGGAACTTGAGCAATTTCTCCTGGAAGATTTCTTGCTACAACTTTACCATTACTTAAAGTATCATATTTAATAGTAGCTGTTGAAACGATTTCAACTTTACCATCTTTACCAATTTTGTTTTTAGCATATTGATTTCCTCTATAGTAGTTAAAATCATTTGCTTCATTATCGATAATAGGTCTGTAAACATCGGCAACCCATTCTGCTACGTTACCAGCCATATCATATAATCCAAAGTCGTTTGGCGCATAGCTTTTCACGACATTTGTAATATCAGCTCCATCATCAGACCAACCTGCAATTCCACCGTAATCACCGTTTCCTTGTTTAAAGTTAGCCAATTGATCTCCTTTGTTTTTACGTTTTGATGAACGCGTATAATCACCAGACCAAGGATATTTCTTTTGTCCTTTGTATATATTATATTCTCTTTGTCCAACATCTGCCGCAGCTGCATACTCCCATTCTGCTTCAGTAGGAAGTCTGTATTCAGGCAAGATAACACCAGAAGAACGTTGTGCGTACACATTTTTCTCTTCAGGAACTACTCCATCTTTTCCAGCTTTTGGTCTTTTTCCGTTTGGATTTTTCTTTATTACAATCTCTTCATTACCTCCACGTGAAGTACTTGGAGACATTAAATACCCTTCAGTATTAAATGCATTCTCAGCAGTAACATCATTTGTTTTAGCACCTTTTTGAAGATATCCGTTTTTCTCTAAAACTGCCTCGTTTACACGGTCAGTTCTCCATTTACTAAACTCAACTGCTTGAATCCAGTTAACACCTACTACAGGATAGTTTGCATATGAAGGATGTCTCAAGTAGTTGTTAGTCATCGTTTCGTTATATCCTAAACGATTTCTCCACACTAAAGTATCCGGAGATGCTCCTTCGTAAATATTTTTGTAATTTTCTTCTGTTGGAGGAAAAACTTTCTTTAACCACTCTAGGTATTCTAAATACATACCATTCGTAACTTCAGTTTCATCCATATAGAATGATTGAACGTGCTGTTGAGTTGGTGTGTTATTCCAATCGTGCATAACATCATCCTGTACTTTACCCATAGTAAATGTACCTCCTTCAACAAAAACCAAACCAGGACCAGCCTGTTGTGTTTTCCCTGCATTTCTAGCAGCAGTTCCATTTTGACTATCTACGTCCCAACCCGTTGCTCGAGAAGCGTGAGAGGAACTCGATTTTTTGCTACAACTAGCCGTGCCTAACATCAATACCATTGACATCATTAATTGCAGGGCTACAATTTTGTTTACTTTCATACTCATTCTAGGTGATAAATTTAGGTGCTGCAATATAATAATTAACATTTAATTAGCAACATCTGTTCTAATAATTTTATTTAGCTGTTTTTTACCAGAAAATAACCTATAGTTACGAACGCAAAAATATACTTTTTATTATTTACTATAACATGAAATACTATATTTTTACTTACTAAAATATTTTATAATTTTTTTCACTTTCTTTACATATGAAACAAGCCCTAATCTTATATCTTTTTCTAATTCCAATTCTTTCGTTTTCCCAGATAAATGGGAGCTTAACGATAGATTGGCAAGGTAAAAAAGAAATGAGTTTTGGCGATTTCAAAACAATCATTCCCTACTTTTCCGGAAATGCTTTTCGGTACGATTTTACCAAAAAAAGCATAACACTGCTCCTTAATGTAGGCGAATCGAACTATTCCGGAAGCAATTCTGTCCAGATTTCCAACATCACTTACGAGGCAATTTCAAATGCTGATTTAGGTGATTTAGCAGTCGAAAACATTCCGCAAAAACCAAATGAAACGTTAAAAGTGGTATCTTCTAGAGATAAAAAGCAAATTTTCGTATCACTTTCACCAATTATTAGAGAAGGAAACAGCTACAAAAGAATCAAATCATTTTCGTATTCATCGACTAACTCTGCATCAAAAAACAGCAGTTCATCTTCTATACAAAAATCAAATATCGTCTATAATTCTATTTTAGCAACTGGCGATTGGTACCGATTTTATGTCGAAAAATCAGGAGCTTATAAAATTTCAAAATCATTTTTGCAAAGTTTAGGGTTTGATGCAAGCAAAACAGATCCAAGAAAAATCAAAATTTATGGAAATGGAGGCAAAATGCTTCCGTTAGCCAATAATACTTTTTATCCTGATGATTTAACAGAGAATGCCATTCAAATTATTGGAGAAAGCGACGGCGTCTTTAATAATGAAGATTATATTCTTTTTTACGCTGAGGGAGTCGAAAACTGGAACACTGAGAGCCAGACGAATCTTAATTTATTTGACTCAAAATCTTATTATTACATTACTGTTACTGGCGGAGATGGAAAACGGATTGCGACTTTGAATCAGCCAACAGCCAACAGCACATTAGAACTAACTACGTTTGATGACTATCAATATCATGAAATCGATCAGACAAATATTGCGCATTTAGGCCGCCAATGGTTTGGAGAATCATTTGATATTAATCAGGAACAGGAATTTTCATTTACTTTTCCTAATCTAGATACTTCAGTTCCGATAAAAATTGAAGTCAATGCAGCTTCGGCAGCTTTTACCCCTACTTCATTTGCAGTAAGCACTAACGGACAAAGCATAGGAACCATTAATTTTAATGCACTCGTATCAAGTTCAGATATAAAGTTTTACACCGCAAAACTGCCTTCAAATGCAACATTTACAGGAACCGAAAACCTTAAAATAAAGCTTACCTATAATAATAACGGTGTTCCCGGCTCAAAAGGTTATCTAGATTACATCAATTTAATCGCAAAAAGAAAGCTTATTGGCACCGGAAAACAATTTAAATTTCAATACGATTTAGCTGTCTCAACAGCCGGAATTGCAAATTACACTATCACAAACGCATCAGGAATTTCTCAAATATGGGATATTACAGACCTATATAATGTATCAAAAATTGAAAACGCAAATCAAGCCACTTTTAGTTTTAAAGCTTCATTGGGAGAAATTAGAAAATATATAGCCATTGATGCTGCTGATTATTTTACTCCTTTAAAAGAAAGTCAATCCAAAGTAACAAATCAAAACTTAAAAGGAACAATCTTTAAAAATGCTCAAAACAGTTTTCAAGATATCGATTATGTGATTATTTCACCAAAATCTTTGGTTTCTCAAGCTGAAAAATTAGCCAGTTTTCATCGCAGTTATTCTAATTTAAACGTAAAAGTAATTACTCTAGAAAATATCTATCAGGAATTTTCTTCTGGAAAACAAGACATTGCAGCCATTAGAAACTGCATTAAATACATTTACAACAACGCCTCCTCCTCTGACAAAAGAATAAAATATGTAAATTTATTCGGAGATGCTTCCTTCGATTATAAAGACCGAATTTCAAACAATACTAATATTGTACCTATATATCATTCTTTAATTAGCAATACTATCGGAGAATCTTCATTTGCATCTGATGATTTTTATGGATTAATGGATGCTGATGAAGGAAATGTAACCTCTTTTTTCGGCGGAATTGATATTGCCGTTGGAAGAATGCTGGTTTCAGACAATGCTCAAGCCAGCGAAATGGTCAATAAGGTTTTAGAATATCATGATGTTAAATCGTACGGAAACTGGAGAAATAATTTCGTATTAATAAGTGATGACGCTGATCAAAGTTCTGATGCTTCTATTCAATCGCGTCAAAACAGCTTAGCGGATGTTATTGCAACCGAAAAACCTTTTTTTAATATTGATAAAATCATTTTAGACTCTTACACTCAAGAAGCTTCTGCAGGAGGATCGAGATACCCAAAAGCAAGAACCGATTTTTTTGATGCTTTTGAAAAAGGAGCACTAGTATTTAATTACTTAGGACATGGCGGCGAGGACGGTTTGGCAAGCGAGCGAATTTGGGAAAAATCAGATGGTCAAAACTTAAACAATCAATACAAGTATCCTTTATTTATAACTATTACCTGCGAATTTTCAAGATTTGATGATCCAACGCGGCCAACAGCCGGCGAATATACTTTTTGGAACCCAAAAGGAGGAGCAATTTCAATGCTGACAACAATTCGCGCCATTGGTCAATTTAACGCTGAAAATTTCAATGACAGCTTAAGCAAAAATCTTCTTGCTTATGGCTCGAACCAATATACCACAATTGCTGAAGCACTTCGGATTTCTAAAAATGAAAACCCAAGTTCATCGAGTAACGTAATTTTTTATATTGGAGATCCAGCTTTAATGCTTGCCATTCCAAAACCACGAATAAATTTAACAAAAGTAAACGATATTGTGATTTCGCAGCCGATTCCGGATTTAAAATCTTTGGCAAAAATTAAAATTTCCGGAGAAATCACAGACGAAAATAATAACATTTTAAGCAATTATAATGGCGAATTAGCAACAGCGATTTTTGACAAATTAATCACTGCTTCGACATTAAATAATGATGGATATAGCCCTGCAATGTCATTTAAAACCCTTGGTGAAACTATATTCAGAGGAAATGCTTCTGTAACCAATGGCAAATTTGAATTCAGCTTTGTTGTCCCAAGAGATATACGCATTCCTGTTGATTATGGGCGCATAAGTTTTTATGCTAAAAAAACACAGCTTTTAGAAAATCAATCCGGTTATAATACGGCTATTAAAATTGGAGGAATAAATGAAAATGCACCTCAGGACAATATAAGTCCAAAAGTTAAGTTATATATGAACGACGAAACTTTTGTTTCAGGTGGTATTACAAATGAATCGCCGTTTCTTTTAGCGTTTCTTGAAGATGAAAACGGAATCAATACAGCAAGCGGTATTGGGCATGATATAGTAGCTATTTTAGATGGGGATGTAAATAATCCGTATATTTTGAATGATTATTATCAGACAAAATTAGATGATTATACAAATGGAAATTTACGCTTTCCGCTTAGAAATTTAACAGCAGGAATGCATACAATAAGTTTTACAGCTTGGGATGTTTACAATAATCCTGTTACAAGTGAAATACAATTTATTGTTGTTGGAGATGAATCATTATCTTTAACGCACGTTCTTAATTACCCGAATCCTTTTTCAACTTACACCCAATTTTGGTTTTCTCATAACAGACCTTATGAACCATTAGATGTTCAGGTTCAGGTCATGACTATTACAGGAAAAGTAGTGTGGACTAAAAATCAAATTATTACAACAGAGGGCTTTTTATCAAGAGAAATAACTTGGGACGGAAAAGATGATTTTGGAGATCGAATTGGAAAAGGAGTTTATATTTACAAACTCACTGTAAAATCTAATTTGACAAATAAAAAAGCAGAAAAGTACGAAAAGCTTGTCATCTTATAATAATATATATATTTGTATCATAAATACCATTAGCCCTATAAATGAAAAAAATATCACTTTTATTAATTTGTTTTTTAATTATATCATACGCAAAAGCCCAAGATCGACCTATTACAACTGGAGTTCCTTTTTTATTAGTTGCTGCTGATGCCAGAGCAGCTGGTCTTGCGGATCAAGGTGTTGCAACATCTGCTGATGCTTATTCTCAACAATGGAATCCTGCAAAATATGCTTTTGCACTAGACAAGCAAGGACTTTCTATCAGCTACACTCCTTATTTAACAGATTTAGCCAACGATATTTCACTTGGCCAATTAACCTATTATAATAGGATTAACGAAAAAAGTGCTTTTGCAGGAAGCTTTCGTTTTTTTGGTTTTGGAGATATTGAATTAAGAAGAACTGGCGACCCAAATGAAGTCCCAAATATTGTTTCTCCAAACGAATTTGCCTTAGACGGATCTTATTCTCTAAAACTCAGCGAAACATTTTCTATGGCAGTAGCAGGAAGATATATTCGCTCAAATCTAAAAGTAGCTTCAGAAGATGTTGATGCTTCTGCAGCGAAATCTTTTGCTGTTGATGTTGCCGGATTCTATCAATCAGAAGAAATTGCTTATAACGATTTCAACGGAAGGTGGAGAGCAGGTTTCAATATGCAGAATTTAGGTCCAAAAATAAGTTATGACAATGATGATTTGAGCGCAAACTTTTTACCTGCTAATTTAAGATTAGGAGGAGGTTTTGATTTTATCTTAGACGATTATAATAAAGTAGGCGTCAGTGTCGAATTTACTAAGCTATTAGTTCCTACTCCTCCGGGTCCAGGAACACCTGTAGATGCAAATGGAGATGGCGATTTTACAGATCCTGAAGATATTTCACAAGAAGAGGCAAATACAATCAGCTACAACAAATACAATGACATCGGGTGGGTTGAAGGAATTTTCAAATCATTTGGAGATGCTCCAGGAGGCTTTAGTGAAGAATTAAAAGAAATAACTTATAGTGTTGCTGGAGAATACATGTATCAGGATGCTTTTGCAGTTAGAGCTGGTTATTTTCATGAGAGCCCAGAAAAAGGAGCTAGACAATTCTTCTCTTTAGGAGCTGGTTTCAAATATAACATTGTAAAAATTGACGTTTCTTACTTATTTTCATCATCAAAAGTTAAAAATCCATTAGAAAATACACTTCGTTTTTCTTTAACCTTTAACTTTGGCGACAAATACGACGAATATTAAAAAAGAAAATAAAAAAACCAATAACAATCCAAATTTCTAATTTTTTAGGAATTTGGATTTTTTTTCCCATAAAAAGAATGAAAGAAATAAGCATCACATCATCATTTACAGTATACGACAGCTTAAAAGAAGTATCTGAAGAAGTACAGCAATTAATGAATGAGGCCGTTGAGATCAGAAAAAAAGCATATGCACCTTATTCTCAATTTAGAGTTGGAGCGGCTCTTCTTCTCGATAACGGAAAAATAATATTAGGATCAAATCAGGAAAATGCAGCCTATCCGTCAGGACTATGTGCAGAACGGGTAGCTATTTTTCATGCGGGGAGTATTTATCCTGAAGCGAAAATCTTAAAAATGGCTATTACTGCAGCTTCAGACAACAATCAGACTAAAGCTCCGATTCCTCCATGCGGTTCATGCCGCCAGTCGATTGCAGAATATGAAATCAAGCAGGATACCCCTATAGAAATCTATTTTATGGGCGAAATTGGCGAAGTTTACAAATCAGCATCACTGAAAAATTTGCTCCCTTTTATGTTTGATAAAAAGTTCTTGTAAAAAAAAGCCAAAAAGTACCTTTTAAATTTTAGTTCTTAAATGGAATGTCTTATTTTTGCATCCCGACCTTTCGGGCGCAAATTTGTGGGAGGAAACTATTTTGCGTTATAGGCAACAATTGATAACACAAACAACTTTAGCAAAAGAAAGAATTCAGATGAAAGAAGTTACAAAAGAAGTATATTTAAAGTGGTACGAAGACATGCTGCTTTGGAGAAAGTTTGAAGACAAACTTGCAGCATTATACATTCAACAAAAAGTTAGAGGTTTTCTACATTTATATAATGGTCAAGAGGCCGTTTTAGCGGGTGCTTTGCACGCTATGGATTTGACCAAAGACAAAATGATTACTGCTTACAGAAACCACGTGCAGCCAATTGGTATGGGAGTTGATCCTAGACGTGTAATGGCCGAGCTTTTAGGAAAAGCAACAGGAACGTCTAAAGGTATGGGAGGTTCTATGCATATTTTTTCTAAAGAACACCGTTTTTACGGAGGTCACGGAATCGTAGGTGGACAAATTCCGGTAGGAGCTGGTTTGGCTTTTGCTGATAAATATTTTGAAACTGGCGGTGTTACCATGACTTACTTTGGTGATGGAGCTGCTAGACAAGGTTCATTACACGAAGCTTTTAACATGGCAATGTTATGGAAGCTTCCAGTTGTATTTATCGTTGAAAACAACGGATATGCAATGGGAACTTCTGTTGAAAGAACTGCAAATCACACTGACATTTGGAAACTTGGTTTAGGATATGAAATGCCTTGCGGACCAGTTGACGGAATGAATCCTGTAAAAGTTGCTGAAGCAATGACAGAAGCTATTGATAGAGCTCGTCGCGGTGACGGACCAACTTTCCTTGAAATGAAAACGTACCGTTACAGAGGACACTCTATGTCTGATGCACAATTATACCGTTCTAAAGAAGAGGTTGAAGAATACAAAAAAATTGACCCTATTACTCAAGTTTTAGATGTAATTATGGATCAAAAATATGCTACTGAAGAAGAAATTGAAGCAATCGATCAAAGAGTTAAAGACTTGGTTGAAGAATGTGTGAAATTCGCTGAAGAATCTCCATATCCTGAATTGCAGCAATTATACGATGTAGTATACGCACAAGAAGACTATCCATTCACACCTCATAAACTATAATATATTATGGCGATAAAAGTAACAATGCCTCGTTTGAGCGATACTATGACGGAAGGAACGGTAGCGACTTGGTTAAAAAAAGTAGGCGACAAAATTAGCGAAGGAGATATTCTTGCTGAGATTGAAACAGATAAAGCAACAATGGAATTTGAGTCTTTCAACGAAGGAACTCTTTTACATATCGGAATTCAAGCTGGAGAAACTGCTCCAGTTGATTCACTATTAGCAATTATTGGAAATGAAGGAGAAGACATTTCAGCTTTATTAGCTGGCGGTGACGCTCCTGCTAGTCCTGAAGCTTCGCAACCAAAAGCTGACAATGCTCCTGCTGAAGCAAAATCAGAAGAAACTAAAACTGAAGCTCCTGCTCCTGCAAAAGCTGCAACTGAATTACCAAAAGGTGTTGTAGTTGTAACGATGCCACGTTTGAGCGATACTATGACTGAAGGTACTGTAGCAAGCTGGTTGAAAAAAGAAGGCGATGCTGTGGCTGAAGGTGATATCTTAGCTGAAATTGAAACTGACAAAGCTACTATGGAGTTTGAGTCTTTCAATGCTGGAACATTATTATACATCGGAATTCAAGAAGGCAACACTGCTCCTGTTGACAGTTTATTAGCGATCATTGGACCTGCTGGAACTGATATTTCTGGAATTGCTAACAATTATACTGCTGGAGGCGCTGCAAGTGCTCCTGCAACTGAAGAAAAAGCTGCACCTGCTACTGAAAAAGCTACAGAAACAACTGCTGACACTTCATCAAATGGAGGAAGAATTTTAGCTTCGCCATTAGCAAAGAAAATTGCTTCTGACAAAGGAATTCAATTGACTCAAGTTAAAGGTTCTGGAGAAAACGGACGTATCGTAAAAAGCGATATCGAAAACTTTACGCCGTCTGCACAAGCGCAACAACCTGCTGCAACTGCAACTGCTGCTGCACCAAAAGCGGAAACTGCCGCCCCTGCTGCGCCAAAAGTTTTTGTTCCTGCTGGAGAAGTTTTCACAGAAGAGATCAAAAATTCTCAAATGCGTAAAATTATTGCAAAACGTCTTGCTGAATCATTGTTTACAGCACCTCACTACAACTTAGTGATCGAGGTAAGCATGGACGAAGCAATGGGTGCAAGAGCAACAATTAATACTGTTCCTGATACAAAAGTATCTTTTAATGATATGGTAATTAAAGCTTGTGCTTTAGCATTGAAAAAACATCCAAAAATTAACTCTCAATGGAAAGAAGATGCTATCATCATTAACCACCACGTTAATATTGGTGTTGCTGTCGCTGTTGAAGACGGATTAGTAGTTCCTGTATTGAAATTTACAGACGCTATGAGTTTATCTCAAATTGGTGCTTCAGTAAGAGATTTAGCAGGAAGAGCTAAAAACAAAAAACTTGGACCTCAAGAAATGGAAGGAAGTACTTTTACAGTATCTAACCTTGGAATGTTTGGTATTACTGAATTCAATTCAATTATCAACCAGCCAAACTCTGCAATCCTTTCTGTAGGTGCAATTGTTGAAAAACCAGTCGTTAAAAATGGTCAGATTGTAGTTGGAAACACAATGATGTTATCATTAGCTTGTGATCACAGAACAATTGACGGTGCAACTGGCGCTCAATTTTTACAAACATTAAAACAATACATCGAAAGCCCAGTTACAATGTTGGCATAATTTTTTGCCAGCCTGAAGCTTAATCGAAGGTAATTTTATATTTAAATCCCGTTTTGTTTACTCAAAACGGGATTTTTTGTTTAATTTTCATCCTCAAAATTCAATACTTCATAAAATGAAAAAACTAATTCTTGCAACTTTATTCTTGACGGCGATTGCCTGCCAGAAAAAAGATCAAACAGAAAAACCTACAGCTGTTATAGATGAACACAGCTATTCTAAACCAGAACTTGCTGTAGTAAAACACTTAGATCTCGACATCAAAGTTGATTTTGACACACAAACTATTTCAGGAAAGGCTTCTTGGGAAATTAATAATGTGAGCAAAGGAAATGAAATTATCTTCGATGAAAATACTTTAAATATTACAAAAGTAACTCTTGGTGATGAAGAGAAGGAAACCAAATTTGAACTTGGTCAAGACATTGAATTTCACGGAAAACCTCTTAAAATTACAATTGAACCAAATACAACCAAAGTAAATATTTACTACAGCACAACTAAAGATGCTGTTGCATTGCAATGGTTACAGCCTGAACAAACTGCAGACAAAAAAAAACCTTTTTTATTCTCTCAAGGAGAAAGTGTGTGGTCTCGTACTTGGATTCCATGTCAGGATTCGCCAGGAATTCGTTTTACTTATAATGCAAAAGTTACAGTTCCTAAAGACTTATTAGCTGTTATGAGTGCCGTAAATCCGCAAAAGAAAAATGATACCGGTGTTTATACTTTTAAACAAGATAAAGCGATTCCGTCTTATTTAATGGCCATTGCAGTTGGAGACATTGAATTTCAATCTATCGATAACAGAACTGGCGTTTACGCAGAGCCATCAATGCTAAAAAAATCGGCTTGGGAATTTGCTGAACTAGGAAAAATGGTTGTAGCTGCAGAAAAACTTTACGGGCCTTACCGCTGGGGACGTTATGACGTATTAGTTTTACCTCCAAGTTTCCCATATGGCGGAATGGAAAATCCAAATCTAACTTTCTTAACCCCGGGAGTAATTGCGGGTGATCGCTCTTTAACAAGTTTGTTAGCTCATGAATTAGGACACAGCTGGAGCGGAAATTTAGTCACCAATGCTACTTGGGATGATATTTGGTTAAATGAAGGTTTTACTACTTACGTAGAGCATCGTATTGGAGAAGCAATCTTCGGTGAAAAAGAATTCGAAATGCAAAACGTTATCACTCGCAAAGAATTAACTGATAATGTTGCAGAATTTGGAGACACAAATCCAGACACAAGATTAAAAGTTAGCCTTACGGGAAGAAATCCAGATGACGGAATCAGTCAAATTCCATACGTTAAAGGATATGCCTTTTTAAGAGTTATTGAAAATGCTGTTGGACGTGAAAAATTCGATCCGTTCATTAAAAACTATTTTGATTCTCATGCTTTCAAATCAATTACAACAGAAGATTTTGTAAAATATTTGAATGAAAATCTTATTAAAGGAGATAAAGCCTTAGCAGAAAAAATTAAATTAGAAGATTGGATTTACAAACCAGGAATTCCTTCAAATATAACTCCTGTAAATTCTGCTGACTTTGATGCAATTGATAAAATTCAAAAAAGCTGGAGAGAAACCGGCGTAAAAGGATTGAGTCAAAAAATTACTACAACCAGTGAAAAACAATATTTTATTGATCATCTTCCAACTGATATTACTGTAAAAGAAATGGAAGCAATTGATAGTGAATTCAACTTTACAAAAGGCGGAAATTTCATCATCAAACGCCAATGGTTTGTTCAAGCATTACGCCACCAATACAAACCAGCATATCCCGCGATTGAACAATTTTTAGTCGGAATCAGCAGAACAGGATCTGTAATGATGCTTTACAAAGAAATGGTAAAAACTCCTGAAGGAAAAGTTTGGGCAAAAAAGGTTTTTGATAAAGCAAAACCAGGTTATCATGCCACTACAATTCAAGCTGTTGAAGGCATTTTAAAATAGTTTTCAGTCGCAGGTAGTTGTAAGCCAACATCAACAGATCACTGAGACCGAAAACTGAGACTAAAAAATCCCGATTACATTCGTAATCGGGATTTTTTTATTTAATTTTTATTCTTAGCTTCTATCCATTTTGCCATGTATTTGGTACTTTTTAAAGTATGATGCTGGAGCAGGCTTCCCATAAAATTATGCAGGCGGTGATTTTCAGAATCATTCAGTAATGAATTAACTTTCTGTATTAATACTTCAGCATATTTCTCTTTTAAATAACACTCATTTATAATTGCAATTCCTTTTTTCTGCGATTGTTTCCAAAGATTTTCATCTTGATATAATGAAATCGCGTGTTTTGCAAACAGTTGAATATCATCTGTAATAAATCCATTCCATGGTAAATCTGCATGCATAGCCTCAGAACCAATTTTCGTAGTTACACTTGGCGTTCCGCATTGCATCGCTTCTAGCAGTTTTCCTTTTAAACCCGCTCCAAAACGAATTGGCGCCAAAACAATTCTAGATTTCTTAACCACCTCATTTGCGTCTGCAGCTCTTCCCATTATAAAAAAACCATTTTTAGGCTGATGCAATTGTAATACTTTTTGAGAAGGATACGCTCCGTAAACTTCTAGAACAGCTTCAGGAAAATCCTTCTTTATCAAAGGCCAAATGGTTTCCTTTAAATACTGAACGGTGTTCCAATTGGGTTCATGAAGAAAATTTCCGATGAAAACAAAACTTTTCCTTTCTTCAAAAGAAGGCAATTTTAAAAGATCATCCTCTTTCATTTCGTCAACTAAAAAAGGCAAATAATACAATAAACTTGAATCAATTTTAAAAACTTCTTCCAAAATCTTCATTTCAAATTCAGAAATAATAAACGACAAATCGCATCTTAAAATACTGGCAATTTCTCTTTTCGCAACTTCTTCAGACAATAAATCCTTAAGTTGAAAAATTTTATTTTCTTTGAATGCTTTTTGTCTCGCTGTTCTTAAACAATGCAAATCTTCTGTATCCAACAACCGAATGGCTTTTGGACAATTTTCAGCCACGCGCCAGCCAAACTGTTCTTCAATCATAAAACGATCAAACAAAACGACATCTGGATTTAGTTCGGCTACAAAATCATCAAAACTTGAATTATTCAATTCTATTGTTTTTTTCTCCACTCCAAATTCAGACAAATCAACCATAAAATCGCTGTCTAAAGCCGGAGTCCCAAATGTAATTTCATATCCATTTTGCCTAAAAATAGAGATCAATTGCATCATTCTGCCGCCAGCCGCGGACGAATTTGGTTCAGGCCAAACAAAACCAATAATTAAAAGTTTTTTTATCTGAGTCATTTTAATTCTTTTCAACTTACAAAATAATGCTTTTTTCCTCGTAATCGCACGATATTTCCCGATTTTTGGTCATAAAAAACACTAATTTTGCAAGAACGAAATTCAAGGAAATTATGTTAGGATTAAAATTAGCTACAGACCCTCGATGGGTTAATATAGTGGAGTCAAATATTGAAGAAATTTTGACAGATCACGCTTGGTGCGAACAAAAAGCCGCATCAAATGCGATTAGTTTAGTTACGTATAATTCAGAATTAGAAGAACTTGTAACAGAAATGCTTGTGATTGCAAGAGAAGAACTGGAGCACTTGCAAATGGTTCATAATTTAATAAAGAAAAAAGGTTTAACCTTAGGACGTGAAAGAAAAGATCATTACGTAAATGAACTTTTTAAATTCATGAAAAAAGATGGAAGCCGTAAAGATGCACTGTGCGATCGCTTATTATTTTCAGCTATGATCGAAGCTAGAAGCTGCGAGCGTTTTAAAGTTCTTTCAGAAAACATTAAAGATGAAGAATTAGCAAAATTCTATCGTGATTTAATGATCTCTGAAGCTGGGCATTATACTACTTTTTTAGGCTTTGCAAGAAAATATGCGGATAATGTTGATGTTGACAAACGATGGAAAGAATGGATTGAATACGAAGGTTCCATTATTACCAATTACGGAAAAAGTGAAACTGTTCATGGATAAATTATTTTTTATCCGAATTCATTCTATATAAATATTAAAATTTGTTATGACAGCAAGTAAAAAGAAATCCATTTTATTAAAAATTGCTAAATATCTTGGAATAACTTTTGCCGTTATTTTGGCACTATTATTTTTAACGCCAATTGTTTTTGCTGACAAAATTAAAGAACAGATTAAAAAAACAGCAAATGAAAAACTAAGCGCAGAATTAAATTATTCTGATGTTTCCGTTTCGTTTTTTCGACATTTTCCGTCGCTGACTTTAACTTTAAGCGATTTAAATCTTAATGGATCGACGCCTTATAAAAATGAAAAATTCATAACAGCAAAAGAAGTTTCTTTTGGAATAAATGTTGCGAGCTTAATATTTAGCAAAGCTGTAAAAATTGATCAGATTTATTTATCGGATTCTTTTATTAATGTAAAAGTTAATGCAAAAGGAGAAGCAAATTATAACATTTACAAATCTACAAAACCTTCAAATCCCAAAGACAGCAGTGAAACATCTTTAAAACTGGAAAGAATTGAGATCTTGAACAGTAAAATTATCTATGATGATCTATCTACAAAAGTTCATTTTGATGCTTTTGGTTTTGATTATTTAGGAAAAGGCGATTTAAACAAAGCCGTTTTCGATTTATACTCGAAAGCGAAAATCGAAAAATTAAATATAGTGTATGAAGGCGAACCTTATTTAATGAACAAAAAAATTGATGCCGATTTGATTACAAAAGTAAATGTAAACTCGTTGTCATTCTTTTTTCAACAGAACAATCTAAAAATCAACCATCTTTTGGTCGATTTTAAAGGAAAATTTGACTTCTTGAAAGACGGCTACAATATGGATTTTGTTATTAAATCTGACAACAGCGACTTGAAAGACGTCTTTACAGCTTTTCCTCCTAAATACGTTACTTGGCTTTCTAAAACCGAGATTAAAGGAAATACAAGCTTGCTGTTAACGCTAAAAGGAGATTATATTGCATCAAAAAATATAGCTCCAGATCTTAATTTAGATATAAAAATAGACAGCGGATTTGTTAATTATAATAAAAGCGCTTTTCCGGTTTCTAATTTGAACTTAGACATAAAAACAAAAGTCCCATCTTTAAATCCAGATCTAGTTACAGTTGATGCAAAAAATCTATCACTCAATATTAAGAAAGATTATTTGAAATCGAAATTCTATATCAAAGGCGCTAATACCCCTGATATTAATGGCGATTTTAAAGCTAAAATTGATTTGCAAAAATTAACGAAAGCGCTCGGAATTCCGAATCTGGAATTAAAAGGAAATTTAGTTGGAGATATTAAAACAAACGGAAAATTTGATCAAAAAAACAAACTTTTCCCAGTTACAAAAGGCACAATTGATCTAGAAAACGGTTATTTAAAAACTAAATATTATCCCAATCCGATCACCAATATTATTATAAAAACTACGATTGATAATCAAAAAGGAACTTTTGAAGATTTAAAAATAAAACTTAAACCAGCGCAATTTACATTTGAAGGAAAACCTGTTTTTGTTCAAGCAGATTTGAGTGATTTTAATGATTTAGCTTATGAGATCAAAGCAAAAGGCGAACTTGATGTCAATAAAATTTACAAGGTCTTCTCCCAAAAAGGACTTGATCTAGACGGTTTTGTAAAAGCCGATTTAGTTTTAAAAGGAAAACAAAGCGACGCAGAAAAAGGAAATTACAGCAAACTCTATAATAAGGGAACGCTGGAACTTAGAAATATTGGAATAGCATCAGAATATCTGCCAAAGAAATTCATTATCAAGGAAGGAATTTTCAAAATCAATCAGGATAAAATGTCATTCAATAACTTTTTGGCAGCTTACGGTCAATCTGATTTTAAAATGAATGGTTATTTACAGAACGTTTTCAATTATGCGACTACCAAAACAGGCGTTTTAAGAGGTTCTTTTACCGTTGCAGCGCGATATATCAATGTTGATGAATTCATGTCGAGTACGCCGGTAAATACTTCTGCAACACAAACTAAAACTGAAACACCAGCTTCAACTGCAACAAAACAAACTGGAGTCATTATAATTCCGACTAATTTGAATTTGCAATTAACAGCAAATGCACAAAAAGTATATTTTGACAAATTGAATCTTCAAAATGCTGTTGGAAATTTAAGTATGAACAAAGGCAAATTAACCATGCAGAACACTGGCTTTGACTTAATTGGATGCAAGGTTGCAATGAATGCCAATTATCAAGCCGTAACAACTCAAAAAGCTAATTTTGATTATAACATTAAAGCTTCAGACTTTGATATTAAAAGAGCTTATAATGAAATTGAAGTTTTTAGAAAAATGGCCAGCGCTGCTGAAAAAGCACAAGGAATTGTTTCTTTAGATTATCAATTAAAAGGTCGATTAAATGGTAATATGGAACCCGTGTATCCGTCTCTAGATGGCGGTGGAACGCTTTCTGTAAAAGATGTAAAAGTAAGAGGATTGAAAATGTTTAATGCAGTCAGCAAACAAACAAGTTCTGAAGCCATAAAAAATCCTGATGTTTCTAAAGTTGATATTAAAACTAAAATTAAGAACAATATTATGACGGTGGAACGCTTTAAATTTAAGTTTGCCGGCTTCAGACCTAGAATCGAAGGCACAACAAGCTTAGATGGAAAATTAAACTTAAAAATGCGTTTAGGCTTACCTCCTCTTGGTATATTTGGAATTCCATTAACCGTTACAGGAACTCAGGATGCTCCAAAAGTAAAAGTGGGAAGAAAAACTGAGGGTTTGGAAGAAACAAAGGATACTGAACAGTAAATTCAATTTAATTTTATTATAACATAAAACCTTTGTCAAAGTTTAAAACTTGATAAGGGTTTTTGCTTTTTTTGTAATATCTTCTTTCTGAGATTCCTCGTTCCTCGGAAGGACAAACTAAAATAATTACAAAACAAAAAACCCGTTCTTTTCAGAACGGGTTTTTTAATAAGTAGTCTTAATATTATGCTTCGAATGGAAGGATAGATACATAAGATTTGTTATCTTTTTTCTTTTGGAACTTAACAACTCCAGCTACTCTTGCGTGTAGTGTGTGATCTTTACTGATGTAAACGTTCTCACCTGGATTATGTTTTGAACCTCTTTGTCTAACGATGATGTTCCCAGCAATAGCAGCTTGACCACCAAAAATCTTAACGCCTAAACGTTTTGATTCTGATTCTCTACCATTCTTCGAACTACCGACACCTTTCTTGTGAGCCATGACGTATGAGTTTAAATATTGTTATTATTCTTTAGTAGCTTCTTTTTTTGCTTTTGGAGCTGCTGCTTTTTTTGCTTTTGGAGCTGCTTCAACTTCAGTTGCCGGAGCATCTTCTGCTACAACCGCTTTTTTAGCTGCTGCTTTTTTAGTTCCACCTGCTGCAGTAATACCTTCAATTACAATTTGAGTAAGATATTGTCTGTGACCATTTCTCTTTTTGTAACCTTTTCTTCTTTTCTTTTTGAAAACGATTACTTTATCTCCTTTTAAGTGTTGTAACACTTTAGCTTCTACTGAAGCACCTTCTATAGCTGGGGCGCCTAAAGTTATGCTTCCGTTATCGTCTAATAAAAGAACTTTGTCAAATGAAATACTTGAACCTTCTTCGTTAGCCAAACGGTTAACATAAACCTTTAAGTCTTTGCTTACTTTAAATTGTTGCCCTGCTATCTCTACGATTGCATACATACCAAATTGATTTATTGATTTTTAAGGTTGCAAATATACAATTTAAATTTTACTGTGCAATCTCTTATTCTAAAAATATTTATTTCGCTTTAAAGTCTGTTTTTCAAGGTATTTTGTCTGTTAATAGACTAAAATTTGAAGTAAAAGATTGTTAAAGTATCATCAAAATAAAGCCACACTATTAAAAGATAACTAAAAAAACTTATTTTTGATGTAACTATAATTAAATCTTGGCTACCTATTTATATAGGTAAATATAAATTATTAATCTTTATGAAAAATTCGATAATGATGTTAAGTGCTGCATTAATGCTCGGCGGAGTTGCTCATGCTCAAAAAGTAGCTTTTGAAGAATACAATTTAGACAACGGTATGCATGTAATTTTGCATAACGATCCTTCTGCGCCTGTTGTTATTACATCTGTAATGTATCACGTGGGCTCTAAAGACGAACGTCCAGACCGTACAGGTTTTGCCCATTTCTTTGAACATTTATTATTTGAAGGAACTCAAAATATAAAACGCGGTGAGTGGATGAAAATCGTTACTGCAAACGGCGGCGTTAACAATGCCAATACTTCTGACGACAGAACATATTACTATGAAGTTTTTCCATCAAACAGCTTGGAACTTGGTTTGTGGATGGAATCTGAGCGTTTAATGCATCCAATCATAAATAAAATTGGTGTTGACACGCAAAATGAAGTGGTAAAAGAAGAAAAAAGAATGCGTTACGATAATCAGCCATACGGAAATATCCTTCCTGAGGTTAAAAAAAACATGTTCAAAAATCATCCTTATCGCTGGACAACTATTGGCTCGATGAAAGATTTAGATGCTGCAACTCTTGAAGAATTTCAGGCTTTTAATAAAAAATTCTACACGCCAAATAATGCTGTTTTAGTTGTAGCAGGTGATTTTGACAAAACCAAAACAAAAGAATGGATTCAGAAATATTTTGGACCAATTCCGAAAGGCGAAGTGGTAAAAAAACAAACTTTTGTTGAAGAGCCAATCAATCAAACTATAAAAGCAACTTACGAAGATCCTAATATTCAAATTCCGATGGTTGTTGCCTCTTATAGAACTCCATCAATGAAAACCAGAGACGCGAGAGTTTTAGATTTGATTTCTTCTTATTTAAGTGACGGAAAAAGTTCTAAACTTTATAAAAAAATAGTTGACGACAAAAAAATGGCACTTCAAATTGGAGCTGTCGGTTTTAGCCAAGAAGATTACGGAATGTACATTTTATACGGACTTCCGATGGCGCCCAACACAACTGCTGACATCTTAAAAGAAATGGATGAAGAAATTGTAAAAATTCAAACCGATTTGATTTCTGAAAAAGATTACGAAAAATTACAAAACAAATTCGACAATAATTTTGTGAACGCAAATGCAACAGTTGAAGGAATTGCTGAAAACTTGGCTTCTTATTATTTACTTTATGGAGATGTAAATTTAATTAATACCGAAATTGATCTTTATCATTCGATTACAAGAGAAGAAATTAGAGAAGTTGCCAAAAAGTATCTAAACCCGAACCAGCGTTTAATTTTAGATTACATCCCTTCAACTAAAGTTCAAAATTAAGAGCAGCGAATCATGAAAAAAATACATACAATTTTAATCCTTTTATTCCTGACTGGAATTATGCAAGCACAAGATCGTCCACAACCAAAACCAGGCAATTCGCCCGTAGTCAACATCAAAAAACCTCAAACTTTTGTTTTGGCAAACGGCATGAAAGTTTTGGTGGTTGAAAATCATAAATTACCAAGAGTAAGCTTTAATCTTACCCTAGACAATGCCCCTTTTACGGAAGGAAATAAAAAAGGTGTTGACGAATTAACCAGCAGTCTAATTGGAAACGGAACCAAAAAAACCGCCAAAGAAGCTTTCAATGAAGAAATTGACTTTTACGGAGCAAGCATCAATTTCTCGTCTCAAGGTGCTTACGCAAGTTCGCTTTCAAAATATTCAGGACGCGTTTTAGAACTTTTAGCTGAAGGAGCTTTACAGCCCAATTTCACTCAAGCAGAATTTGACAAGGAAAAAGCAAAATTAATTGAAGGACTTAAAGCCGATGAAAAAAGCGTTCCTGCAATTGCCAACCGTGTAGTTGATGTTTTAGCTTTCGGAAAAAACCATCCTTCTGGAGAATATTTATCTGAAGAAACCGTAAAAAATGTCACTCTAGCCGATGTTCAAGCGAATTACGCTACTTATTTTGTTCCCGAAAATGCTTATTTAGTGATCATTGGAGATGTTAAGTTTAAAGAAACAAAAGCCGAAGTTGAAAAACTTTTTAGTGGATGGAAAAAACAAGCTGCGCCAAAAAATACGTATCCAAATCCAGAAAATGTTTCTAAACTTCAAATTGATTTTGTTGATGTTCCAAATGCAGTTCAATCTGAAATTTCATTGGTCAATACCGTAAATTTAAGAATGAGCGATCCAGATTTTTTCCCTGCTGTAATTGCAAATCAAATTTTAGGAGGTGATTTCAACAGTTATTTAAATATGAATTTACGTGAACAGCACGCTTGGACATATGGCGCGAATTCAAGTATTGGAAGCGGAAAATATGTAACTAAATTCAAAGCTTCATCTGCTGTGAGAAACACAGTTACAGACAGCGCTGTTGCTCAGTTTGTAAAAGAAATAAAAAGAATCAGAACTGAAAAAGTTTCTGAAGATGTTTTGAAAAATGTAAAAGCTGGATATATTGGGCGTTTTGTAATGCAGGTTGAAAAACCACAATCTGTTGCACGTTACGCACTTAATATCGAAACAGAAAAACTTCCTGCTGATTTTTACGAAAAATACATTCAAACTATAAATAATGTTACCGCTGACGATATTTATCGTGTGGCAAACAAATATTTCCTTTTGGATAACATGCGTATCGTAATTGCCGGAAAAGGTTCTGATGTAATTTCAGGTTTGGAAAAACTTCAGATTCCGATTTACTATTTCGACAGATTTGGAAACCCAATAGAAAAACCTATAACTAAAAAAGAAGCGCCAACCGAAATTACCGCAAAAACAGTTTTCGAAAATTACATTAAAGCAATTGGTGGAGAAAAAGCGGTTTCAGCTGTAAAAACGTTGGCAATGACTGGCTCAACAACTATTCCTCAAGCTCCTGGACCTTTAACTTTTACTTCAAAATTAGATTCGAAAGGAAAAATGATGGTTTCTCTTGCAATGGGACCGATGAATTTAATGAAACAGGTTGTAAATGATAAAGGCGCTTATATAGAACAGCAAGGGCAACGCAAAAACCTTGAAGGTGATGACCTTAAAGAAATGAAAGGAAATGCTGCGCCGTTTGAAGAATTGCAATTGCAAAAAAGAACAGATTTAAAAGTAGATTCTATTGAACCCATTAACGGAAGTGATGCTTATGCTATAAAAGATGGCAAAACAACTTATTACTACGATGTGAAATCTGGCTTAAAAGTAGCAGAGTCTAAAATTCGTGAACAAGGCGGAAAATCCGCGGCACAAATAACAAACTTTGGCGATTACAGAGAAGTTAAAGGCGTGAAAGTTCCTTTTAACATAATTCAGAATGTTGGTTTTGAATTAGATATTAAAATGTCTGATATTAAGATTAATGAAGGAGTTTCTGAGGCAGATTTTTTATAAAAGATACTGAGATTCTAAGACACTAAGCCGCTAAGTTTTTTCTCATAGGCTCTGTTAAAGTTTAAAACTTTGACAGAGCCTATTTTTTTTATCAGGCTGAACGAAGTCGAAGTTCTTAAACCATAACCCATAACTCTATAACTCAAAATCACTTTTTAGCAGACAAATAAACTCCAATTAAAATAATAAAAGCGCCAAAAAACTGAATTGGTGTGAGCATTTCGTTATCTAATAAGCCCCAGAAAAAGGCGACGATTGGAATTAAATAAGTTACCGATGTTGCAAATACAGGCGAAGACATTTGTATTAATTTAAAGAACAGCACATTCGCTATTCCAGTTCCTAAAACGCCTAAAATCAGCACAAAAAATATGGAATGCTGTGTAGCTTCAAAATGTATGCTTTGCGAAATATCTGTTGTACTTAAAATGATTAATGCCGGCAAAAGCAAAACTGCAAAATTTCCTGTTGTGATGCTCAGCGAATTTAAATCTGATAAATATTTCTTGATCAAATTGACATTAATTGCATAACAAAGCGTTGCAATTACAACTAAAACTACATAATAATAATTTTGTCCTGGATGTGCAGAAGCACCGCTTAAAACCAACAACAAGCATCCCACTAGTCCAACAAAAACACCTAGAACTTGTCGTTTCTGAAACTGAATTCCGAAAATAAGAATTCCTAAAACCAAAGTATTCAAAGGTGTAAGCGAATTTAGAATTGCCACAATTGAGCTGTCTACTTCTGTCTCTGCAATTGCAAAAAGATAAGCCGGTGTAAATGTTCCAAAAACTGAAGTTATGGCAACAAATTTCCATTGGCGACGAGAGATTTTCTTCAAGCTTTTAAAACCTACAATCAACAAAAATAAGGCTGCAAAAATAATTCGGAATGAACCTACCTGAACCGCCGTTAAGCCAACCAAACCTCTTTTAATTAATATAAAAGAACTTCCCCAGATAAGTGAAAGAACAAACAAATAAGCCCACTTCAATTGTTTTGCATCCATATATACTATTTTACTGCAAATTTGTAATAATTTTACGAACTGACCTCTTGATTTTTATTAATTTTGCCAATAACATATTGACAATCTTAAATCATAGATAATGAAATTCACAAAAATAATAGCATCATTAGCAATAGCAGGTTTAGTATTCGTAAGCTGTAAAAAAGAAGAAGATAAAAATTTAGCAAATATTAAATCTGAAAAAACAGCTCCGAAAGAACATAAAGCAATTGCTGCAGAAAATGTACAGACAGCAAGCTTTACTATTGACGGAATGACCTGCGCTGTTGGATGCGCGAAAACTATTGAACAAGAATTATCTAATTTAGATGGCGTAGAAAAAGCAACAGTTGATTTTGACAAAAAAACTGCAACCGTAACTTTTGACAAAACAATTCAAAATCCTGAAAACTTAACTAAAACAGTCCAGGAAACTGGAGACGGTAAAACATATAAAGTTTCGAATATGAAATCGTAATTATATTTTAAACATAAAAAAAGGCGTTCAATTGAACGCCTTTTTTATGTTTATTATTTCCACTTTAGTGTTTCCATTAAGCGCTGCATATCATTTTTAATATAGCTTGCTGCAGGCATAACCGAATCAAAATTGGGTTTAGCATAAAAGTAAACTGATCCCGTTATAAAGTGTTTTGTACTGTCTGTAACGTAGAATTGTGAGTTTGTAGCAGCATTTCCATCAACTTGATAAAACATTCCGTAAACTTTCTTTTGCGGATTTAAATACGGCTGTTCTAAAATATCATCAGCTTTTATAACATGTTCGTAAGTTAGTTTTTGAGCATCTTTTAATAATTTCTGAATATCTCCATTTACTGGTTTATAGGTCAAATAAATTGTCGCTTTCATTTTCGGATATGTAATTGCAAATCCGCAGTCTTTTTCACCTTTAATTATCGCTGCTTCATTCATTTCAAAAGCAAACGGGCAATTATTTTCAAAATTGACATATTTCGCCTCAGGATAATCTAGACGCAAGTAACTTGACGGCTTTGGCACTACATCATCTTTACAGCTTACAACTGTTAATACAAGTAAAATGGCAGCTGCCGAAATTATTCTTTTAAGCATTTTATTCTATTGTTACTTTTATTTGTTTTACACGCTTTTTATCTACTGTTTCGATTGTAAAAACACAGTTTTCGAAAGCTACTTTTTGATCTTTTTTAGGGAAATTACCCAGAATTTCAAGAATAAAACCAGCTAATGTTTCCGCTTCGCCTTTGTGCGATTCAAAAATATCTTCATTAACATTTACGATTCGGTAAAAGTCTTTCATGTTAATCTTTCCTTCAAAAAGAAAATTCTTTTCATCAATTTGAGAAAAATTCAAATTTTCATCATCAAACTCATCGCTGATATCCCCTACTATTTCCTCAATAACATCTTCTAAAGAAACTAAGCCAGAAGTCCCGCCATATTCATCAACCACAATAGCCAAATGACTTTTAAGACCTTGAAAATCCTTCAACAAATTATCAAGCTTTTTATTCTCCGGAACGAAGAATGCTTCTCTAATTAAAGTCGTCCAGTCAAACTCTTCTTTATCAATATGCGGCAATAAATCTTTAACGAATAAAACGCCTTCGATCTGATCAATATTATCGCGGTAAACCGGAATTCTTGAAAATCCTTTTTCGATTATTTTTGGATAAATTACTGGAAATGATTCTGATATTTCTAATGCAAAAATATCAATTCTCGGACTCATAACCTGTTTGGTATCTGTATTTCCAAAAGAAACAATTCCTTCTAATATTTTTTGCTCCTCGCTCGATGTGCCTTCAGAATCTGTCAGTTCTAACGCCTGCGAGAGCTGATTTATTGAAAAACTATTTTTTTGTTTTCCTAATTTATTCTGCAAATATAGCGTAACACTGCGCATAGGCAAACTTATCGGAGAAAGTAATTTGTCTAAAACAGCAATCGGATAAGCAACACGTTTAGCAAATTTTATATTGTTTCGGCTGGCATAAACTTTTGGCAAAACTTCCGCAAATAATAAAATTAAGAAAGTGACCAAAATTACTTCTAAAATAAATTTAAGAACAGGCGAACTTACGTGTGCAAAAATATTTCGGCCAATAAAAGAGAACAGAATAACGACTCCAATATTTAAAAAATTGTTTGCTACTAATAAGGTTGCTAAAAGTTTTTTGGGTTTATCTAAAAGTTTAGAGATTATTTTACCTTTAGAAAGATTGTCTTGTAAGGTTTCATCAATATCCTTTTGAGAGAGAGAAAAAAGAGCTACTTCGGCACCTGAAACAATGGCCGATAAAAAAAGCAAAACAAATATTCCGACAAAACCAATTATTAAATTGATGTCTAATGTCGTAGTAAAAAGTAAACTGGGCTCTGGGTCCAAATTAAAAAAGATTAGTTAAACAATCAAAAAGGCAGGTCGTTTACAGGCAAGCCTTCATTTGTCGCATCAAAGTTAGTACTTTTTGCGGATTCTGAATCGTGATGTGGTTTATGATTTCCAGTTTCTTTTTTGGTAGTCAAGAAAGTAAACTCGGTAACTTGAATTTCAGTCGTGTATTTTGTAGTGCCATCTTCTGCTTGCCACTGACGTGATTTTATACGACCTTCAACATATATTTTATCTCCTTTGGATAGATATTTCTCGCAGATTTCCGCGGCTTTATTACGCACGACTAAATTATGCCACTCTGTCGAAGTTATTTTTTCGTTGGTGGTCTTATTAATATAAACTTCATTTGTAGCCAACTGAAAACGACCGATGCAATTTCCTCCATCAAAATAATGCATCTTTACATCATCGCCTAAATGGCCAATAAGCATCACTTTATTTAATGTTCCGTTCATGGTTAATTTGTGGTATTTCTCCCAAAGATACATTTTTTTAGCAATTTATTTCCTGCTTTTCGATAAAATTATAAATCACAATAGGAAAAGGAAAATTTTTTAAATCACTGGTTATCACGCCATTCTCTATTTTTTCAGCAATTTTAACTTTCCAGAACTGAATATGCAGATGCTGATGCGAAAGTTTATGAATGAGAGTAGTTTCACTACATTCCTCTATACCTATAATAGTATAAGATGGAAAAATATTGTTTTGAACTGCTTTTGCGACAACATCAAAGCCAACAATCTCGTCTTTTTCTAATAACGGAAACTCATATAAGTTGTGCCAAATTCCTTTTGCGGTTCTTTTTTGAATTAACGTATTTCCTAAAGCATCTTCTAAAATCAAATAATTAAAGAATCGATTTGTAACTTTTGTTTTTTTTGATTTTACGGGCAAAGCAGCCACTTTCTTTTTTTGAAGTGCTGCGCAGCTTTCATTAAAGTCACAAACCAAACAATTTGGACTTTTAGGAACACACTGCAAAGCACCAAACTCCATAATCGCCTGATTAAAGATCGCTGGATTATCTTTTGGCATTAATTCTTTAGCCAGCTCTGTAAATTCTTTTTTAGTTGCAGGCAAGCCAATATCTGATTCGATATCAAAATAGCGAGAAAGCACTCGAAAAACATTTCCATCAACTACAGGAACCGCTTCATTATAAGAAAATGAAGCAATCGCCGCCGCAGTATATTCGCCAACACCTTTTAATTTCAACAACGCTGCATAATTCTCTGGAAAAACTCCATTCAGCTCATTTGCTACATATTGAGCTGTTTTATGCAGATTTCTGGCGCGAGAATAATACCCTAATCCCTGCCAAAGTTTCAAAACTTGCTCTTCTGAGGCATTTGCTAAATCAAACACTGTAGGAAATTCCTTTGTAAAAGCAAAAAAATATGGCATTCCTTGCGCAACTCGAGTCTGCTGCAGCATAATTTCTGAGAGCCAAATTAGGTAAGGATCGGTCGTTTTTCGCCAAGGTAAATCACGCTTGTTTCGTAAATACCAATTTATCAATATGTTATGAAAATTCATCGTAAAATACTTAGAATACAAAAGTAAATGTTTATGTAATTAAAATTTAACGAATTAGCTTGATTAATTATTTTTTTAATTCCTATATTTGCAAACTCAAAAAAATAGTACATCATTTATAAAATAAAATAGGAAAGAAAATGACGAAAGCAGATATCGTAGCGAAAATTTCAGAGAAATTAGGTCTTGAAAAAGGAGATGTTCAAGCAACAGTAGAAACTTTTATGGAAGAAGTTAAAACTTCATTGGAAACTGGAGACAATGTTTACCTAAGAGGTTTTGGTAGTTTCATCGTAAAAACTAGAGCTGAAAAAACAGGAAGAAACATTTCTAAAAACACCACAATCAAAATTCCTGCACACAACATTCCTGCTTTTAAACCTGCAAAAGTATTTGTAGAAGGAGTTAAAACGAATAACGAAGCAAAATAATACTATTAATTAATTATAAAATCGACACGATATGCCAAGTGGTAAAAAAAGAAAGAGACATAAGGTAGCTACTCACAAAAGAAAGAAAAGAGCGAGAGCTAACCGTCACAAAAAGAAAAAGTAGTTTTAAACTACTTTTTTCTTTTTAACGTTCATTGAAATTGGAATTTAGTCTTAGTAACAAGTCACAGTCCGCAGCTTAAAACTGGCAACTGAAACTGGAAAACTGCTAACTAAAATTCCCCCGGGTTCAATACCTGTTAAAAATATTGTTTAATCCATCCTTACAATCAGTTATGAGTTATAGGCTATGAGTTATGAGTTGAAAAACTTGAAACCTGATACCTGAAACCTGAAACTAAAAGTCTGGATAAAAATTTACAGTGTGAATAAAGAATTAATCATTAGATCTAGTTCTGAAGCCGTAGATTTTGCCTTATTAAAAGATGGAAAACTAATTGAATTACACAAAGAAGAAGAGAAAAGCAATTTTCAAGTTGGTGATATTTTTATTGCCAAAATAAGAAAACCAGTTGCTGGACTTAACGCTGCTTTTGTAAATGTTGGCTTCGAAAAAGATGCCTTTTTACATTATCACGATTTAGGACCTAACTTAGCTTCTCAGCTGAAATTCATAAAACTTGTAAGCGCAGGTAAAATAAAAGATTTCTCCCTAAAAACCTTTCAGTTTGAAAAAGAGATTGACAAAGATGGCATCATTACTGATATTTTAAGTGCCAATCAATCTGTTTTAGTTCAAGTTGTAAAAGAACCTATATCGACCAAAGGTCCAAGGATAAGCGCTGAGCTTTCATTGGCAGGAAGATTTATTGTTCTCGTTCCGTTTTCTGACCGCGTTTCTATTTCTCAAAAAATAGAAGACAAAAAGGAAAAGGATCGTCTAAAAAAACTTGTTCTATCGATCAAACCTAAAGGATTTGGTGTTATTGTTCGCACAGTAGCCGAAGGCAAAAACGTAGCCGAATTAGAAAAAGATTTGCAGAACCTGCTTAGCAGATGGACTGCAATGTGTAAAAAATTACCAACTGCTCATCATCCATCAAAAGTATTAGGAGAGCTTAACAGAGCTTCTTCAATATTAAGAGATGTATTTAATGATACCTTCAGCGGTATTCAAATAGATGACGAAGAGTTGTACCACCAAACGAAGGAATATCTGCAAGAAATTGCACCTTCAAAACAATCGATTGTTAAGTTTTATCAATCAAATGACACTCCAATTTTCGAGAAATACAATATAGAGAGACAAATCAAAACTTCTTTTGGAAGAACGGTTTCTATGAGCAAAGGCGCTTATCTTATTATTGAACATACTGAAGCTCTTCACGTTATAGACGTAAACAGTGGAAACCGTTCTAATAAGGCGACTAATCAAGAAGACACTGCCATGGAAGTAAATATGATTGCAGCCGCTGAAATTGCCAGACAACTTCGTTTGCGTGATATGGGCGGAATAATCGTAGTTGATTTTATTGATATGTCTAATCCTGAAAACAGGAAAGTCTTGTTCGACTTCTTGCGAGAAGAAATGAGCGACGATAAAGCAAAGCATAAAATCTTACCGCCAAGTAAATTTGGTTTAGTTCAAATTACAAGACAACGCGTAAGACCAGAAGTAAATATTAAAACTAGAGAAGAAGATCCAAACAATGAACATGGCGAAATTGAAGCGCCAATTTTAATCATTGATAAAATCGCATCTGATTTAGACAGAATTTTAAAAATCCACAAAAGTGTTGTCCTTAATGTACATCCGTTTGTGGCTGCATACCTCAGTAAAGGTTTTCCATCATTACGTTCAAAATGGTTTTTTGAACATAAGAAATGGGTGAAAATCATACCTCGTGACGCTTACACGTACTTAGAATACCATTTCTATGATAAAAAAGGAAATGTTATTTCAGAATAAAACAAAAACCGCCTTTCGTGAGATTGGCGGTTTTTTTGTGGCTTTTTTTAGGAGTAATTATTCATTTTGGAATTAAGAATTTAAAAAAATATAAATTACTTTCACTTTTTTATTCTCTCACAATTTCAATTCTTCTCCTAATTTCATTTCCAAAAGCATCTACAACAGTAATATAATGAACTCCAGTACTTGGAGTTATTGGCAATTCATGAAACGTTTTTGTTGTTGCTTTATAAACATCATCAACATACCAAAAAAGTTCTTTATCTCTTTCAGAATAAGCCACTTTCAAAATAACAGGCTGTACTTCGCTGTTGAAATTCTTTGTTAAATAAATTTTGCTATTCGTTTTAGGATAAATAAAATCCATTGTTTTCGTTTGCGTTCCCTGGCAATCTTCTTTAAAGGGTGGCAGAGGCAAATATTCGATATGCTGGCTTTTGTAATACCAAGCCATAACCGGAGGCAAAACAAACCAGCTCTTAGTTACTATGTTCTCCACATTTTCACAGCTGCTGTTTACCTGAAATTTTTCTAATTTATCTAAATGAACTGTTTTATGATACGGACAAACTGCTGTTGATTTTCCTTTTTTAGGAACCCATTGTGCAATTTTTGGGCAATCTTCTTTTGCTAAATAACCGCTTAATCGACAAACCTCAACTTTTTCTAAATCATTATAAGGTGTATCAAACCATCGCTGTCTCGGCAATAAATTGAAAACATCAAATAAAATTGGAGCTGCACTTGTAACACCAGTAAGCGTTGGCCTTCCTTCCCCTGTTGCATTTCCCACCCAAATCCCGACTACATATTTTGAATTTGTGCCAATTGCCCAGGCATCTCTATTCCCAAAACTTGTTCCGGTTTTCCAGGCAATTTTTAAGGAACTGTCATAAAACTTCCAAGCTTCATCTCCTTCTGGTCTGTTTACCTCTTCCATTGCATTATACGTCAACCAGATTGATCCCGCACCAATTATATTTTTCTGATCTGTTTCAGATCCGAAATCAGGTTCAAAATCATTTTTATAATTTAATTCTGTAAACTCATTTGTTCGATACTTGGATTGATTTTTAGTGTAATAATTTACGGTTGATGATAAACCGGCATAAGTTCGGCATAAATCCCACAGATTACTTTCGGCACCGCCTAAAATAAGCGACAAACCATAATGATCTGGTGTTTTATTGATATCTCTCAACTTGAATTTTTGCAATTCTTCATAAAATTTATTCACTCCAAAATCCTGCAACATCAAAACTGCCGGAATATTTAATGATCGTGACAATGCGCGATGTGCCGGAACAGCTCCGTCAAATGTCAGATTAAAATTTTGAGGTGTATAACCCGCAATTTGCGTTGGCACATCAGCGACTAAAGTGTTTGGCAACAATTCACCATCATCTAGCATTCCTGCATATAAAAGCGGTTTTAAGATACTTCCTGTGCTTCGAGGCGCATCAATAATATCAACATCTTTTTGATGGTTTTTGTCTGTTGGCGAATTACCGACATAGCTGATAACATTTCGATTAGAAACATCAATTACTAAAATCGCCAAATTATGTACTTCATTTTGCTTGTACTGATTGTAATAATATTTTGCAATTTGATTGACTCTATTTTGCAAACCGTAATCAATTGTAGTTTTTACTCGAGTTCCTTCTTCATTTTTTGCCACTCTCTGCAATAAATGAGGCGCAATTTGAGGCAAATCATACGGTTTTTGAGGCAACGGCTCTTCAATAGAAAGTTCGTAAGTCTGCTTGTCAATTATGCCTTCTTGGTGTAATTTTAATAAAAGTCGGTTTCGTTTATTCAAGAGTTTTATCTGATTCTTTCCCGGATAAATTAAGCTCGGTGCATTTGGCAAAACAGCCAAAACTGCATTCTCAGCCCAAGACAATTGATTCGATTGAACTCCAAAATAACGCCAAGAAGCCATTTCAAGTCCCACTACATTTCCGCCAAACGGTGCGTGAGCCGCATATAATTCTAGTATTTCATTTTTAGAATAACCTAATTCTAATCTAGTTGACAGGATAATTTCTATTAACTTTTCAAAATAAGTTCTATTTTTTCCTTTTCGAGATAATCGAATAACTTGCTGTGTTAATGTACTTCCTCCTCTAACAACTTTTCCTGCTTTTTGATTTTGTTTAAAAGCATTTACCATGGCTCCTGGATTAAATCCAGGATGTTTATAAAAGTATTCATCTTCAAAATAAACAATACATTTTTTGAATTTATCTGGCACGCTGTCCTGCGAAGGAAAACGCCATTGTCCGTCACTCGCGATTTTTGCACCAAGCAACTCGCCTTCTTTGCTTTCAATAACTGTAGAATAGGGTTCTTTAAATAAAGTTCGCGGTATCGAAAAATAGTAAATCAGCAAGAGCAAAAATGCAACTGCTGACTTTATTTTGTTTCTTTTTATCCAATTTATAATGCGTTGTAGAAACGCTATAAGTTTATTTTTCAATATTTATTATATTTAACCGCAAAGTTCGCTAAGTTTTTTTCACGCAGATTTAGCAGATTTTTTATTTTATCTGCTTGATATGCTAAATCTGCGTGAAACTTTATTTTACAACCTCAACCCAAAATCCTTTTGTTCTCGCTAAGAAAGTATTATCATACATTGCCTCGCATTGCAATCCAGGCAAATAATAATTCCCAAGATAAGATGCATTCAGCAAAATCCTAAAGACTTTTGTTTCGCCAGCTTTCATTCCAAAATAGAAATTAGTTCTATCGTCTCGAATATCAATATAATCGGCTATATTATTTGTTGCGTCTCCATAATCAGTAAAACGAGTATTTACGATTTCGAATCCTGAAGGCAGAATTTGTGATAAGGCAACATTTTCTACATGTTCATTTCTTTGATTTCGAATGGTAACCTCTGCAATAAACTCTGTTCCTTGGCTGATTTTTGAAACATTAATTACGCTTCCTTTTCTGTTTTTGAAAACAATATTTGCAGCAACATCGCTCTGAATTGCATTTTCTTGTCCGATTGGTAATATTCCAGTATTTAAAACTCGAACATAAATAGTATTGTTTTTAATGTTTTTTAGAATGACACTGTTTGTACCTGTCTGAACCACTAAATTTCTGTCAGCAATTGTTTTTTGTGTGTTTATTGTTTCACCTTTTCCGTTTTTGCTAAACTGAATATTAACTCCTTTTGGACCATTGCTTACTGCAAATTTTGACATTGCGTACAAACAATAAGCAGTTGTCTGTGTACTCATCCATTGATTGTTAGACATTTGTTTGGCTAATTTTGAAGCCATATCAAAAGCTTTTTGCTTTTGTCCTAAAAGCAGCATCGTCTCTAAAGCCATCGCCCTGTTTCTTTCGCTCGAACCATAATAGTAATAATTATAAGTACTTGATTCATCTTCTATTTTACTGTGTAAAAACAGGTTCAATCCAGCAGATTTTTGTCCTGCCAAAACGTACGAAGCAGCTAAACGAAGCATACTTTCATTCGAAATTCCTTTTGTTTCACGTAATCTGTTCATAGAAGACAAATCGGCATTTCCGGCTAAGGCCAAAGTATATAATCGATAAGCCTGAGCCAAATCATTTCCATATTTTGGTTCGAAACGCCATTGTTTTGCTTCTTTTTGCTGATACGAAATCCATTTTGATTTGAAGTTAATTGGCAAAACATATCCTTTCTTCTCTGCTTCAATCAAGAAATGTCCCGCATATGAAGTTCCCCAATCATCAGCAGTCGTATTTCCTTGCCAATAAGCCACTCCTCCGTTTGACAGCTGAAAACTTCCTAATCTGGTAATTCCTGCCGTAATATTTTTTTGAATAAGTGCTTTTCGAGTTGCATCCAAATCAACAACATCATTCAAATACAACTGTGGAAAAACTGAAGAAGTCGTTTGCTCTACACAGCCATGTGGATATTGAATAAGATATTGCAATCTTCCATTTAAATTGATTGTTGGCATTGAAGAAACTTCTAATCTTGCTTTATTGCTTCCCACAACTCCAAAGGTTTTCCATGAAATGGTCTTGGTACTGTTTGGAGACAAAATCACATCGGTAAAAGTATTTGTTACCGGATTCGGGTTCGTCATGTCGATCTCAACATCATAAACCGATTTCTCTTTTCCAGAAGTGGCAATTACCTGCACCTTCGCAATTCCGGTTTGAGAACCAACAACTAAATTAAAATAAGCCATTTTTTCATCCGGTTCTGTAAAAGTCAAACTTTGAGTTGCGCTTCCCATTACTTTCAATCCATTGCTTGTTTTTATCTGAATCGAAACATTTTTAATATTTTTCTCTGTTGCAAAAATGGTAACCGGAATTGTTACTTTCTCAGAAGGCGAAATTTTTCTTGGCAACGAAGCCAAAACCATCAAAGGACTTTTTACTTGAGTTGCTTTTTCGACACTTCCGTAAGCACTAGTATTAGCATCACCGGCAACTACCATAGTTCGAACTGAACCAATATATTTCGGCAATTTTAATTGATGTGATTTAGTTTGTCCTTTTTCTAACTTAAACGGACCATAATACAATACAACAGGTTTAAAACGGTTTGCTTTTTTAGCTTTTCCTCCGCCTAAATCTTGATCTCCACCAATACTGAAAATCTGATTTATTTTTCCGCCATAGGCGCCAATTACATCATCATAAATATCCCAAGTTTTTACTCCTAAAGCTTCACGAACATAGAAACTATCCCAGGCATTTGGTGTTTTAAAACGAGTTAAATCAAGCAGACCTTCGTCTACAACTGCAATTGTATACGTCATTTCTTTACCTGTTTTCTCACCTACTTTTACAGTAAATGTCTGCTCTGGTTTTAAAACATCAGGCATTGAAAGTGTGGGTGCTAAAATGGTATTTTTATCAACAACTTCTATCGGAACAATTCCGTACATACGAATAGGCGAATCATTTTTAGTCGACGCATGTGGCTGTAAAAGCGTAATATTAAAATACACATTTGGTGCCATTGCAGCAGTGATCGGAACTTCAACTTTTGTTTCTCCTTTTTCAGTTTTAGCCCAAATAGTCTGTACTACTTTTGATCCGTTCTCAATTGAAATTAAAGCGCGACCGCCTTCGCTTGACGGAAAAGATATTTGTGCTTTCTCGCCTACAGCGTAGTTTTTCTTATCAGTAGAAAACACTAACATATTTGCTGTAGATGAATCTCTGTTTCGCGTTTTTCCAGACCAAATTGGCCAGTCAATGTTTACGGTCAAAGCAGTTGCATGCCCATCAGCATTGTCTGAAGCACGAATCAAATAACGTCCCCATTCTTCATCGGTCAATGAAAACTGAACACTTCCTCTTCCGCTAGAATCTGTATTGATAACAAATGTTTTATAGGAAGTTGTCGCATTCGAAGAATTATAATTTGATAAATTATCGCTAGAAGCATCCCACCACCAGCGCCATTCTACTTTATAAACTTTTACTTCCAGATTTCTAACCGCTTTTGGTCTTCCGTTTTCATCAAGCGTCACAATATCAAAACGATTGTTGGTTCTGGTTTCCAGCATTCCGTATTTATTTGGTTCAGGTGATTTTATTCCAACATAGGTTTTATATGGAGAATACGTAGTCGAAATAACATCTGTACTAAAATCTCCACCTTCTTCATATACTTTTGTAATGAATGAAGCGCGAAGCATTCCTGGTGCCTGACCTTGTAATTTTGGTTCGATATTTACTGAAGCTTTTCCATTTTCATTTAATTTTCCAGAGAAAACATTAATTTCTTCTGTGCTGAATTGACGTACTAAATCATCAAAAGTAAACTTCTCATAACCTTTAAAAGTGGTCGCCTGCTGCGAAAACTTAGCTTGCATTTCTACATTCAAATTTTTAGCAATAGCGCCGTGAAGCCAAGTCACTTCCAAATTACTTTTGTTTGGATACGCAGATGAAAGTGTTTTTCTGGAGAAATTATTCTTTATTTTTAAACGATTTGGCTTAATGGTTTCAATTTTAATGCTTTTATAAAATTTCGCACCTCCAACACTGACCATGGCTTCCCAATTTCCTGTGGGTGCATCTGCACTTGTTGGAACTGTAAATGCGTAATGATTTAATTCATTGGTTTTTTGAATGGTTTGATAAACGGTTTTCCCATTCGGATCATTCAATCTAAACTTAATTGGATGTGATTTTGGCAATTTATTCGAAGCATCATTTAAAATGAAAGACAAATACAAGTTATCTCCCGGACGCCAAACACCACGTTCTCCATAGATAAAGCCTTTTAAGCCCTTTTGCAACGTTTCGCCGGCCACATCAAAATTACTCACAGACAATGAAAGTCCGTCGTCTAATTTTACGTAAGTCGATTGATTTCCTAAAGATACAATAGCAAAATAAGCGAATTTATCGAGCTGGAAAGAAGCAATTCCTTCGCTGCTGGTTGCGCTTGTCGCTAATTTTTGCTGTTGATAATTGTACAAATCAACCCTTGCATTGGAAACCGGCTCAGTTGTTACAATATTATTTACAGCAAATAAATATGATTTGTTTTCTCCTCTTTTGGCAATAACACCCAAATCTGTCGCTAGAATATTAGTTGCAATTCTGGCATTATAATAATACGAACTTGAGCAAGGATCTTGACTTTCTCGCCATTCGTAATCATCATAATAATAGTCGTCATAGGAGTTTCCGCTGTAGTTTACATCATTTTCATCGACTTCTTCTTCCTCTTCATCACTTTGGTCTTCTTCAGAAGTTTCGCATTTATATAGAGAGTATTTCTTTTTATACACAAATTCTACTCTATAAATCGCTCCTGGTTCTGGCGTAATTATTTTAGATAAATCTAAAGCAAATGTGTTCCATTTATTCGGATTTATAAGTTTGTTTTCGCTTAAATTCAATGTAGTTTTCGCTACTGGCTGTGCTACTTTCTTGAGATTTTGACTGCCGTTCAGCTCATTATACTGAAGGAATTGAAGAATATTATTCTTGTAGATTTTGTATACTTTTACATCGACTGCACTTAAATTTACAGCTTCAAAATTCAATTTTAAATTATTGGAACTTGGCAAAATAGTTCCGTTTTTAATAAAGCGCACACTTGGTTTTATTTGGTCAAACGAAATCTTCTGAGTGAAATTCGCTTCCATTTTTTTACCGTATTGGCTTTCAATTCCCTGAAAAACTTCAACTAATAAATCTCCCGCTAAAATTTGTTCAGATGCTGCTTCTGGCTCTTCATCTTGAACTACTTCTACAGCCTCATCAACCACAGCAGATGCACTATCTACAACAACCGATGCAGAATCTGCCAATGAAACCGCACTTTCTTCAACTACAACAGGAGCAGAAACTGCTGTTTGAGCAGGCGTTTTTTCATTACTAAAATATACTTTAAGTAAATTTCCCTGTGTTGAGAATTTCAAATTATTTGCGTTTTGAATCGAAACCAAACCTTTAAAATCCTGGCCTTTTTCTAAAGGTTCAGAAAAATTAATTGTCAGTGATTGATTGCTTCCGTCTGGGACCTCAACTTTTACGATTTTAAATTCGTTTATATTGGTGATCGGAACATCGATTTGACCTTTCTGATCAATATCAAAATCACTTCCATCATATAAAATTTCAAGATTTGTGGCTTCAGAATAACGCTGAATACTGTCAATTATAAAATTGAATTCTTTTGCGGAACCCGATTTTGCATCAAATTTAATTTTAAGATTATTTCCCTTTTGTTTTGCTTCTATTAACTTTTTAGCTGTCTCAAGATCAATAAAGTCAGCCGTTTTTAAAACACAGTTTAAATATTGATATTCTTTGCTGTACGATTGAATATCAGCCGTATTTATAGTAAAATCCTGTTTGATTGTTTTTACCGTAAAATTAAATTTAGAAAGCGTTGCCTCTTTGTCTTTTGGGAGCGTAATAAGCTTGTCTAAATTTAAGGTTACCTGATATTCAGTTCCGGGATCCAACTTTTTTTCTGGAATAAAGGCAATTGTATTAGTAGAAAGTGCGACCACTTTTCCGTCGACGCTTGGAGAAATATCAAATAAATCGCTGTCTAAAACTTGATTGGCTTTCCATTCTTTTTTATCGAAAGCCAGAACCACTCGAATATCAGATTCGGAAGAAACTATTCCCCCGGTAAAACTGACTATATACTCTTTAAATAATGAAAAATCGGAATTGAAATCGGCTGCTGATTTTCTGCCGCAAGATTGAAAAATAAAAAACACACAAAATACGAGAACTAATCCTTTTGCTTTCACTTTTATTTAGAGTTAATGGTTACAAATTATAGAAAATGACAGAACGTTTTAACATTTGATAGTTAAAGAGCATAACTATCCAAAGGCTAAATATATTGTAGTAAATGTAGAATATTTTTTAAAACATTTTAAGAGGAAAATTCAGTGTAATGAATTATTTTTTTCGTACTTAAAAATGATGATTATTTACGTCTTTCTATAAAAAATCGTTTCATTAAATCAGCAGCTTCATTGGCCATAACGCCAGAAACAACAGTAGTTTTGGGATGAAGCTTTGTTCCCATAACGATAAAGCCGCGCTGTTCATCACGGGCGCCAAAAACAATTTTAGAAATCTGACTCCAATACAAAGCACCGGCGCACATTTGGCAAGGTTCGAGTGTAACATATAAAGTGCAATCCTTTAAATATTTTCCACCAAGAAAATTAGCGGCTGCAGTTATCGACTGCATTTCAGCATGTGCAGTAACATCATTTAGCAATTCAGTCAAATTATGACTTCTTGCAATGACTTTATCAGCCACAACAATTATGGCTCCAACAGGAATTTCGCCTTTTTCAAAAGCCATTTCAGCTTCCTGCAAAGCTTTTTTCATGAAGTATTCGTCGGTGAAAGGATTTATCATAATTGCAAAAATAAGGTTTTACTATTATTTTTTATTACATTTAAATCTTGATATTCAAAATGGAAAGAAAATTCAAAATAACGATTCCTGAGCCTTGCCATGAAAACTGGGACAAAATGACGCCAAACGAAAATGGCCGTTTTTGTTTGAGCTGCGCCAAAACAGTTATCGATTTTACCGAAATGTTACCGCAAGAAGTACAGCATTTTTTCATTCAAAATCAAAATAATAAAATTTGCGGCAGATTTAAAAAATCGCAATTGGATTCTATAATAATTCAGATTCCAAGTCAGGTTTTACATACTCAGACGCATTATCACAAAATGTTTTTGCTTGCTTTGTTTATTGCTATGGGAACTACTTTGTTTAGCTGTCAAGATAAAGATGGGAACAAAAATAGAATTGATAAAATCGAGATTGTTGATAATACAAATCAAGATCAAAACGAGACCAATAATTCATCATGTTATGGACATCAGATCGAATCTAAAAAAGTAGAGTCAAAAAAAACTCACGAAGAGACTATAGTTGGAGCATTACTTATTCCTAATTCTATTGAGCAAGGAACTTTTAAGTATGATATTATATATAACTCAAAAGATTTAGATGTTTTACCTGTTCCAGAAAATGGAATGAAAAAATTCTATGCTTATTTTTATAAAAATTATCCTGTTTCAACTAAAACAGATAAATTTCAAGGAAAAATAGTGTTTGTTGTAGAAAAAGATGGCAGTTTGAGTAATTTCAATATAGTTGAAAATACAGGCACAGGAAACGGAGAAGAAGCTATTAAAGTTTTAAAAACGGCTCCAAAGTGGATTCCGGGAAAACATAACAGTCATATTGTTAGATCATCTTATATTTTGCCAATTCCCTTTATTCAATAATGCATGGAAAGAAAATTCAAAATAACGATTCCTGAGCCTTGCCATGAAAACTGGGACAAAATGACGCCAAACGAAAACGGCCGTTTTTGTTTGAGCTGCGCCAAAACCGTTATCGATTTTACCGAAATGTTACCGCAAGAAGTACAGCATTTTTTCATTCAAAATCAAAATAATAAAATTTGCGGCAGATTTAAAAAATCGCAATTGGATTCTATAATAATTCAGATTCCAAGTCAGGTTTTACATACTCAGACTCATTATCACAAAATGTTTTTGCTTGCTTTGTTTATTGCTATGGGAACTACTTTGTTTAGCTGTCAAGATAAAGATGGGAACAAACAAAAAATCGACAAAATTGAAATAATCGAAGATTCTTCCTCTACAAAAACCATTCATAAAGAAATAATTACATCAAATAACGATACAGCTCCAAAAATAAAAGAGACAAAATTTAAAAACCACAAAAGCCATCATCTCCATAAAAAAGAAAAATTCTTGTCTTTAGCAAAAACAGAATCTGGAGACGCAATGTCTTACGCAGATCCTTATGAGGACAATGTAGTATATGGATTTGCAGGCATAGATGTCAGACCTGATTATCCCGGAGGAATAGAATTATTTTATGAAATTTTTAGAAATGAATTTAAAATTCCAAAAGATCTAAAGAAATCAACCGGAATAATTAAAATGTCTTTTGTAATTGAAAAAGACGGACGTATAGATGAAATTAAAATAATAGAAGACCTTGGTTTTGGAACTGGAGAAGAAGCCATTCGGGTTTTAAAGAAATTCGAAAAATGGACTCCGGGAGAAACTAGTGGAAGAAAAGTTAAAACCTATTACACTTTACCAATTACACTTGAACTGGATACTTTGAATCCGAAAAGAAGAAAAAGAAAATCTTCAAAAATTACCTCAATGCAAATTTTCAAAACAGGAGAAAGCAATGAACAAACAGAATTAAATTTAAAACCGTAAATTTGCTTTTTACCTAACAATGAAAAGCAATTTACTTTCAAACATATACAATCCCGCCGATTTACGCTTACTTTCTGAAGCGCAGCTGCCAGAAGTTGCTCAGGAATTACGCCAATTTATAATTGATGTTGTTTCTGTAAAAGAAGGCCATTTGGGAGCAAGTTTAGGCGTCATTGAATTGACAATTGCTTTGCATTATGTATTTAATACGCCCGACGATTTATTAGTTTGGGATGTTGGCCATCAGGCTTACGGACACAAAATTTTAACCGAAAGAAGAGAAAATTTCGACACCAACAGACAACTTCATGGTATTTCGGGTTTCCCAAAAAGAAGCGAAAGTGTTTATGATACTTTTGGCGTAGGCCATTCTTCTACTTCTATTTCTGCTGCGTTGGGAATGGCGATTGCGTCAAACTTAAAAGGCGATTTTGAGAAACAGCACATTGCCGTAATTGGTGATGCTTCTATTGCAAGCGGAATGGCATTTGAAGGCTTAAATCACGCCGGAGTGACCGATGCTAACTTATTGGTTATTTTGAATGACAATGCTATCGGAATTGATCCTAGCGTTGGTGCACTCAAAAAGTATCTTACTGCGGTAAAAGAAGGAAAAAATCCGAAGAAAAATAACATGATCAAATCTTTGAATTTTGATTATTCGGGTCCAATTGACGGGCATGATCTTCCAACTTTAATACAAGAACTAAATCGGTTAAAAAAGATAAAAGGTCCAAAATTTCTTCATATTGTAACCACAAAAGGAAAAGGCCTGCAGCAAGCTGAAGAAAATCAGGTAAAATATCATGCACCCGGAAAATTTGACGCTTCGACTGGAGAAATTCACTTAAAACATGAAGACAATTTGCCTCCAAAATATCAAGATGTTTTTGGTTTGACCATTTTAGATTTAGCTAAAAAGAACCAAAAAATCATCGGAATTACGCCTGCAATGCCATCAGGAAGCTCTTTAAAGTTTATGATGGATGAAATTCCAGAACGTGCTTTTGATGTTGGAATTGCAGAACAGCACGCTGTAACTCTTGCTGCCGGAATGGCCACACAAGGCATGATTGTATATTGTAATATTTATTCAACTTTTTTACAACGTGCTTACGATCAAGTCATTCATGATGTAGCTTTACAAAATTTACCTGTGATTTTTTGTTTAGATCGAGCCGGTTTGGTTGGCGAAGACGGAGCAACACATCATGGCGTTTTTGATATTGCTTATTTGCGCACGATTCCTAATATGATAATTTATGCGCCTATTAATGAAATTGCGCTTCAAAACATTTTATATACAGCTCAATTAGGTCTGAATAATCCTATTGCAATCCGATATCCACGCGGCCGAGGGGTTCTTCCGAATTGGGAAGTAGAAAATTTCGGACATTATGAGAAAATTAAATTTGGCCAAGCAAACTGCTTAAAAAAGGGAACAAAAATGGCAGTTTTATCTACTGGAACTATTGGAAATAATGTTATCGAAGCACTAAGCCAATGTTCAAATTCTGAACGCATTGCACATTACGACTTCCCATTCATTAAACCATTAGATATCAAATTATTACAGCATATTTTTTTAGATTTTGAAAACATAATTACAATAGAAGACGGGGCTAAAATTGGAGGTTTTGGAAGTGCTGTTTTAGAGTTTGCAGCAACAAATAATTTCAAAAATAATATTCAAAATTTGGGTGTTCCAGACGAATTTATTGAGCACGGAACGGTAGCGCAACTGCAACAATTGTGTAAAATTGACGTTAAAAGTTTAATAAATCTTTTTCAAACGGTCTAAAATAATTATTTTGCAGCACCAAAAAAAAATAAAATCAACCTAATGAAATTATTGCGTTCTACCCTTTTACTTCTGTTGCTTTTAAGTACTTCAAAAAACTTTGCCCAACTTATACAAACGACTTTAGATCCAAATCAACTACCAAAACTACCTTCCAATTGGACTAAAAAAAATCAATTAGGTTTTGACATTTCGGAAATTGCTTTTGTGAATTGGAGCGCCGGGGGAACAAGTTCTATTTCTGGGTTGTTTAAAGGTGAATTTGGAAGAACTTTCGTTAAAGGAAATCATAAATGGGTGAACGAACTTATAGTAAAATATGGTTTAAATAAACAAGACGGAACAGAACTTAGAAAAACAGATGACGCAATTTTGATGAACTCTACTTATGGTTTCAGAAAAGATTCTTTATCAAACTGGTATTATTCTGCTAAGTTTAATTTCAATACGCAATTTACAAACGGTTACAACTATCCTAACCGAGACATTGCGATCTCTAAACCTTTTGCACCAGCTTACATCTTTTTAGGAGCTGGAGCTGAGAACTCAGACAAAAAGAAAAACAGAACTTTTTACTTCTCTCCGATTACTTTAAAGACAACTTTGGTATTAGATCAATATCTTGCTAATCAAGGTTCTTTTGGTGTTAAAAAAGCAGTTTATATAACAGATCCTCTTGATCCTACTGCACAAATTTTAGTGGAAGAAGGACAAAAAGTAAAAGCTGAGTTTGGTATTTTGTTTACAGGATATATGAAAAGCGAGATTTACAAAAACATTTTCTATGAAAACCGCCTAAGTTTATATACCGATTATTTGAACAAATTTGGAAATGTCGATGTGGATTATGATACGCGTTTAGATCTTGTTGTTAATGCTTACGTTAAAGCAAATATTGGCGTGCATTTAGTTTATGATGACGACATTAAAACCAAAAAAGATGTCGTTGATCCTACAACGGGAACAACAAGTCAGGTTAACGACGGACCAAGAGCACAACTCCGTCAGGTTTTAGGTGTTGGCTTAGTTTACGCTTTTAAATAATAAATCTTATATTTATACAAAGAACCCCATAAAACTTACGCTTTATGGGGTTCTTTTTTATGATAAATTAATTTTAGTTCTTTTTATGCCCTTGAATCATTTCATATAATTCTAATGCATTCCCATCTGTCAAAAGCGAAACATAATGGCAGATATGAAGCAGACGCTCGTATAAATTGCCTTTGTCGAGATGATGCTTTTCTGGCAGCATTTTCAAGATTAGTTTATCGTAGTTTGATGCAGTTCCTTCGTATTTATTATTGAATGCTGTAATAAATTTATCCAGCAAAGTCTGAATGATTTGATAACCTACAATTTCTTTCTCGATGACTTCACGGCTTTGGTAGATTTTTTCGACACTTAGTTGAATAATATCATTCATCTGCGCTTTGTATTTGCTTTTATCGGTTAAAGCATACGGAAAATTACCCGCCAAGATTGCTTCTTCATTTTCAATAAAAACATCAACAGCATCGCTAATTAAAGCGCCAATTGCCAAAGCACGCAAATAACTGATTCGGTCTTCTTTGGTTTCCAGCAATTTATATTTGGCAACTCCAATGTTATCTTTTACCAATTTGATTAAATATTCTAAAGCATAATCTTCAGATACCAAACCAAGATTTATTCCGTCTTCAAAATCTATAATGGTGTAGCAAATGTCATCTGCCGCTTCTACTAAATACGCCAACGGATGTCTTTCAAAACCAATATCGCCATCTTCTTTGTTGGCAATCATTCCCATATCCTGGGCTACTTCTTCAAAAAACAATTTATCAGTCTGGAAGAAACCGTATTTTTTATCGGCAATATTGCTCGTTGGTTTTTTCGGAAGACTTTCTTTAGGATATTTCATAAAAGCACCCAAAGTGGCGTATGAAATTCTAAGCCCACCTTCAATTCCCGGACGACTCGCCGTTAGAACCGAAAAACCATTAGCATTTCCTTCAAAATCAATTAAATCCTGCCATTGTTTTGCGGTAAGTTTATCTTTGTATTTTAACCCGTTTCCGATAGAAAAATATTCCCCAATAGCTTTTTCACCCGAATGTCCAAAAGGTGGATTTCCGATATCGTGTGCCAATGACGCTGCTGCTACAATTGCTCCGAAATCATTCATATGATAGCCGTGAACTTCTTTTAAATAAGGATATTTTTCGATGATTTTTTTCCCAACCAAACGTCCTAACGATCTTCCCACAACCGAAACTTCTAAACTGTGTGTCAAACGCGTATGAACGAAATCTGTTTTAGAAAGGGGGATTACCTGTGTTTTATCCTGCAAAGATCTAAATGCAGCCGAGAAGATAATTCGGTCATAATCGACCTCAAAACCCAATCGTGTATCATCTTGTTCAATACGTAATCTTTTGCCTGTGTCGCCTTGCTTTTTTAGAGATAAAAGTTGTTCCCAGTTCATTTTTTAATTTTAGAATTTAGTCCCAAAGCCTCGGGATTGATTTTAGATTGATGATCTAAAAGTTCAAAAATACGTTTTATTTTAAGATTTTAAAGTCTTTAGAACTCTAAAGCCGTACTATGTTTAATTTCTCCCATTACAAAAATACTATTCGTGTTCCCGATGTTTTCAATAGTCGATAATTTATTCATCACAAAATCCTGATAACTAGCCATATCTTGTACCAAAATTTTAAGCATAAAATCGTAATCGCCAGCAATGTTATAGCATTCTATAATTTCTGGAAGTGCCACAATATCTTTTACAAAATTACTTCCCACATTTTTGGCATGTTCTTTTAAGCGTACATTACAAAAAACGGTCATACCGCGATTCATTTTTTTCTTGTCTAAAAGCGCTACATATTTAGTAATATATCCGTCTCTTTCCAGTCTTTTTATTCGTTCGTAAACTGGAGTAACCGTCAAGAATAGTTTACTCGCAAGATCTTTTGTGTTGATATTTGAGTTTTCCTGAAGGTGTTTGAGTATCAGTAAATCGGTTTTATCAAGGTTTTCCATAGTTTTTTTTACGGCTAAAGATTCATTAAAGACAATTTCACAGTAAAATAATCTTCAAAATATAAATTAAAAAATACATTTTACTTAAAATAAGCTCAAATTTAAGTATTAAAACCCAATGAAATACATTTGTACAGTAAAAAATACTGAATCAAAAAAATGAAAACAAATAATTTAGGTTATCCAAGAATCGGGAGCAACAGAGAGTTAAAAAAAGCCAGTGAATTATACTGGGCTGGAAAAATTTCTGCAGAGGAACTTATTGATGCGGGAAAAGAAATTCAAATTAGAAACTGGTATTTACAATCAGAAGCCGGAGTAGATTTAATTCCGTCTAACGATTTTTCTTTTTACGATCAGGTTTTGGATTTGACTTTGACAGTTGGCGCAATTCCACAGCGTTATCACGAACTGGCTAAAACAAATTCGTCACTTGACTTGTATTTTGCCATGGCAAGAGGCGCGCAAAAAGACGGACAAGATGTTGTAGCAATGGAAATGACAAAATGGTTCGATACCAACTATCATTACATTGTTCCTGAATTCACAAAAAACCAAAAATTTGAATTGTTTTCAGAAAAAATAATCAATGAATTTAAAGAAGCAAAAGACTTAGGAATTGCGACAAAACCCGTTTTAATTGGACCAATTTCGTATTTGCTTTTAGGAAAAGAAAAAGAAGACGGTTTTCACCGAATTGATCTTATCGATGCTTTACTTCCGGTTTATTTCGAAATATTTGAAAAATTACAAGCAGAAAATGTAGAGTATATTCAGTTTGACGAACCTTTCTTAGCTTTGAATTTAACAGATAAAGAAAGAAATACTTTCACAAAAGTGTACAACGAAATCCACAAACGTTTCCCGAATATTAAAATCATTTTAGCGAATTATTTTGACTGCTTCGGCGAAAATCTGGAAACAGCTTTAGCGCTTCCGGTTGATACTTTTCATTTAGATTTAGTTCGTTGTCCGCTTCAATTGGATGATATTTTAGAATCTGGGAAATTGGCTTCAAACGTAAATCTTTCTTTGGGAGTTGTCGACGGAAGAAATATCTGGAAAAACGATTTCAAAAAATCATTAGAATTAATTAAAAAAGCGACTGATGCTTTGGGCGAAAACAGAATTCTTGTTGCTCCGTCTTGTTCTTTAATTCACAGTCCGTGCGATTTGGATTTAGAAACAAACGATCAGACTTTAACTCCTGAAATCAAACAATGGTTAGCTTTCGCGAAGCAAAAAATCAACGAAATTGTACTTTTAAAACAATTCGCTTCAAACGAAGTTGACGTTAAAAATTCTGTTGATTATGAGCGAAATGTAATTGCAAATGACAATCGTAAAACTTCAAAATTAATTCACAATAATGAAGTTAAAGCACGTGTTGCAGGAATTACAACTTCAGACGACAAACGTAAAAGCAGTTTTGCAACAAGAAGAAAAAGCCAAATCGAAGCTTTAAATTTACCGTTATTCCCAACAACCACAATTGGATCTTTTCCTCAAACAGCTGAAGTGAGAAGCTGGAGAGCGAAATTTAAAAAAGGAGAATTAACAACGGAACAATACAACGATTTAATCGAAAAAGAAACCGAAGCTACCATTCGTTTTCAGGAAGAAACCGGAATCGATGTTTTGGTTCACGGAGAATTCGAGCGTAACGATATGGTGGAATATTTCGGAGAACAATTGGACGGATTTACGTTTACCAAAAATGGCTGGGTTCAAAGCTACGGAAGTCGTTGCGTGAAACCTCCGGTTATTTACGGCGACGTTTCCAGACCAAACCCAATGACGGTAAAATGGTCAAAATATGCGCAATCTTTAACTCCAAAATGGGTAAAAGGAATGCTTACAGGACCTGTAACAATTTTACAATGGTCGTTTGTTCGTAACGATCAGCCACGTTCTGAAACTTGTACGCAAATTGCTTTGGCCATTCGTGATGAAGTTGTAGACTTAGAAAAAGCCGGAATTAAAATCATTCAAATTGATGAGCCAGCCATTCGCGAAGGTTTGCCGTTGAGAAAAGAAGAATGGGCAAACTACTTAGACTGGGCTGTAAAAGCATTTAGAATTTCTGCATCTGGAGTTAACGACGATACGCAAATTCACACTCACATGTGCTATAGTGAGTTCAATGACATTATTCAAAACATCGCCGATATGGATGCCGATGTTATTACAATCGAATGTTCACGTTCGCAAATGGAACTTCTAGATGCTTTTGCTAACTTTAAATATCCAAACGAAATTGGACCTGGAGTTTACGATATTCACTCTCCGCGTGTGCCTTCGAGTACAGAAATGGTGAAATTACTAGAGAAAGCTTCTGCTGTAATTCCAATAGATCAGCTTTGGGTAAATCCTGATTGTGGTTTAAAAACACGCCATTGGGGCGAAACCAAAAAAGCTTTAATCGAAATGGTTGCGGCGGCTCAGGAAATGAGAGCAACAGTTGAAAACCCAGTTAGTTAATATTTTTTGTTTAGATATATTTTTGTTTTTTATGTCAGCGGGTGAAGTCGAAAATCTTGTAGTTATGATTTGTTTCGACTTTACTTATGCTGGCATTTATTCGTAAAGATACTCTTAAACAAAAAAAGCACTCCAATTGGAGTGCTTTTTAAGAAATTGAAATATATTCTAGATTAGAAATTCTTTGAAATTCCAACAGAAAACTGTTGTCCGAAAGAGAAATTGAATGTTTTTACATTATCTCCGTTTCCGTTGTTTCCATCATAATTTAAAGTGTTGTATCCTAAACCTCCAACGTTAAAGTTTAAACCAAAACCTTTACCAACATTAACTAAGATTGCTGGTGTAATTCCAATATAAAACCCATCTCCTTCGTTTATTGTGTCGATTGGTCCTGTAGTATTTGTAATTTTATTACTTTGGTAACCAACTCCTAAATCAGCATATGCAGAAAAAGTTTGATTTAATGGTTTAGCATAACGCAAAAAACCTCCTAAAGAAAAGTTATTTGATTTGTATTCGCTGTTATTGCCATTATCTTGTTTTGAAGTCCCTACTCCTGCTTCGATACCTGCAGTCCAATCTTGGTGAAATTGATATCCAACTTTAGGTGTAAAACCAAAATAAGAAGTTTTGTATTCTGAACCAGAATTTGAGGTGTTTTGAGATTGGTAATTAATACTTCCCATAACTAAAATTGAACCTTTTTTTTGAGCATTTGCAAAGCTAACCATGGCTAATGCAAGAACAAGTAACATTTTTTTCATAAGTGATATTTGTTAAAATTTAATACAGCTTTAACAATAAAGATGCCATAATTTTTATGTAATAAATCTTTTTAACAAATTCTTTAAAAGGCAAAATGTACAAATCAAAACTATTTCTGTTTACTTTTGCAGTAAATAAAAAGTCATGTCGATAGAAGTAAACAACATATCAAAAAGTTACGGAACTCAAAAAGCGCTGAACGAAATTTCATTCTCTATTCAAAAAGGAGAAATTGTTGGATTTCTTGGTCCAAATGGAGCAGGAAAATCGACCTTGATGAAAATATTGACTACGTATTTATTGGCGGATGGCGGTGCAGCCCTAGTAAATGGTCATGATGTCATGACGGATGCAAAAGCGGTACAGCGATCTATTGGTTATTTGCCAGAGCATAATCCGCTGTATTTGGATTTGTATGTTCGTGAGTATTTGGCTTTTAATGCCGATGTTTACAAGGTTGAAAAATCAAGAATTGAAGAAGTAATACAACTGACAGGACTGTCAGCTGAAAGTCATAAAAAAATAGGACAATTATCTAAAGGTTACCGCCAGCGTGTTGGACTTGCAAATGCGTTACTACACAATCCGGATGTTTTGATTTTAGATGAACCAACTACTGGTCTGGATCCGAATCAGTTAATGGAAATCAGAAATGTAATCAAGAATGTTGGCAAGGATAAAACGGTTTTTCTTTCAACGCACATTATGCAGGAAGTAGAAGCTATTTGCGATCGTGTCATTATTATTGACAAAGGACAAATCGTTGCTGATAAAAAATTAGATCATCTAGTTTCTGAAAACAAAGAACAGGTTATAGAAGTTGAATTTGATTATCAAATTGAAGAACAGCTTTTAGCTAAGCTTGAAAACATTACTGCATACCGAAATATTCACGATATGACCTGGGAGCTGACTTTTGTTGCAGAAAAAGATATGCGCCCGGCTATTTTTGACTTTGCCAACGAAAATGGTTTGAAAACACTGCAATTGAATCAAAAAAATAAAAACCTGGAAGCTGTTTTTAGAGAAATTACTAAATAAGTTTAATCTCAGCCTTACTTTTATAGAAAAAGCTCGTTTAAAAAAATAAACGAGCTTTTTTTTATTCTTAGATTAAATTTCCAGATCTAAAATAGAAGTTTTCATTTCTTCAATGATAATTTTAATATCGTCTTCGGTGGTACGCCAATTTACAAATGAAGCTCTAATTCCTTTTCGGTTTTGGTAAACTGTTGGCGTCATAAATACTTTTCCTTTGTCATTCAGAATAGTCAAGAACTGATTTACTTTTTCTTGATTATGATCGCCTTTTAAGGTAAAACAAACATTATTCAGGCGAATTGGAGCCAGCAATTCAAAACTGTCATCTTCGATAAGTTCATTTCCAAAATGCAAAGCCAGATGAATACTATTTTCTACAATATCTTTAAAACCCTCTTTTCCGTAAGCCAACAAAGAAAACCAGGCCGGCAAAGCTCTTAATCGGCGTGAATTTTCAGGCAGTACATTTAAGTAATTAAAATTCTCCAGCGGATTACCTAGATAAGGCGCATTTGAATTTTGAAAAGTTTCGATCTGCAAATTCACATGTTCTTTTTTTATCAGGTAGAAAGCACTTTCATATGGCACATTTAGCCATTTGTGACAATCAATCGTGATACTGTCTGCTCCTTCCCATCCTTCTACAAGATGTTTAAACTTCTCAGAAACTGCCGCAAAACCTCCAAACGCCGCATCAATATGCCACCAGAAATTATACTTTTCTTTTAACTTTGATATTGCCTGAAAATCATCAAAATCAGCTGTATTTACAGTTCCAGCACTTGAAATCAAGATAAAAGGCCGTCCGTTTAAATGCTGAATATTTTTTTCTAAATCAACAATATCAATTGCTTCTCGATTTCCTTCTATTGTTTTTACTGAAGTATAATTTTGACTTCCAACACCTAACATTGCCAATGTTTTTATAGAAGATGAATGCGGTGTTGCTGTTAAGATATTTATAGTTTCAGATATTCCGTTTTTGGCAAAATCTTTTCCAAACTGAGTTCCAAACCATTGTCTTGCAACTCCTAAACAGGTAAAATTAGACATAGTTGCACCCGTTACAAATCCGCCTAAAAATGATTTTGGAAGATCTAACAATTGTAATAATAAATTGATGGTTTCAAATTCAATTAATGCCGAAGCGCCTCCCTGAGCTTTTACAGCCTGCGTATTTTGATCGTAAACTGAAGTTAGCCAGTCGCCTATAATAGATGCTGGTGTAGAACCGCCTGTTACAAAACCTAAATATCTCGGACCAGAGGAAGCTACCATTATTGGAGCCATTCTTTCATTAAATTCAGCTAAAGCACCTAATGCTCCTAAACCAAATTCGTTTAAATCGCGGTTTGTATCAATTGTTGCTTTGTTAGAAGTTGGAATGTTTTCGAGATTGTTTAGAAAATCAATTCCTTGTTGTTTGGTTTGATTAAGAATATTTTCAATATTGTTTAAATCGTGCTGTAGTACAGAATTCATCTTTCGTAGATTAATTTTTCCTTCAAATTTAATCAATAATTGACATTCGATTTACAGAAAAATCTGGTAATATTTGAGGCTTGGGTTATAAAACTTTTACGATCAAATAATACAAGTCCGCCTAATATCTATACTATGATGAATCATTACACTTTTAAACTAATCCGAGTAAAGTGTTGATATATCGTAAAGCATTATCTACCAGTGATTTATTCTAGATTTAATTAATTACCATTTTGTTTTTTCAGAAAACCGGGAAATCATCATCGAACAAATTACATCTCCATTTGCATTTAATAACGTAGCAATTGGATCAACCAAAGTTCCTAAAATCATCGCTACTGGCAACGCTTGTTCCATTGGCAAACCATAAACGGTAATCGCCAAAATTTCTCCAATATAACCTCCATTCGGAATTCCGCCTTCAACAATCGAAACTATAACGGTAATTCCCAGCGCCAAAAGTATCGTTAAAGGATCCGTAAAATCTTTCCCAAACATTGCAAACAGCACCGTAATTTTTAGAATAGAAGACATACTCGAACCATCTTTATGCAATGGGCCGCCGAGTGGAATTGCCAAATTTCTAACATGTTTTGGGATTCCCATTTTTTCTGCTGCATCTAGATTTGCTGGAATAGTGGCAATACTGCTGCACGTTCCTACTGCGGTTAAAGACGGCGTTATATTGTTACTCCAAAACACTACAAATGCCCGTTTTCCTCCTGCAATAAAAGCATATATACTAAAAAACACAAAGAAGTAAAAAATACAGGCTCCATAATAAACGCCTAATGGCTTTGCATAAGCACCAAATAATTGTGGTCCGAAAACGCCAACCTGATAAGCAAAATAAGCTCCTAAACCAACTGGCGCTAATTTCATAATGATTCCCAAAAGCTGTTTCATCACTTCATTACCTGAATCCAGAAAACTTCTAAAAGCACTTCCTTTTTCTCCAGACTGTAAACTAGAAAAGCCAACTAAAAAAGAGAAAATAATAAGCGCCAGCATGCTTTTTCGCGATAATAATTCGAAGAAATCATTTGCCGTAACCAATTTCGCTATTTGATCGCCAATACTGCCAGATTCAATAGTTTCAAGCGGTACTTTAGAAATTACAATACTTTGGTGAATCGGAAAAAGATATACTGCGGTAATCATTACTAATGCTGATATCAGAATAGTTCCTAAAAAAACAGCAATCATAATAATGAACAATCTTCCTAATTTTTCTGTTTGTTCTAAATTGGCAACAGAAGAAGCAATAGTAAAGAAAATAAGCGGAATAATAGCGGTAAAAAGCAAATTCAAAAATATATCTCCGAGCGGTTTTATAACCTCAACATCTTTTCCAAACACTAATCCTAGAATACTTCCCAAAATAATTCCGCCTAGAAGCAAAAGAATACTGCTGTAACTTTTGAGAAAATTGATTTTTTTAACCTCCATAAATTTAAAGTGTTACGATTCAGAAATAGAACTTGAATAAAAAGCAATTAAAGTAGTCAAAAAAAGAATCCAAAAATTAACATTTGAGATTTTTGTTATTTTTCTAAAACTAAAGTTGTAAAATCTCTATCCACTAATTCGCCCGTTTTGGTTTTTACTTTTTCTGTTAAAGTGGCTATTTTAATAATTTTGAAAGGTGTTTTTTGAACCAGTTTCTCCACTTTTTCCGTGTTGTAAAGTTCAAATTCGAATTTAGTAAAAGGAAGCTGTTTCATAAAACTTTCTTCTGCAAAAGTGATACAGAAAATACCGCTAGGTTTTAAAACACTATATATTTCTAAAAGCAGTTTTTCAGGCTCTTCCCAGAAATAAATAGTATTTACCGTAAATATTTTATTGAAAAAGGCTTCTTCAAACGGAATTATATTTCCGTCATAAAGTGAAAAGAAAGCCTGTTTTTGAGAGACAAAATTTCTATTAATTTGGCGTGCTTCATGAAACATTAATTCAGACATTTCGAGTCCATAATATTTCAGTTTTTGTGCTTGTTCGAATAGAAATTCTAAATGTCCTGCATTTCCATGACCTAATTCTAAAATAGAATCTCCCTCTTTTATATTTAAATTTTGGATGGAATTGCGCGTCATGTTGATGTTGGTTTCATGCATCATGTTCGCCATTTCAATTCCTTTTTCTCCCGTTGGATGTTTTAGCTGTGAGGCAATTGCTTGTAATTCTTCATTTTTCATAAGGGTAAGGTTTAAATTCCAAATTTAAATTACTTAGTCAATTCTTTATCGCTCGGATTGAAATTCCAATTATCTTATGATTTTGTCATTTCGACCGAAGGGAGAAATCACACGAGAAACTCCGTATAGAATGTCACCAATCTTTGTCGAATTACGAGTGTGATTTCTCCATTCAGTCGAAATGACAAACTTTAAATTTAAACTCTTAAAAAACCTCACTCGCAATCTGGCGAATATTCTCCGATTTTCCCATTGAATAATAATGCAAAACAGGAACTCCAGCTGCTTTTAATTCAAGAGATTGCTGAATTGCCCATTCGATTCCGACTTGTTTGATTTCAGCGTTATTTTTGCATTTGTCAACTGCATCAATTAAATCTTCCGGCAAATCAATTCTGAAAATTTGCGGCAGGATTTGTAAATGTCTTTGGACAGCAATTGGTTTAATTCCAGGAATAATCGGAATAGTGATACCCATTTCTCTTGCTTTTTCAACAAAAGTAAAATATTTAGCATTGTCGAAAAACATTTGTGTTACCACATAATCAGCGCCAGCATCTACTTTTTCTTTTAGTCTTTTTAAATCTGACTGCAACGAAGGAGATTCTAAATGTTTCTCCGGATAACCTGCAACACCAATACAAAAATCGGCTTTGTTGTCGGCATCCATAACTTCATGGAGGTATTTCCCGCAGTTTAAATCATTGATTTGTCGAACCAAATCAATAGCAAATCTGTTTCCTCCAGCTTTAGGAACAAAAGATTGCTCGTCTTTCATAGCATCGCCACGAAGTGCCATTACGTTATTGATTCCCAGATACTGACAATCAACCAGCATATATTCTGTTTCTTCCTGCGTAAACCCGCCACAAAGCAAATGCGGTACAGTATCAACATTATATTTATGTTTTATAGAAGCGCAAATTCCAAGTGTTCCCGGACGCATACGAGTTAACTTTTTATCTAAAAGCCCGTTTCCTTTATCAATATAAATATATTCTTCGCGAGAAGTTGTCACATCAATAAACGGCGGTTTAAACTCCATTAACGGATCAATATTATCGTATAATTCCTGAATGCTTTTCCCTTTTTGAGGCGGAATAAGTTCAAATGAGAATAATGTTTTTCCTTTTGCGTTTTCTATATGTTCTGTTACTTTCATTTCTTAAGTTATGGGTTATGAGTTAAGTGTTTTGAGTGTGTTCGTGTAAAAAATCTGAAATCAAAAACTTAAATCAATCTTTTTATTTGTTTCAAGTTTCAGGTTTCAGGTTTCAAGTTATCCTAAGCAACTTGAAACCTGAAACCTGAAACAAAAATAACTTTTCGTTAATCTGCTATATTAGGATTCAACCATTTCATTGCATAATCTGTTGGAACGTTGCGTCGTTTGGCATAATCTACAACTTGGTCTTCTTTTATTTTTCCAAGTCCGAAGTATTTACTTTTCGGATTCCCGAAGTAATATCCGGAAACAGATGAAGCCGGCCACATTGCCATACTTTCTGTTAGAGTTACTCCAATTTCTTCGGCTACATTTAAAAGCTTCCAGATTGTTGGTTTTTCCAAGTGATCCGGACAAGCTGGATATCCAGGTGCCGGACGAATTCCCTTATAATTTTCTTCGATCAAATCCTCAGTCGACAGTGATTCTTGAGGATCGTAACCCCAGAAATCCTGACGTACTTTTTCGTGCAGATATTCGGCGAAAGCCTCAGCAAAACGATCGGCTAAAGCTTTAACCATAATCGAATTATAGTCGTCTAAATCTTTTTCGAATTCGGCAGCCCATTCGTCAACACCAAAACCTGTTGTAACACAAAATGCACCCATATAATCTGTAATTCCTGAGTCTTTTGGCAAGATAAAATCAGACAAAGCGATGTTTGGAGCACCTTTCGTTTTTTGCGATTGCTGACGAAGCGTTAAGAATTTCTCCAACACTTTTCCGTTTTCATCACGCAATTCGATATCATCATCATCAATTTGGTTTGCAGGGAAGATTCCGTAGATTCCCTTCGCAGTCAATTTTTTCTCGGCTAAAATTACTTTCAGCATTTCCTGAGCATCTGCAAAAACAGAAGTTGCTTCAGTTCCTACAACCTCATCCGTTAAAATTGCGGGATATTTGCCGAACAATTCCCAAGTTCTAAAAAACGGCGTCCAGTCGATATACGGGACTAAAACATCCAATTCAACTTCGATGATTTGATTACCAATAAATTTTGGCTTCGTCGGAACGTATTCATCCCAATCCAATTGTAATTTATTTTTACGCGCTTGCTCAATCGTCAGGAAATTTTTATCTCTTGAACGATTTAAAAACGTTTCTCTAAACGCATCGTATTCTGCACGAATATCGCTTGCATATATTTTACGGTTATGATCTAAAAGATTTCCTGCTACCGTAACAGCTCTAGAAGCATCATTTACGTGAATTACAGTTTCTCTGTATTGAGGCGCAATTTTCACGGCGGTATGCGCGCGCGAAGTCGTTGCTCCGCCAATCATAATCGGGATTTTAATTCCTTGTTTGTCTAATTCTTTGGCTAAATACACCATTTCGTCAAGCGAAGGCGTAATCAGTCCGCTTAAGCCAATAATATCAACATTATGCTCAATTGCAGCTGCAATAATTTTTTCCGGAGGCACCATAACACCAAGATCTACAATCTCGTAGTTGTTACAAGCCAAAACTACAGAAACGATGTTTTTACCAATATCGTGAACGTCGCCTTTTACCGTTGCCATTAGGATTTTTCCGTTTCCTTGCTTGTCTCCGGCTTGTTTGCTTGCTTCAATATAAGGCAATAAATAGGCAACGGCTTTTTTCATTACACGTGCCGATTTTACTACTTGTGGCAAGAACATTTTTCCGCTTCCGAATAAATCTCCAACCACGTTCATTCCCGTCATCAAATTGATTTCGATAACTTCAATTGGTTTTGTTGCTGCTAAACGCGCTTCTTCAACATCTTCTTCAATAAAAGCATCAACTCCTTTTACTAATGAATGCGTTATACGTTCCTGAACCGTTCCTAAACGCCATTCCTGAATCGCTTTTTCATCTGATTTTACTTCGCCTTTTACATTCTCCGCAAAATCTAAAAGTCGTTCAGTTGCGTCATCACGTCTATCTAAAATTACGTCTTCAACATGTTCTAATAAGTCTTTCGGAATATCATCATAAATCGAAAGCATTTCCGGATTTACAATTCCCATCGTCATTCCGTTCTTGATCGCGTGGTATAAAAACACCGAGTGCATCGCTTCACGAACCGTATCATTTCCTCTAAAAGAGAACGAAACGTTACTCACCCCGCCGCTAATGTGCGCATGTGGCAAGTTATCACGAACCCATTTTGTACCTCTAAAAAAGTCCAAAGCATTTAAGCGATGTTCTTCCATTCCGGTTGCAACGGGGAAAATGTTCAAATCGAAAATAATATCCTGTGGAGGAAAACCAACTTTATTAACCAAAATATCATACGAACGCTGACAAATTTCAACTCTTCGGTCAAAATTATCGGCCTGACCTACTTCGTCAAAAGCCATGATAATCGCTGCCGCTCCGTAACGTTTGATTAATTTGGCATGGTGAATAAAAGCTTCTTCACCTTCTTTTAAAGAAATTGAGTTTACAACGCTTTTTCCTTGTACTACTTTTAGACCTGCTTCGATGATTTCCCATTTCGAACTGTCGATCATAATCGGCACTCTCGAAATATCCGGTTCAGATGCAATTAAATTCAAAAATTTAGTCATTGCCTGAACACCATCAAGCATTCCTTCATCCATATTAATATCGATGATCTGTGCTCCACCTTCTACCTGCTGTCTTGCAATATCAAGCGCCTCGTCATATTTCTCTTCCTTGATTAAGCGAAGGAATTTTCTCGAACCTGTTACATTCGTACGCTCGCCAATGTTTACAAAAACACTTTCAGGCGTAATGATTAACGGTTCTAATCCAGCTAATACAAGGTCTCTTCTTTTTTCTGTCATTTTTTTTAAAGTTACTAAGATCCTGATCCCGAAGCCTCGGGACTAAGGTTCTAAGTTTTTTATTCTATTTTCTTTCCTGCGAGGTTTTTAAAACCTTGTAGGTATATTCGTTTTCAATATTTTAATTTGGGCGTGTCCTTCGGCCGGGCTATCCGTTACAAGTCCTCGCTCTTCCTTCGTCAGACTGTGGGCTTTTCACTTCTATCCCTCACGCAAACTCGGTTGAAACAAATAATCTATTTTCCACGATTTCAATTGTCCTTTTTTTCTACCGATGATTTCCTACGGAACATTTTATTCTCATTCAACCTGCAAGGTTTTTAAAACCTTGTAGGTTTGTTATTGACTTTTAATCACTAAAAATATGTTTCTCAAATCCTCCATTAAACACCTTTTCGATCCATACCCTAAATTCTAAATTTGTCGTAATATGATATATTTTACCATTACTTTCTATTTTGAATTTTTCGTTATTATCAATCTTACTTTTAATACTTTTTAATTCAGATACACAATATAAATATGGATTCATCGTATCATACCAATTTGAATTTAAAAAAGTTTTAAATACTTCCCCATCTTCTGAATAAACAATATGATCTCCATCCATTTAATAATATTTATATTTATCAAGTATATTCATACCTACAAGGTTTTGAAAACCTTGCAGGAGCGAAACTTTAGGCAATAACCGGCGCTACTCTCGGCTTATAACCTTTCGCAACCTCAGCAATCAACCTAATATGATCCGGAGTTGTTCCGCAACAACCCCCGATTATGTTGATTAAATTATCGTCTAAATATTCTCTGATAAAAGCCTGAGTCTGTTCTGGTGTTTCATCATATTGCCCGAATGCATTTGGCAGTCCTGCATTTGGATGTGCCGAAACATTAAACTGCGTGTGTTGTGCCAATGTTTTTAAATACGGTTTCAACAAATCGGCTCCTAAAGCGCAATTGAATCCTACGCTTAATAATGGAATATGAGAAACTGAAATCAAAAATGCTTCAACTGTTTGTCCAGAAAGTGTTCTTCCAGAAGCATCTGTAATGGTTCCTGAAACCATGATTGGAATATCGATATTGCGTTCGTCTTTTACTTCTTCAATTGCAAAAAGTGCTGCTTTGGCATTTAAAGTATCGAAAATAGTTTCTACCAATAATAAATCACAGCCACCATCCATTAAAGCTTCAACTTGTTGTTTGTAAGCGATTCTTAAATCGTCAAACGTTACGGCTCTATAACCCGGGTCGTTTACGTCTGGCGACATACTTGCCGTACGGTTTGTTGGGCCGATTGAGCCGGCTACAAAACGTGGTTTGTCTGGATTTTTTGCAGTAAACTCATCGGCTACTTCTCTGGCGAGTTTTGCCGATTCGTAGTTTAATTCGTAAACCAAATCTTCCAAGAAATAATCGGCCATACCGATTGTAGTTCCTGAAAAAGTATTGGTTTCTACGATATCTGCACCGGCTTCGTAATAAGCAGCGTGAACATCGCGAATTGCTTGTGGTTGTGTTATGGATAGTAAATCGTTGTTTCCTTTTAATGGATGCGGAAAATCTTTGAAACGCTCTCCACGAAAATCTTCTTCCGAAAAGTTATAGCGCTGCAACATGGTTCCCATTGCTCCGTCAAGGATTAGGATATTTTTTTTTATTGCTTCCTGAATTGTTATTGCCATCTTATATTTGCCGCAAAGACGCTAAGGCGCCAAGCTTTTTTAATTATGATTTTGAAGGCTCTATTTAAACCCAACAGTCCCGAAGCCTCGGGATTGAAAAGCCTGTCGGATTTAACCTTCGATATTTTTTTTCAAATTAATTCCAAAAGTGCACAATTGCCTGCTCATTAGCCCCGATTGAGCCGGTATCCTCGCAGTGAAACGGAGAGATATAGGCGAAAGCGGGAACTATTGACAGCAAAAATGCGCCAATGATTCGCTCATGATACTGAATTGCTTCAGTAAATATTGTAAGTTGTCTGGAAAAGTTTGAGAAATACAAGTAATGTATTTGTGTTATCTATCTTTAATACTGGAAAATGTTGTATAAAGTAGAATTTAGCACCTTCTTTATGATAAAGGGTTGCTAAGGTTTCATTGGGTCTATCCCTCCGCCTTTCGTGATAACTGACAATAATTTTAAGAACAGTGCAAAGGTATGAAATAGGCTTTCGATTTGCAAATGTTTTTTTTCTAAGGTTCTGAGGTTCTAAGTCGCTAAGGTTCTGTTAAAGCTTGACTTTGATTTTCAAATATAGCCCGCGGTTTCAACCGCGGGGAACATATTGTGATAATTCATTGTTCCTTGTTAATATATTATATTCATGCGTTGTGTTCATGCGTTGTGTTCCAGTGGTTGAAACCACTGGCTATGTTTAATTTGTTTCTAAAAAATAAAGCCCAAACTTTAAAAAGTTTGAGCTTTCTATATAAAAAATCTTAGTCACTTAGAACCTTAGTTTCTCAGCATCTCAGATTAAACTATCGCCTTGACAACTGCTTTTGGAGCTTCTTTACGAGTTCCGTCAAAACCGTCTACACCAGAAACTGTTGTATATTTCAATACGTATTTTTTACCTGGATTGATGATTTGGTATGCCGCCTGACACATTAAAGTTGCTTCGTGGAATCCACAAAGGATTAACTTTAATTTTCCTGGGTATGTGTTTACGTCTCCAATGGCAAAGATTCCCGGAATGTTTGTCTGGTAATCTAATGCATTGTTTACTTTAATGGCATTTTTTTCGATTTCTAATCCCCAGTCTGCGATTGGTCCTAATTTTGGTGTTAATCCGAAAAGCGGAATAAAGAAATCAGTTTCGATTTTACGGTGTGCGCCGTTTTCTTCTATATCTAAAGATTCAACGTGCTCTGCACCATTGATTCCGATAACTTCTGCTGGAGTAATCAATTTGATTTTTCCGGCTGTTTTTAATTCCTGTACTTTTTCTACAGAATCTAGCGCTCCTCTAAATTCATTTCTACGGTGAATTAAAGTAACTTCTGACGCTACATTTGCCAAGAAAATACTCCAGTCTAAAGCTGAATCTCCTCCTCCGGCAATTACAACTCTTTTATCTCTGAATTTCTCCGGATTTTTAATGAAGTATTTAACTCCTTTATCTTCATAAAACTCGATATCTTCAATCAGTGGCTTGCGTGGCTCAAAACTTCCTAAACCTCCTGCGATTGCGATAACAGGCGCGTGAAATTTAGTTCCTTTATTTGATGTTACAATGAAACTTCCGTCTTCTTGTTTTTCGATGGTTTCAGCGCGCTCTCCTAATGTATAACCTGGCTCAAACTGCTTAATTTGTTCTTGTAAGTTATCAATTAAATCTCCTGCTAAAACTTCTGGGAAACCAGGAATATCATAAATTGGTTTTTTTGGATACAATTCTGAAAGCTGTCCTCCTGCTTGTGGCAATGCATCTAAAATATGGCATTTTAATTTTAATAATCCTGCCTCGAAAACGGCAAATAAACCTGTTGGGCCTGCTCCAATTATAAGTATATCTGTTTTAATCATTATGGTTGTTGTTTATAATCATTCTTAATAATACAAAGAAACGAATAATTTATTCTATTTTCAATGATTTTTATCATTGATTTCTCTGCTTAACTTTTTACTCTTTATGTTTTAATGAATCGGTTATCTCGTTCATTCTTTTTACTTTTTCTTCAAAATCGCCTTTCAAGGTTCTTCTGTATTCATTGAGGTTTTCAACCATTTTATTGATGTCCTCCGGAATTACTTCTTCAAAAAACTCCCGCAATCTTTTGGCGGTTGTTGGTGATTTTCCGTTTGTCGAAATGGCGATTTTTACGTTTCCTTTCGTTACGATTCCGCCTAAATAATAATCACATAAATCTGGCGTATCGGCAATATTGCAAATCAAATAACGCTTTCTCGATAAATCGTAAACTCTTTTATTTACTTTTAAATCGTCTGTACAGGCTATTACCATGTGACGTTTTTTGAGCATCTTCTTTTTGAACTTCGCTTCCGTCAATTTAATTGATGGATGCTTTTCTGCTAAAATTTTAATTTCTAAATGAAAATCGGGTGCTACAACCTCAACATTTGCATTTGGACTTGATTTTAACAAAAAAGAAAGCTTTTCCAGACCTACATTTCCTCCCCCCACAATTAATACGTTTAGATTGTGAAGTTTTAGAAATATTGGATATAATTCGTTTTGTTCCATTTTAATTTATTTTCATCCAATCAAAATTAGATGATTTTTCGATGAATATTGAATTAAATATTCATACGCTCCTGAAGTTGAAGCCTCAGGCTACGCTTTTCTTATCTTCCGATTTCTTTCGATAGAAATTCCTCGTAAAACCCTTTTAATTTGTTGCTTTCGCGAACAACTTCTCCTAAAACAATAATTGCTGGTGAACCTAATTCTTTTTGTTTTACAACTTCTAAAATCGAATCTACTGTTCCAACGCCAACTTTTTCATCTGCTGTTGTTCCTTTTTGGATGATTGCAACGGGTAAATTTCCTTTATTTTCTTTTTGAAACAAATCGATAATTTGAGGTAATTTGTGCATTCCCATCAAGATCACAACAGTTGCAGAAGATTGAGCTGCCAAAGCCACATCTGCAGATAATTTCCTGTCGGAAGTTGTTCCGGTAATGGCCCAAAAGCTTTCTGAAACGCCGCGTTTTGTAATCGAAATTCCCTGACTTGCAGGAACTGCAACTACAGATGAAATTCCGGGTACAACAATTGTTTCGATTCCGAAACTTTCCGCAAAATCAACTTCTTCGCTTCCTCTTCCAAAAATAAATGGATCTCCGCCTTTTAGTCGGACTACATTTCCGTATGTCAAAGCATTATCAACAATTAGTTGATTAATTTGATCTTGCGTATAGGCATGATTTCCGATTCTTTTTCCAACAAAAATTCTAATTGCATTTTTAGGTGCGTAATCCAGAATTTCTTCATTGGCCAAAGCGTCATATAAAACCACGTTGGCTTCAGCCAATGCTTTTACAGATTTGAGCGTAAGTAGATCAGGATCGCCCGGACCTGCACCGACTAAAGTTATTTTGGGTTTTATATTAAGCATTTGCTAATTCTTGAGCTCTGAAAGTTTCAATTTTATCAAAGAAAACTACTGCCTGAGCAATGTAATCTTTAGCGAAAGCTTCAGATGGTTCATTTTTATTGATTTGGTAAACCAAATCTTTAAAAGTTGAGTTTAATTCTATTTTATTTTTTTCAATAAAAATGGTATCAAACAAGTCTACAATTCCTGCGTGATTATTTGTTTTTTCGTTTTCAGACAATAACAAAGCTTTTGCTCCATTTACAAATCCTGCATAAGCATGATAAATAGCATCTGGCCATTTTTTCTCGTCGAAAGATTCTTGAGCCAAAATCAATTTCTCTTTAGCTTCAAACAATAAAGTTGCTACTAAATCGATCACTACTCCGGCACATTCTCCAACTCCAACTGCTTTTACGTAATTGTCTGCGTTACCCCAGTCTACAAAATCAGCTTCTGTTAAATTGGTAACATCTGCGAAAGGCTTTAGAATTTCATAGAAATATTTCTCTCCTTTTGCATCATAATAATTCAAGAATTTTTCTCCGTTTGCATTGGCATCATAATCATTTAAGATGGTACGTAATGCATCTGGTCCTCTACGGCTTGGAATTTTAATTACTTTATCAGCAAAACGTCCTGATCCGTTTCCTAATCTTCCTCCGCCTAATAAAACCTGTAAAGCCGGAGCAACTAATTTTCCTGAATTGATTGACATTCCTTGGAACCCAATTGCAGACATATTGTGCTGTCCGCAGGCATTCATACAGCCAGAAATTTTGATTTCGATTTCGCGGTTGTTTAAATACTGAGGATATTCGGCATTTAAAACTTTTTCTAATTCTTCTGCAATTCCGGTACTGCTTGCAATCCCCAAATTGCAAGTATCAGTTCCCGGACATGCTGTAATATCTGCTGTAGAATTATACCCTAAATGAACAAAGTTCAATTTGGCTAATTCCTGATAAAAGAAAGGAAGATTCTCTTCTTTTACGTGACGTATTACAATATTTTGACGCAATGAAAAACGTAATTCATTTGCTGCGTAATTTTTAATTAATGCCGCTAATAATCTGGCTTTATCCGTATAAAAATCTCCTAATAAAACTTTGATACCAATCGCGTAATAACCTTCTTGTTTCTGCTTAATTACGTTCGATTTTTTCCAGGCTTCATAAGCTGCAGTATCTTCAATCGTAATCTGTGGAGCTTCTAATAATGGTTCTGGAATTGGACCTTCAAAAGCGGTTGTATCAATTTCATAAGTTTCAAAAGCGATGGCTTTTTTCTCTTTTTCAACCAAATCAAGAAAAACATCTTTTCCTATTTCTTTGATTAAGAATTTCATACGTGCTTTCATTCTTTTAGCACGTTCTCCGTATCTGTCGAAAATACGAATGATTCCTTCTGCTGTTGGAATGATTTCGTTTACCGGAACAAATTCCGAAAGCAATTCTGCATGTGCTGGCTGAGATCCTAAACCTCCTCCAAACATGATTTTAAAACCTTTTTGCCCATCTTTAATTTTCGGAATAAATCCTAAATCGTGTAAATAACTCAAAGCGGTATCTTCGTCTGAAGAAGAGAACGAAATTTTGAATTTACGTCCCATTTCCTGACAGATTGGGTTTCTTAACAGATATTGAAAAAGTCCGTGTGCATAAGGCGAAACATCAAATGGTTCGTTTACATCTACACCTGCTAACTCACTTCCTGTAATATTTCTAACCGTGTTTCCACAAGCTTCACGAAGTGTGATATCGTCTTTAGCCAAATCTGCCCAAAGCTCTGGTGTTCTGTCTAGACTTACGTAGTGAATCTGAATATCCTGACGCGTTGTAATGTGTAAACGTCCAGTAGAATATTCATCAGAAACTTGTGTAATACGCACTAATTGCTCACTGGTAACTTTACCATAAGGCAATTTGATACGAATCATCTGAACGCCTTCCTGACGCTGTCCGTAGATTCCGCGCGCTAAACGAAGACTGCGAAAACGCTCATCATCAATTTTTCCTCCACGGAATAAATGAATCTTTTTTTCTAATTCGATAATCTCTCTTTGAACTATCGGATTTTCTATTTCTGTTCTAAAACTTTCCATTTCTCTTTAGTTGTTGGTTGTCAGTTGTTGGTTGTTGGTTTGCTGGAAGAATAACTATCAACCAAAAACCATCAACTATCACTATCGAATGAATCCTACTCCTGCTGTTGTGTTCGTTGCAGTATCAATTAAGATAAAAGCTCCGTTTGATTTGTTTTCATTATAAGAATCAAAATATAACGGTTTGCTTAATTTAATGCTTACTTCTCCAATTTCATTAATGGCTAATTGCGAAGCTTCAGTCGTTCCTGAATAATCAGTTGCAATTGTATTTTTAATACTTTCTACTTTTGCCAACACTCTATTCGTATTATGCTGTATTAAATACTTTGTTCCTGGAACCAGTTTTTTACTATCCATCCAGCAAACTGTCGTAATAATATCTTTTTCAATTTTTGGAAGTTCATCTGATTTTACAATCATATCTCCTCTCGTTACATTGATATCATTTTCTAATTCGATTGTAATCGAAGATCCTGCAACGGCTTCATCAAATGTTTTATCGAAAAAGTGAATTTTAGATACTTTTGATTCTGTTAATGAAGGAAGAACCGTTACGGCATCTCCAACTTTAATTGAGTTTCCGTATAATTTTCCTGCGTAACCTCTAAAATCATGGTATTCTTCTGTTTTTGGACGAATAACAGTTTGAACCGGGAAACGTGCTTTTCCAGCTTCAAAAACATCTGAAGCATGCAATCCTTCTAAATGTTCTAAAACGGTTTGTCCATCGTACCAAGGCATATTTTCTGATTTGTCAACTACGTTTCCGCCATTAATTGCACTTAACGGTATATAACTTACGTTTTGTTCCTTAAAAGTACTTTTTGCATTTAATGCCTGAAAATCAGCTTTGATTTTATTGAAAATTTCTTCTGAGTAATCCACTAAATCCATTTTATTAATAGCAACAATTACCTCTTTTACTCTCAATAAATTGTTGATGAAAAAGTGACGGTATGTCTGCTCGATAACGCCTTTTCTAGCATCAATTAAAATAATCGAAACCTGAGAAGTCGAAGCTCCTGTAACCATGTTTCTTGTATATTCTACGTGACCTGGAGTATCGGCAATAATGTAACTTTTCTTTGCAGTCGAAAAATAAATATGCGCAACGTCAATTGTGATTCCTTGCTCTCTTTCTGCTACTAAACCATCAGTTGCCAAAGAAAAATCAAGATAATCGTATCCTTTTTGTCTGCTGCTTTTTTCGATTGCTTCTATTTTATCTGTAGTCAATGATTTTGTATCGTACAATAATCTTCCGATCAAAGTACTTTTTCCATCATCTACACTTCCTGCTGTTGCTATTTTTAAAACTTCCATTCTAATATTTTTGTTTCAGGTTTAAAATCTTTTGTTTCAAGTTTCAGGTTTTAAGTTACCTCTTGAACTCAAGTTTAAATCTGTATGTTTTTTTGAATTTTACTTTCTGTTGTTAACTTCTAACATCTAACTTTTAACTTCTTACTAAAAAAATTAAAAGTACCCTTGTTGTTTTCTCTTTTCCATTGCAGCTTCAGAACGTTTGTCATCAATTCTGGCTCCTCTTTCAGAAATGGTTGATTCTCTTATTTCTCCCACGACTTCCTGAATTGTTGCTGCGTAAGATTCAACTGCGGCTGTACAACTCATATCTCCAACGGTTCTGAAGCGAACAATTCGTTCTTCGATTTGTTCGTCTTCTTCCTGATACACATAAGGAGAATGCGACCAGATTAAACCGTCTCTCAAAAAAACTTTTCTTTTATGTGAAAAATAGATTGACGGAATTTCAATATGTTCTTTTTCAATATAACTCCAAACATCTAATTCTGTCCAGTTTGAAATTGGGAAAACACGAACGTTTTGTCCATTTTCTATTTTTCCGTTTAAAACATCAAACAACTCAGGTCTCTGATTTTTTTCGTCCCATTGTCCGAAATCATCACGAACAGAAAAAATACGTTCCTTTGCTCTTGCTTTTTCTTCATCACGACGTGCACCGCCAATACAAGCATCAAACTTAAATTCTTCAATTGCATCTAAAAGTGTTGTCGTCTGTAAGCTGTTACGGCTTGAATATTTACCAGTTTCTTCAACCACTTTTCCTTCATCAATAGCATCCTGAACATTACGAACGATTAGCTCTAAACCTAATTCTTCTACTAATTTATCTCTGAAAGCAATTGTTTCAGGAAAATTGTGTCCCGTATCAACGTGTAAAAGAGGAAATGGAATCTTTGCAGGAAAAAATGCTTTTTGTGCCAAACGCACTAATGTTATAGAATCTTTTCCTCCAGAAAAAAGTAAAACCGGTTTGTCAAACTGTGAAATTACTTCTCTGAAAATGTATATTGCTTCACTCTCTAAAGCGTTTGTTTTTAATACTGAACTCATTGTTTTTTTGTTTGATATTTTGATAGTTTCAAGTTTTAGGTTTCAGGTTTCAAGTTGTCACCTCATCTAAAATCTCCACTCTTTATTCTATAATCTATTTTCTATTCTCTAAAAAAAGTCTTGCCTCTTGCTTCTTTCTTCTAAAAACTTTATTCTATCCTCTGCAGAAGTCTTGCCTCTTGCTTCTTTACTCTTTCTTAGCGCTATGCAAACCACATTCTTTATGACTGGATTCCCACCACCATCTTCCGGCTCTGATATCTTCTCCCGGAAAGATTGCTCTAGTGCACGGTGCGCATCCAATACTTACGAAACCTTGTTTATGCAAGACATTTTGAGGAACATTGTTTTCTTGCAAATAAGTTTCAACTTCCTCTAAAGTCCATTTTAATAACGGGTTGAATTTGATGATTTCAAAACCTCCATCGTATTCAAACAACTGTAGATCGTTTCTATTCTCTGATTGTTCGGCTCTTAAACCCGTAATCCAAACTGAGTTTCCTGCCAAAGCTTTTCTAAGCGGAACGACTTTTCGAATAAAACAGCACTCTTTTCTATTTTCAACCGAATCATAAAAACTATTCGGCCCTTTTTGCTGCAATAAATTTTCCACCGCTGTTGCTTCTGGAAAATAAACTTCAATCTGTTTTTTATATTTTTTTAATGTTTTATGAAAAACATCATAAGTTTCTTGAAATAATCTTCCTGTGTCAAGTGTAAAAATGGTAATATCCTGATTGCTCTTTGCAATAAAATCTGTAATTACCTGATCTTCCTGACCAAACGAAGTCGAAAAAATTACCTTATCTGGGTATTGATTAGCTAAAAATTTTAAAGTTTCTTCAAGAGAAAAATCTTTTGTTATATCTAATAATACTTCTATATCTTTTGCATTCATATTATTCTCCTTCCTAAGCGTACTATAATAATTTTGATAATGTTTTTAAACTCAGTAATATAATTAAAATCCCCACCGCCACCATCATTGGCTTTCTCTTAATCTTGTTTACCAAAAAAGCAGCTAACGGAGCAGCTATTACGCCTCCTAAAATCAAACCAATGATTACTTGCCAGCCATGAATACCACCAAAAAGCATAAATGTTATACCACTTGCAAATGAAATTGCAAACTCAGCCGCATTTACTGAACCAATTGTATATCGTGGATTTCTTCCTCTTCCTAATAATGTTGAAGTCACGATTGGTCCCCAGCCGCCACCGCCAACAGAATCCATAAAACCTCCAAAAAGGGCTAAAATGCTTAATTTTTTAGTTTTCTTCTTTACAATTGTCTTTTTGAGTGCCTTTTTGATAATAATAATGGCCAAAACAATCATGTAAACTGCAATAAATGGTTTAATAATTTCTCCATTAATTACATCAGATAATAAATAAGCTCCTGTTATCGAACCTAACACACCTGGAATTAATAAATGCTTTACCAGTTTTTTATTAATATTTCCAAAACGGTGATGTGAAAGCGCCGATGCACCCGTTGTAAACATTTCCGAAACGTGAACTGCTGTACTGCTCACTACCGGCGGCACTCCGTATGCTAATAAAAATGAAGTAGAAGTTGCTCCATACCCCATTCCTAATGTACCATCTACTAATTGTGCAAAAACACCAATTAAGAAAAAGACAAGAAGTTCTTGATTAAAACCGCTTACAAATCCGTTCCAGGAAAATTCAGCATAATGATTGTATATCAGCGTAGATAACAAGCCTACCAATAAAATAATAGGTATAGCAACCCATAATTTTTCTTTTATTGACGTATCAGACTTAATACCAACATTATTTAGTTTCAGTTCCTTCTCCATATTGCTATGTTTTTTTTCATTTTTAAAATCCATTATCCTATCGGCTTAGTAGATTACTTTGCAAAAGTAACACTTTTTTTTAAATTCAAAATTTTTTTTGATAATTTTTATCGATTAAAAAGCAATGTCTGCGAGAGAATTACTTTCGAGAATTTTAAGCGTATTATCCCTAACCTCAGTCATTAAGCGTCTTGCTGCGCAAGTTGATTCGTCATCACAATCATCACATTTTTCATAAAAATTGTGACTTGCACACGGAAGCAACGCAATTGGACCTTCGAGAATACGATAAACTTTGGCCATACTGATATCTTTTGGATCTTTTATCAAGTAATAACCACCGCCTTTTCCTTTTTTAGCGCCTAGAAAACCAGAGTTTCTAAGCAATAATAAGATACTTTCTAAAAACTTAATTGAAATATGTTCGCTTCTGGCAATTTCAGCAATTTGTACTGGTTCATTGTTTTCGCGTCTGGCTAAGTAAGTTAAAGCTTTAATTCCGTATTTTGTTTTCTTTGAAAGCACTTATATAAATTTTAGATTGAAGCATGTATGTTAGATTTTAGACAAAACATACATGCTTTATATTTTATGCAACAAAAATATGATTTTTGAGCGAGAATAATAACAGATTAGATAAGTATATTCTACTAAATTAGTATAGTTTAACTAATTTACTTCCTGAACACCAATTAAATTGAATTCATGAAATGACTTCACACTTTCGTCTAAACCTTTTTTGCTTACTACATACGTATCAGAAATCGAATCATGCCAGCCTCTTGAACCGCCTAAAAAAGTAAGAGCATCAAAAGGAATAAAACGGCATAAGTTTCTTTTAAAAATAGTTCCGAAACTTGGTTTTTCTCCATTTTCATCTACTACAATAGTTCCTGTAATAAATTTACCTATAGATCTTCCAAACAATCCTTCCATTACACTGTAATAAATAAGTGATCCTGAAATAAAAAGAAAATTCCATCCAAAATCGCCCAATCCGTCAAGCCAAAGACTAACTGAGTTTAAACCAAATAATCCGTTAATAAGGCCAATTAGAACTAAGATTGCAAAGAAAAGAAATAGAAAAAAAACAAGATCTATAATGTAATTTAAAAAGCGTGCTCCGCCTGATACTAATAAATGTTCATCTAAAATGTAAGTAGAATTACTCATGTGTGGTTGGGTTTAAGTTTTTGGTTATGAATACTTTTTGATTTCGCTATTAACAAAAATATACTTTTTACTGAAATAACCTAAAATAAAATAACGATTTTTAACAGTACTAAATTTACAGTCAAAAATCGTTATTTGATAAATCTCAGGTTTTAAAATCTGATACCGAAGCCCTGAAAACTAAAGTCTTAAATATTTTAAGACAGCGCTTGTCTTAAGTCAGCAATAACATCTTCTACAGTTTCTAAACCAACAGAAACACGAACTAAACCTTGCGTGATCCCAACAGCCAATTGATCTTCTTCAGATAATTTACTGTGTGTTGTCGATGCCGGATGCGTTACAATTGATCTTGTATCGCCAATATTTGCTGATAATGAACAAAGCTCTATTTTATTTAAAAATTTCCTTCCTGCTTCAATCCCTCCTTTAATTTCAAAAGCAATAATATTGCCGCCCAATTTCATTTGTTTTTTCGCAACTTCATATTGTGGGTGCGATTTCAAAAACGGATATTTTACACTGTTTACATTTGGATGCGATTCTAAAAATTCAGCCACTTTCAATGCATTTTCGCAGTGTCTTTCTACACGAATGACCAAAGTCTCTAAACTTTTTGATAAAACCCAGGCATTAAACGGAGATAAAGCCGGACCTGTATTTCTTGAGAATAAATAAATCTGTCTGATTAAATCTTCACTTCCTACTGTAACACCACCTAAAACTCGGCCTTGACCGTCAATCAATTTAGTTGCAGAATGTACGACTAAATGCGCTCCAAATTTAATTGGCTGTTGAATATAAGGCGTTGCAAAACAGTTGTCGATAATTAAAATCAAATTGTGTTTTTTCGCTATATCTCCTAACAATTGCAAATCAATTACATCGACACTAGGATTTGTAGGCGATTCTGCGTATAATATTTTCGTGTTTGGTTTGATTAAAGCTTCGATCGTTTCAGGCTTATTAATCTCAAAATAAGAAGTTTCGATATTCCATTTTGGAAAATAAGTAACGAATAATGCATGCGTAGAACCAAAAACGCTGCTTGCAGAAACAATGTGATCTCCAGCATTTAACAAAGCCGCAAATGTTGAATATACTGCTGCCATTCCCGTTGCGAAAGCATAACCAGCTTCTGCACCTTCCATTTTACAAATTTTGTCAACAAACTCTGTTGTATTAGGATTGCTGAAACGGCTGTAAATGTTTCTTTCTTTTTCTTCTGTAAAAGAAGCTCTCATATCTTCGGCATCTTCAAATACAAAGCTTGACGATAAGTATAATGGCACCGAATGCTCTAAATACTGAGTTCTTTCTAATTGTGTTCTTATGGCTTGAGTTTCAAAACCAAATTCTTCTTTATTCATTGTGTTGTTATTTTTTTTTGTTTCAGGTTTGAGGTTTCAAGTTTCAATTTCAAACCAAACTTAAAATCTAAACCAAAACGAGTCTAATCACTTATTCAATTATAGCATTATCTAATTGACTAATTCTTATAATATTTCGTTGTTTAAAACAACTTTGTAGCTAATGGTTGCTGTTGGTTCAACAGTTTTCGCAACTGAGCAGTATTTCTCGAAAGAAAGCTGTGCGGCGCGCTGCGCTTTCTCAGGAATGATATCGCCTTCTAAATAGAAAATCACATCGATTTCCTTAAAAGGTTTTGCTTCGTCAACCTGTACGCGAGTTCCTTCGACCTCAGCATTAAAAGAAGTAATTTCCTGACGCTGTTTTTTTAAAATCGAAATCATATCAATTGCACTGCATCCTGCAACGCCCATTAATACAAGCTCCATCGGACTGGCGCCTAAATCGCTTCCACCGAATTCGGCTCTGCTGTCAACGTCAACTACGTGTCCGCGTTCATTTTTTACTTTAAAATGAAATGCGTCATTTACTCTGTTTAAAGTTACTTTCATTGTGTTGTTATTTTTTTGTTTTGTTATAGTCTTGTAAATCTAAAATCTCAAGTCTAAAATTTGCACTCTAAAATCGTATTATCCTTTATCCGACAATCTTAAAATATCTCCAAAAACGCCTCTTGCTGTTACAGCAGAACCTGCACCAGCTCCCTGAATAACAATCGGGCGATCTCCATACGATTCTGTATAAATTTCGAAGAAAGAATCTGAACCTTTTAAGCCGCCAAGAGCAGTATCTGAAGGAACAGAAACTAATTTTACTTCCAGATTTCCTTTATCATTTTGTAAATCTCCAGACAATTCGCCAATGTATCTTAATACGTGATTTGGTTTTTGATCGGCTTTTATTTTATCGTAAATTGGGTCAAATTCTTTTAATTTGGTTAAGAAATCGCTAACGTTTCCATCACGTAAATGTTCTGGAATAAGATTCTGAATTGAGATTTCTTCAAACTCGTTTTGCAAATCTAATTCTCTTGCCAGAATTAATAATTTTCTTCCCACATCGTTGCCGCATAAATCCTCACGCGGGTCTGGTTCTGTGTATCCGTTGTCAATTGCTTCTTGCAAAATCTGGCTGAACGGAACATCTTTTGCAGAGAAATTATTGAATAAATAGCTCAATGTTCCGGAGAAAACGCCTTTAATTTTTGTGATGTTTTCACCAGAAAGATGCAATAATTTAATAGTATCAATTAAAGGCAAACCTGCACCAACATTGGTTTCGTACAAATAATTCTTTTGATTTTCTGCTAAAGATTTTCTTATTTCCTTATAAAAACCATAACTCAAAGTATTCGCTACTTTATTAGATGAAATCAAATCGAAACTGCTTTCTATAAGCGGAATATAATTTTCAACGAAAGTTGCACTTGCTGTATTATCAATTGCAATTAAATTTTCTAAATGGTATTCATTTGCATAAGCGATAATATCTTGAATAGTATAACCATCTCCTTTGCTTGCAATATCATTTTTCCAGCTTGAAGTTACACCGTTTTTGTTTAAAAGCAGTTTTTTAGAATTTGCAATTGCAAAAACATTCAATTTAACATCTTTACGTTTTTCGATAGCTGAAGCCGATTCTAAAATTTGATTGATTAACGTTCCGCCTACTAATCCGTGACCAAAAATCGCGATGTTTATTTTCTTAGAAACACCAAAGATTTCACCGTGAATAACATTTAAGGCTTTGTTTAATTCTTCTTTTTTAACAACCAAACTCACGTTTTTACCCGTTACAGTGTTGTTGAATAATATCGGAACAATTTTATTTTTGATTAAAGCAGTGTATGGTTTATGAAAAGTACTTAAATCCTGGCCAATAATCGAAATTACCGAAACATTATCGGTTACTGTAATCTGATTTACGTCTTTAGAATAAAAGTCGTTTTCGAATTCTTTCTCTAATTCAACCATTGCAGTTGTAGCCTTATCAGTAGCAACAACAAGTCCGATTCCTCTTTCTGAAGAACCTTGCGAAATAATACTTACGCTGATATTATGATCGCCCATTACTTTAAAAATTCGGGCATCTACTCCAGCTTTTCCAAGTAATCCTCGGCCTTCAAGATTTACTAACGAAACGTTTTCTAAAACAGAAAGCGTTTTAATTCCTTCTTTAGCAGAATCTGAAGTGATTAAAGTACCGCGGTTTTCGTGATTGAATGTATTTAAAATACGAAGCGGAATATTTTTTTCCAACAAAGGAATTATCGTTTTAGCATGCAAAATTGTTGCTCCAAAATTCGCTAATTCGTTCGCTTCGTTAAACGACAAATATTCGATTTTTTTAGCATCGGCAACTAAATCAGGATTTGCTGTGTAGATTCCGTCAACGTGAGTAAAATTTTGAAGTTCTTCGGCATCTAAATAATTAGCAATTAAAGATGCCGTATAATTACTTCCGTTTCTTCCTAAAGTCGTTGTGTCATTGTTGTTGTTTGAACCAATAAAACCTGTTACGATGTTTACTGTTGAACCATTATGCAATTTGAAATAATTGATAACATTTTTCTTAGAAAGCTGTTCTAAAGGCTGTGCGTCGCCAAATTTCGAATCGGTTTTGAGCAATTCTCTTGTATCAACAAAATTCGCAGGAATTCCTTTTTCAACTAAAATTGAAGTCAGTAATTTAGCCGAAAGCAATTCTCCTTTTGATAAAATCTGATCTTTAATTTTATTGCTGTAATCTCCAATTAAGCTTACACCTTCAAAAAGTTTGTCTAAAATAGTAAACTCTTCTGATAAATCGACTTGCGGGAAATCTGAAATTTGATAGGCTTTAAAGCTTTCCAACAAAGGTTTGTAATTTCCATTTTTAGCTGCAATTCTTAAAATGTCTTCTAATTCGTCTGTCGCATTACCGCGTGCCGAAACGACAACGGCAATTTGCTCGCCTTGATTTACTTTATCTGAAATGATTGAAACGACTTTGTTTAGTCCTTCTCCGTTTGATAACGATTTACCTCCAAATTTTAATATTTTCATTTTATTTTGCTATTGTTTCTGCCTTAAAAATATCGGCAAGTAAATGATCTAATTGTTTGTACTCGATTAAAAAAGCGTCATGTCCGTGAACCGAATCTATTTCGCTGTAAAAAACATTTTCTTTAAATTTCTTTAATTCCTGAAAAGTTTCCAGGTTTTCTTTTGGTGTAAAAAACAAATCCGAATTGATTCCGATAATATGAATCGATGCAGTTGTTTTCGACAATAAGGTTTCGAAATCATCACTATTTCGAGTTATGTCTATGGTTTTTAGCAATTGATTCATCAATTTATAAGATGACAATTGATATCTTTTTTGTAATTTTTTACCATGATGCGCCAGCCAGCTTTCGATATTAAAAATCAAAAGATCTTGGTTAATGGTTCGTTTAAATTTTTCTTTGAATGATTCAGGAGAACGGTAACACAACATTGCATGAATTCTTGCATCTTCTATTGGTTTAGAGGAATTGTTCAGGATTTGTTCCTGTAAAAAGCAATTTGCAATCATCCAGTCGGTCGATTTCCAGTCGGTTGCAATCGGAATTAAATTTTCGGCAATGTTGGGTTCCAAAGCCAAGATTTCCCAAGCGATACCGCCACCCACAGAACCGCCGATTATAGCAAACAACTGCTCAATATTTAAAGCTTTAACTCCTTTTATGAAAATGCGCGCAACATCTCTAGCCGTAAAATCTTGGTAATTTTCAACTATAAACGAATCATTCCCGTTTCCTGGAATATTAAATGCCAGAATGGTGTACTTGCTTGTATCAATTGTTTTTCCGTCGCCAATTAAGTCGTTCCACCACCCATTTTCGCCTGTAACCTGAGCGTTTCCTGTTAAGGCATGGTTGACCAAAACGATTGGAGCACTGTGCAACGGCAAACCAGAAAGTGTAAAACTTAAGGGTACTAACGGATATAGTGCACCACTTTCTGTGATGAAATCTTGAATTATAATGGGACTTGGTATATTTTCCAATTTCAAATCTTTTATTAATTGATTTGTATGTGGAAATATTAGAAAGAAAAGTCTAGAGTGAAACTAGAAAAATTCTTGTTGTTATCTTTCCACGTTTGGGCGTGGTAGAATGCAGCACCTTCTTCGCTTTAGCGAAGGGTTGCTAAGGATTCATCGGGTCTAATCCCTCGTCCTTTCTTTATAACATTTCAATACGTTTTTGAACTTAAAGGTGCAAATTAACTACTAATTTCTTAAACAAACAAATTTTATCGAAACTGATTCCGGAATTTGCTGAACATAATTCAAACCAAAACTAATGTACGCAAAAAATTACCGAACAATTTGCTCAGTAAAATTAAGCAGGTTTACCCTTATTTTATAATACTTTTTGAGTTAGATAAAAAGTGTTTCATTTTCTTTTGAATACATCAAAAACAATAAAGAATTTGGTTCTTTTTTAATTTCTTTTTTATCCGTTTCCGTTATTCCAAATCTTGGATGTATCAATTCATTTGTTGGCGGTGGCGGATTGTTTCTTTTCGTTCTTAAGTTTTTCAATGTAGAAAACGTTTTGGTTATGTAGTTTAATGTGCTCATAATATTTAAGTTTAAGTTTGTTAGCGTTTTATAATCTTTATTTTTTCTTTGTTTTTTTGTTATGGTAACCTGATGAAATAAAAAAACCCTTTTGGGTTTTAATACCAAAAGGGTTTAAGTTTTTAAAACTTACATATACTTTTAGTATCAACAGACGCGTACACAAATAAGTGCGACATTAAACATCTTGTTCATGTTCATCTGTAGGGATTTATTCATCTGTGATTTACTTGCTATTTTTAAAAAATTTTGCATTTTTATATTTTTAATAAGCTTCTCGAAACTCTTGACACATTCTTACTTTTTATTCTTTTCAAAAAATCTAAGAAATAATATTATAGTCAACTGTTTATTCGATCTGCATAACTATTATTAGATAACTAAATTTGTTTTTGGTAGTTTTTAGGTATTACAAATGTGCGAATATTTTTTCAATAATCCAAGTGACTATCAAGCAATTAATTACAAAAAACGTTAAAAAACATGATTTAAACGTTAAAAAACATCTTACAAAAAGTCATTTTTATTATTTATAAGCTTAAACCTACAAATAAAATCATAATTTTTCTGTTTCAAAATATCAAAGAACTAACTAATATAAATCCACTACAGCCAAATCGTTTCTTTATTTTTTATTTTTTCAGCTACTTTTAAAATGTCTGTTATAATTCCTCTCGAAATAGCCTGCTTACATGGTGATGCGCTCTGAATTACAATTGGAACCGCCGAATACGATTGTGTATAAATTTCAAAAATAGAATCTGAACCTTTCAATTGTCCGATTGCAGATGTAATAGGTTCTGAAACTAATTTGACTTCTAATAAATTTCGCTCAATATCAAATTCTCCTACATATCTCAAAACATGATTGTCGGCTTGAGTGATTTTTGCGATTTTAAAATATCGGTCTATTGCTTCTTTATTAAGTATTCCGTTTTTCTCTAAATGTTCTTGATTTATAAGAGAATTGATTTTTATATCTGAAAGTTCAAAATCCTTCCCAATTTCCCTCGTTAAAATAAGCAGTTTTTTCGCCGTATCGTTTCCGGATAAATCTTCTTTGAAAGTAGCACGCATTAAACCAAGCAGACTAGCATCTTTTAAAACAGAAGAAAAAGAAGTTTCTTCAGAAGAAAATCGGTTAAAAACATAACTCAGATTGTCTGAAAAAACACCTCTGATTTTTGTAATCTTTTCGCCCGAATAATACAAATCTCTTATCGTTTGCAAGACGGGAAAACCTGTATCTACCGAGGTTTCATACAAAAACTCTTTGTCGTATTTTTTCAGATTCTCTCTTATTTCTTTATAAAGACTAAGTGGCAATGTATTCGCTTTTTTGTTTACCGCTACAATATTAAAGCCGTTTTGAATCAATGTGTTGTAATGCCCAATCAGTTCGTCGCTGGCGGTAGCGTCGACTGCAATTAAATTTTCGAATTCGTTTTCCTTTGCAAATTCAACAATATCTTCTATTTTAAAAGGAACAGCTAATTCTCTAAAATTGGTTTCCCAAGCATATCCAACGCCTTCTTTCTCGAAAAAAGCGACCGTAGAATTAGTAATTATCGGAAAATGAAAATCGATATTTTTACTTTGAAGAAAAAATTCCTGACTTTCGATAATCTGATTGATTAAAGTGCTTCCGATATTTCCAATTCCGAAAAGGATGATATTTATTTTAAGCTTTGACATAATTTTAATTTTTAATTTTTTCCATATATAAATACTATAAGTTCATTTAATAATCTCATCTATAATATTTGACACTTAGGCGGATTTCAATGTGTCGGTAATACAATGCGCTTTACTAAAAATGAACTTATAGTACTTATGGTGAAATATTTATGCTAAACGTTTTTTCATAAAAAATCACCCCTAGCAACACCACATTGCTAAAGGCAATTTTCAAACAAAAAACAAAAAAACCTAATTTTTTATACTGTATTGCGATTGTGTAACGCTTGCAAAAACAGTTTGCAGGTCAGCAATTAAATCTTCAATATCTTCGATACCTACAGAAAGTCGGACCAAATCTTTTGAAACTCCAGTTTCTAATTGTTCATCATCAGACAATTGCTGGTGTGTTGTGCTTGCGGGATGAATAATTAGCGATTTTGTATCGCCAATATTGGCCAACAGTGAAAATAATTTCGTTTCATCTACTACTTTTTTAGCCGCTTCAAAACCGCCTTTTAATCCAAAAGTGATAATACCGCTTTTACCTTCTGGCAGATATTGCTGTGCTAAATCGTAATATTTACTTGATTTTAAACCCGGATAATTTACCCAGACTACTTCTTCTTGTTTCTCTAACCATTCGGCTAAAGCCAAAGCATTTTCGCTGTGTTTCTTAATTCTGATTGGCAAAGTTTCTAATCCCTGAATGATTTGAAAAGCATTAAACGGACTCAAAGCCGCACCAAAATCACGCAAACCTTCGATTCTTGCTTTCGCAATAAAAGCAGCATTTCCTAAGGCTTCGTGATAAACTAATCCGTGATAACCTGCTGAAGGTTCTGTAAATTCAGGAAATTTTCCGTTCGACCAGTCAAAAGTTCCGGCATCAATAATAACACCACCTAATGAAGTTCCGTTTCCGGAAATATATTTAGTTAAGGAATGAATTACAATATTGGCTCCGTGCTCAATCGGATTCAATAAATAAGGAGTAGCAACCGTATTGTCTACAATAAACGGTACTTTAAAGTTTTTGGCTTCCGCCGAAATTCCTTTCAAGTCTAAAACATCTAATTTCGGATTTCCTAAAGATTCAACAAAGAAAGCTCTTGTATTTTCTTTAGCTGCTTTTGTAAAATTTTCGGGTTTTGAAGGATCTACAAAAGTGGTTGTAATTCCTAAACGAGGCAAAGTTACTTTTAAAAGATTATAAGTTCCTCCATATAAACTATTTGAAGCCACAATATGATCACCCGCTTTTAGCAAAGTCAAAAAAGTAGTCGAAATTGCTGAAGCTCCAGAAGCCGTAACTACCGCACCAATACCGCCTTCAAGCGCTGCAAGCCGTTGTTCTAAAACATCGTTTGTTGGATTATTTAATCTCGTATAAATAAATCCAGCTTCTGCAAGACCAAATAAATTGGCGGCATGATCTGAATTATTAAAAACGTATGATGATGTCTGGTAAATTGGCACTGCTCTAGTTCCTGAATTTTTAGTAACGTCGTGTCCTGCGTGTAGTGCATTTGTTGCGAATTTTTGTGTGCTCATGATTTCTTAGTTTTAGATACTGTTAATACTATTATATATTGTTATTGAAATGATTTTTGAATTGAAATTTGAGATTATCTAACATATAGATCTTCTTCTTCGAGATTATACATATGAAACAATAAAGATTTTTGACCTTTTATATTTTTCTCAGGATCATAATTTCCAACTTCACTTGTTGGTTCTTCCAATTTATCTTGGTTTTTTTGAGAATCTGTTCTCAATAAGTACTGAAATGCGATTGTATTTATATCTAATGTATTCATGTTTTAAAATTTAAAATGTTGAAATAAAAAAAGCCCTTTCGGATGGCTACCAAAAGGGCTTATAGTTCTAACTATAACAAAGATTCTATCTTTCACTTTTGGCAACAGCTAATTGGGATGCACATTTGCATCATCTCACAACACATCATTCTTTTTTTAGCTATTGTTTTCATTTTATTATTTTAATTCTTTTTTAAACTCGACTAATTTGATAGGATAAATTTAATAATATTTATTGAACTACCAAATCAAAAATTATAATTTAACATTTAAAGGCTTTTTATTCATTCAAAAAAAATAGCAGGCTTAATAATTCAGTTTTATTTCATTTTTGAATAAAAAAAAACCTCTGCAAAATGCAGAGGTTCTATATAAATATGTTTTGAAAACAAACTACAATAGTGTCTCTGCGGAAGATTCCGGCATCATACAAGACATATTGCAAATTGTTAATTTCATTGTTTCTTTTTATTAGATGAGGCAAATTTGCAAACTATTTTTTAATTGACCAAAGAAAATCGAAAATAATTTCTATTACCCTATCAATTTAGTATGTTTTGTTAAATTTATGCTTATAAAATTAAAAAAAGCAGAACTTTAATTTGGAAATCAAAATGGTTTTATACCTTTGCACGCGAATACAGAGGAAAAATTTGAACTGATTGCAACCTCTTCATAATGAAACGGTTCGTTATGAATGCTGAAGAATTACTTTCAGCAGTAAAAAATGCTAAAGCAGAAACTCTCCTTTAGCCCTTTTTAGCAATTATTTCTCCTCGCTTAATTTTAATTTAATAAATTATTATGGCTTATTTATTTACGTCAGAATCTGTTAGTGAAGGGCATCCAGACAAAGTTGCAGATCAAATTTCGGATGCATTAATTGATAACTTTTTGGCATTTGACGCTGATTCAAAAGTAGCTTGTGAAACTCTAGTTACAACTGGTCAGGTAATTTTAGCAGGTGAAGTAAAATCGAATACTTATCTAGATGTGCAGCAAATTGCGCGCGAAGTAATCCGTAAAATCGGATATACAAAAAGCGAGTATATGTTTGAGGCAAATTCTTGTGGAATTTTATCAGCAATTCACGAACAATCAGCTGATATTAACCAAGGTGTTGACAGAGCTAAGCCAGAAGAGCAAGGTGCAGGAGATCAAGGAATGATGTTTGGTTACGCAACTAACGAAACTGAAAACTACATGCCTCTAGCACTTGATTTATCTCATAAATTATTACAAGAATTAGCAATTTTAAGACGCGAAAATAAGGAAATTACTTATTTACGTCCAGATGCTAAGTCTCAGGTAACTTTAGAATACAGCGACGATAACAAGCCAACTCGTATCGATGCGATTGTTATCTCTACTCAACATGATGATTTTGATGAAGAAGCTACAATGTTGGCTAAAATTAAAAAAGATATTGTTGAAATCTTGATTCCAAGAATCATTGCTAAAAATCCAGCTCACGCTCATTTATTCAATGATAAAATCAATTATCACATTAACCCAACAGGAAAATTCGTTATTGGAGGACCTCACGGAGATACAGGTTTAACAGGAAGAAAAATTATTGTTGATACTTACGGTGGAAAAGGTGCTCACGGTGGTGGTGCATTCTCAGGAAAAGATCCAAGTAAAGTAGATAGAAGTGCTGCGTATGCTACACGTCATATCGCTAAAAACTTAGTTGCTGCAGGTGTTGCTGATGAAATCTTAGTACAAGTTTCTTATGCAATTGGAGTTGCTCAGCCAATGGGAATCTTCATTGAAACTTACGGAACTTCTAAAGTTAACTTAACAAACGGTGAAATCGCTAAAAAAGTAGAAGCTCTTTTTGATATGCGTCCTTACTTTATTGAGCAAAGATTAAAATTAAGAAACCCAATTTACAGCGAAACTGCTGCTTACGGACACATGGGACGTACACCAGAAGTTGTTACTAAAACTTTCTTCGCTCCAGGCGGACATGAAAAAACAGTAACTGTTGAATTGTTTACTTGGGAAAAACTTGATTTTGTTGACAAAGTAAAAGCTGAATTTGGATTGTAAATTTAGATTGTTAGGCTTTTAGACTAACTTCGATTGTTAGATTTTTTGACAATTATTTACAATACAATTAACATAAAAAAAACCGATTTCTAATTTCAGAAATCGGTTTTTTTATTTAATAAAGACAACTTTTTATCTTTCCAATTGTACATTTGGCAATGTTTTAGGACGACTTGCATCATTTGATAAAATCCATCCTGTGCGATACATCCATTCTGTCATTTTGTGCAGTTTTACGTAATCGATATTTTCTGCTTCATCCATTGGAGTATGATATTGACTGTGCAAAACACTAGTAAAAAACACAGAAGGAATTCCTCTTCGCGCATATGGCAGGTGATCTGAACGGAAGTAAAAATACTCCGGATGTTCTGGTCTGTCCCAAAGCTTATCTAAATCAAATTTAGGACCTTCGTCATTTGCTTTTTTGGCAATAGCAACTAGGTCTGAAGAATTTTCATGAGGCGAACTAGAACCCAATAAAGCCGCCTGATTTACATTGTTTCTTCCAATCATATCTCCGTTTAAAACAGCAACAATATCCTTTTCTGGAACAGTAGAATGCGCTGCATACCATCTTGAACCTAACAATCCTCTTTCTTCAGAACCATGAAATACAAACAAAGCTGTTCTTTTTCCAGGTTGTTTTTTATATGCTCTTGCAATTGCTAACATCGCCACACAAGTACTTGCGTTGTCATCTGCTCCATTATAAATAGAATCTTTGCCATATTTTTGTCTTACGCCATCATGATCTTGGTGACCGCTGAAAAGTACGTATTCGTTTTTCAATTTCGGATCAGTTCCTGCTATTGTCCCTACTATATTTACTGATGGATATTTATACGATTCTGAAACTACTTCTGCAGACAAAACATCTTTAGTGTTTTTTAAATACTCTAGTTGATCTCCGTGAACCCAAAAAACAGGCATCGTTGACCCAATTTTATCGCGGAAACCTTCGATTCCGTAAATACCTCTAGTCATTTGCGGTTCGACTTGAGACCAGCTTTGTTCTGCCAATTCATCAGCAACCATAATAAGTGCTACAGCTCCTTTTTTTACTACAAGGTCGTAGTATTTATTTCGAACCAAACCTGGATATCTTCTATCAAAAAGCGAAATATCATCAGCTATTCCTTCTTTAGAAGCCAGCAAGACAACTACTTTTCCTTTAACATCTGATTTTTCAATCTGCTCTTTTGTAGCTGCACCTAAATATACTAGAGAACCTTCAACTTTTATATTAGTAGTTTCTGCAACCAAAACTTCCTTCCATAGCTTATATTCTTTTTGTCCGATTTTAAAAGTTGTATTGGCTGTAACTTGATGCCTGTACATATCAAAAAATTGAAAATATGTTCCGTCATCACCTGCTGGAGTCATTCCGGCTTCTTTTGCTTTATTTGCCAGCCACATCGATACTTTTAATTCATCTAAAGTTCCTGCCTCACGACCGTTAAAATGGTCACCCGCCATTTGGTACATATCTGTTCTAAGATCTTTATCAGTAATAGCTGAAACTAATGGTTTCTTAATTGCCTGCGAAAAAACTACTCCGCTGTAAGCAATCAAAATGAGGATTAATTTATTTTTCATACGTTTTAATTTAGTCTTTCAAACTTACTAATTTATCAAGAAAATCTAGTCTTCATTTCCCTTTAAATTGATAAAATCTATAAACCTACTTAACTAAAAACAAAAATGACTGCCGGAACCGACAGTCATTTTCTATAATTTTAAAAATCTTTTAATAAGTTCCGTTTTGCATTTTGCTTAACGTTTCTCTTATTTCATTTGCAGTTTCTTCTTCAACATCAGCACTTAAATATTTAACAGCTAATGTTTGTGCTTGAATTGCTTTTTCTTTTTGCCCGTCTTTATAATATAACTGACCTAAAGTGTCTAAATAATAAGGATTATTTTTAGTTACAACCAAACTGTATTCAGACCAAGTAATAGCATCTTTTATAAAACTTGAATTGGCAGGTTTCAAAACTGTCAACCACGCTGTTGAGTTTGCTAAATTTGAGTGGTAGTCTTTAAATGAATTCCATCCGTTATAAGAATAATCAGAATCCGTATCTAAAGTCGCAAACATCTCATCTAGTCTTTCAATTGCATTTCCTTTTTCAGTTGATAAATAGGTATCAAAATACGATTTAAACTCTTTTAAATAAGCTATATCGTCGATAGAGTTTTCGCTTTCTGCACTCAGGTATTCAAAATAATTTTTATAGCAATCAAAACTTCCCTTTCCTGTCGCAATTAATTTTTTGTAAATCGAAATTATTTTATTCTGATTTGCTTTTCCTGTTACGCCATCTTTTGACAAATAACCATTTTGCTGTAAAGCAGCTGCAATTTCGCTGCTCAAACTTCCTTTTAATAAAACTAATGCATTTCCGTTTTCATCTTCTATGTTCATTTTTTCGATAGCATCGTAATGCTTTAAAAGATAGTCAATCGCCAAGAAATCAGTATCATTAAAAATACGCTCTTCATTAAAAAACTGTTTAGAAAAACCTGCGTTTTTTATTTCTCTTAAAATTGTTTCTACTAATTCTCTATTAGGCTGTGTATCTTTCTGATGCGTTTCAATTAATTTTTTCCAGATTTGAGCCACTTCTTTTTTATCTAAGGTAACTTTTGCAACCTTAAAATCTGCAGGATTTACTTCTTCTGCAACGGCATCTGTTGTTTCATAATCATATGGTATGTCGAGTATAGAAGCTTGGTAAAAAGCTGAAATAAGATCTTTATCTGTTGCTTTTTTGTTTTTTAATACTTTATCAACACCAGAAAAAGCATTTGCTCTTTGCAGCTTTTTTGAAAATTCATCATAATAAGTAAAATCTGATTTTTTATCTAATAAATTCGATTTTGCAGTCGCTAAAATATCTCCGTTTGCGTTCAGAATGATCAAACTTGGATTATCTGATATTTTATTGGCTTTAAGCCATTTTTTATCATCGGCTGTCGCCAAATAATAATTAAAAATATCATATTGAGGATTATAAGCATCATACATATAATATCCAACCTGTGTTTCAAGATCTTTTACTACGGTATCAAAATCAGTTTTTGCAGCAGGATTTTTACTATCCGTATAGATTACCAAAAACTTAGTTTTAGCATTCTTAGTTGCGGCTAACGCACTTTTTAAATTATTTTCGATTTTAAATTTAAAATCAAATTTAGCGACTGCATAAGTATCAGTAGTGTCAACAATAACATCTGCTCCAAAATTTTCGGTAACTAAAGGTTCTTTTCCTGGATAAGTCCAGTTTGAAATGGTTTGACTTTCAAGTGCTGTTACCGTTGGATTTTCATCAGGTTTTGAATCTTTTTCATTTAAGAAAGTAATCGGATTTTTTCCTGATTGCTCAGAAATTTTCAACTCATTTGTTTTCCTGTCATAATAACCTGAAAGATTTAAATCGCTTAAAGCATCAAGTTCATATTTAATAGTTATTTCTGATACATCTTTTGGCAATGCAAATTTAGATAGTTTGCTTTGTCCGTTATAATCTTCATAAACCAAGTATAAAAAGTCTGCTTTATTAATTTCGAATTCTAGATCTGCTTTTAGCCAATCCGGATCTACTTTCGTTTTAATATCTGAAATTCTTTGATATTCAACAGACTCAGAACCGTTTTGAGTTCCGATATAAAACGAGTAATAAGAAGGGTCTAAAAAGTTTACTTTGATTTTTTGTGCTTTTTTATCTTTTTTAAAAGCAAGATCAAAAGCAGTTGCCGGTTTTACTTTTTGGCTAAATGAAAGCGAATCTCCTTTAATTTCATAATCGCCAGAATAAAAAACGAGTTCATATTTATTATTGTCTAATAAATTTAATTTGATTTTCTGACCTTTATTTGACGATAGATAAGTTCCTTTTTGAATGCCTTTTGTTTGAGAAAATGACATAAATGTTATACAAAAAAGCAATAAGGAATTCCATATATAATTGCGCATAATGTAAATTTTGGCTTGTTAATATTAAACGCAAAGATATTCGATTATTACCGAAATCAAGTGACTTAAAATCCAAAATAGATACTTAATATATGCTATAAATTATATTTCATCGAAAAGATAATGTAACGCGGCTGTACAGTATATTGTGAAACTCGTGTAGAAAACTGCGAGAAACTGTCATCGTTTAAATAAGTGGTATTTAAAAGATTAGTAGCCGAGACTTTATACTCCCATTTGCTGTCCTTTTTTTGATAAATTAAACTAGCACTTAAAAAATCATATTCATTGTCCACCTTTTTATTACTATTATAATAATGGTAAAATTCATATTCTGAAACAAACGAAAAGCTGTTCCAGAAGTAATAATCTAATCGCGCAAAAGGTTTGTCTGTATAATAAGTCGAACCGCTGTATTTATTGATTAACGCATTGTAACCAACTTCTAGATTTGGAAAGTTTTTATAATTTGTAGAGGCTCTCACAGTATAACTCTGAACAAAACTTTCTGTAGTTGCCAAAACATTGTTCTGGATGTTATTGAATTTCGACCAATTGAAACTTGCAACTGCAGAAGCTTTATAATTCTTTAAAAAAGAACGTCCGTAACTTCCCATCCCGGTAAAAGTCTCATCTGCAAGATTTGAATTATAAGGAGTTGATGATTGATTAATTCCTGTAAAATCAGCTTTTGTTTTAATGGCATCTACTTTTTTAGTATATGTTGCGTTGGCAAAAATGTTTTCAAAATTGAACATATTGTACTTAAAGTAACGCAGCGAATGCACCTGCGAAGTCGCATTTTCTAGAAAGCGGTTTCCTCTAAACAAACTGCTGTAATCAGACAAAACGTAACCTGCCGCTAATTGATTAACATCTGTAAAATCGTTAGACAAAGAAAAATTATAGGTTAAGGTTTCTGATTTTTTAATTTGATACAAGGCAAAAAAATCAGGAAGCACTTTTGTAAAATTCTGCGAATAATCTGTTCCTAATTGGGTATTTGTCATGGCATACGAATGCAGGCTTACACCCGGCGTCAAGGTAAATTTACCCGTCAAGATTTTATAATGAAAACCTAAGAAAACATCATTAAAATTATAATTTACGCGATTATTATTTTCAGCTGAATTTAGATCATTTTTATCTCCGTTATCCAACATCTGGAAAATATGAGAATTAAAATCCTGATACGAATAGGTATTTCCTAAAGTAATATTGAAATTGCTTTTTGGTGTTACCATATAATAATAATCCAGTTTTGCATCTAGTTTATTGGTTTTTACGAATCGATCCTGATTTAAATCATTTCGGTTTTGGCCTGAAATATAACCCGACAAATCAAAAGGCTGTGATCTCAAATTGGCATTATAAAACGGATTTTCATCTTGATATAAATGCTGCATTTCAAAAGCAAAAATATTTTTATCGCTTTGTGTATAATACAGACTAAGGTTTTGATTAACAGAAGTTGGATCTTGTTTTTTGTTTGTCAAAATGGTTTCGACAGCAGAAATAGTATTTACAACAGATTCGCGAAGTAAATCAGTATCTTCATTTTGTTTGGATAATTTGGTTAAGATATCATAATCAAACTGAAATTTATCATTTGGCTTATACGTCGAACTCAATTTAAAAAGACCTAAATTGTTTTTCTGATGTGTTAATTCATCTCGTTTTTGCTGATCTCCAGAATCTAAAATCGTGGTTTGAGACTTAGTTTCCAGATCTGTTTTTGAAGTTGAAAGAATTCCGAAACCACTAATATTCCAAGCTTTGTTAACCGAATAAGCAAAATTAGTTGCGCCAAATTTCGTTTCGATTTCTTTAGCGCGATTGTTTCTTAAAATTGAAATTCCCAAATCATTAGATGAAACATTAAAATTGCTTCCGCCTTTTTTCATCATATTTTTAAAACCGCCTGTAAACTTAAAATAATCTTGCGCGGTTAGAGGCAATTCTCCAATATTATTAAAATTCGTAATTAAATTAATACTGTATTTTGGACTGTAATAAAATAATTTTGGATTGATTATATAACGGCTGTCCAGCTCTGCAACTCCAATTCCGGCTGTCATATCTCCAAACCAAAAGTTTTTTTTACCCTCTTTCAGCTTGATGTTCATGGCAACATTATCTTGATCGTTTTCTAAACCTTTTAGTGCGCCAACTTCGTTGTAGTTTCTTAAAACCTGAATTTTATCAATAGCATCTGCGGGAATATTTTTTACGCCTAATTTAGTGTCTCCGTCAAAAAAATCTTTTCCTTCGACCATTAATTTACTGACTTTTTTACCTTCAACTTCTATTTCTCCATCAGCATTTACTTCAACTCCTGGCAATTTTTTCAGTACATCTTCCAGTTTTTTTTCTGTACCAGATTTAAATGAATCCGCATTATAAACAATGGTATCGCCTTTTATAGAAACTGGCATTTCGCGAACAATTTCAACCCCTTCAAGCTCGATTCCAGAACCATCCATGACAATGTTTTGAACCATGTTTTCAGTCTTTGTAGAAATCGCAATTTCTTTCGATTTCATTCCGAGATAACTCACCTTAACAGTATAAGAAGTATTGGGTTTTAAAGTAAGCTGAAATTTTCCTTTATCATTGGTAATCCCATATGAATCCATTGCTTTTGTGCCGTTGTTGACTGCCATAATATTGGCCATCTCTAACGGATTTTTTTGTTCGTCCTGAATAAAACCATCAAAACGGACACTTTGGGCAAAGGAAATCGAGGTCATTAATAAAATGACAAAAAGAAGTATATTTTTCATTGGAGAAATCTAAAGATGGTGAATTAAATTAGCGTCTGATCATTACCGGACCACCGCCAGGAGCGCCTTCACGACCGCGGTTCATCTCTCTAAACTCTTCCATTTTTTTAATTACCGTTTCGTCATAGTCTTTCTGAGAAATTACTTTTCCTTTTGTTGGTGCTTTTATTTCAACTTTATCTTTAGCATTCAAAACAATTTTCGAACATAAGATAGTGGTTCTTCCATCGTTAACTTCTAAAATTAAACCTGGCAAACCCCAATAATTTTCTGGACCTTGATTCACTGGAATTTCTGGCGAATACCAAGCCGTTATGACGATTTCTTTAGGCATTTCAAAATTATCCTGAAAGTTTGTTTTAGTATCTCCTGAAGTTTTTTTGGCATCGTCTTTTTTATCTTCAGACTTTTTATTGTCATCATTTTTAGGTCTGAGATTTCTAAAGTCGGTTTTGCTGGCTTCTTTTACTGCCGTTGCTTTGTAGCAAGTATAACCGCCAATTTGTTTGGTTTCAGATTCTAATTTCCAATTTAGTTTTGGAAGAGAATCTATAACTAAAAACTCTTTGCCCATAAATTCTTTGTCAACAGTATACGATTTGCTCTTTACATCTTTATAAAAAGTGCCTCCACCTCCCATAAAAGAGTTCATCATAATTCGCATTCCTCCGCCTTGCTGTCCTGGAGCATCTAACTTTTCTTCTTCTTTATAAATAGATGCTGATTTGTCAAAATTTAAAACAAACGTTTTCTCCAGCATTTTTTTCATACGCTCTTCCATGCTTTTCTGCATTTCAGGCGTAATATCTCTATTGGCACGCATTCCCTCAAATTTAGGCGCTTGTGTTTTTGACTCATAAACAGCCATTCCCTGAAAATCTTTCTGTGCCTGCACTTGAGTAAATACGAGCATTAAAGACATGTAAAAAATTACTTTTTTCATTTTGTTTTCTTTAGAATTGAGTAAATCCAATAAAATTTACACTCAAATGTATTATTAATTTTAAAATACTAAAAATTAAATATATGAGTCTCGTCAACATATAGACAAAACTGGATATTATTTAGACTATTACGTTTTCGAAAGGTTTAAATCGCTGTGCCGGTTAAATCTCTCTTTTTTACACAATTTGTACTGTTGTTTTTTGTAATTTGGCTCTCTTGAAACCAAGATCTCATGACCAAAACGGCACTTAAACTTTTACTTTTCTTTTTCATTGCCGGAGCTTTCTCTGGAGCTTTTGCTCAGAATTTAAAAATAAATCCAAAGCCAATTTCTCATTTTGAGATCAATGCCGATACATTTTTAGGCTATGATTCATTTGGTTATTCTTATCAGATAAAAAACAATGTCTTTAGTAAAATTAAGGAAAAAGAAGTTTTTGAATACAAAAATGTCTCTTTAGGAAATATTACAAAAGTTGATCTTCAAAATCCGCTTAAAATCGTATTATACTATGACGCCTTTAATACCGTTTTGTTACTCGATAATCAGTTAAATAAAATTACAGAGATTAATTTCTCTCAAAATACAACTCCAATTGTTGTTAGCGCGATCGGAATGTCGACTCAAAATCAATTATGGATTTATAATACTTTGAACCAGCAAATAGGGCTTTTTGATTATTTAAAAAACGAATACAAAACAATTTCTAATCCGTTGACAGAAGCTATAAAATATTATCAGACCGACTTTAATACCTTTTATTGGATAGATAAAAAAAACAACTGGTTTTCGTGTGATATTTTCGGAAAGATCACAGCTTTGGGAAAAGCAGCTGATTTTGACAAAATCGAAATTATTAATCCGCATCAATACATTTTTAGAAAAGGTAATTTATTATATTTTAAAGACATTACTGACACAAATTCAAACACAATTTCTGAAATTGAAATTTTAGAAAAATCGTTTGATAATTTCTGCTACAAAGACCAAATTTTATCTATTTTTACAGCTAAAGAAATCACCAATTATAAAATCGTAACACCGTAATGCACATAGCAATAGCAGGAAATATAGGCGCAGGGAAAACAACTTTAACTAAATTATTGGCCAAACACTTTAAATGGGAACCCCATTATGAAGATGTTGTTGACAATCCGTACTTAGATGACTTTTACCATCAAATGGAACGCTGGTCATTTAACTTACAGATTTATTTCTTGAACAGCCGTTTCCGTCAAGTATTGCAAATTCGCGAAAGTGGCAAAAAAATCATTCAGGACAGAACGATTTATGAAGATGCGTATATTTTTGCTCCCAATTTATATTCGATGGGATTGATGACGAGCCGTGATTTCGAAAATTACACTTCTCTTTTTGAATTGATGGAATCTTTGGTAAAAGCACCTGATTTATTGATTTATTTAAGAAGTTCTATTCCAAATTTAGTCGGGCAGATTCACAAACGCGGACGCGAATATGAAAACTCCATTTCTATCGATTATTTAAGCCGTTTGAACGAAAGATACGAAGCATGGGTTCAGACTTATACTAAAGGAAAATTATTAATTATTGATGTTGACAATATTAATTTTGTTGATAATCCTGAAGATTTAGGAAACATCATTAATAGAATTGATGCTGAATTGAACGGATTGTTTTAGAACACTAATTTCACAGATTTACACCCATAAAAAAATGCCTCTAAAATTTAGAGGTATTTTTTTATCTAAATATTTTCTTACTTTTGCAATGTTTAAATAAATTTCCCGTTTTGGGAAAAAATAATTACATTTGCCCAATCAAAATGAGAATAATAGCTAAAAGGACTTTGCAAAATTTCTGGGAACGTTTTCCAAATGCTAAACAACAATTGTTATCTTGGTATCAAATTTTTGATAAAAATGATTTCGAAAATTCAAATGCTGTGAAATCCATTTTTGGCTCAGCAGATTTTATAGGAAATAACAAAGTGATCTTTAATATTTGTGGAAATCATTATCGTTTGATTGTCAAAATTAATTATGACACACAAATTATCTATATTTTATTTATTGGAACTCATGGCGAATACGATAATTTAAAAGACATTAAAAACTTATAAGATGAATATAAGGCCAATAAAAACTGAAAGAGATTATGATTTAGCGCTAGAAAGAGTAAATAATCTTTTTAATGCTAGACCAGATACTGATGAAGGAGATGAATTAGATATTCTTGTTACACTTATAGAAAAATATGAACAAATACATTATTCTATTCCAGAACCTGATCCAATAGAAGCCATAAAATTTATGATGGAACAAAATGGTCTTACAGATGCAGATTTGGGAGTTCTATTAAATAGCCGTTCAAGGGTTTCAGAAATTTTTAAACGTAAAAGAGCCTTAACAATAAAACAAATAAGAATTTTAACAGAAGCGCTACATATCCCAGCTTCAACTTTGATAAAAGAATATGTCTTACACCCATAAAAAAAATGCCTCTAAAATTTTAGAGGCATTTTTTATTTTTATATAATCATTTTATTTCGCAGCTTCAATTTTTGCTTTCACTTCTTCTTCAGTTCCTTCAAAAACTTCTGTTGTTGTTTTTCCATTTTCCGTTTTTGTTACAGTTCCAACCGTAACTCCATTTGTGGTAGTCAAATTAACCTCAACACGCTTTTTGTCGTATTTAGTTGTATCAAAACAATCTGTTTTTTGGTAAATATATTTGCCGTTTGCATCATAATGTGCTAAACATTTTGCAGTTTCTTCGGCAGTACAGCCTTTTTCCTTGCATTTTGCAATGCATTCTTCTTTAGTCATTGTTGATAAATCACCGCATTTAGACATAACACCTGCATGCATTTCTGTTTTAGTACAACATGAACCTTTTTCTGCCATCGTTGAAGCAGAATGCCCTTCGCCTAAAATAGGCGCAATGACTAAACCAATCAAACAAGTTAATTTAATTAAAATGTTCATAGATGGTCCAGACGTATCTTTAAACGGATCTCCAACTGTATCTCCAGTTACGGCTGCTTTATGAGCATCAGAGCCTTTATACGTCATTTCACCGTTAATAAGAACTCCAGCTTCAAATGACTTTTTAGCATTATCCCAAGCTCCTCCGGCATTGTTTTGAAAAACTGCCCAAAGCACCCCGGAAACAGTAACGCCAGCCATATATCCTCCCAACATTTCAGCAATTAACTGATTGTTGTCTGAATAAACCAATTTTCCTAATAATACAATTGCAATTGGAAAACCAATAGTTAAAATTCCTGGAAGCATCATTTCGCGTAAAGCAGCTTTAGTTGAAATTTCAACACATTTTCCATACTCCGGTTTTCCGGTTCCTTCCATAATACCCGGAATTTCCTTAAACTGACGGCGCACTTCATAAACCATATCCATAGCCGCTTTTCCAACAGAATTCATCGCTAAAGCTGAGAAAACTACCGGAATCATTCCGCCTACAAATAGCATGGCTAAAACTGGAGCTTTAAAAATATTAATTCCGTCAATTCCTGTAAAAGTTACGTAAGCTGCAAATAGTGCTAATGAAGTTAAGGCTGCAGATGCAATTGCAAAACCTTTTCCTGTAGCTGCAGTTGTATTCCCTACTGAATCTAAAATATCCGTTCTTGTACGAACCTCTTTTGGCAATTCGCTCATTTCTGCAATTCCTCCGGCATTATCTGAAATTGGTCCGAAAGCATCAATAGCTAACTGCATTGCGGTAGTGGCCATCATTGCAGAAGCTGCTAGTGCAACTCCATAAAAACCAGCTAAAGCATACGAAATCCAGATTGCGCCTGCGAACAATAAGACAGTTGGAAAAGTAGAAATCATTCCAGTCGCCAAACCTGCAATAACGTTAGTTCCTGCTCCAGTTGATGATTTTTGAACAATTGCCATAACTGGTTTTGTTCCCAATCCTGTATAATATTCCGTAACCGATGAAATAGCGCCACCAACTACTAGTCCGACTAAAGTAGCATAGAAAACTCGCATTGATGAAATATCCTTAGAACCTTCACCAAAAAAGCTCATCTGCATCGTTTCCGGCAACATATGCTGCACTAAAAAGAAACAAGCAATTGCAGTTAAAGCAATCGAAACCCAGTTTCCTATATTCAATGCTTTCTGTACTTGTGCCTCTTTAGCATTATCATCAGAAATTTTTACTAATAATGTTCCGATAATAGAGAATATAATTCCGAAACCGGCAATTGCCATAGGAAGCAAAATTGGACCAATACCTCCAAAAGCATCCTGAATATTACCGCCCATATCTTTAATAACGTAATTTCCTAAAACCATTGCAGCCAAAACGGTTGCTACATACGAACCAAATAAATCGGCTCCCATTCCTGCAACGTCTCCCACATTATCTCCCACATTATCTGCAATTGTTGCAGGATTGCGCGGATCATCTTCTGGAATTCCCGCTTCAACTTTACCTACTAAATCGGCACCAACATCGGCTGCTTTTGTATAAATTCCACCACCAACTCTAGCAAACAAAGCAATAGATTCTGCTCCTAGCGAAAAACCTGCTAATGTTTCTAAAACAACTGTCATGGTTTCGGTATCTTTCCAAACACCACCAGACAAAATATTAAAGAAGATTATAAAGAAACCAGTTAAACCTAATACAGCTAAACCCGCTACGCCTAAACCCATTACGGTTCCGCCGCCAAAAGAAACTTTTAGTGCTTGTGGCAAGCTTGTTCGTGCTGCCTGAGTAGTTCTCACATTAGTTTTGGTTGCTATTTTCATCCCAATATTACCAGCATAAGCCGAGAATAATGCTCCAAAAATGAATGCAACAACTATTAATAAATGCGTTTTAACACCCGGAATAAATGTAATTCCTGCTAAGGCAATACTTGCGATAATAACAAAGATTGTCAATAATTTATATTCGGCTTTTAAAAAGGCTAGTGCGCCTTCATAAATGTGGTCTGAGATTTCCTTCATTTTGCCATCGCCAGCATCTTGTTTTAAAACCCAAGTCCTTTTTATTCCCATGAAAAGTAATCCTATAATTGCCATAATAATTGGCAAGTAAATCATAAATGCATTCATAATATTTTAATGGTTTTGGTTAATAGTCAATAAACTAACTAAACGAATTTAAACAAAAAAGCAATACTCCTAACGGAATATTGCTTTTTTTATAAAATATGAATGGAAAAATTATTTAATACTAAATAATCCTTCTGGTTTGTTTTCAATATCATTAAAACGCTTAGTGCACTCTGCAATAATTGCGAAAGCTTCTTTTACGTCTCCCCAACCCTCAACATCTACTTTTTTGTTTTCAAGATCTTTGTAAACTTGGAAGAAATGCTCGATTTCTTTCAATAAGTGTGCATTGATATCTGAAAGGTCATTTAATGAATTCCAAATTGGATCTGAAACTGGTACACAAATGATTTTTTCGTCTGGTCCTTTATCATCTGCCATATGGAAAACCCCAATTGGCTTTACCTCAATAACACATCCAGGAAAAGTTGGTTCATTAATTAAAACCAATACATCAAGAGGGTCACCGTCAAGAGCTAAAGTTTCTGGAATAAATCCGTAATCAGCTGGGTACATCATTGAAGAGAATAACATTCTGTCGAAACGCATTCTTTTGATTTCAAAATCGTACTCATATTTATTTCTGCTTCCTCTTGGTATTTCGATTAAAACATCGAAAGTCGTTAGTTTGTCTGCGGTCATTTTCGTTTTTTATTATTTCTATAATTTCGATTGCAAAAGTAACTAAAGAATCCTTTTTTACAATAAAAAACGACATTAAATATATGTACTTTTTACATTAATTTCTATACTTTCCTTTTAATAAACAGTGAGTTAATATGCAATCTTCCGATTTCGCTTGTTTAGGTAATAATGCCAGAGCAAATATGTGGCATAAGATCGGTACGGACTCCACTGTTCTGCATGAATCTCCATTTCCTGCTTGTAATGAATATCAAGTAATTCTTTGATTGTATTTATGACTGCAATATCACCAAGCGGAATTAAATCTGGCTCTTGAAGACAAAACATTAAGTAAATATCAATTGTCCAGTTTCCTATACCCTTTAATTTAATTAATTCTTCGCGAACTTGCTTTGCAGATTTTGTTGCTAAACTTTCAATATCAATTTCTTTATTCAAAATAGCTTCTGCAAGAATCTTGATGTATTTTGTTTTTTGCCGACTAACACCTAAAGCACGAAATTCTTCATCTGATAAAATCGACATTGTTTCAGGATGACAAGTTGTATAGGATTTTATTTTTAAGAATGTGGCTTTCGCCGAATCTATAGAAACTTGCTGTTCGAGTATCAGCAATACTAAAGTTTCAAAACCTTGTGGTCGTTTTGGAATGGTTGGCAATCCATATTTTTCGATTATTTCACGAAATATTGGATTCTTATTGATTAGAAAATCGATGGCTTCCTGCATGGCTTTGATTTAAGTCTATTCAAAATTAAAGAAAAAAGAATTTCGCAGGCATAAAGTTTTTTACGCAGATTTGCAGATTTAAATAGATTTTTAATTTAACAGAAATTAAAAATCAGCTCTTATCTGCTTAAATCTTTGTGAAATAAAAAAGTCGCAAAGATTTTAAACCTTTGCGACTTTGTAACTTTGAACCTCTGAACCTTATATATAACTTAAAAATAGAATCCGAAAGAACCTTTTACTGCAAATTTATTAGCATCTGGAGTATTTAGGTAACTTCCTCTCCAAGAGAAATCTATTCTAAAAACCTTGAAGATATTTCCAATTCCAGCATTGTATTCCCAATATACATTTTCAGGCGCATTATACGGTTGATCTGAAGCATTTATAGCTCTGTTTGCCTGTGAAATAGTTCCATGAACTGCTTTTATACCAACAAACTCTCTCCAATTTAACTTTCTCATAAATGGTACTCTGGCGAATAACCTTCCTCCGAAATCATGATTCCATTGCAAAGTGGTATATTGATCTGTAATGAATTCATAAAAATTCAAATTACTGAATGTATTTTCAATTGTAAAATAAGTCTGGTTACCCGGAATTACACTCATTAACCCTAACGGAATTGTTCCAAATGTTTTGCCAGTTTCCAAAATAATATTTGATCTTCCTAAAGGACCAATAATAATGGGCTGTTTGTAAAAAACCTGTATTTTTTCATAAGCAAAATCACTGTTTAAAACACCTTTTAAGCCATAACTAAAGTTAACAAAGAAATGACTAAACGGACTGTCAACAAGGTCACGTTCTACTCCAAAGCCAATAGTTTTGCGATTTGGCATATATTCAAACTGAATATTTGCTTCTGACTGCGTTACCTTGCTTTCAATAACTCCCGTAGGATTTGCAGCTGATGGCAAAGTTGTATAATAATCAAGACTAAAAGTACTCGAAGCCGATTCTAATGTTCGATAAGAAACTCCGGCCTGAACTACGAAATTCTTTTTAACCTCCATTTCAACAGAAACATTACTCAAATTTATGTTAGTTAATTTTCCGTTGCTTCCTGTTGTAAATAAAGCCGACGAAGCAAAACTTCTTCCTAAAATATCATTTGTTGTAGTTAAGCTGGCACCAATTTGTTCGATATCACGCCTATTACCTCCAGAAATAATAACTCGGTTTTTCTTGTCCACCATCCACTTTCCTGATACTCCGTATTTGAATTTATTATCGTCAAAACCGTATGCCGTGTATGCCTGTAATCGCCATGGATCATTTGGTCCAAAATAAGTTCTTCCTCCTACTCTTAATCTCAAGCCTTCAACTTCATTATATCCAAAAGTTGAGAATATAGGTCCATAATCGAAGTTTTTAAATTCGACATAACCACTTCCTAAAATAGAAACAAGACTGTACAATTGTTTAAATCGCTTAACTGTTTGCAATGTATCTAGCATTTTATAAATGCCCTGCTCGTCTTTATTTAATTTCTCGAAGCGGTTTTCTTCCCAAAAGTCATCCGGCCGTTCATAGACAGCATTGTCTATAAAATTGACCTCTTCCTTATAAAATTTCTCAGGCTTTTGAATGTTGAATTTATGATTTCGATATAATGTCGTTCGTTTTCCATAAACCCCTTTTGATTTTTCTTTTTTGTTTAAAGCAAAATCAGACATCATGTAATCACGAGTCAAGAGAAAAACAGAATCGTTTTCTACCTCAAATTCCTGCTCGATGTAAATGTCTTTTACCCAGTTAATATTGGCACTTTTAGTAACGCCCATATTAATTTTCTTAATGGCAAAAGTAGTATCGTTAACCCAAAAATCTCCTTTAAAAGTCAATTCGTTTTTACGTCTCGGATAAAAAACAATGTTGAAACACCATTTTTTGTCAATGTAAGCACTGTCTTTTAAGACATAATTATAAACATCAATTCCTGTTGTTGAAAGCGGACTTGTAAAACTTTTATCAAAAAACTTAAGATGATTATCGTAAATATTATAATCCGAATAAAGATCTTTTACGAATGACAAAATTTGCTGATTTCCGTTAAATCCAGATGTCTTGCTTCCGTTAAGATTTTCTTTTACTTTCTTTAATTTATTATCTCCATAAACATCATATACTGATTCATTGATGAAAATTGGCAGATAAGTTTTTCCAGTAACATCAGAAGTATCCACATGATCAAATACAAACTCCATTCCTTTAAAGAGCTTATTTTTCATAAGAGCACTGTCAATCGTGTTCATGTCAAACTCGACTTTTTCGTACTTCTGCATCTGATATTGATTAAATTGATACAAGCCATTTTTACGTTTTCTTTCCCAAATTTTCCTCAAGATATCCAATGCTGGATTATTCTTTTTAGAAGTTTTTCCGGTAAAAATCACAACTTCATTCAAAGCTTCCGCTTCGCCCAAAACAATCTTAAAATTGTAATTGACTGCTTTATCCAAAGGAACTTCTTTATCTGAAAATCCTGCTGAAGTTACTAATAATGCTGTATAAGTATTAGGTGATTCCAGATAAAAACGTCCGTCTTCGTTAGAAACTATTCCGGTATTAGAACCTTTAAAAACAATATTCGCAAAAGGAATTGGCTGATTTGATTTATCCAAAACAATTCCACTCACTTTAGTTTGTGCAGTTCCAATACCCACGAAAGTGAATATAAAAAATAGGCTAAGTACAATTATCTTCTTTATCATCTGGCAAAAAAAAACTTCATCAATTAATATGACTGATGAAGTTTTATAAGTATGTTTATTTTACTATTTGTACATTACTTTCTTTACTGCTTTTACTACATCAGCTGCGTTTGGCAACCAATCTTTTAATAAAACAGGAGAGTAAGGCGCAGGTGTGTCTGCAGTTGTAATACGTTGAATTGGCGCATCAAGAAAATCGAAAGCTTGTTCTTGAACGATATATGTGATTTCAGATGAAATACTCGCAAATGGCCAAGCTTCTTCTAAAATTACTAAACGGTTTGTTTTTTTAACAGATTTAAGAATAGCATCTTTATCCATCGGACGTACTGTTCTTAAGTCGATAATTTCGCAAGAAATTCCTTCTTTAGCTAATTCGTCAGCAGCAATAAAAGCTTCTTTGATGATTTTTCCGAAAGAAACAATTGTAACATCTTTTCCTTCACGCTTAACATCAGCAACTCCTAAAGGAATTGTGTATTCTCCGTCTGGCACTTCTCCTTTATCACCATACATTTGCTCAGATTCCATGAAAATCACTGGATCGTTGTCACGAATAGCTGATTTCAAAAGCCCTTTTGCATCATATGGAGTTGAAGGCACAACAACTTTAAGACCTGGAGTGTTAGCAAACCAGTTTTCTAAAGCTTGAGAGTGAGTCGCTCCTAATTGACCTGCAGATGCAGTTGGTCCGCGAAAAACGATAGGCACATTAAATTGCCCACCTGTCATTTGACGCATTTTAGCAGCGTTATTTATAATTTGATCAATACCTACTAAACAGAAGTTGAAAGTCATGTACTCTACAATAGGACGACAGCCGTTCATTGCTGAACCTACTGCAATTCCTGTAAAACCAAGCTCAGCAATTGGAGTATCGATTACTCTTTTTTCTCCAAACTCAGCAAGCATTCCTTTTGAAGCTTTGTATGCTCCGTTGTATTCTGCAACTTCTTCGCCCATTAAATATATGGATTCATCGTGACGCATTTCTTCGCTCATCGCTTCGCAAATGGCCTCTCTAAATTGTATTGTTCTCATATTTATATTGTATGTTGAATTTTCTGAAGAGCAAAAATAATTATTTTAAATAACTTAAAAGCATAAATTGAATTTAAAATCACATGAAGTTCTCTCTCTATGTCGCTTTTAACTTTTTAAATTTTTATTCTGATTATTACGAAATCGATATAACTGTAACTAATTCGTTCTTAAATGCATTTTTCAGACAAACGCAACACTATTTGTTAATTCTAATTGAGCAAAATTGTTTTCTAAAAACGTTAGAATTCGAAAAGTAGTATAAATCTGTCGAAAATTTAACAGTTGTTGAACGTAATCAAATTGCAAAATCATTAAGAATCAGCACAAATGATTGATTTTTTATTTTTGAATGACAACAAAAGAGGATCTAAATCAAACAATCTTCGAAAACGTAATAGTTTTTAAAAAATATTATGCATGCATAGTATATTATTCCGATTTTAATTTCTAAATTTGTCAAAGCATATTATAAATATCAAAATATATACTTATGAAAATATTAGTTTGCATCAGCCATGTGCCTGATACTACTTCAAAAATTAACTTCTCCAATGGTGACTCAGAATTCGATACCAATGGTGTACAATATGTAATTAATCCTAATGACGAGTTTGGCTTAACTCGTGCTATTTGGTTCCAAGAACAACAAGGCGCTACTGTAACTGTAGTAAATGTTGGAGGACCAGATACTGAACCAACTTTGCGTAAAGCATTGGCAATTGGTGCAAACGAAGCAATTCGTGTTAATGCGAATCCAACTGATGGTTTTTTTGTTGCAAAACAACTTGCTGAAGTAATTAAAACTGGCGGATACGATTTAGTAATTGCCGGAAAAGAATCTCTAGATTATAATGGAGGAATGGTTCCTGGAATGATTGCAGGAATTTTAGGCTCTAACTTTTTAAACTCGTGTACCGCTTTAACAGTTGACGGAAATAATGTAAAAGCAGTTCGTGAAATTGACGGTGGAAAAGAAACCGTAAGTACAACTTTACCCTTAATTATTGGTGGTCAAAAAGGTCTTGTTGAAGAAAAAGATTTACGTATTCCGAACATGAGAGGAATTATGACAGCAAGAACAAAAGCACTTACGATTCTTGAGCCTGTTGAAGCTCCAATAAATACAAAAGCGGTAAAATTTGAAAAACCAGCTCCAAAATCAGCTGTAAAATTAATTTCTCCTGATAACTTAGATGAGTTAATTAATTTATTACACAACGAAGCGAAGGTAATCTAGTAATCAGTTTTCAGTCTCGGTTTCAGCTTTCAGTTTATCAACTTGAAACCTGAAGCTTGAAACTCATAACCTCTAAACAAAAAATCATGTCAATATTAATATATGCAGAATCTGCAGAAGGAAAATTTAAAAAAGTAGCTTTCGAATTAGCTTCTTACGCAAAAAAAGTAGCCGAATCTTTAGGAACAACTGTTACAGCTTTAACAGTAAATACTAGTGACGTAAGCGAATTATCAAAATACGGAGTTGATAAAGTTCTAAAAGTAAACAACGATAAATTAGCAGGATTTACAGCTAAGGCTTACGCCGATGTAATCAAACAAGCTGCTGAAAAAGAAGGAACAAAAGTAGTTTTACTTTCTTCTACAACAGACAGTATTTATCTTTCATCATTAGTTGCGGTAGCATTAAATGCTGGCTTTGCTTCTAACGTTGTTGGATTGCCATTAAGCACTTCTCCTTTTCAAGTAAAAAGAAATGCTTTCTCAAATAAAGCTTTCAACATTACTGAAATTGATACAGATGTAAAAGTTCTTGGTTTGGCTAAAAACTCTTACGGAATTTTCGAAAGTGCAGGATCTGCAACTGAAGAAGATTTCAATCCATCAATTGGAGATAATGACTTTGGAGTAAAAGTAGAATCTGTAGAAAAAGTATCAGGAAAAGTATCTATCGCTGATGCTGATGTTGTAGTTTCTGGCGGACGCGGACTAAAAGGTCCAGAAAACTGGGGATTAATTGAAGATCTTGCTGCTGTTTTGGGCGCTGCAACTGCATGTTCTAAACCGGTTTCTGATTTAGGATGGAGACCTCACAGTGAACACGTTGGACAAACAGGAAAACCAGTTGCAACTAACTTATATATTGCAGTAGGAATTTCTGGAGCTATTCAGCACATTGCAGGTATCAACTCATCAAAAGTAAAAGTGGTTATCAATAGCGATCCTGAAGCGCCTTTCTTTAAAGTGGCTGATTACGGAATTGTTGGAGATGCGTTTGAAATCGTTCCCAAATTAACAGAGAAATTAAAAGCTTTTAAAGCACAACATTCTTAATTTAAAATTCTCTATAAAAATATAGCTGCCTAAAAACAAGATAATCGTATCTTTGTTTTAGGTAGCTTTTTTGTTCCATATTTTTTGATTAAAATTGCACCTTTATTTTCCAATCAAAAAAAGTATTAAAATGAGGCATTTAATATGCCCTTTTTACCCATATATATGAGTCTAGTAAAATTGTCTATAAAAGGAATTTCATACAGTCAAACTCAAAATGGCGCTTATGCCTTAATTTTGAATGAAGTTGATGGTGAAAGAAAATTACCTATTGTCATCGGTGCTTTCGAAGCTCAATCAATTGCTATTGCCTTAGAAAAAGAAATAAAACCTCCGCGCCCATTAACACACGATTTATTCAAAAACTTTGCAGAAAGATTTGACATTGTAGTAAAACAAGTTATCATTCATAAACTTGTAGATGGCGTTTTCTATTCAAGCCTAATCTGCGAAAGAGATAAAATTGAAGAGATAATCGACGCAAGAACTTCTGATGCAATAGCATTGGCATTACGTTTTAATGCTCCGATTTTTACTTATAAAAATATTTTAGATAAAGCCGGAATTTATTTAAAATCGAACACTGCAGAAACAGATCAAGGCTCTCAAGAAATTGATGATGTACTTTCGAATCCAGAAACTTTTGGACACGAAGAAGAAACAAATCAATCTGGTGATGTATATTCTAAACACAGTTTACAAGAACTGAACGAACTTTTAGATCAGGCAGTTTCTCAGGAAGATTACGAAAAAGCGGCCAAAATTAGAGACGAAATCTCGAAACGTTAGGCTATAAGCTTTAGGCAACACGCTTAAAGCATGAAGCAAAAAAGAATTAAAGATCAAATGGTAAGCATTTAGGCAAAAGCTTAAAGCCTACAGTATAAAGCTTAAAGCAATCATGAAGCAATACTTAGATTTAGTAAAACATGTTTTAGAAAACGGCAACCAAAAGGGAGACCGAACAGGAACAGGAACAAAAAGTGTTTTTGGTTATCAAATGCGTTTTGATTTAAGCGAAGGCTTTCCGATGGTTACAACCAAAAAACTACATTTAAAATCTATTATTTACGAATTGCTTTGGTTTTTAAAAGGAGATACCAATATTAAATACCTTCAGGAAAATGGAGTGAAAATATGGGATGCCTGGGCAGATTCTGATGGAAATTTAGGACCTGTTTACGGTCACCAATGGCGCAATTGGAACAGCGAAGAAATTGATCAGATTTCTGAATTGATTACTGAACTAAAAACCAACCCAAATAGCCGTAGAATGCTGGTTTCGGCTTGGAATCCATCTGTTTTGCCGGACACAACAAAATCATTTGAAGAAAATGTAGCCAACAATAAAGCAGCTTTGCCTCCTTGTCATGCTTTCTTTCAATTTTATGTTACAAGTCCAGATGTTGAAAAAGGAGAAACAAAAGGAAAATTATCTTGCCAATTGTATCAAAGAAGTGCTGACATATTTTTGGGTGTTCCTTTTAATATTGCTTCTTATGCATTGTTAACCATGATGATTGCTCAAGTTTGCGATTTAGATGCTGGGGAATTTATTCATACTTTTGGTGACGCACACATTTACAATAATCATTTTGAACAGTTAGAATTGCAATTAACTCGCGAACCTAAACCGTTGCCAAAAATGATTTTAAATCCAGAGATTAAAAACATTTTCGATTTTGATTATAATGATTTCACACTTTTAGATTATGAACCGCACGCGGGCATAAAAGGAAGTGTTGCTGTATAAATTTTAAAAAAATCCGCTTAAGTAAGCGGATTTTTTATACTACTAAAACACTATTTTCGCTTCCGGCAAAATCATTCCATTTATACGAATCTGCCTCAGGATCATTAATGTAAATTCCATCAATTACGTACTTAAACTCGTAAATTGCATCTTTCACTAAGTCATAAGTCGCTTTAAAAGTTCCGTTTTTTAGTTTGCTCAACATTCCCTCTTCTGCATTCCAATTGTTAAAATCTCCGACTACAGCAGCTGAACTTGCATCTTTAGCTTCTACAGAAAATGTAACTTTACATACTGGCTTTGTTTTGATAAATTGCTTCTTTAAAGACATAACTATTTAGTTTTTAGATTGATACATCTAAATTACGCAAATCCATCTGAATTTTCAACATCTTAATATCCGATTTGCGACAATATCAAAAACGCATTATTATTTTGAGCAAATCCGTAATTTTCACCACCTTAAATTCTGGATTTCAGATTTCAAACACGATTCAGCTTAAATAATCCGTTCCTAAAGTACTCCTGATTTCAAAAATAAATTCTAACTTTATGACCTCATACATTATTATCTTATGGAAAAAGAAGTACACGAACAATATGAATATGCAAGAAGAAGGATAAGACAAAAGAAAATCCTATATTTTCATTTTGTACTTTTTCTGCTAGGAAGTTTATTTTTATTTGTTGGCAATAGATTTTTTGGCCTTGGCGCAAGTACAACTACCAATCAAAATTGGTGTATTTGGGCTATTACAATATGGTTTTTTCTGTTTATTTTACACTTTATAAAAGTATATATTACAGATAGATTTATGAATAAAAAATGGGAAAGAGAACAAATTGACAGACTTGTTGCTTTACAGCAAAAAAGGATCAGTCAGTTAGAATCCAGAATAAATGAGGATACAGAACACAAAATTTAGCTTTAGATTACCATGATTATAATGATAGCGGCTGTTGCCGAAAATAATGCCCTTGGAAAAAACAACGAACTAGTTTGGCATTTGCCTAATGATTTCAAAAGATTCAAATCGCTTACCACAAATCATCACATTATTATGGGAAGAAAAACTTTTGAAAGTTTTCCTAAACCGCTTCCTAATAGAGTTCATGTTGTGATCACACGTCAGCCTGATTATAAACCTGAAGGCTGTATTGTCGTAGACAGTATTGAAAAAGCAATTGCTGTATGTCCGGAAAATGAAGATTCATATATTATTGGAGGAGGCGAAATTTACAATCTTGGATTACCACATGCCGACATTCTAGAAATTACAAAAGTTCATCACACTTTTGATGCTGATGCTTTTTTTCCTAAAATAAATGAAAACGAGTGGCAGTTAGTCGAAACTGAAGAAAACTTTAAAGATGAAAAACATCTTTATGATTACACTTATGAAACTTATATCCGTAAATAAAAAAACATCCTCTTTTGGAGGATGTTTTTTAAAAAACGATTGATTTTAGATCTGACTCTTTCAGGAAATAGTTTTCGTAAAATCACAAATGTTTAAAACATTTGAAATAACTGAATAACATTTAATGTTAATTGAGAATGAATCTCAAAAGAGCCTTTAATAACAAATACCACTAAGATATTAAAGGCAAGAAAATTAAAATTTCCAAAAACAAATTTAATCCTAAGAACGTATTTTGCACTTTTTAAAAAAGCATTGTAATTTGAAGAACAATACTTTGAAAACTACTTACAAGAACAAATGAAATTACCAATGCAAAAAGTAACCATTTGATTTAAGTCATTGTATTCTATCAATCATTAAAATTTTTCATCATTTTATCTTTAGCAAAATTGGGTATAAATCAAGCACTGCGCAATACCCACTTTTAGTGATTTTTTTAAAATACCCACTTTTAGTGAGTGCCATTTTGCAGTAAAATCATACTTATAAACAGAGCTAAATGCCTTCTTTTAAAACATTTAATCCACAAATTAAAAAACGCAATTACAGTTAAGGCAGATTGTATTATATTTGCGTAAATAAAAAAAATGTCTGAAAAAATAACTCCATATAAAGACTCTTCTTTAGGTAAAAAAGAGCAGGTTGCCCAAATGTTTGATAACATATCTGGGAACTACGACAATTTGAATCGCGTAATTTCATTTGGAATTGATGTAAAATGGCGTAAAAAGGTATTAAAAATCGTTTCTGACAGCAAACCAAAAATCATTCTTGACATTGCAACAGGAACAGGCGATCTTGCTATATTAATGGCTCAAACAAATGCAGAGAAAATTATTGGCTTAGATATCTCTGCTGGAATGCTTGAAGTTGGAAAAAAGAAAGTTGCAGAAAAAAACCTTTCTAATACTATTGATTTAGTTTTAGGCGATTCTGAAAATATTCCTTTTGCGGATAATTATTTTGATGCTATAACAGTAAGTTTTGGTGTTCGAAATTTTGAAAATTTAGAAAAAGGCTTTGCTGAAATTCTAAGAGTTTTAAAACCAAATGGTGTATTTGTAATTTTAGAAACTTCGGTTCCTGATAAAACGCCATACAAACAAGGATATAAATTTTACAGTAAAAATATACTCCCTATTATCGGAAAACTATTTTCTAAAGACAATTCAGCTTATGGATATTTATCAGAATCTGCTGCTGTTTTTCCTTATGGAGAAGCGTTAAACAATATTTTGAGAAAAATTGGGTTTATAGATGTTGTGGCTATGCCTCAAACTTTTGGAGTTGCAACCATTTATTCTGCTTCTAAAAAATAGTATGAAAAAAACAGTAATCTTACTTTTATTAGTCTTATCGACAAACGGATATTCGCAATTTGCTAAAAGCATGTTTAGCAAAGATCCTATTATTAATCTCGAAAACTGGCAAAAGCAACGCCTTTACTTTGGATATTATTTAGGATTTAACAGCTTTGACTTTAAGTTTGATTATAAAAATGTCATGAATCAAGATATTCAGGTAAAGAAAACGACTGGTTTTAATGTTGGTGTTGTCGCTGATTTAAGATTGCAGGAATATATCAATCTGCGTTTTGAACCTGGTTTATACTATACAAAACGAGATTTATATTACCCGAATTTCACTTCTCAAAACGATTATTTAAGAGAAGTAAACAGTACTTATATTCATTTTCCTTTACTTTTAAAATTCTCATCCTTACGTACTGGAAATATTCGTCCGTATTTAGTTGGCGGGATGTCGACGACGCTTAATTTATCAAGCAACTCGAAATCTCAAGATGACAATTCTGAACAAAAATTTAGAGTAAAGCCTTGGACAGCTGCTTATGAAGTTGGTTTTGGAATAGATATTTTCTCAGAATACTTTATTTTCTCTCCTTCAATAAGAGGTATGTTTGGTATATCAGATGAATTAATTCGTGATAAAGACCCAAATAGTCCATGGACAGGTAATATAGACTCAATGAAATCAAGGGCTATTTTAATAAATTTCACTTTTCATTAAAACAAATAGTTAACTATTTCGTTTAAATTCACTAAGAATAATTGCTGTTGCGGTAGCTACATTTAAACTTTCAGTTTTTTGCAGCTCTCCAAATCTAGGAATTGTGAGTCGGCTTGTCACCATTTCTTCAATCTCTGCTGAAATTCCATTCGCTTCATTACCCATAATGATGATTCCGTTTTGAGGCAAATTAGATTGATAAATGTTGTTTCCATCCATAAAAGTTCCAAAAACAGCTATTTTTGTTTGTGAAATAACGGTTTTTAAATCAACATAATTCACATTTACTCTAGCGATAGATCCCATTGTAGCCTGAACAACCTTCGGGTTATAAATATCTACAGTTTCTTTAGAGCAAATAATTTGTTTGATGCCAAACCAATCGCAAAGGCGTAAAATGGTTCCTAAATTTCCAGGATCACGAATATCGTCTAATGCCAAAATCAAACCTGAGTCGATCATTTTGTTTTCGGCCGGAATTTTAAAAACGGCCAAACAAGAATTTGGAGTCGACAAAGCACTTATTTTTTTAAGTTCCTGTTCATTAATAAGAGTTCGTTTTGAAGACTGAACCGCTTCAAAATCATTTTGTGTTGTGTATAAATGCTCTAATTCAAAATTGGATTGCAACAATTCTTGAATTACTTTTACTCCTTCAGCAAAAAATAATTGATTTGCAAAACGTTGCTTTTTTTGATGTAAACTTGAGATAAGTTTTATTTGGTTTTTACTAACCATAAAATAATGTACTTTTGAATTAAATATTTAAGAACACTTGAAAAAGAATTCCACAAAAATAACAGCATTTATTCTAATAGCAATATTTATTTCTGCTTGTAATGCCGTAAAAAGAGTTCCGGATGGAAAAAATCTTCTCGTAAAAAATAATATTCTTGTAAACGGAAAGTCTACAAACGACGAAACTGCGTCAAATCAAATGTACCAAAAACCTAACGGTACCTTGCTTGGTTTTAAATTACGCTTGAATTTATACAATTTAGCCAATTTAAATCCCGACTCAACTTATCAGGCAAAATTTAAAAATCATCCAGGTTTATATGAACGTCAGGCTAAAATATTATCTGCAAAACAGGTTGATCGCCTCGGACAGTCATTTTTATACAAAGGTATTCACGAATTCTTAAAAAATACCGGTGAAGCTCCTGTGATTATTGATACTGCGAAAGCAAAAAAAACATTGCTTCGTTTAAAATTCTATTATTTCAACAATGGATATTTTAATGTTCAAACCGATTTCAACGTTGATAGTGTGGGATTTAAAAAAGCTAAAATTAATTATAATATTACTACGGGTCCAGCCTATACTTTAGATTCTATTAAAACTACTATCTTGACTCCGGCCTTAGATTCATTGTATAAAACCAACAAAGAACCATCAGTCTTAAAATCTGGCAATCAATATAGAACCGCCGATTTTGAAGAAGAAAAAAATCGTATTACCACTTATTTTAGAAATAATGGTGCGTATTTTTTCCAGCCAACATATGTTACTTTTGATATCGATACTATTGGTAAAAAAAACAAAGCCGATATCAATTTAAAAATCAGCAATAACAATATTCAGGAAAGAGATTCAAGCAGAACAGAACCTTTCAAATTATATAAAATTAGTGACGTAAATATTTATACAGATTATTCGCCAACAAATGCCAAAGGCAAAGTTAGTGATAGTGTGACCTATAATAACTTTAACCTGTACAGCTACAAAAAATTAAAATACAAACCGCGCGCGATAACTGATGCCGTTTTTATTAATAAAGGAAGTTATTTTTCAGACACACGAACAACACTTTCTTCAAGATATTTAAACAATCTAAAGATTTTTAATTATCCTTCCATTCAATATGAAGTTGATAAACGCGATTCGACAGCGCAGTCTTTAATTGCTAATGTTTACCTTACGCCAAGAAAAAAATATAGTTTTGGTGCAACTTTCGATGTAACCCATTCTAATATTCAAGATTTTGGTCTTGGAGGAAGTGTTTCAGAAACTATTAGAAATGTATTTAACCGCGCTGAAACATTAGAAATTTCTGCACGTGCAAATATCGGCTCGTCAAAAGACATGGCAAATCCAAATAATAATTTCTTCAATGTCTCTGAATATGGCCTTGATATGAAATTGAATTTCCCGAGAATCTTGATGCCATTTGGAACGGAGAAAATTATTCCGAAAAGGATGATTCCGTCAACTGCAATCGCGGCCGGATTTTCAAAACAGCGAAACATCGGTTTAGATAAAGAAAATTTCACGGGAGGAATCTCGTACAATTGGTCTCCAAAACGTCGTAATACTGTCAAACTTGATTTGCTTAACGCTCAGTATGTACGTAATTTAAATCCTGATAACTACTTCAATGTTTATACTTCATCATATGATGAATTAAATAATATTGGTAAAGATTATAACACAAGGCCTGCAAACTGGGGAGAAACGGTGGAAGAACAAGCCAAAGAAAACCTGACAATACCAAAAGGAACAGCCGGTTTTACTAATGACGTTTTAACTAATCAAACAGCACTTACGCCAGACAGAGCTGAATATAGAGATGTAGAAAGCATTGAAGAAAGAAGAGTTCGTTTGACAGAAAACGATTTTATTTTAGCTACAAGCTATACTTTTACCACGACCACAAAAAAGGATTTAGCAGACAATACTTTTTATCAGTTTAAAACAAAAATAGAATCTGCAGGAACTTTATTGTCCGCTATTTCAAATTTGGCAAGTCTGCCTAAAAATACTAGCGGCAATTACGAGATCTTTAATTTAGAATATTCAGAATATATAAAAACAGAATTTGATTACATCAAACACTGGGATTTTGGAAAAGAAAAAGTATTAGCAGTAAGAAGCTTTTTTGGAATCGCAATTCCGTTTGGCAATTCAAATTATGTTCCGTTTTCAAGAAGTTATTATTCGGGAGGTTCTAATGACAACCGTGCATGGCAGCCTTACTCATTAGGTCCAGGAAGCACAGATGCAATGGATGATTTTAATGAGGCAAATATGAAAATCGCGCTTAGTGCCGAATTTCGATTTAAAATTTTAGGCGATGTCAAAGGAGCTGTATTTGCAGATGCTGGAAATATCTGGAATGTGCTCGATAATGTGATAGATGAGAAGGCAAAATTTAACAGCGTAAACGATTTAGCTGAAATTGCTTTAGGCTCAGGATTCGGATTACGATACGATTTAAGCTTTTTTGTTATTCGTTTAGATTTAGGCTTTAAGACTTATAATCCGGCGCATGAGAAGGGAGATCGCTGGTTTAAAGAATACAATTTTGGGCACTCGGTTTTAAATTTTGGAATAAATTATCCTTTCTAATGCTAATTAATTCTTATTTTTGCAACCTAAAAACTAAAAACAACTATAAAAAAAATTACAATGGCACACAATATTAAACCGGGAGTAGCTACAGGAGATCAAGTTCAAGAGATTTTTAATTATGCAAAAGAAAAAGGTTTTGCATTACCAGCAGTAAATGTTACTGGTTCTAGCACAATCAATGGAGTTCTTGAAACTGCAGCAAAACTAAATGCGCCAGTTATCATTCAATTTTCAAACGGAGGAGCACAATTTAACGCTGGAAAAGGTTTGTCTAACGCTAACGAAAAATCAGCAATCGCTGGTGGAATCGCTGGAGCAAAACACATTCATACTTTAGCAGAAGCTTATGGTGCAACTGTAATTTTACATACTGACCACTGTGCAAAAAAACTTTTGCCTTGGATTGATGGTTTATTAGATGCTTCTGAAAAACATTTTGCAGAAACAGGAAAACCATTATTCAGTTCGCATATGATCGATTTGTCTGAGGAGCCAATCGAAGAAAATATCGAAATCTGTAAAGAATATTTAGCTAGAATGAGCAAAATGGGTATGACATTAGAAATCGAGCTTGGTATTACAGGTGGTGAAGAAGATGGTGTTGACAACTCTGATGTAGACAGCTCAAAATTATACACGCAACCAGAAGAAGTAGCTTATGCTTACGAAGAATTATCTAAAGTAAGCCCTAAATTTACTATCGCTGCTGCTTTTGGAAACGTTCACGGTGTTTACAAACCAGGAAACGTAAAATTAACTCCAAAAATCTTAAAAAATTCTCAAGATTTCGTTCAAAACAAATTCAACACTGGTGCTAATCCTGTAGATTTTGTTTTCCACGGAGGTTCAGGTTCTACACTTGAAGAAATCAGAGAAGCAATTGGATACGGAGTTATCAAAATGAACATCGATACAGATTTACAATTTGCATACACTGAAGGAATTCGTGATTATATGGTTAAAAACATTGACTATTTAAAAACACAAATTGGTAACCCAGAAGGTGCTGATGTTCCTAACAAAAAATATTATGACCCAAGAAAATGGGTACGTGAAAGCGAAGTGACATTCAACACAAGACTTGAACAAGCTTTCGCAGATTTAAATAATGTGAACACACTATAATAAAAAAGTTTAAAGTTTCAGGTTTCAGGTTTAGCAACTTTTAACTTTAAACCTGAAACAAAAAAAACATTCAATATGGCTTGGTTTAAAAGACACGAAAAAGGGATTACGACTGCGACTGAAGATAAAATGGACGTTCCGAAAGGATTGTGGTACAAATCTCCTACTGGAAAAATTATTGATGCTGACGAATTAGCTAGAAACTTATTTGTAAGTCCAGAAGATGATTTTCACGTTCGAATTGGAAGCGCAACCTATTTTGAAATTTTATTTGACAACAACGAATTTGTTGAGTTAGATAAAAACATGACCTCTAAAGATCCTCTGCATTTTGTGGATACAAAAAAATATGCAGAAAGATTGAAAGATGTAATGGAGAAAACTCACTTAAAAGACGCTGTGCGTACTGGAGTGGGAAAATCTAAAGGAAAAGAACTTGTAATCTGCTGTATGGATTTTGCCTTTATTGGAGGATCTATGGGAGCTGTTGTTGGAGAAAAAATTGCTAGAGGTATTGATCACGCGATCAAAAACAAATTGCCTTTTGTAATGATTTCTAAATCAGGTGGAGCTCGTATGATGGAAGCTGCTTATTCTTTAATGCAATTAGCAAAAACATCTGTAAAACTAGCTCAATTAGCAGAAGCGAAATTACCTTATATTTCTCTTTGTACTGATCCAACTACTGGAGGAACAACTGCATCTTACGCTATGTTAGGAGATATCAATATTTCTGAGCCAGGCGCTTTGATTGGCTTTGCTGGTCCGCGTGTTGTACGTGATACTACAGGAAAAGATTTACCAGAAGGTTTTCAAACTGCCGAATTTTTGTTAGAGCACGGTTTCTTAGACTTTATCACGCCAAGAAAAGAATTGAAAGACAAGATTAACTTGTATATCGATTTGATTCAAAATAATACAATTAGATAATTTTTTAAAACTATTCAAAATAGAAAATCCCAAGAAATTGCTTCTTGGGATTTTTTTATATCTTTATTTTAATTTTTTTCTATGGTGAGAATTTTTATTGGCTTTATGATTTGTTTTTTTTGTCAAATTGCGACAAGAAAGAACATGATATTCCTTATATAATTTCTCAGGAAAACAAAGAAATAGTTAGAGGTAAAGATACAATTCCTCCTCCTCCACCTATTCCTGGTTACTTATATTATGGAACTAACACTTTCATCATTGATAGAAATTCAAAGATCTATTATTTTCAAAGAAATGAAATAGGACATATTTCCGGAAATTGGGAAAGAAGCGATACTATTCCATACTTCATTAATTTACAACCAAAAGATTTAATAGAAATACCTGCTAATAATGTATCCGATTTAATAAAAGCAAATTACAAAGACAATTTCCGAAATATAACTTTTATAGCTTCAAAATTAGATACATTAAATTCAAAAATTTATTTCGATTTAGTTGATGTACTTAAATTATCATTAAAAGAAAGCGATCTATATTTTATTAGGAGAACAACTCAAGAAGAAGACACAGTTTTAAAATATAAGAAAAACAATGACTATTATAATTCAGAAGAGATCAAATGGGACAAAAATAGAATTACATTTCCTTTTATAAAACCAAAATTAGAAAAGAGAAAAAATTAAATCATCCCGCTTTTTTCAAATCCTTTTTCAATTCCCTTTCAGCTATTTTAAAAGCCAGCTTCTCACGCCAAATTGCATAACGTTCTCTAAAAACTATTTTTATGGCACTATCGACTGCACCATGCATGAATAAGCTCCACACGCTGGCCATTTTTCTTGTTATAGATCTATCCCATGCGCGAAGACTCAGTGAAAAAGAACCGTCTATATATTTCATCCAATGCCACATTCCGGTTGGCATGAATAAAGTGTCTCCGTGTTCCAGAAAAACTTCGTAGCCTTCAACACCTTTAAGAGCAGGAAATTTTTCAAAATCGGGGTTGGCAACATCATAATCTTCTAAAGCATATGTAGTATTTGGAACGCAATAAAGCCTTTTTTTCCATTTATTATCAAACAATATTATATGTTTTCTGCCTCCAAAATGCGTGTGAAAAAGATGAGGCAAATCGATATCATAATGTAAAAATGTAATAGCTCTTGAACCACCAAAAAACATGGCAGGCATACTTTCTATAAAACCGCCCATTAATTCTTTTGGGATTTTTACATCATTAATTAATTCGGGTCTGTGTTTAAAAAGATTAAAGAAAAAAATGCGTAATTGAGTTGGTTCTCTTTTTATCAAATCAAGATATTCACCAAATTTCATACTGGCAATCGAGGCATTAATTACTTTTGAAGGATCTGCTTTAGAATTGTCAACCAGCTTTACTTCAATATCTCCTGCAATTTCTTTAAAATAATCTGTAGACCATTTTTCTCTGGCAGGCCAATCTTTGGTTAATTCTTTTATTATAAGAGGCTTTCTTTTATCTAGATAATTCTTTTTAAAATCTTCTCTAGAAATAGATTCAACGACATCAACAGGTTTTAGAATAAAGCTCATTTATTGATTGATTTAAATTGTCTGCTTACCAAAAATATCCAATTATTTCTAGCTTTAAAATTTATAATTATAACACAAAAAGAACATTACATTCCGGTTCGAATTGCCTCCACAGGATCTAAATTTGCTGCTGAAATAGCAGGCAGAATTCCAGAAATTAATCCGATAAGGGCCGCTAAGCCAGTTCCTAAAAGTATATTTCCCATACTTAAAACAAATTCAAAATCTAATGCTTTTGTCAAAATAAGTGCAATAGCCCAAACCATTAATAAACCGATAATCCCTCCAATAACAGAAAGAATAATGGCTTCAAATAAAAACTGAAATAAAATAAATCTGTTTTTAGCACCCAGTGATTTTTGAATTCCAATTAAGTTGGTTCTTTCTTTAACAGAAACAAACATAATATTAGCAATACCGAATCCTCCAACTAAAAGAGAAAATCCGCTTATAACCCAGCCAACAAAATTCATCTGGCCTAAAATTCCATCAATAAAATCAGTAAAACCTGAAAGTACATTTACAAAAAAGTTATCCATTTCTCCTGCTTTCATACCTCGAATTGCTCTTAATTTTTGAGCAACTTCAGCTTTGTACGCATCCATATCAACACCTTTTACCGGTTTCAAAACAATTACAGGTGTCATAGCGTCGCTGTCTCCATACATTCTACGTAAAAAATTAGCAGGCAAATAAACAGAGGTATCGTTACTGTCTCCAAAAAACCCTGCACCTTGTTTTTCAATTACTCCAATTACAGTAAAACGCTGACCGTACAAACGAATATTTTTTCCGATAGGATCAGAAGTTCCAAAAAGACCTTCTGCAATATCATATCCTAAAACAATAACAGCAGTTCCTGAATTCGATTCAGATTCGTTGTAAAATCTTCCTTTATCAAAACTTAGTCCATCTACATCTACCATTTCAAAAGAAGATGGAATAATATTTACATCTGCAACTGTTTTAGAATCGTATTTTAAACTCTCGTGACTTACGAAAAGCTGATAACCAACTTGCTCCGTATTATTCAATGAGTTTTTTAAACCTATGTATTCGTCATATTTTACATTTGGAAACTGCTCTCTCTTCCATTGTGGAATTTCAGAAGGACCAAAACAATATTTCATTAAATAAATTGTATTTTTATCTAGGCTGCTCAAATCTTTTGAAATTTTTCTATCTAAAGAATCAACAGCTGCCAATACGGCAATAATTGAAAAAATACCAATTGTAACACCTAATAACGACAATAAAGTTCGCAATTTATTATTCCGTAAAGCGTTTATGGCAAAGCTCAGACTTTCTTTTAATAATCTTAGATAAACTAGCATATATTCGTATTTTTCAGTAAAGTAAAATTCAATAAATTAAAATCAAAAACCTAATAAAAGTTAACTTACTCATCAGTAGTTTTTTTTAGCATAATGTTACACTAATTTTCTTTAAAATAATATTTAAAAAAACTACTTTTGCAGTCTGAAAATCATAACTACACAATGAGCACAACAAAAAAAATACAATCAGCATTAATATCTGTTTTTTCGAAAGATGGACTAGAGCCAATCGTTAGAAAATTGCACGAACAAAATGTAACACTTTACTCGACTGGAGGAACTGAAGATTTCATAAAAAACCTTGGAATTCCCGTAGTTCCTGTTGAAGATATTACTTCTTTTCCTGAAATTCTTGGAGGAAGAGTAAAAACGCTTCACCCGAAAATTTTTGGCGGAATTTTAAACCGTCAAGATAACGAAAGTGATGTACAGCAAATGAAGGAATTTGATATTCCTCAGATTGATTTAGTGATTGTTGATTTATATCCTTTTGAAAAAACTGTTGCCTCAGGTGCAAGCGAACAAGATATAATTGAAAAGATTGATATTGGCGGTATTTCATTAATTCGCGCTGGTGCAAAAAACTTCAAAGACACTGTAATTGTGGCTTCGGTTAACGAATACAGCCTGCTTCTAGATTTGATTACAGAACAAAATGGAGCAACAACTCTTGAAAACAGAAGACTGCTTGCTACAAAGGCATTTCATGTTTCATCTCATTATGATGGTGCAATTTTTAATTATTTCAATACAGACGAAACTATCTACAAAGAAAGTATTGCAGATGGTCAAGTTTTAAGATATGGAGAAAATCCACACCAAAAAGGATTCTTTTTTGGAGATTTTGATGCAATGTTTAAAAAAGTTCACGGAAAAGAGTTATCTTACAACAACTTGTTGGATGTTGATGCAGCTGTAAACTTAATAAATGAGTTTAAAACTGACGGACCAACATTTGCAATTTTAAAACACAACAATGCTTGCGGTTTAGCTTCAAGAAAAACAATCAGCGAAGCTTATTTAGCAGCATTGGCTTGCGATCCTACTTCTGCATTTGGCGGAGTTTTGATTGCAAACACTAAAATTGATTTGGCTACAGCGCAGGAAATCAACAAATTATTCTGTGAAGTTGTAATTGCTCCAGCTTACGATGATGAAGCGATTACCGTCTTGCAAGAAAAGAAAAATAGAATTATATTAGTTCAAAATGAAGTTGAATTACCTTCAAGACAAGTAAGAACTTGTCTTAATGGTTTGTTAATTCAGGATAGAAATAATATTACAGATACTAAAGAGCATTTAAAAACCGTTACTATTACAGAACCTACTGCTTCGGAAATAGAAGATTTAATATTTGCTTCAAAAATTTGCAAAAACACAAAATCAAATACGATTGTTTTTGCTAAAAACGGAACATTAATTTCATCAGGAACGGGTCAAACATCAAGAGTTGATGCTTTAGTACAAGCTGTAGATAAAGCAAAAGCTTTTGGATTTGATTTAACCGGCGCTTCAATGGCAAGTGATGCATTTTTCCCTTTTCCGGATTGTGTAGAATTAGCCAAAAAAGCAGGAATTACAGCAGTAATTCAGCCAGGAGGTTCAATAAAAGACGAATTAAGTATAAATTATTGCAACGAAAATAATCTTGCAATGGTATTTACAGGAACACGTCATTTTAAACATTAATTTGTTTAACTTTGTTCGATAATTATTTATAACATTTTAAACCCCTAAAAAACTTATGGGATTTTTTGATTTCATGACCGAGGATATCGCGATAGACCTTGGTACCGCAAACACTTTAATCATACATAATGATAAAGTTGTTATTGATAGTCCATCTATCGTTGCACGTGATAGAGTATCAGGCAAAATTATTGCTGTTGGTAAGGAAGCCAATATGATGCAAGGTAAAACGCATGAAAACATCAAGACCATAAGGCCTTTGAAGGATGGTGTAATTGCCGATTTTGATGCTTCAGAAAAAATGATCAATATGTTCATTAAAAGCATTCCAGCTTTGAAAAAAAGAATGTTTACTCCAGCGTTAAGAATGGTAGTATGTATTCCGTCTGGAATTACTGAAGTTGAGATGAGAGCTGTAAAAGAATCTTGTGAAAGAGTAAACGGAAAAGAAGTTTACTTGATTCATGAGCCCATGGCAGCTGCAATTGGTATTGGTATCGATATCATGCAGCCAAAAGGAAATATGATTGTCGATATTGGAGGTGGTACAACTGAAATTGCTGTTATCGCATTAGGCGGAATTGTATGTGACAAATCTGTAAAAATTGCAGGTGACGTTTTTACAAATGATATCGTTTATTACATGCGTACGCAACACAACCTTTTTGTTGGAGAAAGTACTGCTGAAAAAATAAAAATTCAAATTGGAGCCGCTATAGAAGATTTAGACGGTCCTCCAGAAGACATGTCAGTTCAAGGTAGAGATTTACTTACTGGTAAACCAAAACAAGTAGATGTTTCTTACCGTGAAATTGCAAAAGCATTAGACAAATCAATACAACGTATTGAAGATGCAGTAATGGAAACTTTATCTCAGACTCCTCCTGAATTAGCTGCTGATATTTACAACACAGGTATTTATTTAGCTGGTGGTGGATCTATGTTGAGAGGCCTAGACAAACGTATTTCTCAAAAAACTGATCTACCAGTTTATATCGCTGAAGATCCTTTAAGAGCAGTAGTTCGTGGAACTGGAATGGCACTTAAAAACATTGCAAAATTTAAAAGCATCTTAATAAAATAAGATCAAAAATAACAAATCAATATTTTTTTATTAGAGTTAAATTACAATCATTTAACTCTAATAAAATTTGAAAACATAAGCATATCCTGAAACAAAATAACCGAACAAGAAATGCAGCAAATTTTTAATTTTATTATAAGAAACAGCAATCGATTGCTGTTTTTGCTGCTTTTAGGTATCTCGTTGGCTCTTACAATTCAGTCACATTCATTTCATAGAAGCAAAGTAATCAGTTCTGCTAATTTTTTAAGCGGAGGTGTTTATGAAAAAATTAATCACGTAAATGAATATTTAAATTTAAGAACCGAAAACGAAGAACTTGTACTTGAAAACGCAAGATTAAAAAGTCTTTTATTCAACAAAAAAGATACTACAAAAACCCCTTCAGCAGATAGTATAAAAGGAGTTAAACCTGCTGATATTATTGTTTCGAAAGTAATTCACAACTCTTATAGTACACACGAAAATTACATTACTTTAAATTCTGGTACACTTAGCGGAATTAAACAAGATATGGGAGTAATAAACAGTCTAGGAATTGTTGGAATTATAGACAATACTTCTCCTCGATATTCAACTGTGATTAGTATTTTAAATATGAAATCACACATTAATGCAAAAATTAAAAAATCGAATCATTTTGGTACTTTAACCTGGGATGGCAAGAGCACTGGATTCGTTCAGCTAGAAGATGTACCACGATTAGCTTCGATTAAAAAAGGCGATACAATTATTACCGGAGGACAATCAGAAATCTTCCCTGAAGGAATTAATATTGGTACAGTAGACAAGATTTATATTAAAGACAAAACAAGTTTTTATGTTATAAACGTTAAGCTGTTTAACGATATGACAAACCTTGGACATGTTTACATTATTAAAAGCAAAGACAGAGAAGAACTTATTAATTTAGAAAAAAAGGAAAAAGATGAATAGCGCATTGTTAGTCAATATTTTTCGATTTATTATGTTACTAGCAATTCAGATTGTTATTTTCAATAATATGAATTTCTTAGGGTACATAAGCCCTTTTCCGTATATTCTATATATAATTCTTTATCCAGTAAACAGTAATAGATCAGGTTTGATTTTTTCAAGTTTCTTGCTTGGACTTACAATGGATATGTTTTGTAATTCGGGAGGAATTCATGCAACATCTTGCGTAATACTCGCCTATTACAGACCGTATATTTTTAAATTTTCATTTGGATTAAGTTACGAATATCAAACTATTAAACTAAACGAATCGTTAACGCCTGAGCGATTTTCATTCATTTTAGTTTCAGTTTTATTGCATCATATCATATTATTTGTACTTGAAGCATTTCAATTTAAGTTCATTTGGGATATTTTGCTTCGAACCTTGTTTAGCTCGATATTCACGATAATCACTTCAATTATAATAATTTACCTTATTAAGCCAAATAAACGATGAGAAAAGTTCTGCTGCCCTCTTTAATTATCGTCGCAGCATCTTTGCTTGTGATGAGGGTATTTTATTTGCAAATTGTAGACGAGTCATTCAAGTTAAAATCAGAGAACAATGCAATAAAGAAACAGTATGACTATCCAGAAAGAGGTTATATTTATGACAGAAATGGCAAATTATTAGTTGCCAATCAAGCTTCTTATGATATCATGGTTATTCCTAAAGATATCAAAGAAGATTTGAACGTTAATGAATTCTGTGCTTTATTAAACATCACAAAAGAAGATTACGAAAAAAGAGTTGCAAAAGCGAGAGTATACAGCCCACGTTTACCTTCTGTGTTTTTATCTCAATTGAACAAAAGCGAATTCGCTGCCTTTCAAGAAAAAATCAGAAAATTTGAAGGCTTTTATTTCCAAAAAAGATCACTTCGTGATTACGAGGTAGACTATGGCGCAAATATTTTCGGATTTATCACGCAGGTTAACGAACGACTAATTGCAAAAAACCCGTACTACAATAGCGGAGATTTAATTGGAAGACAAGGTGTTGAAGAAAGCTACGAAGAAGTTTTACGCGGTATCAAAGGTGTAAAATACATTCAAAAAGACAAATACAACCGTGAAATAGGTTCTTATAAAGAAGGAAAATACGATACTATCGCTGTTGCCGGAGAAGACATTAACTTAACAATTGATGCTGAACTTCAAAAATATGGCGAAGAATTAATGATAAACAAAAGAGGAGGAATTGTTGCAATTGAGCCAAAATCTGGCGAAATTTTAGCACTTGTTACGGCTCCATCTTACGACCCTGGAATTTTAGTTGGAAGACAAAGATCTAAAAACTATACGCTTTTGTATCATGACTCGATTGCAAAGCCATTATACGACAGGGGACTTTTAGCAGAGTATCCTCCAGGATCGCCATTTAAAATCTTAACCGGTTTAGTTGCGCTTCAAGAAGGTGTTATTAATGAGCAGACTACTTTTATGTGCCATCATGGTTTTAGCTATGGTAGAGGTCGTTTCATGAAATGCCACGGATTTGGTCCGCACCAGTTAAATAATGGAATTTACAACTCCTGTAATACCTATTTTGCACAGTCGTATATGTTGACCATCAACAAATACAAAGATCCGGGTCAAGCTGTAGATGTATGGAGCGGTCACGTAAAAAGTTTTGGTTTAGGACAATTTATGGGATATGATTTACCAACTGGTAAAAAAGGAAACATTCCGACTTCTAAAACTTACAAAAAAATATACCCTAACGGAGGCTGGAGAAGTACTACTATCGTATCAAACGCTATTGGTCAAGGAGAAGTTTTAATGACTCCAATTCAGTTAGCTAATATGATGGCAACTGTTGCGAACCAAGGTTATTACTATACGCCTCATATCATTAAAAAAATCGAAGGCAAAAAGATTGATGCTAAATTTACCACCAGACATGAAACTACAATTGACAAAAAGTATTTTCCTCCTGTTATAGCTGGTTTATTTGATGTTTACAACAAAGGAACTGCTTACGCTCTAAGAGTTGAAGGCATTGACATTTGTGGAAAAACGGGTACTGCGGAAAACTACGCAAAAATTGACGGTGTTCGAACAAAACTCAAAGACCACTCTATCTTCGTTGCTTTTGCTCCAAAAGATAATCCGAAAATTGCAATTGCAATTATGATTGAAAATGGAGGTTTTGGTGCTACAGTAGCAGGACCAATTGCAAGTTTAATGATAGAAAAATATCTTAGAAAGAAAATTTCAAGAACTGATTTAGAGATTCGAGTTTTAAATAAAAGTTTAGCAAGCGAATATGCTAAATTAGGGGGAATGACAGAAGCAAGCGCTATTGAATCAACTCCTAAAGATTCTGTCATGAAAGCTAAAATTATTGTTCCAAAGGCAGTAGTTCTAAAAACAGACATTAAAAAAACAACAATAGATACCACTAAAGAGAACTAACAAAGATTATTTCAAATGAAAAATCAAAGTGTAAAAAATAATATTGACTGGATAAGCGTTTTTATCTATGCTACGTTAGTAATATTAGGGTGGTTGAACATTTATTCTTCTTCATTACTATCTACAGATGGAACATATCAAAAACAGCTTATTTTCATTGGCTGTACAATTCCATTAATTTTTATAGTACTTTTTGTTGACGGAAAATTTTACGAAAAATATGCCAGTATAATTTTTGGGGTTTCTTTATTATCACTGATCGGATTATTTGCTTTCGGAAAAACAATTGCCGGACAAAGATGCTGGTATGCAATTGGAGGTTTTACTTTACAGCCTTCTGAGTTTGCAAAAGCAGCAACATCATTGGCTTTAGCCAAGTATTTAAGTGATACACAAATTAATCTAAAAGACATAAATAGGCAATTTCAGGCTCTGGCTATTGTTTTTTTGCCTGTAATATTGATTTTGCCACAGCCAGACCCTGGAAGTGCACTTATTTACAGCATTTTCATAATTGTACTTTATAGAGAAGGATTGCCTTCTTGGTATGTTTGGACTGGTTTTATAACTATTTTACTCTTTGTTCTAACATTAATTTTAGAACCATATGTCGTTATTATACTTGCGTTTATTGTACTGGCAGTCATTCATTTTAAAGGCAGAGTTGTTGATCGAAATATTATATTAAGCGCTATATTATTAGCAGGTATATCAGGATTTGTTTTTTCTGTTGATTATGTTTTTGATAACGTATTTAAACAGCATCACAGAGACCGTTTTAATATTTTACTTGGAAAAAGTGTGGATATGAAAGGTATTGGATACAATACCAATCAATCTGAAATTGCAGTTGGATCTGGAGGCTGGCTTGGAAAAGGTTTCTTAGAAGGAACTCAAACAAAAGGAGGTTTTGTACCAGAACAACATACCGATTATATTTTTACAACAGTTGGTGAAGAATGGGGATTTGCAGGTTCGCTAGTTGTTATTTCGCTTTTTGTAGGCTTATTTTTAAGAGTTATTTATTTAGCTGAACGACAGAAAACAAAATTCAGTAGGGTTTATGGCTATTGCGTCGCCGGAATTTTATTCACTCACTTTTTTGTAAATATCGCAATGGTTATCGGAATTTTTCCAACTATTGGCGTTCCGTTGCCGTTCTTTTCATATGGCGGTTCAGGGCTTTGGGGCTTTACTATTTTGCTGTTTATCTTCTTAAAAATGGATGCCAATAAAGTAAATGAATGGTAGTATTAAATAAAAGAATTAAAGTTTAATTCAATTGCAGCAGAAAATAAACTACACAGAACTAATTTATTTTTGTGACTAAGTGTTAGACTAACAATTTACTTATAATTAAGCATAAAAAAGTCCGAAGCTCAAACTTCGGACTTTTTTATGCTTATATTTTTTCTCCTGTTGTTCTCTTTTTTATTAGCTTTAAGAAAACTGGAAATGTAGATATTACGATAATTCCAATTACTATAACTTCAATGTGTTCTTTTAAATCTATACCTTGTTCTAAAAATACGCCGTATAAATAATGTCCTGAAAAGATCAATACAAATGACCATAAAAAAGAACTTAGAATATTATAAAACATAAATTTCTTTTTATCCATTGAAACAATTCCAGCTATAATTGGTGCAAATGTTCTAAATATTGGAAGAAAACGAGCGTAGATAATTGCTTTTCCTCCATACTTTTCAAAAAAGTCTTTCGATTGCAGTAAATATTTTTTCTTAAACCAAAAAGTATCTTCTTTTTTAAACAGATAATAACCGCTTTTGGCTCCAAACCAATATCCAGTCATGTTTCCAAAAACTCCCATTATACCAACTAAAGTTGAGAGTAAAAAAACGTTTATAAAATCACTCGGAATATAAATAACATTTTGAATTAAGTCGCGGCTGTAAATCCCTGATAAAAAAAGCAAACTGTCTCCGGGAAGAAAAAAACCTGCAAAAAGTCCTGTCTCAGCAAAAACTATAAACAGCACTATATATAACCCAATTTGAAAACCTCCGATACTTAATGTTATATAAAATTCAGGGTTGACTAATTGAGTCCAATCAAAATTATTCATAAATATGTTTTGGTTACACGTATAAGTTTGTGAAAGTAACAATAATTTACTTCAACCACAATAAAATATGTTATTTTAAAGATAAATTAACTATTAAAAAGCCCAAGGATAACTTGGGCTTTTTCAAAAATTATTCTCTTGTATACTTGCAGCATGTGTGCAAATTATCATAATCTGCCTGAGTTGCTTTGACTTCTTTTGTATCATGCCCTACTTTTGCAATAGCTGCATTTAAGTCAGCTGGAGATGATTTTTCTTCGTTTAATATAACAGTTAATTGATGGGAACTTATATCCCAATTTGCTGTTTTTACACCCGGAACTCCAAAAGCAGCTTTTTCGATGCGCTTTTTACATTGCTCGCAATTTCCATTTACTTCCGTAGTATATTTAAAATTTTTATTTTTTTTAGTTTGAGCCTGAGCTGAAAATCCTAAAAAAGTAATCATAGCGATTAAAATCAAATTTCTCATTTCGTCTATTATTTAGTGTTATAAATTATTATTTATATTGTATTGTTATTTTATTTTAAATCGTAATCCTGCGTAATACATTTGTCCAAAAATGGGTGCGTAAGCAACTGAAGCATCAAAATTTGGACCGAAAGGATCATTAGCTCCTAAAATTGCTTTTTCTTGTTTGTAATTTCCAATGTTTTCTCCTCCAATATAAACTTCAAAAACAGGCGAAAAAACTCTGGTAACCTGAAGATTCATTACAGCATATGAAGGTGAAAAATCAGGAAACTGATCTTCAACAGGATTAGAAGCTGTATAAGGCAATTGTTGTTTTCCAGACCAATTAAAAGTGTAATCAAACTTCCATTGTTTGTCATTATTTAAGGCCGTTTCGTATTCCAGATTTCCTAAAAAACGATGTTTTGCCTGCAACGGACGCTGAAAAGTTCCTCTCAAATAATCAGTTTGAATATCATAATATTTATAGGCTGTTCTTAAATTCAAATTATGAATCAGCTCATAGTTAAATTCAAATTGAAAACTATTTGCAAATGAACTTCCTTTTAAGTTATAAAACAAAACATCTTGCGGACTTTGCATTAGATCTACAACTGCCTGATTTTGAAAATCAGTTCTATAGAAATCAAATCCAATATCGGCATTCTTATTGAAAATTTTGAATTTCTGAGAAAAACTCACACCATAATTCCATGCAATTTCTGGATTCAATCCATAAATTTTTCCGCTATTATCTAAGATTGAAAAAGTTCTGGAACTTGCAAAAAGCTGTTGATTTTCTGCAAAAATATTAGCTGAACGTTTTCCTCTTCCGGCAGAAAAACGAATCACAGCATCTTTCCACGGATTGTAACGCATGTGCAGGCGGGGCGTTACAAATAAGCCTAAGCGATTATGATTGTCTACTCTACCACCTAAAATCAGACTGAAATTATCTGTATTATCATAAGTATATTCAAAAAATGCTCCTACAGAATTATCAATTCTGCTATAATCATTTACGTTCACAAATTCCTGATATTGATCGTAGGTAAAATTCAAACCCGTTGTGAATTTGTGCATTGTATTATTAATAATCGAATTGAAAATTAAATTCGAATAAAAGCTGTTCTGTTTAATATCATATAGATTTAACCCAAAATAAGAATTTTGATTATGACTGTTGAAAGCATTCTGAAAACCAATACTTTGATAAGGTATATCTGGAAAAACGTATCCAATTTTGGTAGAAACATCAAAACGTTCTGTGTTGATTTCTGAACCCCATCGATTTGTTGTTCCTCGATCTGTATCTTTATCAAAATCAACTTCTCCGGTTTGTTTTTTATCATTCATATATCTGAAATTGATAAAACTTACTAAACCGCTATCTGGATTGTAATACTGGTAACGATTCAAAACATTGATTTGTTTCCCTAACGGATTATCTAAAAAACCATCGTCATTCATATCGTTTTTAGCGACACGAGTATTTCCGTGAACAAAAAGGCTTGTTGCCCATTTATCAGACAATTTTTTATTGAAATGGGAATTCAATTCAAAACGAGAATCAGTAGATCCGTAAACATTCAAAAAGAACGGAATATCGCTTAAAGGTTTTAAAAGTTCTGTATTTATTTGTCCCGAAATGCTTTCATAACCGTTAATAACGCTTCCGGCTCCTTTTGTGATCTGAACACTTTCGATCCAGGTTCCGGGTGTAAATGATAATCCGTATGCTTGAGAAGCACCACGCACCGAAGGAATGTTTTCTTCAGTGATCATTAAATACGGACTTGTTAAACCTAACATTTTTATTTGTTTGGTTCCTGTTAAAGCATCCGAAAAATTTACATCTATTGAAGGATTGGTTTCGAAGCTTTCGGCCAAATTACAACAAGCAGCTTTAAGCAGTTCTTTGCTTGTAATTAAAGTTGTATTGGCAGTAAGCGTATAGGATTTTTTGATTCCCTTTTGCTTTTTGGTAATTTTCACTTCTTCTAAATCTTCCTGAGAAAAAACAGATATTGAAAGCAAAATCATACCGAAAAGCATGATATTTCTTGGCATAAAAAAAGATTTTAATGTTAAATAGAAAAACTGTTTTATAGCAATTTCTTTTTATAAGAAACAGAAAAACAGCACAATGCAAGCCAAAAAAACTTGCTCGATTCTAAACATTAAAATCAGGAGTAAAAAATATATTGACTATATAATTTGAATAAGGGAGGCGCATTCGCATCTGAATAATACGAAGTAATTTGATTGCTTTTAAAATTTGGAATTGATAAAAAAGCAATTGGTTTGAACTCCTGAATTACAGCAGGAAATTCAAGTTGAAAAAAGAATATTTTGAAAGTCGCATTATCTGATTTCTTTTCTAAATGCACTACTTTGTCTTTGCAGCAAGAAGATTTTTTTTCAGATGCTCCGCAACATTTTTTTTCTGGTGAAGCAACTGCTGCAGTATTTAAAGAAACAGAAGCAATTTTTCCGCCGCAATAATGCACATCAAAAGCAAACCCGATGTTGGAAACCAACAACAGAAAAGCTAAAAATAGTCCTGTGCACTTCTTTAAATTCATGTTGCAAAATTACCTAAAAGATTTTAAAAAAGTTTAATACTATTCTATTTTTTAAAATTTTGTTGCTGATAATAAAATGCAGGAATAAATAACAAGGCAAATATGGGCTGGATAATAAATCTTCTTACATAAAAAAGAAGCCAATTATCATTAGGCAAATAGTTGAGGACTATAAAAAACATCCCGAAAAGCAGCACGAAAAAAAATAAATATAAAAAAACACTGAACTTAAAAATTTCAACATCTTTAAACAATATATATATAAGGAGTAAAGATAAAATTGTGTTTAAAAAATATCTTAAAAAAAGGCCGCAAAACAGCTTAAACATATTTACTTCAGGATAAGGCAAAGTTTTGTAATCGTTTTCAAAATAATCAAGAAACGGATCGTAAAAAAGCTGAATTTCAAAAGCTCTTATAAGTCCGAAACATATTACAATAGAAATTGCAATCAAAATCTTGAATTTATGTTCTATTAATTTATTTAGCATATTTTGAAAATTTATTAACCCAAATAATCCACAAGATAAAAACAAGTCCGTAAATAATTAAAGGAAAAAGAACACCATGCAAAATATGGCTTTTGTCTGGGAAATGAAATAACAAAACAGCCAATAAAGCAATTCTGATCACATTTAAAACATAAATAAAGAATGCTCCAAATAAAATAAAATACAAAGTGGTTTTTAATTTCCCTGAAAAGGCAATAACAAATGAAACAAATAAAATAATAACGCTGACGGCATTACAGCCCTCAACAATTCTGATCGGAATTTCTCCATTATAAAAAACGAGCAAATAAGGAGCTGCAAAACCCTTTTCAATTCTGATGTCCAAGTTAAAAAAATGCATTAACTGCTCGACATTGCGGCCAACTACGTTTGTAATTGCGTCTACATCGATTGGACTATAGCTATTAAGATAGAGCTTATAAAGTAAAGTAAGCAAGATATAAGCCGAAAAAAAAGTGCCTATAAAAATTAAGAAAGGTTTAAATTGTACTAAATATTTTTTCAAAGGAATTTTTTTTCAAATTTATGTATTTTTTGAGTTCAGCTTTAAATACTTTTGTATAAAATTTTTACATCATGACATTTCAAGAATTACAACCAAAGATAAGCGGTATTGTAGCTGATATCAATACTGTTAGAGACGAAAAATTATTAGCAATATGCCAATTACTAAATGAAAACGTAGAGTATTACAATTGGGTTGGTTTTTACTTCGCCAATCACGAAAACAAAACTTTGCATTTAGGACCTTATGTTGGTGCAGAAACAGACCATACTGTTATTCCTTTTGGGAAAGGAATTTGCGGTCAAGTTGCCGAAAGCAATGCAAACTTTGTAGTTCCGGATGTAGCGGCCCAAGACAATTATATTGCCTGCAGCTTTACTGTAAAATCAGAAATCGTAGTGCCATTATTTGTAAATGGAGTTAATATTGGCCAGATTGATATCGACAGTCATGTAATTGACCCATTTACAGAAGCTGACGAAAGATTTTTAGAGTTTGTTAATCAGGAGGTTGCTAAATTATTTTAAAAAATAAGGTATCTAAAAGATTAAAAAAAGATTATTTTCAGCCTAAATTGTTTAATCTCTAAATTTTTCATTCTTTAAATTTATTTTTTCAAAAAAAAGTAGTAATTTTGCACCGTCTTACAAAAGATGTACGACTACATAAAAATCATTAAATAATATTGGAATGTATTTAACTAAAGAAAAAAAGGAAGAGATTTTCGCTCAACACGGTAGTGCAACAAATACTGGAAGCGCAGAAGGTCAAATTGCATTGTTCACTTACAGAATTTCACACTTAACTGAGCACTTGAAAAAAAATCGTCACGATTACAACACTGAGCGTTCACTTGTACTATTAGTAGGTAAAAGAAGAGCTTTGTTGGATTACTTGAAAAAGAAAGAGATCAACAGATATCGTGAGATTATCAAAGTATTGAATATCAGAAAATAATCAATATAGAAAAGAGGTGCGAGAGTGCCTCTTTTTGTTTTTACATTACAAGCATTTTATAAGAAAAAAAGTTTGGTTTTTCATTGGGTTTTAGAAACAACAACTACACACAACAACTACAACACAACTAAAACCCATTGTATAACCAATAAGGAAAAATTATGATTCCACAATTATTTGTAGAAAAGATCGATTTAGGTGATGGAAGAAGCATCACAATCGAGACGGGTCGTTTAGCAAAACAAGCTGACGGTTCGGTAGTAGTAAGAATGGGCGACACGATGATACTTGCAACAGCAGTTTCAGCTCGTAGCGCTAACCCAGCGGTAGACTTTTTACCATTAACAGTAGATTACCGCGAAAAATTTGCAGCAGCTGGTCGTTTTCCTGGAGGTTTCTTCAAAAGAGAAGCACGCCCAAGCGACAGTGAAGTGTTAACAATGAGATTAGTAGACCGTGTTTTGCGTCCGCTTTTCCCAGATGATTATCATGCTGAAACTCAAGTTATGATTCAATTAATGTCTCATGACGAAGAAGTTATGCCAGACGCTTTAGCTGGTTTAGCTGCATCTGCAGCATTAGCAGTTTCAGATATTCCCTTTTATAACTTAATTTCTGAAGTTCGTGTTGCACGTATCGACGGAAAATTTGTAATCAACCCAAGCAGAGAAGACTTAGCAAAATCTGACATCGACATGATGATTGGTGCTTCTATGGATTCAGTTGCAATGGTTGAAGGAGAGATGAAAGAAATTTCAGAAGCTGAAATGGTTAGTGCAATTAAATTTGCTCACGAAGCTATTAAAGTTCAAATTCAGGCACAATTACGTTTACAAGCTGCTTTTGGTAAAAAAGAAATCCGTACTTACGAAGGTGAGAAAGAAAACGAAGAAATTTACAAAAAAGTAAAAGCTGCTGCATACGATAAAATATACGCAATTGCAAAAGTTGGTTCAGCTAAACACGAAAGAACTGCTGCATTTGCTGAAGTAAAAGAAGAGGTAAAAGCTTTATTTACTGAAGAAGAATTAGCTGCTGACGGAGATTTAGTTTCTAAATATTTCTACAAAACAAACAAAGAAGCTGTTCGTAATGTAGTATTAGAATTAGGTGTTCGTTTAGACGGTAGAAAAACAACTGATATCAGACCAATTTGGTGTGAAATTGATTACTTGCCAAGAGTTCACGGTTCGTCTTTATTTACACGTGGAGAAACTCAGGCTTTGGCTACTGTAACTTTAGGAACTTCTAGAGAAGCTAACCAAATTGATTCTCCATCTGAACAAGGTGAAGAGAAATTCTACCTACACTATAACTTCCCTCCTTTCTCAACTGGTGAAGCAAAACCTCTAAGAGGAACTTCAAGAAGAGAAGTTGGTCACGGTAACTTAGCGCAAAGAGCTTTAAAAAACATGATTCCTGCTGATTGTCCTTACACAATTCGTATTGTATCTGAAGTTTTAGAATCTAACGGTTCTTCTTCTATGGCTACAGTTTGTGCTGGAACAATGGCTTTGATGGATGCTGGAGTTCAAATGGTAAAACCAGTTTCTGGAATTGCTATGGGATTGATTACTGACGGTGAAAAATTTGCTGTGTTGTCTGACATTTTAGGTGATGAAGATCACTTAGGAGATATGGACTTTAAAGTAACTGGAACTGCTGATGGTATTACAGCTTGTCAAATGGACATTAAAATAGATGGTTTACGTTATGATATTATGGAGCAAGCTTTAGGGCAAGCACGTGAAGGACGTTTACATATTTTAGGAAAATTGACTGAAACTATCGCTGCACCAAGAGCTGACGTAAAAGCACACGCACCAAAAATCATTACCAGAACTATTCCTGGAAACTTTATTGGAGCATTAATTGGACCTGGAGGAAAAGTAATTCAAGAATTACAAAAAGCTACTGGAACAACTATTGTAATCAATGAAGTTGATGAGCAAGGTGTTATCGAAATCTTAGGTACAGATCCTGCTGGAATCGAAGCAGTATTGGCTAAAATTAAGTCAATCACTTTTAAACCGCAAATGGGTGAAGCTTATGAAGTAAAAGTAATTAAAATGTTAGATTTTGGAGCTGTAGTAGAATATACTGCTGCACCAGGAAACGAAGTTTTATTACACGTTTCTGAATTAGCTTGGGAACGCACTGAAAACGTAACTGATGTTGTAAACATGGGTGATGTATTTGAAGTGAAATACTTAGGTGTAGATCCTAAAACTAAAAAAGAAAAAGTGTCAAGAAAAGCACTTTTGCAAAGACCTCCGCGTGAGGACAAAAAAGAGTAATCAGATCTTAGTTTACTAAAGGTTTATTCATAGAAAACCCCAATTCAAATATTTGAATTGGGGTTTTTCGTTGTACTTAAATTACAAATTCAAAAATGCCGCTTATTAATAAATAACATTACTATTTATCTGTTATTTAGAATAAAACAGCCAAAGCTAAAAAACAACACTTAATTTACATTTTATTGAAAGAAAAAAAATACCTTTAACGCTACCAAAACCAATTAATTAACACTAAAAAACACCAATTATGGCGTATACTGTAGTACAGAATACCAGAATCAACACAGGCGATTTTATTTTTTCAAATCCAAAAACCGTAACCTATCCCGTACCTCCATTAGTTTCTGCAAAATTCTACACCACAGAAGGAGGTGTGCGAACTTTAAAAATCAGGGCTACATTATATATTAACTCTGAAGACCCCAATAACCCAACTGTTGCGGAGCCACAAGAAATATGCAATTCTCTACAATTATTTTTTGACTATAATTTTTCTGACAAAACACCGGAAAGCTGTGATGTATGGTATGTAGAAGTAGATTATACGTCTGATAATGTTAACAATTTAAACCAAATTGTATCCTTTTTAAAGGATATTGATCCAGAAACTTCAAGAGGAACAAGAACCGAACTGCCATAATTATGAATAATAAATGGATTAGGTTTTTTCTTTATCTTACTTTGATAGTTCCAAGTTTGCTTTTTTCTCAGTCACCTGATTTATTTGAAAAAAACATACTTAAAAAAAAGACGATCGAATTTAAGGAGGAAATAAATTTTATTAAATCTCAATCTTTTTACTTAAAAAAAGATTGGGATTCTACTCTTATATACTCAATGAAACAATTGAGTTTAACAACAAACAAAGAACTAATTGATTATTCGCATTATTTTAGAGGTTCAAGTTTTGTTCAAAAAAAACTCTACAAGGAAGCTAAAAAGGAACTATTACTCATTTCTGAAAAATTTGAATTTTATCTTCGCGCCAGAATCCTTTTAGCCACTGCGACTTTAGAATTACGCGAGTTTAAAAATGCTTTGCTGTATTATGAAAACGCGCTCAAACTTCCTCAAATCTCACAACAATCTCACGATCTTTCAAAAACATTTGAAGGCTTAGGAATCACTTATTTCTTTTTAGAAAAATATGACAGAGCTGAAGATTACCTTGTGAAAAGTTTAGAAATTAAAGAAAAAGAAAAAAATGAAACTGAGTTATTAAATGCTTACAACGCTATGGCAAATTTATATTATGTACAATACAAAGACAGCCAAGCGATTCCTTATTTTGAAAAAGCCTACGCATTATCGAAAAAAGTAAAAAACACCAGTAAAAAAGCGATGGCAGCTGAAAATATGGCGGCTGTAGAAGAAAATAGAGGCAATTATAAAAAAGCTTTAGAATATAGAAAAGAATCTGAAAAATGGAAAGACTCTTTAAATAACCAAAACAAAGTCTGGGCAGTTGCTGACTTTGAAAAAAAATTCGCAGTTGCACAAAAACAAAAAGAAATTAAAGTCTTAAAAGTCGAAAACGAATTAAAAAAAACACAGCGCAATGTGTTTTTTTTCTCGGCTATCGCCTTATTGCTGTTTTTAACTGCAGGAATTTATCTTTACGCTCAAAAAGTAAAAAATTCGAAAACCATATTAATTCAAAAAAATAAACTTGACCAGCTTAATGCAACTAAAGATCAGTTGTTTTCGATTGTAAGTCATGATTTGCGCTCGTCTGTAAATGCCCTGAAAACAAGCAATGCTAAATTAGCCGCAACATTACAAACTAAAAATTATGATGATTTAAATGGGTTGATTATTCAAAACAGCGGTATTGCAAACGGCGCTTACAGTTTATTAGACAATTTACTGCATTGGGCAATGCTCCAGACAAAGCAATTGTATTTTCATAAAGAATCTGTCCATTTGCATTCTATTGTACAGCAAATTGAATATAATTACAAACCTTTGCTTTTAGACAAAGCGATTCATTTTGAAAACAACGTTTCAAAAAATATTTTCATTTTCGCAGATCTTGATTCATTAAAAATTGTATTTAGAAATTTGTTGGATAATGCCATTAAGTTTTCAAATGAAAATGGCCAGATTACTTTTTACACACAGGAAAACAATTCTGATTCTTGCCAATTAATTATTCAGGACAACGGAATTGGAATGACCAGAGAAACAATAACAGAACTGCTTAAAGACACTGAAGTTTTAGCCAAAAAAAAGAATGCTGAAATTATAGGAACTGGTTTAGGATTGCAATTATGCAAACAAATGATCAAAAAAAACGGTGGTACATTAGCGATCGAAAGCGAATTAAAGAATGGGACTAAAATGATATTAACATTCCTCAAAACAACTAGCAATGGATAATATTAATGTTTTAATTATCGAAGACACGCCTGAACAAAGCGATGCACTTATTAAGGTACTGCTTCAAAACAATTATAATGTTGTGGGAGTAGGCACAAACTTTACAGAGGCATTAAAACTTTTTTACGAACATACAATTGATGTTATTATAATTGATGTTTTCTTAGACGGAAAACCAGACGGAATAACCTTTGCAGAATCCATTAATATAATTCCGAATGCGTCAAAACCATTTGTTTTTTTGACCAGCTCTCAAGATCGTCAAATTTTTGAAAGAGCTAAACTTACTAAACCTTTCAGTTTTTTAATGAAGCCTTTTAATGAGCTCGAAATTTTGTACGGCATAGAAATGGCTGTTGAAAAATTTTACGCTCAAACCAATATCTTTTTAAGTGAAGAACAAGATACGGTTATCAGCAGTGATTATTTATTTATAAAAAAGAAAAACGCGTTAAAAAAAGTAGCCTTAGACGACATTCTTTATATTGAGGTCGAAGAACGTTACTGTAATATTATTACTGAAAAAGAGAAATTTGTAATTCTCATTTCATTGACTAGAATCAGCGATTTATTAGATAGAAGTAAATTTATAAGAACGCACAGAAATACGATTGTGAACTCAGATAAAATTGAAGAAATCATACTTTCTGACAATCTTATAATTTTAAAAGGCAATCACAAAATAAACCTTAGCGATACTTATAAAGATTTTATAAAAAAGATGAATATTTTATCGTAACTCAAAGAACCTTTAAAAAATATTTTCCTCAAATCCTCTTCTAGCGAAGAGGATTTTTTGTTTTATAAAACGCTTTGTCGAGCAAAATACCTTTTTAGAGTTTTCATGACAAAAAAAATGGCTTTCGTGACATTTTTAAGATTGAGAAAGCAAATCGCCATTACATTCGCATCACAAAAACCAAATAAAATTAATTCTAGATGAGAATCGAACTAACCAAACAACCAGAAATGAAACTTTTATCAACTTTAAAAAAAATAATAAATAATCCCTGGATTGGCGTTTTAGTCTCTCTGGCTTTAATTATTCCGAGTTTATATGAAATTCTTGATGACGTCACTATTCTCAGAAAAGAATACATCATATTAGCTGTTTCATTTCCTTTTTACTTAAAATCGCTGAAAAAAATATTCGATGAAATCTTAGATACTTCTGATGATTATTTAGATTAAAATAGTTTGCCCCTCCTTGATAAAATACCTCAGCTTAAGTTTTAAGTTTGGGGTATTTTTGCATAAAATGATAAATATTATATTACAATTTAACACTTAAGGCGAAGTTTGTTAGTATTTTTTTTAATACTTTTGAAATCACCAAAAAACAAACTAACAAATCTGCGAATCCTTTGACAAATTCTCAAAAAAAAATAATATTCCATAGTATCTTTGGATTATTACTAAGTATTAACGCTCTACACGCTCAAACCGCTAAAGAAAACGAAATTTTTAATTGGTTTGATTCAACTATCAGAAAAGAAAATTTAGACATAAATAACGGTGTTCTTTACACCAATCCGTACAGAACAATAGACGATAACAATTTGTATTTTTTAGGTGATAAATTTGAAAAAGGAAATCTCACTTACAATGGGCAAATTTATTATGACAATGCTCTCAAGTACGATGTTTATAGAGATATTTTAATTCTAAATCCAGCCGGCACTTCAGAGTTAATTGGAGTGAGCTTGAACACTGAGAAAGTAGATTCTTTTACAATATCGAATAGAAATTTTGTCAAAATACATAAAGAGCAATACAATCTTCCTGAATTTTTAACAGGTTACTACGAAACTGCTAAATTTAGCGACAACTTTATATTTTACATCAAACATTCTAAAACGATTCAAAAGAAAGTCAAGGATGATGGTGCATACTATTACTTTAAGGACAATAATCATTTTTACCTTGATTATAAAAAAAACTTATACCCGATTAATAGCAAAAATGATTTAATTAATTTATTTCCAGAACAAAAAAAACAAATCAATGAGTTTTATTTAATGAACAGAAGTATTAGAAAATCTGATCTAAATCAATTTATGAAAAATTTAATGAAATATATCAATACTTCACTTTCCAATCAAGCTAAATAAGACTAATGAAAAAAGTTATACTCACCTTAGTACTAGTATTATTAAATCTAATTTCATTTGCTCAAAATTCGAATGAAAAAATAACTGTAGAATATAAAAATGAAACATTATCCAGCATAATAAAATCACTTGAAAGCACTACTGCTTACAAGTTTTACTACGACCCAACATGGGTTGATGCAAATAAAACTTTAATATCTGGGAGCTTTAACAATGTTGCTGTAGATGAATTATTAGATAAAATCTTAAACAAAACCGATCTCAATTTTATTGTTTTAAATAAAAAAATAATCCTAACGCTGCACAATACGATACACGAGGATTTACCTGCAAATTATTTTCCTGATGCTCCAGTTGCAAACGAGAGTAACAGCAATCAAAACAGCGGTGACAATCCTGTTTTTTATCAGCAATATGATTCTGTAAACAGTTATAGCGTTACTAAAAAAGGATCTGTAATATTTATAGGCAAAGAAAATAAAGACACTTCTAAAAAAACTTTTACTGTTTCTGGATTTGTAAGAAATGAAGAAACCGGCAAACCGGAGCCTAGCATTTATATTAAAATAAGAAATAAAAACATTAGTACTTCGACTGATCCTGATGGACATTATACTTTACAGTTGCCAAGAGGAACAAATGTTATTGAAATAAAATCATTAAGCCATAAAGAGGTTGTAAAAACATTAATGGTTTATGATGATGGCGATTTTGATATTAATGTAAATGAAAAATCAAATCAGCTGGATGAAGTTGTCATTAAAAAGAAAGGACAAAAAACAGTTGAAAATGTGGTTTCAGGATTAGTTTCTATAGATATCGAAGGCATGAAAAATGTTCCTCTAATTCTTGGCGAAAGAGATATTTTGAAAGTCGCTACCACATTTCCTGGAATTAAAACAACTGGAGAAGGATCTGCTGGGTTTAATGTTAGAGGAGGAAAAGAGGATCAAAACTTAATTCTTTTAGACAATGCAGTCCTTTATAATCCGCAACATTTTTTAGGTTTTTTCTCGGCTATAAATCCTTACACAGCAAAGAAAGCTGATATTTATAAAGGAAGTATTCCGGCAGATTTTGGCGGAAGATTATCTTCTGTATTTGACATTACAACTAAAAATGGAAATCCTGAGAAATTTTCTGGAGAAGGGGCAATTGGTCCTGTAACATCAAATCTTAGTTTTGGATTGCCAATTCAAAAAAACAAATCAAGCTTACTGTTTGGAGCAAGAGCTACATATTCTGACTGGATTTTAAAAGCATTAGACAATGAAGATCTAAAAAATAGTGAAGCTGGATTTTATGACGGAATCTTAAAATATAATAACGCTATAAATAAAAACAACAATCTAGAAGCTACTATATATTACAGTCATGACCGTTTTAGTATCAGCTCAGATTCTGTATATAAATACAGCAACAGATTAGCGTCTGCAAAATGGGATCATACTTTTAACAAGAAACACAAAGCTGCCTTTATTTTTACAAACAGTGAATACAAGTTTAATATCGATTATCATTCGGATGATATTAATTCCTTTCATTTTGGCTATAAAATAGATGAATCTCAAATACAGGCAAAATTCAATTACGCATTCAATGAAAAACATAATTTCAGTTATGGTGTTGCAAGTAAATTATACAATATTTCACCCGGATATCAGCATCCTACTAAACCAGAGGCTACTTTAATTTCAACAGATATTGAAAAAGAAAAAGCGCTCGAATCCGGAATCTATTTTGCTGATAATTATAAATTAAGCGATAAATTATTGATCGATTTAGGGTTACGGTATTCTTTCTATGCTTCTTTAGGGCCAGCTGATGTTAATATTTATCAACCAGGGTTGCCTTTAGGTGACGCTTCAATTGTTCGAACTGATCACTATGACAATAATGAAGTTGTAAAAACATACGGAGGTTTAGAACCTCGTTTTGCTGCACGATATTTCTTTACAGAAGATTTTTCAATAAAGGCAGGCTACGACATGACAAGACAATACATACACTTGTTATCAAGCAATGTAACACAATCACCAACAGATACCTGGAAATTATCTGACACGAACGTAAAACCGCAAAGTGCACAACAGGTTTCATTAGGTTTATATAAAAATCTAAAAGATGAAGAATACGAACTAAGCTTAGAAGGATATTATAAAAAATCGAACAATATTCTTGATTATAAAGTAGGAGCACAATTACTGTTGAATGAAAATGTAGAAACAGAACTTTTACAAGGTGAAGGAAAAGCATATGGAGTTGAATTCTTAGTCAAAAAACAAGTTGGAAATTTAAATGGATGGATTGGCTACACTTATTCTCGTTCACTTATAAAACTTAATGGAGAATTTAACGAAGAGAAAGTAAACAATGGAAAATATTTTTCTTCAAATTTTGACAAACCTCATGATTTAAGTGCCGTATTAAATTATAAATTTACAAAGCGATACAGTTTGTCTACAAACTTTTTATATCAAACAGGAAGGCCTATCACCTATCCTATCGGAACATATCATTTTGGAGATGCAGACTACACACTTTACAGCGATCGAAATAAATATAGAATTCCAGATTATATACGTCTAGACATCGGTCTTAATATTGAAGGAAACCATAAAATAAAAAAATTAGCACATAGTTTCTGGAACATATCGGTTTATAATGTCTTAGGACGAAACAATCCTTATTCTATTTTTTTTGTAACTAATCCAGAAGGAAAAATAAAGGCCTATAAAACTTCTATCTTCTCTATTCCGGTTCCTAGTATTACTTATAATTTCAAATTTTAAATAAATTTCAAATGGATTCAAAAATGAAAACCATCTTTATAAATAAAATCGCCCTATTCTTTCTTTTAAGTGTAATTATCAGCAGTTGTACCGAAACTTACAATTTGCAGACAAATACCTATGAAGAAGCATTAGTAGTAGAAGCAACCATAACTAACGAACTTAAGCAGCAAGAAATAAGACTTACAAAGACTTCACAATTTGAAGACGAAGGGATAAAAACTGAAAAAGGTGCTAACGTAAACGTTAAAGACAATAAAGGAAATAATTACCACTTTATAGAACAAGATACTATATATGTTTCAGAAACTGCATTCAAAGCAGAACCAAATACAGAATATTCTCTTGAAATCATAACCGCTGACGGGAAAAGATTTGAATCTACAAAAGAAGTTTTAACAACGGCAAGCAAAATAGAAAGCATTACACCAGAAGTTGTTACAGATAGTAAAGAAGGAAGAGGCGTTAGGATATCTGTAAAAAGCTATGACCCTACTAATACCTCTAAATATTACAGATATAAATACGAAGAAACTTTTAAAATTATTACGCCTGTTTGGACATCTACTAAGTTAGTTGTTACCGGTCCGAGAGAGCTTACTGAAGTTCCTAATTCAACAGATACGAAAGTTTGCTATTCAACTAAAAACTCAGTAGATATTCTTCAATATACTACAACAAACTTACAAGAAGACAGAGTAAATTTTTCTGTTCGATTTATAAGTGATCAAAATTACATTATCAGTCACCGTTATACCATTTTGGTTAAACAATATGTTCAAAATGTAGAATCGTACTCTTTTTATAAAACCTTAAAAGAAATTGCAAGTTCGTCAAGCATATTATCGCCAAAACAACCCGGATTTATAAATGGAAATATTAAATGTGTAACAAATTCAGACTATAAAGCCATTGGTTTTTTTGATGTTTCTTCGGTCGATATAAAAAGGATCTTTTTCAATTATTCCGATTTATTTCCTGGAGAGAATTTACCACCTTATTATACAGACTGCAGCAATAAGTATTATTGGTTTTGTTTTGGATTTAGCACTGATCCCGAGCGCGCTTGTATGGGGCCACAACTAATAAGTGATATACAGCAAAATTTAGTAACGCCAAATTTTTACGATCCAACAAGACTGGATTACTACATGGTTAATGCACCTTGTGGAGACTGTACTACTTTTTCATCTAATAAAATACCTTCATTTTGGATAAATTAAAACACATATTATTATTGTTTGTATTCATCAATACACAATTGATAACCGCACAAAAAACAGTCAATATAGACGAATCTGTATTTGTTCATGCGAATGGAACAACCTTTGTTTCAGGAGAAACATTACTATATAAAGTTTATTGCTTAAAATCTTCTGACAAGACTCCAAGCATAATCAGCAAAATAGCGTATGTCGAACTGGTTGACAGCAATAAAAAATCGGTATTTAAAACTAAAGTTGCTTTAGAGAATTCATACGGGCAAGGAGATTATTTTATACCAACAACTCTAAAAACAGGAAATTATAAACTTGTTGGATATACAGATTGGATGTTAAATAAATCAGCTTCAGATCTTTTTCAGATAGACATTAAAATAATCAATCCTTATAAAGCAGACGAAAAAAGTACATCAGGCACTACAAATAGCAATCAGGGAGTTTCAGCTGTCATTAGCAATGAAACTGCTTCACAAAGCAACGTGATTACAAATGAAAATGTAAAATTTAATTTAAATAAAAAAACATTTTCTAACCGAGAATTAGTTGATTTAAAAATTGAAACGGCTAATCCTATTTTCAAAGATGGTGCTTATTCCCTATCTGTCCGAAAAATAGACAACTTGCCTACTACGAACCAAACTACGGCTGTGGCTTTTTCTGAAAATAAATCAAATACAATTCTTGATGTACAAAATCAGGAAACAACAATTGTATTGCCTGAAATTAGAGGTGAAGTCATTTCTGGAAAAATTACAGCTAAAAATGGTACTGACAGAATCGAAAATATTGCTATTGCATTTTCACTTCCAGGCAAATCATTTGCTTTTAAAGTGGTTAAAACTGACGCACAGGGCAATTTTATTTTCACAGTCGACAAGGCAAATTACAATACTAATATAAGTGTTCAGGTAATTGATGAAAATGCTTCGAATTATACCATTTCGTTAAACAGCTTACCAGAAATTGATTACTCGAAATTGTCTTTTATTCCAGAAGCTAATTTATCTTATATCACAAAAGAAAGCTTAGTAAATCGATCTATTTCTAGTCAGATAGAAAATGCTTATTATCATAAAAAAACAGATAATATAACTAAAGCGCCAAGTTATGATCCTTTCTATTATCCGTTGGCAAAAGAGTATGTTCTAGATGACTATACTAGATTTAAAACTTTAAAAGAAACTATGACTGAAGTTGCAGTTGAAATATATCACAAACAAAAAGATGATAAAGTTTACCTGCATGTGAATGATCCGAGTGTTTTTCCTCAATTGCCAGAACCTGCATTGGTTTTAATTGACGGACTATATTTAGAAAATCAAAATGAATTGATGACGTATAACATGAAAAATGTATACAAAATCGAACTAATTGTTGGACGTTATTATGTAGGTTCAAAATCATTTAACGGATTAATAAGCTTTACAACATTCGACAGAGATTTTAAAAGTACACAAAGCGGCACTTCAATAATCAGAACTTCAATCTTAAGACCACAGCTTAAAAAAATATATAATAAAATTGACTACTCTAATATAGAAGACAATGCAAGAATTCCTGATTTTAGAAATCAATTGTTTTGGAACCCTGAGGTAAAATTAAATGTTGAAAACAATAATTCATTTTACGCATCAGATATCCCAGGAACGTTTGAAATAAAATTGGAAGGTTTTTCTAAAAACGGAATTCCTGTTTCTTTAAAGGAAATTATCGAAGTGAAAGATTCAACCACAAATTAAGTTTTGTTATAATTATAAAAAGCTTTGTTTTTAATTAAATAATAAGACTTTTATATTAAGAAATGTGTAAATCACACTGCTAATTAACAATTCTAGTGTATTTATAATATTTTTTTTAATACATTTGAATTCGACAAAACCAAAAATAAAATTCTTTGAGAAATTCCCAAAAAAAGATAATATTCCTAACTATCTTTGGATTATTATTAAGTATTCAGCCAATACGCAGCCAAACTGCTAATGAAATTGAAATCTATAATTGGTTCGATAAAAATCTTAGTATAGAATCGTTAGATATAAAAAACGGATTGGCACATTTAAACTTCGACAATACTGTCAACGATCAAGACAGGTATTATCTGCCTGATTTTAAAAACGGAAGTGTGAATTACAATCTTCTGAATTATTTTGATTTATTTTTGAAGTATGACATCTACAGCGATGAATTAGTTTTAAGACCTTACGACGAATTAAACACAACAAAAATCAATCTTATAAAAGACAATATCAGCTATTTTAAAATTGGCACTGAGAAGTTTATTAATTTAAAAGAACTCAACTCAACTATTTTTAAAGGCGGATTTTATGAAGAGGTATTAATTGGAAACAATATTACACTTTATATAAAATATTATAAAGAAAGAAAAAAAGTTACCAAAGATAACGTTGACCTCATTGAATATGTTCCAAAATATGAATTTATACTTTTAAAGGAAAATAAATTTAATTTGATTAATGATAAAAAAGTAATCATAGCACTATTTCCAGCCAATAAAAAAAAGATAAACGATTTCTACGATATGAATAAAAATCTAAAAGAGAGCAACACTCCTTTATTCATGGAGAATCTGGTCAAGTACATCAATAATTAAAATCTGTAGAAATCACCCAAATGAGAATATTTACAATCCTTTTATTGTTTTTCGGTTTTAATCAATTAATGTATTCACAAGATCAAAAAAATACGATTAGCATTAATTACAGCAATATTAATAGAATAGAAGTCTTAAAAAAGATTGAGGCTTCGACTAATTATAAGTTTTATTTTCAGGAAGACTGGCTCAGCAACAATGTTTTAATATCAGGAGATTATTCAGACAAAACAATTCAGGAAGTTTTGACTAAAGTTTTGGAAGATACTGAGCTTAATTTTTTCATTGATGAGAATAAAGTTATACTAACAAAAAACAGTATTATTTACGATAAATTTCAAAATAAAAATACTAAGAATCCGAATGCTCCAATCTTTTTTCAGCAATACGATTCGGTTAAAAAAAACAAAACAGAAACAGCTGCTCCAATTGCATTAATTGGAAAAGAATCAACAGATTCAGACGTTGAGTTATACACTCTTTCTGGTCATATTACTGATTTAAAAGATCAGAAACCATTAGCAGATATTAATGTAAAAGTAAAAAACACAACAATTACAACCATCACAAATGCCGAAGGATTTTATAGTGTAAAAATACCTACAGGATTAAGTACAATTGAAGTTGAATCACTTTTTTACAATCGTACTTCCAGAAAAATAATGATCTACAGCAACGGTACTCTGGATTTTTCTGTAATGGAAAAGATAAACCAGCTTGACGAGGTTTTAGTAAAAGGAAAAGACAGTCAAAACATCAGAACTGCCATAACTGGAGTTACAACAATTGAGGCAGAAGGAGTGAAAAACATTCCGTTAGTTTTAGGAGAAAGAGATATTCTAAAAGTTGCTTTAACAATACCGGGAATAAAAACTGCCGGAGAAGGCTCTTCCGGATTTAATGTAAGAGGCGGAAAAGAAGATCAAAACTTAGTATTATTAGATAATGCAACGATATACAATCCTTCTCACCTATTTGGATTTTTCTCCTCTATTAATCCTTATACAATCAACAAAGTAGACATTTATAAAGGTGGTATTCCTCCAGAATTTGGTGGCAGATTATCGTCTGTTTTTGATATCATTTCTAAGAACGGAAATACAGAAAAAATTTCAGGGGAAGGCGGAATCGGCCCTGTAACAAGTAATCTTACTGCTTCAATTCCTGTTGTGAAAGGAAAAGCAAGTTTATTAGTGGGAGGAAGAGCAACTTATTCCGACTGGATTTTAAAGTCTTTAGATGATGAAAACCTGAAAAATAGTGAAGCTTCTTTTTATGATTTATTTGCAAAGTACAACCATAAAATAAACAAAAATAATTCAGTTGAAGGAACTGCCTACTATAGCAAGGACAAATATAGTATTACTCCGGATTCCTTGTACCAATACAGCAACAGACTTGTTTCTTTAAAATGGAAACATTCGTATAACGAGAAAAATAGCAGCGAATTTAACGTTACAAACAGCGAATATAAATTCAGCATTGATTATGAATCTGCTAATCCGGAATCATTTATATTTAAATATAAAATAAATGAAACTCAGGCAAGCTTAAAATTCAATACTGATTTCAACAGCAATCATAAATTTACTTACGGAATTTCAAGCAAACTCTATAAGGTAAATCCTGGAGAATTAACTCCTAACGGATCATCTTCATTAGTAAATCCATTAAAAATTGACGATGAAAAAGGATTGGAGTCTGGAGTGTTTTTTTCTGATAAATTTCAAATTACCGAAAAATTACTATTAGACATTGGCGCGAGATATTCATTATATGCAGCGTTAGGAGAATCAACTCAAAAAATCTATCAAGATGGCGTACCTAAAACTCCTTCAACAGTTGTAGAAGAAAAAACATACAGTAACAACCAAGTAATCAATACATCCGGAGGGTTTGAACCGAGAATAGGCTTGCGATATATTTTTGATGACAGCTTTTTTATAAAAGCGGGTTTCGACAAAAATTATCAATACATTCACCTCCTTACAAATAATACAACACAATCGCCAACTGACACCTGGAAATTGTCTGACCTGAATGTAAAACCAGAAAGCGGATTACAATATTCATTAGGGCTTTTCAAAAAACTGGATTATAAAGATCTAGAGCTAAGCGTAGAAGGTTATTACAAAACTTCTAAAAACATTTTAGATTATAAAGTTGGAGCAAACATATTGTTAAATAAGGATTTAGAAACTGAATTATTACAAGGTGACGGAAAAGCATACGGTGTCGAATTTTTATTAAAAAAATCGATAGGACGACTTAACGGCTGGATTGGTTATACGTATTCAAGAACTTTTATAAAATTAGACAGTAAGTTTAATGATGAGAAAGTCAATAATGGGGCTTATTTCCCAACAAATTTTGACAAACCTCATGATTTAAGTATTGTAATGAACTATAAATTTACGCATCGTTATAGTTTCTCTTCTAATTTTGTATATCAAACAGGAAGGCCAATTACATATCCAATTGGTAAATACGATTATAATGGCGCACAATTTACCTTATACAGTGACCGAAATAAATTCAGAATACCAGATTATTATAGATTAGATGTTGGGCTTAATATTGAAGGAAACCACAAAATAAAAAAATTAGCACATAGTTTCTGGAACATTTCAGTTTATAATGTACTCGGAAGAAATAATCCGTATTCGATCTTTTTTGTAACAGACAAAGGAGAGATAAAAGCCTATAAAACGTCAATTTTTGCCGTGCCAATACCAACCATTACTTACAATTTTAAATTTTAAAGGTTATGAAAAAAATCTTATTTCTTAGATTTCTTGTAACAATAATTCTCTCATCGGTATTTGGCTGTACAACGCCTTATGCTTACCAAAATAAAGGATTTGAAGACGTCATTGTAATAGAAGCAACAATAACAAATGAAAATAAAAATCAAGAAATTAAACTTACAAGAACCTATCAGCTTGATGGTGTAAAATCTAAGTTTGAAACTGAAGCAGTCGTGTATGTAACTGATAATTCAGGCAATAAATATGATTTTGAAGAAAACAACGAATTATATACTTCTGTAAATCAGTTTCAGGCAAGTGCGGATAAAGAATATCAATTGCATATTTTAACCAAAGATGGCAGATCCTATGTTTCTACAGCCGAAGTGTTACCGCAGCAAACTCAAATTGAAAGTCTAGAAGCAAAAGCCGTAACTAAAGAAGGACAGCTTGGTGTCGAAATTACTGTAAACAGTAGTGATCCTACTAATAAATCAAGATATTACAGATATGATTATGAGGAAACGTACAAGGTTATTGCTCCTAAATGGTATTATCAAAAAGCTGTTCCAAAATTTTTCGCTTCAGGTTCAAATCCAAAAGGACAAGTTGTTTTTGAAAACAGAACAGAAGAAGCTAGAGTTTGTTTTTTAAGTCAAAAATCAAATGATTTACTTTTAACTAATACAAATAATTTAGCTGAAGATAAAGTTACTAATTTTCCTGTAAGATTTATTCTGAGCACAGATCCAATCATCAGAAACAGATATAGTATTTTAGTAAAACAATATGTTCAGAGCCTTGCTGCTCATACTTTTTTTGAAACCTTAAAAGAAATATCAAATTCAGGAAGCATTTTATCGCAAACACAGCCTGGTTTTTTCTACGGAAATATAAAATCTCTTGACAATCCTGGAGAAAAAGTGATAGGCTTTTTTAATGTAGCTTCTTATTCTGAAAAAAGACTGTTTTTCAATTTTACCGATCTTCTGAATGGACAGCCAATTCCTGAATATCAATACAATTGCCCTGCACCAATACCTGATGCAGATAATGCAGATTATTTATTTACGTATTGTTTTGCTAACAATAGTGCGTGTCAAGGAAACTTAATTTTAGACTTACTTGCTTCCGGAACAAAAGTTTATTTCCCTACAGAGAACCCAATAGGCTACATATTGTATCCAATAGAATGCGGAGATTGCACTTCATTTTCATCAAATATAAAACCATCATTTTGGATAGATTAAAATATATATTAGTCGCAGCTTTAGCAATAAGTTGTCAGCAGATTTCTTTTGCTCAAAAAAGCAATTCTATAACTGAACTGAATGAAATTGATAAAAAAATAAATGAATCAATTTACATCACTACAAATGCTAATTCATTTTTAACTGGAGAAACTTTATTCTACAAACTTTTTTGCATTGACAAATCAACAAATGCTGCAAAAAATTTCAGTAAAGTTGCTTATGCAGCACTTGTCGACAGTAATAAAAAAATAGTTTTTACCCATAAATTATTTCTAGAAAACGGAGCTGGAAATGGTGATTTCTTTATTCCGACTACTTTAGAAACAGGAAATTATAAATTAATCGGATATACAAACTGGATGCTCAATAAAAATGCTTCAGGATTTTTTAATATCGATATTTATATAGTAAATCCGTATAAAGAAGAGTCAAATACAACAGTTGCTTCTAACGAATTAGCTTCTTTAGAATCTGTAACTGATAGTAATATTTCTTTTGATTTTAAAACCAAAACATATAATAATCGTGATCCGATAGAATTAGGAATCAATGCTAATTCTGAAGAATTTACCAAAGGTAATTATACATTATCGGTAAGAAAAACAGATGGCTTTTTATCTCAGAATAAAACAAATTTTAAGGAATTGCCCGCTGAGAATCTGAGCCGAAATTCTAATTTACAAATCGACAATACTAATTTTATTTTTCCCGAATTGCGCGGTGAAATTATTTCAGGGAAAATATCTTCTGCCACCGGTGATATTAAAAATAAAAAAGTTGCCCTCTCTGTAATAGGTAAAAATTACTATTTAAAATTAGCAAAAACGGATGATCTGGGACGATTCATTTTTAATTTAGAAAAACCTAACAGCAGTTCAAATATTGTCGTACAAGTAGTTGAAGACAATGAAAAAGAGTATACAGTTGAAATTGATAAAACAAAAAATATTGATTTGTCAAACTTAAATTTCCCAAGCCTTCAATTTAATTCAGAATTCAAAAAAAATATAACCGAGAGATTAATTGCAAGTCAGATAGAAAACGCTTACTACAATGTTAAAAAAGACAGTACACTAAATTCTAACGACAGTATTCCTTTTTATGGAAATCTTTCTACAGAATTTAAACTTGATGCTTTTACAAGATTTCCAACTATGGAAGAAACAATTACAGAAGTGGTAAAAGGTGTAGTTTACAGAAAAGTCAAAAATGATTATTTTATTCATATTTATGATTACGACCCTAATTACGAATCTACTTTGCCTGCACTAGTAGTGGTTGACGGATTAATTATAAAAGACCTGAATGAGCTTTTTAAGTACAATCCTAAAAATATGTACAAAATTAATATTGTAAGAGGAGTTTACTACTACGGTGCAAAATCTTTCAACGGCTTAATTTCTTTTACAACCAAAAATGGCGATTACGAAACAAAACTAAAAGGTAATTTTATAATAAGACCGGAACTTTTAAGACCTCAGGCTAAAAAAGAATATTTTCAGCCTGATTACAGTACTAATAAAAGTTTAAGAATTCCAGATTACAGACATCAGTTAGTATGGATGCCTAAAGTAGATTTGAATAATTCAAAATCAAAGATCACATTTTACACATCAGATGTATCAGGTAAGTTTGAAATAATATTGGAAGGATTTTCAGCAACCGGAAAACCGGTTTATATAAAAGATTTTATAGAAATAAAAAAATCAGATTTGAATTAAATTCTAAAAAAATGCATTCTTAAAAAACCTCCGCTTTCGAAATATAGAAAGCAGAGGTTTTTTTTTATTATGTAACGCAACCTTTTTATTGTTTTAATACTATTAAGTATAGAAGGCAATGAACCATGAAGAAATAATATTAATTATATTAATTTTTATATTCTCCAGTAATGACAGCAAATCAAGATCCGATAGATTATATTTATTTTGTTAAAGATCATTAGAAATCTCAAAATTATAATATTAAAATTTGAATTTAAATCAACTCATAAAGGACTGCATCAAGCAAAACAGAAAGGCACAGGAAGAGTTATACCAAACGTATAAAAAAACTCTTTTTGTATTAAGCCTAAAATATTGCGCGAATGAAACTGAAGCCGAAGATAATCTTCATGACTCCTTTATTGAGATATTTACCAATATAAAAAACTTCAAGGGAAACGGAAGTTTTGAAGGATGGATAAAAAGAATCACAATTAATAAAGCAATAACCAGATATAAACAATCTTATAGTTTAACGGCTATAAAAGATGATTATCCTCAAGACGAAACTATAAATGAGAATGAAATTGATTTCTCACTAGATATCATTTTGTCTTTTATTCAAGAATTGCCACATCAATATCGATTGGTTTTCAGCTTATATGAATTGGATGATTATTCGCATCAGGAAATAGCCAAGATGTTATCAATCTCTGAAAGCACTTCAAAATCAAACTTGCACAGGGCAAAACAAATTTTGAAAGAAAAAATTAAATCAAAAAGTACATTTTATTATTCGAAGCAAAAAAATGGAAAATAGAACTGAAATAGGAAAAGTGATCAAAAATAAATTGACACATTTGGACAAAAATCCAAGTGATTTTGTTTGGTCTAAAATTGAAACAGATCTTAATAAAAAAAGAAACAAAAGAATTTTATCTTGGATGCTTCCGAGCGTAATTGCCTTTTTGCTTTTTTCTACACTACTTTATTTTAATTCAGATTTTCAAGATAAAAATCAAAGATTAGAATCTTCAAAAAAAGAAATTAAAATAAATGCTGTTAATTCTAAATCTGACCAAAATCCAACGCAAAACCCAGGAAAAAAATCAAAATCAAACTCTGAATTAAAAAAATCCGGACCAGATGAAATTACTACAATAAAGAAAAGCAAAACTGTAAAATTGGTTAAGGAGTCAAGCAAACTGGTAACTTCTACAGATGAATACGAAGAATATGAAGTCGTGAAAAAATACAAAGTTGTTATTAAGAAGGAACAGGTAAGCGCAAAACCTATAAAATTAGCGACAGTTAAAAAATTGGCAAAGCCAAAAATTCAGAAAAACAAGCAATTAGCTTTAAAAGGAAATAAAAACAAAAAAGGAAAATCTAAAAAAATAGTAATAAATCATAATAAGACAGTTCCTGCAAAACCAGCTGTCAGCGATCCCGTTAAAAAGACTGAAGCAGAAAAAGAAATATTGAACGATAAGCAAATTGAAAATTCTCCGAAAATAGCAGAAACAAAAATAGACAGCTTGCCAAAAGTCGACAGCTTGAAGACGAAGAAAAGTACAACTCCAAAAAGAGAGTATAAAAAAACAATTTATAATACTCAAAATGATGAATCAGATCCAGATTTTACTGTATCTGTTTTTTATGGCCCAGCTATCTCAGGGTCTTTAAACAGTGAATCAATGATAAGTCCAGCGATGAATGATTTATCTAAAAGCCATCCTATAACGTCGCATTATGGTATTTATGTCAAAACTATGTATGACAGAATTGGTTTTAGAGCAGGATTTTCTAAAATAAGCTTGAAAACTACAACTCGATTAGATAAAGATGTATTAATTCCGAATTATACTAATATTGAATTAAAATCTGAAACAAACATTAATCAAACTTTTAGCGGTTCGAATGAAGTTAACTTATTACAAAAAATTTCATATTATGAACTGCCAATGGAATTTGACTATGCTATAAAAAAGGATGAAAGCAAGATTGGAATGGATGTTTTTACAGGCTTTAGCTTTTTGCTTTTAGATAAAAACCAGCTTTTTTTAGAATCTGAAAAAGTGGCGAAGCAACAAATTGGCGAAGCGAAAAACATATCAGGAATCAATTTTTCTTATAATTTAGGAATAGGAATAAGCTATAAATTGAATGACAAGTTTAATTTAGACATAAATCCGCTTTTTAAATATTATCTGAGTACTTTTAAAGAAAGCGGTGATGCAAAACCATATAGTTTTTCGCTTCAATCTGGGGTTAGCTATAAATTTTAAAAATATTTTTTACTTTGTTGTAACTTTTTTGATACTCTTTACGTATAACTATTTGTACACTTAAAAATTGAGGAGACAAAAACATGAGACAACTTAAAATCACCAAGCAGGTAACTAATCGTGAAACTGCATCGTTAGATAAATATCTACAAGAAATCGGAAAAGTTGACCTAATTACCGCTGATGAAGAGGTAGAATTAGCACAAAGAATAAAGGCAGGTGATCAAAGAGCATTAGAAAAATTAACAAAAGCCAACCTACGTTTCGTTGTATCGGTTGCTAAACAATATCAAAATCAAGGATTAACTCTTCCTGACTTAATTAACGAAGGAAACTTAGGTTTAATTAAAGCTGCGCAGCGTTTTGATGAAACTCGTGGTTTCAAATTTATCTCTTATGCAGTATGGTGGATTCGTCAATCGATTCTTCAAGCATTAGCAGAACAATCACGTATCGTTCGTTTACCATTGAACAAAATTGGTTCTATCAATAAAATCAACAAAATGTATGCTTTATTAGAGCAATCTAACGAGCGTCCGCCTTCTGCTGAAGAAATTGCAAAAGAACTTGACATGACTGTAAATGACGTAAAAGAGTCTATGAAAAACTCTGGCCGTCACTTATCTATGGATGCACCTCTTGTTGAAGGTGAAGATTCTAACCTTTATGACGTTTTACGTTCTGGAGAATCTCCAAACCCAGACAGAGAATTAATTCACGAATCATTACGTACTGAAATTGAACGTTCGTTAGAAACATTAACTCCAAGAGAGGCTGATGTAGTTCGTTTGTATTTTGGCCTTGGCGATCAGCACCCAATGACTTTAGAAGAAATTGGAGAAACTTTCGACTTAACTCGTGAGCGTGTTCGTCAGATTAAAGAAAAAGCAATCCGCAGATTAAAACATACTTCTAGAAGTAAAATTCTTAAAACTTATTTAGGATAACTATATTTGTTTCAGGTTTAAAGTTTCAGGTTAACTAAAAACAACTTGAAACCTTAAACTTGAAACTATTTTAAAGCAAACAACAGTTTGATTGACTGTTCGTTTTTTGATTGATGATTGAAACTCCGGCTGATTACCGGAGTTTTTTATTTTTTATTAGGACGTTTTTTTAAACCGCAACTTTCGCAAAGGTTTTTAACATTCGAGATAAAACCTTGTGATCTTAGCGTAAATCCTTGCGAAATTTTCTGTTAAATAAACTTTAGATAAATCCTTGTAAAATTTGCATTTAAAAAAATTATCTTTGCAAAAAAATAACACACACAACTACACAATGAAGAATACACTTATTGCTCCTTCTGTTCTTGCAGCTGATTTTGCCAATTTACAACGTGACATAGAAATGATCAATAACAGTCATGCTGATTGGTTTCATATCGATATTATGGATGGCGTTTTTGTTCCAAATATTTCTTTTGGAATGCCAGTTTTAGAAGCAATTTCTAGACACGCTAAAAAAACAATCGATGTCCATTTAATGATTGTTGATCCAGATCGTTACATTAAAACTTTTGCAGATTTAGGTGCAAACATTTTAAGTGTACATTATGAAGCTTGCACACACTTGCACAGAACGCTACAAGCCATCAAAGCAGAAGGAATGAAAGCTGGCGTTGCCATTAATCCTCATACCAATATAGATCTATTAGAAGACGTTATTAACGATATTGATTTAGTTTGTATAATGAGTGTGAATCCAGGTTTTGGAGGACAATCTTTTATTGAAAACACTTACGTGAAAGTTAAAAAACTTAAAGATTTGATTACGCGCAAAAATGCTTCGACTATTATTGAAATTGACGGCGGCGTAACCAGTAAAAATGCAAAACAATTAGTAGAAGCAGGTGCAGATGTTTTAGTTGCTGGAAGCTTTGTTTTTAAAGCAGAAAACCCAACTCAAACTATTGCAGAATTAAAAGCTTTGACTGCTTTTTAATCTTTTCAAATTCGGAAAAAAATCAATTCCAGTCATTTTTTCTAAAGTTTCAATTGGAACTACAAAATCATAAAGTGACTTATTGCTATCTTCATTCGGAACCAAAAAAGCAATTGCTTTATGTTCTTTTCCTGATTTAGCCAAAACGATTTTATAAAAATATTTAGGAACAGCTACTTTTTCTGTTCCTATTTTTTTATCTGAATCTTTGAGAATCCCTCCTGTTACTATATAAATATCAGTATACTTTTCGGCCCAATAGCGCGTTTTTTGCTCTATCCTATTCCAAATACCACTATTAAAATCATGTCTTTGAGGTGAAATATTCGAGGTGTAAAAAGTATCATTATAGGCATTTACGTCAAACTCCATATCACCAGCCGGACAAAGATGCCCTTTATCATAACCGGATTTTTTATAATTTCTCCAATCTGCTGAACCAGTTGTTACTTTAGGATCTTCAATAAAATAAGGTCTCTTATAATCTCTGTTTTTTAAATATTCCTTCTTTAATTCGTATGCAACCCATTCGGCTTGTTCGAACTTTTCATTATAAGATAACGTATAATATGTATGCTTTACAATTTGCTTGGTTGTAGATGTTGGCAAATATGCAACTGTATAAAGCGAATCTGAAGTATTCTGGGCTGAAGCAAAAGAAGTCTGCTGTTGTGGCAAAATCTCACTATTATTTTCAACTTCTTTTTTACAGGATAATAATAGCAATCCTATTACAACAAAAACAATATACTTATTCATGTAAACTTTAATTTTTAATAAACTTACAAAAAAACGCTCCATAAATTTAAATTTACGGAGCGTTTAATAACAAATTAATTCTTTATAGTATTATGATTTTACTAGTTTATCCTTTTTCATTTTAGGAGCAACAGTATTTTTTACATATCCTTTAGTTTGCAAATCATCTAAAACATTCAATGCTTCTTCTACATAAACATCTTTAGACAATGCTTGGTGCCAAGCTTCTCTTTTTTCTTTTAATGTAGCATCGTTATTCATTTCAAGTTCTTCGTAAGGCAATGATTTAAAAACCAAGCTGTTTTTATAATCTGCGATTGGTTTGTATTTTTTACCTTCATTCTCAACCTGTTCTTGAGTAGCTTTAAAGCTTGTAATGTTCAAGCTGTAAGTGTTCTCTTTATTCTTAACATCAATCCATTTTGCATTATCCTCAATTAATTTGAATTGAGCATTTCCAGCAATTCTGTTTCTGCTGTTATTAATCGCTTGATTGAATTTTTCGTTTGATGTCCAAGTACTATAATCCGCTGGATCAATTTTATCCCATGGCATTGCATTGTCAATATCACGCTCGCCCATTTTTAAGTAAGCATAACGATCTGGCATCACAACATCGCTGTGAACACCTTCTAACTGAGTAGAACCTCCGTTGATTCTATAGAATTTTTGTCCCGTAATTTTCAAAGCTCCTAAATCGCCATAGCTTGCATTACGAACAAACTGATTTAGATCAAGAACATTTTGTACAGTTCCCTTTCCATAAGTTTGTTTACTTCCAATGATCACTCCACGTTTGTAATCTTGAATTGCTGCTGCTAAAATTTCTGAAGCCGAAGCAGAGAAACTGTTCACCATAATTACTAACGGTCCATCCCATTCGATTTTTTTATCTTTATCGTATAAAACTTCTTTCTTTTTTCCAGCAGATTTAACCTGAACAATTGGTCCTTCTTCGATAAACAAACCGGCAATATCAACAACTGTAGATAAAGATCCGCCACCATCATCACGAACATCAAGTACAATACCATTAATATCTTCTTTTTTCAATCTTTCAACCTCAAGAGCTATATCTTTTCCAGCATCGCGTCCATCTTTGTTTTCAAAATCGATATAGAATTTAGGCAAATAAATAACTCCGTATTTTAATCCGTTTCTTTCTACAATACTAGATTTAGCGTAAGTTTCTTCAATTTCAACAACATCTCTGATGATAGAAATTACTTTAATACTTCCGTCTACTTTTTTAACTGTAAGTTTAACTTCAGTTCCTTTGTGACCTTTAATTTTCTTCACAACATCATCCAAACGCATACCCACAACATCTACAGGCTCTTCGTTTCCTTGTGCAACTTTCAAAATTAAATCACCTGCCTCAAGTTGTTTTCCTTTCCAAGCTGGACCGCCAGAAATTAATTCGTCAATTTGAGTAAAGTCATTTTTCTTAGTCAATCTGGCTCCGATTCCTTCTAACTTTCCACTTATATTTACATCAAAACGATCTTTTTCCTCTGGTGCAAAATAACTTGTATGCGGATCAAAACGTGTCATAATCGAATTAACATACACAGAGAACCAATCTCCTTTATTTAAATCTTTAATCAGACTAAAATTATCATCCAAAGATTTTAAAGAACTTTCACGCGTTTCTTTCTCTAAAGTTTCAAAAGATTTTTCTTTGTAAGCTGGATCTGCTTTCTTTTTATCTTCTTCTAATTTTTGTTTGGTAACAAGTGAAGAAAGAGTAGATAATTTGATTTGTTTTCTCCATCTTTCGTTAATTTCCGTCGCATTTTTAGCATAAGGAAGATGTTCATAATCAGCATTAAAAGTCTCATCAACATTATAGTTGAAAGGCTGTGCTAAAATAGTCTTATATCGTTTTTTGCTTTCTTCCATACGTTTCATCAATCTTGTATAAGTAAGATTAAAAAACGTTAAGTCTTTATTCAAAAACTGATCATCTAACTGAAGCTCATATTGCTTAAATTCATCAATATCAGACTGAAGGAAGAATCTTTTAGAAGGATCCAGCGCATCAATATAATCTTTAAAAATTCCTTTAGAAAATTCATCGTTTATTTCAGCCGGACTATAATGTCCTTTTTCAATAACAAACGCAAGCAATTCTAAAAGTGTTTTATCTCTATTCGGGTCCGGATCCTCAGACTTATCAGCATTTAGTTTAAATGCAAACAATGTTACTGACAAGCATAATACGGCTATAAGTATTTTATAATTTCTTTTCATAAACTTAATAATAGCATTCATCAAATTTTTTAATCTAAGTTACGGTAAAAACTGTGCCAATAAAGCCAAGTTCACTATAATTTTTTGTTAAAGATATAAAAATGTTTGATGTTCAAAAGTCTTCTTTAATTTAGTTTACAATTTTTATTTATTTGTTAGTATTCTACCAAAATCTGTTACTACATTTGCTCTATCAAGCACTAATTTTGATAAATCAAAAATGAAAATCTCGGCATGAAACATGAAAAACCATTAATATTAGTAACCAATGACGATGGAATTCTCGCTCCTGGAATCAGAGCCCTAATCAGCGTTATGGAAACTATTGGAGATGTTATAGTAGTCGCTCCAGATAAACCTCAGAGTGCTATGGGACACGCAATTACAATAAATAACACGCTGTTTTTAGATAAAATCTCTAAAGAAGAAGACATTATAACAGAATACAGCTGTTCTGGAACACCAGTAGATTGCGTAAAATTGGCTGTCAATGAAATTTTAAAAAGAAAACCTGATCTTTGTGTTTCCGGAATTAATCACGGATCAAACTCTTCTATAAATGTAATTTATTCTGGGACTATGAGCGCGGCAGTCGAAGCAGGAATTGAAGGAATTCAAGCAATTGGATTCTCTCTTTTAGATTTTGACTGGAATGCTGATTTCGAACAGATAAAATCATTTGTAAAAAAGATTACTTTAGAAACTCTTGCCAATAAATTACCGCCAGGTGTCGTTTTAAATGTAAATTTTCCAAAATTAAAAGAGAAAGAAATCAAAGGAATAAAAATTTGCCGTCAAGCGAAAGCCTACTATGCTCAAAAATTTGACAAGCGACAAACTCCATACGGAAAAGATTATTACTGGCTTACCGGTAAATTTACAAACGAAGACAAAGGCGAAGATACTGACGAATGGGCTTTAGAAAACGGATACATATCTGTCGTTCCAGTTCAATTTGATTTAACCGCGCATCATTCTATACAACAACTTAATACTTGGAAATTAAATGAATAAATTAGACCTTCTTATTGGTTTTGTTCTCGGCATTTTAACTTCACTTTTAGGAAGTTATCTTTTCATTACATTTTTCACCTCTTTTGATGTTTCAAATATTGAAACCATAAAACAATACGGTTATTTGGGCAAAGTAATTACTCTAGGAACCGTTTTAGATCTTATTTTGTTTTTATTTTTGCTTAAAAGAAATAAGGAAATAATGGCGAGAGGCGTTGTTTTTGCTGTGATTGTTTTAGCAATTTCAACCTTATTTATTTAATCTTATCTTTGTGCTGCAAAAAAATGTTGTGTTGCAAATTTAAAACACACTTTTAAAAAAGTCGATATGAAATATTACATAATAGCTGGCGAAGCCTCTGGAGATTTGCACGGTTCAAATTTAATGAAAGCTTTATATGAAGAAGATCCGCAAGCCGAAATTCGGTTTTGGGGTGGAGACTTAATGCAAAAAGCCGGCGGTACTTTAGTAAAACATTATCGCGAATTGGCTTTTATGGGTTTTGTTGAAGTTATTTTCAATTTAAAAACGATTTTAAACAACATTAAAGTTTGTAAAAAAGACATTTCTGAGTTTAAGCCAGATGTTATCATTTTTATAGATTACCCAGGTTTCAATATGCGTATTGCAAAATGGGCCAAAACTTTAAATTATAAAACACACTATTATATTTCTCCTCAAATTTGGGCTTGGAAAGAAAATAGGATCAAAGCAATTAAACAAGATGTCGATAAGATGTTTGTGATTTTGCCTTTTGAAAAAAGTTTTTACGAAGACAAGCATCATTTTCCTGTAGATTTTGTCGGCCATCCTTTAATTGATGCCATTCAAAATCAACCACCTTTTGATGAAGGTATATTTAGAAAAGAAAATCAATTGGGTGACAAACCCATTATTGCACTTTTACCAGGAAGCCGCAAACAAGAAATTACAAAAATGTTAAGCGTAATGCTAAGTGTTGTCGATGATTTTCAGGATTATGAATTTGTAATTGCCGGCGCACCAAGTCAGGATTACGAATTTTATCAGCAATTCATCAGTAATAAAAACATCAAGTTTATTTCGAATAAAACGTACGATTTGCTTCGTTCTTCGACAGCTGCTTTGGTAACTTCGGGAACAGCAACTTTAGAAACTGCTCTTTTTAAAGTTCCAGAAGTAGTATGTTATAAAGGAAGTAATATTTCGTATCAAATTGCAAAACGCATTATTACCTTAAAATATATTTCGCTTGTAAACCTAATAATGGATCAAGAAGTAGTTACTGAATTAATTCAAAATGAATGCAATACAAAACGCATTAAAGAAGAATTACAAAAATTGCTCGAGCCACATTATCGCGAAAAACTATTGAAAAATTACGATATTCTCGAACAAAAATTAGGTGGCGTTGGCGCGAGCAAAAAAACAGCAAAACTTATCGTAGCCGACTTAAAACCAGTATAAAATATTTTTATTTTGAAAAAAATAGTCACAATTCTTATTCTATCTCTTCTCTTTGCTTTTTGTAAATCGACTTCAAATGCCGTAAGCGCAAAAGAATCTAAAACAGAAAAAAGAACTCTTGTGAAAAATTTAATCGAAACTGCAACAAGCAATATTGGCGTTAGATATAAAGCTGGAGGTACAACAAAAAATGGTTTTGACTGCTCCGGATTAGTTTATACTACTTTTGAATCAGAAAATATTAAACTTCCCAGAAGTTCTTACGAGCAAGCAAAGGTTGGAAAAATAATCGTGCTGAATGATGCAAAGAAAGGCGATTTAATTTTCTTTAAAACCAATAAAAGCAAGCAAATCAACCATGTAGGACTTATTACAGAAGTTAACTCAGACGAAATAAAATTTGTGCATTCTTCTACTTCAAAAGGCGTAATGATTTCATCTACAAAAGAACCCTATTATCGTGATTCCTTTTTTCAGGTGAATCGAATAATTGAATAATCTATCTATTAAAATATATTCTTTTTCTTACAAATATTTAATACTTTTATGCCATGAAAGTATTAGATTTCCCTTTAGTTAAAATTACGATTTGGTTTCTGCTTGGCATTTTGTTTTCTTATTATCTGCCAAATACATTATTCAATTTATGCATCGTACTTCTCATAGGAACAATCGACTTTTCTCTTTTGTATTTTTCATCCAAAAACAATAAAAAATTAATTACGCTTTTTGGGATAACTACTTGTTTTACCTCTTTTTGTATTGGAGCAGCAACTTTACTTTTCCATACTGATTCGCTTCAGAAATCGAACTATATTCATTGTACCAAAGCTTTTGAGACATCACAAACAATTACACTTACTATTCGAGAAAAGCTTAAAAGCAATGCCTATAACGATCGATTTATTGCATTGATCAACAGCATTAATAATCAAAACTATACTGGAAAAATTATTGTAAATATTGCAAAAGACAGTATTAAAAAATCGGTAATAATCGGTAATATTATCAAACTAAAAGCCACTTTACAGCATAATAGTAATGCTAAAAACCCAAACCAATTTGACTACGGCAAATATTTAGCAGACAGGCAAATTTATGCACAGCTATACGTTAGCAAATCTGAAATCAGTATCGCTAAATATGCTAAAAAAGACATTTGGTATTATTCTGGGTGTTTGCATCGCAGGATACTTACAAACTTAGAGAGAGCACATTTTAACGCCGCTGAAATGAATGTTGCACTTGCCCTAATTCTAGGACAGCAGCAAGAAATTTCGTCAGATATTATTCAAGATTATCAGTACTCTGGAGCAACACACATTTTATCTGTTTCAGGATTGCATGTCGGCTTTATTATGCTGTTTATAAATTTCATTTTGAAACCAATTCCAAATACACGAAAAGGTTCATTTATAAAATTAATCTCAATTTTAATTTCCTTAGCGGGATTCGCCGTAATTTCAGGACTATCGCCTTCTGTTTTAAGATCAGTTGTTATGTTTTCTTTTATTGCCACAGGAAATCATCTTCGCCGAGGCGGCAATATTTACCATACTTTGCTTGTTTCTATTTTTCTGATCTTATTATTTGAACCTTATTTTTTATTTGATGTTGGCTTTCAATTAAGTTACATTGCCTTATTTTTTATTCTTTGGCTACAGCCATTATTAAAAAACATCTGGACACCAAAAAACAAAGTACTACTTTATATCTGGGAAGCTTTGACGGTTTCATTTGCGGCTCAAATCGGAGCCTTTCCTTTGTGCTTATATTATTTTCACCAATTTCCAGGTTTATTTTTTGTAACTAATATTGTTATTATTCCAGTTTTGTCTTTTATAATGATAGCGGGAATTATTGTTATGATTTTTGCTGTTTTTTGTTCTCCTCCAGAATTCTTAATTATCATTTTCGAAAAGAGTATCTATCTTTTAAACCACATCATTCATTATGTTGCTTCATTCGAATCATTTGTAATAATTGATATAAGTTTTAACCTTTACTATCTCATCACTTTTTACCTGCTGATAATTACGAGTATTATTTGCTTCAAAAAACCGAGTTATTCCAAATTGGTTTTTGTGTTGACTACTATAATTTTACTTCAAATTTCTTTTATATACACCAAAAAAGAAACTGAAAACCAACTGGAAATGATTATTTATAATTTAAAGAAAAAAACGCTGATTACAGAAAAATCAGGAAAAACTATAGAACTGTTTACATCAGATACAGCTTTACTTCATGATCCTAAAAACTATGTTTTGAATTCCTATTTAGTAGGAAATTTTGGAACAATAAAAGCCACACACAAAGTTAAAAACACGTTATTTTTCAACGGAAAAAAAATATTTATAATTGACAGTACAGGAACTTATCAAAATAAAATTCAGCCGGATATAGTATTGCTTATACAATCTCCAAAATTAAATTTAGATCGAGTTTTAAAAGACTTACATCCAAAAATTATAGTTGCTGATGCTTCAAACTCTTACTCCATCCAGAAAAAATGGAAGAAAACCTGCGATAAAAAAAATATCCCTTTTCACTCAACAAGCGAAAAAGGATATTACAAATTAAATTAAAATACTTAAAATTATATTTCTTATTCGGGACGTAAAATTATATTAGCTTCCGTCATCCATCCCACAGCACCAATTGGTTTAAAAGGCAATTTACCCAATAAATTAAAAGTTGTTTTCTGCTTTCTAACAGATGCTATTGTGAAACAAACTTGTGGCAATTCGGTTACTCCCAAAGCATTTTTCAACATAACATTTTGTTCTTTCTCGGCATCAGATATATTAGGATCAGATAAATCCAGTCTAACCAAAACGACATTTTCACGTGCCCATACAGCAAAATCTGGAGTATTAAATATCTCATTCTGGAATCTTTGTGGTGCACCAGCAATTGTAAAAAATATGAATAGTGGTTTTCTTTGTTCAACACTTGCTGCAACAGCCTCTGTCATAGTTGTTTTCCAGACATTTTGCGAATGCATAAAAAATGAACCTAAAAAAAATAGTAGTATAAGTAGTTTTCTGGTCATAACAATTTGGGTTTTAAGTAGGTTAACGCGACTAAATTAGTATAATATCCTTATCAAACAAGTCATATTTAGACAAAAAACTCAAAAAAAACATAACAAAATCGAATTTGTTAATAAAACCCTAAATAACTGACAAAAACAAAAAAAATAGCATAATAAATTATCAAAATAATGACGATAATCTTAAACTGTTCAAAAAAAAATCCCTTTTCACTAAATTGAAAAGGGACTTACAAGTTAAATTGCGAAACTTGACTTAAGTATTATTCACTTGGATGCAAGATTCCGTTAGATTCTGCAATCCAAGCTTTTGCACCTCCTGGTTTATAAGCAAGTTTTCCTAAAGCGCTAAAAGTAGTTTTGTTTTTTCTGATAGAAGCACTTGCAAAACAAACTTCTGGTAAGTCTTCAACGCCAAAAGCACTTTTTAATCTAAGGTTTTGTTCTTTATCACCATCAGATGCTGCTTCATCAGACAAATCAAGTTTTACGAGAATGACATTGTCGCGAGACCAAACTGCAAAATCTGGAGTTTTAAATATTTCATTCTGAAGATTGTCTGGTACACCTGAGGCAGTAAAAAGAATCAACATTGGTTTTCTTTGTTCATTGCTAATAGCGATAGCATCAGTCATGTTTGTTCTCCAAACTAGATTTTGAGCCTGCATAAAAAATGAACCTAAAAAAAACAGTAGGATAAGTAATTTTTTAGTCATATTATATTGATTTTGGTTAGTATAGTGTAACGAAATTAACATAATATTTTAATTTTCCAACTTTTATTAATATAAAAAATATATAATGTGTTTTTTTACTTATAATAAATTGATAAATACATAAAATAAAGAAAAACAAATGAATAACTTTTCTTACTAAAGAAAAAAGCTCCTTGCGCATATTGCACAAGGAGCTTATAAATAAATTTGAATATGTTTTTCTTTAAGACTTTTTTGGTTTAATGATTCCGTCTGCAACTGTCAACCATGCAGTTGGCCCTCCAGCAACGTATCCGGTTTGTCCAAGACCTTTAAAATTTACTTTTCCGTCTTTAGACTCAGCACTTGTAAAATAAATTGTAGGAAAACCTTGAATTCCAAAAGCCTGCTGTAATTCATTATTTTGACTTTTTAATTCTGGAGTCTGAGGTGTTCTTCTTGGATAATCCAATTCTACTAAAACAACATTATCTACAGCCCATTTTTTAAATTCAGGCGTCGTTAAAACTTCATTTTGCAAACGAATACACCATCCGCACCAGTCACTTCCAGTAAAAAACATCAACATTGGCTTATGTTCTTTGTTACTTACCGTTATTGCTTCTTTTACATCTGTATACCACTTTAGCTCTTGTGATTGAACTGTAAGCGCTCCAACTAAAAATAACGTTACTAAAAATATTTTTTTCATATTGTGTTTATTTTGCACAAATTTAAACAAAAAAAGAATCGGTAAATAAATCTTATTTTACTTCCTGCATTAATTTTTTGATTAATGGTGTTGTAACAATCAAAATAACGCCGGCAATTAAAGAATATAATGCTAATTGATAATATCCATCAGTGTAAGCAATCAATTTTGACATTAATGTTGTGCCTGTATTTGCATTAGACATTTCAGAGCCTAATTTACCTGCTGCAAATTGACCAAAGGCACTAGACAAAAACCACAATCCCATCATCATTCCAAACAATCGCTTTGGAGATAATTTAGTAATTACAGACATTCCAATTGGTCCAATACATAATTCTCCCAGAGTATACAACAAGTACCCTAATGCAAATACGTTTAGAGAACTCAATCCTTTTTCATCAATAAAAAATCTGGCACTGTAAAAAATAAAGAAACCCGCTGCTAACAATATAAATGAGAATCCGAATTTAATAACTGTATTTGGTTCAATTTTTCTTTTGAAAAGAAAGATCCACAATAGCCCTACTAATGGACTGAAAATGATAACATACAATGAATTTATACTATTGTTAACAACATTCGGATCAATATGAAAAAACAACAATTTATTTGTTAAGTTATCCTTGGCAAACAACGACAAAGAACCTCCTGATTGCTCAGAAATCGCCATAAACATGAAATATCCAAAAATAAAGACGAAAGCTGCCAAAAGTTTGTATTGCTGTTTTCTTTCTTTTATCATAAATAATTCAAACAAAAAGTATCCTAATGCTGCAACACCAATTGAATACATAAAATACTCTGTAAAATCAGAGTTAATTACCATTATATAAACCAATGGAATTACAAGAAATGATCCAACGTAAACAGCTATTTCATAAAGATTACGTTTTTTCGGTTCATGTTTTTCAAGAGGAGAATTTCCGATTGGTGCTAAATGTTTTTTAGTCAAAAGAAAAGTAACAACACCAATAATCATCACAATTGCTGCAGAAAGAAAGCATAAGCTCCAAGAATAGTTTTTCCCTAAATAAATAGGAATCGCACCTCCCAGCATTCCGCCTATATTAATACCTGCGTAAAACAGTCCGTAACCAGCATCACGTCGGCCATCCTTTTCATGATATAATTCACCAACCATTGACGAAACGTTTGGCTTAAAAAAACCTGTTCCAATAATAGAAAGTGTTATTCCGTAATAAAAGAAATCATGCGGATTTGCTGCAATAAGCAAATTTCCTAAAATCATCACAATTCCTCCAAAAAGAAGTGATTTTTTGAATCCTAAAATTTTGTCAGCAAAAATACCTCCAATAAAAGTAAAGGCATAAACAAAAGCCTGAATGGCTCCATATTGAAGATTCGCTTTTCCTTCAAGCAAACCTAATTGGTCTACCATGAAAAAAGCCAGAACACCTCTCATTCCGTAAAAGCAAAAACGCTCCCACATTTCAACCAAAAACAAGTACCACAATTGCTTTGGATACTTGCCTTTAAAATTTTGAATTTCCTCTAAAGCTAAATTGTTTTCCATATTATCTAACACCGTGCATCATTTTTTTCAATAACGGAGTCAAAGCAAATAATACAATCGCTGCAATACCTGTAAGAACAACAAACACCATAAAAAACTCATATAAATTATGAATCTCGAATCCTGCAAAAAAGTGATTGTGCGCACTAATTTGGTGCTGTTCTAATAGTGCTAATTGCTCAGTTGTAGGCGTTACTTTATTGTCTAAAACGGCTTGAAGATCGATTCCTAATTCTTTTGCTTTTTCAAATTTATCACCTGTAGCAGGCAAGATAGAACCTAAAGTTCCCCCTAACGCATAACCAGATGCATTTGACAAAAAGAATACGCCGTATAGCAATGAAGCAAAACGTTTTGGAGATAATTTACCCACCAATGACAATCCAATTGGAGACAAACACAACTCTGCACAAGTATTTAAGAAATATAATAAGATTAACCATTTTACCAATAGTAAGCCAGAAGTTCCGATGTATGAAACTTGAGTTGCAATCATAAAGAAACTTACAGAAATTATAACCAAACCTACAGCCAATTTAACTGGTGAAATTGGTTCTTTTTGATTTGCTCTTAAAGAATCCCATAGTATACTAAAAGGAACAGCCATTACAACAACAAACAATCCGTTAAAGATCTGAACCATTGATGGAGGCATTAAATACCCAAAGAAATGTCTATCTGTTTGATTATCCGCAATAAAAGTTAATGACGAACCTGCTTGTTCAAATGCCGCCCAAAAGAAAATAATAAAAAACGACACGATATAAATTACAATAATTCTATCTCTTTCAATTTTAGTTAAAGAAGTATCAGAAATAATTAATCCAGCCAAAGCCAAACCACTAGAATATATCAAAGTATAAATCAAGTTTTGACCCACAACATAATGAAAGAAAAAACCTAAAGCAATAAATGCAACACCTGCAATAGTTAGCGCTTTACTAGAAAAATTAGCTTTTTGAGCTTCTCCTTCTTCAAAATCTGAAGCTATATTTTTAGAAGGCAAACCTCCTAATGGTCTTCCTTCTGGAGAAACCACATATTTATTTTTCAAGAAGTAGAAAAGAACAGTTCCAACAAGCATTGCTCCTGACGCCGCCATAAATCCCCATCTAAAAGCGTGAATATCTCTAATTCCGCCTGCATCTTTTACATCGCCTAAGAAAGGACAAATTGATTGCCCTAAGAAAGCACCAATATTAATACCCATATAGAAAATAGTAAAAGCAGTATCTAGTTTTGTTTTTTCTTGTTTTGGATACAAACTTCCAACCATACTCGAAATATTTGGCTTGAAGAATCCGTTACCAAAAACAATAACACCTAATCCGCAATACATGATAGTTTTTGCCAATCCTAAATTAGACTCAAAAATACTACCGCTGGTAAACAATAACATTTGGCCAGTAGCCATCAATAATCCACCTAATAAAATACAATTTCTATTTCCTAAAAATCGGTCAGCAATAAAACCTCCCAACATTGGTGTTAAATAACAAAGTCCAAGGAAACCTCCATAAATTAATGACGCTTCTTCTTCCTTCATCATTAATGAATTCACAAGAAATAAAGTCAATAAAGCTCGCATTCCATAAAAATTGAATCTCTCCCACATCTCCGTTCCAAACAATACCCAAAGTCCTTTTGGATGCCCAGTTTTTACTTGAGTTTCTCCCATATTATTCATTATTTTTTTAAGGTTAATAGATTTAGATTATAAATTTTCTTTGATAAAGTTAGTCATTTTATTATAAAGCTGAATTCTCGTCTTACCACCGTAAATACCGTGGTTTTTATCTGGATATATCTGAGAATCAAATTGTTTGTTCGCTTGAATCAGTGCTTCCATCATCTGCATTGAATTTTGCACATGAACGTTGTCATCACCTGATCCGTGAATCAACAAAAACTTTCCTTTTAATTTATCAACGTGATTTATTGGAGAATTTTGATCGTATCCGCTTGCATTTTCCTGAGGAGTCTGCATGTATCTTTCTGTGTAAACACTGTCATAAAATCTCCAGTTTGTAACCGGTGCTACCGCTATTGCCATTTTAAAAACATCGTTTCCTTGAAAAATACAGTTTGAAGCCATAAATCCACCATAACTCCATCCGAAGATTCCGATTCTTGAAGCATCAACATACGGATAAGCTCCAATTACTTTTGCTGCATCAATCTGATCTTCAACTTCGTATTTACCTAATTCTTTTTGGGTTACTTTTTTGAAATCAGCACCTTTAAAACCAGTTCCTCTACCATCAACACAAGCTACGATATAACCTTGCTGTGTAAGAGATAAAAACCAATAATCATCAGTGTTATTCCAATCATTATTTACTTGCTGCGATCCTGGGCCAGAATATTGGTACATGAAAACAGGATATTTTTTAGAAGGATCAAAATCTTTTGGTTTTAAAATCCAAGCGTTAAGTTCGTTTCCTTTAGCTGTTTTTAAAACAAAGAATTCTTTTGCCGGCAAGTTATAGGCTTTCAACTTATCAGCAAGAGCCTGATTATTTTCTATAACCTGAATCTCTTTTCCAGTTTTAGCATCGTTTAAAGTATAAGTTGTTGGCACTAAATTACTAGAGAAAGTAGTAATGAAATATTGGAAATTTGGACTAAAAGTCGCAGCGCTTGTTCCTACTTTTGCTGTTAAACGCAATTTATTTTTTCCGTCTAAACTAATTCTGTAAAGATCTCTATTTATAGAACCATTTTCTGTAGATTGGTAGAAAATAGTTTTTGTTTTTTCGTCGAAACCGTAGTATGAAGTTACTTCCCAGTTTCCTTTTGTAACCTGATTTTTAAGTTTTCCTGTTTTATCATAAACATAGATATGATTAAAACCATCTTTTTCACTTGTCCAGATAAAGCTATTATCTTTTAAGAATGTCAAATTATCTGTAACATCAACATAAGCTTTGTCTTTTTCATTCAAAACTACTTTTGCAGCAGCTGTTGTTCCGTCAACAAATAAAAGATCTAGATTATCTTGGTGGCGGTTTAAAACCTGTGCTGACAATACATTATTATCATTAGTCCATTGTAATCTCGCGATATAAAAGTCATTATAATTTCCTAAATCAACTTTTTTGGCTGTATTTGCAGCAGCATCATATATGTGTAATGAAACTAGTGAGTTTTTTTCTCCAGCCTTAGGATACTTAAATGTTTCAATTGTCGGGTATAAATCTTTTTGAAATATCGACATAGAAAATTCTGGAACAGCACTTTCGTCAAAACGAATGTAAGCTAGTTTTTTGCTGTCTTTACTCCAGTCAAAAGCTCGGACAAAAGCAAATTCTTCTTCATAAACCCAATCCGTAATACCATTAATTACGGCATTTTTCTTTCCATCAGTAGTAACCGCAGTAGATTTTTTTGAAGCTACATCATATACATAAAGGTTATTTTCTTTAGCATAAGCAATTTTAGTTCCATCAGGAGAAAAAGTTGGCTCTTGAACTTGAAAATCGAACAGTTTTGTCAGCGATTTTGAAGCAATATCATATAAAAAATAATCTGCTGTAAAAGAGTGACGGAAAATTTGATTTGAATTACAAGCTATTAAAATCTTTTTTTCTGAAGCATCAAAAGTATAGCTGTCAATTCCGGTAGCCAGTTCTTTATGATTTTTAGTATCAATTAGATTTGACACTTTTTTTAAGGTTGCAAAATCATACAAGTCAATCTGCATGCTTCTGCTGGCTTGATCAACATTTAAAACAGTATATTGATCTGTATTTTTTAACGATTGCAGTTCATCCATCGCTTTTGCACGAAATGCACCACTATAAATATTTTCGACAGTTATTTTTTGCTGGCCAAAAATGGCGGCTACAAAAAACAAAAACATAACAGTAATTTTACTTGTATTCATCAGAATTATTTTAAATATAAAAAAGAGCCCAATTTTAGTAAAAAAAATAAACATAATACACATTTTAACTGTTAAATGTTAAAAAAAATAACGATTGCGTGCTTTTCAATTTTCAAATACATTATAAACAAAACTCTTAAAATAGTATCTTTGTTACCACATTATTATTTAATACATTGAGAATGAACAACGCAGTTGCTGGATTTTCTAAATTATCCAAAAAAGAAAAAATAAACTGGATCGCAAATGAGTATTTTTCAACCCCTGAAGAAGCACTGACTATTATAAGAAATTACTGGAATTCAGACGACAAGCTCCAACAATTGCATGATGAGTTCATCGAAAACACTATCACCAATTTATATATTCCGTTAGGAGTTGCACCCAATTTTTTAATTAACGGCAAGTACAAAACAATTCCGATGGCAATTGAAGAAAGTTCTGTTGTTGCGGCGGCTTCAAAATCAGCAAAATATTGGGCAACTCGAGGTGGTTTTAAAGCAACGGTAACTAATACTGAAAAGATTGGTCAAGTGCATTTTACATTTAATGGAGATGCCGATAAATTAGATTCTTTCTTTAACAACATAAAATCTAAATTTTTCTCCGACACGCAAAGCATCACCAAAAACATGCAGCAACGTGGCGGAGGAATTTTAGATATTAAACTAAAAGACAAAAGAAGTTTGTTAGAAAACTATTTTCAGCTTCATGCCACTTTTGAAACAAAAGACAGTATGGGTGCTAATTTCATAAATTCTTGTCTCGAACAATTTGCTTCAACTCTAAAAGAAGAATTTCTAAATTCTAATCTCTTTTCAGAGAAGGAAACCCTTACTGTAGTGATGAGTATTTTGTCTAATTATGTTCCGAATTGTGTTGTTAGGGCTGAAGTTTCTTGTCCTGTTGAAGATTTAACTGAGAAACATATTTCGAATCCGCAAGATTTTGCCGAGCGTTTTGTTCAGGCTGTTCAAATTGCCGAAGTGGAACCTTTTAGAGCTGTGACGCATAATAAAGGTATTATGAATGGAGTTGACGCTGTAATTCTAGCAACTGGAAATGACTTTAGAGCTGTAGAAGCTGGCGTGCATGCTTATGCATCAAGAAATGGGCAATATTCTAGCTTGTCGCATGCAAAAATCGAAAACGGTATTTTTACTTTTTGGCTCGAAATCCCTTTAGCCATAGGAACCGTTGGCGGATTGACATCTTTACATCCTTTAGTTAAATTATGTTTAGAAATACTAGAAAAACCATCTGCCAATGAATTGATGGAAATTGTTGCTGTTGCTGGTTTGGCTCAAAACTTTGCTGCCTTGCGTTCGCTGACTACAACAGGAATTCAGGAAGGACACATGAAAATGCACTTAAATAATATCATCAATCAATTTGAAGCAACTGAAGAAGAACGCCATTTAATTAAAACTCATTTTAAGAAAAATGCTGTATCTCATAGTGCTGTAGTTGACTTTATTGAAAATTTAAGAAAATAACCCGAATATTAAACTCCAAAAGTATAGCTGCGAATAGAATTCCAAATTCCAAGAATGGTGGGATTTTGAATTTTATCCCAAAGCTACGGGATTGGACTTTATTTTAAAATTACAGAATGAAAACAACCTTTTATAGCAACGGAAAACTTTTAATTACAGGCGAATACTTAGTTTTAGATGGTGCAAGAGCCTTTGCTTTGCCTACAAAATTTGGACAGGATTTAATTGTAGAAAACGGATCGAACCAAGAAATTAAATGGAAGAGTTATGACTTCGACGAGCATCTTTGGTTTGAAGATGTTATTTCATTTTCTGAAATTACAAATAACATTCCAACACAAGTTGAAACTGTAAAAACAACTTTAATCAATATTTTACACGAAGCTTATTTATTAAATCCAGACTTTATTAATAAAGCAGAAGGATATATAATTAGTACCCACCTTACATTTCCCAAAAAATGGGGATTGGGCACATCCTCAACACTGTTGAACAATATTGCTCAATGGGCTAAAATTGATGCTTTCACACTGCTTAAAAACAGTTTTGGAGGCAGTGGATATGATATTGCCTGCGCACAAAATAACACACCAATTGTTTATCGATTAGAACAAAGTTTACCTAAAGTTGAACAGGTTGCCTTTAATCCTGATTTCACTAAAAACATTTACTTTGTTTACCTGAATAAAAAACAAAACAGCAAAGCTGCTATAAATGCTTATTACAACAATAAAAATCAAGATTTAGTTCAAAATATTATTGATAATAACAAAATTACCGACACTATATTAAACGCTAAAACGCTAAAAGAATTTGCTCTTGCTGTAGAAAAACATGAGATTCATTTGAGCAATATCTTAGAAATACAAACGATAAAAGAAATTGCTTTTGCAGATTTCAATGGCCTTGTTAAAAGTCTTGGGGCGTGGGGCGGTGATTTTGTAATGGTAATTTCTAAAGAAGATCCAACGAAATACTTTGTTTCAAAAGGATATGAAACTATTCTTTCATACGAGGAGATGATCTTATAGGGAGTAATTTATGCCTATTATAAAAATTAGAAATTTACTTTCTTATCTTTTATAGGTTTTGTTTCAAGTCGACGTACTTTTTCAGTTTCTTGTTCATTAGATTCTATAAGTGTATTGTGCAAACGTTCTGCCATTTTTTCGATACTATTTGTTATAGAATCGTATACCAGTTCCATTCTCCGATGTTTCTCTTCTTTTACTGCTTTTAAAACATCTTCAACAAAAAATTTATCATATTTTTCAGCAACTGAATCACGCGTATTAGTTAGCCTGATAACATAATCGTTACTTAAAATAGTAACTTTAAAATGTTGCTCCTCATTGCTTAAGTAGTATTTACCTCCCAATTCATCAACATTGATGTCAGTACTACTAACTTTTAAAAGTTCCGTAATTATTCCAAAAATATGATTTTCAATTTTGGAATATACTCTAGGTTTTCTTTTTAAAAAACTAAACATATAAAAAAACATTAAATGTCAGATTATTAAAGTATTTTTTTATCATTTTCTTACAATTTTTATTTAACAATTGTTTGTTAATAGCTCAATTTATTAAAACAAAAATCCGGACAAATAAACTGCAATAATTTTAATATCGCAAGTATTTTAAATTATATTTCCATTATTTCCATATAGTTAAGAAAAATACATAAATATTTTACTACAAATTGCGAAAATAATAAGAAAAAAACAAAGAAAAACCCGAAATATTCTAAATGAACATTTCGGGTTTTATATTTTAAAATTTATTTGCTACTAATAACTAGTAGTTAAATTGCAGTCTATTATCTTCAATTTTAGCATTGCTTTTTAAAGCAGGCAAAATTCTGCTTGCATCAGATGCAGTTTGAGCTTTTAGCTTAGCAACATAAGCGGCATGATTAGCAATTGCAGGAGCTTTTACAGTGCTAATGTTTTTTACAACATAAACTCCAGTATTTCCTTCAATTGGTGCAGAAACTTTATTTGCAGTTAAAGCAAATGCATTTCCAACAACTTTTGGCTCTTGTCCTACTCCACCAGGTAAAACTGGATTCTCTAATGTAACATCAGTTGCTTGCTGAACAGCTACACCAGCATTTTTTGCAATAGCTTCTATAGTTGAACCAGTTAACTTAGCTTTTAAGATTTCAGCTTTTTTCTTGTTTTTTAAGATAGACTCTACATAAGGTCTAGCTAAGCTGACAGCTACTAAACCTGATTTGTTTTCGCTTTTGTATTGTGCAATCACGTGACCGATATTAGCAATTTCAAAACGTTTTACGTCTCCAATACTAGTTTCTTTGTCAAATGCCCATCTTATAATATTACGTTGGTTTCCTAATGGACCAAATGCTTCGTCCATTGCTTTTGCAGTTACAGGAGCCGAAACTTTTAAACCTAATTCTTTTGCAGTAGCATTAAAATCTTTATCAGCAGCATCCATTTCAAATTTAGTTGCCAATGTAAATACTTTATCAGAAGTAGCTTCAGAAGGCTCAATTTTTTGAGCGATAGTAGCTAAACGAATTCCGTCTTGTTTATCCGTAATTTTGATGATGTGAAATCCAAAAGGAGTTTCAACTAAACCAACTTTTCCAATTCCGTTACTGAATACAAAATCATTGAAAGGTTTTACCATTTGGCCTTGACCAAAATATCCTAAATCACCACCCTGTTGTGCAGATGAATCATCAGAACTTGTAAAAGCCAACATCATAAAACTATCTGGATTAGCTTGAACTTGTGCTAAAATTTCTTCAGCTTTAGCTTTTGCTTCTTCTTTAGTTCTCTCTTCTTTTTGGTTTGGAGTTTGAGATCCTTTATAACCAATTAATATATGACTTGCTTTTGCGTTAACACCAGCTTTAAATCCTAAAGATTTAGAAATAGCATAGTATTTTCCATAAACATAAGGACCATAAATTGCTCCAGCAGGCAAACTGAATAATTTATCAGCATCAACCGCAGGTAAAGAATTTTTAGGAATATAAGTTGAATCGTAAGGAACATCAGAATTTGCGTTTACAAATTCAGCAATGTTTTTTGCAGTTCTAAAACCTGCTAATGTATCGTTTTTACCAGTTTTTGCATTGTAAACAACACTTCCGTTTAATAAACCAGTGATTTTAGCTTTGATTTCAGCTTCGTCTTCTTTTGATGCTTTATCTTCAACTAAAACATATTGAATTTCACGAGTTTCATCCGCTTTGAATTTTTTCTCGTTTTTCTTCATATAATCAACAATTTCTGAATCAGAAATTTTCACTTCACTGTCTTTAATAGAAGAATATAATGCAGCAGCATAACTAAAGTTAACTTTGTTTGCTTCCATTTCATATTTCAGCTTTCCTTCACTAGCAGTAGTGTAAAGTCCAGATTTTACTAACGTATTGTAGATTTGAAATTTTGCATTTAATTCAGCGTCTTTTTCTTTCTCAGAAATATACTGTGCTGCTTCAGGATTTGTTTTGAAGTAATCTTTAAATTTTACTACATCAAACATACCAGCTGCATTTAAAAACATTGGGTTTTTACCAATATTTGGATCTGATTTTAAAACTTCAAGCAAGTGTTTTTCACCAACTCTTAATCCTAACTTATCAAACTGAGCTGATAATAATGCAATTGAAACCTCTTGATCCCAAACTCTGTTTGCAGCTTCAGTGGAAGTAATTCCTTGCCCACTTTTTTCAACATTACTAACTTTAACTCTAAAGTCTTCAAATGAAATATCTTTTCCGTCGATGCTTCCTACATCTTTTGAACTTTGACTAAATGTTCCTTTATTAAATAGATCTTGTATTATAAATGCAAATAATGCAAGTGCAATAACTCCTATCAATAAAGCGGAACGCTGTCTAATTTTTGCTAAAACTGCCATTTTTATTATCGTTAATTTTATATTCAGTTTGCGAAAATACAATTATCTAGTTAATAACAATACAACTAGCGTTTTATTTTGCAACATTTTTTTCATTAATTTAAAAAATCACTCTTTTATTGTCAATTTAACCAATTCAATTTTCTTATTTGTGGCCTCTTCTATCACAAAATGATAGCTGTCTATCACTATTTCTTCTCCTTTTAGCGGAATTTCTTTCGTATAATTAACGATAAAACCTCCTAAAGTTCCGTATGAATCTTCTTCGGGAATTGCCAATTTATAGGTCTCATTTAGGTATTCTACATCTAATCTAGTCGAAAACAAATACTTACCTTCTCCTAATTCTTGTTCTATCAATTCTTCATCTAAATCGTGCTCGTCTTCTATCTCGCCAAAAAGTTCTTCTACAATATCTTCTATAGTAATAATTCCAGAAGTTCCCCCATATTCATCTAAAACAACAGCTACATTTTTTCGTTTTTTAATTAAAAGATTTAATGCATCTTTTATCAAAATAGTTTCCGGCACAAACTCTACCGTCATTAAAACAGACTTTATTGTTTTTGGCTTTTTAAATAAATCAAATGAATGTACATAGCCAACAATATCGTCAAGCGAATTTTGACTTACTACTATTTTAGAATAGCCTGTTTCAATAAAAAGCTCTTTCAGTTCTGTTATGCTTTCAAACAAATCAATATCTACAATTTCTGTACGCGGTGTCATAATATCACGCGCTTTTACGCCTGAAAATTCTAATGCATTCTGAAAGATCTGAATTTCTGAATCTACTTCTTCATCATCTTCTACAGAATTCATTTGCTCCGTAATGTAATTTCCAAGTTCAATTTTACTAAAATACAATTGTACCTGATCGCCTTCTGTTTTGAAAAACTTTCTCAAAACAAAATCCGAAATCCAAATAAAAAAGGTTGAGATATAATAAAATAATCTATAGAACAAATAGGCCGGAATTGCAAAAATCTTAATTAATGAATTGGCATAAATTTGAAAAAACACTTTCGGAAAAAATTCCGCAGTAATTAAAACGATAAAAGTCGAAAGCACAGTTTGAATCAATAAACCGGTCAAACTTGAGAATTGAAATCCTAAACCAACTATGCAGTTCAAAATTAAATCTCCCATATAAAACCCATAAATTACTAAGGCTACATTATTGCCAATCAGCATTGCAGCAATAAATTTTGATGGATTTTCGGTAAGTTTAGTTAGGATTTTCGACAGAAAATTATCTTGTTTTTTTTCGATTTCAAGATAAATTTTGTTCGAGGAAATAAAAGCTATTTCCATTCCTGAAAAAAAGGCTGATAGTATTAAACATAGTATTATAATACTAATTTCCATTTTTATTGTTTTTTATAATGGTCATCAAATTTCTTAGCGTATTTTCTCCTGAAGAAAAACATAAAAACACTCACGCCAGCAATTAAAAAACTTAACCATGCATCTTCATTAGGCGTATTTAGCTTCGTAATTCCATCGAAAATGAAAGCCGCAGCAATTAATAAGTAAAGATATTGTGTGTATTTTAAAACGCCCATAATTTATATTTTTATTCGTTTGATTCAATTTCACCGCTTATTCGCTGCGAATTAATCACTTTAAAATCTTTGCTAAAATCTATTCCCTGACCGTTAGAAATTCCTTTAGCATCTGTAAGCTTAAATTTTCTTTCGGTGTAAAACCATTCGTTTTTTTGATCAAAATAAAGCTGTTCTGTTTCAAGAACTTGTCCTGCTTCTGAAGTAATTTTTACTTTTCCCTGCAGATCGATGATGCCAGTATTTTTATAAGAAACAGCATAATTAGATTTTATAAAAGTACGCTTTTGTTTTTTATCATATAAGGTAACATCGATTCCTTTAGGAAATTCAGTAAATGGAAATTCTAGATTTGAATAATCCAGCATTTTTGGACTTTTTAAAACTCCTGTTATGCGTCCAGAATCTGTATATTTTATATTAACTGTATCAGCATCACTTCCGGGAACGAATTCAGAGAAGTTAATTTTCTGCACGTCTTTAAAATTACTTTCGCATCCAAAAAACAGTGTCACAGCAAGAACTGTGACAACGGTTATAATATATCTCTTTGGTAAATTCATTTGCCAAATGTAGTAAATTGTAATGAGCTTAGAAAAACATAAATTTTTATGTTTAGTTGAATTTACTTTTCACGAACCATCTGTCGTTGAAAGAAAAACTCACACTAAAATTCATATAGTTTTCTTGAACTAAACCTGCAGTTGTTGTTCCTCTTTTACCAAATTCAACTCCTACGTTTACGTTTGAAAAAGATCCTGTAATTGGAAATCCTGCTCCTAAAGTCATTCCAACATCATTTAATGACTCATTATTCACAATTAAACCAATCTTTTCGTATTTCAAACCAGCTCTGTAAGTAACTCTGCTCAAATAACTAGAAAAGGAAGCATAGTTAGGAATAAAATATCCTCCAACTGCATATTTTGAATATTTTTCGTAGCGAACATCATCACTTGAATTGTAGTAATTTGCATATCTTCCATCACCTTGGAAGGCCAATGTAGTTCCAACAAGCCATTTTCTTGGCACTCCTATACCCGCACCAATTGTTAACTTGGTTGGTAATTTTAATTTTGTATCAACTGGATCAAATGTTATAGGATCTGGATCTGTATCTACTTGAATAACTCTAGTACTAGTTGAATTTAATGTACTTGAAAAAGTATAACTCAGACTAGTAAACAATGTCGTTTTTTTGTAAATTTTTGTTTGATACATTGTACCAATATTAAAATTAGCACCAGATAATTCAGACGCATTTGTTTCTTTAGTTGCATTTTGCACTCCTGTAATGGCTTCGATACTTGTTGTTGTAATTTTACCAAAGTTATATTGAACGTCAGCTCCAATATTCCAGTTTGGCAAAATTTTATATCCTAAACCAAAAAACACTCTATTCACGCCGCCTTTACCTTCAAATTGATTGCTTGTTGCTCCTTCTTGAGTAGAATTATCATTTAAAATTTTATATCCAACAGAAGATAATGGAATCAAACCAAAAGATGCTCCAAATTTTCCCATCGGAATTCCGACTGCTAAATAATCAAAAGTACTTCTTTGCGCTTTTTCAGATTGTTCAGTAGTTTTTAGATTAGATGTTCCAAAACTTCCTCCAACTGTAAATGTAGTTTGTCTCAAACTTGCATAACTTGAAGGATTATCAATATTCAAGTGAATACTATCTTGCTCTACCGAAACTCCGGCCATAGATCTATTTTCAAGAGTACCTTTAAATCTTGCATCCCCAATTCCGTAAAAAGAATATGGTGAAGCTGTACCTTGCTGAGCAAATGAAACGAACGAGATAAGTAAACAAGCACTTATTATAATTTTTTTAATCATTGTCGATTTTTATATTGAAATGTTTGGTTCAAACTTTCTAAAAGGAAATTTGAATTGGCAAATATGGTATTTTTTAATCGTTTAGCCAAAAATTCTGCATCGCCTCCCGTTAAAATTATTATAAAATTTGAAAAGTTTGCTCGATATTCATCGATAAAACCGTCAATCTCATAGACGAACCCGTTGACAACTCCAGAATGAATCGCTTGTTTGGTAGAGTTTCCTATATACAAGTCTGGACTCTCTAAGGTAAGCAAAGGCAGTTTGGCCGTGTAATTATGTAATGCTTCATAACGCAAACGCAGTCCTGGCGAAATTGCGCCACCCAGATAATTATCGTTTTCGTCGATAAAATCGTAGGTTATGCAAGTTCCGGTATCTATCACTAATCTATTTTGTTTTGGAAACTGCAAAGTAGCTCCAGCAGCCAAAACCATACGATCGATTCCTAAAGTTTTTGGAGTTGCATATTTATTTATAAAGGGATAAGAATCTTCATTTGTTAAAAAATGAACTTTAAGCTGGTTTTCGAAAGCTAAAAAAGATTGTTTTTCGACATTTCCGACCGAAGCAACGACCAAATCGGAGCAATTTTGAAATTTTTTTAAAATTTTTTTAATTTTTTTTTCGAGTTCATTTTTCTCGAAAACAAAATTTTCTAAAGCAGTATTTCCCTCAAAGACAGACGCTTTAATCCGAGTATTTCCAACATCAACCGTTAAAACCATGTTCGTTTTTTTATAAATGCGAAGATACGAATTGATTTTTTTAAAAAAATGTTTTGGATAAACGAAAAATGATTCTATCTTTGCACCCGCAATCAGCACGGTGCCTTAGCTCAGATGGTAGAGCAATGGACTGAAAATCCATGTGTCCCTGGTTCGATCC
>NZ_JADKPU010000008.1:0-263327 GCF_015350695.1 Flavobacterium sp. MR2016-29
AACTAACTGTGCTGCGGGCGGTTCGGGCTCAAGTGTTCCTTACAGTCAGGCTTATGGTGCTGTGCAGTCAACTGTTTCACAAGCACAGGCTGACAGTGATGGGCTGGCTAAATTCAATACAGACGGACTTGCATATGCCAATTCTAATGGTTATTGTACTTTCTACAGTGTAGCTTTAAGTGGCCCTTTTAGAAAAAATAATTGTCCAGACGGAGCAATACCATCTACTCTTCAATATACGCAGCCAGCGGGAGCGGTAACATCAACAATTTCGCAGAATGATGCTGATACAAATGGATATTTTAAATTTGCCACTGATGGTCAGGTTTATGTAAATGCCAATGGTGACTGTACCTTTAATAGTGTTGCCTTAGGTGGGTATTTTGCTAAAACTAATTGTCCAGCGGGTACAATTAGCTCACCAGCATCCTTTTATTATGGGCAAAGCGCCGGAACTATAACTTCTAAAATTTCACAAGCCGATGCAGATTCGCGTGCAATTTTAAAATTCAACACAGATGGACCGGTTTATGCAAACTCAATAACAGGAGTATGTGAGTATTATAGCAGTCCTCTAAGTGGAACTTTTACAAAAAATAATTGCCCATCGGGAACAACTGGTTCCAGTGTAGTTTATTCGCTGGGTTCTGGAGCGGCCCGTTCAACAGTTTCTCAAGCTGAAGCAGATGCAGCAGCATTAAACTTATTCAATTATTATGGTCAGGCGCAAGCAAATGGAGGTACTTGTACATTTTATAGCCAACTGATTGTTTATCAAATTTATAAAAATGACTATTGCCCTCCAGGAACTACTTTTCCTTATGTTTATTACATTGTTGATCAGGGAGCATATAAATCGACTATATCACAGGCTGATGCAGATAATAAAGCATGGGCAGATGTAAGTGCCAATGCACAGGCATATGCTAATGCAAATGGACGTTGTCTGAACCCTGGAGAGACAGAAGAGTAAATATAGATTTCGATATTCAACAAAGACATTCAAAACTGATGAAAAAATATATACCAATTTTAATTCTATTTTTACTAGCAGAGGTGCTAACAGCCCAGACTTTCAGTGATAATAACTTTATTTATACAGCAGCACCAAAAAAACCGGTTCAGGCGGCCAGTTTTAATACGCTTACAAAAGATGATTTGGTTCAGACTGTAACTTATTTTGACGGGCTTGGCCGTCCAATACAAACTATTAAACCTGCTCAGGGCGGAAGTGGACAAGATATTGTAACACCAATAGAATATGATGGTCTTGGCAGGCAGGCAAAAGATTATCTTCCTTATGCTGTAGCAAATGGCGGTAACTATTATCCTCTAATAGATCCTCTTACAGCCGTTAATGCTGATGTAGCCTTTTACAATAATGACAAATATGAAAATACATCAAATCCCTTTTCAGAAAAACGATTTGAGTCATCCCCATTAAACAGAGTGTTAAAGCAGGCAGCACCTGGAACTTCATGGAAAATGGAGAGCGGTCACGAAATAAAACTGGATTATCAGACTAATACTTCCAATGATGCTGTAAAAAAATATACAGCAACTGCAGAGTGGCAGGCTAGTTTAGGTCTTTATGAGATCACTTTTTCTAACGGAGGAAGTTATGAAGAAAAAGAGCTGTACAAAAACGTAACTTATGACGAGAATTCGAACGCAAATCCGAGTGAATCTTCAGGTTCTACGATAGAATTTAAAAATAAGGAAGGGCAGATTGTTTTAAAAAGAAGCTACGAATCAGGCGACAGGCATGATACGTATTATGTGTATGATATTTATGGAAATTTAACCTATGTAATTCCGCCTAAGGCTGACGGCGTCATAAATGATGAAGTTTTAAACGGACTTTGTTATCAATATAAATATGATAACCGCAACAGGCTTGTTGAGAAAAAACTTCCGGGAAAACAGTGGGAATTTATCGTCTATGATAAATTAGACAGGCCAGTAGCTACTGGACCTGCATTATCACCTTTTAAAGATAATTCTGCAATAGGATGGATAATTACAAAATATGATGCTTTCAGCCGTCCGATATACACAGGCTGGAGCAGTCAGACTTCAAATTCGGTGACAAGAAAATCACTTCAGGATGCTCAAAACACCGCGACCGTATTGTATGAATACAAAACTCCTATGTCCATTGACGGTATCTCTACGAGTTACAACAACAGTATCGAACCTACCAGTTTTAAGCTTTTAACGGTTAATTATTATGATGATTATTCTTTTCCTGATGCTCAGCCTGTACCGTCTTCTGTTATAGGACAGACCGTTTTGACAAATGTAAAAGGACTGCCTACAGGAAGTTGGACAAGAGTTTTGACAACGGCTTCATCTATTGAAGGAGAAACAGCTACTGTTTTTTACGATCAGAAGGGAAGAGTTATAAGCAATTACCAAAAAAATCATCTTGGCGGTGTAAACCACACAGACAATGAACTTGATTTTACAGGAAAAACATTGACAGCCAAAACAGAGCATCAGCGTTCTGGAGGTGCTCCTAAAATTACTATAGAAGAGAAACTTACCTATTCTGCGCAAGATCGCCTGCTGACACACACACATAAAATAGGAGAGGGAACGCCACAGCTTTTAGCAGACAATACCTACGATGAAATGGGACAGCTCATGACTAAAAAAGTAGGCAACAGTACAGGAAACCCTTTGCAGAAAGTAGATTTTAATTACAATATCAGAGGGTGGCTTACGGCAATAAATGAAACGGGAAATTTAGATGTAGACGCAAGTTTGCCAGATTTATTTGCTTTTAAAATTAATTATGATAAACCCAGCAGTACAATCGTAAAAGATTTATATAACGGAAATATTTCTGAAACTATTTGGGAGACCTCTGATCATACATTACGTTCTTACAGATACGAATACGATAAACTCAACAGGTTAACCGCTGCAGTTTACGCAAAACCAGCATCAACAATTCCAGTATCAGGAGCTTACAATGAGAGTATCAGTTATGATAAAAACGGAAATATAAAGTTTCTTACTAGATTTGGGGGTAGCGATATGCCTTCAGTAGCGATGCAGATTGATGATCTAACTTACGGTTATCTGAATGAAAATTCAAACCTGCTTGTAAAAGTTACAGATGGGCTTTTAGGAAATGACAATGAGGGATTTAAAGACGGCAATAAAGGAAGTGATGACTTTGCCTATGATGCTAACGGAAATATGATCAGTGATAAAAATAAAAATATTACTGAGATTACTTATAATCATTTAAATCTTCCTAAAAAAATAGTATTTGCAACAGAAAATTCGATTGAGTATATTTACACTGCAAGTGGTCAAAAGCTAGAAAAAATTGTAAAAGAAGGTCTAGTAACCACAACGACCAATTATTTGGGAGGTTTTCAGTACAAAGATAATAATTTAGAGTTTTTTCCAACAGCTGAAGGATATGTTAAAAATAATGGAGGTACACTTGCCTACGTGTTTCAGTATAAAGATCACTTAGGAAACATACGGTTGAGTTACACAAAAGGTGCACAGGGTGAAATTGAAATTATCGATGAAGCACATTATTATCCTTTTGGGCTGAAACATGAGGGATATGTAACTTTACAGGAGAGCAGTAATAAGTATAAGTTTCTTGGTCAAGAGCGTCAGGACGAGCTAGGACTGAACTGGGACACATTTAGACATAGGAATTACGATTATGCTATTGGGAGATTTTTTGGAGTTGACCCTGTTTCGGAAGAGTACATGTCGATTTCTACTTATCAGTTTGCTCATAACAATCCTGTGTGGAAAGTTGAAATAGAAGGTTTGGAAGGAGCAGAATCTAATGGAAAGAAAGATGTTACAAATCATGAATCTGTTAAGGTAAAAAATACTCCAGTTCAAGGTTTTGTTGGAGGAGGATTAATTGAAACGAAGGTTATTCAAAAAACTACAACAGAAGTTGTCAAAGAAGTAACAACGGAAACAGTTAAAGCTGGAGGTAAAGTTTTAGGTAAAGTAGTAGGAACTATATTCGCTGTATTGACTGACTATATGAGTCCAAATTATGGAGGACGCACAAGCGAAATGCCTTTAAGGAATGATTTTAAAATTGATGAAAAATTAAGCATTAAAGACCATAAGGTTGGAGAGAAAACAATTGAAGAAACTGGTATAAAGAGACATGGAAACGAGAAAGAGAAAGAGAATCGATACAACCATATTTTTGGAAAAGAAGAGCATGATTTAGATAGTTTCGTGCAAAAGTTAGGCTCAGAAGATAAAGCTTACGATGCCGTCCAGAAAGCGGCAAATGAGGCATTAGCTAATGGAGAGTTAAGTCCAAACTCAAAAGGAATATTACCAAATGGCGATAAAGGAAATATAATAACAGTAAATGGCATGCAAATAAGACTTATTGGTGGTCGTGTATCAGGCGACCAAGTTAAAATTTCATCTTTTAGTAGAAAAGGTTTATAGAACATGGAAAAAATGAGCGAACTTGAATTAGCAGTTTTAAATAGCATTGCAAGAGAATATCCTATAATTAAAGAGCATATTCCTTATCTCATTGTTAAAAGCAGGGAGAAAACAGGTGTCGGAATGTATGTGAACTTTGCTTACAGTCATGACATGAAGATTAATGATTCTAATTTTATTAATGCATCATTAAGTACTAATGAAAATATTGAAATGGAAAAATTAGAATACGGATTAGGCTTTGAACTGGATATTACAGATGGCAAAGTAAATTTCATTGAATTTATTACTTATGGTGAAAATTGGGATGGCATTGTAAATGATTTCAAAATTACCAAAGATGATTAATGATTTACGTTGATTAGTATCTTTTGGAAGTAATCAAAGTAAACAGCCATTCCATAACGGAGTGGCTTTTGCTTTTATAGCAATTTAAAGTGTACCAAACTGTTAAAATAGAATTCAAGTTATCCTGCAATTGCTATGTAATCTCAATAGACTTGAAAAATAACTTCTCAGAGTACCCTCCCTCCTCGTATCCGCTGTTTTGATGCCAAATACCGAGATTTTAAGTGTCAAGTTACCTCCCCATCCTATAAAATTGTGTACCTGCTCCAATCGATACTATCGGAGCTTTAAGTGAAAACTTCGCAATTTTTAAAACTTACCAGACCAGTGTCTCATTTTGGAACAGTTATTTTCCTATCAGAAAAAAATATTTTTGAAAAAAAGTGCCAAAAAGCTACACTTTTCCAGATTCGTTAGTATTTATTGTAAAGATGCTTGACTAACTCTCTTGTATGGAGTTCCTGTATCTAAGCAATAACGATATACTAATCAATCAACAAAATGAAATATGAAGATTTAAAGAAATTTACAATAAGCACCAAAACCAGCAAAAGCACCATCTACCGATTCTACAAGAAGAATGAAGACCTATTTGCTGAAACTAAAAAACCAAGTGGAAAACGATTATTTCCAATTGACCACGCCAGATATTTTGACAGCGAAATGATGTTCGATGAGAACAAAGTCCTAAGACAAGAAAATCAATCCATGAGAAACCTCATTGATTGTCTGGCAGACAAAGAGAGCCTGCAACATACTTTCTGGCAGATGGATTGGAGTTTCTTCTTCACGGTATCTTACAAATCGGAGCGCAACAAGACCAGCTGTTTTAAGCAGATGCACGGGCTTTATGATTATCTGAACAAAAAGTATCAGGATTCAACGGAACTCAGACTGTTCTTTACAACAGAACCTTTCACTAACAGAAGCGGTCACCACAATCATTTCGTTATCCATGTCGGAAATAAAAAGCTACATGAGCAGATTGTGACCGACATTCAGCAGTACTTCAACTACGACAGAACCGATGTGAGCATCTATGACCGATACAAAGCTGGACTGTTCTACATGAGCAAAGAAAAGCTCAATGGAGAGGACTGGGATTTTATCAGCAACACTGCCAAAACTAAAGAAGATGAGAGTCAGGCTTAAGTTTTCCCAGCTCAAACGAGTGCTGATGACCGAACCGCTCAAACTTCCCCGCTCCGCGAAGAGTTCCTTTTTAAAAGCTGCGCAAATGTCTCTGACTTTGCGCAATTTTTTTGCCTGTTTGAAATTGCAAACGTTATAAAAGTCTCGTGACTTTTTACTAACTCTTCTAATAAAAAGGTTTGGATGAGTTCTGTTTTTTATTATAGAATGAACAAACTGTATTTTTATAATTATATTAAATTTGGTTTAAAGTCAGAGACCTTTTCGCATTTTCGTTTCTATATTTGATTTTGTAAATGTTGCGCAAAGTCAGAGACATTTGCGCAGCGCTGGCGATGAAGACTTTGCGGAGCGGGGGTTTATGATAAAACAGGCAAAAAACATAAAGGAGCATATAACCCTGAAACAGGAGAACAAATAAAAGAGGGAGAGAAAGAGAGAACAGCAACAAGAGCAAAATATGAGGTTCACCTAGAACCAATAAGTGTTCCTAATAGTTATCCTATTATTAAGATGCAACCACCTTCTCCTACGCAAACAGCTACTGTTTCAACAGTTTTAATTATTATTATGATTGTATTGTCTCCAATAGGAATTTAATTAAATAGAAATTATGAAAAAACAATTATTGATAGAATTATATAGTATTGAAAATGATTTATTTTTAGATGAAATTGACATCTCTAGATATGACTTAAAAAAAATAAACGAAATATGTCCTCCATATGATGAATTTGATTATGAATATTGCAACGGCTATGAAATAGAAGAAGAAGAAGAATTTATTAAGTTAAAAGAGTTTATTGAAGAATTAAAAACAATTGACTTTTTTAAATATAGTTGTAGTATAATAACGCGTCAGATTTAATTCCCAGCTATTGTATCGTAAACGCAATCAGAATAAAAGTCACTTCATTACGGAGTGACTTTTTGCTTATAATAACAACATTTATAGCACTTTAAAGTGTACCAAACTGTTAAAATAGAATTCAAGTTAGCGTGCATCTGCTTAGGAAGTCTCAATAGAATAGAAAAATAGTATTCAGAATATCCTCCTCCCCCTCTCCGCGAAGAGTTCCCTTTTTTAAAAGCTGCGCAAATGTCTCTGACTTTGCGCAATTTTTTTTGCTTCTTAGAAATTGTAAACGTTATAAAAGTCTCCTGACTTTTTCTCATTTTTTTTAATAAAATGTAATATAAAACTTATATTTTTGTGGGAAAATAAAAAGAGAAAATGAAAGAAGGATATGTAATTCGAGATCAAAGTCTGCCTCATTTTTTAACACCTACTGTTGTAGACTGGATAGATATTTTCTCTCGAAAAGTTTATCGCGATATAGTTATTGAATGTTTAGATTATTGCGTAAAAAACAAAGGAATGATTTTGTACGGTTATGTTATCATGACCAATCACATTCATTTAATTCTACAGTCTGAAGATGGAAAGCTATCTGATTTAATTCGAGATTTTAAGAAATTTATCGCAAAAAATATATTAGAAAAAATACAAAATAATCCAGAAAGCAGAAAAGAATGGATGCTTGAGCGTTTCAAATTGGCATCAGAAAAACATCAACGCAATAAAAACTTTCAATTTTGGCAATACGGTAATCATGCTGAAGAAATTTACACAGCTGATTTTATGTGGTCTAAATTGCATTATATACAATTAAATCCTGTCAGATCCGGTATTGTTGCAAAAGCTTCCGATTATATTTATTCTAGTGCCAGTAATTATGTAAATGATTCTGGCTTATTGCAAATTGAAAAAGCAGATAATCCTGTAATAAATGTTTTAGAACCTAAATCTTTGATCGTTCATAATTTATATTAAATTTGGTTTAAAGTCAGAGACTTTTTCGCGTTTTCGTTTTTATATTTGATTTTGTAAATGTGGCGCAAAGTCAGAGACATTTGCGCAGTGCTGACAATGAGTACTTTGCGGAGCGGGGGCAAGTAATTAATTGAATTAAATATGAGAAACTTAATATTTAGATTGTTTTTAATAATTATTACAGCGATTATATTTTTTACTTTTAGAGAATTAGCTTATTACGATTTTGTGATTACATTTTTATTGTTGATTGGCTTAATTATAAATTATCGAACAACAGAAAATACATATGATGTAATTTCAAATTATTTTTTTTGGATAATGATGTTTTTGTTTATTAACATTTTTAAAAAGATAGACCTTACTACTCTTTTAGATTCTTTTGTAATACTTTTAGTCCTTAAAACATCTGTCTTAATGTACAATTATCTTAAATATAAAAATGTTGCTGTAAACAATTCATATTTGAGTAAGATTTGGATTTTTACATTTTGTTTGTATCAAGTTGAAATTATATTGAACAGTACGCATGGACTAAAAAATTTATGTTTTTTTCTTGGATTGCTTTCAGTAACTGAAACTTTTTTAATCATTTTCAGAAATAAAGAATGGAAATTTGAGAAACCATATTTTTGGTTTTAGATTTGATTTTATAATGTGGCGCAAAGTCAGAGACATTTGCGCAGCGCTGACGATGAAGACTTTGCGCAGCGGTATATCAAAAAAAAGTAAACGTATGAAACTTAAATATTATTTATTTCTATCATTTTTTTTAATTACAACATCAAATATTTATTCTCAGAATGACAAAAAAATTTATGAAGTCATTATTTTTAAATGGGCAAAAGTAGAAAACAAAGATGTTAAGAAAGTGATTAAAATTGATTCACTAGGAAATATCTTTTTATCGAGACAAAAAACTAATAAAAAAGTTGAGTTAAAAAATTTCACGAAAAAGATTAATCAGTTTATCGAAGGAGAGAAACTTGAAAAAATTAATGGAGACAACAATCCACCAAGAATGAGTTTAATACCGAAAGAGGGAAAGCAAACTATTGCAATTTCGATAGTGTTTTTAAATGACTTTCGGAAAGAAATCAATTTAGCAAATAACACATATTATTCTTGGACTAAAACTGGATTAGAAATTAATAGCGAAGATTATTTGATTTTTAAATATTTAAACAAAACTGACATAAACACGATAAAATTCCTGCTGAAGTAAACTGACGGTGTTTAAGAAGTAGTACTATGAGAAATTAAATGTGCAAACAAAAATTGGGGACATAGTTAAGGGTGCAGTTTTGCCCCCTTAATCATTCCTTTATATCTCTTTTAAATAGTATCTTTTTCCCAGCTCCGCGAAGAGTTCCTTTTTAAAAGCTGTTGAAAATAAGCACAATGGGAAATTAGATAAAAAGATAATAAAAATGAATTATTCAATTAACAGTATAAAACTATTTTTTAAATGCATAATAGCGATATTATTTTTATGCAGCTGTAATGGACAAAATGCAAATAAAGAGGATTGTAAAACAAATTTTATAAAGGCAAGAACTAAACTCAATAAATTTTATACTGAAAACAATCCTGTTTTAATTTCTGATGCAGTAAAAGATGTTGAAAAATCTCTTGATTGTCCAGAAACTAGAAGCGCATCAATTGATTTGAAGATTTCTGCTCTTTCGCTTTTAAAAAAATATGATGTAGCATATAAATTTATAGATTCTCTTGAAGAAAAAGATTTTTCAAAACCTTATAAAAAGAAAATGCAGTACAATTTTTTTAAAGCTTTGGATTGTGAATCTAAATTGCAAAATGATGATAAAAAGAAATATTTTGATATAGCTATTACAGAAATACAGACTTTTATAAACAATCAAAAAACGATAGACCAAGAATCATATTATGAGTTATTTCTAGTAAAGTCAAAAATTTTGAGCGCAGAACAAGTTAGCGATGAAATTAATATCTTAAAAATAAAATATCCTGCTGACAAGAACTTTTTTGAATCGCTGAAAGAATCATTTGACGAAAATCCAAAACAAATTAATGCTTCTATAAATAATAATTAAAGGTTTCTTCCCTAAATCATCATTTTATAAGTTTTCATTTATTAAAAATAAACAGTCGCGAAAAAATAGTATAAAGAAGTGCATAAATGCAAATTTTAGAGAATAATTTATATGAATAATCTATAAAATTAGCTTATAATTGTGCTTTCTACACAATTGCAAAGACACATTTATTTTGAAGCATTTTGTTCTATATTTTTTATTCTTAATTGGTTTTTCTTCTGTAGGCACTGCGCAGGATAATCCAGTTAAATTTCTTGATATTTCTGATGGTTTGTCGAACAATTCGGTTACTACGATTTTTCAGGACAGCGACGGTTATATGTGGTTCGGAACCTATGACGGATTAAACCGCTATGACGGTTATAATTTTAAAGTTTTCCGCAACAGAATCAACGACAAAAAATCACTTCCCTTCAATACCATTTACAATATCGAAGGCGATTCTAAAAATAACATTTGGCTCGGAGGCTCAAACGGAGTGTGCATTTACAATAAAACAACGGCAACATTTCATCCGGTCGAATACAATGCATCAGAACAAAAAACAAAGATTTTAAAAGATGTCATTCATCAAATGCGCTCTGTTTCTGCAAATTTGGTTTTAATTGCTTCGCAAAGTTTAGGCTTGATCAGTTTCGAAAACGGATCATTAACAGGAAAACAAATTCCGCTAAAAGTCTCAGGCAATAAAAGCATTTCTAATTATGATGCGATTGCCATTCAAGATGATGTAAAAAAGGGAAATTGCTGGATTTACGTTCGCAATATCGGAATCTGCAGTTACTCTTATCAATCGAAAAATTTAAAAACTGTTTTTTCACTTTCTAAAGAAGTAAAATCCATGAAACTTTCTTCTGACGGAAATCTTCTGCTCGGAACAGATGAAGGACTTTTTTTATTCGATACTAAATCAGGTTCTATTTCAGAGAATTATTTTTCAGGAAAATGCAGTGTTACGGATATTCTTGTAGACAAGAAAAAAGAAATCTGGATAACAACAGACGGCTGTGGTATTTACAAAGTCATCGGAACAAATAAAAAAGCGATGCCGTACAATGCTGTAAATGAGAATCAGCTTGCCAAAAGCAATTCGGTTTGGAGTTTATACGAAGATAAAGCCGGCAACAAATGGTTCGGTTCACTGCGTGGCGGTATCAGCATGCTCAGCAATACGCCAAAATATTTTAAAAGCATCAGATATAATGCAAAAGATCCTGCTGAAAATTTTATTTTGTCTTTCTGTGAAGATGAAAAAAACAATCTTTGGGTTGGTACAGACGGTGCTGGATTAAAATATTGGAACCGAAAAAACAATACCTACATCAGTTACAGCAATAAACTCTCAAGCAATTTTATTACCGGAATTGCGCGTGACAATAATAACGAAATCTGGCTTTCGACCTGGGCTGGCGGTGTCAATAAAATCAATCCGAAGAACAATTCGGTTACACAATATTCCTGCTATAATCCGTATACAAAACAGGTGGAGAAAAACATTTGGTTTGTTTATAAAGACTCAAAAGCAAATATTTGGGCAAGCGCCACAAACGAAGGTTCGCTGTACGTTTTAGACAGAACTAAAAACAGTTTTTCGCTTTTTGATCAATCCATCAATAACCTGCAATGTCTAACCGAAACCAGCGACGGAAAACTTTGGGGAGGAAATTATACCAGTTTATTTTCTATCGAAAAAAGAACTCGAAAAATCAATAAAGTTACCATCGGAAATCCTGTAAGATGCATTCACGAAGACAAAGACAAAAATCTCTGGCTCGGTACGCAGGAAGGCGGATTACTTTTATTTGACCGAAAAACCAATACTTTTAAAAGACTTACCACAGATGACGGCTTGCCTTCGAACACCATTTTGCGACTGCTTGAAGACAAAGAAGGAAATCTTTGGATGAGTACATACAATGGCATTTGCCGTTTTGACAAAAAAAGAAAAACATTCCGAAATTTCTCTGTCAACGACGGACTTCAAAGCAATCAGTTTAGTTTTAATGCGGGAATCAAATTATCCACTGGAGAATTTTTATTTGGAGGAATAAATGGCTTTAATCTCTTTTTTCCGGAAGCCATCAAAGGGTTTAATCAGGAAAATAATTTACTGTTGACTGATTTTTACGTAAACAATCAGCCAATCGAAGAAAGCAAAGCCGAGTTGGTTTCAGAAGGAAATTCAACTAAAGTAAAAGAAGTAATCCTGGCTTACGATCAAACGACTTTGTCTTTAGAATTTGTTGCGCTCGATTATAACAACGCCGACAAAATAAATTATGCCTATTATCTAGAAGGTTGGGATGAGCAGTGGAATTATGTGGGTCAAGCCCGAAAAGCCAATTATGCGAGATTGACCGAAGGTAAATATACATTTAAGGTAAAAACCACTAATTTTAAAGGAGGCTGGAACAAAGAAGTAAGTCTGGTTACGATAGAAGTTTTACCGCCGTGGTACAGAACTTGGTGGGCTTATACCTTGTATTTATTAGCTGTTGTAGGCGTTTTGGTTGCGTATTTAGAGTACAATAAGAATAAAGAAAAACTAAAATACAAAGTAAAAATAGCCGAACTCGAAAGCAAAAAAGAAAAGGAAATTGCAGAGAAACAATCGTCGATGTTTACCTATATCTCGCACGAGTTCAGAACACCGCTTTCGCTGATTATCAATCCGCTTAAAAAAGCAGTTCAGAAAGAAAATGTTCAAAACGGTTCTTCTGGAAGCGATTTAGCCATCGCGCATCGAAATGCCAGAAGACTTTTGAGCTTGGTAGATCAGTTATTGCTTTTCAGAAAAGCTGAAAATGATGGCGATACCCTTAGATTATCTCCAATAAATGTAAATAATCTTTGCAATGAGGTATATCAATGTTTTGTAAATCAGGCAAAAGATAAAAATATCAATTATAATTTTAATATTCCGAATCGTGAAATTGTAATTATTGGAGATTATGAAAAAATCGAAATTTCCTTATTCAACCTGATGTCAAATGCATTTAAGTATACGCAGATTGGAGGTGAAATTACACTTAAACTTAACGAAACAGAGAATGAAGTCGAACTGGAAATCTCAGACAACGGCGACGGAATCGACAAAAAAGATATTGAGGTTATTTTTGAGAAATTCAAACAAATCAATTCGAAAGTTTCGGTTGGAACCGGTTTCGGAATCGGACTTTTTATTGTAAAATATTTTGTTGACAAACACAAAGGAAGCGTAAGCTGCAGGAGTGAAATAGGCAAGGGAAGTACTTTTAAGCTGACTTTTCTTAAAGGAAACAGCCATTTTGAAGACGTTGAAATTACCAATGAAGTTCCGAAAAGAAGCCAGCTGTTTGATGAATTGATAATGGATGAAGAAGAAAATACACTTTCAAATGCTTCCATTGCTGGAAATGAACTTCAGAAAGTAATGCTGACAGACAAGCGAACCATTTTGATAATAGATGATAATGCAGAAATTCGTGCTTATTTGATGAAATTGTTTTCTGAAAACTATATGGTTTACAGCGCAGAAAATGGAGAAGAAGGCTTAAAACTGACCAAAAAACACATGCCTGATTTAATAATTAGTGATATTACTATGGAAGAAATGGACGGACTTGAATTGTGCCGAAAAATAAAAGAAAGCAACGATTTATCTCATATTCCGGTCATTTTATTAACGGCATCTAAAAATCCCGAAACACATCTTCAGGGAATCAGTGACGGCGCTGATGATTATATTACAAAACCTTTTGATGATGATATACTCGCAGCGCGTGTAGAATCTTTATTAAGAAACCGCAGCAATCTGCGAACCTATTTCTTAGACAGTATTACACTGAAAGAGAACACACAGAAAGTTCCAGTAGAATATCAGGAAATTTTGAAAAAGTGTATCGATATTGTCGAGTCGAATATTCATAAAAAAGATTTTACCATTAAGAATTTTGCACTCGAAATGGGAATGAGCCATAGAACGCTTTACACAAAAATCAAAATTATTTCCGGACAGACTTTAAATGCTTTTATCCGTTCGGTACGAATTCGAAGAGCTGCAATGCTGATGCTGACCGAAGATATGAATATTGCGCAGGCAAGTGCCGAAGTTGGTTTTGAAGATCCAAAATATTTTAGACAGCAGTTTGTAAAACTCTTCGGAATGACACCTTCAGAATACATTAAAAAGTACAAGAATTCTTTTAATTCGGATCTTAATATTATCAAATAAAACATTTTCAGAATTTCATTCTTTGAAAATTCTAGCCCTTTTTGACAGTTGAGTTGTTATTATTTGAAAAATTTCAAACGTTTTAGCTGTAAATTAAAGATTTATTCAATAATTACATATTGTTTAAAAATAACCGATTATTTTTTAATACTCCATAATTTTTAATCCATTATTAAAGTGAATTGCAATTTTGACCTCCTTTTTTTTCCATTTTACCCCTCATCAGAAGTTTGATTTAGACATTTCTTTGCACTTAACAGTAGTGATTTTAGTTGCATTACTGTGTATAGTAATAAGTGTTTATTTTTTGGTAAGTTTTTAATCTGCTTAAAGAATTGAGCCTTCTTTAAAATAAGATTGTAAGAGTTGGTTTTACGAATTACTTATCTGGCCCGCAATTAAAATTGCGGGCTAAAAAATAAAATAAAGACTTTGATATCGGCTATATTCCGATATCTATTTAAAGAGGAAAAAACAAAAAAAAGAATATTAATCAAACTTTACTAACATGACAAAAACCACAACCATGATTTTTTATTGTCCATTTTCTCTTTCGGAAAGGCAATCTAGATCTTCTTCAAAAATGAGTTGCTCTCATTTTAAATCACAATTATTTTTCGCATAAACAAACTAACTAACCTAACCTTAAAATTAAAGAGATGAAAAAAAATATATTTTTATTTTTTCTTGCCCTTTTTGCTGTCCTTTTTACCGGATGCCAAAATAATGAATCTGGTTTTCCAGCCTCAGATGATCCTACAGTTGTAGTTTCTACTAAAGAAATTTACGGAGCACCCAGCAGAAAATTTGAAATTAAAGCCGCATTGGCAGATGATTTAGGATTAAAGAGCGTACAGATTCAAATTCCAGAATTATCTCTGGATAAAGTAATCACATTTGCTTCTGATCCGTTGCTTAAAACATATGATCTAAGTTACTTTTTTGAAATTCCTGCAAACAGAGGAACTTCTGAAGCTTTCAAAATAAAACTTACCATTACAGACGTTTCTGGAAACGCTGTTGACGAAGAAATTAATCTGCGTTTAGACGGAGAATTCGCCGCGCCTGCAATAAGTATGATTACGCCAAAAGAAGGCGCTGTTATTTTATTGTCTACCAGCAACAAAATGCCTGTAAATTTTGTGGTAAATGACGATTCTGGTATCGATTATGTTCAAGTTCAATGTGCCGCTTTGGGAATTGATGAAAAAGTAACATTAACAGGAGCGCCTCAATCCTATACTTTTAATAAAACATTTACATTGCCTGTTACTGCAGCAAATTATGTTTTAACGATTACAGCAAAAGATAAATTTGCTATTCCGAACACAGGAACTTTAAGTGTAAATATAGTAGCGACAAACGAATATCCTGCAATTTATTTATGCGATCAGCCAAAAGGCACCAGCTTAACTATTGATGCTGTTGGAGTTCCGATGTATTTTCATGAAAAAAACGGACAAGATTTTGAGTTTAAATATTACGCAGATAAAGACAATAAAGAAGTGTATTTCTTAGGTCAGGAAGCTGATTTTGCGCCACACTGTTTTGGTCTGAATGCAGAAGGAGGATTAGTTGATGATGTTGCTTCTACACCAATTATTTTGCCGACAAAAGGCTATTATGTTATCAAAGTAAATCCAAATACATTGAAATATACAGCAACTAAATATACGCCGGCAAGCAAAGTCTGGGCAGATGTTGCAAACGGATTATGGCATGATGATGAAGCAAAAAGAAAACCTTTCGTGAGTGTTTGTGGTGGCGGTATTCAAGGTGCCGATTGGGATACTTGGACAGCTTGGACACAAACCGGACTGCATTTGGCAAATAATCCAAACAACCCTTATCAATTAATTGGAGAATATACTTTAACAGGAACTATGGAGGCGACTTTTACAGGTCAATGGTGGAGCCCTTCTTGGAGATTGATTAAAAATGGTATTGCGACAATGTCGCCAGGCGAAAATGGCAATGCCAAATACCCTGCAGCTCCCGGAGTATATAAAGTAGTTCTTGATACGGAGCTAGAAAGAGTTTTTATAACCAAAAAATAAATCGTTATGACTTCGTTATAACATTTAATAAATAAAATATCTTAAGATGAAATTTAAATATATATGGTTTTTTATAGCCCTTATGTATACTGCTGTATCATTTGGACAAATAAAAGTAACAGGTACTGTTAAAGATAAAGGAGCCGTGCCAATTCCGGGTGTAAATCTAGTTGTAAAGGGAACTGCTGTAACAGCGGCAACGGATTATGATGGTAATTTTGTAATTAATGTGCCAAACAAAAATGCTCAGATCGAATTTTCTTTTGTTGGTTTTACTAATAAAATAATTCAAGTTGGCGATAAAACAACTTTTGATGTTATTCTAGAAGAATCAAGCCAGGCATTAGATGAAATTGTAGTTGTAGGTTATGCTTCTGTAAAAAAGAGCGATGTAACGAGTTCTATTTCTTCTGTAAAAGGAAAAGAACTTCAGACCATGACAGTAGGTAACGTAGCCGAATCTTTGCAAGGAAAAGTTTCTGGAGTTCAAGTAACTGGACAAGGAGGTCCGGGAGCACAGCCAAGAGTTTTAATACGTGGTATTTCGACAGTAAATTTAAGTACAGATCCGCTTTATGTTGTTGATGGTATTCCGATGGGAACCAGCATTAATTTCTTAAGCAACAATGAAATCGAATCTATGGAAGTATTAAAAGATGCTTCTGCAAGTGCAATTTACGGTTCTCGTGCTTCTAATGGAGTTATTTTAATTACCACTAAAAAAGGTAAAGTTGGTAAAACCAGATTCAATTTTGACACCAGTTCTGGTATGCAGTTAATGAGTAATCCCTATCATATGGCAGATGCTGAAGGATATGCAACAATCTTGAATAAAGCATACAACAATTCAGGTTATTCGGATTATTTGCCAAATCCATCTCAATACAGAGGAAAAACTACAGACTGGTGGAATGCCGGAATTAAAGGCGGTGCTCCTGTAACAAATGCTTCTTTAGGAGTTAGCGGCGGTTCTGAAAAACATACGTATGCCATCAGCTTAAATTATTATAATGCTGAATCTATTTATGAAGTGTGCGGATGGGAAAGAATTACAATGAGAATAGCCAATGATTTTAAATTCTCTGATAAATTCTCTGCAGGAATCACTTTAAACCCGCGTTACGAAACATACGGTACTCCAGGAAACTGGGCAGATTTTGATAAAATTGATCCCATTACGCCAATTTACAAACCAGCTGATCAATTAACGGGCTTAGAAAACGAATACAGCATTTTTGCACGTTCTCCATCTTATGTATGGAATCCGATTGCATCTGTAAAAAGATACGACGATTTTACAGATCAATACAACTTAAATACAAATGGTTATTTGCAATATGAGCCAATCAAAGGTTTAGTAATCCGCACACAAGGATCTATCGAAGTAGGTGATAAAGTAAGAAGCAGATTTGTTCCTGATTTTATAATCGATGCAGCGCACGAAAAACAAGAGATCAATACAATTGAAAGATGGAATACTACGAATGTAGACTGGACTTGGCAAAATACAATTACCTATTCTAAAACATTTGCAGAAAAGCATAATGCTTCTTTAATGGTGGGCAACACGATGGAAGAATATAATGGTTCTGATCTTTGGGGTTATGGAGAAGGTGTTCCAAACAACTCTGATTCTATGAGAGAGTTAAATGCAGCAACTAAAAACCGTAACAGCGGTGGTAATAGCTGGTCAAGTTCTTTGATGTCTTATATTTCTCGTTTTTCATATAATTATGATGGAAAATATTATTTCACGGGTACTTTTAGACGTGACGGATCCTCAAAATTCATGACAAACAATAAGTGGGCAAATTTTCCGTCGGCTTCTGTTTCTTGGAGAATCTTAAACGAAGGTTTTATGGAATCTGCAAAAGATGTTCTTAGTGATTTAAGATTTAGAGCAGGCTGGGGTAAAGTGGGTAACCAAGGTTTGCCAACTGCTGTTTATCAGTCAAATATCGGGCAGGGATTTTATCCAATCGGTGATGTTATTGGCGATACTTCTTTTCCATCGTCTATGGCAAATAAAGATATTAAATGGGAAACTGTTGAGGACATCAGTTTTGGACTTGATTTTGGATTATGGAAAAACAAACTTTCAGGATCGTTGGAATATTATCAAAAGAAAACAGAAGATATGTTATTCTTAAAACAATTTCCAACCTACAGCGGATTTCCAGGGTATTCAACAATCTGGACAAACGTAGGTTCTATGCAGTCTAGCGGGATCGATTTATTAATTTCTTATAAAGATAAAAAAGGAGATTTCTCATATGGAGCAGATGTAACTTTTACTACTGTAAATGTAGAAATGCTTTCTCTTTCTGCTGATGGAGAAAAATTATACGGAGCAGGAAACAGAACGTTGACTGTAAAAGGAGAAGAGCCAGGCTATTTCTACGGATATGTTGCTGACGGATTATTCCAAAATCAGACAGAGTTAAATTCTCATACAGACGAACACGGAACAAAATTACAGCCTTATGCGCAAGTGGGCGATGTTCGTTTTAAAGATGTAAACGGAGACGGAAAACTAGACGATAAAGACAGAACAAAAATTGGTTCTCCTTGGGCAGATTATAACATTGGATTGAATTTGAATTTTGCTTACAAACAATTTGATTTGGTAGCGAATTTCTACTCAAGCATTGGAAATGATATTGTCAATCAAAATATTTCAGATTTATACAACGGAGCAAGCTTAACAAACAAAGTAAGCGGCTTAGACCAAATGGCATGGCACGGAGAAGGAACTTCTAATTCTATTCCGCGTTTGTCTAAAGATGACAACAATGAGAACTTTACAAAATTTTCTTCTCTTTATGTTGAAGACGGTTCTTATGTACGTATGAAAAATTTACAATTAGGATATTCATTCTACAATAAATTCGGATTAGATAAATTGAGGATCTCATTATCAGGTCAAAATTTATGGACATGGACAAACTATACAGGTGTTGATCCAGAAGTTGGAGGAGGAGATCCAAATGCAGGCGACAGAGTAAAAGGATCAGGTTTTGGAGGATGGAATTATCCAGTACAGCCAACAATCTTGATGGGTCTTAATGTAGCATTTTAATAAAAACGAACATGAAAAAAATAATAGTATCAATAATAGCTTTTTCTTTGGTTGCAGTTTCATGCAGCGATTTTATTGAAAAAGAAGAAAGAGGAACTCAAACTTTAGAGAACTACTTTCAAACCGCTCAGGAATGCGAAAACTATGCAAACGAATTAACGCACAGACTGCTTATTCCTAACGATTGGTGGACGTTAGTAGCGCCGAGAGTAACCAATGAAATGTCGACTGATGACGCCTGGATGGGCAATACAGGACAGGACAGCGGTGCACACAGGCCAGCGTCGCAATACATCATAACACCTGATAATATGGGTGATATGAACAGTATTTATACAGCACATTTTTATACGATTCAATCAGCAAATATTGGGTTGGAGAAAATGGCGTTATCACCAATTTCTGAATCTCAAAAAAATCAATACATGGGAGAATCATTATTTGTTCGTGCTTATTGCTATTACGAATTAGTGAATCTTTTTGGAGGGGTTCCAGTTTATACAAAATCGCTGGGAACCGCAGATTTGAATTTAAAAAGAAATACTGCAGCAGAAGTGTATGCTCAAGTTGAAGCAGATCTTAAAGAAGCAGCAGCTAAATTAGAAAATATTCCAGCAGCTAGAAACGGCAGAATAAACAAATGGGCAGCTTATGCTTTACTGGCTCGTGTATCTTTATTTCAAGAAAAATGGGCAGAAGCAAAATTGTATTCAAACAAAGTAATTACAGAAGGACCTTTTCAATTAGAGTCAGATTTCTTGAATATTTGGAATGTAAACAACCATAACGGAGTTGAGTCAATTTTAGAAGCGCAGTCGTCTTCAGTTCAAGATAAAAGTTTAGGAGCTGCTTTGCCAACTTTAGCAGGAGCAAGAGGCGAAGACAAGAAAAATTTTCCGAGCAATGATGCAGGTGATGTTCTTGATGGTTGGGGATGGTGTCTGCCAACAAGCGATTTAGAAAACGCCTATCTTTCTGAAAATGATGTTATCCGTCGCAGAAGTACGATTACAAAATGGGGAGAAGCAGCGTATGGAGATGAGGTTTTAAATCCAACGCATAAATTCAGCTTAAATGATAATAAATCAGGGCGTATCTGCCGTAAATATTACATTCCCATTGCAACGCGCCGTGCATTAGATAAAAAAGACGGTCATTTGCCATTAAATATTCCACTTATTCGTTTGGCAGAAATGTATTTGACAAGAGCAGAAGCAAATTATCATACAGGCGGAGATGCTTTGGCAGATATTAATATTATTAGAGCACGTGTAAAATTAGACCCAAAAACCGGATTGTCTGGACCAACGCTTTTAAAACAAATTTATAAAGAACGCCGTTTAGAATTGGCTTTTGAAGGATTGCGCTTATACGATATCCGTCGTGAAAAAGACCCAACTACAGGAAGACCAGTTATCGAATCTTTGATGGGACCAAACGGAACTTTCGTTCAATACAATTTGAACTCTACAGATCCTTACGAAACGACAAACTTGAGAGAGCCTCAGGATAAAGGAATCAATTTTAGTCCCGCTAAAAACTTATTGTGGCCAATTCCGCAGTTAGAAATAGATTTAAGCGGTGGATTAATTACTCAAAATCCGGGTTACTAAGATGAGATTTAATAACCTAAATAAAGTAGGTCTGCTGTGTGCAGGCTTACTTTTAGCAAGTTTCGTTAGCTGTGATTCTGAAAAATCTGAAAATTCAAGTTCACAAAATACGATAGCAGAATTAAATGTAAATCTAGATTTGAATCTTCAGACAATGGAAAGTTTTGGAGCTTCTGATGCTTGGCAAGGTAATTTTATTGGAAGAAATTGGCCTTCTGATAAAAAGAATAAAATTGCCGATCTGCTGTTCAGTAAAGAATTTGACGCTGACGGAAATCCAAAAGGAATCGGATTATCATTATGGAGATTTAACCTTGGAGCAGGAAGTGCAGAACAAGGAGAAGCAAGCGATATTACAGATGAATGGCGACGTACAGAATGTTTTACTACAAACGGAATCAGCTATGATATGACAAAACAAGCTGGTCAGATTTGGTTTATGAAAGCAGCGAGAGAACGTGGTGTAGAAAAGTTATTGGCTTTTGCAAACAGCGCGCCTGTGTATTTGACTCAAAATGGAAAAGCGCACGCAACAATCAAAGAATTTTATAATTTGAAAGACGGCAAAATGCCAGATTTAGCAGATTTCTGGGCAACTTCACTAGATAAATTAAAAACAGAACATGGCTTGACAATTGATTATGTGAGTCCGTTTAACGAACCGCAATATGAGTGGGACGGAAGCGCGCAAGAAGGTTCTCCGGCCACGAATGCTAATATTTACAGTTTTGTAAATATTTTGTCTCCAAAACTGCAGGCAAAAGGGCTTAGTGCTCAAATTGTTGTAGGAGAAGCTGGCGCATACGAATCGCTATATAAAACAGTTTCTGGCAAAGAAAGCAGATCCAACCAAATTGATTATTTCTTTGGTGCAAACTCTGCTAAGAAAATCTCAGGATTAAGCAATGTAAAGAAAACTATTTCTGGGCATAGTTACTGGCAAGCTTGGCCTTTGACTGAAATGATTTCATCAAGACAGCAGGCGGCATCAAGAATTCAATCTGTTGGTGCTGTGAGTCTTTGGTCTTCAGAATATTGTGTTTTAGAAAGTCCTGGAACATCAGAATTGCCAGGCGGAGCAGGTTCAGGAAGAGATTTAGGAATTCAGACGGCACTTTGGACAGCACGTATTATCAGTACAGATATTGCAATTGGAGGGGTAACTTCTTGGCAATGGTGGACAGCAATCAGCCGTGGCGACTACAAAGACGGATTGATTCATGTCGACGATGGCGCAAGCAACGGTGCCGGAAATGCAGATTATTGCAAAAATGATGGATACATTCGAGATGCGAAAACACTTTGGGCTTTAGGAAACTTTTCATTTTTTGTAAAACCGGGAATGGTTCGAGTTCAAATTCCAAGCGTAGATAATGCCACTTCCGTGAATGATGTAATGGTAACCGCTTACAAAGATCCAGCAACGAAAAAATTGGTTGTTGTAGCCGTAAACATCAGCAAATCGGCGAAAGCCTATAAATTGAATCTTATTGGAGGCGCTTTGGCAGATAATAAATTTACGCCATACACGACTTCTGAAACTTTAAGTTTGAAAAAAGGTACAGCGGTCGATGCATCTAATTTTGAAATTCCAGCTAGGTCAGTGGTTACGTACGTTGGGAATTATAAGTAAAAATTCAAAGTAACAGTCCAGATAGCTATCGGGACATAGTGAAAAAGGTTTTACCAGAATATTTGTCATCCCGAGGAACGAGGGATCACACAAGAGACTCGACAAAGATTGCTTACTCTACTGTGATTTCTAGTGTGATTTCTCCTTCGTCGAAATGACAAGATTGTGGATAATTGAAAATAAAAAAATTAAATGAAAAAAGTATATATCTCGCTTTTACTAGTAATAAGTTCGCTGTCATTTGGACAGCGAACGGTTACTATCAGTACAGATAATGTTTTACAGACCATGGACGGATTTGGTGGTTCTGATGCGTGGCGATGTCAGTTTGTTGGAAAAAATTGGCCAGAGCAGAAAAAGAATGCTATTGCTGATTTACTCTTTAGCAAAGAAATAGATGCAGAGGGAAATCCAAAAGGAATTGGGCTTTCGATCTGGAGATTTAATCTAGGTGCAGGAAGTACAGAACAAGGAGAAAACAGCAAGGTTTCTGACGAATGGAGAAGAAGCGAATCTTTTTTGAACGCTGACGGATCGTACAATTTCTCAAAACAAGAAGGACAAAGATGGTTTTTGCAGGCCGCAAAAAAACGTGGAGTAGATAAATTCTTGATTTTTACCAATAGTCCGCCAGTTTATATGACAAACAACGGATTGTCTTTTGCAACTCAAAAGAATAAACTGAATCTAAAAGATGGTGCGATTCCAAAATTTGCCGATTTTTTAGTTCAAAGTATTCAAGGGCTGGAGAAAAAAGAAGGAATAAAATTCGACTATGTAAGTCCGATCAACGAACCGCAGTGGGAGTGGATGCCAAAACACGGCGACACAAACAGCCAGGAAGGAACGCCAGCAACGAATCAGGAAATTTATGATTTGACCAAATCGCTTTCGGAAAAACTAAAAGCTCAAAAAATGAGCACAGAAATTGTAATTGCTGAAGCGGGACAAATCAATTTTTTATATGAAAATGTAAATTCAGAAAATCGCGATAACCAGATTGATTATTTCTTTGGAAAAACAAAAACGAATATTTCGAAATTTTCAAATGTAAAAAGTGTTATTTTAGGTCACAGCTATTTTACAACGTGGCCAATTGAAAAACAGGTTTTAAGCCGAAAATTAATCGCTGCAAATGTGAAACAGAATTCGGGATTAAAGTACTGGCAGTCCGAATATTGTATTTTAGAAAATCCGGGAGAAAATGAAATTCCAGGCGGTTCAGGCGGTGGAAGAGATTTAGGAATGCAGACGGCCTTATTCGTAGCGCGCTTGATACACAATGATATTGCGCTTGCCAATGCAGCTTCATGGCAATGGTGGACATCGCTAACGCGAGTTGATTATAAAGATGGTTTGATTTACCTAGATGATGGCAAAAGCAACGGCGGAACGGCTCCAGATTATGTTAGAAATGACGGAGAATTTCACGATTCTAAACTGCTTTGGGCTTTAGGAAATTACTCTTTATTTGTACGCCCTGGAATGGAGCGTGTTGATGTTCCAAACCAAAATGAATCAGATGCAGCAAACGATGTAATGTTAACGGCTTACAAAGATAAAGCAAACAAAAAACTGATTGTAGTTGCTGTAAACTGCGGAAAAGCAGCTCAAAAATACAAGTTTGATCTTTCAAAAGGAATAATAAAAAACAACGATTTTACGCCATATGTAACTTCTGAAAAGTCAAATTTAAAACGAACCGAAATTCAAAAAATAGATAATTTAGAAATCCCTGCAAGGTCAGTAGTGACGTTTGTTGGTGAATTAGAATATTGAGAAAGTTTCAAGTTTCAAGTTTCAAAAACCTGAAACCTGAAACTTGAAACAAAAAAATAACAAATAAAAATAGCTATAGTGTTTACAAAAAAAATCTTGTTACCTGTTTTTCTCTTCTCGTGTTTGTCTGCTTTTAGCCAGATATCGTTTGGAGATTCTAAAAAAATTAATGACAACTGGAAATTTAATCTTCAAGATGTTTCAGATGCAAAAAACGAAACTTTTGACGACAGCAAATGGCAGTCTGTAAATGTGCCGCATGACTGGAGCGTAAAAGGACAGCTGAGTCCCACTTTAGCAAGTTGTACTGGTTTCTTGCCAGGCGGTATTGCATGGTACAGAAAATTAATCAATGTACCTCAAAACAAAGCGGGCGAAAAAGTATATTTATATTTTGAAGGAGTTTACAACAGAAGTGAAGTTTTCATCAACGGACATTCTTTAGGAAAACGACCAAACGGCTATATTTCTTTTGCTTACGATGTAACTCCGTTTGTAAAATATGGAGGAGAAAATACAATTTCAGTTCGTGTAGATCACAGTCAAAGTGCTGATTCAAGATGGTATACAGGTTCTGGAATTTACAGAAATGTTTGGTTGGTTTATGCAAATCCGGTTCATATTGCGCAGTGGGGCGTCTACGCTTATCCAGAAGTAAATAAAGGAACTGGGACTTTAAATGTTGAGGTTGATGTAGAAAACGGATCTACGGCAAAGACAAGTCTTACTGTTATTAATGAATTGATTTCTATAGACGGAAAATCAATCGCAAAAGCTTCTTCTAAAGTTGAGGTTCCAGCGAATCAAAGCGGTAAAATATCGGCTAAAATAAATGTGAAAAATCCTCAGTTATGGGATTTAGAAAACCCAAATTTATATCAGCTAAAAACAACGGTTTTAAAAAACGGAAAACAGATCGACCAGACCGTTACAAAAACTGGTTTCAGAACTTTTACTTTCGATCCAAACAACGGTTTTGCCTTGAACGGACAATGGATGAAAATGAAAGGTGTTTGCCTGCATCACGACGCAGGAGTTTTAGGTTCTGCAGTGCCTCGCGAAGTTTGGCTGACAAGACTAAAAACACTTAAAGAAATTGGCGTAAATGCAATTCGTACCAGTCATAATCCACAAGCACCAGATTTTTATGAGATTTGTGACGAGCTAGGATTATTGGTTTTAAATGAAGCCTATGACGAATGGGAATTTCCTAAGCGAAAATGGCTGGAAGGATGGAATTACGGAACACCAGGATTTCAAGGCTCGTTTGATATTTTTGCAGAATATGCAGAAAAAGACTTAGAAGATTTTGTTCGTCGCGACAGAAACCATCTTTCAGTTTTTGGATGGAGTATTGGAAACGAAGTAGATTATCCAAATGACCCGTATTCACACCCTGTTTTAGATAAAGGAAAAGAAGGTTTTGGACAAGCGGCTTACGGTGGTTACAAAAAAGATGCGCCCGATGCCATGCGTCTAGGGGCAATTGCAAAACGTTTGGTTGCCGCAGTAAAAAAGTACGATAAGTCCCGACCAACAACTGCTGGTTTAGCGGGTGTAGCCATGTCGAATGAAACAGAATATCCGGGGGCATTAGATATTACAGGATATAATTATACGGAAAGCAAATATCAGTCGGATCATGAAAAATATCCAAACCGTGTTATTTTCGGAAGTGAAAATGTCCACGATATGGAACCTTGGCTTGCGGTAAAAAACAACAAACATATTTTTGGGCAATTTTTATGGACAGGAATTGATTATTTAGGAGAATCAGGAAGATGGCCTTCAAGAGGATTTTACTCTGGATTAGTTGATTTTGCTGGTGTTATAAAACCTAGAGGATATTTCCGTCAATCATTATGGTCAGATAAACCAATGGCATATGTTGGAACTTATCCTTTAAAAAATCAAAAAGAAATTTCTAAAGATGCTTGGGCAATTTGGAATTACACTCAAGGTGAAATGATTCGCGTAGTGTGCTATACGAATGCAGCAAAAGCACGTCTAGAATTAAACGGAAAAGTTGTTGGGGAAGCAAAACCATACGACGAAAAAACCGGAATTATCTATTGGGATATTCCTTTTGCTTCAGGAAAACTAGAAGCAATCGGGCTAAATAAAGACAATAAAGAAGTAAGCAGCTATGCAATTAACTCTACACAGCAGCCAGTTGAGTTAACTATTGCAGATACTAATATTACCATTAATAAAGAAAAAGGTGTTGCTAAAATTATGGTTCAGGTTAAAGATCAAAACGGCCTGCCAGTAATGCTTTCCGATAATGAAGTTACCTGTACTATCAGCGGTCCTGGAGTTTTATTAGGACTTGAAGCTGGAAACAACAGTGACATGACAGATTATACAGATAATGTACAGCGTGTATTTCACGGACATATAGCAGCTTATATTCAAGCAACTGGAGAGGCACAGCCAATCAAAGTTACTTTCACCAGTCAATGGTTAAAGCCAGTTGAAGTTACTGTTAATGTAAAATAAATAATTTCTAAAAAGAAAATTATTAGTTAGTTATTTTAAATTGTCAATTGACCTGTTTGCTTTTTGATTCAGCAGACAGGTTAATTGTATAATTAGGAGAAAAGTTTATTATATTTGAAGTGTATATTTTACATTTATTACTATTTATCCCAATTAAGATGAAAATAAAAAATAGAATTGTTCTGGCTTTAGGTGTCGCTTTTGTTACAGTTTCTGCAGGCGCACAAAAAACAGCATTCAACAAAGACGAATTCAAACAATGGGCACAAACACCGCCAATGGGTTGGAACAGCTGGGATTGTTATGGTTCTACCGTCGAAGAACATGAAGTAAAAGCCAACGCCGATTATATGGTAAAAAACCTGAAAAAATTTGGCTGGAAATACATTGTTGTAGATATCAGATGGTTTGTAGAAAACGATAAAGCAGGAGGTTACAACCAAACAGATCCGCGTTATGTAATCGATCAATACGGCAGATATCAGCCGGCATTAAACAGATTTCCATCTGCAAAAGACGGACAAGGATTTAAGCCTTTAGCTGATTATATTCATAAAAAAGGTTTGAAATTTGGTATTCATATTATGCGCGGAATTCCTAAAAAAGCGGTAGAAGACAAAATGCCAATTAAAGGAACAAACGGAATAACAGCAGACCAAATTTATACTACCGCTTTGCAGTGTGAATGGCTCAAAGACAATTACACCATTTTAGCAGACAAACCAGGAGCTCAGGAATATTATGATTCTTTATTTGAACTTTATGCACAATGGGGCGTAGATTTTATTAAAATAGATGACATATCAAGACCCTATCACGAAGGCGAAATCAACTTAATAAGGAATGCCATTGACAAATGCGGACGCAAAATTGTACTGAGTACTTCGCCGGGAGAAACGCCAATTTCAGCCGCACCGCATGTAAAAGAACATGCAAACATGTGGAGAATGGTAGATGATGTGTGGGATACCTGGCCACACATAACACACCTAATGAAAGTCAGCGAAAAATGGTATCCTTACATTGCACCAGGAACTTGGCCTGATTGTGATATGATTCCGCTAGGCCGTATTTCATTAAGAGGAGAACGAGGAGAAGACAGAATGTCGCGTTTAACAAAAGACGAACAATATACACTGATTACTTTTTTCAATATTTTTAAATCTCCTTTGTTTTTTGGTGGCGATTTACCAAGCAATGATGCTTTTACATTATCGTTATTAACGAACAAAGATGTAGTAAAAATGCATAATGAAAGCACAGATGTAAAACAGCTTTTTCAGAAAGACGGAAAAATTGCTGTGACTTCAAAAAATGTAAAAGATGGAAGTGTCTATTTGGCACTTTTTAATATTTCAGATACAGCTTCAGAAACTATAGCCGTAAATTTTTCTGATCTTGGAATTTCAGATTCTGTTGAAATTTTAAATATGTGGACGGGTGAGAAATCGAAAGTCGCTTCTGCAACAATTTCGGCGGTGTTAAAACCGCACAGTTCTATTCTATACCAATTAAAAAGTAAAAAGTAATGAAAAAAATACATTTTACTTTAGTACTATTTTTCACGATTTTTAATTTTTTGCAGGCTCAAAATAATAACCAAAAAGGTATTCCGACTGTAATTTCCGAAAAAGATTTAACCGCTTATTTATTTGTGTATTTTACTGGAAATTCTGTCGAAGAAGAAGCTGTACGATATGCTGTAAGCGCTGATGGTTATCATTATTATCATCTTAACAACAATAAACCTGTTATCGACAGCAAAGCAATAAGCTCTACAGGCGGCGTTCGTGATCCTCATATTTTGCGCGGAGACGACGGCAAAACATTTTATATGGTTTTGACTGATATGACATCTTCAAAAGGCTGGGACAGCAACCGGGCTATGATTTTGCTTAAAAGTATGGATCTTGTAAATTGGAAAAGCAGTGTGGTAAATATTCAAACTACTTTTCCGGGGAATGAAAATTTGAAACGTGTTTGGGCACCACAGACAATTTATGATGCTAAAGCGGGAAAGTATTTGATTTACTTTAGTTTACAGCATGCTGGCGGACCAGATAAGATTTATTATGCTTATGCAAATAAAGATTTTACAGGACTGGAAAGTGCTCCAAAATTATTATTTGTGCCAAAATCAGAAAAGTCTTGCATAGATGGTGATATTATTGAAAAAGACGGAATATATCATCTTTTCTATAAAACTGAAAGTGGAAAAGCAGGAATAAAAGTAGCCACGACAAACGATCTAACTTCTGGTAATTGGATAGAAAATGATAATTATCTGCAACAGACACAAGATGGAGTTGAAGGTTCGAGTGTTTTCAAACTAAACAATTCAGATGACTATATTTTGATGTATGATGTTTATACCAAAGGAAGATATCAGTTTACAAAAAGTAAGGATTTAGAAAATTTCACCGTAATAGACAATGAAATTTCAATGGATTTTAATCCGCGTCACGGAACTATTTTGCCAATAACGCGTTCTGAATTAAAGAGTATAACGGCAAAATGGGGAATGCCAGAGAAATTTCCAAAACTAAATAATAATCCGGTTTTAGAAGGATATTATGCTGATCCTGAAATTTTATACTCAAACAAAACAAGGAAATACTATATCTACCCAACAAGCGATGGTTTTGACGGCTGGTCTGGAAATTATTTTAAAACCTTTTCATCAGATAATTTAGTTGATTGGAAGGATGAAGGGATTATTTTAGATCTTAGAAAAGATGTAAGCTGGGCCAACAGAAATGCATGGGCGCCTTGTATTGTAGAGAAAAAAATAAACGGCAAGTACAAATATTTTTATTATTTCACAGCTGCCCAAAAAATTGGTGTTGCCTCTTCTGACAATCCAACAGGACCTTTTACAGACAGTGGAAAAGCATTGGTAAGCACGAGGCCACAAGACATAAAAGGCGGACAGGAAATTGATCCAGATGTTTTTACAGACCCTAAAACCGGAAAGAGTTATTTGTATTGGGGAAATGGCTATATGGCTGTAGCCGAATTGAATGCAGATATGATCTCACTTAAAGAAGGAAGTACCAAAATCATTAAAGTTGACAATACATTTCGCGAAGGCACTTATGTAATTTACAGAAAAGGAAAATATTATTTTTTATGGAGTGAAGATGACACAAGAAGCCCAAATTATAAAGTGAGATACGGAACTTCAAATTCACCTTTGGGACCAATTGAAATTCCTGAAAATAATATTGTAATTCAAGGAATTCAAGATCAGGGAATTTATGCAACGGGACATAATTCGGTTTTACAAATTCCAAATAAAGACGAATGGTATATTACGTATCATCGTTTTTCATATCCAACCGGAATAAAAATGGGAGATGCCGGAGGATTTCATCGTGAAGTCTGTATCGATAAATTAGAATTTAATGCTGATGGAAGCATCAAACAAGTAAAGCCAACACACGCAGGAGTAAATGCTATAAAGTAATTTTTATTAGAATTAATTTTAATCAAAAAAGGCTGTTTCTAATTAAAGAAACAGCCTTTTTTATATATTATTTAAATGAATTTTAAACCGTTTGATCGTCTACAGCAGCGTCTGCTGCATTTGATTTTACAGATGCAATTCCGTTATCTCTTGCAGAATTACTTTCATACATTTCACTTGTACCAATTATTTGGCCGTTCCCAGCTTTTAAAGTAAAATAAGGTTTACCGCTCTTTGATTCTTCTTTGCTGTAACGAGAATCGTCTTGTGAATTTGTTTTTACAGATTCGATTCCATTTACGGCTGATGCTTTGCTCGCATAACCTTCGCTTGTTAGAATGGTTTGTCCATTTCCAGCTTTTAAATTAAATTGAAATTCCCCATTGGCTCTTTTGGTGATAACAAATTTTCCCATATAGTTTTTTATTTAAGTTAAGTATTCCAAAATTTTGCTATTGATAAAAATACGAAACTTAGTTATATAAATTGTATTGGCTAAAAAATAATTGATTATTAGAATGTTAAAAAATTTGTTTCAAAATATATTATAGAATAAAATTTTAATAAAATATAAATGTAAAAGCCTTAAAACACTTATTTTTGTTAGTGATAGCAATTAGGAAATATGAAGGAAATCCGCGAAATTTTAAAAGCATATTCAGAGGCTAAAACGGGAGGAAAAAAGACTGCGCTTGCAACAGTTGTCAAAGTTGAAGGTTCTTCTTACCGACAGCCTGGCGCTCGTATGCTTGTTACCGAAGACGGGTCTCTGACAGGCGCTATCAGCGGTGGCTGTCTGGAAGGCGATGCGCTCCGCAAAGCCTTGCTTGCAATTCATCAAAAGCAAAATAAACTCATTATTTACAACACTAATAATGAGGATGATATTGAATTAGGATTACAGCTTGGATGCAACGGTATTGTTCATATTCTTTTTGAATATATTGATGATGCGGTTTCTAATAATCCAATGCAACTTTTACAGCAATTAGAAATTGACCGCAAAGAAGCAGTGGTTGTGACATTATTTTCATTAAAAAAACAGGCGCCTCAAATTGGAACGGTCTTAATTTATAAGGAAGATACAACACTTTTGCAAAACCATAAAATTGCTCAAGAATTGCTTTCGGATGTGAAGCAAGTGTTAGAGAATAAAATCACAATTGTAAAAAATATTCAAGAAGAAACGCAAACCGAAGCATTAATAGAATATATAAATCCGGCTATTTCTCTTGTAATTGCCGGAGCTGGAAATGATGTACAGCCTCTTTCTAAAATGGCTTTTTTATTAGGCTGGGAAGTTAACATAGGCGACGGACGCGCAACGCATGCAACTCCAAAACGTTTTCCAGAAGCAAAACGAGTGTTTGTTGCAAAGCCGGAACAATTAATACAAAACACAAAAATTGATGCTCAGACTTATTTTGTTCTCATGACGCACAATTACAAATATGATTTAGCGCTTTTAAAATTACTTTTAGAAAGCGATTGCCCGTATATTGGTATTCTAGGTCCAAAAACAAAACTGAATCGAATGTTCGGTGATCTTTATAATGAAGGCATAATTATAAAAGAAGAACAATTAAAATGCATTTATGGACCAATTGGACTCGATATTGGAGCCGAAACTTCTGAAGAAATTGCCTTGTCAATCATTGCTGAAATAAAAGCGGTTATAAGCGGAAAGGAAGGATCGCCATTGAAATATAAATTAGGAAAAATACACGAGAACGCGCCGTATGTCAAGTAAAGAAAATAATATTGGAATCGTCATTTTGGCGGCAGGAAATTCTTCTAGGCTTGGCAGACCCAAACAATTATTAGAATATAAAAATTCTACATTATTAAAAAATACAATTAAAGAAGCTTCTCTAGTCCAAAATTCGAACATTATTGTAGTTACAGGTGCCAATAACGAATTAATAGAAAAAGAACTACTTGAATTTCCTAAAATAAAAACAACGTTCAATCCTGATTGGCAATCTGGAATGTCATCTTCAATCGTAAAAGGTCTTTCAGAATTATTGGTTTTATATACAGATTCTCAAAGCTGTATTTTTGCAGTTTGCGATCAACCTTATGTAACAGCAGCCGTTTTTGAAAATTTAATAAATGAAGCTGTAAAAACTAGAAAAGGAATCGCAGCTTCTGCTTATGCTGAAACTTTAGGAACACCTGTTTTATTTGATAAAAAATATTTTAATGCACTTTTAGAATTAAAAGGTCAGGAAGGAGCAAAAAAAGTCATCAATACATTTTTGAATGATACAGTTGCAGTTCCCTTCGAAAAAGGCGATATCGACATAGATACGGAAGAAGATTATAATGAGCTTATTTCTTGAATGAAGCTTCAAAGGTTCCTAGGTACAAAGGCATAAATTACTATGTAATAAAAGCTTTGCGATTTTACGTATTCGCTATATTATTTCTAAAAGCTTAAAAAAACTTTGTGTCTTAGTGTCTTCGTGGCAAAAAAAACTATGACAATTGGCGAAGCAAACTTAAAACACGTTCAATCGTTTCTTGAATCTCTTCAACTGTTGTATATTGACTTAAGCTAAATCGTATTGAACTCAAAGCATTTTCATCGGATAAACCCATCGCTTTTAAAACATGCGAAGGTTTGGAAGTTACAGCGGAACAAGATGAACCATTAGACACTGCAATATTTTGCAAAGCAAGAATTAGCTGTTCAGAATTTACTCCCGGAAAACAGATATTGGTTGTATTATAAATTCTGTTTTCAGTATCTCCATTAACAAATGAACCTTCAAATTGAAGTAATCCATTTTCAAGTTGATTTCTTAATTTAAATATTGTTTTTTTATTTATTAGTATTTCATTTTCAGCTATTTCACATGCTTTACCTAAACCAATAATTCCAGTAGAATTTAAAGTGCCGCTTCGCAGCTTTCGCTGTTGTTCGCCTCCATGCAATTGTGCGGTAATTTTTATTTTGGCTTTCGCCGAAATATACAAAGCACCAACTCCTTTTGGCCCATAAAATTTATGTGCAGAAAGAGGCAAAAGATCAATTTCGAGTGTTTTAACATCTAAAGGAATCTTTCCTACAGCCTGAGTTGCGTCACACATTAAAATGGCATTTTTAGCGTGAACAAGTTTAGATATTTCTGCCATATTATGCATGACACCAGTTTCATTGTTAACTATCATTATAATGACTAACAGTGTCTTATCTGTTATTGCCTCATCTAATACATTAATATCTAAAATTCCATTTGAGTTGACAGGCAAATACGTTACATCAAAACCAATTGTTTCCATGTATTGGCAAGTATTCAACACAGCCTTATGTTCTGTCGAGGCAGTAACAATATGTTTTCGATCTTGATTAGACAGACCTTTTATACCAAGATTGATAGCTTCAGTTGCTCCAGAAGTAAAAACAATTTCTTCTTCATCTGCTCCAATCAAATTGGCGGTTTGCCATGCAGCGTTTTCTACTGCTTCTTTTACAGATAATCCAGCAATATGCGCACTTCCTGCATTTGCATAATCGCTGGTAAAATAAGGAAGCATTGCCTCTAAAACCCTGTCATCAAGACGAGTTGTTGCATTGTTGTCTAAGTAAATGAGTTTTTGTGGAGACATAAATTTGGCTTAATATCGTAAAAATACAATTTTGAATTTTATTGAGCGATGGTTTTTATCAATTGAAATTATTCTAAATAGTGTGTTTATGTGAATTTTATAACTATTTGTCAGCGAAGATTGTTAAATTTGTTAGGATGACAAAAGTGATTTTGCTAATTAAAAAATAGAATGAATGGCTGCTAAAAAATCAATTACGAATAAAGTAACCGAGGATGATTCGAACTCCCGTCGTGACTTTATAAAAAAATCAGGACTTTTTACCGCTCTCGCCTTGACACCACCTTCATTGGTAATGGCTTCAGAGAATAAATGGGATGAAAAAATAGCTGAATATTTAGAGACTGTGCCACTTTCTATTGAAGTAAATGGCAAAAAACACAACTTAAATGTTGAGCCAAGAACTACCTTGCTCGATTTATTAAGAGAAAATCTGCAGTTAACAGGTACTAAAAAAGGCTGTGACCACGGACAATGCGGTGCCTGTACAGTTCACGTAAACGGAACGCGGATTTTATCTTGCTTGTCATTGGCTTCAATGCAGCAAAACGCTCAAGTAACCACTATTGAAGGACTTTCAAAAGGAAAAAAACTCCACCCAATGCAGGAAGCTTTCATTAAAAATGATGGTTTTCAATGCGGTTATTGTACTCCAGGCCAAATTATGTCTGGGATAGCCTGCATCAAAGAGGGTCACGCAAACAGCAGAGAAGAAATTCGAGAATATATGAGCGGTAATATTTGCCGCTGCGGTGCTTACCATAATATTGTCGATGCCATTACAGAAGTTAAGGAAGGAGGGATGCTGTCATGAAAAACTTTCAATTAATTAAAGCACTATCAGCTGGTTCTGCGGTAACCAGTATCAGCAAAGAAAGTTCAGCCATGTTTATCGCCGGCGGAACGAATTTGGTCGATTTAATGAAAAAAAATGTTGTAGCTCCAGATAAATTGGTAGATATAACTGCTTTAGATTTAAAGAAAATAGAATTCTTAACAGGCAAGACCTCAATAGGCGCTTTGGCAAAAAACAGTCAAGTTGCTGAAGATAAAGAAATAATACAAAAACATCCATTGCTTGCTTTAGCTTTAGCAGCAGGAGCATCACAGCAAATCAGACATATGGCAACTGTGGGCGGTAATATGCTGCAACGCACAAGATGTCCTTATTTTTACAATACCGATATGCCCTGCAACAAACGCGTTCCTAAAAGCGGCTGTGGTGCAATTGGCGGATCAAATCGCATGCATGCTATCTTTGGTGCATCAGATAGCTGTATTGCAGTTCACCCAAGTGATATGTGTGTAGCTTTAGCAGCACTTGATGCAACAGTTTTAGTAGAAGGCCCAAAAGGCAAGAGAGAAATAAAATTTACAGATTTTCATCGCCTTCCTGCAAATACGCCAGAAAAAGACAACACACTTCAGAATAAGGAATTGATTACTTCAATTGAAATTCCAAATAATAATTTCATTAAAAATGTACATTATCTAAAAGTTCGCGACCGAAGCAGTTATGCATTTGCTTTAGTTTCTGTTGCTGTGGCTTTAGAAATCAGCAATAATATAATTACAAATGCACGTCTGGCAATGGGCGGGGTAGCACACAAACCTTGGCGATTAAATGAATCTGAAGAATTTTTGAAGGGAAAAACGGTTTCTGAAACTGTTTTCAAACAGGCAGCCAATCTGGCGATGAAAGGAGCAAGAGGTTATGGAGATAATAATTTTAAATTGACACTCGGACCTAACGCCATTACCGAAGCACTAACAATAGCATCATCTAAATAATTCGAATTATGAGCAAGACAAGTAATATTAATAGAGTTGATGGATTTGCTAAAGTAACAGGTTCTGCAACATATTCTGCCGAATATAAGATGCAGGGCGTGGTTTACGCCTGTTTAGTTGGAAGTACAATTGCAAAAGGACGAATCAAATCAATAGATACAAAAAAAGCCGAATGGGCTCCAGGAGTTTTAGCTGTAATTACACATCTAAATGTTGATAAGCCATCCGGATACGAAAAGGCAAAAGACAAGCATAATTTTGGCCAGCCGCTTCAAATTTTTAAAGATGATACTATCCTTTACTACGATCAGCCAATTGCAATGGTTGTTGCAGACACTTTTGAGCGTATGCAATACGCAGCGAGTTTAATTAAAGCAGAATACCTGAAGGAAGAACATATAACAGATCTTCAAAAAGCAAAAGAAAAAGAGAAAAAAATTGAAACTGATAAAGGCGATGATTATCATCGAGGAACTCACGACGGATATAAAAATGCAGAAGTTGTATTTGAAGCAGAATATACGATTCCGACAGAAGTTCATAACCCGATGGAATTGGCCAATATTATTGCAAAATGGGAAGGAAATAAACCCTCTCTTTATACCAAAAGTCAAGGAGTTGAAGGAACCAGAAAAAGTGTAGCTGGAGTGTTTGGAGTTCCTGTAGAAGATGTCACCGTAAATTCTGAATATCTTGGCGGTGCTTTTGGTATGGGGCTGCATACTTGGCCTTACGAAATTGCAGCTTTGATTGGAGCAAAGAAATTAAATCGTCCGGTAAAATTAGTTTTGCATCGCGAGCAAATGTTTACTAATGTTGGGTTTCGCCCTTACACAATTCAGAAAATGGGTTTAGGCGCTACAAAAGATGGAAAACTGACTGGTTTAACGCACGAAGCTGTCGCAATGACTTCGAGCTATGAAGATTTTATGGAAGGAACCGTAAATATGTCCCGATTTATTTATGATTGCGCCAATGTTTCAACGCGCTATCGAATTGTACCTCTGGACACCTGCACACCAATTTGGATGCGTGGTCCCGGCGAGGCAACAGGATCATTTGCTTTAGAATCGGCAATGGATGAATTGGCACATAAACTAGATATGGATCCAATTGAATTTCGCAAGAAAAATTATGCGGAAAAAGATTTGGAACAAAATAAACCATGGAGCAGTAAATACCTTTTAGAATGTTACGAAGGCGGTATGGAACGTATTGGCTGGAAAAACCGTAAAAATAAACCAGGTTCAGTGCGTGAAGGCGAGTGGCTTGTTGGTTACGGAATGGGAACAGGAACTTTTGGGTGTTATAGAAGTGCAACTTCTGTAAAAGCAAAATTTTTACCCGATGGCAATTTAGTGCTGCAATGCAGCGTAAATGATATGGGACCCGGAACCGCGACTATGATGACCGCAATAGGTGCTGAAATAACAGGATTGCCAGCTGAAAATGTTATTATAGAAATGGGTAAAAGCGGTTTGCCAAAAGGCCCTACGCAAGGAGGATCTGCTACAACTTCGTCTGTAGGTTCTGCGGTTCATGATGCTTGCAATTTATTGGTCAGTAAAATACTTGGATTAGCAACTGAAAATCCAACATTAAAAGGAACTCCAATTACAGAATTGTCTTTTTCTAATGGTTTGATTTCTTCTAAAAAAGACAATTCCAAATCAGTTTCTCTAGCGGCATTGCTTACTGCAAATAAATTAGAAGGAATTGAAGTTGAAAATCAATCAAAAGCAACGGAAGAAGCAAAAAAATATTCGATTTATTCGTTTTCAGTTCACTTCGTAAAAGTATTGGTGAATCCGAATTTGGGAAAAATAAGATTAGCTCACGTCGTTTCCTGTGCTGATATTGGAACCGTTATCAATCAAAAAACATCAGCAGGACAAATGTATGGCGGTGCAGTAGGAGGAATCGGAATGGGATTAATGGAAGCTCTCGAAATCGATCACCGTTTCGGCCGTCCAATAAACAACAATTTCGCAGATTATCATGTTCCGGTAAATGCTGATATTGAAAAACAAGAAGTATTTTTCGTCAATAAAAAAGATCCTATAAGCAACCCAATGGGAACTAAAGGTTTGGGAGAAACTGCTTTGGTTGGAATGGCGCCTGCAATTGCAAATGCTGTTTTTAACGCAACCGGAAAACGTGTTCGAGATTTGCCAATTACGTTGGATAAAATTATAGAACCTTCTGTGGCAACTGCTTAAACAATTCTAAAACATAAAAAATCCCTTTAAGATTATTTCTTAAAGGGATTTTTAGTTTGAATGGGGGAATGTGAAAAAATGATGCATAATGTCATAAATCAATTTCGTAAATCACTGTCTTAATTTATTGAGGCACAAATTAAAAGAATGCTATGTAATTACTTAGTCGATTATAAAAAGATAGTTCTTTTAATTACTGTCTTTACTTCATTTTAAACCTTAATGTTACGTTTATGACAAATGCACCATTTTTTGCTTTGGTTCTGCTTAGTATAGATTTCTGATTGAATAATATTTAAGTTTTTTTTTAAAGATGTGGAACAATTTTCTTAATAATTATTTATCTATACCTCTCAAAAATAAACGTACACTAAATATCATTTTTATATAATTTTGTAAAAATGTTATATAATTCCCATATTTGGTAATTTAGTTTATCTTGTAATTGCAAAGCCCTTATCGATGTATTTTTTAATTACCTTAATAAAAAAAAGCCGTCTCATAAGAGACAGCTTTCTGCTTTTTAAATACTCGAAAGTATTATTTAATCGTAATAGGCAATTCAACAGTTGTTTTGTCCCATCCAATAACTAAATTGGTTACTGTACCTTGAGTTGTAAAAGCAATTGACAAAGCTTCAATAGCAGTAGAAACTGGTTTTACAGGAACTGATACTCTAACTAAGTCTTTGCTTTCGTCATAAGCGTAAGCTCCCCACATATCAAGTTCTTTGTTGATAATGATCGTCCATTTGTCTTTTTCTGGAATAGCAAATAAGCTGTAAGTTCCCACAGGAATTGCTACACCATTAATCGTTGCAGGTTTGTAAAATTTGATCTCTGTATTTTCATTTGCACCAACTCTCCAAACTTCACCAAACTTCAGCAGTTCTCCAAAAACAACACGTCCTTTTGCTGAAGGTCTTGCATAAGTAACTTTAATTGAAGGAGAAGGAGTGTCCGTTTTTTTGAATTTAACCGATCTGCTTGGGAAATAAGAAATATCAACTGGACTTGCATCTAACGGAGCAAATTTTACTACGTCTTGTGCTTTAACCGAAATGGCAACTAAAAAAATAACTGCCAGTAAACTAAATTTTTTCATAGGATAATTTATTTGGAATACACAAAGTAAGAGAATAACAAAGAGAAATCATACAATTATTATTCTTTTTTCTTCTTTGCGTACCAATCCTGCATAATATAAAAAGCTTTCTTTTTATTTCCGTCATTTGAGATTAATCCTTTACGGTTATATTCGTCCTGAATTCCCGGAAGCAAACGTCGCGGTGACCTGAAATCAACTAAAATCCAAGGACTTAATCCACTCAAGTGCGGAATTTTTTCAATCATCTTCAAATTTTGAATGTATAAATATTCTTGAAATTCTTCGGTCCAGCGTTCATTTTTTTCTCCGTGCAAGCCTTGTTTGGCATCGCCTCCAAATTCAGAAACTATAACGGGTTTGTTGTACTTGGTTCTCCAGAAGATTTTTTCAGCATCTTCAAGATTTCCGCCGTACCAGCCTAAATACTGATTAAACGAAATAATATCTAAATATTCGCCAATTGCATCATTAATAGTTCCAAATCCGTCAACACCGCTTTGTGTTAATAAAGCCGCACTAATTAATCGGGTATTGTCTAAAGATTTCGTATGATCTACTAAATTTTTAATGAATAAATTTCGAGCATCAGAAATTGGCGTTTCATTTGCCATTGACCAAATAATAATACAAGCTCTGTTTTTGTCTCTTGTCACTGCAGCAGTCAATTGATCTTGAGCATTTTGATAGGTATCTTTATTAGTAAATTCTACTGTCCAATATACCGGAATTTCCTCCCAAACCATTAATCCCATTTTATCAGCTGTTCTGATAATGTTTTCGTTATGTGGATAATGTGCCAGACGAACATAATTACAGCCCAATTCTTTTGCCCAGTTTAACAAGCGTAATGCATCTTCTTCAGAATTAGCGCGTCCGCCTTTTGCATTTTCTTCGTGAATCGAAATTCCTCTTAAAAAAATTGGTTTTCCGTTTAATAGTATTTTGTCTTCTTTAGTTTCAATTGTTCTAAAACCAATATTATCTTTTAATTTTTGTCCGTTATAATCAATTGTTACATCATATAATTTGGGATTTTCTGGCGACCAATATGAGATTTTCTTAGCTGGAATTTCGAAGTTTAAAATTCCGTCAGCACCAACTTTTCCTTTATAATTAATTTTTAATTCGGGAATAGAAATTGACACCTGATTTTGATTTTGATCTGGAGTATTGATTTTGATAAATCCAGAAATCAAACTTGGATTGTTCTTTTTAAGTTGAATGTTATAATCTTCAATAAACGAAGCTTCTTCTTCAATCAAAGTCACATCGCGCGTAATTCCGCCATAATTCCACCAATCGGTATTAATTGTCGGAACATCTTCCTTGTGGCGTGTATTATCCACTTTAATAACTAAATAATTATCTTTTGGCTTTACAATCGAAGTAACTTCATAATTAAAGGGGGTAAAACCTCCAATGTGAGTTCCTAATTTTTTTCCATTCAAATAAATATCAGCTTTATAATTGATTGCTCCCAAATAAACAAAAAGGCGTTTTCCTGCCTTTAAATTATAATCGAATGATTTTTTGAACCAAACATTTCCTTCGTAATATTTGAGTTCCGGAATCTGTGAAGTAAAATCGCCAGGAATGTTAATTTTTGGAGATTTATCAAAATCATATTCAACCAATTCCTGTTTATTTACTGCGTGATAATTATTAAAATATGCAGCATTTGACGGTTTTGCCTGTTTGTCGTATACATCATGATGAAAGCTGTAATAGCCCGTTTCATAAGGGTCAACAATGTAATTCCAAACACCGTTTAGTGAAGTTGTATTTCTATTGGGAACATTTGAAATCAAGTTTTGATTTTGCGCAAATCCGAAAAGGGAAAAGGTTAGGAGTAATGTGGTTATTAGTTTTTTCATTAGTTTGTATATTTGTTATATTATAGTCAAATGATGCTTTAACCGCAATGCGCGCTAAGGTTTACGCAAGGTTCGCAAAGTTAAATGCAAAGATTTGTGTGCCTTGCGATCGTTTCTTTGCGAACTTTGCGGTTAGATTAAGGTTCAATCTTCAAATATTCCCCTTTAAAACTCTGATTCAAAGCTGTCATTTCAATGGGTGTATTTGATCCATCTGGAACAACTTCAATCGAGGCTTTTCCATTTGCCATTTTAATCGATTCACTTCCTGTCGGAGTTCCTTGATTTTTCATGGTTTTCCCGCCTTTAAGACATTGAAAATAGACACTTTCTTCATAATCCAAGCAACGTAAATTATTATTGTCAATAGCAATTGCGGTAACCAGGTAATGGCCGTTTTTTAATTTTTCAGAAGATAATTGCAGTGAAGTTGCCGCTTCATTTTTAGTAAAGCGATAGTTCACTTTTATAGTGTCTGAAACTGTTTTTCCGTCTTTAGATTCTCCTATCGCAATTAAAATATTCTCACCTTTAGAAAAATTAACATCCCAAGTTAAGCCATTTGCTGGATATAATGAAAGATTTCTCTTTTTTTCTCCAAGCGTTTTACCTTGATGATATAATGTAACTCGATCACAATTACTGAAAACACTAATAGTTCTGGGAGTATTTTCTGGTCCTTGGCGTTCTGTCCAAGTATGCGATTCGATATAAGTGAAAGGTTCATCGCTCCAATAACTTTTAAAAACATAGTATGCATCTTTCGGATTTCCGTTTCGGTCTACAAGTCCTTTTTGATTCATGTACGGAATATCATCTTCTGGTCGCAAAGGCGTTGCAAAATCCTTAAATGCCCATTGTACATTGCCCACAAACGTTGGGTCATTCTCGGATATATGCAAATGCCAATCGAATAAATCAACGATATAATTTTCGCTCCAATCGCCAATTTGAGCAATATTTGCAACTTTTGTCTGAACAATTGCTTCTTCCCAGCCTTCTGCCTTTATAATATTTTCGCCCGTTACCGGATTTTCACTGTGACGCCCAACATGACTGTCGCCGCCATATTCGGCATGAATAAAATGTTTGTATTCTTTTTTGTATAGGTCGATTGCTTTTTGATAGCTTTTGTAACTTCCAGAATACCAGCCCGACCAGATAGAAGGAGAGAAGACATCGACAATCTGCGAACCTTCGTAATATTTACGAATCGCTGTTTTTCGCGTTGGATCAAGTTTATGAGCAATATCGTTTAATTCGGTCAAAAACACATTGGTTTTATCTGTATTATCTCCGTCAGGAAAATCTGGAAGCCAGTTCATTTCATTACCCAAAGACCAAATAATAATGCTCGGATGATTGAAATTTTGATTGATGATTTCGCGCAGCATATTTTTTGTGTTTGTCTGCCAAAGTTCATCTCCAATACCGCCTCTGCACCAAGGCAATTCATCCCAAACCAATAAACCCAATTCATCACAAGCTTTGTAAATTTCAGGATCTTGCGGGTAATGTGCCAAACGAACAAAGTTAGCACCCATATTTTTTATAGATTTCATATCAGCCCAATGTTGCGCATTGCTCATTGCAGCGCCAACTCCGGCTTGTTCTTCATGACGATGAGTGCCGCGAAGCAATAATCGTTTTCCGTTCAAATAAAACGGACCGTGATCTTTAAACTCAAACCATCTAAAACCAACTTTTTCAGATACGCTGTCTTTGATTTGGCTGTTCTCTGATAAAAAAGCAGATACACTATATAAATTTGGTTTTTGAGTATCCCATAATTCTGGATTTTTAATGTTTTCGAAAGTTATTCTTGAAATTTTATTCGAAACAAAAACGGTTTTGCTTGCTACTTTTTTTCCTTTCGGATTTTTGAGAATTACAGTCAGCGATAAATTTTTTGAATTTTCAGGATTTGCTGTTTCTGCCATTATATTTAAAGAAGCTTTTTTAGCCGAGACTTCCGGCGTTGTAATTTTTAAATTCTCGATATGACTTTTATATTTCGAAATAAGCCAGACATCACGCGTGATGCCGCCATAAATAAAGAAATCACTTTTTTGAGACGGAATAATTTCGATATCATAACTGTTATCAACCCGAACAAAAATTTCGTTGTTTCCTTCTTTAATAAAGTTTGTAATATCAATCGTAAAACCAATATATCCACCAATATGTCCATCGGCATCCTTATCATTAACATACACTTTTGTAGTTACGTTAGAACCTTCAAAATATAAATAATAACGTTGATTTTGATCTATTTTCGAAATATTAAGTTTCTTTTGATACCAGCTTGCGTCGCGTCTGTAACCCGGATTTAAATCGGTTGCATCTTCGGCATTCCAAGTGTGCGGCAGATTTAATTCAGTCCAGTTTTTTGCTTTTTTTGCTTGATCAAGGTTTGGTGTATTATTTTCTAAATACAGCCAGTTTTCATTGATGTTTGTTTTCGTCTGAGCAAAACTGCTGTTCAGACAAAAAAGAAAGAAAATTAGAGTTACTATTTTAGAAAATGGCTTATAGCTGTAAAGTTGTTTTTTCATAAATTATAAAGCTTTTTTTAGGTTCTCAGGTACAGAGGCTGAAAACCTTTGTTGCTTTGTACCTCTGTGCCTTTGTTACTTTTTTCTTAGCAATGCTTCCAAAAAATAATAATCAGCATAGATAATTGGTTCGTCAATTTCGTCGTGTTTTGGCCAGTTTCCGGTACTGTGATCCAGAATAAATGGTGCATTAATTTTAGCGTCTAAAATGTATTTATCCGAATTTAAAGTCGCAATTATTTTATCGGCGAAAGCCAAATAACTTTTATTCTTTGTATAACTATAAAGTTCGTATAATGCGGAAGCCATAACCGTTGCAGCAGAAACATCGCGCGGTGCATTTGGAATGCTGGGATCTTTAAAATCCCAATACGGAACTCCGTCTTCAGGCAAATTTTTATTGGTCATAAAAAACTTCGCAGTAGCTTCGGCTTGTTTTATGTAAGCCTCATCTTTGGTATATCGGTACGACATGGTAAAACCATAAACTGCCCAAGCCTGTCCGCGTGCCCAAACTGAATCGTCATTAAAACCCTGAAGTGTAGTTTTCTTTCTCACAGCTCCAGAAACAGGATTGTAATCAACAACATGATAACAGCTGTTGTCATCCCTAAATTGATTTTTTAAAGTGGTATTGGCATGTTTAATGGCGATATCTCTAAACTTTTTATTTCCAGATAATTTAGAAGCTTCAAAAAGCAATTCTAAATTCATCATATTGTCAATAATAACAGGATAATCCCAAATTTCCCTGTTGAAATCCCAAGACCGAATTGCACTCACTTTTGGATCAAATCTTGTACATAAAGTTTCTGCGCCTTTAATAATCACATCTTTGTATTCTTGCTTGTTTTCCACTTTCAGCGCTTCTCCAAAACTGCAAAACACTTTAAAACCAACATCGTGCGAATTATTGTTAACGCTTTCTTTTTTGCTGAAAGCTGTCCATTTTGCTGCTTGTTCTTTGTATTGAGGATTTCCAGTCAAACGATATAATTGCCAAAGATTTCCAGCAAAAAAACCGCTTGTCCAGTCTTTTGAAGGAACTTTTTTAATTGAATTTGTTTTGGTAGTCATACTTCTAGGCATTGACAAAGAATCTACAGGATATTCCAATAGCATTTTATAGCGGTTTTCCAGAAGTTTTGATGCAGAAATATTTTGGGAATTAATTCTGGATTTGCACGCTGTTGCCAGCAGTGCAAACCCAAGAATTAAAGTAAAAAAACTAACTTTATTCATACTAATTAATCTAATGTTTAGTAACCAGGATTATTTGGTTTTAAATTTGGATTGATTGCCAATTCAGTTCCTGGCAATGGAAAAAGATAATCTTTTGCCGGATCAAAATTGGCGTGCGGTTCTAATCCGTTTGGACCAAAAACTTCCGGGCCGTTTTTCAATCTTTTGATATCATACCATCTGATATATTCAAAAGCAAATTCTAATCGTCTTTCTTCAATAACCATTTTTTTAAAATCGGCTTTTGATAAACCTGGCGTTACGTTTGCAGGAAACGAAACTAATTTTCCAGCTTTGTTTCTGGCTCTAGCACGAACTCGATTTACATAACCATCGGCTTCTGTTGTTCCGGGCGTAATTTCGTTTAATGCTTCTGCTGCTGTCAATAAAACTTCGGCATAACGCATTGTAATGTAATTGTGCTGCGAAGTTCTTCCGTTTGCACCAGCTTTACCCGGAAAACGATAATATTTCGCAATATGCGGACGAGGCGCTTTTTCGTTATCGCTTGAAGGATAAATTTGCAATGCACCGCCTGGACCCGTTTTCTTTCTAATAATTGTATCAAAACTTACGGCTCTTCTGTAATCTCTCTGATCCCAAGTGTTAAAAACTTTTAAGGACGGAACCGCAACAGAAAAACCTTGTCCATAACTGTAACTGTCATCTTTAAGTGATCCAGTAAAAAAAGCGGTATAGTCTTGACCGTAATTTCCTGAAACTAAGTTGTTGAAATCGATTGTAAACAAAGGTTCTTTTAAAGCTACTGTTTTTGTAGCGTTAAATAAATCCTGAAAATCAGCATCTAAACCTAAACCAAATTTTGCTTCGTTTGTAATTACATATTTTGCTTCATCATATGCTTTTTGATAATTTCCTAAAGTTAAATAAACAGAAGCCAAATAACCTGCAGCTGTACCTTTTCCAGGAACAGCCTTTACTTTTGGTTTGTCTTCAAGCCATTGCTTTGCAAATTCTAAATCGGCTATAATTTTTGGATAAACATCTGCTTCTTTAGTCCTGCTTAAAGCATTTACCTGCGAAACATCGTTTACAACAAAATCAATGTATGGAATATCTCCAAAAAGACGTACCAAATGATAGTACGTAAAAGCTCTTGCAAAATAAGCCTGAGCTACAATTGCGTTTACTTTTGCGGGATCTCCTGGCGTTTTTTTCGCGCCTTCGATTGCCTGATTTGCTGCTGTAATGATAACATAAGATTGAGGCCAAAAGTTAGCAACAAGCGCGTTTGTATCGTTCATACTCATGTCGTTCACATCTATACGTGCGGCTTGAGTTGTTCTGTCGCCAATGTCAGACATGTCATCACGAAGCATTAAGGCAATTGTAAATTCTCGTCCCCAATAATTATTGTGTGCGATGTTGGCAAAAGCTCCGTTTACCGCAGCTTGCAAATCATCTGTATTATTAAAGAAATTGTCAGGACGAATAATTCCTACCGGATGTTCTTCTAAATCTGAACATCCTAAAGCGAACATTCCTAAGAAAAGAAAAGCTATATATTTTTTCATGTGTAGATAATATTTGATTTTTTAAACTAAAATTTTAAGTTAAAACCCATTGTAAATGTTCTCACATTCGGGTAACTTCCATAATCTAAACCTAAGTTGGTGTTGCTTCTGGCGTTTGTATCGTTCAGATAATTGGTTTCTGGGTCAGAACCTGGATAATCTGTAATGGTCCATAAGTTTTGTGCACTGATGTAAAAACGAACTTTGCTTAATCCCATTTTCGAAACAAATTTTTCATCTAAACTATAACCAATAGAGATGTTTTTTAGACGGATATAACTAGCATCGTACACAAACCTTGATGTAATTCTTTTTGTTCTTGCAGCATTTGCCGGAACATTTGTATCTGTATTTGTTGGTGTCCAAGCGTCTAGAACTTCTGTTGTAGCATTGTTGTTCCCAGAAGCCAATTCCATCAAAGTATAGTTCAAGATTTGATTTCCTTCTGAACCTTGAAAGAAGATATTTAAGTCTAAATTTTTATAAGTGAAATCATTGTTCAAGCCAAATATGAAATCCGGATTTGGATTTCCGATAATTGTTTTATCATTAGAATCTAGTTTTCCGTCGCCATTTACATCTTTAAATTTTTCGCCGCCTGGAGCAGTTTCAAAATTACCCGGAAGAACTGTTTCTCCTTGTTGAATTACGCCATCATAAATAAATCCGAAAAATGATCCCACTGGCTGTCCAACTCTTAAAATTTGAGATTCTGTTGCAAGGAAATGCCCTGGTGCAGAGTTAATCAACAAGTCTTTATTATCAGCTAATTTCAATACTTTATTTTTGTTAGAGGAGATGTTGAAATTTGTTGACCAAGTAAAATCAGGTCCAGTAAAGTTTTTAGTATTAATGCCCAATTCCCATCCTTTGTTTTCTAATTGTCCAACGTTTTGAAGCTGAGAAGCAATTCCAGAAACTCCTGGCAATGGTCTGTTAAACAATAAATCTTTGGTAATTGTTTTGTAATAATCTGCAGTAAGGCTGATTCTGTTATCAAATAAACCCAAATCAATTCCGTAATCCTGCTGATATGAAGTTTCCCATTTTAAATTCGGATTATCCAAAGAGGTCAACTGCACCGCATTTACAATAACGTCGCCGCTCACATCATAAATTTCAGAGAATCTTGATAAAGTAGAGTAGGCGCCAATTGATGGATTTCCGGTTGCACCATAACTTGCTCTCAATTTAAGATTTGAAACTGTTTTGCTGTCTTTCAAGAAGTTTTCTTTTGCGATATTCCAGCCAATTGCTCCCGAAGGAAAAGTTCCGTATTTGTAATTTTTACTAAAACTTGAAGAGCCATCGCGTCTGGCAGTAAAAGTCAATAAATATTTATCGTCGTAATCAAAGTTCAATCTTCCGAAAGCAGAAATTAATTCGGTTTCAGATAAAGAAGAATCGGGTTTTAAATACACTGTTCCGGCTCCTAAATTGTGATACGAATTGGTATTCGTCAAAAATCCTCTTGAAGCTGCAGAAGATGATTCGCTTTTATTTTTTTGATAGGAATAACCTCCAAGAACTGTCAAAATTCCTTTTTCGATAATTTCTTTTTTATAAGTCAAATAATTCTCTGTCAAGAAAGAAGAAAATCTATTGTTGCTTACAGAAGCTTCTCCTTTAATTGTTTTTCCAGCAATTAAAGTAGATGGAATATATCTACCGGTTTGAGAATTTGTTTCGTTTAATCCTAAAGTTGTTTTAAAATCAAGATCATTTGTGATTTTATATTGTGCAAAGAAATTAGATCTGTTTACGATAGAAACCGTTTCTAAAATATTTTCCATTGCGGTTGCGTACGGATTGTCGATATCATCTCCAATTGGAGCTGTAGAGGTGTAACTTCCGTCTGCATTGTAAATTCCTTTATCTGGCATAAATCGGTACGCCGCTGCAATTACGCCCGCTGCGCCAGTTCCTCCAGCTCCAGTCTGGCTTATGATTCCATCTTTGTTTTGTTTGCTTTGAAATAAATTCAAACCCACTTTAAACTTATCAGATAAATCAGCTTCCAAATTGCTTACAATTGAATATTTATCAATTCCTGAATTTATTACAACTCCATTTTGATTAAAATAATTTCCAGAAACATAATACCTCACTTTTTCTGATCCTCCCGAAAATGATAATTGACTGTTCGAAATCATTCCGTCACGGTAAATTACATCTTGCCAATCTGTATTAAATCCAGCCGCTGTATGTGTGGTAAAGCTTTTTCTATATGCCACAAACTGATCTGCGTTTAATAAATGTAATTTATTGTTTACAGATTGTACCGAAGTTGAATTGCTGAATTCGATTACTGGTTTTCCTGCTTTGCCTTTTTTAGTTGTAACCATAATAACGCCATTCGAACCTCTCGATCCATAAATTGCCGTTGCAGAAGCATCTTTTAAAACTTCAATAGAAGCAATATCTTGTGGCGCGGGCATCGAAACCCCTGCAAAACCATCAACAACAATAAGGGCATCTCCGCTGGCATTAATTGAGGTTCCTCCACGAACTCTGATTTTTACCGGAGCACCAGGCTCGCCGCCATTATTAGTTTGTACTGAAACCCCTGCAGCACGGCCTTGCAAAGCCTGTTCTGCATTTAATAAAGGATAAGCCGTTAACTCTTTTGCAGTTACAGATGAAACTGAACCTGTAATGTCACTTTTTTTACGCGTACCGTAACCCACAACAATTACTTCGTCAAGATTTTTGGTGTCTGGCTTTAAACTGACATTTACGGTGGTTTTATTTCCAACCGGAATTTCTACCGTTTGATATCCCACAAAGTTGAAAACCAATACTGCGTTTTTCTCAGAAACTATAACAGTATAATTCCCGTCCATGTCTGCAGATGCTCCAACTGAAGATCCTTTAATATAAACATTGGCACCAGGAAGCCCGAGCAAATCTTCACTAGAAGTTACTTTTCCTGTAACTTTTCGTTCCTGTGCATTCATCACAATATTTGCCAGTAAAAAGGCCGCCAGCAAACACCATTTAAGCGATTTGATTTTTTGGTTTGTAAACATTCATTTTTTGGTTTAAGGTTAATGTTAGATAAAATAAAAAAGCAATAAACTCATTCCTATTATGACTATCACAAATAGAATTTGCAGTAGTATGAATTTTGTTTTTTTGATTTTCATACCACAAATGTATCAGGCGAAACCGATATAGAAATACAAAAAAGGGTATCTAAAAATACAGATACCCTTTTTTAAAGCGTTTAAAAATGCAGATTATTTAAAAAACTTCTGAAGATTTGAAAAATTTGTCAGCAAATTGTGACGGCGTTTCTCCGTACTTTTTCTGAAAGCATTTGCTGAAGTATTTTGGATTGTTGAAACCCACTTTATAACTGATTTCAGAAACGTTTAATTTATTTTGTTCTAATAATTGAGCAGCACGTTTTAATCGTATTTCATGAATAAATTCGTTTGGTGTATAATTCGTCCAAGCTTTGATTTTTAGAAATAACATCGTACGGCTTACGCCTAATTCTGAACAGAAAAACGGAATATCAAATTGCTCGTTTGAAATATTTTCTTCGACAATTTTAAATGCTTTTTTCAGCAAATCTTCGTCTAAAGAAGAAACCGTGATTTCTGACGGAATAAAATTATCCTCGCTTGTAAATTTGTTTTTGAGTCTTTCGGTTGAATTTAAAAGATTTTTTACGCGAAGTTTAAATTCAATTAAATTGAAAGGTTTACTGATGTAATCATCGGCACCGCTTTCGAGTCCTTCAAATTTATAAACCAAAGATGATCTCGAAGTCAGTAATATAACCGGAATATGACTTGTTTTGAGATTTTCTTTAATTTTAGAACAAAGCTCTGTTCCCACCATTTCTGGCATAATAACGTCGCTGATAATTAAATTTGGAATATGTTTTATCGCTTTGTCGTAGGCAATTTTCCCGTTTTCGGCTTCAATAATATTGTATTCTTTTTTGAGAAGATTTTTCATAAATGAACGAAGTACTTTATGATCTTCAACAATCAAAATAGTCTGTTTTTCTTCATTAACTACAAAATCATTAATGTCTTCAGGTTCTGAAATTTCCGAAGTTTCTAATTGAGAAGTGTATTGAACAATATCATCACTGATTTTAAAATCTTGAATAATTTCACTGTCTAAAAGATGTTCTCTGCCCAGCGGAAGTGTCACTTTAAAAACAACCCCTGCCTTTTCTTTATTGGTTACTTCAATGTTTCCCTTATGTAGTTTCACAATGTTTTTTACAATTGACAAACCAATTCCAGTTCCTTTATTATAGTTTTTCTGAACATTGTTGTGCATCGGAACTTCAAAAAACAAATCAAAAATTTTATCTATATGCTCTGCAGCAATTCCAACTCCAGAATCCTCAATAGCAATAAAAATATTTTCGCTGTCGTGCGATATTTTAAGATGGATTTTGCCGCCTTTTGGCGTATATCTAAAAGCATTTGAAATCAGATTGTAAAAAACACGCTCTAATTTGTATCGATCAAAATAAACCAGAATTTCTTCTTCAGATGATTCAAAAGTATAAGTGTAACCGCCGTCTTTTGCATATTCAATAAAAGACAAAAAGATTTCTTTAGTAAATTTTACAATATTTCCCTTTGCTGATTCGAGTTTCACTTGATGATTTTCTAATTTTCTAAAATCCATTAAACGGTTAATGAGACTTAAAAGATGATTGGCACTTCCTTCAATAACCAAAAGCTTTTTATACATTTCATTGGTTCCGTTATAATCGGCTAAAATCTGTTGTAATGGACCTAAAATCAGTGTTAAAGGTGTTCTGAATTCATGCGAGATATTGGTAAAAAAGTCAAGTTTTGCTAAATTGTTTTCTTCAATTCGTTTGGTTTCTAAATACTCCAATTCCAATTTTTGTTTAAGCCTGGCTTTTGATTTCATAATCCAAATTAAACCGTACAATCCGAGCCCAATTAAAATTCCATACAATAAAAAAGCCCAAATACTGCGCCAAGGAGCTGGATTTACAATCACTGTTAAAGTTGTTGGCACCTTATTCCAAACACCGTCATTATTGGCTCCTCGAACTTCAAAAACATAAGTTCCCGGATTTTGAATGGCAAAAATAGCTTCCGTATTTTTAGTAATGGTCCAATTGTTTTCCAATCCCGTCAAGCGGTAACTGTATTGATTGTTTTTTGATCGAATGTAATTTGGAATCGCAAAATCTATTGAAAAATTGGCTTTATCGTAATCAAGCGTAATGGTTTTGGTGTAGCCAATGCTTTTTTCTAAAATCTCAGCTGCATCATTTGCGTTGATCGTTTCATTTTTGATTTTCAGATTAGTGATTAAAACCTGCGGTGCATATTGATTTATGGAAATTTTCTTGGCATCAAAATAAGTTGCGCCAGACGGGCTTCCAAAATAAAACTTATTTGAATCGAGTTTTAACGCCGAATTATCATTGAATTCATTACTCGCCAAACCATCTTTCTGGTCATAAATAACAACGGTTTTTTGAGTGGTACTGTATTTTATAATTCCCTGATTCGTACTGATCCATAGGTTTTTATCGTCATCTTCGAGTATCGAATGTATAGATGTAATAACCGTATTTCCAACTCTTAAATTAATTTTATTGAATTTTTTCCCATCATAATAATGAAGCCCTTTCGCTTTGGTGCCAACCCAAATTTTCTTGTGGCTGTCTTGAAACAAAGTCAAAATATCATCACCAGATAAAGAAGAACTATCAAAAAAGTAATGTTTAATGGAATAATTATTTGGACTAAAATTATTACTCGGAATAAAATTTAGACCGTTTTGAGTTCCAACCCAGATACCATTTTTTTGATCTACTAAAATGGTTCGGATAATATTATTGGTTAAGAAATTAGGTTTAGCAGCATCATTGCCAATAACTTGAAAAGTTTTAGCAATGGTATCGTAACGAATTAATCCTTTGCCAAAAGTACCAATCCAGAGAATGCCATTTTTTTCTGATTTAATAGAATAAACACCGGATTCTTTTAATAAGGCATTTAAATCAGAACCAATTCTGTTGTCTTCAATTCTTTTAGAAATAGTATTGTAAGCAGACAAACCTTTCGAAAAAGTTCCAATCCATAAAATGTCTTCTGCAAGACACATTGATTTAATATCATTTTTTGTAGTCTGACCGCTTTTGCTGTTGATATAACTTGTAGTTTCACTATTCTTATTATAAACAGTGATGCCGCCGCCTTCTGTTCCAAAATAAATGTTCTGATTTTTATCAGCAATAATCGAACTTACGACATCAAAACTCATCGGAATTTTTTTCGAATTCTGATTATAATTAGAAAAATTGACATTCGAAATATCCCAAATATTAACCCCTTTATAATAGCATCCAATCCAAACCGAACCTTTTTGATCAATAAAAACAGATTTTACTTTGTCGATTCCGTTACTGTTGTTGCTGTTGTTTATTTTTTGCAGGCTTTTGTCTTTGCCTAAAATGTAGATTCCGTCATAAGCACCAATCCATAAAGAACCCTGACTGTCAATTGCCAATGAACGAATATCAGTATTGATTTCGCGATATTTTTCATCGGATAAAAAAGAGACGAATTGATTAGAAGTTTTATCGAATTTTAAAAGGCCTTTATTTTTTGTCCCGATCCATAAATTCCCTGAAGTATCTTCGGCAATTGCCTGAACATTTAGCTCATCAACAGGATTTAAAAGGTGGTTTTTGAAGATAAATTTTCCGTTTTTTCTGCTGAGAAGCTTACATAATCCTTTTGTAGTTCCAATCCAGATTTCGCCTTTTTTTGTTTTTAAGATTGTAATGATATTATTGCTAGGCAGAGTAGAAGCGTCTGTATCCGAATGAAAAATAGAAGTGAATTTGCTGTTTTTTTTGTTGTAAATTGTTAATCCTTTTGAAGTTCCAAACCACATTTCATTGCCAATTTCCTTTATAGACCAAATGGCGTTACTGCTTATGGTATGATTGGTTTTGGTATGAAGATATCTTGTAAATGTATTCTGAACAGGATCGTAACAGTTTAGCCCATTGTAAGTTCCAACCCAAATTTTTCCTGAATTATCTTCCTCAATCGATAAAATATCGTTGTTGCTGATCGAATGTTTATTTGTCACATCATTTCTGAAAATGGTGAATTTGCTTCCGTCATATTTATTTAGACCGTCACGCGTACCAAACCACATCTGGCCAAATTTATCCTGATGTATAGCAATAACAGAACTCTGCGAAAGTCCATCAGCAGTAGAAATATTTTTAAGCCGATATTTATTTTGGGAAAATATATTTCCGAAAACAAACAGAATTGTGAGAAAAGCTATTTTGTATTTCATAGCGTTTTTTTTAAGGTTCAAAGAGGCAAAGGTTCAAAGAGGCAAAGGTTTTCTCATTTTATGTCATTTCTTTCTTGTATAAAAAAATCAAAAAAACTAGTTTTCATACATAGCTATACTCAAAGTACTATGATTGTTAATGTAAGTGAAACGCCTTTTATATGCCAAAAACTATGTTTCTATGTGTTTGAATTATTTTTTTAAGCGGTTCTTTAGTTGATAATTGTACAGTGAAGGAATTTTATCCATTGGTGTATTTACAAATTCAATAAAAGCGTCGGGTTCATATTTTATTTCGAATTTAGCATTTCCGTTAACGCCTATAATTCTGGCAAATGGTCCGTCTTTCATTCCGTATAATAAAACTGCTTTAGAATCTGGATTTGCAACGTCTATATTTAAATTCCAAAACGTACTGAACGGTCCGTGGGAGGGTTTCCAATAATCAGCACCGCCACCGCCAAATAACAGGTAACTGTTGTTTTTATCTTGAGTTATGTGAACGGTTATATTATCGAATAAATTTTGATGATTGGCTCCAGAATGCTGATCTAAAAGTGGATCAGCAAAAATTTCACAATTCTGATATACATTTTTCGTCGCAAAAGTATTGAAGCTCAGCGGATGAACTGTTTTATTATAAATTTTAAGATTTTTGACCAAAACATTATGCACACCGCCTAAAGTCACAGTATAATGAGCCATATGATCACCATTTGTAATGATATCTTGAACCGTAACATTTGAAATTTCTTCAGCTAAAATACCGCTGTCGGCATTGGTAATGGTAACATCTTTGACCCAGCTGTTAAAAAGACGCGTTAAAAATATCGCATTATTTCCCGGCTCGACATGATGCGCAACTCTTGGAATATCAGGAAAAGTAAAACGCAGATGCTCAATTCCAACTTCATTTAAATGTTTCCATTCTACCAATTGTGCCTGATAACTCGGTTTTATGGCAATGGTTAAAGGTGTTTTTATAGTTATTTTAGAACCTGAAATCTTAGTAATTTCTACTTGTTGTCTAACGATTGGAAGTTTCGGAAATTTCCAATGATGCGAACCTGGTTTTACATTGGCACCTTTATATAAATCTTTGATGATTTCGCCTTTTTCTCCATCTTTATTGAATAACTGAAGTTCGACAATATCTCCGACTTTTAAATTTTTGACATCAGAAACTGTAATGCTATGTTCGCCCATATTGCCAGAGCTGACTTTCGCTAAAACATTTGGAGTTGGCTCGTATTTATCTAAATACGATTTTACGCGCTCATTCGGGACTTGTGTCCAAATAAAACCTCCAGACCAGGCATATTGCGAAAAAGCCAAATCAATATTGTTTTCTGGTTCGCGCTGTCTTTTGTCGAAAGTGGTTAAATATTCTCTTAATTCTGCAAGTGATTCAGGATCTTTAAGATACATCAGCGGTCGAGGACAATAAATTTCTGTACCATTTTCTCCAGAACCTGCACCTCGAAGTACAAAATTGCTTCTTTCGATGTATACTACATCACTTAGGATAATTCGTCCGGCGGGTAATTGCAAAATTACATTTCCCTGTGTTTCATTAGCAATTTTTAAAGCCTTCAAAAGTGCTTTCGAATCATCTAAATTATCATTTGCCTTTACGCCAAAATCTGTGGCATTAATAACTTTTCCTTCGTTTTGTGAGATTTGACTTTCGCCGAAATGATATCCGGCATAGCTGAAATCAGGGAGATAATTGGTTTTTGAAGTAATAATCTTGGGTATTTCCTGTGCCATTAAAGTGTCCATAAAAAGAACACAGGAGATAAGAATGGCTTGGCGAATCATGGTTTTGTGGTTTTTTGTGGTTAGTTAGTTTTTTTTGAGCTTTTGCCGCTACGCTAAGACACTAAGTTTTTATTTCTCTCGCAGATCTCGCCAGATTTAGCAGATTACATTTAAAAGTGTAGTTTGTCATTTCGAGGAACGAGAAATCACACTAATAGCGCTGTAAAGATTATCTGTTTTCTTTTAGAATTTCGAGTGCGATTCTTCCTTCGTCAGGATGACAAAAAATCCGCTAAACCTGCGAGATAAAAAAAATCTCTACCTTCTTCGCAACAAACTTTTATAAAGATCTTTTGATCCCCATTTCAAGACCGCGCAATTCTGCAAGACCTCTTAAACGGCCAATTGCAGAATAACCCGGATTTGTTTTTTTATTCAAATCGTCCAGCATTTGATGCCCGTGGTCAGGGCGCATCGGCAAGCTGCTTCCGTTTCTTTTTTCTACTTCGATAATTGCTTTTACAACTTCGTACATATCTACATCACCCTCAAGATGATTGGCTTCATAAAAACTTCCTTCTTCGTCTCTTTCGGTACTTCTTAAATGAATAAAATTCATTTTATCGCCATGACGTTTTACAATTCCTGGCAAATCGTTGTCTTCTCTTACGCCGTATGAACCTGTACACATCGTAAAACCGTTTGATTTAGAAGGCGCAGCATTCATTAATTCAGTTAAGTCTTCTTCGGTGCTCACAACTCTCGGCAAGCCTAAAATCGGGTAGGGCGGATCATCAGGATGAATCGCCATCAAAACGCCTTTACTTTCGGCTACTGGAATAATTTCTTTTAAAAAGAAAAAAAGATTTTCCTTTAATGCTTTTCTGTCAATATGATTATAACCACTCAAAGTCACTAGAAAATCTTCTACAGAATAAGCTTCTTCAGCACCTGGAAGCCCTGCTAGAATATTTTGCTGCAATCTTACTTTATCATCATCGCTCATGGCGTTAAAGTATTTAGAAGCCTTTTCAATTTGTATTGAGGTGTATTCTCTTTCTGCTCCAGGTCTTTTCAAAATAAACAATTCAAAAGCAGCAAAAGCATTAATGTCAAAACGCAAAGCCTTTGATCCGTCTGCTGTTACATAAGCCAAATCAGTTCTTGACCAATCTAAAACCGGCATGAAATTGTAACAGATGCATTTTATCCCGCATAAAGCTAAGTTTCGAATGCTTTCTTTATAGTTTTCAATGTATTGAAGGTAATTTCCAGTTTGTTTTTTAATGTCTTCATGAACCGGAACACTTTCTACAACAGACCAAGTCAGGCCAGAAGCACCTTTTTTAGGATCTCCATCCTGATGTTCAATTTCGACTTTACGTTTTATAATTTCGTCGATACTCCAGACTTCTCCATTCGGAATATGATGGAGAGCGGTAACAATTCCGGTTGCTCCGGTTTGTGCGATATCTTGTAAAGAAACAGGATCATTTGGTCCGAACCATCGTAATGTTTGTTCCATTCTAATTTGCTTTTTGATAATTATTTAAATACTAGAAGCCGAAAATCCTCCGTCTACTTTTATAATGGTTCCTGTCACAAATTTTGACATGTCGCTGCATAAAAATAAAAGCGCACCATCAATATCTTGCGGCGTCCCAAATCTTCCCATTGGAGTATGATCGATAATTTTTTCACCTCTTGGAGTTAATTTTCCTTCTGGAGTAAGCAATAAAGCTCGATTTTGTTCTCCGATGAAAAATCCAGGCGAAATAGCGTTTACACGAATTCCTTCGCCATATTTTGTTGCCAGTTCAACCGACATCCATTGTGTGAAATTGTCAATCGCGGCTTTCGATGCTGAATACCCAACAACTCTCGTCAGAGGTCTTTGTGCTGAAGCTGATGAAATATTGATGATAATTCCCTGTTTTTGTTTGGCAAAAAGCTCAGCAAATACTTGCGAAGGAAGCATTGTTCCAATAATATTCAGATCTACTACTTTTTGTAAATCATCAACCTGCATGTCATAAATGGCTTGATCTGGACTAATGGTTGCTCCGGGCATATTTCCTCCAGCAGCGTTGATCAGAATGTCAAGTCGGCCGTATTTTTCAACAATTAAATTTTTTGCGTTTTCTAGTTCTTCTTTATTCAAAACATTTGCCTGAATTGCAAAAGCTTTTCCGCCATTGCTTTCGATTGCTTCTACCGTTTTATTGGCTTTTTCAATCGATTGAGAAACGATTCCGACAATAACGCCCTTATTAGCCAGAACGTTTGCAAAGTTGCTTCCTAATACACCGGCGCCGCCCGTTATAAGTGCTATTTTCCCTCTTAGGTTAAATATTGAATCCATATTTATATTATTTTCTAATCGTCTGAACTATTTCAAGAACTTTCCTTGTTTCACTGGCAATTACATCATAATCAGCTTCGTCCATACGTTTTTTACTGATTAGTTTGCTTCCCAATCCAACAGAAGAAGCTCCTGCCAAAAACCAGTTGTGAATGTTATCGTGTGTAGTATCGACACCGCCTGTTACCATAAAAATTAGGTTTGGAAATATATCTTTAATACTGCTCAAAAAATCTGGACCTAAAATATTTCCAGGAAAAAGTTTTACGAATTTTATTCCAGCATTTTCAGCGGCAATTATTTCTGTTGGTGTCATACAGCCAGGAGCGTACAAAACGTTTTTGCTTTTTAAATAAACAGCAACCTCAGGCACAAAACCAGGACTTATAAAAAAGTCAGCTCCAGCAGCATAAAATTCTTCTGCCTGTGATACATTTTTTATAGTTCCGATGCCCAACAGCATTCCAGGCATTTCTGCATTTCGCACTTCAACCATTTTTTTGAAATTGAATATTGCTTCTGAACCTCTGTTGGTATACTCAACAGCTCTGATTCCTGCATTGTACAATGTTCTAAGAACATCAATACTGATCGTTTGATTGGTATTGAAATACAGCGGAAGAATTCCTTGAGCTGCGACAATGTCTATTGAATTTTGGATAGTACTCATGCGTCTATTTTTACTTTAATAACGATTTTTTTTAGCGTGCCTTCGCCAATCATTGCAGCGTGAACATCTTCTGGGAATAATATAGCAAACTGTTTTTCCTGCAATTGAAAAAACATATCTGGCTTGTCATGAAAAAAGCGAACGTCTTTTTCATCGCTGTAATCTCCATTTGGACTGATGCATTTTTCTCTCGGTTTCCAAGCAAAAGTTTCTGGACCTTTTATTGAAATTTGTATGTCTATATTTTTATCATGACATTCAAAACCTTTAATGCTTTCTTCTTTAGTCGTTCCTTCGCCAACTATTACAATTACTTTTAGTCCTTCGGCAATTTCAATAACGCCTTCTTCAAGTTTGCTTATGTCATTTTGGTTTACATAATCAAATGCTTTTTTGAAATTAGGATGCAGGCTATGATATTTGGCTGCATTTTGTAATGAATCTACTATCATTTTTATGTTTTATATATTTTAATTATTAAATTTGCGTGTACGCACACGGATTATTACAAATGTATATAAAAAGTTAAGTAAAACAACTTATATTTACTGAAAATAATAATAATTTTAGGTCTTTAACAACTTCATTTTAACTTAAAAAGAAAGAATATCATAACTATTAAAAAAATTGCAGCACTTGCAAACGTTTCGCCGGGAACGGTTGACCGCATTATCCATAATCGTGGGCAGGTAGCTCAGGAAAATGTAGATAAGGTAAATGCTATTATAGAAGAATACGGCTACAAACGAAATATTCTGGCTAGTAATCTGGCATTAAATAAGAAGTTTCGATTTGCTGTTTTTCTTCCAAAATATGAAAATTTAGAATACTGGAAAAGTCAGATTATCGGAATTGAAAAAGCCGCTGTCGAATTTGGAAAATTTGGAGTTATTTTAGATTATTTCTTTTATGATTTTAATGAAGTTTCTTTTAAGGAAATGATCAAAAAAGTACTCGATTTTGAGTGTGACGGATTATTATTCGCACCTATTTTTTACGAAGAATCGGTACGTTTTTTAAATGAATATGAAGCTAAGAATATTCCAGTTGTCATGATCGATTCTAATATTTCAACTGATGAAGAACATGCTTATGTAGGTCAAGATGCTTTTCAGAGCGGTTATCTTGCAGGAAGGCTGATTAGTTTTGCTGTGAAAAATGAAAGGCAGATTTTGATTTTTAAGATTACGCGCGAAATTGAAAGTACATCTGTTTATTTGCAGCGTATCGACGGATTTTATTCTTTTTTTAGAGATAACCATGAACTTACAAATTTCAAATTTTCAGAAGTTACCATTAAAGATTCTGGTATTGATCAACTGAATTTAGAAATGTTTTCTGGGATAAACAGTGTTTTTGTTCCAAATTCCAGAGCTTATATTGTAGCCCGATTTTTATATGAAAACAATATCAAAGGCGTCCGAATTATAGGTTACGATTTATTAAAAGAAAATATCGAATACTTAAATAAAGGTGTAATTGATTTCTTGATTAACCAAAGACCAGAAGAACAAGGTTATATGGCTGTAAATCATTTGTATAAAAAATTAGTGCTTCAGGAAACAGTTGAAAAAACGCATTATATTCCGTTAGAGATTATTTTGAAGGAGAATTATTTTCCTGTGGGGAGAAAAAAATAGCCCGCGGGTTTGGCGGATTTAAGAGGGTTTTCGCTGGTTTATTATTCTCATTTTTGTCATTTCGAGGAACGAGAAATCACACATGCGACGCTACAAAGATTAGTGATAATTTTGCGGCATTTCTTGTGTGATTTCTCGTTCCTCGAAATGACAAGATTGTGTGTTATTTTCATTTTTTTTAATAACAAATCAGCGAAAACCCATTTAAATCCGCTAAACCCGAGGCCTCAATAATTTACTTCTTTACCTTAACACTAAGCGGATTATTTATTTTTTCAGCAAAAGAACTCAAATACTTTTCCCATTCTTGTTGGGTTTGAAACGGACTTCCTTTTTTCCATCCAAAACCGGTGTAATAGATTGCCTTCTTTTTCTTTATGCTGATATTTGCGTATAAATTACTTAAGTCTTTGTCGTTAGTTACATAATTCTCAAAACTAAGCAAGGTGTTGTTTGGAGCTACAATTCCCGTTCCGATTTCCGAATCATCGATAGGTTCCCAATGACTTATCCAGCCTTCTTTTACATTCGTACCAATAGTTCCTTTTTTGTCATGTAGCGTTAATCCGGCAGCAATTGTTTTGCTTCCTTTGATATTGATTTCGAAGCGAGAAAGATAACTTCCATAATCTAAACTGATTAATTTCGATTCAGTTATTTTATGTCCTTTTGCATCCCAATTCGCATAAGTCAAAATAAAACTTGTTCTGATTGGTCCTGTTGTAATAGTTTTCCAAGTGATGAAATTCTTAGAAAAATAATATTTTCCGTCTACGTTTGCAGCAATTCCGCCAACGCCTCGGCTGTCTCCAACATGAAAATTATCCAAACCTTCGCCTGTATCTTTATGGTACGTTCCGGTTCCTAAAGTTGCTTTTTCATACCATTTATTAATAATGGGATAATCAACTCTTTTTAACCAAGCGTCAATTCCGCTGGTCAAAGTTCCTCCGGCAACATTGTCTTCAACCATTTTTTGTGCAACTGGACCATAGGTTCTAAAAGCAACTTTATTATTTTCCCAAGCATAATCGTCTGTCCTTTCTGGAACAAATCTGGAATAGCAATTAATGTTTTTTGATGGTTCAGAATTAGAAGCGACAATTTCGAAATCTTTGCTTGACGAAGCGCCTATTTTTGGCTGAAACAATAATACATCCATATTTCCGTCGCCATCGTTATCAACGCTTTGCGTTTCTAAATATAAATTGGTGCTTGCTTCTTTAATACTAAAATTTTCGAGCTTTGCTGATTTTGGCAAACCAAGTGATTTTTTTGTCAGTTCTACGGTTTCAAATTCACGATTTACTGGAAGTGAATTTATTACGGTAATTGTTTTATTTTGAGATTGAACAGCAAAATTAGCTGCTAAAATTGCGATGAATAAAAGTGGTTTTTTCAAAATAGGATATAATTAATTTCTTTAAAGAAATGATTTTTTGATTTCATAAAAATACAAATCAAATAGCATATATAAATACATAAAAGGTATAAATAAGTACAGAATCTTGATAATGAGATTAATTCGAAAAAATCTTGCAATTAAATAGTATCTTTAGTTATAAAATCAGGATAACATGAAACAAAGCGCCGGCATATTAGCATACAAATTTATAGGTAAAACAATTTTTTTCTTTTTGGTTCACCCAGGCGGGCCATTCTGGAAAAACAAAGATTTAGAAAGCTGGTCAATTCCGAAAGGAGAATTTACAGAGGAAGAAGACCCTCTTGATGCTGCAGTACGCGAATTTAAGGAAGAAACGGGTTTTGAAGTCGAAGGCGATTTCATTAAACTAGAATATGTAAAATTAAAATCCGGTAAAATAGTCCACGCTTGGGCAGTTGAATTTGATCTTGATGAAACTATGATAAAAAGCAACGATTTCGAAATGGAATGGCCCCCAAAATCTGGAAAACTTCAAAATTTCCCCGAAATAGATAAAGGCGATTGGTTTCAGACAGACGAAGCTTTGAAAAAAATAAATCCCGCACAAGCTGATTTTATTATTCAAATAATTTCTAAAATTTCATCCTCACTTTAGATTTTGGGCATTTTAGGCTGTGAGCTTCAAACAGATTTTAAAAAAGCTTCTGGCTTAAAGCCTACAGCTTATAAATTGTAAAAAAAAAAGTATGGAAGTTAAATGTATAATTTTTGATTGTGATGGCGTTCTCGTAGATACTGAAAAAATAGGCAACGGCATCTTGCTTTCAATGGCTGCCGAATATGGCTTTCAAATGAAAATAGAAGATGCTTACCGAAATTTTAACGGACGCAGTTTAAAAGAATGTTTTCTTCAAATCGAGAATTCTATCGCTAAAAAACTTCCAGATAACTTTGAAGCAGATTACCGCCAAAAAAGTTTCGAAGCTTTCAAAACGCAAGTGACGCCTATGGAAGGTATCTTCAAATTCATAGAAAAATTAAAAATTCCGTATTGTGTGGCTTCAAGCGGTCCCGTTGACAAAATCAGACTGAATCTCGAAGTAGCAGGTTTGTTAGATAAATTCGAAAATAAAATATTTAGTTCGTATGAAATTAACAGCTGGAAACCAGATCCTGGAATCTTTTTACATGCCGCCAAAGAAATGAGTTTCGGTGTAAAAGACTGTATAGTTATTGAAGACAGCAAAGCCGGAGTAATTTCTGGAATTGGTGGAGGTTTTAAAGTGTACGGTTTTGCAAACGGTTACAATAATGAAGATTTAGAGAAAGAAGGTGCAATTCTTTTTCATTCGTATGAAGAGTTAAGCGATATTTTAGGATTTTAAAGTTTCAGGTTTCAAGTTTCAGGTTTCAAGTTTCAAGTTTCAGGTTTCAAGTTTCAGGTTTCAAGTTTCAAGTTTCAGGTTTCAAGTTTCAAGTTTCAAGTTCAGCGACTTTGTCAAAGTTTGCAAATTATCTAATTATCTAATAATCGAATTGCAAGATTATCAAAATCGAATGTAATTTGTTACATTAAAATAAATTTTTATATATTTGAATTTCGACATTCTCTTTTTTGATTGATAATTAATGTTAAATTATTAAGCTTTGATTGAAAAATTGGATGGTTTTTTATCTGACGAAAAGCTTTTCCCAAAGAGCTTTTTTCAGAAGTGATTTCCCAAAAGTCACTACATAACCTACATACAGAAACAAAAATGACGAAATTTATAATTAGAATTTTAGTTCTATTAATATCGCTTATTTCTCCAATTCTTAATTCCCAAATTAAAAAAATTGGCGTTCCTTTTATAACAAATTACAGTCCGAAAACTTATAAAGCAGCTTCAGAAAATTGGGATGTTCTCCAAGATTCTAAAGGAATGATGTTTTTTGCCAATCATTTCGGGATCATGCAGTTCGATGGTGTGCGATGGAGTATAATTACCCAGCCTGAAAACAAAAGTATGGTGCGTTCTCTTGCCATTGACAAACACGACAAAATCTACGTTGGCGCGCAAGGCGATTTTGGTTATGCATTTCAGTTGCCAAACGGACAGTATAAATATACTTCTCTAGCAAAATTACTCCCTGCTGCAGCCAGAAATTTTGGTGATGTTCTGCACACGGTTTTATTTAATAATGAAGTAATCTTTTTTTCAAGCGAAAAAATATTCATTTATAAGAATAATAAAATCAAGGTTATACAGTCAAATTCTAATTTTGATGAATTTTTTAAAGTCAATTCGGATATCTATGTTTTAGATAATGCAAAAGGTCTAATGAAACTTAAAGATGGCGTTTTGCAACCCACAACCGATGGGCAACAATTCGCTGGAATTAAAATTAGAAAGGCATTCGACACAAAAGAGGGATTATTATTGCTGACCCAAAAAAATGGGCTTTTTATTTATAAAAACAATCAAATAAAGCCTTTCGCTACTGAAGCTGATGATTTGCTCAAACAAAATCAAATCTCTACCGCAATACTACTTTCTGATGGATATTACGGAATCGGAACACGACAATCTGGGTTGATAGTTATAGATAGTGCAGGACATTTGATCCAGCACATCAACAAACAAATGGGGTTGCAGAACGAGTATGTAACGAATCTCAAGGTTGATAAAGAAGATAATTTGTGGGTGACGCTTAAAGAAGGTATTTCATTGATTCAGATTGCTTCGCCTTTGTCAAAAATTCGCGATACCTCAAATTCAGAAACTAAAATATATTGCAGTCACATTTATCAAAGCAAACTTTATATTGCTACAGACAATGGTGTATTTTGGCTTGATTGGGATGCCTATAAAAACGGTCAGCATGAAAATGTACATTTTCAGCATATTTCTGGTATGTCAGAAAACGTATGGAATGTTGGAGTTTTTGGAAATTCGCTGTTGGCTTTTGAGAAGAATGGAATTTTCGAGATAAAAAATAATACAGCCAAATTATTAGCAAAGATAGATGGCGCTTGGCAAGGTATAATTGTACCAAATCACCCTGATCTTTTGCTCGTTGGCGGTTACACGGGACTGTATTTATTAAAAAATAGAAACGGATCGTGGGCTTATCAAAATAAAATTAAAGGCTTTGAAGAAAGCAGCAGAATCATCGTAACGGATAAAGAGGGAAATATTTGGATTGCTCACGGCTATAAAGGAATTTATAAACTCAACTTTAATAAAACATTCGATGCTGTTTCAAATGTTCAGTTTTACAATCAGGCGGATGGTTTTCCGTCGAGCTTGTTTCTCAATACTTTTAAAATAAATAACGAGATGCTGTTTGGAACAACAAAAGGTATTTATAAACAAAATACGGTTTCAAAAAAAATGATTCCAGATCCAGTTTTTAAGAAATACTTGGGCTTAGAAAGTCATATCCGTTTGCTTAAAGCTGATAATCAAAATAATATCTGGTATATCTCAGGAGAAAATACAGGCAAAATGAGCCAGAAATCAAAAGGAAATTTTGAGATAGAAGAATTGCCTTTTCGAAAACTTCGATATTTATATGTACCAGGTTTTGAGAATATTCAGACGACTTCAAGCGGTGATGTTTTTTTTGGAACTCAAGACGGTTTGATTCATTATAATGCAACTAAAAATAAAAGATATCAATCTAAATATAAGGCAGTTATTTCTGAAGTGAAATCTATTTTTCCGAAAGACAGTTTATTATATTCCAGCAGGTATGATGTACTGCCAACGAATACGGAAACAGCAAATAATGTACTTTGTCCTGTTTTATCTTATTCAAATAACGCTTTGCATTTTTCATTTGCTTCACTGTGTTATGATGAAGCCGATGCAACAAAATACGAATATTGGCTTGAAGGTTTTGAACCAAAATGGTCAGAATACAGTCTTCAAACCGAAAAAGAATATACAAATTTGCCTGAAAACGAATATATCTTTCATGTGAGAGCAAAGAACATTTACGATGTGGTAAGTGAAGAAGCTGTTTTTAAATTTGAAATTCTACCGCCTTGGTACAGAACCGGTTGGGCTTATATTTTGTATTTGGCACTTTTTGGAGTTTTAATTTATGCGATTATCCGTTATCAAAAAAATCTTGCTGAACGTGATCGTGAACAGTTAATATTGAATCAGGAAAAAGAACTTTTACGAAACCGCGCCGAATTAAACGAGCAAAAACTCGCTTTAGAACAAGAGAACATGGCTATAATCCGTGATAATCTTGAAAACACAATTAATCTCCAAAATGCAAAAGTAGCTTCAAACACCGTGAACCTTATTCATTTGAATGAAATTCTTCTTTCTATAAAAGAACTGATTGGACAAATTGATAAGAAAAATGAACCAAATGTAAACTTCAGTTTATTAGCTAAAATAAACAAGTTAATCGATCATGAACTTCAAGGTGATAAACATTGGAATGAATTTGAAGAAATTTTCAATCAGCTTCACGATAATTTTATGCAGCGCCTCAAAACAAGCTATCCGGAATTAACGCCTCGCGACATGCGTTTGTGCGCTTACCTGCGAATGAATTTCAATACTAAAGAAATTGCACCGCTTTTAGGAATTTCGGTTCGAGGTGTTGAAGACACACGATATCGTATTCGAAAAAAATTACAGCTTCCTTCTGATGCAAACATAACCGAATTCATTCTAAATTTTTAGTTTTTTATTATTAAGTAAAATCTCAAGTAGTTTTACGCTTTTTGACGGCTATTTATTACATTTTTTTATAAACACCGTAGTCAAACCGTACCCCAAAATGTAAGTCTTGCCTGATTTATTTGTTAATATTGTCGGATTATTACCAAAATAACAATCTATTTTCTACAAAACAGATTTTATCAGCGTAATAAACTGTACTAACAAAAACTAAAAAAAAATGAAACAAAAAGACTCTTTTTTCGGCCGACCACCGAGAAATAATTATTATTTTTTGAAAAGGTATGTAATGCTTTTGCTCTTATTTTTATCGCCCTTTTTCAAAATTTATTCGCAATGCAACACGCTTATTTGGTCAGATGAATTTAACGGCACAACCGTCGATTTAACCAAATGGCAAAGTATTTCTGGAAACGGCTGTCCCTCGCTTTGCGGATTCGGAAATGCAGAGGCTCAGCGTTATGATCCTAATCAGGCCACAATTGTTAAAGAAGGAACAGACAGTTATTTAAACATTCAGGCGAAATACGAGCCAAATGCTTCCTTTCCGCAACAGCCTTATGCTTCGGCAAAATTGACGACGGAAGGAAAGTATGCTATTAAATATGGAAGAATCGAAGCCCGTATGAAATTATCAAGTGGAATGGGAGCTTGGCCAGCATTTTGGATGCTTCCTGCGGGAACTTCAAATTGGCCATACACAGGTGAAATTGACATCATGGAAGCCAAGCACAGAAACCCAAAATCGATTGATGGAACAATTCACTACGATGGCGGTGGTTATCATTATACAGGAAGAAGTTATAGTTCTCCTACTGATTTGTCTACAGAATTTCACGTTTATGCGGTAGAATGGGGACCAAATATCATTAAATGGTTTATTGATGGAAATTTATTTCATACCGCTACCCCAAATACAACTGTAAATGGCGGCTGGCCTTTTAATGACCAGCAGTTTTACATCATTTTGAATCTTGCTGTAGGAAGTTTAGGAACACCTTACACAAGTGTAAACGGTGCGGGCGTAGAACCCATTCCAGCTGATTTTCCAGCAAAATTGCAAGTTGATTATGTTCGCGTTTACAGTGGCAGTTTTACTTATGGCGTACTAGGTGATGCAAAAGTATACAACAATGAAACGGGTAAGACGTATTCTATAAATGCAATTGCAGGTGCCGCCTACAATTGGACAGTTCCTGCAGGCGCAACTATTACATCAGGACAAGGTACAAACACGATTACTGTAAACTGGGGGACATCTGGAGGAGATGTTTCTGTAGCGACGACAGTTTCAGGATGTGCCGCTAATACTTATAAATTGGCGGTAACGACAGAAGTGCCTTTACCAGTAGAAAGAATTTACGAAGATTTTCAATCGAACAGAAATGTTGTATACGGAAATAAAACAGGAGTCTTGACAGAAGCAGTTGCAAATCCTTCAGCTACTGGAATTAATACTTCGGCTTTGGTTGGTAAGTACGTTCGCAATTCCTCTGAATTGTATGATGTCTTAAATATCAAAAATGTAGTGATCAGTAATGCAAACGATTATGTTTACGGCAGAAAAAAGATCTCTTTTGATATTTATACTTCGGCGCCTGTTGGAACTAAAATTTCGATGCAGTTAGAAAATAGTTTGGTTACAACTGCAACAAATTTTCCATCAGGACGACACAGCGGTTATAAAGCGACAACAACAGTTCAAAACAAATGGGAAACAATTGAGTTTGAATTCGAAAAAGTAATCGACCCAAATACAAGTGCACTTACAATTAACAACGTAGTTTTCCTTTTTGAATCCAATTCTAATTCAGGAGCTACATATTATATTGATAATCTGCTTACAAAGGCAGCTCCAGAAAAACCAATTATTGCGACCGATGTTTTACAAAATTACGACGGCATCAATAAAATTATAAAAGGCACTACAACCGGAACGTATTCTGTTGTGGCAAATCCTGGAACTAATTCCGTTAATTCTTCCCCAAATGTGGCGAAGTACGTTCGAAATGTAACGGAGCAGTATGATGTTCTTTTCTTTAATACCCAAAGCACCATTGAAGATGCTGGTTTGTTAAAAAATCAGACCAATAAAATTATGATTGATGTCTATACTTCTGCACCAATTGGAACAGTTGTAAGTCTTAATTTAGAGAATAGTGCGACATCGCTTCCAGCTAATTTTCCAACAGGAAGAAATAGTAATTATGTAGCAATCACGACCAAACAAAATCAATGGGAAACGTTGACTTTCTATTATAATTCAAGTCCAGATGCAGGAACTTCAAATCTGGCAATCAACCAAATGGTAATATTAGCAAATTCAGGTTCTTATACAAGCGATACGTATTATTTTGATAATATCAGAATAGGTTCTACAAAACTTCCGGATACTTACACAGCTGGAGTTGTTTATGAAGATTATCAAACGGTTCATAATATTTCTTTCAGAGATGCTATCGGAACTTATACGCCAAACACTGCAAACCCGAATGCAAGCGGAATTAATACTTCATCAAATGTTGGAAAATATGTTAGAAAATCAACTGAATTGTATGATAATTTTTCATTCAATACCAGTTTAACCAATATTGGGGATTTCAAAAACGGAACTAAAAAATTTGCTATGGATGTATATACTTCAGCTCCGGTTGGATCTATAATTTCGTGGCAGGCAGAAAGCAGTGCTTCTGTTCCGTCTAATTATCCTGTAGGGCGACACAGTATTTATCAAGCAGTTGTAAAACAGACAAATACTTGGCACACACTTATATTTACGTATGCAAGCTCGCCAGATGCATCGACATTAGACAGCGAAGTAAATCGTTTTGTTTTCTTGTTAGAACCGGGTACAAGTTCTGGAAATACCTACTATTTTGATAATATCAGAGCAGTAAATTTAGTTTCTACAGAAAATCCTCCAGCTGGATTGCCATCACCTTGGATCAGTACCGATTTAGGAGCTGTCACTCCTGCGGGAGAAGCAACTCACGCTAACGGAACTTTTACCATAAAAGGTTCAGGAAGTGATATTTGGGAAACAAGCGATCAATTTCAATTTGTAAACCAATCCATTACTGGTGATGCCGAAATTATTGCCAAAGTAAATTCTCTAACCAACACAAATACATACGCTAAAGCGGGAGTGATGTTCCGTGAAACGCTTACGCCAACATCTAAACACGCTTTGACCGATGTAAGTGCCGCTGCGGGTATAGAATTTTTAACACGAGATGCTGTTTCAGGAATTACGACGGCTCAGGTTGTTGCGGGAACAGCTCCAAAATGGGTTCGTGTCGTACGATCAGGAAATGTGTTCACATCTTATTCATCTGATAATGGAACAACTTGGACACAACTTGGAACCCCAAAAACTATTGCAATGGCAAACACAATTTATGTAGGAATGGCAGTTACCTCTCATGTAAATGGAACATTAGGGACAGGAGTTTTCAGCGATGTTATTGTGCGAAATATTACGCCAAATCCTAATGTGAACTTAGCTTTAGCTAAAACGGCGACAGCCTCTACAGAAGAAAATGCTACTTACTCATCGGCGAAAGCCACAGATGGAGATGCAGCAACACGTTGGGCAAGCAGTTTTGCGAACGCAAGCGAGTGGATTTACGTTGATTTGGGAAGCAATTACAATATTAATCGTGTAGTTCTAAAATGGGAAGCCGCTTTTGCAACTCAATACAAAATTCAAATTTCGACAGATAATGTTTTTACCGAAAACGAAACCATAAACACACAGACAGCCAGCGATGGAGGAACTGATGACTTGGCAGTAAGCGGATCAGGAAGATATCTCCGAATATTATGTACGTCAAAAGCTTTAGCGCCTTACGGATATTCTTTGTTTGAAATCGAAGCTTACGGATCTGCATCAACAGCCAAAAAAGCAGCTGCTGTTATTGATGATGCTCCAGCAGAAATTACAGTTTTTGCAATGTATCCGAATCCGGCAAACAATTATGTACAGCTTTCAGTACCTGAAAAATTAGATAATAAAGTGATAACAATTTATGATAATTCAGGAACACTGATATTGCAGAAAGAATTGAATTCTGGGACCACTGAAAATGCTATAGACATCAGCAAACTCAGTAAAGGAATTTATATACTGAATTTCAAATCAGACCAAAAAAGCTGGACTAAAAAATTAATTAAACAATAACAAAACCCGTTGGGTGTGATGATCCTAAATAATTGCACCCAACTTTTTACGCCTAATTATTTTCTCATTCTTACTATTAATTAAAACCAATTTATTAACCCAAATAAAAAAATCAATGAGGAATTTTAAATTACTAAAAAGTGTTTTTGCGACAGTATTATTTGTATTGCTGTCTAACTTTATGTATGGGCAGGGTCCTATACCGTTTACAATCAGTAATACTTCTACATTTAATGACAGCGAATTATATGTGGCTATTGTGGGTATTGATTACACCACTGGAAATCACGTCTGGGTAAATGCCAAAACGAGTCAGGTTTTGCCAATGAGTTCATCTTATAATACTGTAACCGGACCGACAATTGGCGGAAATACCGGACCGGGACAAAACTCAAAATATGCTGCTTGTTTTACTAAATTGAGCGAAATTCCGAATAAGACTTTTACACTGCCACAAATTGCAGGCTGCAGGGTTTTTATTTCGAAAGGGCAGCAATTGTATTTTTACTTTTTTGGAGCAAGTGGAGCGCCATCGGGATATACTTCACCAAATCCGCTGAATGCTACAGATCCGAATCAGGGAATTTTATATGAAATCATTGAATTGACTAACAATCAATATGGTTTCTTCGGAAATCCTTCTCGAGTGGATTCGTATAAATACCCAATGGGATTAGAATTATTTGGAGCCAATGGATATCAGAAAAAAGTAGGTGAATTAAAAAAGCACGAGGATATTGTTGCAGCCTTCAAAGCCAATGTTCCATCAGAATTTCAAGGTTGTGTCAACGATGCAACGGGAGAAATTACAGCACCGTCTAAAACGCCTGCTTTTGCAGACGGAACAGGAGGAACCAGTGTTGGACCACAAGCTAATTATTTGAAATCTTATATTGATGCAATTTGGAACAAATACAAAAATGAAGATTTGATCTTTTACGCCGGAGATGCCGGAGTTTTTAAAGGAAGAGTTATTGGCGAACAGCTTGAAATGGTTGGGCAGTCTGGAGGTTTTGTCGGTCGTACAGGAAGGGTTCAAAACAGACCTTCGACTCAAGAAGCACTAGAAGGGAAAGGTGTTCTGGACAGAAGATTGGTCGATGGAGATTTAGATCTTGTTATTCAGGCACAATTAACTGCAGCTATAAACAGGCATGTTGTAAATACTACAACTGCAAATCCGGGACAGCAAAATTGGTACGATGCTTCGAAATTTTATCAGGTAAATCCAACGAATCATTATTCTAAATTTTGGCACTTGCCTGGAATAAGCGTTGATAATCTTGCTTATGGATTTGCTTATGATGATGTTGCTGATCAATCGCCATCACTTCATTCGCCACAACCTACTAAAGTTATCGCAAGTTTTGGAGGATACGCAGGAATTGTTCCCGCTGTTCCTGCAACAACAGATGTAATCACGGTTTATAAAGATTGTAATTACACTGGATTTTCTGGCGGATTGACAATTGGAGATTATAATCTGGCACGTTTAAATACTTTAGGTGTTTTAAATGATGATATTTCTTCGCTTAAAATTACTCCTGGTTTTCAGGCAATTTTATATCAAGATGATAATTTTACTGGAGCCTCAACTGTAATTAATTCTGATAATGCTTGTTTAAACACAACGTGGAATGACAAAGTAACTTCTATCAGAATTTTGGCAAACGGAACAACAACTTTAGGAAATCAGACTTTCTTTTTGCAAAATAGAAATAGCGGTTTGTATATGGATGTTTGGAATTCAAGTTTATCTAATGGCGCAGGAATCAATCAAGGTGCTCTTAATTCCGGAAATAATCAGAAATTTACTTTTACACATCTAGGAGACGGATTGTATAAAATTATTGCCAATCACAGCGGACAGTCTTTAGATGTAAACAATTTTAATAAAGCCAATGGTGCGCGTGTAGAACAATATCCATACAATGCCACAACGAATCAGCAGTTTGTACTAGTTTCTACAGGCGATGGATTTTATAAAATTGTAGCCAGACATAGTGGTAGAATTGTAGAAGTTGCAGGAGCAAGTACAGCTTCTGGCGCTATTGTACAGCAATGGGACAATAACAATCAGACTTGTGGACAATGGAAATTAGTTCCAGCTACAACGTCACAGACTTCAGTTTTAATTCAAGCCGAGGATTATTCTGCAATGAGCGGTATTCAGGTTGAAGCTACAACAGATGCAGGCGGAGGCTCAAACGTAGGTTACACAGAAACTGGCGACTGGTTAGCATATAACAGTATTAATTTTCCAACAACAGGCTCTTATTTAATAGAATACAGAGTAGCAAGTGCTGTAACAGGCGGCAGGTTATCATCTGATTTAAACGGAGGAACAATTGTTTTAGGAAATGTGGATATTCCAAATACCGGTGGATGGCAGAACTGGCAAACTGTTTCGCAAACTGTAAATGTGAATGCTGGAACTTACAATTTCGGAATCTATATTCAAAATACGGGAATGAACATCAACTGGATAAAAATTACTAAAGTTGGTGCTGGTTTAGCTGCAAAAACGGCTTCTGCACCAGTTGCCGAAGAAATTCCAGTTGAAACAGCTTTAAATGTTTACCCGAGTCCGGCAGACAGTGCAATTTTCTTTACGACAGATGTTTCTGGAGAAAATGTAAAAATTGTTGATTCTCAAACGGGAACAATGGTTTTATCTCAAAAAATCAATAATAACAGTATGGATGTTTCTCATTTAAAAAAAGGAATCTATTTTGTTGTTTTTGAAAAAGAGGGCAAGCAGACTATCAAACGTTTTATTAAAAAATAGTTTTAAAAACTGATTTTTGGCTTTAAATTTTAGATAATAATAAGTAGTGTTAGTTCTACGAAATTAGATTCCAAATTAATCTAAAATTTAAAGTCTTAAATCTATCCCGTCCCGAAGCTTCGGGATAGGGATTAAAAAAATACAACTCAAAAACCTCCCCATAATTTACGAGTTTATTAATCTATTAAAACAATTATTATGAAAAACAATTACAGAAGAATGCTGCAGAAATGCATACTTATTTTAGTTTTGGGTGTTTTTAACTTAGCAGTAGCCCAAAAAAAAGTTATCGCTTATATTCCAAACTGGATTGATTTAAATGCTTTTTCGAGCACGATTCAATACAGTAAACTAACGCACATCAATATTGCGTTCGAAAACCCTGATGCAAATGGATATCTGACTTTCAATTCAGGAAGCAATACTATTATCAATGCGGCGCACGGACAAAATGTAAAAGTTTTTGTTTCGCTTGGCGGAGGTTCCGTTTCAGAAGGCGGTGCAATTCGCGATAATTATTTTAACCTCATTACACCGGCAAACAGAACTGCTTTTATTCAAAAAATCTACGATTATGTTGTAGCTCATAATTTTGACGGAGTCGATGTCGATCTTGAAGGCCCAGCAATTAACGGAGATTACGGCGGATTTGTAATAGCTCTGGCTAATAAATTACATGCTAATGGCAAGCTGATTTCAGCAGCGCTTTCAGAAGGTTATGGCGGTGCAAATGTACCTTCATCAACTTTTGCAACATACGACTGGATTAATATTATGGCTTATGACGCAACAGGTCCTTGGGCGCCTGGAAGTCCAGGACAGCATTCTCCTTACAGTATGGCAGTAAATCAGTTTAATTACTGGACAGGAAGAGGATTACCAGCAAGCAAAGCTATAATAGGATTGCCATTTTATGGTTATGGTTTTGGAGCTGCGGCTAATCAAGGAATTTCATATGCAAATATCGTAGCGCAATATCCTGGAGCTGAAAATTTAGATCAGGTAGGAAATACAATTTATTATAACGGAATTCCAACAATAAAAGCAAAAACAACTTTCGCGATTCAAAATGCGGGCGGTGTTATGATCTGGGAATTATCACAGGATGCTGTTGGTTCTAAATCATTATTAACAGCTGTTAACCAAGTTATTACAGGAAGTCAGCCACCAGCAACAGGAACTTTGATTCAGGCTGAAAGTTATAATGCTATGAGCGGGATTCAAACAGAAGCAACAACAGATACCGGAGGCGGTTTAAATGTTGGTTATGCAGATACAGGAGACTGGCTGGCGTATTACAATATCAATTTCCCAACTTCAGGTTCTTATGTAATTGAATATAGAGTTGCAAGTGCTGTTTCAGGCGGAAGATTATCTTCTGATTTAACTGCAGGAACCATTCAGCTTGGTGCTGTGGATGTACCAAATACAGGTGGATGGCAAAATTGGCAGACGATTACGCAAACCGTAAATGTAAATGCCGGAACATATAACTTCGGAATATATGTTCAAAATACAGGCTTTAATCTAAATTGGTTCAGAATCACAAAATCAGGTTCAGCTTTAGCGGCAAAATCGGCTTCTACAGATAAGATTGAAAGTCTGACTGTTTATCCAAGTCCTACAGAAGATACACTTTTCTTTTCTGCAGAAGTTTCTGGAGCAGATGTAAGTGTAATAAATTCTCAAGACGGCGGTACAGTTTCTACACAAAAAGCAAATAACAACAGTATTGACGTTGCTGGTTTAAAAAGCGGTATCTACTTGATTTTAGTTGAAAAAGACGGAATCAAAACAGTACGACGTTTTATTAAAAAATAAGTTTTTGCTTTATTGTAAAATTATTTAAACACATAGAAACATGTTTTATTTTTTTAATAGAGTTGATTTTAAAACGCCTCTATGACGAATTATAAACCATGTATCTATGTGTTAAAATTCATAATTTAAAATTGTAATCCCCTTTAACCCCCAAATTAATATGAAAAACAATTACAGATTTCGATTAAGTTTACTTTTATTTCTGGCTTTTGGCTATTTTGCAATGGCTCAGACTTCTTTAGGTTCCAGTAAAACTTTTATGAACAATTTAAAGAAAGAATTGGTAAAATCAACTGCTTCAAAAAGTACAGATAAAACAGTTTTGCTTGAAGCAGCAAATTCAAAAACCTTTACTGGAAAAATCAATTACAAAGAATCAAATGAATCAAGCGAATTTTTAATTGGAGAGATTAAAAATGTTGCAGAATCTTCTTTTTACATTAAAGTAAAAGATAAATCACTCGAAGGTCATATCATTTTTAAGAAAACAAGAGAAGCCTATAAATATTATTCTGATGCTCAAGGAAATGCCTACGTTTCTAAAGTTGATATTAATACACTAGTCTGCATCGATTATAAAAATGTTCCTTCAAATACTGCTAACACAACAAGTAAAACTGCCGCAGCACAAATTGCTCCTGCATTATTAAATCTGCAAAGTTTGCCAGGCGCAGCCGGATGTGTAATGTTAGATTTTGACGGTTATAATATGCCGGCAGGAAATCTTTGGAACAACGGAAATGCCATAAACGCAGCTCCATCAGGAATGAGCGATGCTGATGTACAGCAACATTGGGAAGTAGTTTCAGAAGATTATAGACCTTTTAATCTAAATGTAACGACAAGCGAAGCGGTTTTCAATTCGTACCCAAGAAATAGAAGAATGCGCGTGGTGGTAACTCCAACCAATACTGCAGCTCCGGGAGCAGGAGGTGTAGCTTATATTGGTTCCTTCAATTGGGACAATGATGTACCTTGCTGGGTATTTATTACTTCAGGTAAATCTGGTGGAGATGCCTCAGCGCATGAAGTTGGCCATACTTTTGATCTTGGTCATGACGGACGTACGAATCCAGCTGAGGATTATTTTCTTGGAATTGACGGAACTTCGTGGGCGCCGATTATGGGTGCAGGTTATTACAGACCTGTGGTACAATGGAGTAAAGGTGAATACAATTATGCCAATAATCTGCAGGACGATGTAGCCACAATTGCTGGCTCTAAATTTGGAGTTGGCTATCGTGGAGATGATTATGGAAATACTACGGCTTCTGCAGCAAATTTAGATTATAACGGAAGCGGAGCCATCAATCAGAAAAACGGTATTATTTCGAGTGAAGCTGATTATGACTTCTTCACTTTTACAACTGGCGGAGGAAATGTTTCAATAAATGCTAATACGGTTTCCAGAGATGGAAATCTGCATCTTTTGCTTCGATTGTATAATTCGGCTGGAGCTGAAATGGGAACGTATTGGAATTCAGATCCATTTGCTTTGAATGCTTCTATGAATGTTAATCTTCCGGCTGGTAAATACTTTATTGGAGTTGATGGAAACGGAGCAGGAAATACAGGTTATGGAGGATATTCTGCCTACGGTTCTATCGGGAGTTATTCTATTACAGGGACAATTCCCCCGGGAGGAACTATAGCGCCTTCTACAGATGTAATCACAGCTTATAAAGATTGTAATTACACAGGATTTTCTGGAGGATTGACAATTGGAGATTATAATTTAGCACGTTTAAATTCTTTAGGAATTTTAAATGATGATATTTCGTCTCTTAGAATAACGCAGGGATTTCAGGCAATTTTGTACCAAGATGATAATTTTACCGGAGCTTCAACTGTAATCAATTCAGATAATTCGTGTTTAAATACAACTTGGAATGATAAAGTTAGTTCTATCAGAATTTTGGCAAACGGTGTTACTACTTTGGGGAATCAGACTTTCTTTCTTCAAAACAGAAACAGCGGTCTTAATATGGATGTCTGGAATGCCAGTTTAGATAATGGAGCCAATGTTGCCCAAGGAACAGCAAACACAGGAAACAACCAAAAGTATACATTCACACATTTAGGTGATGGCTTATATAAAATTATTGCCAATCACAGCGGACAATCTTTAGATGTAAACAATTTCAACAAAGCAAACGGTGCGAATGTAGAGCAATATCCGTATAACGGAACTACCAATCAACAGTTTATTTTAGTTGATACTGGAGATGGTTTTTATAAAATTGTAGCCAGACACAGCGGCAGAATTGTTGAGGTTGCCGGAGCAAGTACGGCAAATGGTGCCAATGTACAGCAATGGGATAACAACAACCAGACTTGTGGACAATGGAAATTGATTTCTACAACTGCGTCGCAGACTTCCACTTTAATTCAAGCCGAAGACTATTCGTCAATGAGCGGTATTCAGGTTGAAGCTACTACAGATACTGGCGGAGGTTCAAATGTTGGCTATACTGAAACCGGTGATTGGATGGCTTATAACAATATTAATTTTCCATCAACGGGTTCTTATTTAATAGAATACAGAGTAGCAAGTGCTGTAACCGGAGGAAAATTATCATCTGATTTAAACGGAGGAACTATTGTTTTAGGAAATGTTGATATTCCAAATACGGGAGGATGGCAAAACTGGCAGACCGTTACGCAGACTGTAAGCGTAAATGGTGGAACGTATAATTTTGGAATCTACATTCAAAATACCGGAATGAACATCAATTGGATTCGTATTACAAAAGTAGGAGCAGGAGCGCCAATTGCGTCAGCGAATATTAAAGAAGAGGGAGAAATCAAAGAAGCTGCATTTAATGTATATCCAAATCCAGTTTCTGAGACGCTTTTCTTTACAAAAGACGTTTCTGGAGGAAGCCTGAATGTGGTTGATTCTCAAACTGGAAATGTAATTTTATCTCAAAAAATAAATGACAATAGTTTGAATGTTTCGAATTTGAAACAAGGAATTTATTTAGTTGTTTTTGAGAAGGATGGAGAAAAGACAATTAAGCGTTTTATTAAAAAATAATCTTAACCCATTTGCCATAATGGTTTTTGATACATTAAATTTAAGGTTTTAATGTAGTGGAAGGCTGTCAGAAATGACAGCCTTTTTTTTGTTTTTAATGTGATATATATAGTTTTCCCTACAGGACAATTTTGGAGTGTTGACATTTTTAGTATACCAACAATAAACTCCTAGCGGATTTACCTCATTAGAGGTAAACGATTGAAAGAATATAAATGGCTATCACCACAGAAAATTATCCTAGAGTGACAACTGATTTTTTTTATCGATTAAAAATCTCGTAAACATTATCATTCGATAACAATACGATAAACGTAATTTGGGTTTAAATCGATAAAATTGCAAATTAAAATCCCCATTTGTAAAAGTTAAAACCTATGAATTTTAAAATCATTTCTAGATATAAAAATTGTACTTTATTTTTAATATTTCTTTCTTTTAGTCATAACATTTCAGCCCAAAAACCAGCAAATTTAGACGGAGTACAAGTCGCATTTTTATCAGATGCTCACTTACAGGATTTGTTCGGAACATTTTCTGATAATGATTTTAAGGGAGTTATAAATACCAAAACCGGAAAATATACGTTAATAAGAACAATGGCATCGCAGTTGCATTCGACGAGAATTTTCAATGAAAATTATTTTGCTTTCATTGCAGCCTTAGAAGATATCGCAAAGCGAAAGATAAAATACGTTGCGCTTCCGGGAGATTATACAGATGACGGACAGCCGATACACGTAAGAGGATTAGAAAAAATTTTAGAACAATACAGAAAAAAATATACTATTGAGTTTTTTATCACAACAGGAAACCACGATCCTGTTGGACCATTTGCACAGGAATCTGGCAAAGAAGATTTTCTAGGTAAAGACGGAAAGAGTCAGCCCATTTTTAGCAAAGACGGCATGTATAAGCCGAATTTAACTACTGAACAGCCCGTTGTCATAACAGCCGATATTGCTAAAATGGGTTATCTAGGAATCACAGACGGATTAAAAAACTTTGGTTTTTATCCGAATAAAAAATACAAATTTTGGGCAACTCCTTTTTCAACTTACACGAGCGAAAATTACAGTTATGCAAAAGCAGCTGAAAGTGCTTTATTATCTAATCGAGTGTATAATGTTGCCCCCGGTTATGAAGTTCCGGATGTAAGTTATGTGGTTGAACCAGTTGATGGACTTTGGCTGATGGCGATCGACGGAAACGTTTATATGCCGAAGAAAAATGATGGTGATCCTAAAGATTCTAAAAGTTATTCTGAAGCAAGCACGGGTTATAATAATGTACTTTCAAACAAAAAACATTTAATTAAATGGGTCGAAAAAATTTCGGCGGAAGCCAAACTTCGAGGTAAAACTCTAGTTGCTTTCAGCCATTTTCCAATGATTGATTTTAATGATGACGCTTCTGCAGAAATAAAAGAATTATTAGGTCCAAATAAATGGCAGTTAAATCGCGTTCCGGTTGAAGAAGTAGCGCAGGTTTTTGCAGATGCAGGATTGCAGCTTCATTTTGGCGGACACATGCACATTAATGATACTGGAATCCGCAGGACGGAAAAAGGCAATACTTTGGTTAATATTCAAACGCCGTCTTTGGCGGCTTATATTCCAGCATACAAACTTTTGACAATCAAAAAAGACAATTTGATCGATATTCAAACCATTACAATTGATACAGTTTCGAGATTCGACGAGCTTTTTGATTTGTATAAAACGGAATATCAGTTTTTGCAAAGTCAAAACGCAAAAGACATTTGGAATGTCGCTATTTTAAAAACCAAAAATTACCACGATTTTACCGATTTTCATTTGAAAGAGTTAGTTCGTCTCCGATTTTTAGCCGATGATTGGCCTTCTTCTTTTCGGGATTTTATTCTAAATATTTCTGCAAAGGATTTATTGGTGTTAGCGAATATAAAATCGGATCAGAATTTTGATTTTATTCTAAAAAACAAAGAAAAATTTCAAAAAGAATGGAATGAAGCAGAAATAAAGTCGGAACAAATTTTAACTCAAAATCAGCTTAAAAAAGAAAATTTCAATTGGACAGGAAATGATCTTTTAATTGACTTTTACCGTTTTAGAAGTGCCGATGAATTGGCTCTTGTAGATGTTGGAGAACAAAGAGTTAAAGAATATAAAATATTGTCAAAGTTGTTTTTAGAAAACTTAAATGAAAAACCATTGCAAAAGCAAATGAAGTTGTTTTTTATCATCTTCAATAAATTCATGCACGAAGTTCCCGCTGATCATTTTACAGTCGATTTGAAGACAGGTAAAGTTAACCGCAAAGAGCGCTAAGGTTTACGCAAAGGGCGCAAAGATTTTTATTTTTGTCATTTCGACTGAAAGGAGAAATCGCACTAGTATATCGACAAAGATTGAAGACTTTCTTTGCGGATTAACGAGTGCGATTTCTCCTTTCAGTCGAAATGACATAGTGTATGTTTCAGGTTTCAGCCTGAACTTGACAACTGAAAAATAAAACTTGAAATTAATTATTAACCGGATCCAATCTCACATAAGTCCCATCATCATATTTAATTTGATAAGGAGAATTGAAGAAGGTACTCGGTAAATAATAATCGGTTGTAATGATTTGTGCGCCAGAATTTTTAGCGGCATTAAAATGCGAATAATCATTTGCGCGTGCTTCTTTTGTATCAGCATCAGCTCTAGTTCTTATAATGTATCCTTTTTTAACTAAATCAGCAATTGCGTGATCTTCTGGATTGTTGCGGAATAAAGTTGCCGCTTCTGGTTTTCCAGGTTCTGCATTAATAAAAACAGCACGTCCTTTTAATGAAGGATGATTTAAAGCATACAAATCTCTTTTGGCTCCATTGTTATCCAAAATAAATAAAAATTTCCCCTTCGCTTCTTTTAGCGTTGGCCAGTTATTATTTAAAACGGCTTCTTCTAAAGTTTTATATTTTCCACGAACCATATCTGGTGTGATCAATTTGTTTCCTAGACCTTTTCGAAGTTCTTTGTCTAAAGCATCAAATAATTCAGGTGTAAATTTCTCAGCTTTTGTACCTAAGAAGCTATCGTCATCTTTTGGCTCCAAAGTAATAAAAACAGGAACGTGATCGGGATTTGCATCAGACCATTTTTTAAGTTCTGCAAGACAATTTTGAAGTGTATAGCAAGATGTTCTAAAATCAATATCGATCATATGAAAAACTTTAAAACCTGGTTTTTTCATTTCTCCTTTTGGATCGTATGCAGTTTCAGATTTTGCAATATCCAAACCTTTTGGGTGCGCATATTTTCCACCTTTAGTATCACCTTGAACATCAATTTCAAGATTTCTTAAACCTTTATTTAATTGTTCTGTAATGCTTATGTGTGTGTATTGCAGGCCTTTCAGCGAACGCGTTGTGTCTTTTGCCTGAAGGGTATTATATAAATCAGTTTCGATCGCTTGGCGGTAACTGTTATGCGACCCGATAACTTGAAGCTGATTAATTTTTAGATTGTCATTTTGTGCCTGAGCATTGCAATTTAGAGCGCTGGCAAGAAATAATGTAAACAGAATTTGTTTCATGATTTGAAAGTGTAAATTTTATTAATACTGAGGACGCAGCAATAAAGAAAATTACCTTTTTTTGAAAACACTAAGTTAAAATCAGTATTTGAATTTTATGTTAGTTAAAGAAAAAGAAATCGCAAACAGATTGTCATTTTTGTGCAAAAATAGTAGTATTAATACATCAAAAAAAATCATTATTTAATTTAAAGATAACCTTCAGGAAAAAAACATTGGCATAACATTTTATTATTTTACATCACCAAACACTACCAAAATAAGCTATGAAGAATCCTGAAGTTTTTGAAAAAACGTATACTGATTACTGGAAAAAGCTAAATGCTTTCTCGTATACGATGACTCAGGATAAAGACTTGGCACAGAATATAGTTCAAGACGTTTTTATCGATTTATGGGAACGAAAAGACGACCTTAATATAAATGCTATCGAGCCGTATTTATTTAGAGCGGTCAAAAATCAGGTCTTTAAACATTATCAAAATAACCGTTTCGACAAGACCATTCTTGAAGATAAATTTGAAGATTATATTATTGATAATTTCGCTTCAATTGATCCAGAATTAATGGATTTGCTTTATTCTTTATTAGACAAACTTCCTGAGAAAAGAAAAGAAGTTTTGCTGATGTATAAATTTCAAGATATGTCAATTGATCAAATTGCAGATGAACTCGGAATTTCGAAACAAACTGTTAAAAATCAAATATCTTCTGCTTTAAAACAATTGCGCGAAGGCCTGAAAGACTTGGCTTGGCTTGCTCCATTTATCATTTTTCGTCAAAATTTTTAAGATAACTTTGTGTTAATGGTTTCATAATATTTCTCAATAGTACGATTTAAAGTTTCTGGTACTTACTGGTAATAATAAGTATTATGATAAAAAGAATCAAACATAGTTTAGAACATCTTGTAGACAAAAGTTCACGAAATAAAACTTCAGGAGCAGAAGAAAATCTATTGAACGATTTTGCTTTTGACCAATATCAGAATTCAAAATATAACGAAGCTTCGATGGGAAATTTAGATGAAGCTTCAAAAAATATATATGACGGAATTCAGCTTCGAATAGTGAAGAAGAAAACCATCAATCCTTATTTAAAATATATGGCAGCTGCCAGTATTCTTTTTCTTGTTGGTTTAGGATTTTTATTCAAACCAAGCGTTTCATCAGAAAAGCAATTATCATTTAAAACTTCGTCGATCCCCAAATCTATCAAACTAAGTGATGGTTCGAAAATTTATCTGGCAGCAAATTCATTATTTCAATATCCTGAAAAATTTGAGGGAGAAGAAAGAAAAGTTTCGCTTATAAAAGGAAATGCATTTTTTGAAATTGCCAAAGACAAAAGACATCCTTTTATTATTGCTTCTGGCGAACTAAAAACCAAAGTGGTCGGAACATCATTTCACATTCAATTATCAAAATCAAAGTGCGAAGTTATTGTCGTAACCGGAAAAGTAAATGTTACATCAAAAGGACAAAGTGTCGATTTAGTTCCACATGAAGAAGCCTTATTTGAGTCTCAAAAGTTAACCAAACAATTGGCAGATAAAGCTTATTTGGTGAATTGGTACTCGACAGATGTAATGCTTAATCAAACCACTCTTAAACAAGTAATTACCATTTTACAATATAAATACGGCGTTTCATTTCAATTTAAAAATGAGCAAGTATTAGCAACGCCGTTAACGGTATTCATAAAGAAGGACGCAACATTAGAGAATGTTTTAGAACAAATAAATTATATCACAAACCTAAAATTTAAAGTTTATGGCGAAATAGTAAAAGTAAACTAAAAAACAAAAAAGCAGTTGCTGAGAACAACTGCGATTAATAATTAAGTATCGTAAAAAAACCAATAACTTAAATCATGTATTTTAAACTTTCCTATTTAAATCTAAAGAGAATTGTCTTTTTAGTACTGGCGTTACTGGCCATTCAAAATGGTTACAGTAAAACTAATTTTCTTGAAAAATCAAAAGTAAAAAATAAAATAGAAAAAGCAACTTTAGTTTCTATTTTTTCAAAATTGAGTCAGCAGACTGATTATAAATTTAGTTACGGACAGGCTATTATTGCTGATAATACTGCTTATACGGTAAATTATACAAACGAATCGATTGCTTTAATTTTAAGTGACCTTTCTAAAAAAGCTAATTTCAATTATAATATTAATGGCAAATTAGTTTTGATTCAAAAAACAGAAGCGCCAAAAACGATAACTCGCAAAGCAGCTGACAAAATTAAGATAAAAGGAAAAGTAGTTGACGAAAATAAAGTGCCAATTCCGGGTGCAACAATCATGGAAACAAGCTCTTCAAACTCGACAGTTACTAATTTTGATGGGGAATTCGAAATTACTGTTGGCGATGGCAAAACAATCGAAATCTCTTATTTAGGCTATAAAAGCAAAACAGTTGCGGCTCAAAGTGGTTTTATGACCATTCAGCTAGAGCCAAATACTTCTGAGTTAAATGAAGTATTGGTTGTAGGTTACGGAAAACAATCTAAAAAAGATGTTACCGGAGCAGTTACACAGCTTGAAGCAGCAAATTTCAAACAAGGCCCTGTTATTTCTCCAGACAATTTATTGCAAGGGAAAGTAGCCGGTGTTCGTGTAGTTAGCACAAGCGGTGAGCCGGGAGCTGGAGTAAATGTTACCATTCGTGGTGTTGGATCTATCAGAAGCGGGAGTACACCTTTATTTGTTGTAGATGGTGTGCCATTATCAAATGATGATGTAAGTCCTGCAGCAACTAACGTAGGTTTTGGAAGTTCTCAGGCAAAAAATCCATTAAACTTTTTGAACAGCAGTGATATCGAATCGATTACCGTTTTGAAAGATGCTTCTGCGGCGGCGATTTATGGAGCAAGAGGTTCTAACGGAGTTGTTTTGGTTACAACAAAAAAAGGATCTAAAGGCGAAGGAACTTTAACTTTTGATTCGTATACAGGAATTTCGAATGTTGCTAACAAATTAGATGTTTTAAGCGCAGATCAATACAGAAAAGCGATTAAAGACCCAGCATTCGATCACGGAGGAAATACAGATTGGCAGGACGTAATTTACAGAACTGCAATCACGACAAATAATTCACTTTCGTTCTCAAAACAAACAGAAACTGGAAATTACTACGCTTCTGCAGCTCAGATGAATCAGGAAGGTATTATCAGAAACAGTAATTTTAAACGTATGTCGGGTAGAATTAATGCTGCTGAATCGTTTTTAGACAACAAACGTTTGAAGGTAAAAATGAATCTTACTGCAAGTGAAACTAAAGATGACGGAGTTCCTACAAGTGATGACGGTGGTTCTAACGGACAATTGATCGTGCATACATTAATGGCAAACCCAACGCGTTCTGTTTTTGATGCAAACGGAAATTACACCAACTTCAACATGAATGCGCATTATAATCCAGCGTATTTGCTGAGCATTTATGATGACCAAACACGCACTTTAAGAGTTTTAGGAAACTTAGAAGCGTCACTTAGAATTGTTGACGGATTAGAATATAAATTGAATGTTGGTTTTGACCGTTCTACAGCAGAAAGAAACACGACTATTTTTCCAAACTTGACAGATTTGAATCCAAAAGGGAAATATGTTCAAAATAATTTAGATTCTAAAAACTCTTTGATCGAACATTATTTGACTTACAATCTTTTATTAGACAAACACAAATTTGAAGTTTTAGGCGGATTCTCATATCAAAAATTTGAAAGATCAGGAACAGCTTTCAGTATTGACGGTATTTCAAATCAAGGAGTTGGTATCGCGCCATCAATAAATCCTGGTTTTGCTGGTACGCAATCTGGAGTTTCTGGATATGCGCAGGAAAATGAACTGCAGTCTTATTTTGGAAGATTAAATTATACTTTCAACGAAAAATATCTTTTGACGGCTTCTATGAGAGCAGACGGTTCGACTCGTTTCGGAAAAAATAACAAATACGGTTACTTTCCTTCATTTGCTTTAGGCTGGAATATTTCTAAAGAAAGTTTCTTAGAAAATGTAGAAGCTTTGAACAATTTAAAATTAAGAGCGAGCTGGGGTCAGACAGGAAATCAGGAAGTTGAAAATAAAATCACACAGGCAAGTTATTCATTATCTGGAGCTGACGGATATTATTTGTACAATGATTTGAATTTGGTAAACGGAATTTCAGTAAACAGAACGCCTAATCCTGATTTAAAATGGGAAGTGGTAACACAATATAACTTAGGTTTGGACTTTAGTTTTTGGAATGATAAATTCTACGGAACTTTAGATTATTTCAACAAAACAACAACTGATGCAATTTTGAATGTTCCTTCACAGGCTTTGAGTCCAACAACTACAATTTGGACAAACATCGACGGAAAAATCATCAATAAAGGTTTTGAATTTATGGTAGGATCAAAATTAATTGATCACAAAGATTTCTCTTGGAACATCGACATGAACGGAGCAACTTTAAACAATAAAATTGAAGATTTGCCAGTTTCAGAAATCTTAACTGGAACTATTTCAGGACCTGGACAATCAGGCGTAAATGCAAATATCTACAAAAGTGGTTACGCTGCAGGTTCATTCTATTTATTAGATCATATTGGTTTTGATGCAAATGGCGCTAATATCTTTAAAGATCAAAACGGAGACGGAAAAATTGACAACAGCGACAGAATTATTATCGAAGGAGCGCTGCCAACATTCTACTACGGATTTAATAGTGATATGAGATACAAAAACTTTTCGTTTTCTTTCTCTATCATCGGTCAAACGGGAGGTTACTTATTGAATAATACAGGATTGAATGCCTTAAACATAAACAACTTAGCATCTGACAGAAACGTTGCTACAGGTTATTATGAATCAGGAGCAAATGCTACGAACTCTCCAATTTTATCGACTCTTTTCTTAGAAAAATCAGATTTTATTAGATTGAATACAGCTCGCGTTGGTTACAATTTTGATTTAAAAGGAATCAATTGGCTAAACGGATTAACGCTTTACATTACAGGACAAAACTTAATTACGATTACGAATTATTCTGGTTACGATCCTTTAATCAACAGTCCGAAATCAAACGGAGGAAACCAATCAATTGGTATTGATTACGCTAGTTATCCAACTTCTAGAACATTCAGTTTTGGAGCAACTTTAAAATTATAATATTATGAAGACAAATACATTTTTTAGTATAAAATTAATCACATTATTCTCTTGCATCTTTTTATTTGCAAGCTGTACAGATCTTGACGAAGTTGTTTTAGATGAAGTATTAGGAGAAAATGCTTCTAATCCTGCTGGAGCTTTGGCGGCGGCTTACGACAGACTTGGAGATGGAACTTTTGTAGATCACGGAGGTGTTTTTTCTTTACAGGAATACACGACAGACGAAGCTATTTTGCCAACTCGCGGAAGTGACTGGGGAGATGGAGGAAAATGGAGAGACATGCATGATTTTACATGGAAATCTGATAATGCAATTGTGGGAGACAACTGGAATAAATTAACAAACGGAATTACACGTTCATTAACCGCAATTCAGTCTGCTGAAGAAAGTTCAATTCCGGAAAAAAAATTATTTCTTGCTGAATCAAAAGCTCTTTTAGCGTATTATTTATATACGACTTTAGATTTGTACGGACAAGCGCCATACAGAGATCCTTTAAATCCAAATGCACCTTTGCAGATTTTAAAAGCAGATACTCAAATTGATAAATTAATTACAGATGTTGAAGCTTTATTGCCTGATTTGGCAGATGTTGGCCAGCAGCAAACCCACACTGGAAGATTTACAAAACAGGCAGCGTATGGTTTTTTAAGCACTATGTATTTGAATCGTGCCGTATTTAAAGATCGTTTTAATGCAACTTCAAACTTCAATTTTAATGAACCTGCAGTAAGCGGAGGAGGAACAGATATGGATCGTGTTATTTATTACACTTCATTGTTGATCAATTCAGGAAAATATACTTTAGAAAGCAATTATTTTAAAAACTTTGCAAGAGATAATAATACTGGAACAGAGCTTATTTTTGCGATTTCTCAAAAGATAGATTACATACGAAATGGTTCAAACAGTTTTGCTTATGTATCTATGGAGCGTAACCAAAGAACTTCTGCAGCAAACAGAGGAACAAATGCGGCTTGTACAACTCCAGAATTTTACGCTACTTGGGATAATAATCATGATGACCCAAGATTTAATCAAGCATATCAATACGCAGATGGAACTTGGTTTACGAACGACGGAACAACTCCAAGTGTTCCTGCAACAGATATTGTACCTAAAAGTGCTAATTTGCCTTGGTTCCACTTTACAAGAGGAATTGTTGCAGGACCACAATACGGACCAATATTATTGGCTTCTGGATCGTTAGAAATGGTTAATGGCCGTATCAAAGTTTCTCCATTGTATATGGAAAAAAGCACTACAACCAGAATGGATTTTACACCATCATTAACATTTAAAAATCCTTCTCAAGCCGTTTTTGCTCAAAACGAAATCAATCAAGGTGCTCGTATTTTTAAATATGAATTTGATCCAGAAGGAGGAAACGGTAACAGTAATGTTGATATTCCATTGTATCGTTTAGGTGGAATTTACACCATGAGAGCAGAAGCGTATTTCAGAAAAGGAAATACAGCTTTAGCAATGGATGATTTAAACAAATTGCGTACCAGCAGAAAAAGAGAATCATTATATGCAAGCGCGCCAGGAAAAGCACTAACATCATTAGATGTTACACAATTGTATAACGAAATAGGTTTCGAATTATACTGGGAATTATACAGAAGACCTCAAATGATTCGTTTTGGAAAATTTGATTTGCCAGGAACTGCTAAACCTGCTTCTCAACCTTTCAGAAGAGTTTTCCCAATTCCGCAGTCAACGATAGATGTAACGAAAGAGTTTACACAAAATCAAGGATACAATTAAGTTTGTGTTAGTTTATTTTTTATTTTTTTACAAAAAGCCTGTTTCGAAAGAGACAGGCTTTTGTTTTTTTGTTTAAAGTTTCAGGTTCAAATGCGACTTGAATTGAGCTGATTTTTAACACATGGTTGGCAAATATTTTTTAATTTAAATTGTCTTTACAAGCATAAAAACGCACAGCTTTGCGAACTTAGCGTTTCTAAAAATTAACCTTTATAAAAACCTTGCGAACTTTGCGTTTAAATTCACAACAAATGGCCAACCTGAAACCTGAAACTTTAAACCTGAAACTTCAAACCTGAAACAAAATCAATCATTAAAAAAACTCTGTTCGTATAAATCCCAAACGCTGCCACTGCTGACGGCTTCTTTCATTTGTGCCATGATTATATTATCGCCATCGCATCTTAAATTAATCATTCCGTATTTTATTTTGGTTGAACTGTCAGAAACAGAACGCGCTAATTCGGTCGAAAATACAAGAGGTCTTTTAGATTTCGTATATTTTCCTGCACAGCCAATAGCATCAGCTCTTGGGTGCGAATACGATTCATTGTCTCCAGAGGAAATTACCGTTGCATACGGATTTACCTTATCCATAAAATCGGTTGTAAATTCAGAAGCTCCATGATGACATGATTTTGCCACGTCAACTTCAAACGGATTTGTATTTTGATAATGCTTGAGCAAATGATCTTCTGCCGGAATATTCAAATCGCCTCCATATAAAAATGAACGGTTGCCGTAGGTAATTTTCAGTACAATGCTATGACCGTTAATGGTGTGCGCTTCATCATCAAAATATTTATAGGCCAATTTGCCATTAATTTGTGAAGTTACGGGGCCTAGAACCTCAATCTTAAAATCTTTAGTATTAATGTTTTTTACAGGTATTGCACTTGTATGATCAATTCGCTTAAAACTATCGAGTCGGCCTTGAAGTTTGGCATTGTTTACAGCACCGAGAAATTTTTCCTGTAGATCCAGCATACCGCCTTTAATTTTCAAAGCGTTAAATTCGTCCAAAGTACCAAAGCAGGTTTCTAAATAATATTCGCCTTCGTGTTTGAATTTTTTTCCGAGTTCAGAATTGTATTCTAATTTCGGAAAATTGATTTTTTCATTATTGAATTTTGCTATTCCGTTATGAAAAATAGTTCCAATGGTATAATGTTCATCATTAATAATATCAATTAATCCTTGATAATGATCCTTATCAAAATGACTTACGAATATGTAATCAATGTGAACTTTTTTGTTATTGTCAAAGTAATATTTGTATTGCCATTTGCTTAAGTAACGGCTCAAATTATCATTTGGTCCTCCGTCAATGATAATTTTTAATCCGTTTTCATCATTTCCAACTTCAAGCAAAGCACCGTCTCCTTGTCCAACATCAACATAAAAACATTTTAAGGAAGGCGAGAGGCCAATACAAGTTTTATCAATCCAGCCTTCTTTGCTAAAAGCATACACTTTTTGCCAGTTTGCATTTTCTTCGGGTAAAATTTTAACGAATGAACCCATAAGAATCGTGTTGTTTTTTGATTTAGGTTTTCCATCTGTTCCAATATTTTTATAAACATCAGCATAAAGACTGGTAACAACTTTGTAAAGGTCTGCCATAATAATTAGGATTTAAGTTAATAGATTTAATTCATTTGTGATGAATAAATTTTTGGTCATGTGTATTAATACTATTACAAATATATGTAAATCAATCACATAGAGGTTGTTTTTGTAAGATTTTTTTTGTTTTCAACGTGTTGTTAATTGACAAAAAAGTACACTAAATGGTTTCATTTTATAATTTGAAACCATTAAAATTCAATATGCCATATGTCTGTTTTTATTTTATAAATAGCTTTGAGCCAGTTTTAATACACGTGAAAAAGTCTATTAAAATTCTTATGGTTTGTAGAATTGATCTTCCTCATTTTACCAAGAATTAATTTGCCTAACTAAAAAAGCAAATGATGAAAAATAAATTACTCAGCTTAAGGAGGACTTTCTTCAGTGCTAGATATTTCCTCTAATAAAAATTTTCGGCAATAGTGCAACCGAAAGATTCGTGAAATTTCATTGATGAATACTTGATTTAATTTAAAACAAAAGAAGAAGTTTTAATAATACTTATAAACCATTTATTAAACAAATTAAAAAATCAAAAATTATGAAAAAGTATCATGTATTATTCGTTGTTTTTTTCTTTTCGCTGGCAATGTCAGCCCAAAGTGCCCAGTCATTTTTGCTTAATTTATATGGAGGTTATACCTTTTCAGACAAAGTAGATTTTGACAATTCGTATGCAAAAGTAGAAGACGGTTTTGAGTATGGATTAGGTCTCGAATATTTTTTTATTGACAACCAATCAATTGAATTAAAATATAACAGATTTGATACAAATATGCCTTTGTACACAAAGATTGCCCTAAATAACGGTACCATTCCTCCTGGGACTCAGCTTAATGCCGGAGATGATAAAGGTGCAATTAATTATATATTAGCAGATTACACCTATTATTTCGGATAAAGTTCTCAAAAAGCAATTCCATTTATAGGAGCCGGTGCAGGGATCTCTATTCTTGAAACGCCACAGAGCGGCAGTGGTACTTACTTTGCCTGGGAAGTTAAAGCGGGTGTAAAAGTAAAAACTAATTCGCCATTGTCAATTAATCTTCATGCATATTTGCAATCTATGTCGGCAGCTGTTGGATATGACTATTATTGGGACTACTATTTTGGTCCATTGGCAGTTACTGATTATGCATCAACATTTCAATTTGGACTTGGAGCTTCCTTAAGTTATGATTTCAGTAAATAAATAAAAACAGATACAGGAGTTTCAACATCAAAACAAAAATTATGAAAAAGATATTTTTACTGCTCGTACTTGTATTATCCCTTTTTTAATATCTACTTCAAAAAAATAAAAGAAAGAAGCGCCAATTGATATTTAGTAACTCATTGTCTCATTAACTTAGACTTTAAAAAAAACATAGTTATTTTATAAAAATAGGTTGAGATGATATAAAGAATCAATTGTATTCTTGAACTATTTTTGATAGACAATTATTAAAATGCGAAATCATTTTAACCGTCTTTACTAACTTTCAAAAATTAAAAAATATCATGATACATCAAATTGACACAGCAGATAATATAGTTGCTTTTAGAGCATTAGCAGAAGTAACAAAAGATGATTTCCTTACTGTAGTAACTCCTGCGGTCGAACATTTAGTAAAACAAACTAATGAAATTAATTTCTTGCTCGTTCTTGATACTGATCTGGAGAACTTTAGTGCCGGCGCATGGCTTCAAGATGCGTTACTGGGATTAAAACATCTGGGAAAATGGAACAGAGCTGCGATAATTACAGATTCAGAAGAAATTATTTCTTTTACAAACGGATTTAGTTATGTGGTTCCAGGAGAATTTAAAGGTTTTAAAAAATTAGACTTTAATAGAGCTTTAAATTGGGTTGAAGGAAACATTGAGGTTAAATAAAATACCGTAGTTTTAAGACTAGTCTTTAAACCAAACATACAAATATAAAAAAGGCCTATAGAGATATAGGCTTTTTTGTTGGAATTTGGAATTTGCATAAAAAAAAAGCATTTCTAAATATCACAAGTGATTATAGAAATGCTTTCTTATAATTTTTATTCCGTTTTAATGATTGTATTCAATACCGCTATGGTGGATATCTTGACTTGTATCTGAAATTCTATTTTTGTATTTTTTGTAAAAAGCAGAAGCTAATAAAGGAAGTGCAAGACTTGCAACAAAAGCGCCTGTTTTATTTTGGCCAGCCTTTTTTAAGACTGCTCCAATTACTAAAGTACTTACTCCAGCACAAGCCAATTGTTTAACTGATAAATTTAATGTTTTATTTTCTAAAGCTTCAGGAACAATTCCGTGTAATAATGGGTCTATGAAATTTAAATTTTCCATGATTGTAATTTGTTTGATTATACTTAATTATATTTATGAAGATAGTTTTTCACTATCTGTTTCATTTTCTATTTTTTCAATTTCTACCTTTTCTTTTTTTATAGCCTGCCTAAGCAAAGCAAAAAGACTCATATAGGCATTTGCTACAAATACCAGCGAGAACCCTGCCAAAACATAGCCTCTCCAATCATTTAACAAAAGTTTATATTCGCATAAAAACAAAAAGAAAATAGTTATGTAATGGCTAAAACAATATTCACAGGTAAAGAGATAAAAAACTTTTCTGGATAATAAAAATCGGTCATTTTTTGAATGGTTTACGCACCATTCTCGAGGTTCTTTAAAAATTTCTTCATGCGTAACAGTCCAGCTTATACATGCTATTGGAATAGCTAAAATAAATAACCAGATTATTTGTGTTGTAATATCCATATACTTTTGCCGTTCTAAATCAATTTTATTCTCTTAAAATCAATAATTTTAAAATTAACCTAATTCAATTTTATAGCGGTTATATAGTTTTGGTTTTTTGTTATACAATTAAAATGAAAACACCTCATAATAAAATAACCGTTAAGTAATTAGCTTAACGGTTATTATCTATATTTTGACATAATATTTAGAATCTATCTTGATTAACACCTGGAAAAGGATCGTGAGAAACTTCGCTTAAGTTTAAATCCTCATCAACGTCATCTAAATCATCGTCGTCTTCTAAATCTTCATCATCAAGATCGCCATCTTCTTCTAAATCATCGTCATCAAATTCATCTGGATCAAGATCATTCGTAATTTGATTTTCTCCATTCAAAACGGGCTCATTTGGAAGATTTTCATTTCTATTGAAGTCATTTGTTTGATGGTTGACATCATCAATAAATTCTTCTTGATTTTGATGGAGATCTTCTTCTTGAATATTTTCATTAGAAGCTCTTTTTTCTTCTTCAATCAAATTCTCTTGATTTTGATTGTTAAAATTCCGATTGTTTTGATCGTAATTTTGGTTGTTTTGTGTTTCCATAATTCAATAGTTTTAGAATTAGTTATTTTTTAGTTGTCGCCGGCTTCTTAGCCTCTTTAGCTTCAGGTTTAGTCTCTCTTTTTGGAGAAGTTTCCTTTTTATCTATTTTTTTGTCTGTAGACTTTGCACCTGATGTTTTAGTGCTGCTGTTTTTTTGATCTTTTGTATTCATGATATTAAGTTTTAATTGTTTATGTTACAAATCTACTTCGGAAGGGGAGCTGATGCCTTACAAAAAAATCAAATGTAATTGTATAATTAACAGCACTTTATAATATAAGGTTTCGTTTTAATAATATAACTTTTAGATTGTATATGTAGATATTTTTCAAGATTACATTTTCATAGTTATTTTTTATTATAAGCGTTTAAATGATGTAATCTTTGATCACAATCTTATAAAATATGCATTGTTTTGAAACTTAAATTTGCCTGTCTTGTTGTGGATTTTTTAGTAGTAATAGATTGTCCACAAACTCGATCTTTAAAAATCTGAAAAATGAAAAAATTTATATATCAAAATAGTCTGTCGATTGTATTTTTACTGCTTTTTATTGGCGCATTTATTGGCCAGATTTTTTTTGGTATTGAAGAGTATAACAAGGATCTTCTCGAAAATGGCGGTCATGCCGTTACAATGAAGGAATATTTAACGACTGGACATTTTATAGAATCAACTTTTGAAAATTGGGAAAGTGAATTTTTGCAAATGGCACTGTTTGTATGGCTTACTATCTTTCTAAGACAAAAAGGTTCTTCAGAATCAAAAGGATTAGATGGAAAAGAGGAAGTCGACCGCGAACCTTCGGCTGAAAGAAAAGGAGCGCCATGGCCTGTGAAAAAAGGCGGACTTTGGCTTAAACTTTATCAAAATTCTTTAACCTTAAGTTTATTTGTTTTATTTTTTGCTTCTTTTGCACTTCACTTTTATGGAAGTTTAAAAGATGAAAATCAAATGAATGTTTTAAAGGGAAGCCCAGAACTTTCTTTTACAGAATATTTATGTGATTCAAGACTTTGGTTTGAATCTTTTCAAAATTGGCAAAGCGAATTTCTTTCTGTATTTGCTATCATTATATTATCTGTTTTTTTACGTCAAAAAGGCTCATCGCAATCTAAGCCAGTCGATGCTCCAGATAGTGAAACAGGTGAATGAATTAGTACTAATTTTGTTTTGTATTTTAAATCAATTAGAAATTTTATTCACTAAAAAAGACTACATTTGGCGAGATACATCAAATTAAATTTTAAATTAATTTGATGTAATGTTAAAGACTCTATAAATTGTTGAAAAACAACTGTCTATAATGTCTTTATCTAAAGCTTAACAATGATATGACTGAAATCCTAACGTTATATTATACGTTTTTCACATTTACTGTATTGCAGTAAATAAGTGGCAAATTGCCCAAAAATAAATTTTTCACTTAGTTAATTATACAATGATTTCAAATTTGGGCTTCCCAACAGATATTGATTTTTTAGATCATCTAAAAAATCATACCGCAAGTGCGCACAAAAAACTCGAAAACCTTTCTGTTTCAAAATCTATACTTTCTGCTGATATGAAAATAGGCGAATATTGCCATTATTTATCACTAATGTATGATGTACATAAAAGTACTGAGGATGTTATTTTTCCCTTCTTAAAAGATATTGTTTTCGATTTAAAAGAGAGAGAAAAAACACATTTGATTTATAATGATTTATTATTTTTAAATTTTAACAAAAACGGAAGCAGTATCGTTTTTGAAAATCAAAAAATCACTACTGCATTTGCTCTCGGAATATTATATGTTATTGAAGGATCTTCGCTTGGTGGCCGTTATATCTTAAAAAATGTAGAGACAATTCAGGGATTAGATCAGCAAGAAGGAATTTCGTATTTTACAGGATATGGCAATAAAACAGGCAGTTATTGGAAAAACTTCCTGAATACACTTACGGAGTACCAACAAAAAAATAAATGTGAAAACGAAATTATTGAAGGAGCCGTATATGCTTTTGAATGTATTTACAATCATTTTTTAAATGCATCAAAAAATGAAAATTAAAGATATTGTTAACCGCGATTTAGTCACCTTAACCAATTGCGAGCATGAACCTATTCATATTCCAGGAAGTATTCAGCCACATGGTTTTTTGCTCGGAATTACGCTAGATTGGAAGATTGATTTTTGTACAGGTAATATTTCGTCATTTCTGGACTTAAAACATGATGCCGTTTTAGGACATAAATTCAGTGAACTTTTTGGAAGTGACGCCCAGAAAAAATTATACCACTATCTTCATAACAGCAAACAGCTTGTTTTTCCGCTTGAATTAGAACTTCAGGAAAAATCATTTCAAATAAGCATACATAAAAGCGGAAATACTTATATACTAGAAGCAGAACCGCTTTCAACAGGAAAAGAACAGCTTGCCGATATTTATGCACAAACGATTCAGTTTGTGTCTAATATGAATAATACTCGTTCCTTGAAAGAATTATGCGCGCTTGTTGCCGAAGGAACTCGCGAAATAACGGGTTACGATAGAGTTATGATTTACCGTTTTGATGCTGATTATAATGGTGAAATTTATGCAGAAAATTGTCGGGAAGATTTAGAACCATTTTTAGGACTTCATTACCCGCATACAGATATTCCTGTTCAGGCAAGGGAATTGTATATGAAAAACCAAATACGTTTAATTGTAGATATTGGTTACGAACCTGTTCCAATTTTTACAATTGACGACAAAGAAAATAAGAATCTTGATTTGAGTCTTTCTGTGCTTAGGAGTACGTCGCCAATTCATGTCGAATATCTTAAAAATATGGGAGTAGGAGCGACGCTTACAATTTCGCTTATTCATCATGATCGCTTATGGGGGCTTATTGCCTGTCATCATTATTCGGCTAAAAATATTTCTCCCGAAATTAGGCTTGCCGCAAAACTTCAAGGGCAATTTATTACTTCGCAAATCGATTTAAGGCAGTCGAATGATGAATATGAAATTTCGCGTAAAACCAATAAGGCTCTTGAGCGTCTTATGGATTTAAACCTTGTAATGGAACACAAATCTTTTGAACGAATTTGTGCTAATCCTGAATTATTAAAACTTTGCAATGCCAGTGGTGTTTCAATTTGTATTGGAAATACAAAGTATAAAAACGGACTGACACCTTCTGATGAAGAAATAGAAAAGATTATTCAGCAGATACATCTTCATGAATACGGGCAAACATTTTCTACTAATAAGCTTAGTAATTTTGTGCCAGATTTAGTTGATTATAAAGATGTTTCAGGAATAATTTATCACTCTTTAGGCAATGGAAATAATATTATTTGGTATAGGCCTGAAACCGTTGCAGAGATTAACTGGGCCGGAGATCCAGAAAAAGCCATTATAATTGACAGCAACGGACTTCATCCCAGAAATTCATTTAATTTATGGAAACAAATAATTAAGCATCAAAGTAAAATTTGGCTTCAGCCCGAAATAAATGCTGCATCAACTTTTGCACATTCACTTCACAACCAAATTATTATGCTTTTGCTGAGTGAAGAAGAAGAAAAGTATCGCAACCTAAGTGAAGTATTGCGTGAAACCAATTTAGAGCTTGAAAATATTAACTGGATCAGTACGCACGACTTACAGGAACCTTTGCGTAAAATTCAGTTTATTGCCTCAAAAGTACTTTCAGATACGAACGAAATTCCATCTTTGTCAATTATAGATTCTTTACAGCGCGTTACAAAATCAGCCAACAGGATGCAGAATTTGCTGGTAGATATTCTAAAATATACAAGAATAAAAAACACTAAAGAATCTGTTCAAAAGGTGAGCCTGAACAATATTATGGAAGAAACCATAATAGAAATGAGAGATATCATTTTTGAAAATAAAGCTACGGTCAAATTCGAAAATTTGCCTGAAGTCCATGCTGTTCCGTTTTTAATGAAACAGCTTTTTTCTAATATTATGCAAAACTCATTAAAATATGCTTCACTAGAAAGACTTCCTGAGATTCATATCACGGCATCACAAAAGCCGGAGATCAATAAATATTCTAATAAGGTATATTGTCACTGGATCAGTTTTTCTGACAACGGAATTGGTTTTGAACAGGAATACGCCGAATCGATTTTTAAAATATTTACGCGATTGCATACACTCGAAAAATATGACGGTTCAGGAGTTGGGTTAGCATTGTGCAAAAAAATAATGCAGACTAGCCACGGAAATATTCGGGCATTTGGAAAATTAAATAAAGGAACTGAAATTATACTTTACTTTCCGTGTGATCCATCAGATACGTTAACTATCAATTGATTACATATTTGTAATAAAAAAGTATGAGATATTGTACTGATCAAAAAATGAATATAAGGAATGCTTTACATTTAGTATTGAATTATAACCTATAGTTATATTCTATTATGATAAATGTAAGAAAAAAAAGAAGTTATTGCGTAATATTGCATTTAAGAGTTGTTTTACTTACAAGTATTGCAAATTCCTCAAACAAATTCCTAAATCGTTTTACCTACTTATTATGTTCATTACAATTACCTCTAATCAAGTCCAATTTCGCTATGGTAAAAATCGTTGGCAATATGCTTTTGACGAAATAGACGAACTCGGAATAGTAAGAAGAAAGAAAACTTACTTTCTTGTTAATATGTTGTTTATTATCGTTACTGCTATCGCGTATTACAGTATGATTTTTACTCGCATACCTGATTTGTATTATATTATTCCAACATTATTATGTTATACTGTTTTAATAATCTTAAGGTTTCATGATAATGTAGAATTTGAATATTCTGTTTTAGTTCGAGATTGTTTTCAGCACGAAATAAAAATAAAAATTAAAGCCGCAGATCGTAATATTATAGGCAAGCAAATAGATCAATACCTAAACTTACAGTTTGATCGAATGGTAAAGAGAACAGCCTAACATTTTTAAAAACTTCCAATGTCATTATCCGGAATTCCCTCATACGATTTAGCATGTATTGCCATTGCTGTCGTGTATGGATTTATAATTACTACAAAGAAAAAATAACAATAAAGCTACTTCATTAACCTGCTAATGAAGTAGTTTAGCATGCATTAAAATTTGGTCTAGTTGCAATACAAAAAATGGTATTCGGCTGTGTCAGCTATTCCTTATCTCCAAATAAAAAATATGGCCACTTCAATCAAAAACAAAATCAAAAGTATCAGAGAACTAAAGAATTACACTCAGGAATATATGGCAGAACAACTCGGGGTAACCCAAGCAGGTTATAGTAAAATTGAAAAAGGAAAAACGATTTTATCCTATGTAAAATTGGTAGAAATTGCTCGTATTTTAGAAGTCAGTGTAGAAGATATAATAAGTTTTGACAGTGAGCGTTATTTCAGCAGTTTTAATAAGGTAATTGGAAACAACAACGGCAGTATTTTGATTAATACCGAAAATACTTCAACATTAAAATTACTTTATGAAGATAAAATAATACTTTTAGAAAAACTTTTAAGTAAAACAGAAGCAGAATTGGAGCGTTATAAAGACAAGTTTGGGGAACTTTGAAGTTTTAAAATTAAGCCTTTTTACAAACGAGCCGTATGATCAACAGCTCGTTTGATTAGTATAGTAGTACTATTAGCCTAACAATTTTTCAGTTTTCGAAAGAAATTTTTCAGTTGCTTCTTCGATGTCAAAATCCATACGGGCAGCCAAAACAGTGAGCCACCAAATTGATTCGCCTAATTTATGTTCTAATTCTTCTTTAGTATTTTCTTTTGGCCATCTGCCTTGTTGTGACATGGCGTGGCGTCCTACTAAACCTGCGTCTGTAAGAAAAGCTAAAGCATCTTCTTCAACAGTCCATTGACTTCCATGATGTGCGAGTTCTAATTTGTGATAAGCATCTCTTATTTTTACAGAGCGTTGTTTCAATTGTTCAAAATCTATTTTTGGCATAATTTAGTTTTTATGAAATGATTCCTGAAACGCGACAGGAGTAAGGCTTGTTTTTTTCTTGAATAATTTATTGAAAGATTGCGGATGCTCAAATCCTAATTTATAAGCAATTTCAGAAATTGATAAAGTTCCTGTTGCAATATATTCTTTTGCTTTTTCGATTAATTTATCATGAATAAATTGTTGGGTATTTTGCCCGTTGCTATTTCGCAGTAAATCGCTCAAATATCTTGGCGAAAGCTGGAGTTCATTGGCTATAAACTGAACAGTTGGCAAACCATTTTCAATTGTTTTTTCAGTATTAAAATAATCTTCCAGCAAGATTTCTAATTTACTGATAACATCATGATTAATAGCTTTTCTAGTCAAAAATTGGCGGTTGTAAAAGCGATTGCTGTAATTCAGTAAAAGCTCGATCTGAGATAGGATAACATCTTGGCTGAAACCATCGATACGTTCGTTTAGTTCCTTCTGAATACTGTGAAAAACACCTAAAATGGTTTCTTTTTCACTTTCAGATAAATACAAAGCTTCAGCAGCCGAATAACCAAAAAAGCCATATTGCTTGATTTTAGTATTTAAAGAATAAGGACGAATAAAATCAGGATGAATGTGCAATGACATGCCACTGTAATCTGCTTCTTCATCTTGCATGCGCAAAATTTGTCCAGGCGAAATAAATGACATGCCGCCTTCTTCAAAATCATAAAAGCCATGTCCGTATCTAAGTTTTCCAGAGAAATGTGTTTTGAAAGAAATCTTATAGAAATTTAAAATAATACCTTGTTGATAATCTTTTGGATCAAAAACGGCTTCACCATAATTCAAAATACCAATTAAGGGATGCGATGGCTTAGGCTGTCCCATAGCTTTATGCAGTTCTGAAAGTGAATCAAATATTTTAGGCTGTTTTTTCATAATTATATATTGAACTGCTTTGGTTTTTACAAACTTACGAAATGTTGTACAGCTGCGATATTCCAGCTTACAGTGCTTTGGTCAATCATACCATGAACGATAGAATCGCTTAATTCGCTCATCAATTTATGCATGGCATCGGTTCCGTCTTCTACGCTGTCCCAAATCAGGATATCGTAAACGATACCTTTTTTTAATTCCGAAATATTTCTGGAACGAAATCCCTTTTGGCGTTTCAAAAATGCATCTACTTCTTTGTTGGCTTCAATAAATTGTGCAACGGTACAACCATTCAGTTTAAAGGTAGTCAATTCTATAGCTTGATTTTTCATCTGTGATTAGTTTTAAAAAGTAAACATTTCTTTAATTTTCTGAACTTGATTTTCAGTTCCCAATTCTATTCTTTCATTGTACAATGCATTCGCATCATTTCCTGCTACGTATCGCAACTGTCTTTTATTGTCTGTTGCTGCTTCGTAAATAATTTGAGCAACATCTTCTACTTTTGAATAATTTGCGATTTGTTCAGCACTATAGCCTTTGCTTACTTCTGCTGTCAGTTTTTCATAGGCCTTGTGCTGGCCAACTTCCATAGAACGAATAGCAAAATCAGTCTGCATACCGCCCGGTGCAACTACTTTTACTTGAATACCAAATTGTGCCAGTTCGTAAGCCATACTTTCTGAAAAACCATCTACAGCAAATTTAGTTGCACTGTAAATAGAACACGTCGGAAAACCAATCAATCCAAAAGTTGAGCTGATATTTAAAAAAATACCACTTTTTTTCTCACGAAAATGTGCTGTAAATGCTTTTGAAACTCTAATTACACCAAGTAAATTAGTGGCAATCTGACGTTGAATTTGTTCATCAGTTAAAGATTCTAAAGCACCAATTAATCCGTATCCGGCATTGTTCATGACAACATCAACCGTATAATTTTCAGTAACTTTTTGTACAGTAGAATTAATTTGTTCTGAATCAGAAACGTCTAACGGAAGAATTATTACATTTTCTAAATTTTGTAATTCAGTTTCTTTTTCAGGATTTCGCATTGTTGCAATAACTTGCCATCCTTTATTCTGAAATAATTGAGCTGTTGCTTTTCCTAATCCTGATGAAGCGCCTGTAATGAAAATTGTCTTTTGCATTTTTTTATTGTTTAAAATTATAATGCAAAATTCAGCCGAAATGTAAAAAGTAATTTAGTCTTTTTGGTTGTTGTATAAGCCAAAATGACGAAAGTTGCTTTATTTCCAAAAAAATAGAAATTTCAAATGTCTTTTATTTTTATACCAATTCGAGCAATTTCTCAGTATTGATAACTTTTGCAAATTCCTCATTTAAACTCGCCAAAGCAGTTTGATGCATTAACTCCGAATCAAATTTTTCTCCATTTATTCCAATTCTGTCAAATGTAGCCGTTGCATCTGCAATTACGAAATTTTCATAACCCAAATTTCCGGCCATTCTGGTTGTTGTAGAAACACAGTGATTGGTAGTTAATCCAAAAATTACCAGATTTGTAATTCCTTGTTCGTCCAATTTTTCTTTTAAATCAGTTCCAATAAAAGCGCTGTTTACATTTTTGACGATAATGGGTTCGCCTTTAATTGGTTTTACTTCATCTTTTATTTCAAAGCCGGGATTTGATTCGTGCAATTTAGAATTAGGATGAATCGAACTGTGAACAATATGGAAAATAGGTAATTTAAGTATTCTCCATTTTTCCAGAATTTGAGCCATCTTGGTTTCAGCATCTTTATTGTTTCGATTACCGCCCCAAAAGGCTTCCTCATTAAAACCTTTTTGAACATCAATTATAAGCAAGGCGGGATTTTTGTCTCTAAGTTTCATTTGTATCTTTTTGATTATTAGGTTACAAATGTACTTTAGCAATTATTATAGAAAAAGGACAAACGATAGTCGTTTTAAGCCAGCATATTTTTAATTGCAGTTGGCAGTAGATCAATTTGATCATCTAGAATAACTCTTAATTGTTTAGACGTCTTATAACCACACAAATGCGCAATGTGTTCTATTTTATAATCAGAATTAGCGAGCAGGCTTTTGGCTTTTTCAATTCTTAATTTTGTTCTGTATGCGGCAATTGTAACGCCAGTTTCTTTCTTGAAAATCCGAGTCAGAGTTCGCGGACTCACATAAACCAAATCGGCTAAAAAGTCAATGGTTGATGTTTTTTCTAAATTGTAAATAATCCAATCCTGAATGGTATGAATTTTTTCATCGCGATGGTTTCGATTTTGAAGATAAACGCTCTCCTGTTCATCGGTTCCGTTTCTTCTTTTGTAAACTACAAGCTCTTTGGCAATGGCAGTTGCGGTATCTTTTCCGTGTTTTTCTTCAATTAAAAATAAGGCCAAATCGATTCCTGTTACAATTCCGGCGCTGGTATAAATGTTGTCAGATTTGGTAAATAAAGTATTTTTTTGAGGTTTTAAAAGCGGAAAATCTTTTTCTAATTTCGAAATAAGTTTCCAGTGTGTGGTACATTCTTTATGGTCTAAAAGTCCAGATTTAGCAAGCAGAAATGCGCCGGTACAAATACTGCAAATGGAGGTTTGATTTTTATTTGCCTGATGAAGCCATTCAAAAAACAACGGTTCATCTTTGAGATTCATTAATTGATGTGTACTGAATCCGGAAACAATAATAAAATCATTTTTTTGTGGCGCCGTTTCCGTAAAATGAAGGAGAGAAGAAAGTGCTAAACCCGAATTAGAAATAACGGAAGATACAGTGCTGACAAATTTCAGTTCATAATTCAAACCTAAATTATTGGCTTCCTGAAACACTTCTACAACACCGCTTAAATCCAGTAAACTGACTTCTTTCGGAATATAAAAATAAACCGTTGCTTTTAATTTTGTCATTTATGAAAGTGTCTTCTTATTTCTTTTTTAATTTCTGTTTAAAAAAATCTATAGTTCTTGTCCATGATAAAGTTGCGGCGGCTTCGTCGTATCTTGGCGTGGTATTGTTATGAAAGCCGTGATTTACATTCGGATAAAAATAAGCCGTATTTTCGACTTTGTTTTTGTTCAATACTTCCTGAAAAGCGGGCCATCCTTCGTTTACGCGCGTATCCAAACCTGCGTAATGCAAAAGTAACGGTGTTGTTATTTTTTCAGCCTCTTCTTTTGTCGGCTGTCCACCATAATATGGAACGGCTGCTGCCAAAGTTGGAATTTTAACTGCCATCATATTCGAAATCCATCCACCAAAACAAAATCCGACGACGCCAACATAACCGTTGCAGTCCTTATGTGATTTCAGATATTCATAAGCGGCAATAAAATCTTCCAGCATTTCTTCGCGTGTACGTTTTTTTTGCAATTCACGTCCAGCATCGTCATTTCCCGGATAACCGCCTAATGGCGATAAAGCGTCTGGTGCAAGGGTAATGAAGCCTTCGATAGCAGCTCTTCTCCCAACATCTTCAATATACGGATTAAGGCCTCGATTTTCATGAACAACAATAATTCCAGGCAGTTTTTTTTTGGTTTCAGATGGTTGTGATAAAAGTCCTTTTATGCTCCCGCCTCCTTTTGGAGAATCATAATTTATGTAGCCTGTTTTTAATCTAGGATCTGTTGGTGGTACTAAAATACTGTCTACATAATTTGGCGTCATAAAACTCAAAAGTGATGGAAGAGTAAGAGTTCCTACCGCAAAAATGGATAATTTTTCAATAAATATTCTCCTGTCAATTTTGTTGTGAGCGTAATCATCATACAGATCAAATACCTCTTGACTGATATCTTCTTTGGTTAATTTTTCCATAGTTTTTAGTTTTGGAAACTAAATTAATAAATAAAACGTTTACTTTAAATAAAGCTTTTTAAATATCAGTTAATTCTGTAAAAAGTTTAAATAATTATATAAATTCTTGTGAATTTAATTATAGAAATTTACGTTGACCAAACTATATACTATTAATTTAAATTGTCAAATGATGAAAAATACAACCTACATTATTACACTTTCGACGGCATTATTCACGCTTTTTAGCTGTTCAAATGATAAAGACAGTCCAGCAGATCCGGGAACAAAAACAGATCCGGTAGAAACTACTGCACCAAATACAACATATACTCCAGCATTTGCAGGACAAACTCGTGCTAGTGGTGTACAGACAAATACCAGTTATGAAGCAAAAATTATAACAAGTACGTTAGCAGCTCCTTGGGGAGTAAAAAGTCTTCCAGACGGCCGACTTTTGGTTACAGAAAAATCAGGACAATTGCGTATTGTAACTACAGCAGGTGTTGTTAGTGCAGCGATTACAGGTGTTCCGGCAGTTAACGCTGCAGGGCAGGGCGGTTTGCTAGGTTTGTGTTTAGATCCAGAATTTGCATCAAATAAAATGATATATTGGGTTTTCTCTGAAGCTACAACAGGCGGAAATAATACGGCTGTTGCCAAAGGAAAGCTTTCAGCTGACGAAAAAACAATTGAAGGAGCAACAGTAATTTATCGTGCAAAACCTGCTAACCCTAGTGATTTGCATTATGGAGGAAGAATTCTTTTTGATAAAACAGGAAATTTAATTGTAAGCACAGGAGAACGCTCTGTATTAGAAACTAGACCATTGGCACAATCAGTTGCATCTGGCCTTGGAAAAGTTATCAGAATTACAAAAGACGGACAGCCAGCATCTGGTAATCCAACTTTTACTGGAACGGGAGCATTGCCAGAATTATATACTATTGGACATAGAAATCCGCAGGGACTGGCGCTTCATCCTGTTACAGGCGAAATATGGCAGAGTGAGCACGGACCAAGAGGAGGTGATGAAATTAATCGCCTAAAAGCCGGTTCTAATTACGGATGGCCAACAATTACTTACGGAATCGAATATAGCGGACAAAAAGTAGGAGCAGGAATTACACAACAAGATGGATTAGAACAGCCGGTTTATTATTGGGATCCTGTAGTGTCGCCAAGCGGTATGACTTTCTATACCGGAAATAGAGTTCCAGAATGGGAAAATAACCTATTTATTAGCGCTTTAAGTGGTATGCATATTGTGCGTCTTGCTTTTCAAAATAATAAGGTTGTTGGCGAAGAAAGACTTCTTGCTTCAGAAAGTCAGCGATTTAGAGATATTACACAGGGAAGTGATGGTGCTTTATATGCTGTCACAGATCAAGGAAGACTGTACAAGATTGATAAAAAATAATATCCTAAATCTTTATAAGATATGAAACGCTGTTGAAATTTCAACAGCGTTTTTTTTTATTAAAAATTTTAGTAAACAAGATATACTCTTATAATACTCTGAATTACTGATAATAATATCATTTTTTAACTCCAAAAATACGATATATATAATAATAACATTTGTAAAATCGTTTTAGTATCTATTTTTATATATATTTGTGATATATTTAATAACTGTTTAAAAACATTAGCCTACAGATGAAAAAGATTACCATTAAGGATATTGCTACAGAAGCTAAAGTATCTATATCTACAGTATCTTTTGTTATCAACGATAAAGGCGAGAAAATGGGCATTAGTGCCGGAGTTATTAAAAAAGTACAGGAAGTTGCAGAAAAACTAAATTATAGGCCAAGTATGATTGCAACCAGTTTAAGAACTGGAAAAACAAGATCAATTGGACTTATAGTTGAAGATATTTCGAATCAGTTCTTTGCAGAACTTGCACGGGTAATTGAAGACGAAGCAAAAAATATCGACTACAGAGTGTTTTATTGCAGTACAGGTGATGATGACGAACGTTCTGCAGAATTAATTCACAGTCTGTTGCAAGCTAATGTTGATGGTTTTATTATAACGCCAACTCAAAATCTTGAAGACAAAATTGATCTTCTTTTAAAGTTGAAAAAACCAGTTGTTTTAGTCGACCGTTATTTTCCCGGGCAAAGAGTAAGTCATGTGGTGATGGATAATTATGAAGCCGCAAATTCAGCTACTAAATTTTTACTGAATAAAGGCCGTAAACACATTGCAGTTGTCAATAATAAATCTGAAATGATTCAGATGAAACTGCGGGAAGACGGCTATAGAGATGCTTTAAAAGAAGAAGCAATTTACAATGAAGCGCTTGTTCTTCATATGGATTATCATAGCAGTGAAGAAACTAGAATTGCCGAAATTATGAGCTTCTTTAAAAAAAATCCGAAGATTGATGCGGTTTTATTTTTAGCAAATTATATGGGACTTGCAGGATTACAAGCTTTTAGAGTTATGGGAATTAGTATTCCTAAAGACATTTCAGTAATTAGTTTTGACGATCATGACAGTTTTAAATTGCATACGCCAACAATAACTGTTATTGCGCAACCAATTGAGGATATTGCAATTAAGTCTATACAATTATTAATGAGTCAGATGACGGATATGAAAACATTTGATGTAGAGAAAAGTCTCAAAAAAGGAAAGCTGATTGTTAGAGAATCAGTTTGATTGAAATAACAGAAAAACAAATCGTTTTTTTTAGTTATTTTACTAAATCGTTTTAGGATCCTTAGACGACTTGGAAATAAATCTATTTAAGAATTAGAAACATGCTTTTGCAGTAAATTTAAAATGGAATACAAAAAAAGCTTTTATCGGCTTATTGTTATTAGTCTCGTGAGTTTTTCATTTGCAGGCAATGCACAAAATATGGATTTAAAAATCGGCTGGCAGTACCGCGAAACTAAAACTGAAAAATGGTTTCCTGCTGCAGTTCCCGGTGAGATTCATACCGATTTGCTGCGCAATAAAATAATACCAGATCCTTTTTATCGCGACAACGAAAAAAAGCTGCAATGGATTGAAAAGAAAGACTGGGAATATAAAACTACTTTTCATGTAACTCCAGCAATATTAAAAAAGAAAAATAGCGAATTAGTTTTTGATGGATTAGATACTTACGCAACGGTTTATCTAAACAATCAATTGATTTTAAAAGCTGATAATATGTTTCGTCAATGGAAAGTTGATGTGAAAAAGATATTAAAATCAGGAAATAACGATTTGGTAGTAGTTTTTAAATCGGCACAAAATGTAGTCGATTCATTGGCCAAAAAAGATCTTCCTTTTGTAATTCCGGACAATCCGCGTGCCTATGTGCGTAAAGCACAATATCATTTTGGCTGGGATTGGGGACCAAAATTTACCACTTGCGGAATTTGGAAAACACCGCGACTTGAATTCTATGACGAAAAAATTCCTGAAAAGCCCTATGTTTTAGATCGCAAAATCGAACTGGTACAACAACCGGATGAACTTGGCAAATCTTTTTATTTTAAAATTGACGGAAAACCCGTTTATATGAAAGGCGCCAATTATATTCCGTCAGATGCATTTCTATCAAGAGTAACCAAAAAAGAATACGAAAAAGTAATCGGAATGGCGAAAGATGCCAATATGAATATGCTTCGTGTTTGGGGTGGAGGCGTTTACGAAGATGATTATTTCTACGATTTATGCGATAAAAACGGCATTTATGTATGGCAGGACTTTATGTTTGCCGGAACAATGATACCGGGAGATGATGCATTTTTTGACAATGTAAAAAAAGAAGTTCAGTATCAGGTAAAACGCCTGCGTCATCATAAGAGTATTGTTTTGTGGTGCGGCAATAATGAGGGAGATGAAGCTTTTAAAAGTTGGGGATGGCAAAAAAGCATGAAAATGTCAAAGCAGGATTCAACTCGTTTATGGAAAGATTACGTTCGTTTGTTTCAGGATAGTATTCCAAAATGGGTTAAGGAAGTTGATAACAAACGTCCTTATATTAGTTCATCACCATTATTTCACTGGTCAAGAAAAGCAAGTATTACCGAAGGCGACAGTCATTATTGGGGAACTTGGTGGGGATTGGAAGATGTAGAAAAAGTTCAGGAAAAAACAGGCCGTTTTGTGAGTGAATACGGAATGCAGGCGATGCCTAATTATTCTTCTGTAGAAGCTTTTACTTTGCCAGAAGACCGGTATTTATATTCTGATATTCTGCAGGCCCATCAAAAAGCCGGAAAAGGATTTCTTAAATTAGACTCTTATTTGAATCGCTATTTCATCGATTCAACCAAAATAAAGAAAATGAACGTTGAGGATTATACATACCTTACACAATGTCTTCAATATTACGCTCTTAAAAATATTATCGGAATTCACCGTTCTAAAGTGCCTTATAATATGGGAACTTTAGTTTGGCAGTTAAATGATTGCTGGCCAGTCGCAAGCTGGAGTGTGACAGATTATTATGACCGTCAGCCCAAAGCAGCCTGGTACGCGATGAAAGAAGCGTATCGGGATGATAAAACTCCTGAAATAGATCTGACACGTCCGATAAATTTAAGATTAGAAGATCCAAATATAACTTGGGAAGTAAAAAGAAATAAAGTAGTTTTAAAAGCATCAAAATTTGCAAAATATGTAAATGTGTCCATAAAAGGATATACTGGAAAATGGAGTGATAATTATTTCGATTTAAAAGCAGGAGAAGAAAAAATAATCAATTTTGAAGGGAAAATAATTAAGCCAGAGCTGAAAGTTTATTCTCTTTATGAGGTTTTGAAAAAGTATAATTAAAGTTTCAAAGAGACAAAGGGACAAAGTAACAAAGGATGAACGGAAAAAAAACTTTGCGAACCTTGCGTAAATCTTTGCACTCTTTGCGGTTAAATAAAAAATAGCTGCGTAAATCAATGAAACCCATGTCATCTGTGGGCAATACGCAAAGTCAAATAAAAATAAATAAAATGGTTACAAAATTCAGGCACATCGTTTTTTCAGTACTTATGCTGAGTAATTTAGCAGCAATTTCACAAGAAAAAAAAGCAAAAACAACTAGTTCAGATTATACCCAATATGTAAATCCTTTTATTGGATCTGCAGGTCATGGACACGTATTTGTTGGCGCTAATGTTCCGTTTGGAGCAGTTCAGTTAGGGCCCGTAAATATATTTGAAGGCTGGGATTGGTGCAGCGGTTATAATTATGCAAGCAACACCATTTTAGGATTTACGCATACACATTTAAGCGGAACCGGAATTGGGGATTTAAATGATATTCTCTTGTTGCCTGTTTCCGGAAAAGTGCCTTTGTTTAAAGGAACAAAAGAAGATATGGTAAACGGTTACGGCTCTTATTTTTCTCATGAAAATGAAGTAAGCAAACCAGGCTATTACAGTGTTTTACTTGATAAATACAAAATCAAAGCGGAGTTAACAGCCAGCGAAAGAGTTGGTTTTCATAAATATACTTTTAATTCAGCCAATGATAATCACGTTTTGTTAGATCTTGCTGATGGAATTGGATGGGATAAACCGGTAAAAACTTTTATCAAAAAATCAAATGAAACCACACTTGTAGGTTATCGTTTTTCGGCAGGCTGGGCGGCAGATCAACGTGTTTATTTTGCTATCGAATTTTCTGAACCAATTTCAAAATTAGCATTATATGATGATAAAACAGCTGTAAATGGAAATGAAGGAGAAGGTTTAAAAATGAAAGCCATTCTGGATTTTGCAACAAAAAACAAACAAGTTTTAGTGAAAGTCGGAATTTCTCCGGTAAGTTCTGAAAATGCTGCAGCAAATATTAAAGCTGAAATTCCAAATTGGGATTTTGACCAAACCGTAAAAACAGCGACTTCAAAATGGAACAAAGAATTAAATAAAATTCAAATCAAAGCTGACGATAAAACAATGAAAGTTTTTTATACTTCATTGTATCACACCATGTTTGCGCCTTCTATTTTTAATGATGCAAACGGAGATTACAGAGGAACAGATAAAAAAGTATACGAAAAAGCAAATTTCACGAATTATACAACTTTCTCACTTTGGGATACTTATCGTGGTTTACATCCTTTGTACACGATAACACAGCCTGAAAAAATGAATGATATTGTAAAATCATTTTTAGCGATTTACGAACAGCAGGGAAGATTACCGGTTTGGCATTTAATGGGTAATGAAACCAATACCATGAACGGAAATCACTCGATCGCTGTAATTGTCGATGCTTACTTAAAAGGATATCGTGATTATGATACAGCTTTAGCTTATGAAGCGATCAAAAAGACAGCCATGCAAACGCGTGACGGAATGGATTATGTTCAGAAATTAGAATATATTCCTGCAGATAAATTGCTGGAATCTGTTGGTAACGCTTTAGAATATGCAATTGATGATTATTGTGTTGCTCAAATGGCAAAATCTTTAGGCAAAACAGAAGATTATAATTACTTCACGAAAAGAGCCAATTTGTATAAGTTATATTTTGATAAAGAAACAACTTTCATGAGAGGGAAATTAACTGACGGAAATTGGAGAACACCTTTTAACCCGCTTTCATCTGCGCATCGTAAAGACGATTATGTTGAAGGAAATGCTTGGCAATATTCTTGGTTAGTTCCTCAGGATCCGTACGGTTTAATCGAATTGTTTGGAAGTGAAAAGAAATTTTTAGACAAATTAGATTCTCTTTTCTTAATTACAGATAAAGTTGAAGGCGAGGAAGTTTCTCCGGATATCAGCGGATTAATTGGCCAATATGCGCAAGGAAACGAGCCAAATCATCATATTCCATATCTTTATGCTTTTGCCGGACAGCCGTGGAAAACCGCAAAATTAATTCGCGAAATCGATGACAAATTCTACTCTGTAAAACCAGACGGATTGTGTGGTAATGAAGATTTAGGTCAAATGTCGGCTTGGTATGTTTTGTCTTCAATGGGATTTTATTCGGTTAATCCGGCAAACGGAGTTTATGTTTTTGGAAGTCCGTTAGTAAATGAAGCAACAATTCATCATAAAAAAGGAATTTCTTTTACAGTAAAAGCAATTGACAATAGTAAAACTAATATTTACATTCAAAAAGCAGAATACAACGGAAAACCTTATACAAAATCATACATCATACAGGAAATGATTGTAAAAGGAGGAGAGTTGAAATTATTTATGGGAAGTAAACCATCGACAACTTTTGGAGTTAAGAAAGCAGACAGACCTATTTAAATTTTAGATTTTAGTCCCGAAGTCTCGGGATATATTTTAGATTTAAGGAATCGGGAGCTTTAAGTTTTCCTAAAAGGTTTTAAACCTGTTAGGTATAGATTTACATTTTACAAACAAATATATTAATACCTAAAAGTTTTAGAAAAAACTGTTAGGATAATAAAACAGAACATGAAAATAAAGAGTTTAATTTTTTTAGGAATAATGCAGTGCTGCGTTTTCGTAAATGCACAAGTCAAAACTTTAGATCCTGTAGAATATGTGAATCCGTTAATGGGAACACAATCTTTGCACAGTCTTTCTAACGGAAATACTTATCCAGCGATTTGCCGACCTTGGGGAATGAATTTCTGGACACCGCAAACCGGTAAAATGGGAGACGGATGGGCTTATATTTATACTGCTGAAAAAATTAGAGGATTTAAACAAACGCATCAGCCATCGCCGTGGATGAACGATTACGGTCAGTTTTCGATTATGCCGGTAACGGGTAAATTGGCTTTCGCGGAAGCGGACCGAGCAAGCTGGTTCAGTCATAAAGCCGAAGTTTCAAAACCATATTACTACAGCGTTTATCTGGCTGATTATGATGTAACAACAGAAATTACAGCGACAGAAAGAGCAGCGCATTTTCAAATTACTTTTCCTGAAAATGAACAATCTTCTATAGTGATTGATGCTTTTGACAAAGGTTCTTACGTGAAAATTATTCCATCAGAAAATAAAATTATTGGTTATACAACACGAAATAGCGGTGGAGTTCCAACGAATTTCAAAAACTATTTTGTACTGATTTTTGATAAACCTTTTGCCTCAAATTCTACGTGGAATGACAAAGGTTTAGAAAAAGACAAACTAGAATTACAAGACAATCACGCAGGTGCTGTTGTTGGTTTTAAAACCAAAAAAGGCGAAATTATAAATGTAAAAGTAGCTTCTTCATTTATAAGTCCGGAACAGGCAGAACTAAATTTGAAAGAATTAGGAAATGCTTCTTTCAAGGAGACTGTTGCAACATCAAAAGCAGAATGGAATAAAATATTAGGAAAACTGGCTGCCGAAGGTGGAAGTGAAGACCAATTAAAAACGTTTTATTCTTGTCTATACCGCGCAACTTGTTTCCCACAAAAGCAATATGAAATAAATGCCAAAGGAGAAACAGTACATTATAGTCCGTACAACGGAAATGTTTTGCCGGGATATATGTATGCGGGAACTGGTTTTTGGGATACTTTTAGAGCCTTATATCCGTTGCTGAATTTGGTTTATCCTTCTACTAATAAAGAAATGCAGGAAGGTTTGATTAATGATTATAAAGAAGGCGGATTTTTGCCGGAATGGTCGAGTCCGGGTTTTAGAAATGTAATGGTCGGGAACAATTCAGCTTCAGTAGTTTCTGAGGCTTATATAAAAGGTTTGCGCGGTTACGATATCAATACTTTGTACGATGCCTTAGTTCATGGTGCCAATAATGAAGGTCCGCTAGATGCTGTTGGAAGAACAGGAGTTTCCTATTACAATACTTTAGGTTATGTTCCTTACGATGTAAAAATCAATGAAAATGCAGCACGAACATTAGAATATGCTTATGACGATTTTGCCATTTGGAAATTAGCCAAAGCTTTAAATCGTCCTAAAAAAGAAATCAGTTTATACGAAAAGCGAATGATGAATTATAAAAATCTTTATAATCCTGAAATTGGTTTTATGAGCGGTAGAAATAAAGACGGAAGTTTTCCAAAAAATTTCAATCCGTTAAAATGGGGAGATGCTTTTACAGAAGGAAATGCCATGCATTACAGCTGGAGCGTATTTCATGATGTTCAGGGTTTGATTGATTTAATGGGCGGACAGAAAAATTTTACAGCTAAACTAGATGCCGTTTTTACAACTCCACCCGTTTTTGATGATACGTATTACGGATCTGTAATTCATGAAATTCGCGAAATGCAGATCATGAATATGGGACAATACGCGCACGGAAACCAGCCCATTCAGCACATGATTTATTTATACAATTATGCAGGCGAACCTTGGAAAACACAATATTGGTCGAGAGAAGTAATGAATCGTTTATACAAACCAACTCCAGACGGTTATTGCGGCGATGAAGATAATGGACAGACTTCGGCTTGGTATATTTTCTCTGCTATGGGATTTTATCCGGTTTGTCCGGCAACAGACGAATACGTTTTGGGTGCACCGTTATTTAAAAAAGTTACTTTACAATTAGAAAATGGAAAACAATTGATTATCAATGCTCCAAAAAATTCTGAAACCAACAAATATGTTCAGGATTTAAAATGGAATAATTCGGCTTTCTCTAAAAATTATATCAATCATTTTGATGTATTAAAGGGCGGTGAATTAAATTTTGATATGAGCAGCGAACCTAATTTACAAAGAGGAACAGCAGCAAGCGCTTTTCCATATTCTTATTCAACTTCAAAATAAATACGATGAATTCACGTAGAAAATTTATAAAAAATACTGGAATTTTTTCAGCTGGATTATTAGCTATTCAAACCGATGTTTTTGCGATACAATCTGATACTTTCAATTTTGCTCTAAGAGATTTTATCAGCAAAAGACCTCCTTTAAAAGAAAGAAAATTTACAAGTCCAGCGATTGAGGCAGCAATTGTCCGAATTAAAAAACAAATTGCGAATCCTGAATTGGCTTGGCTGTTCGAAAACTGTTTTCCAAATACTTTAGATACAACTGTTGATTTTGAAATTATCGATGGAAAACCAGATACTTATGTAATCACCGGCGATATTGATGCGATGTGGCTGCGCGACAGTACAGCTCAAATCTGGCCTTATATTCCGTTTGTAAAAGAAGATAAAAAACTGGCAGAATTAGTAAAAGGTGTTATCAACCGTCAAGCGAAATGTATCTTGCTCGATCCGTATGCAAATGCTTTTTATAAAGATTTTACAAAAGTAAGCGAGTGGAAAAATGACATAACTAAAATGCAGCCCGGAATTCACGAACGAAAATGGGAGATTGACAGTTTGTGTTATCCTGTGCGATTGGCGCACGGCTACTGGGCGGCAACGGGTGATATCAGTTTGTTCGACAGCAAGTGGAAAGAAGCTATGCTTTTGGTTTTACAGACTTTTAAAGAACAGCAGCGCTGGAACGATAAAGGCCCGTACAGCTTTCAAAGAACAACAGCCTGGGCTACTGATGGCGTGCCGTTAGGCGGTTACGGATATCCGGTAAAACCGTGTGGCTTAATTGTTTCGACTTTTAGGCCAAGTGATGACAGTACTTTATTTGGGTATTTAATTCCGAGTAATATGTTTGCCATTGAAGTTTTAGGTTACTTGATCGAAATCTTCTCTTTGCCAGCGCTTTTAGACAAAGATTTAGTAGCTAAAGCAAAAGAATTAAAAGATCAGGTTCAGAAAGGTTTAGAAGAAAACGGAATCATCGAACATCCAAAATTCGGAAAAATTATTGCTTTTGAAGTAAACGGATACGGAAGTTTCCATATGATGGATGATGCCAATGTTCCGTCTTTATTATCATTGCCATATTTAGGCGCTATTGAACCAGATAATCAGCTTTATTTGAATACCAGAAAAGTGGTACTTTCAGAAAATAATCCGTTTTTCTATAAAGGAAAAGCAGGCGAAGGAATTGGCGGTCCACATACAGGAGTCGATACGATTTGGCCAATGAGTATTGTTTTGAGAGCGATTACAAGTGTTGATGAAAAAGAGATTAAAATGTGCATCAGCAATTTGATCAAAACAAATGCGGATACCGGTTTTATGCACGAATCATTTCATAAAGATGATGTTGCGAAGTTTACCAGAAAATGGTTTGCTTGGGCAAATACACTTTTCGGCGAAATGATTGTTCATACAAGCATTAAGTATCCTGAAATATTAAAAGACAAGAATATCTAAAATAAAATACTAGCCATTAAAAGATTAAGAATTCAGAAACTTCATTTCTTAATGGTTCAATTCAAAAAAATACAGAATGAATAAAGAATATGCAGTAGGAATAGACATTGGAGGAACACACATTACCACAGCAATTATAGATATTATAAACATGCAAGTAATCGACCCTTCATTGCATAAAGAATTTTTTGATTCGAATATGCCAGTTGAAGCAGTAATGTCTATTTGGGAAAAATCGATTCGAACTTCGGTAAAAAATTCGGAAGTTGAAGAAATAAAAGGTTTGGCTGTCTGCATGCCTGGACCGTTTGATTATGCTAACGGACTTTGCTGGATAAAAGATCAATCTAAATATGAGCATTTTTACGGTTTAAATGTTCGTTATTTGATTCAAGGCACACTTAATCTTTCAAGCGAATTTCCAATTCTTTTTGAAAACGATGCAGTTTGTTTTGGAAAAGGAGAAGTGCATAAAGATGCTGCAAATCTTTCTAAAAAAGTAATGGCGATTACACTCGGAACTGGACTTGGAGCTTGTTTCATAGACAATGGAATTTCTATTTCTTCGGGAGAATTAGTTCCTGCAGACGGCGAAATTTATAATATTCCTTTTAAAGAAAGTATTGCTGAAGATTATGTTTCAGCGCGAGGTCTTTTACACCGCTACAAAAAGTTGACAGGCCAAAATCTAAATGACGGATTAGAACTTTTTAATTTGGCTTTAGCCGAAGATGAACATGCTAAAAAGGCCTTTGAAGAAATGGGAGAAGATTTGGCGTCAATCGTAATTCCGTGGTTAGAAAAATTTGGCGCTGACAGTTTTATTATTGGTGGAAAAATAGCCAACGCCAGCGAATTTTTTCTGCCGAGTTTCAATAAAAAAATCAAAGAAGCAGGAATGGAAATCAAGATTTCTGTTTCTACAGATAATGAAGCGGCAGCGTTATTAGGTGCGGCAAGTATGCTTTATAAAGCATAGTTTTTTTTAAATTTACTAAGGTTTAAATTGTTTAACGTAATATAAAATTATATTACAATTCTTTATATGTTGTTACATTACTTATGGTTTTAAATTTTATCTAATTATGGCAAACTCAAATCGTAGAAATTTTATAAAAACAACGGCAATAGCTTCTGTAGCTGTGGCGTTGCAATCTTTCAACAGAAATTTAGAAGATGAAAAAATAGTGGTTTCTAAAAAAGGAAAGAAACCTATTGTACTTTCTACTTGGAGATTTGGAATTCAGGCAAATGAAGCCGCATGGGAAGTTCTAAATAAAAAAGGAACTGCGTTAGATGCGGTAGAAGCAGGAGTTAAAATTCCAGAAGGCGATCCCAAAGAAAGAAGCGTAGGTTATGGCGGACGTCCCGACAGAGATGGCCGTGTAACCCTTGACGCTTGTATTATGGATCAAAATGCTAATATTGGCTCAGTGGCTTGTCTTGAATTTATTAAACATCCAATTTCAGTTGCAAGAGCTGTAATGGAAAAAACACCTCACGTTATGCTGGTTGGTGATGGAGCTTTGCAATTTGCATTGGAACAAGGTTTTAAGAAAGAAAATTTACTAGTCGAAGAATCTGAAAAAGAATGGAAAGAATGGCTGAAAGACAGTAAATACAAACCTATTGCTAATATAGAAAATCACGATACAATTGGTATGATTGCGTTAGACGCTAACGGAAATCTTTCAGGGGCGTGTACGACAAGCGGTATGGCTTTTAAAATGCACGGCCGTGTGGGTGATTCGCCAATTATTGGAGCTGGTTTGTATGTTGATAATGAAATTGGCGCAGCAACAGCAACAGGTCATGGTGAAGAAGTAATCAGGATTGCTGGCTGTCATTTGGTTGTAGAATTAATGCGTCAGGGAAAATCTCCTCAAAAAGCCTGTGAAGAAGCAGTTGCCCGAATTGTAAAATTGACCAAAAGCAGAAACAAAGAATTAAAAGATATTCAAGTCGGATTTATTGCTTTAAATAAAGAGGGGGAATACGGATCGTACTGTATTCAGGGAGGTTTTAATTACGCCGTTTATGATGACACAGGAAATCGATTAATTGATGCCGATTTTTTTCTAAAATAAAAATTTAAAAATATAAAAAAAACAGCGATTTAAGAGATCGCTGTTTTTTTATGACTCCATTATAATAACCAAAAAAGGCTGTCTGGCAATGACAACCTTTAATGACTAATAAAATAAAAATGTAGACTAAAGTATTATTTTCCTGGAGAATTCTCCGGATTCATAATAACTTCGACGCTACTAGAACTATCCAAGACGTGCTTACTTAACTGCTGAATAGTTTTTTGATCAATTTTAGAAATTAAATTTTTATATGCATCATCCGTCGAAAACGGAATCTGATTTAAACTGCTGTTGTAAATAGTTGAAATCCAGAAAGAATTTGTTTTTATTGATTCTTCTCTATTTTTTAAAAGTGCTTTTTTAATGTCTTCTAAATCATTAACATTGATTGGATTCGATTTTAAATCGTTTAATTCTTTCCATACAATCTGCATTAATTTTTCCTGTTTTTCAGGATTGCAGTCAAAAGTCAAGGCAAGATCAAAATTCGATTTCGGAATCAGTTCTAGATTTCCGGCAACATTTACGCCGTAACTGCCTCCTTCTTCTTCTCTAATTGTCTGTAGAAAACGTTTTGACAGCAATTCGCCAATGATGTACATTCCAACTGCATTTTCTTTGCTGTATTCCATTTCCCCTTTCAAATGAAGGTAAACAGTTGATTTAGCTACTTCCATCGGACGTTTAAAATGAACAACTGTTTTACCCTTTGCAGGTTCAATATTATAATCGATAAAAGTTTCTTTTGACAAAGAATCAGATTTTATATTTCCGACATATTTTTGAATCAGTCCTAATCCTGATTCTGGAATATTTCCAACAAAAACAAAAGTAAAAGCAGCGGCATTTTTAATTCGGTCACGGTATATATTTTCTGCTTTTTTCAAATCAATCGTTTCAAGGAATTTTTCGTTGAAGATAAAAGTCCGAGGATTGTGATTTGAATTTGCCAAATCAATAGTGTCTTTAAAAGCGCTTCCGTTATCTTTTTTAATGTTTTCCAAGCGATTTTTATACTGCTCTTTTAAAATGTTAAAAATAGTAGGATCAAAACGTGGCGATTCAAAAGAAAGATAAAGCAATTGCAGCATGGTTTCTAAATCAGCTTTATTCGAACTTCCCTGAAATCCCTGTGTAAATTCTCCGATAAATGGAGAAGCCTGTGCTACTTTACCGGTAAGTCTTTCTTTTAATCCAATATTATCAAAATTGCCAAGTCCAGACGATTTTGCAATTGTTGTCGCAATTTCGGCAGAAGTTAAATCTTCTGTTTTCACCAAAGATTTACCGCCTTTAGAAAAAGCAGAAAAAACAATCTGATCTTGAGAATAAGTCGTTGGAAGAATAATGATATTGGCACCATTTTCTAACGTGTAACCTTTTGCTTCTGTAATTCCCGGTACATCAAATGTTTTTTTAACAGCAACAGGTTTTAGTTCTTTTTCTACTAAAGGTGCGTTGTTTTCTTTTTTAGTGTAAGGTTCTAAATTCATGCTTTCAACCTTTTTCATCACCTGAACAACGGCATCTTTATTCGGAAAATTATTCTGATCCTGATCTGATCCAGTTACCAAAACGATCTGATTTGTTGGTTTTTGAATGGTTTTCGCATAAGCGTTTAATTCTTCCAAAGAAATACTTTTTATGATGCCTACAATTAATTTATAATCATCTTCTGCTTTTAAAAAAGGCTTTGCTTTTAAGAAATAATTCGTCAATTTATCTGCCCAAGTATCGTTGTCAACTTTGTCTTTATTATTTATAAAATCATCGTAAGAACTGATAAAAAGCTTTTTTGTTCGGTCTAATTCGGCTTGTATGGCACCAAAACGTTTCAAGCGTTCGGTTTCAGTATAAGCTTCTTCAAAAGATTCTAAAGTCTTTCCTTTTTTGGCTAAGGCCGAAATATTAAACGAAGTATTTAATCTTGAAATAGGTTCGAAATAACTTTTAAAATTCAAGCTTGAACCTTTATTTTTTAAGATAAGTTCTTTGAAACGATTATTTAAAATACTGGTATAGAAAGAATTCATTACATTTTTACGTGTAACGATACTGTCTTTTACCAAAGGTTCATCGAGAATATATTGCAATGTAATTGTTGTTGACGAAGCTTCTTTGTCAGTTGCGGTTCCAAAATACAATTCGTCATGTTTTGGAATTTTTGCATAGGTTCTTGCAGCTGCTTTTTTTGCAAGGGGAATTCCAGAAAAAATTGCTTTTATTTTTTGCTCTATTACTTTAACATCAACATCTCCAACCACAATTACAGCTTGTAAATCTGGACGGTACCACTTTTTGTAATAATTTCTAAGTTCAGGATATTTGAAATTATTGATGATATTCAGATCACCAATAACATCTCTTTTGCTGTATTTAGAACCTTTGTATAACACTTGATCTGTCTGCATTTTTAGACGAAACCCGCTTGTTCTTCGCGTTCTCCATTCTTCACGAATTACGCCTCTTTCTGCATCAATTTCTTCATTTGTCAAAGAAAGAGAACCAGACCAATCATGTAAAACCCAAAGTGTAGAATCGATCAACTTTTCATTGGTTACCGGAACAGAACTTATGTTGTAAACTGTCTCGTCCTGAGCTGTATAAGCGTTAATGTCTTTCCCAAAACTTACTCCATTTTTTTCCAGCATTTTAATAATTCCTTTTCCTTTAAAATGCTCAGTGCCGTTAAAAGCCATATGTTCTAAAAAGTGAGCCAATCCGTTTTGATTGTCTTCTTCTAAAATAGCTCCAACATTTTGAACAAAGTAAAAACTCGCACGATCTTTAGGCTCTTCGTTATTAAGGATGTAATACGTTAATCCGTTTTTAAGTTTGCCGGTGGTCACGTTTTTATTTAACGGAAGCGTAGTTTTAAATTGAGAAAATGCTCCTTGAAAGGAGAGGAGCATGATCCCAATTACTATATTTTTTTTAGTTGTATTGTGCATTTTTTTATTTTTTATCGTCTGTTTCTTCTGATCAATATAAAAGCACCTCCTAATATAATCAAAATAGGAAATAACCCTATGAACAGTAGCTTACTAATGAAAACTTGATTAGCATTTACTGCAATATGATTGTCGGTATTTTCTGGACGTGTTGTGTCAATTGGAAATTGATAATTGCTGAACCAAGTAAAAATATCTGTAACAAACTGAAATGTTCCTGAGCCGCCTCGGCTTAACTCGGCATTACCCATAAAATCAGCATCACCTGAAACAATTATTTTTTGAGATTTTCCGTTGATGTTTCTCGTCAATGCGACTGCAAGAGGCATTTCTGAAAAAGAAGACTGCTTTTTCAAATCTGCTGAAATAGTGTTAATTCCGGTTGGAGATTCCCACGCTGGTTGTTTATTTGTTTTTAATAATGGTGTTACTGTAAAACCAGCATTTTTAGCTGTTTTAATACCGCTGCTTCCTAAAAATGGAATAGGATTTTTAGTTTTATTTAATTTTATAACAGCTGAATCGATACTTTGGGCAAATTCAGTTACCAAATAATCTGGTGAATTATCTCCGCTTTCCTGAACTAAAGATTGTCTTGTAAAGCTAAGTCCCAATTTATCTGTAACAGCTGTCAAAGTTGAATTTGTTTCAGGTTCAGCTAATAACATTAAGTTTTTTCCTTGGTCGATGTATTTGTTGATTCTGTCGATTGCACCTTGGCTTAGCTCTGTTTTTGGATCTGCAATAATTAAAATAGTTGTTTGGTCCGGAATATTTTGTGCATTAATATCTACAGACGAAACATCGAACCCTTGATTGATCATAGAATATCTGAAAGAAACTTCATTAAAACCTGTTTTGTAATTTTTGTCTCCATTTTTGTCAACGCTTCTTTCCATGTTTCCCGTCGCAAATACAATTTTGGGCGGTGATACAACCAAACGTTTTAAAGCAGCAGAAATTTCTTTTTCCATGGGAATTTTAAACATGTCGTCAAACATTCTTAAAAAAGTTTTTTTTCCGTTGTATTCAACCGTTCGGACTACTCTGTTTTGTTCTGGTTTCAGATCTATAATTTTGCTTATTTCGGCTGGGCTGTATAATTTTTTAAGCTTTAAATTTTGTGTTTCAACCATTTTTTGAGCAAGCTGTTTGTCATTTAATCCCGGATTTTGAGCATATAAAGCAGCATTGTTAGAAGTATCATAATAATACACATATTCCATTTCCATTTGAGGCAAAAAGCGAGAATATTTTTCAAAACTTGAAATGTCCTGATTCTGAGAGTAAGGCATTACCATGTAATAATTTATATCTAATAAATTAACATAGGTTGTTATTTTTATTGGACCATCTATCTTATCTACAACATCAAGACTGTTTTTTGTCAAAGTTCTGCTTTTAGTTTTCGTCATATCAAAGTATACTGATAATGGCGCTCTTGACGTAATGTAGCCCAATGATAAAACGACAATTACTAGTACAGTATATTTTAGAACTCTAGTAGAAGTTGTTTGTGCGTCTCTTCCGGTTTGTAATTTATAGATACTTAAAACAATAAAAAGACTGCTTACTAAAACAAAATAAAATACGTCTTTGCTTACAATAAGACCTTCTATCATTTCGTTGGCGCGACCGGAGATAGAAAGGAAATATGTAATATCTTTTACATATTCGACTCCTTGCCACAATTTACCAATGAAATTTAAACCAGCTAAAACTACTAAAGTACTTATGGCAGCTACGACCTGATAAGAAGTCAGACATGACATAAAAAGGCCAATAGCCGCATAAGTACATACCAGTAAATACAAGCCAATTAGACCCGATAGAACAAATTTGATATCTAAATTATCAATAGAAAAATAAGCTACACCTGCAAGTATGCCTAATATTGCTATAAATAATAGGCAGTAACTTGCAATAGCTAGAAATTTACCCAGAACTATATCTTTTATCTTTATTGGGGAAGAAAGCAAAAGCTTGATAGATCCGCTGTTAATTTCACGGCTTATAAGTCCCATTGTTAACAGCGGCACATATAAGTATAAATAATTTTGCATTTCTGTAAAAAGGCCGCTGAAACCAGAAAACAGAATTTGTGATAAATTGTCCATATGCTGGCCTATTTTTTGTCCTTTTTCAAATCGTTCGAGCGTGTCAAAGAATTTCCAGCTTGACTGGATTGAAAATATTACTAAAACAACCCACGCAACGGGCGAATAAAACATGGTATTGAGTTCTGTTTTAGCTATTCTGTATATTGTTTTCATTTTTATATTTTTAAGAAGTAGGAGAATTTTTAGAGGGAGCTTTTTTAGATAATTGTGCGAAAATTTCATCCAGAGATACTTTTTCGAATTGAATTTCGCGCAGTTTCCAATTGTTATGTACGCTTAGCGAAACAATTTTTTCGGCAATTTCTTGAGTTCCGGTAAAAGTAATCTGCACTTTTTTTGGAGTAAGAAAAACAGCAGCTGTAACTTCAGCAATATCAGTTAAAGCAGTAAGGACAGGCGGATTTTCAAAACTTGCTGTCAGTTTATCTGCTTCGATATAATTATTGAAAGCATCAAGTGTATCGGCAAAAACCATGTGTCCGTTTTCAATCATTCTGATATCTTGGCAAGTTGCCTGAACTTCAGATAAAATATGAGAAGAAAAAATAACGGCTTTATCTTTTGATATTTTTTTGATTAATTTTCTAACTTCTAAAATCTGGTTGGGGTCAAGTCCGTTGGTTGGTTCATCTAAAACTACTAATTTAGGTTCGTGAATAATAGCTTGAGCAATACCTACACGTTGTCTGTAACCTCCAGATAAGTTGCGAATTAATCGGTTGCTGAAATGTGAAATACCGCATTGTTCTTTGGCCTTCTCTAAAGCATTTTTTAAATCTTCTTTTTTTACATGTCTTAATTCTGCGCAATGAATCAAATATTCATCTACTGTTAAGTCTAAATGCAAAGGCGGTGTCTGCGGTAAAAATCCAATTAATTTTTTAGCTTCAACAGGGTTTTCTTTTAGATTAATTCCATCAATAAAAATATTGCCGCTGGTCTGGTTTAATACGCCGCAAAGGATATTCATTGTAGTTGATTTTCCCGCTCCGTTAGACCCTAAAAGACCTAGAATTTTGTTTTCTTTAATTTCAAAACTTATATTTTGTATTGCCCAATCCTTACTGTATTGATGTGACAAATCCTCAACTCTTACAATTGTTGTTTCCATAGTGAATTTTAAAACCTCAAGAATGCTTTTCAATGAAAAACATTCTTGGGTATTTATTTTAATATTATTTAATATCCTGAATTTTGAGTCAAAAAGGGATTAGAGCGAATAGCCGTTTCAGGTATCGGGAAAAGGCTGTCTGCAGAAGTCCATGTTTTTCCCGCAGTTGCACCCAATACTTGGTCTATTGTTCCGGTTCTTTTAAGATCGAACCATCTGTGGCCAAACTCTGCAAAAAGTTCGCGTTCTCTTTCTAAAGCAATTAAAGCTAATAATTGCGTAGGATCTGTCAGGGTAGTTGAAGGCAATAAAGCTCTATTGCGAATCACATTAATATCTTGCTGTGCTCCTGTAATATCATTTGATTTTACTCTGGCTTCTGCTCTTATCAAATAAAGTTCTGCCAATCGAATAACAGTTGAACGTTCTACAGGAGTTGTTACATAAGCATTTTTATATTTTCGAGGTGCTAAATATAGGACTCCGTCACTTGCCGCAACACTAATTGTCCAGTTTGTTTTTCTGGCATCTCCTGTTTCAAAAAGTGTATTTCCTTTTCGAAGCAAATAAGTTCCTGCTGTAGAAAATAATGCAGCACCTTCATACGAATACGCTGTTGTAAAATAAGGTATTTGCCAGATTGCTTCGTTATTATCAGCAATAAACGGACTGTTAACTGAAGTTAATCCAGTAATCATTTTATAAGTCGCAGTTTGACTGATTACTGCACTTGCGTGAGTAGAAGCTTCTGTCCATTTTCCTAAATAAAGATTTACTCTTGCCAATAAAGCTTCTGCTGCCCATTTTGTAGCTCTAATACGCTGTGAACTGTAATTGCTGTAATTAACAGGAAGGTCATTAGAAGCATCTGTTAAATCAATAACAATCTGGTTGTATATTTCAGCTTGAGTGTTTCTCGGCGCTAAAGAAGTTTGATCTACATTTGTGGTTAAAACCAAAGGTACATCTCCCCAAATATTAGTCATATAAAAATAGCAGTAGGCTCTTAAAAACTTTGCTTCAGCAATCCAACGCGGTGTTTTGCTTGCTGTTAGTGTTTTGCTTTCGCTTATTCCTTCTATAACGCTGTTTGCATTAAATATGGTTTTGTAAAAGCTTGTCCACATTGCGCCAGTATCTCCATCATTTACAGGGATTTCGTTTGAGGTATAAACATTTGCAAGCTGTGTTTTTAGAATAAGTTCGTCTGAAGTCTGTCCAAAATCAGCGTGCAGCGAACCGTAAAAAGCATAAGTTACCATACTGTTGTAAATTCCGTTTACAGCAGCTTCTGCAGTAGGATCAGACGCATAAATAGTTACAGAAGATAACTCGTTGCTTGGAAGATCAACTTCAAGCATATCATCACAGCCCGTTAATCCTATCAAAAGAAAAAACGAAAATATATAAGTGTATTTAGTATTGTTTTTCATGTCTTTTAGATTTAAAATGTAAACTGAGTTCCAAGTGTGATCGTACGCAACGGAGGCAAATTTAAACCTTGCGTTTCAGGATCAAATCCTTTGTATTTTGTAAAAGTTACTAAGTTTTGTCCTTGAAGTGAAAGACGTATATTCTGTATGAATTTTTGCGTGCTTTGGTCTAACGGAATGTTATAAGTAGCGCTTACATTTTTAAGTTTAATATAAGAAGCATCTACAATTGTTGCCGTAGAACCTGCATAGTTAGAGAAACTAGCTTGGTAAGCAGAACTCAATACATTTCCTTGAGCTATATAATCATTGTATTCATCTACTTGATAATTTGCTAAACCATAAGGATATCCTGGCTGTATGGCGATAGACGAAAGCAGGCTTCTTCCTTCTTGTTTAACAAATTGAAATAAAAAGTCAAGAGAAAATGCTTTGTATGAAATCGAGTTTGAGATTCCACCATAATATTTAGGATAAGACGGACCATAATATTTTCTGTCTCCATTTCCTGTCTGAGCAAATCCTGTTGAAATTTTTCCGTCTCCGTTCGCATCTTCAAACTGTGCTATTCCTGCTGCGTTTACGCCTGTGAAATTGTATAAATATCTGCTGCTTAACGGATTTCCAACTACATAAGTTGTGTAATAACTAGAAGTTTCTATACCTGGAAATGACAATAATTTATTCGAGTTTTTAGAAATGTTGAATGAAGTTGTCCAGCTTAGGTTTTTCGTACGAATATTAGTTGTTCCTAATGTAAATTCCACTCCTTTATTTTCAACTTCAGCATTTAAATTGGCTTGATAAGAAGTAAATCCAGCTTGGGGGCTCAAAGTTGCGCTTACCAATTGATTTCCAGAAACGTTTCTGTAATATGCCGCACTGAATGAAATACGATCGTTAAGGAAACTTAAGTCAATTGCAGCTTCAAATTTCTTAGTAACTTCCCATTGAAAATTTGGATTAGCAATTCTAGTTGCAGACATAGCAGAGTTTCCTATTCCATACGTTGAAGTACTGTAAGTGTTAGCATATCCGTAATCTCCAATAGCATCGCTTCCAACTTCTCCGTAGCTTGAACGAAGTTTACCAAAACTAAGCCAAGTCCAAGAATCTCCTTTCAAGAAATCTTCTTCGGTAAAAATCCATGCACCTCCCACAGAACCAAAATTTCCGTAGCGGTTGTTGGCGCCAAAACGTGATGATCCATCTCTTCGATAATTTACATTCAGAATATATTTGTTTAAAATATTATAATTTACTCTGCTAAAAAGAGAAGCATATTTATATTCAGATGAACCATTGTAAATCGTTGCTGTCGTTGCAGTTCCTGTAATACCTATAAGATTGTCAGAGCTATACCCTGACGTATTTACATACGAAGGCATTTCAGATTTTCTGTTCTGCCAAGATCCACCTACTAAAGCCGTAAGATTACCTTTCCATAACGGAGTAGAATAATTTAATTGAGGATCAATACTAAAATTATTAGTATTATTAATTGAAACGGTGTACGATCTTGAAGTATTTAGCGAAATGTTATTGGCCGTATAATAAACATTATTCATTCCAGATGCCGGCAAAATTTGTTTTGACGTCATTTGCGCTCTTCCGTATCCTAAGTCTGTTTTAAAAGATAAGCCTTTTGCAATTTCAAACTGAACGCTGAAGCTTGTAATTAAATTGTTTCCTTTATCTTCAACTCTCCTGTCTAAAGCAGCAATTGGGTTTACATCGCTAAAATATGTTGGCGACCAATAATAGCTTCCGTCGGAATTGTAAATCGGGTGATTTGGAGCAGTATTAATAGCATAATTGGTAATATCGTAATAAGGCAATTTATTTTCATCAGTCGCAAATAATACTGAAGCTCCTAATTTCAGCTTTTTATTTAAAGTATAATGGTTGATATTAAAATTAGTAGAAAATTTATTATAACCAAAATCTCCCGGCAAAACAGTAGTTTCTTTATGGTAAGCACTGCTTAAAAGAAAATTGGTATTATCGCTGCCGCCTTTTAAACTTGCTGAAAAATCATTAAAATCAGCCGAACCGCCTATTAATTTCTGTTGCCAGTTTGTGTAAGCATTTTGGTCAAAAGCGGTTAAGGCGATGCCGTTACTAAAAGCACTTGGTGTCGCTTTGCCATTGGTTAATGCTGTTTGAAGCATGTTTAGATAAGTAGGAGTATCTAAAGTTTTTACCATATGTGCTACTTCTGAAATTCCAGAATTTGTATTTACAGTAAATACAGTTTTTCCAGATTCTCCTTTTTTAGTCGTAATAAGTACAACACCATTTGCACCTCTCGATCCGTAAATTGCAGTTGCATCTGCATCTTTAAGAATTTCGATGCTTTCGATATCATTTGGATTAATAATATTTAAAGGGCTGGTTGATTTTTGAGCGCCTCTAATTACTCGGTCTGATTGAACCTGCTCTTTGATATCGTCGCCGATATAAGGAACGCCATCAATTACATATAATGGCAAGTTGTCTCCTGCAATAGAGTTTGTACCACGAATACTGATATTCATATTGCTTCCTGCATAGCCAGAAGTCTGCGTTACAAAAACTCCGGGAGTTCTTCCCTGCAAACTCTGAAGAATGTTTGTTATAGGCTGTTTTTCAATATCTTCAGCAGTAATTTTTACAACAGATCCTGTAGAAGTTCTTTTTGTAGTGGTTCCGTATCCAATAATGACAACCTCATCTAATTTTGCTAAATCGGGCTGCATTTTGATTGTTATTGAAGTTTGATTTTCAACCGTAACTTCTTGGGTTTTATATCCAATATAAGATACTTTTAAGACATGTTTTCCTTTCGGCAAATTAATATAAAACTGTCCGTCAAAATCAGATATTCCTTGTTTGTTGCCACCAACAAGCGCAACGCTTACGCCGGGCAAAGGCAATCCGTTTTCATCTAAAATTTTACCAACAAGCGAATAATCAACTTCATTTGAATTTTCTGTTTTTGAAACTGTTGGAGCAGTTTTAGCAACTTCTTTTTTGTAAATCACAACATTTTTATCTACTTGTTTGTAGACCAAATTAGTGCCTTGAAGTACAGCGTCTAAGATATCACTAACAGTTCTGCGTCCTCTTGGTGTAGTAATTTTAGGAAAATCTTTTATGATTTGTGGCTGATAAGCAAACAGCAATCCAGTTTTATTTTCGATCGTTTTAAAAAGAGTCTTGATATCCTGATTATGAAGTTCAATATCTACAGATATAGATTCTAAATTCTGTCCGCTCATTTCGGTGGCAAAGACCATATGAGTACCACAGGTCAGTAAAAAGATGTGGAATAAGCTGATTCGCATGATCATAATTGTTTTTTTTGATAGGCGAAACAAAGAAGTGTTCTTTTCCCTATCAAACGTGGTTGTTTTACAGCGTAATTTCATAAATTTGCATGTTTTTTAATGGTTACTGGAATTAATTATTAAGAATCGTGGCCATCTGGTGTAGGAGCTAGATGGCTTTTTTTTGTTTAGTTTATAGGCTAGTTTTTTTAGGTTAATATTTTTTATCTATTTTTATTATTCACAGCCGTTTCCTTTCAGAACAACTGCGCCATTTTCGGTATAACGATATTCAGTTTCGATAACGCTGCAGATTACTTTTAAGATGTGATCAAGATCTTCATCATTAAGAAAACTTGCCGTAATTCTGCAATTTTTAATTTTTTCGTTAGATAATGTAATTGGCACTTTATATTTTTGAGAAATAAGCGAAATTGCCTCTTCCATGTTGATGTTGTCGAGAATTAAGTATTTGCTTTTCCATTCCATCACAATGACAGCATTCACTTGGTTTTGTTCGTACACAAGCGTATTTGTATTTACCTTAATCTGCTGATTAGGAGTAATTACGCCATATACTTTTTTAAGATCGCCAACCTGAACTTTACCGCGTTCTACAGTAACCTCAACTTCATCGGTATTGCTTTTGGCTTTAATATTAAATGCAGTTCCTAAAACTTGCGTTCTTACTTTTCCAGTATGAACGATAAAAGGTTTTTTCTCATTTCTTTGAATATCAAAATAAGCTTCTCCTGATAATGTCACTTCTCGAGTTTTAGTATCAAATTCATTTTGGTTGTATTCGATGCTGCTGTTGTCGTTTAAAAGTATGGTACTTCCATCTGGCAAATGTATAAGCTGTTTTCCGTGATACGCCAAAACTGGATTTACTTCTTCAGTCTCATTTCCTTTTGTTATAACAGGAACTGTTTTTTGGTTATAAACTAAAGCGTTTTTAACAGCAAAAAATATAAGAACAGTTGCTGCGATTGCAATTAAGGCACGTCTAATTTTTCTCGAATTTTCTTTTCTTGAAATCGGAATAACTTTAGTTTTTATATCAGATTCAGATTGCGAAAGGATAAATTGAAGGATATCGTCTCCCTTTTGTTTATCTAATTCCACATTATCGTTTTCTTTCAATAACAGCTGAATTTTTTCTTTTATGAAATCATCGTAAATTCCCTCTTGAATAATCTCCATCAGTTTTTTTTCTTCTGCCTCAGAGAGATTATTTTGAAGGTAATTTTCAAATAATTCTTCAAATACTTTTTTTTCCATTTATTTATAAATGTGAGTTAATACTAATTTATGGTAAGCTTGGGGGCTTTATTTTTTGAAAGAGCCATATTAAATTTAGGGGTAGCCTAAATAAATAATGATCTTTATTATAATGACGATTGAAAAATAGGGAGGGAGTAATCGAAAGTGAAAAAAATGTAAAAAAAAATAAATTTAGGTATAGTTCCTTGCTTATGGAAGAAGAATATAAAGCATCAAAAACAAAAGAATCGACATAAACATATTCATGTAAGGCGAAATTTTATGACGCACAAATTTTAATGCCAACGCCATATGTTTTTTTACCGTTTCTGTAGAAATTCCTAAATCTTCTCCAATTTTTTGGTGACTTAGTCCATCCCACTTGGCCATTTTGTAAATTTTTTGCTGTTGGAAAGGAAGCTGTTCTACAATTTGATTTAAAATAACATTATACTGATCGTCTTTTATAATCGTATCAGTATCGTTTGAAGAAGTATTAATGTGTTCAATTTCAGAAATTAAGGAAGTTTCTCTAGCTATTTTTTTAATCATATCGAAAATATGATTTCGAGATACAATAAAAAGATAATTTTCGATGCTGGCTATTTCGGCAAGGTTTTCATGATTTTGCCAAATTTTTAAAAATACATCTTGTACAGCTTCTTCTGCCAAAATTTTAGATTTTGTAATTTTTAAAGCTGTTGAAAAAACAATGTTTTTATATTGATTGTACAATTGTGTAAACGCCAGCTCGCTCCCTTGAGATAATTCATAGAGAAGTTTATTTTGCTCTGAACTGGAATTAATTGACATACTATAAACGTTTTATTCAATTTAGCAATATTATTTATTTTTTTTGAGACTTCAACAATAACTATCTATCAACAACTTCAGAAATGCTATTTTGATAATTTATGACTCTGATTATTGGAGTATTTAAAAAATAACTATTGTAATATTAAATAAGATTTAAATTGTGATTAACTCTGTTTTAAGTTTACATTATTGAATTGTAAGTTAACTCTTGTTTTAGTTGAGAAAAACAACAAGTTAGAGTTTTAAATTAATCGTTTTTTGAAGGATATTTATAAAATGATTCAAGTTTTTTATCTCTGACATTGTAATTTAAAAATGATTTAGAATCTAATTTACATTTGAAAGTTAATAAGATGAACAGTTTATTTAATAATACTTAATTGTTCAGTGATTTAATTTATTGATATTAAGTCTATAAAGTTCTTTTAAGATTTTATTTTTAAAATTTTAAAAAAAAACTTTTTTAAACTATACTAATTCTGTAGAATTTGTATATATTTGCATCAGCAAAGAAAATTTTGCATGACTTATCCAGAAAGACTGAGGGAGTAGGCCCTATGAAGTCTTAGCAACCTGTTGCCAAATAAGGTGCTAAATCCTTCCGCTTTGGCGGACAGATAAGAACGATTTCCTAAGAAAATCTGAATAAGCTCATTAATTATTTAAAACTTTTACAATTAAGATGAAGAATGAGCCATTATTTTTACAAGCTAGTCCCGAACACACTAAACTATCATTCACAGAAAACAAACTCATAGTTTTCCGAATGTGAAGCTGATAATTTTTAATCCCCTTTTTTCTGTTTTTACAACATTTGATAAAAGCCATTCCAAAAGTGACAGAAGAATTTTTTTGTCCAATTTTAAACTAAACGACAACAAATTATACTTAAAATTCAATTTAAAATCCAAACCAAATGAAAAAGATACTAATCGGTTTTGCTTTATTTCTTGGCTTTACCCAAACTCAGGCGCAAGAAAATAATTTACAATTAAAAGGAACTGTTATAGATACAGTAGCAAATTATGTTTACCTGCAAAAATTCCACAACAAAATGTTTACTACGATAGATTCAGTAAAAGTTGTAGACGGGAAATTTGCTTTCAAAACAAAAGTAAAAACTCCAGAACTTTATGGTTTAAGTGTTAATACAGAAAATTCGCCATTTTATATTTTCTTAGAAAAAGGTCCAATTACCGTAAAATTAAGTCCAAAGAAATATTACAGCGCTTCTGTGGTTGAGGGATCAGTTTCTCAGGAATTATTCGATGCTTATAGAAAAGAGAATGACATCGAAATCAGCAAATTTATTACAGAGCATCCAAATTCTATTGTTTCTGCCTATGTTTTATATCGAAATTGGTCGTACAGATTAACACCAGATCAAATTTTGGCAAATATAGCTTTGCTTGATAAAAGCCAGCAAAATACCACTTACGTGAAAGAACTAAAAGAACTTGTAACGGTTTTAAACGGATTACAGATTGGCAAAAAAGCACCAGATTTTACAGGTAAGAATCCTGAAGGAAAATCAGTTCAGCTTTCTGAAAATTTAAAAGGCTATACTTTAATCGATTTTTGGGCTTCATGGTGTGGACCATGCCGAAAAGAAAATCCAAATATTGTAGCTGCTTACAAAGAATTTCACGACAAAGGATTCAATATTGTGGGCGTTTCTTTGGATAAAAAGAAAGAAAACTGGGTAAAAGGAATTCAGGATGATGGTTTAAACTGGATTCAGGTTTCTGAATTAACCTTTTGGAACAGCACAATCGCTAAATTATATGGTGTAAGAGCAATTCCGGCTAATTATTTAATCGATTCAAAAGGAATTATTGTAGCAAGAAATCTTCGCGGAGAGGAACTTCAAACTACACTTAAAGCACTTTTAAATAAAAAGGTTTAATCATAAAAAGGAAATTTTCTAAGAGAAAAATAGATTAAAATTTAAATGATAAGGAAATGAATGCGATTGAGACAGAAACACAACAAATAGAATTAGAATGTTATTTTTCTAAATTTAGAGCAAATACAATTGGAGTTAATCATACTTTTAAATCGGTTTACGGCAAGCAAAAATTACTGTATGCAGATTGGGTTGCGAGCGGCAGATTATATGGTCCGATTGAAGATATCATGCTGACTAAAATAGGTCCGATGATTGCCAATACGCATTCATTTTCGAGTCAAACCGGAAAAACTTCAACGTATGCTTATCAGCATGCGAGAGAACTAATCAAAAAACATGTAAATGCCAATGCAACTGATGTTTTGGTAACTACAGGAACAGGAATGACGGCGGCTTTGTCTAAACTGCAGCGCTACATTTGTTTAAGAAAAACTGATACTACTGAAAACGAGAAAACAAAAAATGAAAATGAGCGTCCAGTTGTTTTTATTACGCATATGGAGCATCATTCGAATCAGGTTTCTTGGTACGAAACAATTGCCGATGTTGTGATTTTACCTCCAAATGAAGACAATTTGGCCGACCCTAAAATACTATCAGAAATCATAAAAAAATACGCAGACAGACCTTTAAAAATTGGTTCTTTTACTGCTTGCTCGAATGTTACAGGAATCATTACACCTTATCATGAACTGGCAAAAGTAATGCACGAAAATGGAGGTTTTTGCTTTGTAGATTTTGCTGCTTCTGCTCCGTATGTAGCAATAAATATGCATCCTGACGATCCAGAAGAACAATTAGATGCTGTTTTCTTTTCTCCGCATAAATTTTTAGGAGGTCCCGGAACTTGCGGTATTTTGGTTTTTAATGAACAATTATATAAATCTACTTATCCTGATAATCCTGGCGGAGGAAATGTAAAATGCACAAATCCGTGGGGAGGTTATTATTACAGTGATGTTATAGAAGTTAAAGAAGATGGCGGTACGCCTGGTTTTTTGCAAGTAATAAGAACAGCCTTGTCTTTAGAACTTAAAGATAAAATGGGAGTTCATAATATAAAAAAAAGAGACAAAGAATTACTTGATCTTTGTTATGAAGAATTGCAGAAAGTAGAGGGTTTGTCTCTTTTAGGTGATTTGGAAACAGAGCGAATTGGCTGTATTTCTTTTATAGTCGAAAATATTCACTATAACTTAATTGTCAGACTTTTAAATGATAGATTCGGAATTCAGGTACGTGGAGGGTGGTCGTGTGCAAGTACGTATGCACATTATTTATTTGATATTGATCAGAAAAAATCTGAAATAATAACAAATGAACTTCTTCAGAGAAATCAAACCAATAAGCCAGGATGGGTGCGTTTGTCATTGCATCCGATTATGACAAATGAAGAAGTTTTGTTTATTTGCGAAGCGATTAAAAAAGTAGTTTCAAATCATAAAGAATGGCAAAAAGATTATCGTTATAATCCTTCTACAAATGAATATGAAAGCAGTATTGAACAAGAAAATATTGCAGAAGATGTTAAAGAATGGTTTAAGCTGTAATGCTTAAACCAATTAACAAATAGATCATCAAGAACAAATTTTTTACAACATATAACGATTGGTCTTTTTTGAAAGATAAGAAAGTGCCCCTGTTGACCACAATGCTAAAAATATTAAAACAGGCTGAAAACACAATCTAATAAATCGAGATTGGTCTGTATCTAGTCCAAAGGCATCAGTTCCATTTAGATATTGAGCAATATTGCCTGGAAAAACCAAAACATAAAAAACAGCCAGTGCTATTCCAAATTCTATTTTGTATTTGGTTAAAAAAATCATTCCAATTCCGAGAATAATTTCTACAATTCCAGAGAGGATTACAACAAGATCTTTATCCAAAGGAATCCAATTTGGAACCTGAGCTTGAAAATCATCTCTTTGAAAAGTAAAATGTCCAATTGCGGCAGTTATCATAAAAATTCCCAGCAATATCCTGAAGAAATTTTGAGTTTTAGAAGTTTCAATAGTGCTCATAATAATGTTTTTTTAATAAATAAGTTTGTCAACCTATTGTTGAGTTTAATTTTTTAGTTCGATTTATTTAACAAGTTTTAAGCTCTCCAGCTGGTATACTTCTTTTCGAAGACCGCTACTAGAAAATCGATGATTTCTTTGATTAAAAATCAATTTAATATTCATCTTTTCGCAATAGCTTCTTCCTGTAAAGCTTACATCTTTATATTCATCGCCTAAAATACGAACATCAATAGGCAAAGCCTGAAGAATATCTTCGAGATCTTGTTCTGTCGTATATGGAATAATTTCATCTACAAATTTACAAGCTTTAAGCTGAATGTATCTTTCTACAACAGATTGTGTTGGTTTGTTTTTTTCAGGACGGTCTATCGTAGGGTCGGTTTGCAAACCTACGATTAGATAATCACAATGCATTTTTGCTTCCTCAAGCATACGCACATGGCCTGCATGAAGCAAGTCGAAAGCACTGAATGTAATTCCGGTTTTAGTTTTCTTTAGTTTCATTTTACATCTCATTAAATTGATTATCTAAAAAGGTTGAGTACAAAATCCATGATTTTGGTCGTGTTTTTAAATTTTGATGTTGCATTTTTAATAACTTCTAAATATTCGTGATGAGCAATTCTTTCGCCATTTGCATCCAAATCAAAAATTCCACAGTTAGAGTAGCTTTCTAAATTATCCCAATCTGGCCTGTCTGTAACTGGGTAAATACAAATACCGTTTAAATCAACTCCGTTTTCTTTGGCAATTAAAGATTGACTTATAATCTCTTCAATCCATTCTACTCGACCTGAGCCAAAATGACCTGTTTCAGAAATAAAAATCGGCTTTTTGTATCTTTCATGTGCCGCTTGCAGCAACTCAGAAAGTGGTGTTCTTTTTTGTTCTGTGTCTGGCCAATCCAGCGGTTCACTATTGGCTATCCATTGGCAGTTCCAATAATAATTAAAACCCAAAATATCCAGATAATCTTCAGATCCGCCAAGTTCAGGACACATTCTTCCGGCAATAATATCCATCGCCTGAAATTGATGTTCATTTAATTCAGATATATCCAAATTTTCCTGTTCATTCGCATGAATTTTCACTAACGGTTCTACCAAAATAATTACACATTCAGGATCAACAGTTTTTAAGGCTTTAATTCCAGAAATAGCCGCTTTACACAAATGATATTTAATATCCCATCCACTATTTACGGCAAATGGTACAGTACCCCGAACATCGCCAGAATGCCAAGACAAAAAGCTGATTTCATTAATTGGCACTACATATAATTCTTGAATGGAATTTTCATTATAAAAAGAAGCAAAAGCAACACACAAGGCGGTAAATCGGTCACAAAAATGCGGATGCGTTGGGTAAATATCGTCAGGGTAACCAAAGTGAATCAAATCCCAGATTTGCTGAATACCTATTTCTTCAGCCGCTTTCATACGGTTATACACTTCAGTGAAGTCAAAAAAACCAGGAGATTTTTCGACTTCACTCCAGCAAATTCCTTCACGTACTGTTTTTATTCCAATAGCATACAACGCTTCATAGTCTTCGTATACGCGAGTATCGTGCTGTGTTTCTTTAAGAAGATTTATTCTTTCGCCAGATCTATTAATATGATCTGCGCATTCAAAACCTCCCATGAAAAAGGTGTTAAAAAGTTTCATTTAGCCAGCAGTTTTATAATTCACTTTATTTTTATTCTCAAGAGTATCAAAAAGATCCAGTGCATTTTTAAACGCTTGATCCATGTTGAAATATTTATAGTTAGCCAATCTTCCAACGAAATGAACATCAATTAGTTTTTCAGCCTCAGCTTTGTATTTTGCGTAAATTTCTTGATTTCGCGGATTCGGAACAGGGTAATAAGGTTCTCCTTCATCTACCGTAAATTCTCTTACGACAGTTGTTTTGTCTGAAACTTGATTTCCAAAATGTTTATACTCGATTATTCTGGTAAAATCAACTTCGGTTCCAGGATAATTAACAACTGAATTTTCCTGAAATAATGCCGCATCAAAAGTTTCACTAACAAAATTGATAGAACGGTATTCTAATTTTTCTGTCATACTGTGCTTAAAATCAAAAAAGCGATCAACAGGTCCGGTATAAAATAATTTTTCGTAGCCTTTATATTCCTCTTTTACATCAAAATAATCGGTTTCCAGTAAAATTTCAATGTTTGGATGGCTCAATATGTTTTCGAATAATTGTGTGTAGCCGCCTTTTGGCAAAGCCTGATATTTGTCAGAAAAATAACGGTCATCGTAATTATGACGAACAGGAATACGTTCTAAAACAGAAGCATCTAATTCAGCAGGATATTTGTCCCATTGTTTTTTGGTGTAATGCTTAAACATTTTTTCATAAAGTACAGGGCCAACACGATTTAAAACTGCTTCTTCGCCATTTGAAGGTTTTTCGATAGGAGTTCGGTTTTGTTCAAGCCAATTTCCCATCTCTTCTTCAGACTCGATTTTGGTTTCAAACAATTGGTTTACAGTGGTAATGTTTACCGGAATCGGAACAGTTTTTTCATCAACTCTTGCAATTACTTTATGTTCCCAAGGATACCATTCTGAAAATTGGTTGACATATTCCCAAACCGATTCTTCATTGGTATGAAACAAATGAGCTCCATATTTTGAGACCAAAATGCCATTGTCATCAATATAATCATAGCAGTTTCCTGCAATGTGATTTCGTTTTTCAATAATTAAAACTTTTTTGCCTATTGAGGCGTATTTTTCTGCAAGAACGGCACCAGATATGCCGGCTCCGATTATTAGTATGTTTATATGCTTCATTTTGTAAATTCTTTAATAATGGATTGCATTTTTTCTGCAGTAGCATCCCATGAAGTGTTTTTTAGTATTTCATGATATTTTGCCTGCAAGGATGAAGTGGCTCTTTTATCAAATAAAGAAGTAATTGCATCAGTAAATTTGTCCGCATTTTCTACAAGGCTTACACAATTGCTGTAATCGCGTTCGACATCGTGAATTTTTGTAGATATAATAGGTTTTCCAGCCGCCATATATTCTAATGTTTTGGTTGGGCTGATGTATTTTGTAGCATCATTTATAGCAAAAGGCATCATAGCAATGTCAAAAGCTTTTAAATAGTTTGGCAATTCATTGTAAGATTTCATTCCCAAATAATAAATATTTTCTTCTCTTGGAAGATCAGATTCGTCAATTTTAGCTAGCGGGCCAATCATTACGAAGAAAACTTTAGGCAGTTTTTTTGCTGTTTCTTCTATTAATTTCAAATCAATACGTTCATCTATAACTCCAAAATAACCTACAATAGGGGTGTCAATATTTGCAATGTCTTGTGGAATTTCGATTCCGTTTAACGCTTGTGCAAAATGTTTTTCGTCAACAGAACTCGGAAAACAATATACATTAGAGTGCGATTGTTTTTTAGATTCGTATAACGATTTTCCTCCTGTAAATACGATATCAGCATTAGCCATTAGGTATTTTTCCTGATGAATTAAATACTCTGGAGCACCTTTAAACAATGAAAGTTCATCCATACAATCATAAACTACAGTTTCGAATTCAAAGAAATCTAATAAAGGAGTAAACGAAGCCGAATAAAACCATCCAATACTTGGATTACTGTTTTTTATATAGTCAGGCAATATTTTAGCAATCGATTCGATGTCTTTTACTTTTGGCTGTAAAACATGAAGATTGTCATTTACAACAGTAAGATTTGCAGTATTTTCTTCTTTGCTGTCATAGCTTATTGGTTCCTCAATCAATAAAACTTTCATATTATCTGACATTCTGCTGATAATATGCTGCGGGCGCTGATAAACAAATTGCCATCTTAAGTGGCAAAAAACGATCATATCGTAATTTTGAGCAGTTTCATTATTTGCAGAAACTATTTTGTTTTCATTTTTTTTTGGGTCTTTTAAATTTGTTAGCATGACATTCTATTTGTTTGATTAGAATAAGGGTTTTAGATAATTAGCTTTAGTTAGTTCTGATTAACTATTAGAAAAAGCTAACCAAAAGTAGATAGGATATACACTATTAAATTATATGATTATCTAAGTTTGTTATAGAATTAATACATTGTTAACTCCTGATTACTAAAGGTTTAAATAATGTAATCTTAACTGATAATCCTATAAGAACTTAGGTCGATTGTGATTATACATTTGACAAACAAATTTTAAAACTATAATCATGAAAGATTCAAACACAAAAACCGCAACTAAAAAGGCAACAGGTACAACTGCTGCAAAATCATCAAAAACTACAACTTCAAAAACGGCAACGTCAAAAACGGCTGCACCAAAAGGTACTGTAAAAGCTAAATCTTCAGCAGCTGAAGGGTTAAGAGAATTATTTGTAGATTCATTAAAAGATATCTACTGGGCAGAAAAAGCTTTGACAAAAGCATTACCTAAAATGGCAAAAAATGCAACATCACAAAATCTTATTGATGCCATCAACGATCACCTTACTGTAACTGAAGGACAGGTAACTCGTTTAGAGCAAGTTTTTGCTTCTGTAGGAGAAAAAGCATCAGCTAAAAAATGCGATGCAATGGATGGCCTTATTAAAGAGGGTGAAGGAATTATGGAAGAAACAGAATTAGGTGCTGTTCGTGATGCTGGAATTATTGCAGCGTCTCAAAAAATTGAGCACTACGAAATTGCTACTTATGGAACTTTAGCTGCATTTGCTAAAACTTTAGGAGAAGATGAAGCTGTTGAATTATTAGTTCAAACTTTGAACGAAGAAAAAGAAGCAGACATTACACTAACTGAAGCAGCATACAATACAATTAATTTTGATGCTACAGAAGAAGAATAGTCGAAAACTCTTCTACCTAAAAAAACCTGCAATTTTAAATTGCAGGTTTTTTTATGTTTAGAAATAAAATTAATTGTAACTTGTTAATATTGTAGTAGTTATAAATAATAATGTAACTAATAACGAATGAATCCGTTTAATTTAGTGCTATTACAAACTATAAAAACATTATTATGAAAACGCTATTCAAAACCAAAATGGCACTTTTAATTGTCGTAGCTGGCCTTGCATTTTCCTGCAAAAAAAATGAAACCGCTCCAGCCGATAATTATACAAACGAAGCAGATACTGCGGTAACAACGGTTGACAGTATTGGACCAAATGCTGATACTACAAATGTAAATGCAAGTACAACAGGAACAACTGGCGCGACTGGAGAAGGTTCAACCGGTTCTGGCTCTGCAGGAACAACTCAAAAAGGGAATAACTCTGTTCGAACAGATTCTTTAACTTCAAAGAAAGCAAGTAATTAGAGGTTGATTTTATTGAAACAAAAAAACCTGCGACGAAATGCGGCGCAGGTTTTTGGTTTTATATATTTAGTCTGTTAGTGTGACTCTAGATACGATTTAAAATTTGTAATATCATCTTTTACCAATTTTTCAAAATATGGATTTAAAAGTTTTGCAGCGCTTTCGCCAGCAATTCCAAGTGGTGCTTGATACGAAATGGTTACATCAATTTCTGTCGCATTTCCTTTTGATTTAAATGTTACTTTTCCAACATTTTTGACTGCTGCTTCTTCTAAAGATTGCCAGCTCAAGAATTTTTCTTTTTCATCTTTAATGATTTCGGCTTTCCAGCTTATTTTTCCAATGCCACCAGGACCTTTTGCCGTCCATTTTGATACAGTAAAGTTTATAGGCTGCACAGATTCTAGATGATTCATGAATTTTGGCAGATTTTCGACATCACGCCAAAAAGCATATACTTCGCTTACAGGCTTATTGATTACACTGTTTACACGAATATTAATATTTGAAGCTTTGTCATTTTTTAAATGGTCTACGGCATCATAAACGGGGCAATATCCAGAAAGACCTCGTAATAACATTGATCCTCCAGTACCAATTTTAGTAATGTTTTTTTTCTCTGCAGCTAGACCTTTGTATAATAAATAAGAACCGCTTGTAATCATTGCAATTCTTTCTAAAGCAGATACATTAGTTTTAAGTTTAGACGTTTTTTGTTTTTGTGAATTTATCGGAGATGCAATTTGTGTTTCCATGATTTCTTTTTTTATGAATAATTGATGTTGAATTAATTATAAGAATTCAAAACTAGTATTTATAGCCTGTTAAAAATTACAGCTTTAGCTTCATATTTTATATGATTGCCAGTGGTTTTTTATATAAGAATTTACTTTAATATTATAAGCCTAAACACTTTTATAGTAGTTAATTAGCTATTATTAATTTTAAAAAGTAACATTATGAAAGCAGCCGTAATTCATGGTCCCGGATCTGTAAAATACGACACAGTCGATGATCCAAAAATTAAAGAGAAAGATGATATAATTTTAAAAGTAACCTCAACAGCGATCTGCGGTTCTGATCTGCATATTTATTCTGGAGGGTTGCCTCAGCCTAGACCAATGGTTTTAGGGCATGAGTTTATGGGAATAATAGAAGAAGTTGGTGCTGGGGTAACGCATCTTAAAAGAGGAGACCGCGTTGTAGTGCCGTTTCCTATTGCGTGTGGCAACTGTTTTTTTTGTAATCACGATGTTCCAGGAAATTGCGAGCATAGCAATCCAGAACATTACGGACCAGAAGGCGGTATATTGACAGAAAAGGGCGGTGCTCTTTTTGGATATACAGATTTATATGGTGGTTATGACGGAGGACAGGCACAATATGTTCGCGTTCCTTATGCGAATTTTGGACCAAGAGCAGTTCCGGATGATTTAACAGATGAGCAATTGCTTTTTTTAACCGATATTTTCCCAACGGGATATACAGGCGTTGATTGGGGAGAGGTAAAAGGCGGTGAAACTGTAGCTATATTTGGCTCAGGTCCAGTTGGACTTATGGCAGCGAAAAGCGCTTGGCTTCGCGGAGCAGCGCAAGTTATTGTGGTAGATACATTGCAATTTAGACTGGACAAAGCAAAAGCCACAACCGGATGTACAACAATACTTTGGGAAGATGGCGCAAAAGAAGTTGTAGAACAAATTCGCGAACTGACTAATGGGCGAGGAGCAGATGTATGTATTGATGCAGTGGGTTTTGAGCCAGACCGAAATTTTGCCGATCGTTTTAAAGCAACTATAAATTTCGAAAAGGGATCGACTAAGGTATTGGAAGCTTGTATGAGTGCTGTGAGAAGAAGCGGTATTGTATCTGTACTTGGTGTTTATCCTGTAAACTATGATAATTTTCCGCTAGGTCAATTTTTTGATAAGGGTATTACGCTTAGAGGAGGACAAGCACCAGCGCACAAACATATAGACAAACTTTTGGAATATGTTGTAGAAGGGAAAGTAAAACTTGATGATATTATCACGCACAGATTACCGCTTTCTGAAATTTCTCATGCCTATGATATTTTTAAGAAAAGAGAAGATGGCTGCGTAAAAGTAGTTCTAGATCCTTGGCAATAAAATTTTATACAAAAATGAAATCCTAAATTATGCATTGAATTGCTAATTTAGGATTTCATTTTTAAATATAGTAGCGCAAGGTTTTAGTTCAAATCGATTTTAATGCTACTTTTTCCGCACACTTCATACTTGTGCATTTTTTTTGTCTTTTTACTTTCTTTTAATACTTCACCATTTGCTTCAAGTTTAATTTTAGTATCAGCAGTTTTATTAAGGATGATAATGTTTAAATTGCAAATCATTTCTTCACTGCCATCAAGATGAAGAGTTACTGAATTTCCTTTTTTAGAATATTGCGTAATTGGGTAATCGATAAAAAGTAAAAAATCTTCGTTGATTTTTATGTATTGTCTTGGTACAACTCCAAATGCTATTCCTGCGCCATATACTTCTTGACCTACTTGACCGCTTTGTTCCCAGCCATTATATAAGTCTTCTACAGGTACCCATAAATCTGGCTGCAATTCACCCGTTTTAACTTCTTCTGATAACATCTCTTTTGGAAGCATTAAAGGATAATAATACGGAATTCTGTTGATGGCATATTTTACAAATTCAGGAATTAATATTCGCAATGCAGGCAAAATATCTATTCCTTTCGCCTGAATCAAATATTCTGATAAAGCGGCATAAACTTCCATTTCTTCATAAGCAGCAGTATATGGTGCGTCATTGAGAGGGAATACACAGAAATAGTTATTATAATTTTTTCCAAATCCGTATTGGCAGTCCCAAATCTGCATGTTTTTGAACAAGCCCGCAAGACATGCGTAACTAATATCGAGATATAATTTTTTATTGGTGATTTTATACAATTCTAATAAAGCACCTGCTGCAAAGGCAGTATTATTAGCCTGATAAAAAATGTTAGATCCTATATCAGTCAGTTTTTTTGCTGCTTTTTCTGCTTCGTTCAAATACCGTTTATCATTGGTTAAACGAAATATCAAAAGCATTAAATGTGCGTATGAACCTGGTACATCTTTTTCTCCGCCATCTCCTGGTGCGGTTTCTTTTTTAATAACTTCAAAAGTTTCCATATCATAAAAAACCGGCCATTCGTATTTAAAATGATGCGCTACTTTTATCACATATTCAATAGAATCTAAAACCAATTTTTCTGCAATTTTATCTTTTTTTAAAGCTAATTTTGCCAGATTCATGAGCGGATGATGCAGGTACCACGAATCCATTATCATTTCTTTTTTTTGCTCTTCAGAGTTATCCAAATCTGCGCAAAGAGCAGGAAGCCAGCGGTTAATGCAATTTATTTTTGGATCATAAAAAGCAGGAATCCCACTTATTAAATCATTGTATAAAGGATGTTTTTTACCGCTCCATTTTTCAAATTCTTTAAAAGGAACCGATACGGCAAGCTGTACCATACTTTCTGCCGGCGTTTTATAATCGCACAAATAAGCATTGAGATACGGAATTCCGTTAGTTTGTGTCCAAGCACCTTTATTATGGTATAAATCTTTTAATACTTTTTCAGCAATATCAGGCCAATTGTGATATTCTGTTTTTGGATGAGGAAGAACTTTATAAATTCTTGCCAGATGCTCTAAAAAATTTTGGCATACTTGTGAAGATTCATCAGCAGTTTCATTTAAAATTACATATGCATCAGAAATAGTATAAGCTGTTCCAGCTGGCATTGGCAAGTCTTTCGTTATAGGAAGCTGAAATCCGATCTCTGGCCAGCTTCCGCCAACAGTTTCCCCAGCTGAAGTTTTGGTGGCTTCACAATAAGGGGAAATAGAAGTCAGATCTTGAAAATAAAATATTGAAATATCTTTTGGCTGTGTCATGTTTGCAAACAGTAATCCAGAGCGCGTACCCACCTGATGCATGTGAATTTTTCCCATTGTATTCTCAACGCTTCCATTTTGTGTAAGAGGCATAATATCTCGTGGCCAAAAAGGTATCAACAATGGAATATTTGCTGTAAAAGATGTTTTGTAATGAAGTATATTATCTGGAAAATTTATTCTTACTTCATAACTTCCTAATCTTGAATTCAATAAAACAACAATCGTTTCCTCATCATCAAAAAGATTAGCGACTTCAAAACAGCTGTTCATTCCGAATGCAGCTCTAAAAGCGATTTTTCTATTTTCCGGCATAAGTACCACAATCCATAAAGAATCTCCAGTATTATACAACTGATAGGTATAATCAAGAATTTTTCTTTCCAGTACTACTTCACTATTTTCAATATCTGCCTGCGCCGTGGCACTCCAAGGTGTAATTGTGTTCATAATGATTAATTTAAAAATTATTGATTATCTAAACTTTATATGTCTTAAAGTTTGCAAGTGCTCTCCGTTTAAGGAGTTTATTAATAAGATACTGCCTGTTTATTTAATAGTAAATCCATTTTCTTGTAAATTTTCAGCAACTTTCATTATAATTTCAGATCGGTGTTTTCCATCTGTGATAGTAATGTCTGTTTTTACCCAATATTTTATACTGATTTGAATTGTATTACCAGTGATTCCTGAAACAACAGCAGAATTAGAATATCCTTTGTCTACAATTTCGGTATCTGCTTTCATGACTTCTGTAATAAGTTCTAATGCTTTTCTGTAATCAGAGCCATATTCAAGGCCAATTGTAAAATCCTGAAGCAGAAATCCTTCGCTGTTAAAGTTGATCAGCGTATTCTTAATTAAAAGAGCATTAGGAATATAAATATTTTTGCTGTCGCTTTTGATTTCAGTATCACGCAGATTAAGAGCTGCAACTTTTCCTTTAACGCCGTTGCTTTCGATAATATCTCCCACAGAAAAAGGTCTTTTAAAAGCAAGTAATATACCCGCTAGAAAATTTTCTCCTATATCTTTTAGAGCAAAACCAATAATAAATGCTGAAATTCCTGCACCGGCAAGAACGCTTTGCGCAACTCCCGTAAGTCCGATAACGCGAAACATGAAAAGAAATCCAATTACAATTAAAATAGCCTTTATTAGATTTGCAATAAAAGCTGCTAATAAAGGATCATGCATTCTGCGCTTTAATCTTTGGTCTGCAAACCCCTTAACGCGTGATGCAATAATCCAGGCAATTAAAACTACTAAAATCGCTAGCAATAATTTTGGAGTGATATCAACAAGACTTTGGTAATATTCTTCGACATGTATTGCAATGTCATGTAAAAACTCTTCCATATTTATTTTATTAAATTGATTATATTGATGCTGTCATTTAAGAAATGAACTGCTATTAGATATTAAAAGTAATAAGCGATTTACTGAAAGTTTTACAAAATGATAATGTTTGGTTATATAATCATAAGTCATTGGAGAAAAGGTTTTTAGTATAAACAAAAAAAAACATCTGCATTTTGGTGCAGATGTTTTTTATAAATAATTGGATAACGCTTATTCAGCTGCCACAATATTGACAGCATTTAATGCAACATCATTAAGCAGACAATCAGCTTCTTTTTCTTCGGCCAATGTTTGCGTTAATAATTTCGATGCATCATTTTCGCCAAGAGCTTTTGCAAAGGCATTTAATGTACCGTATGTTGCAATTTCATAATGTTCAATTTTTTGTGATGCTGCAATAATACCTGCATCACGAACTGCTCCTGGTGTAGTTTCTTCCAGAATACTGTCGCCTTCTTTTAAAAGTCCGGCCATTGCTTCGCATTTTTTTCCTTCCGCTTTTTCTCCAAGCAAGTCAAATACTTTTTCTAGTCTTACGACCTGATTTTTTGTTACAGCTAAATGTTCTGTAATAGTGCTCGCAAGATTTGCTGATGTAGCGTTGGCAATCATTTTTGGCAATGCAGTTACAAGAGCATTTTCAGCCCAGTAAATATCTTTAAGACAATCGATAAAAAAGTCTCTTAAATCTGTAGCGGCATCTGAAGCTGGCGCTACAAAATTGTCTTTAGGATTTTTTAAATCAGCTTTATTTTGATTCGGTTTTTCTTGATTTTTCATGGTGTTATATTTTTAATATTAATTGTATAAGTTTTTTTCACGTTCCCAGAAACGGTGTTTTCCCATAGCGGTAATGAATTTTTGTGCAAAATCATCTGTTCCAGCTTCGCCTGTTAATACTAAGCCTTCATCATCGTTGGTAATTTTAGAAGCAAATGGTGCAGCATTTATTACTGAAGTAGCATGGCCGTCTGCGCCAATAACTTTACAGTGCTTGTAAGCGTCACTTAAAAATTCATTTACATCCTGATCGTCTGCAAGTGCATCGACATTCAATCCGTCTGCAATATATACAGCGTCAAAAAGTACAGATGAAGCAGTTAAAAAACTAAAATCAACTCCAATTGCGCCATCAGAATCTGTGTTTATAGAACCTAAATGCGGAGCTACAATGAATCCTTTTGCATCTTCTTTTAAAAGTGCATTTTTAATATTGCTCACAGCAGCTTCAGAAACACCATCATTACAAATAATAGCTACTTTTCTTGAAGCAATTGTAGGCGAATTTGTTGGATTTTTAAGCATTGTCAAGGCATCAGAAGATGAAACAGACTGCTCTACAGTTTGTGGTTCGTGTTTAAGAGCTTCTTCGTTTTCTGGAGATACACCACGATTAATAGGCGTTTCTAAAATTGGAGGAACCGTAGCACCAAGACCTTCTGCCACTTTTTCAGCCAATTCTCTGTCTACTTGAGATAAAAGGCCAAGCATTCTTACTCGAATTGCTGTAGTATCTACTTTACCAAGTTCAAAACGCAATGCTTTTACAATATGGCTTTTTTCTGTTGGAGTTTGACTGTTGAAGAATAATTTGGCTTGACCAAAATGATCTGTAAAACTTTCACTTCTTTCTCTAACTTTATGTGCGTCGATTCTTTCGTTAAAACTAGAAAATCCGCCTTCAGCAATTTTTGCCTGATAAGGACATCCGCCACCTAGCGAATTAGGGTGATAGCTTACGCGGCCAACATTAATTTCCTGACGCATATGTCCGTCACGTTGATTGTTGTGAACTGGAGCAACACTTCTGTTGATTGGAATTTCATGAAAGTTCGGACTTCCTAATCTAGACAATTGTGTATCGGTATAAGAAAACAATCTTCCTTGAAGAAGCGGGTCATTTGAAAAATCAATTCCCGGAACTACATGTCCTGGGTGAAAAGCAATCTGTTCTGTTTCTGCAAAGAAATTATCAGGATTTCTGTTTAATACCATTCGGCCAACAATCGTTACCGGAACTAATTCTTCTGGAACTAATTTGGTTGGATCAAGCAAATCAAATTCGTATTTGTTTTCATCTTCTGCTGGAATTACTTGTACGCCTAATTCCCATTCAGGGAAATTTCCCATTTCAATAGCTTCCCATAAATCTTCTCTATGAAAATCAGGATTTTTTCCAGAAATTTTTTGAGCTTCATCCCAAGCGACTGCGTGAGTTCCTAATTTTGGTTTCCAGTGAAATTTTACGAAAGATGATTCATTTGCTTCATTAATCAATCTAAAAGTGTGAACTCCAAAACCTTCCATCATTCTGTAACTTCTTGGAATTGCACGGTCAGACATCACCCACATAATCATGTGCATTGATTCTGGCATTAAAGAAATAAAATCCCAAAAAGTATCATGCGCAGATGCTGCTTGTGGGATTTCGTTGTGTGGTTCTGGTTTTACGGCATGAATAAGGTCTGGAAATTTTGCAGCGTCCTGAATAAAAAATACGGGAATGTTGTTTCCTACTAAATCATAAATACCTTCCTGTGTGTAGAATTTTACTGAAAATCCTCTCACGTCTCTTGCTAAATCAGTTGATCCTCTTGACCCGGCTACTGTCGAAAATCGTGTAAAAACAGCAGTTTTTAATCCTGCTTCCTGCAAAAATCCTGCCTTTGTCAATTCAGGAATTGGGTTTGTTACTTCAAAAAAACCATGTGCACCAGATCCGCGGGCATGTACAATTCTTTCTGGAATTCTTTCGTGGTCAAAATGGGTAATTTTTTCTCTTAAGATAAAATCCTCTAGCAGAGAAGGACCTCTTTCGCCAGCTTTTAGCGAATTGTTATCATCATTAATCTTAACGCCTTGGTCGGTCGTCATGAACTTATTAGTTCCATCTGATTTGTTTATAGACAAATCTCGCTGTTTTTCATCTTGAAAATTTTCCATTAGTAAAATGTTATTGGTTTAAACTCAAAGTTATTGTTGGATATTACTTTAAAATTTTATCTCCTTATTAATATTAATTAAGATTTTATTTACTTTTAATTATCCAGTAAACCAAATTTACTTTATATAACTACCTCGTTATTATATTATTAAGATTGAAGATTGTAGAATTACCATTATTTGAATAATGATTTTAATCTTATAATAATTATGGGTGACCATTTTTCTGGATTAGAAAATAGATTTTTCAATTAATCGTAAAACAGTTGTAAAACATGTTAATTATGTAAAATAATCAAGTAATTATATAAATAAACAGTCTAACTGAAAAGATACATTTGGGACGCAAATTTTATAAGTAATTGCATTAATTTTGAATTTTTAAGTAACATTCTTCTCCTTAATATTATAGTTTTTTAAAATAGTTTTTTTTCTCTTTTATAAGATTAAACTTAGTTTTTTATCAATATTATAAGATAAATAGTATTATTTTTGTAAAGTTTTGCTTAATTTTTTTTGAATTTTAATAAAGTTATTTGTATATATTTGTTATACAAAAACCAAACATACAGCAAATGCAAAAAAATGTCTTAGGTGCTTTAAAAGAGCATGAAAACAAATTACTTACAATATGGTCTCAGCTTCTTTTAGAAAACGGATCGACTGATGGGGCAACAGAAGAAGAAGAATCAAAAGAATTTGCATCACTCTTACTAGATGCATTGCACCAATCCAAGGACAATCAAAATTCAGAAGAGTTTGAAAAAGTTCACGATTTGCTTATCGGAATTTCTAGCTCAAGAGCAAAGCGCGGTTTTTCACCTAGAGAAAATGCACAATATCTTATTTCTTTTAAAGAAGCGGCTTCAAAAATCCTATCCGATATAGAAAAAGATCCAGTAGAATTATACAACGCTAATTTACAATTAGGCTCAGTTTTAGACAACATGACCATCATGACTTTTGAAGCTTATATGAAAGGCCGTGAAGATGTGATTTCAAGACAAATAGATGAAATCAGCGAAATTTCAACTCCGGTAATCAGAGTTTGGGATGGAGTTGTAGCATTGCCAATTATTGGAACTTTAGACAGTTCAAGAACTCAGGTAGTAATGGAAAACCTTTTGCAGCAAATTGTTGATACAGGAAGTTCTATTGCGATCTTGGATATTTCAGGTGTTCCTGCAGTAGATTCATTAGTAGCACAGCATTTAATTAAAACTGTAAGCGCAACAAGATTGATGGGTGCGGAATGTATTATCAGCGGTATTCGCCCAGAAATTGCTCAAACAGTAGTACACTTAGGAATAGATCTTACAGGGATTATTACAAAAGCATCACTGGCAAGTGCTCTTCAAACAGCCTTCGAAATGTTGCAGCTGACGGTGGTGAAGAGAAAATAATCGAATAAGAGTTTAAACAATATGGAAAGAATTCCTATACTCAAGATGGGAGATTTTTTATTGGTTACAATACAGGTTGACTTGTACGATCAATTAGCAGAAAATCTCGAATCTGACTTAATAAACACAATAAACAAATACAGTTCTAAAGGTGTGTTAATTGATATTTCAGCAGTTTCTATAATTGACTCCTTTATGGGACGAATTTTAGGAAATATTGCTGTAATGTCTAAAATTATGGATGCACAAACAGTGGTAGTAGGAATGCAGCCTGCAGTTGCTATTACTCTTGTAGAACTTGGACTGTCTTTGAAAGGTGTTATTAGTGCCTTAAATGTTGAAAAAGGGATGGATCTGCTTCGCGCGAAAATGTACAATGGCGATAACGAAGAGCAGGTAGATGACGACGACAACGAATAAAGAAGAAATTCCTATCCTAAAAGAACAGGATGTGGTGCCATTGCGCAACCGCGTGCGGGACTATGGCGTAAAAATTGGGATGAGTATCTTAAATCAAACCAAATTAATTACTGCGACAAGTGAACTTGTCCGCAACCTTTTGAAATATGGGGGAGGCGGCAAAGTTATTATTGAAGCTGTAAGTAACGGCCGTGATAATGGCGTGCGTGTTACTTTTATAGATAATGGTCCTGGTATTCCAGATATTGATTTAGCGATGAAAGACGGATATAGCACAGGAAAAAGCCTGGGTCTTGGCTTACCAGGAACAAAAAGGCTTGTAAATGAATTTGATATAAAAACAGAACTAGGAAACGGTACTACTGTGACCATAACAAAATGGAAAAATGGATAATACTTTTTCCAGTTATAAAATTGAAGATAGAAGCCTTATTGCTTTTATAAAAAGAGAAATACATAATTTGGCACTTCAATTAGGTTTTAGCCCACATAGAGCTGCTGAAACAGATATTATTGTTGCCGAATTAACTTCAAATCTTATTAAATATGCTGGTGGTGGTGAATTGCTCTACAGAGCTCACTTAGAAGAGGGACATAATGAGATTGAAATATATTGTTTGGATAGTGGTAAAGGAATTGAAAATGTCAATAAAATAATGCATGACGGCTATTCTTCTTCTAATACTTTAGGACAAGGTTTAGGCGCTATTAAAAGATTGAGCAATGATTTTCAGATTTACTCCCTGCGAAATTGGGGAACAATACAATATGTAAAAATTTGCGAAAAAACTGATTTTACTGTATCACCAATTGCTAGCGGACTTAATTTTTCTGCTGTAAGAGTAAATTATCCTGGAGAAAGAGTATGTGGTGATGGATATCATATCAAACATTCAAAAAAAGGTTTTCAAATATTAGTTGGAGACGGATTAGGTCATGGAGCAAATGCACATGAAGCGGTTCAGCAAGCGATAAAAGCTTTTAAGCAGTGTGGTGAAAGTGAGCCTGAAGCAATTCTTCGTGATATACATGAAAAAGTCAAAAAAAGCAGAGGATTGGTCGCTACAATTGCATGCGTTGACTATCAATCTGAAAATTGGAATATTTGTGGTATAGGAAATATTAATACACGTATTTACAGCGGTATGGAAAACAAAACATACACTCCATACAATGGTATAATTGGTCATAATATTCCGCGTACCTTAAACAGCGCGATTGTGCCTTACCAAAAACATCAGGTTATAGTAATGCACAGTGACGGTTTACGTACAAGGTGGAATTTAAATGATCTGACTTCTATAATAAAACAGAATCCTGGAATAATTGCTTCTTCGTTATATAAAGATAATATAAGAGGCACTGATGATGCAACAGTTCTGGTGGGTAAAATAATTTAAGTGCTATGAAAGAGATTGTAAAAATTAATCTTGATAACGAAATGGACTTAATACTGGCACACAAGCGAGCAATGAAAATTGCAGAAATGTGCGGTATGCCATCGTCAGCACAAACTAGATTCTCTACAGCTGTTTCAGAAGTTGCGAGATGTTCTATTGCTAAAGGAAAAAACTCAGTTTTGAGAATTGGGATTAATATTCTAAGACCAAGCCATAAAGAAATACTGGCAGTACTTACAGATGCTGTAGATTTAAAAAAATGCAATCCTGAAGCCTATCAGTATGCAGCAAAAATATCAGGAAATATCGAATATTCTTATTCAGACAATCAATCTGTAACTACACTAAGTCAGCAAGTAGCAGCACCAGGACTTCTTTCAGATATAAAAATAAAAAGTTTAGTAGATTATTTTAAGTATGAACCGCCATTGTCGCCGTATGATGAGATCAGAAAGAAAAATATCGAATTAATAGCACTTTCTGAAAAACTGGGAGAAAGTGAAAACAGATACAGGCAATTGGCGAATACGCTTCCTGTTTTAATTTCTGTTGTAAATGAAAGAAACCATGTGCTTATCGCTAATGATTCGCTAAAAGATTATGTACAGCAGCCTTTTACTGTTTTTGATAAAAAGACTTTAGCCACTTTTATTCATCCCGATGATTTAGATGAAATAAGTGAAGGGTGGAGTAAAGCCAAAAAAGACAGATCAGATTTTTTTGGAGAAACAAGAATTAAAAAAGATTCAGAGTATGTTTGGCATTTAATATCGATAATTCCAAATAAGGCTGAAGATGGTTCTTTTAACAGCTGGCTTGTTTATTTTGTAGACATTAATGCCCAAAAAACAGTTGTCGAAACTCTTAAGGATAATTCTGAGCTAAAGATGATTCAGCAAGAATTAGAAAATGCGAATTCTAAGTTATTATTTAAAAATAAAGAGTTAGAGCAATTTGCTTTTATTGCCAGTCATGATTTGCAGGAACCGCTTCGCAAAATTCTGATTATGCTTTCGCGTGCCGCAGAGTTTTTGACCGAGGAGCAAAGGAAACAGTATTATTTTGATAAAATCACCCTTGCAGCAGGCAGATTATCTACTCTTATTTCTGATGTACTTAATTATTCCAGAATAGATAATAAACTGCAAAATCTGCAGGAACTAGATTTAAATCATATTATTACAGAGACGATTAGTGATCTTAGTCTTGTTATTGAAGAAAAGAATGCCTTGATCACAGTAGAAGCATTACCGCGTGTTTCTGGTGTTAGTTCGCAACTCCGTCAGTTATTTTATAACCTGATTAATAATGCGCTAAAATTCAATACATCACAGCCATCAATAATTATTTCTTCTGCTTTGTCTGATAATTTCAAGACAGATAAATTAAGTCCAGTAGGTAATTTTTATGTTATATCGGTTTCTGATAATGGTATCGGAATGGACAATGAATATTCAGGACGTATTTTCGATATGTTTCAGCGACTGCATCAGCGGGATCAGTTTGGCGGTAACGGAATCGGACTTGCGTTATGCAAGCGAATTATAGAAAATCACGGCGGTGTTATAAATTTCACAAGTAAGCCCGACGAAGGAACAACTTTTTGGATTTACCTTCCAAAAAGAGATTGATAGTTGTAGGATGAAATTTAATGTTAGAAATTAATTTAACGATTTTTGTAAGTTTTACTTTAAAAATCATGAAATTAGAGTGCTTATTTCTAATACTTGAGTATTTTGTTGAGGTTTAAATTACTACATTTGAGTAAGTAAGATGCTATTTGTTTGTAATAATGCAATTTAGGCAAATGCAATTTTAAATAGCTAAACGATTTTCAAAAAATGAAATTAACGTTTCTTGAAATGATTTAGCTGAAAATTTATTTTTAAAATTAAAAAAAATAAGCGTGATGACTTATAAAAATATACTTCAAATTGATGATGATTGTGACGATTGCGATTTGTTCATGGAAGCATTAAATGCTGTTTCTTCTGCAGCATATACAGCAATTTACAGTCCAGTTGAAGCATTGCGCAAATTGATGCAAAACGAAATTATGCCCGATGTTATTTTTCTTGATTTAAATATGCCAATTATGTCAGGACTGGAATTTATGACAGAAATAAAAAAGGAAGACAGACTTAAACAAATTCCTATTATTATCTTTTCGACCTCACAGTTAGATGATATTATTCAAGAGGCAAAAGAGCATGGAGCAGATGATTTTATTTCAAAGCCAAATAACTTTAACGACTTAAAAGAAATATTGAGCAGATATACTTACAGTGCATAATCTTTAGTATTGGTAATCTTTCGCAATACGTTATCTTATTAAAATTATTCAATGAACTTTTTGTTTTTTTTCTTATTTTTATTAAGAAATAAAGTGTCTGATATTCAGGCGTATGTTAATTGTTGCCGATGAAATTATCTACTCAAATTCTTTTAGCGTTTACTGTAATAATTTTATTGTCTGTGGCGGACTCGTATACAAATTATATGTTGTCTAAAAAGGTACAGCGCAACTCTCAGTTTCTTGCCAGATCTGAAGAAATTATTCGGACTTCAAATAAAACTCATAAAGCAATAATAGAGATGCAGAGTGCTTTTCGCGGTTATCTTCTTACAGACGATCAGACTTTTTTAGACTCTTATTTTAAAGGGCTTAAAATTGTGCCTTTATTAATAAAAGAACAACAGTTACGAATTGGAACTCATAACAAACAGCGTATTATTTTAGATTCTATTAACCTGCGTCATAACGACTGGCTGAAATATTCGGCACAGCTAATAGAAATGCGAAAAAAAGGACCTGATTCTTATCGAAATCTTTTTGAAAATACACTTAAAAAACATGTAGGGAAGAAAATAAATGATGAGATAGCCGGCAAGTTTTCTCGATTTGATAGAATTGAGTATAAGATGAGAAAACATCATACAGATATGCTTCTGACCTCAATCAAATACGCTCGTACATTTTCTTTAATTTTCTTGACACTAACGATTATCATCGGAGTAGGAAGCACTGTATTTATTGTTTTTCTTACGACTAAAAGAATTAGTTCGATGATTCATTTGGCAGAAAATATCTCAAAAGGTAAATTTACTATAGTTAAAGATACACGAAACGATGAATTGACTGCTTTAGAAATTTCACTCAACAGCATGTCTCTTAAATTAGATAAAAATATTCATGAGCTGAAAAATAGAAATGCAGAACTTAATAAATTTGCCTATGTTGTTTCGCATGATCTTAAGGCACCAATACGCGGTATTCATAATGTAGTAAGCTGGATAGAAGAAGATCATTCAGATGAACTTTCGCCTGAGCTTAAAAAATATCTTAATATTATTCCGCAGAAAACCAGACGTATGGAAGCTTTGATAAACGGTTTGCTCGATTATGCTAGACTTAATCTTAAAACTCCAGCCGAACATATCAATACAAATGCACTGGTTCATGAAATTGCAGATTCGATTGTTCCTAGAAATTTTAAATTAGAAATAGATGATCTTCCTGATTTGTTTACAGAACGAATAAAACTCGAACAAGTTTTTGCTAATTTAATTAGTAATGCAGTAAAATACATTCCGCAGGAGGAAGGCCATATTCACATAAGCTGTAAATATTTTTTACCTATTTATGAATTTTCTGTAAAGGATAATGGAATTGGAATTGCACCTGAATATCATCGAAAAATATTCGAAATTTTTCAGACATTGAGGGAACAGGATGAACAGGAAAGTACCGGAGTTGGACTGGCAATTGTAAAGAAAATAATTGATGATCAAGATGAAAGAATCATCGTTAAATCTGAATTAGGAAAGGGAGCTGAATTTATTTTTACTTGGAGAAATAATAAGTTATGAAAAAACCAACAATATTACTGGTAGAAGATGACGGGCTTGATATTATAAGTGTGGAGCGGTCTTTAAAAAAGTTAGAAAGTGAATACGTTCTTCATACGGCATATAACGGAATCGAAGCTTTGAAAATTTTACGAGATCCAAATGCAGGTTTGGTTCCGGATGTTATTCTCTTGGATATTAATATGCCAAGAATGAACGGAATAGAATTTTTGAAAGTGATTAGGGAAGATAAAAATCTAAAAGATTTAAAAGTGTTTATAATGACTACTTCTTCAGAAGGAAATGACAGGTCTCAAGCAGAAAAGCTTGGGATTTCAGGCTATATTATAAAGCCCTTAAATTATACTGAAAATACTAAAAGATCGGATTCAATGGATGCTTTTGTTCAGTTTCATTTGCGAAAGATATTACTGGATGAAAGTTTATAAACAGACCTTTTAGTACTAAGAAAATAAAATAATGTATCAGATTTTTAATCATTCTATAAAGAATTGAGATATGAAAAAAATAAAAGAAAATAAGAAGGTAAATACTGAAACTATTGTGGCACTTCCAATAGTGGCAGGAGAAAAACCAGCAAAATCCAAACAAAAGAAAATCGAATCTGAAGAATCTATTTTGAATGATGCAGAATTTTTAAAGATTTTGCTTAAGGTTAAAAATGGAAATTTCACACAGCGTTTTCCAACGGATCAGAATGGAATTAAAAGATCGATCTGTGATACATTAAATGAAATTATTGATCTGAACGAAAGAATGGTTTTCGAGTTTCAGAAGGTAGGAAAAAGTATTGGTAAACAAGGAAAACTGACTAACAGAGTAGCTTTAGATGGTGCAAGAGGATCTTGGAGTTCATGTGTTGATTCTGTTAATACCTTAATCTCAGATCTGGTGCATCCGACGATTGAAATAGCGCACGTAATCACATCGGTTGCAAAAGGGAATTTATCTCAGGAAATGCCACTTTCTATTGAAGGAAATCCGCTTCAGGGAGAATTCCTCAGAATTGCCAAAGAGGTAAATGGAATGGTAAAACAGCTGAATTTATTCTCGATGGAGGTGACCCGTGTGGCGCGTGAGGTGGGTACCGAAGGAAAACTGGGAGGTCAGGCAAAAGTGCGAGGTGTTGGTGGAGTTTGGAAAGATTTGACCGACTCTGTAAATAAAATGGCATCGAACTTAACGGGTCAGGTACGTAATATTGCCGACGTAACAACGGCGGTAGCAAAAGGGGATTTATCTAAAAAGATTACAGTAGACGTAAAAGGAGAAATCCTGGAACTTAAAAATACCATCAATACGATGGTGGATCAGCTGAACTCGTTTTCATCAGAGGTAACGCGTGTGGCAAGAGAGGTAGGAACCGAAGGAAAACTGGGAGGACAGGCACAGGTAAAAGGTGTTGGAGGAACTTGGAAAGATTTAACAGACTCTGTAAACCAAATGGCGTCAAACCTAACAGGTCAGGTGCGTAATATTGCCGATGTAACCACAGCGGTAGCAAAAGGAGATTTGTCTAAAAAAATTACGGTTGACGTAAAAGGAGAAATTCTGGAGCTGAAAGATACGATTAACACTATGGTGGATCAGCTGAATTCCTTTTCTTCTGAGGTAACGCGTGTGGCAAGAGAGGTGGGTTCTGAAGGAAAACTGGGAGGTCAGGCAAAAGTGCGAGGTGTTGGTGGAGTTTGGAAAGATTTGACCGATTCCGTTAATCAAATGGCATCGAACTTAACAGGTCAGGTACGTAATATTGCCGAGGTGACAACCGCGGTAGCAAAAGGCGATTTATCTAAAAAAATTACGGTAAACGTTGCGGGAGAAATCTTGGAACTTAAAAATACAATCAATACCATGGTGGATCAGCTGAACTCCTTTGGTGCCGAGGTAACCCGTGTGGCACGTGAGGTAGGTTCAGAAGGAAAACTGGGAGGTCAGGCAAAAGTAAAAGGAGTTGGAGGAACCTGGAAAGATTTAACCGATTCCGTGAACCAAATGGCCTCGAACTTAACGGGTCAGGTACGTAATATTGCCGAGGTAACAACAGCGGTAGCAAATGGCGATTTATCTAAAAAAATTACAGCTGTTGCCGAAGGAGAAATCCTTGAGTTGAAGAAAACCATTAACACGATGGTGGATCAGCTGAACTCGTTCTCATCTGAGGTAACGCGTGTGGCACTTGAGGTTGGTACGGAAGGAAAACTGGGAGGTCAGGCAAAAGTAAAAGGAGTTGGAGGAACTTGGAAAGATTTAACAGATTCTGTAAATCAGATGGCATCCAACTTAACTGGTCAGGTACGTAACATTGCTGAGGTAACGACAGCGGTAGCAAAAGGCGATTTATCGCGTCAGATTACCGTAGATACAAAAGGAGAGATCCTTGAGCTTAAAAATACCATTAATACGATGGTGGGCCAGCTGAACTCATTTGCATCAGAGGTAACCCGTGTAGCGCGTGAGGTGGGTACGGAAGGAAAACTGGGAGGTCAGGCTCAGGTAGAAGGTGTTGGAGGAACGTGGAAAGATTTAACGGATTCGGTAAACCAGATGGCATCGAATCTTACAGGGCAGGTACGTAATATTGCCGAAGTAACAACGGCGGTAGCAAAAGGCGATTTATCATTACAAATTACAGTAGATGTAAAAGGAGAAATCCTTGAGCTTAAAAATACAATTAATACCATGGTGGATCAGCTTCGAGGCTTTGCTTCGGAGGTAACGAGGGTTTCACGTGAGGTTGGCACCGAAGGAAAACTGGGAGGTCAGGCGAATGTACCTGGAGTTGCCGGAACATGGAAAGATTTAACAGATTCTGTTAACCAGATGGCGGGTAACTTAACTGCTCAGGTACGTAATATTGCCGATGTGGCGATTGCCGTAGCAAACGGAGATATGTCCCGAAAAATTACGGTTGACGTTCGTGGAGAGATTCTTCAATTAAAAGAAACCTTAAATACGATGGTGGATCAGCTTCGTGAGTTTGCCTCAGAGGTAACTCGTGTGGCGCGTGAGGTTGGTACCGAAGGAAAACTGGGAGGTCAGGCGAATGTACCTGGAGTCGCGGGAACATGGAAAGATTTAACGGATTCTGTTAATCAGATGGCGGGTAACTTAACGACACAGGTACGTAATATTGCCGAGGTAACCATTGCCGTAGCAAACGGGGATATGTCGAAGAAAATTACCGCCGACGTTCGTGGAGAAATCCTTCAGTTGAAAGAAACCGTAAATACGATGGTGGATCAGCTTCGTGCCTTCGCATCAGAGGTAACTCGTGTGGCGCGTGAGGTAGGTACTGACGGAAAACTGGGAGGTCAGGCATTCGTTCCCGGAGTTGCAGGAACATGGAAAGATTTAACAGATTCTGTTAACCAGATGGCATCGAACTTAACGGATCAGGTGCGTAATATTGCTGAGGTAACAAAAGCCGTAGCCAATGGTGACCTTTCGAAACCTATTACGGTAGACGTAAAAGGAGAGATTTTAGATTTGAAAAATACTTTCAATACGATGGTGGAACAGCTGAACTCGTTTGCATCAGAGGTAACTCGTGTGGCGCGTGAGGTTGGTACCGAAGGAAAACTGGGAGGACAATCTGAAGTAAAAGGGGTTGCCGGAACGTGGAAAGATTTAACAGACTCTGTTAACTTGATGGCTTCGAACTTAACATCCCAAGTACGTGGAATTGCGAAAGTTGTAACATCCGTAGCAAAAGGAAATCTAAAACAAAAATTATCTATTGATGCTAAAGGTGAGGTTGCACAACTTACAGATACCATCAACGAAATGATTGATACTTTGGCAACGTTCTCTGATCAGGTAACTACGGTTGCCCGTGAGGTTGGAGCCGAAGGAAAACTAGGAGGCCAGGCAAATGTACCGGGAGCTTCGGGAACGTGGAAAAACTTAACAGAAAACGTAAACCAGCTTGCGGCGAATTTGACGACTCAGGTGCGTGCGATTTCTGAGGTGGCATCTGCGGTAACACAAGGAGATTTAACGCGAACAATTGGTGTTGAAGCAAAAGGTGAGGTAGAAGCCTTGAAAGATACTATTAACCAGATGATTTCGAATCTGAAAGCGACGACTTTAAGAAATCAGGAACAAGACTGGCTGAAATCGAATTTGGCGAAATTTACTCAAATGCTTCAAGGGCAAAAAGAATTGAATTCGGTTACCAAAAAAATCCTTTCTGAGCTCGCAACGGTTGTAACCGCACAGCACGGACTGTTCTATATTTTACAGGAAGATGAAAACTTTGAGGATTCTAAATTAAATTTAATTGCTTCTTACGCCTATATCAAAAGAAAAAATTCGCCTACGCAATATGCAATGGGAGAAGGCCTTATTGGTCAGGTTGCGATAGAAAAAGAAAGAATTATTTTGAGCAATGTTCCTAAAGATTATATCAGAATTAATTCTGGTTTGGGAGATGCGAAACCGCAGGACGTAATTATTTTGCCTGTATTGTTTGAAGGACAGCTTAAAGCAGTTATTGAATTGGCATCGCTTGATACCTTTAGCCAGACACACTTAGATTTCTTGGAAGGATTGACAGAAAGTATCGGAATTGTATTGAACACAATTGAGTCGAATTCAAGAACGGAAGAACTTTTAGTACAGTCACAATCGCTGGCAGGCGAGCTGAAAAGTCAGCAGGAAGTATTGAAAAATACCAACGAAGAATTAGAAGAAAAAGCTTTCTTATTGGCAAATCAGAAGGAAGAAGTGGAGTTGAAAAATCAAGAGGTTGAGGTTGCAAGAAAAGCTTTGGAAGAAAAAGCAGATCAGCTGACTTTAACATCAAAATATAAATCGGAGTTCTTGGCGAATATGTCGCACGAGCTAAGAACACCGCTGAACAGTTTACAGATCTTGGCCAACGAATTAATCGCCAACAGAGATGGAAATCTTTCTGAAAAACAGATTCAATTTGCCAAAACGATTAATTCATGCGGAGATGACCTTATTCAGCTGATTAATGACATTTTAGATTTATCAAAAATCGAATCTGGATATATTTCTGTCGATTACAATCCGATTAGTTTTGCAGAAATCAGCCGATTTGTTGAATCTACTTTTAATCCTATTGCAGAAGCGAAACACCTTCGTTTTAAAATCAGTATGGATGATGAACTTCCTGAATTGATGGAAACCGATTCACAGCGATTAAATCAAATCTTAAAAAATCTTTTATCTAATTCATTTAAATTCACTGAAAAAGGTGAAGTTCAGCTAAAAATATACCGAGCAAGCAACAACTGGAAAACGACTAATGCAAGCTTAGAAAATGCAGAAGCAGTAGTCGCTTTTGAAATTTCAGATACAGGAATTGGTATTTCTAAAGAAAAACAAAACATCATTTTTGAAGCTTTCCAGCAAGCCGAAGGTTCAACAAGCCGAAAATATGGAGGAACAGGATTGGGATTATCAATCAGCCGTGGGCTTTCTGATTTATTAGGAGGAAGTATTGAACTGGAAAGCGAGACAAACATTGGAAGTAAATTTACACTGTTCCTTCCTTTGCAATATGTTGACATTTCTGAAATAGAAGATATTGAATTTACAGAGGAACCAGACGTAAAAGGCCGAATCAAATCACTGCCATCAGAAAAATTTAATAGATCTGATATTGATTTATTCTTTGTTGATGAGGTAGGTGATGACAGAACAGATATTAAACCAGGCGATAAAGTATTATTGATTGCAGAAGATAATTTAACTTTTGCTAAAATTATGCTTGAGCAGGCGCACATTAATGGAATTAAGGCAATTGTAACTACAAAAGGAAATGATGTTATTGATTTTATAAACCAGTTTCATCCTCATGCTATTACAATGGATCTTAATATGCCGGATACGAGCGGATGGAAAATCCTGGACAGGCTTAAAACCGATTTTAACCTGCGTCATATTCCGGTTTACATCATTTCTGGAGAAGATGAAAGAAATAAAGGGCTTAAACGAGGCGCGAGAAACTTCTTTCTTAAACCCGTAAAAAATGATTCCCTGGCTTATCTTTTTAACGATATTCACGATTTCAAAAATAAAAAAGCTAAAAACTTACTAATTGTAGACGACAATCAGCAGGAATTAGACAGAATTTTGCAAGCAGTGAACGGCGAAGACATAACTGTTTTCAGTGCAAAAACGGCTGCTGAAGCAGTTGCACTTATAAGAGAAAAATCATTTGATTGTATTATCTTAGATTTAGTATTGCCAGATGCAGATGGACTTGATCTTATTACCGATCTTGAAAATAATATTGCAGGACAAGAAACGGCAATTATTATACATTCCGCAGGAGATGTTGATAAGAAACAAAAGGTAAAATTGAATCGATTTGCTCACAGTATTATTACAAAAAGTGCAAATTCTATGGATGAACTTATTGATCAAACAGCTTTATTTATGCACCGTGTACATAAAGAACTGCCAGATGCAATGAGAGAAACAATTGAATCTTTTTATTTGAAAGAAGATGTATTAGTCGGTAAGAAAGTATTGCTGGTTGATGATGACGTTCGTAATTTATTTGCATTGACAACTGCTCTTGAACGTTACGGATTGGATGTTATAAGTGCCGAAAGCGGTCAGGAAGCAATTGATCTTCTTAATGAAGATCCTGCAATTGATATCGTTTTAATGGATATCATGATGCCAGAAATGGATGGATATGAAACCATGAAACGCATTAGAAAAGATGCCAAACACAAAGATTTAACAATCATAGCAGTAACAGCAAAAGCAATGAAAGGTGATAGACAACGTTGCATAGAATCAGGTGCCTCAGATTATATGACAAAACCAGTGAATGTTGAACAGCTTTCCTCTCTTATGCGTGTATGGCTTAAATAATAATTATATTCAAAAGTATAATGGTAGAGAATGCAATTAAAATCTTAATAGTCGATGACAAAAAAGAAAACCTACTTTCTTTGCAAGTCATCCTGGCAGATCGCGGTTATCAATTTGTTGAAGCAACATCTGGAAAAGATGCATTGCGGATATTATTGAAAAATCAGGATTTTGCTATTATACTTATGGATGTTCAAATGCCATTGATGGATGGTTTTGAAACAGCCGAACTTATTCGCCAAAGTGATAAACTAAAACATGTTCCTATCATTTTTTTGACGGCAAATATGAATACTACTGAATACATTTTCAAGGGATATCAATCTGGTGCTGTTGATTATATGATTAAACCTTTGTCTCCAGAAATATTGCAGGCAAAGGTGATGGTTTTTACTGAATTGTTTAAGAAAAATAGAGAATTACAAATTAAGGAAGAAGAGACAAAAGCCCTTAATGAAATAATTTTAAAATCGAATTCAGAACTTGCTTTACAATATGCAGCAATTGAAAAGCACGCAGAAGAACTCAGAAAGAAAAATATGGAACTGGACGCTTTTACTTATATATCAAGTCATGATCTTCAGGAACCTTTACGAAAAATCCAGACCTTTGTCAATCTTCTTCTTTCGAATGAATACCCAAATTTATCTGAAGACGGTAAACATAAGTTTAACAGAATTCTCTATTCGACAAACCGAATGCGAGAGCTTATAAACAGTCTTTTAACTTTCTCTCGTACTACTATTGTTGATCGCAGATTCGAAAAGGTTGATTTAAATACTGTTATTTCTGATGTAAAAATAGCCTTGCACGAAAATTTGTTAGAGAAGAATGCAACAATTACAACTGATTTTCATGGAGTACTTACTATAATTCCTTTTCAGTTTGTTCAATTAATGGAAAATTTAATACATAATGCTATAAAATTTTCAAGAACAGAAGTACCGCTTGAAATAAATATTAAAAGTCAGCTCGTAAGTGGAGCCAATTTAGAAAAAGAAAAATTAGCCCCAAATGTTGACTATTGCCACATCAGTTTTGGCGATAATGGAATCGGATTTGAACCGCAGCACAGTGAAAAAATATTTGGCGTCTTTCAAAAATTACATAGTAAAGACATGTATGATGGAACAGGGATTGGCCTTGCGATTGTCAAAAAAATAGTTGAAAATCACAATGGTCATATCAACGCAACGGGCGAACCCATGAAGGGCGCAACTTTTAATATTTATATTCCTGCTAGCTAATAATTGTATTTAAACTTCTAAATACGAAAGTATTTCATTTATAGAAAAATCGGCCCCGCAGACAAATTCATCAGCGGCTCCATAGTAAATAGTCAATTTATCACCATTTACAACGTGTCCATTTGTGAAAACGACATAACCAAAGAAACCGCTCAATTCATAATTTTCCTGCGGAAGCATAATAGGTTCTAATGTGCGGGCAAGAACTTTAGATGGATCTTCGAGATCCATCAAAAAGGCGCCAAGACAATATTGATGTTCAGCATTTGCTCCGTGATAAATTTCGAGCCAACCTTTATCTGTTTTAATTGGCGCAGCTCCAGCACCAACTCTCGCGCTGTCCCAAAGTCCTTGTCGTGTTTTTATAATGCATTTGTGATTTCCCCAATGAATGCCATCTGGCGATTCAGAAAGCCAAATAAAATTTCCTCCAATTTCTGGGCTGGAAGGACGATGCAAGGCATAGAATTTTCCGTTTACCAATTCTTCAAAAATAGCACAGTCTTTATTATGAGGTGGAAAAATCATTCCTTTATTTTCAAAGTTTTTCCAGTTTTTTGTAGTTCTAAGTCCAACACCAACACCGTTTTCAGAAACTGCCGTATAAGTAAGGTAATAAGTGTCTTCTAATTTACTGACTCTGCAGTCTTCTATGCCAAATTGTTCTAAAATCCCAGAACCCATTAATAATGCATCATGCTCTGGCTCATAGAATTTTCTGCCGTCATCACTGCAAAGTAATCTAAGATGCGAAAGTGTGGTCAGGTAGTCCAACCCTTTATATTTAATTACTCTCGGGTCATTCGCCACAAGATCTGGATCATTTAAGGGAATTTCAATAATTTCTACTTTGCCCAATGCATTAATGACAGGAAAAAAAATCACACCTTCTTTTTGAGCTATCGATTCTGCTACTCTGACCAGCAGCCAAGTCTTATTTTCAAAAACAAAAACACCAGGATTTAAAAGGCTTATAATTTGAAGTTCTGTACTGCTGGCTTTTAGATCTTTTGGCATCAGCAATGGATTCTCGGGAAAACGTCTGGCAATGTCGCTCATAATAACTTTATTTTATAAGTGTATAATGTTTAAAGTTATGGAATTTTCAGGAGTATGCATTTATATAATGATCGCAGTATTTTGCAGAATTGAAAGTTTAACCAGCTGATTTCAATACTGCTAAATCATATAAATTGAGAAGATAATGATATAAAATAATACAGATCAATAAATTTAATTTTACTTCATTCAAATGATAAACGCATAAATTTTTTAATAATTTTTAAATAAAAGAAATCATGTTTAAAACAGGACAAAAAGTACGACAAGAATTTGGCAATCAAGTTATGAAGGTAATAGGATTCGAACCAGAACTTATTGAAAATGTAGTTACACAATGGGAAGATGAAATTGGGAATATCAATACAGGAAAATTTATTGAAGATCAACTCGTGCCGGCAGAGGAATAAAAATTCAATTTTTAATCGAAACCCTTCTTCTCATTAGATAAATCAAAGCAAATATTTGATTTTTTATTTAATGCCGAATTCCAACAAAATTTTTATTTTCAACCAAATTTTAACTTTTCATATGCTAGGTTAAAGTATATCTTTGACCTCAAAAAAAATAAAAAATAGGTTAAAAATTATTAAGATGAGTGATGTTTGGGGAGATAAGGAGTATTATAAAGGAATAGGAAAAATTAATTATGAAGGAAAAGATTCCGATAATCCTTTAGCGTTTCGATATTATAATCCAGATCAAGTAGTTGCTGGTAAAACAATGAGAGAGCATTTTAAATTTGCAATTTCATATTGGCCCAGCTTTGGCGGAAACGGTTCAGATCTTTTTGGACAAGGAACACACCAATTTGCATGGAACGAATTCAGAGAACCTATTCAGGCTGCAAAGAAAAGAGCAGATGCAGCATTTGAATTTATCAGTAAAATGGGCTTTGATTATTTTTGCTTTCATGACTACGACTTGGTTCAGGAAGGTCAAAGTTTTACACAGTCAGAACTTCGATTGAGTACAATGACAACGTATTTAAAGGAGAAAATGGATTCTTCTGGCATAAAAGTTCTTTGGGGAACTGCCAATTGTTTTTCAAATCCGCGTTATATGAATGGCGCTGCAACAAATCCTGATTTTAAAGTATTGGCCAGAGCCGCAGGACAAGTTAAGTTAGCGATGGATGCTACCATTGCTTTAGACGGAGAAAATTATATTTTTTGGGGAGGAAGAGAAGGTTACATGACGCTCCTTAATACAGATATGAAAAGAGAATTGGACCACTTAGGAAAATTTCTTGCTCAGGCGCGTGATTATGCTAGAGAACAAGGTTTTAAAGGAAATTTTTTAATAGAACCAAAACCTATGGAACCTTTAAAACATCAATACGATTTTGACTGTGCAACGACAATTGGCTTTTTGCGTGAATACGGACTTGAAAAAGATTTCAAATTAAATATTGAAGTAAATCACGCTACACTGGCACAGCATACATTTGCTCATGAACTTGAAGTGGCTTCAAAAGCCGGAATGCTCGGAAGTATTGATGCAAATCGAGGAGACTATCATAATGGCTGGGATACAAGTCAATTCCCTAATAATGTATATGAAGTTACAGAGGCTATGCTGGTTTTTCTTAAAGCTGGCGGGATTCAGGGCGGTGGAGTAAATTTTGATGCAAAAATTAGAAGAAATTCTACAGATATTGAAGATATCTTTTTGGCTCATATTGGTGGAGCAGATACTTTTGCAAGAGCATTACTCACCGCTGATAAAATTATCACCTCTTCGCCTTATGAAAGTTTGCGACAACAGCGTTATAGTTCTTTTGATACTGGAAAGGGAAAAGAATTTGAGGAAGGAAAATTAAACTTTAAAGATCTGTACGCAATTGCTCAAGAAAACGAGGAAATAGAATTGAAAAGCGGTAAACAAGAACTTTTCGAAAATATTATTAACCGATACTTATAAATTTTCGAATTTAAGAATTATCCATTTTATTGAATGAAATGGATAATTCTTATTAGAATAAAACATTTTTAGATATAGCGCAGTTTTTCTTCTTCGATATCTAAATAATGCATTTGACGTCTTATAATCGACTCGTCTAAAGTTTTATCTTCCTTATTTTTATTTATAAGCCACTGCCTCTGCTGCACTAATAAATCAAGATAAATATCTTTAAGATCTGTTCCTATAGACTCGTCATCAACACCATTATTGCGATGTTCCCATTTCTGAATAAGATGCTGTAACGAATTATTGCTCTTAACTTGCTCGCTGTAATTTGTTTTCAAATAATTTAAAGTGTAAGCAGTAAGCTCTTGTTTAATGTTATTAGCAGCTTCATCTCGAGGAATAGGATCGTAAATATCTGTCAGCTTGATTTTTTTAATGAAATAAGGCAATGTCAATCCTTGAATCAGTAAAGTCAGCAGAATAACAATAAAGGTTATAAACAAGATTAAATTACGCTGTGGGAAACCGTTGCCATTGTTGAGATAAACTGGAATTGATAAAGCTGCGGCCAATGAAACCACACCTCTCATTCCGGTCCAGCCCAAAATAAAGGGCGTTTTCAAACCAGGATTTCTGCTGTCAGCAACAGTAATAAAATTTCTGGCAATCAATGTAACTACTACCGCGCCATAAGACGATAATATTCGGCCTACGATTAAAACTGCTGTTATTATAACACCATATCCAATTGCTGTTGGAAGACTAATATTTACTTCTTCAAGCCCTCTTGTAATTTGCGGCAAATCTAATCCGATCAGCATGAAAACCAATCCATTTAAAATAAAACAAAAACTTTCCCAAACATTGATTCCCTGCAGACGAGATCTGCTGTTCAAAAAACGATGTCTATTATTCGATAATAACAATCCGCCGCTTACGACTGCTAATACACCAGAGCTGTGAATTTCTTCCGCAGCGAGATAGATTATATAGGGTGTAAGAAGTGACAAAACGATATCTGCATTAGCATCAGTAGGCAGATATTTATGCGCTTTCATAAAAAGCCATCCAATTAATAAGCCAATGCCTACGCCGCCAAAAATCATCCAGCTGAAACTCGCCGCGGCTTTATAAAATAAAAATTGTTCTGTTGCAACTGCGATCATTGCAAATCTGAAAATAATCAACGATGAAGCGTCATTCAATAAGCTTTCTCCCTCTAAAATAGACGAAATTGTTTTGGGTACTTTTACAAATTTTAAAATAGCGCCAGCACTTACTGCATCTGGAGGAGAAACGATTCCACCAAGTACAAAACCTAATGCTAATGAAAATCCTGGAATAAGATAATTGGCTACTAAAGCTACAGATAATGCCGATAGAAAAACAACGACAAATGCAAAACTTGTAATAATGCGGCGCCAGCGCCATAATTCTTTCCAAGAAACTGTCCAGGCTGCTTCATATAGTAATGGAGGCAGAAAAATAAAGAATATAAGTTCGGGTTCGATGTTTATAACAGGTACGCCAGGAATAAAACTTATAGCAAGTCCTGCCAATACAAGCAGTACAGGATAAGCTACTTTTATTTTATTGGCAAGCATTATCAGCAATAAAATAATTATTAAAAGTCCTAAATAAAAAGGAAAGTTTTCAAGCATTCTTTTTGGTTTGTAATTGAAATTTATAATAGAATCAAGATATAAAAATAAAACTTTAAAAGAAAGATTTAGCTCAAATAAGAATTAATTATTTGAGTATTATTGTATTAAAACTGACTTTTATGCTATTGAAAGCTCAAGTTTCATTATCAAATTATTTATTTGTTTGAAAAAATAAATGTTTCTATTTCAGACAAATCATCATTAAATTTCACAAAACTTGCAGGAAATCCAGATTTTATTTTTCCTATTTTATTTTCTAAACCGATTGCGTTTGCAACATTTGAAGTTGCCATTTTTATAGCTTCATCTACAGAAACACCTAAATGATTATACGCATTTTGAACCGCTTCTAACATTGATATAGTGGCTCCAGCCAAATTACCATCTTTGTTTCTGTAAAAGCCATTTTCTAAATGGGCATCAAAATTATCCCATTGAAAGCTGTCGACTTTTCGGCCTAGAAATGTAGCATCGCTTATTAAAAAGAATTTTTCGTGTTTGAGTTTATATGCAACTTTTGCAGCCGCATAGTCACAATGTGCACCATCTAAAATAACGGGAGCATATACATTTTCATTTTCAAAAACAGCTCCAACCAAGCCTGGTTCACGATGACCAAACTGTGTCATCGCATTAAATAAATGAGTGACAAGTTTTACGCCTTTCGAAAAATAAACCTGAGCTTGTTTATGTGTAATAGTCGAATGTCCGATAGAAATAATAATGTCGCTTTCTAACAACATTTGCAGCTGTTCGTCTGTAAAACATTCGGGAGCAATTGTGATTACTTTTATAACATCTTTCCCGAGTCTGATAATCTCTTCAAGTTCTGCATTCGTAGGTTTACGAACCTGATCGATGCTGTGTGCCCCTCGTTTTAACGGATTCAAAAACGGACCTTCTAAATGCATTCCGATAACGCCATTGTTATATTTTTCTCGATAATGACGGATTGCTTCAATTCCTTTAAGAATCGTTTCATTTGAAGAAGATATCAAACAAGGAAGCATATATGTTGTACCATATTTAAGGCTAGAATCGTAAATATCCTGAATCGTTTCTTCGGTAGGATTTTGACTAAAATAGTGTTTTTCTCCTCCATTTATCTGAATGTCTATAAATCCAGATGCAATATGTTTTCCTTGTAAATCGATGGTTTCAATATCATTTGGAATTTCTTTTTGTACCGAAATAATGATTCCGTTTTCAATGATAACTGTGCCGTTATTAATTATTTCATTTCCTGTGTGCACAGTAGCATTGACAATTGCCTGTTTCATTGTTCAATTTTATTTCTTGATTATTTTATTATCAATTTTAGAATTTATGTCGTTTGCATTTAAAAAATAAGTAACTTGAATAAAATACGCCAGCAAAATAAAATTGTGGTTTTGTCTGGTGTTTAAAGGTGTTGATTGAGTAAGTTTAACTGAAACTATTTTATATAAAGGTACAAATGTATCAATATCATTTATCAATCGATTTTAGAGAAAAGCAAATTTATTCAGCAGATGAAGTTTTCGTATTTTTATAAGAAACTCAAAATTGCCTTAATACAAATAATGTTGCCATCATTTAATATCTGGAATCTAATGTGGAAAATTAGCAAAATAAAATAAGACAACAATTTTTTTTGAAAGTTACAAGATTAAATAATTGCATATGGAAAATTTAAAAGCATCCTTAACAGCTATCGATAGTCTGTTTATAGAAGAAAATCTTATTCCTCAAGAATATAAGATTTTAGAAATTCATCAGCGGGAATACCTGCTAAATGGTCAATTAGTTCCTTGGAATGGTGAAGTAACGGAAGTATTTTCTCCGATTTTTGTTCCAGGTGCAGATGGACTTAAACGCAAACTGGTAGGTACAATACCGCATACTACTGCTAAAGAAGCATTAGAATCGCTGGATGCAGCAGTAGAAGCTTACAACGACGGACAAGGGATATGGCCAACAATGAGTGTTGAAGACAGAATTAAATGTATGCAGAAATTTGTATACCTAATGATTCAGCAGCGCGAACCTGTTATTAAATTGCTGATGTGGGAAATTGGAAAAAGCCTTCCCGACTCAACTAAAGAATTTGATCGAACAGTAGAATATATCAACGCTACAATAGATGCTTTAAAAGATTTAGACAGACAGTCTTCCAGATTTGAAGAATCAGAAGGAGTTTTGGCTCAGATTAGGCGATCTTCATTAGGTGTTGTTCTTAGTATGGGACCTTTTAATTACCCGCTTAATGAAATTTTTACCACATTAATTCCCGCACTAATAATGGGGAATACCATTTTATTTAAATTGCCTAAACATGGTGTCTTGGCACATTATCCTTTGCTTAATGCCTTTAAAGAAGCATTTCCTCCTGGAACTGTAAACACGCTTTACGGCAGAGGTGCAGAAATTATTTCGCCATTAATGGAAAGCGGTAAAGTAAATGTGCTGGCTTTTATTGGGTCGAGTAAAGTAGCAAATGGCCTTAAAAAATTACATCCAAAAGCAAATAGATTAAGATCAATATTAAGTCTTGATGCAAAAAATGCAGCGATCGTAACGAAGCACGCAGATCTAAATGTTGCAGTAAATGAGTGTCTGCTGGGTGCACTATCTTTTAATGGACAACGTTGTACGGCATTAAAATTGATTTTTGTACAGAAAGAAGTAGCAGATGAGTTTGTACAAAAATTAAGTGAGGCTGTGGCGGCTCTAAAACCTGGACTTCCTTGGGATAAAGATGTAAAAATCACACCGCTTCCTGAATTTGATAAACCAGATTATCTTAAAAGTTGTTTGGATGATGCATTAGCAAATGGAGCCAAAATAATAAACGAAAATGGTGGTTATACTAATAATTCATTCGTTTTTCCGGCAGTTGTTTATCCTGTAAATGATAAAATGAAATTGTATCATGAAGAACAATTTGGTCCAATTATACCAATTGTGCCTTTTGATTCTATTGATGAACCTATAGAATATCAAATCAATGCTTCACACGGTATGCAGGTAAGTATTTTTAGTGAAGATCCGAAAGAAGTAGCAAGCTTAATCGATCCGTTTGTGAATTTAGTAAGCAGAGTAAATATTAACTGCCAGTCACAGCGTGGACCAGACGTTTTTCCGTTTACCGGAAGAAAGGACAGCGCAGAAGGAACTTTGTCAATATCAGATGCATTACGCTCTTTTTCAATTCGTTCACTTGTTGCTACTAAAGCTACAGATGCCAATAAAAAGCTGTTTAATTCGATTGTAAGAGATCATGATTCTAACTTTTTGAGTACGGATTATATATTTTGATTTAACCAAAATATTTTAATATGCCTTGGAATCCAGAGATTTATAATAAATTTAAAAACATTCGCTATCAGCCTTTTTATGATTTGGCAGCATTCATTCAGCCAGTAAAAGAGATGATAGCTATTGATTTAGGTTGCGGTACCGGAGAACAGACCGCAATCCTAGCCAATAAATTTAAAGATGCGAATTTTATTGGTATCGATTCTTCTGCTGAAATGCAGGAGCAGTCAAAATCTTTGGAAACTGAAAATTTACATTTTCGAATAGCAACAACAGAAGATATGCTGTTGTCAGGAGAAAAATGGGATTTGATTTTTAGTAACGCAGCTTTGCAATGGTCTGATAATCATGAAATATTATTTCCAAAATTATTAGAACTTATTAATTCTAAAGGACAATTTGCAGTACAAATGCCGGTACAGCCAGAAAATAAGCTTAATAAAATTTTATCAGAGTTAATAGAGGAAGAACCTTTTAAAACTCATTTCAAAGGATATAAAAGAGATTCGCCGGTTCTGAGTATGGATGAATACGCACAAATGCTTTTTGATGGCGGTCTTGAAGATATTCAGATTATGCAAAAAGTGTATCCCATAATTGCAAAAGACCATGATACGCTATATGATTTTATTTCAGGATCTGCTTTAATTCCTTACATAGAGCGATTGGAAAGCGAACAGGCAACGCTTTTTATTAAAATATATAAAGAGAGAATAGCGATAGAATTTCCTAAGCTTCCAGCAATTTATTCTTTTAAAAGAATATTAATGTACGGAAAAAAGGCATAAAATTAGGATTGTAAATCCAGGATAAAATAAAAATATGTAATAAAAGCAACATTGCTTTTATTACATATTTTTATTTTCCATCAAGTCATAAGAAGTCTGATTAGAAGATGCAGTTTCAGGCAAATCGTCCCAGTGTCCCCAGTCTCCTTTATAAGCTTTTCTGTAAATGAAATCATTATTGCTTGCTACATAAATTTCACTGTGAATTGGACATCTATTAAAATCCTTCTCTTGGTAGCTTTTTAAATTTTCCATGGCTGTACTATTTTATGTTCATTAACGAGTTCAAAATTAAGAGTATAGCAATAGGTTTTCTTATATGATATTGCGGAAATGTTGTCAAATTAACATGTTGCATTCAATTTTTGATGTAGTAATAATATAAATTGGCGGCGCTGGGGAATAATGAGCGGTATTAAAGAATTTTTTTTATAAAAGCAAAAGAAAATCCAAGATGATTTGAAGTTGCAGTTCTTCGGTTTAATTTTTTTGAAGTTGCGATAACAATTCCATAAAACAAAAAAGCTGTCAAAACAGACAGCTTTTAAGAACAAATTAAATAGGGTATACGTTTAAAATTAATTAATTTTCACCAAATGCGCTTCGATAGCCGCTCTGTCACCTTCGTATTGTGCAGGAAGTTTTAGGTTTTTTCCCAATTCTTCTAAACTTTCATCTACTGTAAAACCAGGGTTTTCTGTAGCGATTTCAAATAAAACTCCTCCCGGTTCTCTAAAGTAAAGAGAATGGAAATAATTTCTGTCAATCTGTGGCGTAATAGACAATCCGTAAGCTTCGATTTTTTCACGGAAGTGCATTAATATTTCATCATTTTGAACACGGAAAGCTACGTGGTGAACAGATCCGTTTGCTACATGACCGCGTTTTTCATCAGTCAATTCTACTAAGTCAACAATGGCAGCATTTTCTACAGCATCTGTTGCATAACGATAGCGGTTTACATCTTGGTCAATCAATTTATAACCAAATATTTCGGTTAAGATGGCAGCTGTTGCTTTTATACTGTTTAAAGTCAAAGTAATGTTGTGGAAACCTCTTGTAGCCACATCTGCTTTTACTTCATCTGTTTCCCAAGGTTTTCTGTTATCGTCTGTTTTAGATTCGATTAACTCTAATTTTAATCCGTCTGGATCTAAGAAAGTCAAATATTTTTCTCCAAATTTTTCAGCCGGTTTATTGTAAATTACATTATACTGTTCAAAACGTTTCTGCCAGAAATCCAAACTTCCTTTTGGAACAGAATAACCAATTTCAGTTGCCATTCCAGATCCTTTTCTTCCTTGTTGGATTCCTTCTCCCCAAGGGAAAAAAGTTAAGATAGTTCCGGCACTTCCTACTTCATCTCCAAAGTAAAAATGGTACGTTCCAGGATCGTCAAAATTCACCGTTTTTTTGATGAATCTTAATCCTAATATGTTTGAGTAAAAGTTGAAATTACGTTTAGCGTCACCTGCAATTGCAGTAATATGGTGTAAGCCTAAAATTTTATTTTCCATGGTTTTTATATGTATTAAATTGTTATTGATTTTCTTTTACAAATTTACGCCTGTTATAGTCCTGCATCGATTAACCTAGATTAAGAAATAAAAAGCCGTTAAATTTTTATCAGTCAAACAATAACCAAATAATATTCCATTTAACTTAAAGTATTGTAAGTTAATGATTTAATGTTAAAGTATTGTCTTTGTGACTACGATATATCGTAATTTTATTATCCCAACCTGTTTTATTTAGAAAATCGATAGCAATTTAGTTAGGGCTATTTCTTAAATTTACCCTGTTACCAAATACCACACGAATTATTATTTATGGAAAAGCCGACAGATCAAACTGCAGTTTTAATGAACCGGCTGCAGGAAAGAGAAAGAGAACAAATGCTGATTATGTCAATTTGCACCGCTCTCTCTCAGGCTTTAACAAAAGAAGAATTTGATCATGTAGTTAGCGGTGTTTTAAAAGACAAATTTTCTTTTGATGATTTTATTCTGGCTTCCGCCGATGAGAATGAAACCGAATACCATATTTTCTATCAATTTTTACAGAAAGATTCGAAGTTAAAAAATCTAACTATTAAAGATGGTTTTTTTGATTTATGTATGGATTCGGCTGATACGGTTGTTTTTGATCTTAATGCTTTAAACGGAAAAAAAATTCCAGAACCTATTAATTTACCAAACAATAAAGGTTTTAAAAACGGAATAGGAATTTGCCTTCCTTATATTAAAGGAAACAGAAATGTACTTTTTCTTTTCTTCAAAAATGCTAAAACGTTCAGCAGGGAATCTAACCGAATTATTAGAGGAATTGCGATGCAGCTTTCTATTACGGTAAGAAATATTATTTTGACCCAAGAATATGAAAGTAAGATTGATGTACTTTCAAAATCGAAAATTAATCCGCCAGAAGAAAATGAAGCACCTATAATTAAAAACGAAGGTTTTCATGGAATTGTAGGAAACAGCGATGCCATGCAGAATGTTTACGAATTGATTTCGCAGGTTGCTTCTTCGCAATCTACCGTTTTGATTTCTGGAGAAACAGGAACGGGAAAAGAACTCGTAGCAAGCGCCATTCATAATTTATCATCGGTTTCGAATAAAAAAATGGTAAAAGTAAATTGCGCTTCGATTCCGGAGAATCTGATTGAAAGTGAATTATTCGGACATGAAAAAGGAGCTTTTACCGGCGCCTTAGAAACCAGAATTGGGAAATTTGAACAAGCCGAAAACAGCACCATTTTTTTAGATGAAATAGGAGAGATGCCTTTAGAACTGCAAGGAAAACTGTTGCGTGTGCTCCAAGAAAAAGAAATAGAAAGAATTGGCGGCAAAAACACGATAAAAGTAAATGTTCGAGTAATTGCGGCAACCAACAGATTACTAGAAAAAGAAGTTGCCGAATGCCGATTTAGAAGTGATTTGTATTACCGATTGAATGTTTTTCCGATTCCGCTTCCGCCTTTGCGTGAACGTGCAGAAGATATTGAAGTTTTAGGGAATTTTTTCCTGGAAAAACATTCGAATAAAATCAATAAAAAGATAAAAGGTTTTTCTAAAAAAGTATTGAACAGCATGACGGCAAATGCATGGCCGGGAAATGTTCGCGAGCTGGAAAATATGGTCGAAAGAAGTATTTTGTTTGCAAAAGACGAAACGATCAAAGAAATGAGTTTTCCTGTGATTTTTAAAACCGAATCTACAGCTTCTGAAAATGAATTTTACATTAAAACTTTACAGGAAATAGAGAAGGAGCACATTTTAAAAGTCGTTAAAAAATGCAACGGAAGAATTTCTGGTCCGCAAGGTGCAGCAGTTTTATTGGACTTACCCGGAACAACACTAATTTCTAAAATGCAGAAATTAGGGATCAAAAAAAAGCATTTTTAGATTCATTTACTCGTGAATCATTTTTATTTTTCCAGAAGAAACTGCCCAGAAAACCAATAAAAGCATGCTGATCGCCAAAGCAATTGTCGGATATTGAAATGAAATTCCGAATGCAATTAAGTAAGTCGGCAATCCATATAAGTAATTGTTTCGGATTTTAATTATTGCCGAATTTGTGATTTCAGGACGTAAAAGTTTCTTGTTGTGGCTTGCAATAAACCATAATAAATTATACGAAACATTAATTAGCACAAATATTCCCGTATAAATCGCCACAGCAATATTCGATGCTTCTCCGTCAAAAAATCGTGCTAATAAAGCCGTAGGATATGAAACTGCCGTTACCAGAAAAAGAATCAATCCGTTTGCAAACATTATAGCTGTATTACGGCTGTAAATCTGTTTGAAAATCTTATGATGATTGACCCACATTATAAAAATGCTGAAAAACGAAAGCGTAAAGGCAAGATACGTTGTCCATTCACCTTTTAGAAAAGATAGTAGTTCAGTTCCGTTTTTTATAGTAGCAGCACTTGGAGCATGAAGATCCAGCACCAAAAGCGTAATTGCAATCGCAAATACGGCATCGCTGAAATTTTCTATTCTTACGGTTTCTTTTTCCATTTTATTTTTTTTATTTTAACCGCAAAGCACGCAAGGATTTTAGACAATCCTGGAGTTATAAATAATCTATTCTCATTTTATGTCATTTCGACGAAGGAGAAATCACACACGGTAATCGACAAAGATTGGAGAAATACTTTGTAGAGTCTCAAGTGTGATTTCTCCTTCGTCGAAATGACAAACTTAACGGTTAATAAGAAAAACCTTTGCGTGCTTTGCGGTTAAATCCGTATGCAATTATAATTTTATAAATATTGATTTTCGAAGTTTCGGCTCCAAATTCTTTGTTTTATGTCCTTTTCCTTTGGTGTCTTCAACTAACAAAATTGACCCGGTTTCAAAGCTTCTTTTTTCTCCTAATGAGGTTTCGATTTCTACACCGCCATCCAGTAAAACAATATATTGTCGGTCTGGCGCATTATGAAAATCATAATCGTAAGAAGGTAAGACTTCTCTAAAAACAATTGATCTTACAGGTTCATCATCAGATAAAAATCCGATGTCGCCGTTGTTTTTCAATGGAACTTCGAAGTCTTCAAAATGACTTTCTCCATTTGCATCGCTGAAAACTTTAGTGATCTGAATCATTATTTTGTAAAAATAAGTTGGTTGACCAAATCAACTTCGTCCTGACTTATGGTGTGTCCCATATTGTCGTAGATTTTTTTGGTAACATTTGCACCCATTTTTTTAAGCAGTGCTTCAGATTCATTTACTCTTTCAACAGGAACATGAAAATCAGGATCGCTTGTGCCGATGAAAATTGGAGTGTTTTCGAAATTTCCTGAGTAATGATCTTCGTAAACTTTATCGCCGATAAGTCCGCCGGTAAAAGCAACAACGCCACCGTATTTTGCAGCATTTCTGGCTGTAAATTCTAAGGCAAGACAAGCTCCCTGCGAAAACCCAAGGAAATAAATATTCTCTTTTTCAATTCCGTTTTGCTGGATGGCAACAACAACCTGATGAATTGCATCTAATGATTTTGAAAATGAAGGCTCGTTCTCTTCAAGCGGTACCAAAAAAGAATACGGATACCACGTTCTGTTTTCTGCCTGTGGTGCAACCAATGCAAAATTTTCGACATTTAGATGTTTTGCAATGGAGAGAATATCATGAGCACCTGCACCGCGACCGTGAATCATAATTAAGGCTTTTTTAGCTTGATCTAAGGGTTTACCGTCTGTTATAATTTCTGTATTCATAAGTTTTTTTTAATTGTTGTGTGTAGTTATTTTTTCTCGCAGATTTTGGAGATTTTGGGGATTTTTTAATTCGTTATTCTATTGATTCGTGGAGTCAAATAAAGTATTTACCCCAATCTTGTCATTTCGATCCCGAGGCTTCGGGAGAGAAATCGCACGCGAAACTCCGCAATCTAAATCGCCAATATTTGTAGAGTTTCTTGTGTCATTTCGACGAAGGGAGAAATCACACGCGAAACTCCGTAATCCAAATCGCTAATCTTTGTCGAGCTACGTGTGTGATTTCTCCCTTCGGTCGAAATGACAAACTTTGACGACAAACTATGCCGACAAATTTGAATCCAAACTATGGCGACAAATTTGAATCCCAACTTTTTAAAAATTATTTATCTCTTCCAAATATCCTGATATTCATCCGGATGTCTTTTGAACTGCGCATGAACATAAGGACAAAGCGCTATAACCATCATATTATTAGCACGAACATACGAAACCATTTCTTCGAGAAGTTTTTTGGCGTAGCCTTTTCCTTCCGCTTCTGGTTCAACTCCTGTGTGGTAAACAGTTAGAACATCATCTTTGATGCTTACTGTCATTTCGCCAAGCTTTTTATCATCAACATAAAGATTAAAAGCGCCGTGTTTTTTTTCGTCTAATTCTAATTTTATTGTTTCCATATCTTTTTAATTATATCCTTGTTTTATATCTAATTTTTTCATTTTCGAATACAAAGTCTGCGGTTGTATTTTTAGCAATTCTGCCGCGCCGCCCGGACCAGAAACTTTTCCGCCACAAATTTGAAGCGCATTCATAATATGCTCTTTTTCCATTTCTTCCATCGATTTCATTTTCCCGCTATTTACTTCTAACGGTTTTGCATTATTTAGTGGAAGATCAAATTTTTCGATTTCATTTGTTTTGGCCAACAGTACATTTCTTTCGATTAAATGTTCTAATTCTCGAATATTTCCAGGCCAGTCATATTGCATTAATTGTTCTAGAGCCGTTGCACTGATACTGCTTACATTTTTACGGGAACTTGTTGCGTATTTTTTCAGAAAATAATTGGCCAATGCCTCAATATCTTCTTTGCGTTCTTTTAATGTTGGAAGCTGAATCGGAAAAACATTTAAACGATAATACAAATCAAGTCTAAAACGGCCTTCTGCAACTTCTTTTTCCAATGATCTATTCGTTGCGGCAACTATACGAACATTGATTTTAATCGTTTTATTGCCGCCAAGTCTTTGGATTTCTTTTTCCTGTAAAACACGCAATAATTTTACCTGAGAATCGAGTGGAAGCTCTCCAATTTCATCCAGAAAAATGGTGCCGTCATTCGCTTGTTCAAACTTTCCGATTCGTTGCGAATTGGCTCCGGTAAAAGCACCTTTTTCATGTCCAAATAATTCTGATTCGATCAAAGAATGTGGCAGCGCCGCACAATTGACAATTACAATAGCATTTGATTTGTGCGCCGAAAGATCGTGTATAGAATGTGCTACTCTTTCTTTTCCGGTACCGCTTTCTCCGAGAATCAAAACTGAAGTTTCGGCTGGAGCTACAATTTTTATTTTTTCTATAACTTCTTGTAAAAGAATACTTTTTCCAATGATTCCCTCAATTTCTTGGTTTTGAGTATCATTTGGAATTTCTGCTAAAGTTCCGTTTTCCTGACCAAATCTGTATTTGGCAATATCAAGCATCACAATAAGATCTCTCTCTCGAAACGGTTTTACCATAAAGCCGTAAGGATGAGTTGCTTTGACAGCTTCTAGGGTCGATTGATTCGTATTGGCAGAAATATAGAGAAACGGCAATTGCATTTCACGAAGTTCCCAAGCCAGGTCAATTCCGGTAAGATCGCCTTTTAGCATAATATCCAGTAAAACCCAGTCGGGCCTTTTTGTCTCGATCAATTTACGGGCTTGAACCACAGAAGAAGCAATTCCGGTTATTTCATAACCAGCCTTTACCAACATGATTTTTAGATCATTTGCTACTATAAATTCATCTTCAACAATTAGAATTTTCTCCTTCATCACCATAAGTTATATTATTTGAGAATTTTCAGTTGATCCTTCAAATTCTGTATTTCGTGTAAATGTAATTTTGATGCTCAATCCGTTATCGTTTTTCATATCAAAAGTTCCATCAATCTGATCGGTTAATCCCATCATTAAATTCATTCCCAACGAGTTTCTTTCTGTATCTTCAAAATTCTCAGGAAGACCTACACCGTTGTCGGCAATTACCAATTGATAATTATTTTCGCCGATATTTTTAAGTTCAATATGCACATCTCCTTTTTTGTCAAGTGGAAAAGCATATTTTATGGCATTGTTAATGGCTTCATTTATAATTAATCCAAGCGGAACTGCTTGCGCTACATCAAGATATACTTTTTCTGTGTCCAGAACAAAATTGATTTTTTTATCAGTATCAAAACATTCTCTCATATAAGTGATGAGCTCATAAATATACCATGACATATCAATATTAGCCAGATTATCAGATTGATATAATTTTTGATGAATCAGCGACATCGCATGCATTCTGTGCTGGCTGTTTTGAATTGCCATTAAAGCATCTTCATTATCCAAATAAGCCGATTGAGTGTTCAATAAACTAATCACAATCTGAAGATTATTCTTTACACGATGATGGATTTCCTTCAAAAGCCATTCTTTTTCAAGCAGCATCTTTTTGTTCAGTTCGTTCTGCTCATTAATCTGCTGACGCTGCATTTCCAATTCTTCATTCTTTTTCTTTTTAGACCTGAAACTATTGTATAAAAATGCCAGAAAAAGTACCAAAACGACAACACTTCCAATAAAAACGTAACGGATAATCTGATCGTTATGAATTTTTATTTCCTGTAATTTTCCTTGCTGTGTAAGCAGTTTGATGTTTTTGTCTTTTTTTTCTGTTTCAAATTGAAGCTGTAATGCGGCAGATTGTTTCAGTTTTTCTACATTAAAAATAGAATCTCTTAAAAGTTGATGCTTCTGCAAATGTTTTATAGCCGACTCGTATTTTTTGCTCGCGTGATCAGACTGAAAAGACAAAAGTTCGATTTGTGAATACAAAATAAGCTTATCCGATTTTTTAGCAAATTCTTTGAATTTTTCGATATAAGCATACGTTTTTTCGACCTGACCAGACTGTTGCAAATAAATGATAATTGCTGTCAGTTTATACGCAAGACCCGCATCAGATTCCTTATAATCTTTTAGTATCTGCTCGTAGTAAGGCTTTGCATTGTCAAGTTGTTTGAGCATGGAATAACAAACTACAAATATAAAGCGCTGTCTTACTTTCGTTATTTCATCGTTTGGAGGATAATCTTTGGCAGTTCGTTTTAGCGTGCGTAATGCTTTTGGATAATTTTTCTGCTGACAATATAATGAAGCCAGATTATAGCTTATAGTATTGATATCACTTGTGTTTTTATTTTCTAATGCAATATTTAAAGCTTTTTCAAAATTAGAAAATGCCAAATCATATTTGAGAAGATCATAATATGCAAGCGCAAGATGATTGTAAATGGTGCACAGCTGATAGCTCGTATCATGAACTTCTTCGGCTGTTTTTTCTGCCATAAGAGCATATTGCAGTGATAGTTGCGTATTTTGTAAAATTCCGTAATTGTCAGACATTAAGGTGTAAACTCCCTGAAGACCTTTGAAACCAATAGCTTTATAAACTGCAACTGCATTTTCTAAAAGCACTAATGCTTTTTGATTTTCTTCTATGCTTCCGTAATAATCGGCAAGATCTTTTAAGGCATCAGCTTGTTTCTTGTAAGCTTTACTTTTTTTGTAAAGCGGCACTGCAATTTCAAGATATTTTATTTTGGCTTCTGTATCTTCTTTTTCATAACCTTTGTAAGCGCAAAGTTCCCTGTAAGCATCTGCTTTTACAACTAATAAATTGTTTTTTTCAGAATAGGCGAGTGCTTCATTGGTTTTCTTTAATCCGTTTTTTGAATCTCCTTTTTCTCTGTAAATCTGACCTTCCAATAGAATGGCTTTTCCTTTTCCGAGTTTATATCCTAAAGTATTACTTAACTTTTTTGCTTCAAAATTTAAATTATTGGCACTGTCAAGATCAGCTTTAAGTTCACCCGGTTTAGTAAGATAATAAGAGCTTAAGGTCAAAAGTAATTCTACTTTCTGACTGTCACTTTCTGCTGCATCAATTTTCTTTTTTAATTGATCAGGATCTTCTTTGGACTGTGCCATTCCGTTAAGGGAAACAAATAAAAAGAAAGACACTGTACATAAGATGCACAGGCGGTATTTGGCAGAAATAAAAGGGATAAAATTCATTTTTTAAAGATAATATATTATCAGAAATCCGCAACTTTACAGCCACCTTTGTTTACTATTCACGATGGTAGAGGTAACATATTATCATGGCAATTCCAGGCAGAATCAAAGTGCCTAATCCGAAAAATTTTCCGGCAACGGCTCCTAAAAAACATCCCACAAGAAACCCAATTATAGTAACTAATTGTTTCTTAAAGCTTAATAGTACCTCAGCATCTTTTAACCCGTTTTTTAATAAATTTCCCAAATCAAGAGAAGCTTGTGTTACATTACCTGTCATCATGGTTGTAGGCCCGTGTGTTTCTTTGGCATACAATTTTCCAAAAGCATTCTGAAGTCCCATTGCAAAAACGGTTGTCATCGCAACAGCATACATTGCCCATTCTGAAAAGATTTCGAAATAACCGAAAACGTACGAGGCAATACCGCTTAAAAATAATATTACGCCTTCCCAAAACAAGATTGTATAATGATTTATGCTTTTTAAAGCAATTCTTCCACCCACAATAACGGCTAAAATAAAAACAGGAAAAGTCAATAATTTCACCCACGCATGAAGATCAGAACCTTTGACGATTTGATAAGCGAAAACAATAAAGTTACCTGTAACGTGTGCTGAAAATATCGAATCTGCTGCGACAAAAGTTACGGTATCACAATAACCTGCTATCATGGTGAGAAGCAGGGTAACGTACCAAATATTTTTTTGTATTTCCATAATTTTTAGTTCAAGTGAGCGCGAAGCATCCACGCCATTTTTTCGTGATTTTCTAAAAGTCCTGTGATATAATCGCTGGTTCCGGCATCGTGAAGTTCTGCAGCAAAATTGTTAATATTTTCACGTAAGTGTATCAAGATGCTTTCATGATCCAAAAGCAATTCTTTGATGTACCCTGTGCTGTCGTTTTTTTCTCTTGATTCTTCTGTAAGATGTGTCAGCGCTAAAAATTCTTTTAAAGTTCCCGGCGCATAATGTCCTAACGTTCTAATTCTTTCTGCAATGGTGTCGACAATTTCGTCAAGCGCTTCATATTGCTGTTCGAAGAAAAGGTGTTTGTTGTAAAAATCCGGACCTTCTACATTCCAGTGTGCTTTTTTTGTTTTGGTATAAAGTACAAATTCGTCAGCCAAAACTTTAGTTAAAACCTCAACTACTTTTGAGATGCTTTCTTGTTTAATTCCGATGTTTGCTTTCATTTTAAATTAGGTTTAATAAATATTGTTAGTGATAATTATAAATAAATCAAACACATAGAAACATAGATTTTCTTTCCTTTTGAAAAAGTATACAAAAAGAAACTAGTTTCTCACACATAGATATATGTTTGTTTAAACAAAGTAAAATACCTTTTTATACGTCTAAAAAATCTATGTCTCTATGTGTTTAAAATTAATTGTTCATAATGCTTAATAAATAATAATCAAGTGAATATGTTCCTGCTCCAAGCGCAAGAATTAGTAATAGTGATAAAGTATACATGTAAGGAACATCGCGTACTTCGAGTGAATCTTTCCTGTGCACCACAAAATATCCTACGGCTGTAACGCCAATTGTAGGCAGTACAACAAGTCGGGTTCCGATACCCAGAATAATAAGAAACGGAACTACAGTATCAGAAAAAGTGGCCACTAATCCGTTTAATTTTTCAGGCAGATGAAGCGGATTCGGAACATGTTCTCTTTGTCCGTTTTCAACTCTAAATTTCTTCATTCCGTGAACTCTAAAAAGCTCTACCGCAAGTAATACTCTAAAAACTAAAAGTGCAGTATTATTGAAAGATGTTCCTAAATCTGAATAAAGGATTTGTTTTATAATTTCTATCATTTTTTTAAATTTAAAAAGCAAAGCAAGAACACCCAAGAGCGCCCCAAAATGCATTATAATTATTTACAGGAACGTTGCTCATTCTGGCAATATCGTGGCTGTGAGCGTGAACATCACAACTGCCGCTGCAACTGTGTATCTGCGAAGTCAGGCTTGGTTTTGCATCTGCTTTTGCATTTTTTTCAATCGCACTCTGGAAATTACTTTTACTTGGATAACCGTTGTAAATATTCGTTGGCGACCAATCCGGCAAAATCGGAATATGCGGCGGCGAAAAGGATGAAAAATCACCATTGGCATAGACAATTTTTCCGTCGACAATCGTCAAATCGGCTTCGATTTTTTTAATGTCTTCATCAGCAACAGTAAAATAGTCACTGTCGAGCACAACTAAATCGGCAAACATTCCTTTTCTGATATCTCCTTTTTTAGCCTGTTCCTGCGAAAACCAGGCACTTCCTCTGGTGTATAATTCCAGAGCCGTTTCTCTGCTTAATCTGCTTTCATTGTACAATTGCAGACCTCCAACGGTTTTTCCAACTGTCATCCAATACATGGAAACCCACGGATTGTAACTGCTCACTCTGGTTGCATCAGAACCTCCGCCAACGGGAACTTCCATTTCGAGCATCTTTTTAATTGGAGGTGTACTTTCGGCTGCTTTTGCACCGTATCGATCTGTGAAATATTCACCTTGATAGGCCATTCTGCTTTGTACCGCAATTCCTCCACCTAAATTTTTGACACGCTCAATATTGCGTTCGTCAATCGTTTCGGCATGGTCAAATATCCACGGCAGTCCGTTAAACGGAATTTCCTGATTGATTTTTTCAAAAACATTTAAAAATCTTGTAATGCTTTCGTTATAAGTCGCGTGAAGTCGAAAAGGCCAGCGATTTTCTACCAAAAGACGGACAACTTTTTCCAGTTCTGCTTCCATGTTTTCAGGAAGATCAGGTCTTGGCTGCAGAAAATCTTCAAAATCTGCCGCAGAAAAAACTAACATTTCACCCGCACCGTTATGTCGGTACATATCATCGCCCTGATATAATTTTACCGTATCAATCCAATCTTCAAAATCTTCAAATTCGTGTTTTGGTTTTTGGGTAAAAAGATTATAAGCGATTCTAACTGTTAATTGTTTTTTCTCATTCAATTCATTAACGACTTTATAATCGTCTGGAAAATTTTGAAATCCGCCTCCTGCATCGATAACACTTGTGATTCCGAAACGGTTCAACTCTTTCATGAAATGACGTGTCGAATTGATCTGATGCTCATAAGAAAGCGTTGGGCCTTTTGCTAAAGTCGAATACAAAATCATTGCATTTGGAGTCGCAATGATAAGTCCGGTTGGTTCGCCTTTAGAATCTCTTTCAATTTGCCCTCCGGGAGGCGCTGGTGTATTTTTAGTATAACCAACGGCTTTTAATGCCGCTCTATTCATAATCGCTCTGTCATACAAATGCAGAATGAAAACTGGAGTATCGGGAGCAATGGCGTTGATTTCTTCTAAAGTCGGCATTCTGCGTTCTGCAAACTGAAATTCAGACCAGCCGCCAACCACACGAACCCATTGCGGATTTGGTGTACGATCAACTTGCTCTTTTAACATTCTAAGTGCATCAGCTAAAGAAGGAACTCCATCCCATCGTAATTCCAAATTATAATTTAAACCGCCTCGAATAAGGTGAATGTGAGAATCGTTGATTCCCGGAACAACTCTTTTATTGTGAAGGTCAATTATTTTGGTTTCTGCAGATGCAAATTCCATTACACTGCTGTCATTTCCAACTCCAATAAATTTTCCGTCTTTGATCGCTACAGCTGTAATATTTGGCGTTTCCGCATTGAAACTATGAATTTTACCGTTGAATAAAATTAGATCTGCTTTCATAATTATTTGGCGTTAAGTTTAGCAATCGCTTCTTTAATTCCTTCGCCTGCAACACTATAAAAAGCAGGTCCGGCAAGCAGAATAATTTTAGTTAAAGGCTTGTAATCGGCTAATTTTTTCTCTTTTAAATAGGTCTGCGTTCTGTAAGCTTCAAAAGAGCCTAAAACTACATTTGTTGCTACTAAAGCTGTTGGCGAATCAATTCCGGCATCTTTAATATCACTTGCAAAAGAATAATTAGAAACTCCCAAACGTAAAGCTTCACGCATTGCAGTGCTTCCCACGCTGATCATTAAATCTGGCGTAAATTTATTGCGGTCCCCAAGACCGATAAGCAATAATTGTTTAGAAGCCAAAGTACCTTTTGGAGGTGTAATCAATAAAGTTTCAAGTGAATGTCCTGCAAATTTTCCGCTTTTGCGTAATTCGGTAATAATCCCTTTTAAAGCGTCGTCTAAATGCACCATTCCGTTTAGGTTTGCAGGAAGGGCAGGAGGGTTGAAGATGTCACCTTCGGTATATTCAAAAACGCAGGCAACTTGTAATTCTGCTTCTGCTGCAGATGGTCCCTGAACCAATCCGTTTACGGCAACTTCGTCTACTTTACCCCAAGTAGTAGTCGAGCCAAGAGCAGCCATTTGTGCAAAAGCAGTATTTGCAAATAATATTGTGATAAAGAGAGTTAGAGTAGAATTTCTAAATCTGTATTTTGAAAGAATGGATATGTTTTTCATGGCTTTTGTTTTAATTGTAAAAAATATTTAAACACATAGGGACATAGGTTTTATATGCTGTTATGAATAAAAAAGAATATAAAAAGAAACAAGTTTGTCACACATAGTCCCGAAGCTTCGGGATTTACTGATGTAAGTGAAATGCCTTTTTTAAAGTATAGAATCTATGTTTCTATGTGTTTAAATTTAATTGTGTTGTTAAAATTTAAATCCAAGTCTGGCATTAAAAAAAACGCCGTCTTTCGAATTTGGAATGATATCGTCGATAAAAGCACCAGTTTTAAAATATTGGATACCGCTTACGACTGAAATATATTTGTTTACGCTGTAAGTAAAATTGGCAAGATAAGCAGTCCCGATATATTGCTCTTCTGATGAACTTCCTGGAAGATTCAGCGAACCGCTTGGTCTGTAAACACCGTCCTGCAGTGAATATCTCCAGTTAAAAACCACATCGACCTGCATCTTTAGCTGTGGCAGTAAATCCATTGTGGCGTAAGGATGAATGTCGATAAGGTTTACCGGACCAACCTGCGGGCTGAAACCAAAGTATCCTCCTTTTGGATACAACGGATTGAACGTCTGCAGACTTCCATCGCCTTTGTTTTTATCTCCTGAAATATAATCATTTCGAAGGTTGATCGTTGGCTTAAATTTCACGTTTTCAAAAGAGTAGCCAATGTCAATTGATCCTGTCCAGGCATTTATGTTTCCCGAACCAAAAGTTCCAAATTGATAGGCTGCTTCCAGATTGTAGATAAATCCGCCGCCGTATTTCCAAAATCTTGTTCCAATGGTGTGTCGTCTTTCTGGTGCAATTCCTTCTTCAAAAAGTGATTCGTCTCTTCTGATTCCGAGATAATATAAATCCAGATTTCCTGCTTTTGGGAATATTATTTTAGAATAAGCTCCCCAGAGATTCAGCTGTTTCGACATTTTGTTATCAAAAGCTCCCGTATAAATCGTGTCAGCCATCATAGCAAATCCGTCAATGGAGAATCGGGAAGAAGTGTACATTACTTTTCCACCCGTAAAATAAAGTCTCGCATTTGGACCTTCTCTTACCGAAATTAATCTTCCGGAACCATAATCCAATTCTTGTCTTCCGGCGCGAATGGTCAGTTTTTTATCTTCTTTCTGATATAAATTCACATCTAAAAAAAGATTCTGAACATTCAGCTGATCTTCGTCAATGCCACGCGGCCCGTTAATTCGTCCGTCCTGCAAGGCACTTCTCAATTGAGCAAATACTCTAAAGGTTTTTCCTAAATGAATATCGGCTCCAAGATCATAACGCTGTAATAAAAAGTTGTTGTGACCAATATTTAACCTTCCCCAATCTTCATTATTGAAATCGACATATTCATATCGGGCTTCTCCTCCAAGAGAGATATAAAAATCTTTCTCTTTGTTTAACGGAATGAACTTTAAATTCTCATAAAAGTTTCTAGTCGAGTCTTTTAGAAATTCGTAGTTTTCATCATAACGCAAAAGTTTAAAATTCTGTGCCGATGCAAAGCTTCCAATCAAAAGAAAAGAAAGGACAATGGTCTTAAAGTTTAGCGATATGAATTTTGATGATTTCAAAATAATGAAGCGTAAAAGGTTTGTATTTATTTAAGGTTTCAGTTCCGAAGCTTCGGGATCAGGTTGAAATGAATTAGTGTTTCACCATGTTGTGTGCGTAATGAATACCTAAACCGTAAGAACCACCGTGTTTTTTCATTAAGTTCGTCACCGGAATATAGGTTTCCTGACGCGCCCAGTCTCTTTGCAATTCTAATAAATATTGGATAGAAGTTATAGGCTGCACACCAACCTGAATCATTCTTTGAATCGCACGTTCATGAGCTTCGTCGCTTACGTCTCCACAGGCATCTGTAATTACATACACTTCGTAACCTTCTTCAATTGCTGAAAGTGCTGGTCCAACGATACAAACGCCTGTCCATAATCCGGCAAGAACTATTTTTTTCTTGTTTGTTCCTGTAATAGCTTTATAAGCATTTTCATCTTCCCAGGTATTCATTGTAGTACGGTCAATATATCCTGAAGTTGCGATTGGGTAAAACTCCTCAACTTCTGGGAAAACAGGTCCGGAAAAACTCTCTTCTGCAACTGTAGTAACTATAGTTGGTACATTAAAGATTTTTGATGCTCCAGAAATAATGGCAACGTTATTACGCAATTCGCTTAATGCAATACTGTTAGTTGCAAATGCCATTTGCCCTTCAAAGTCAATTAATACTAATGCGTGATTGTCTGGTGATAATAAGTTTACTGATGGTTTCATAAAATCGTTATTTTTAATATTATTAATTATACCAACAAAATGCCAAATTTATAAATGCTTGTTTTGTTGGTGTTTATGGTTTAAAGCGATACGTTTTACTTACGATATTTCGTGAATTTATTATCGTATTATGAAAATTATCGGGAATGTGTTGAAAGTTTTTTTATCATTTCTGTCGAAATAGAATCGGCATAAATTCCAAACGCACTTGTCAAAACACCTTTTATGCTATAAATCTCAGATACAATTCCGTAAACTATATCTTCATCTCCTGGATCTGTATCTCCTTCAAAACGAAATAGATATTCAATTTTAAATTCTTCCGGAGACATTGTTTGTGTGTTATTATTATAACGGATACAATTTTCATCAAGATTAAAGTTTTCCGTAAAACCTTGATCGTTTAACCATTGTAAAGCCTCGGTAACTGTATCAAAAGCGGGTTGTTGAAATGAATTCATAATTGGAAGAGATTAACTGCCCGCAAAACACGGGCAGTTGTGATTACTTTTTAGGACTATATGCTTATGCTTTAATAAAGTCTAAAATGTCTTTATTAATTGTGTCTGCTTCTGTAGTTGGCATACCATGAGGAAAACCTGGATAAGAAATCAATTTTCCGTTTTTCAAAAGTTTTGCAGCTCTTGGTGCCTGACCAAAAGGAACGATTTGATCATCTTCTCCATGCAAAACCAAAACAGGAATATCTAAACTTTTAAGATCTTCAGTAAAATCTGATTCAGAAAACGCTTTTATTCCTTCATAATGAGCTAATACTGAACCCATCATTCCCTGACGCCACCAGTTGTGCTTAATTCCTTCTTTAACCGTTTGACCTTCGCGGTTCCATCCGTAAAACGGAATAGGGAAATCATAAAAATATTGTGCTCTGTTAAATCCTGTACCTTGTCTGATTTCGTCAAAAATTGCTAAAGGCACACCTTCTGGATTTGATTCGTTTTTAATCATAATTGGCGTTACAGCGCTAATAATAACTGCTTTTGCAACACGTTCTTTACCGTATTTTGCAGCATAGCGAATTACTTCACCGCCACCAGTTGAATGCCCTACGTGAATAGCATTTTTTAAATCAAGCGCAGCTGTCAATTCAGCAATGTCAGATGCATATGTTTCCATATTGTTTCCTTCTGAAGTTTGGCTAGAGCGACCATGACCGCGTCTGTCGTGTGCAATAACTCTGTATCCTTGTTTTAGGAAAAACATCATTTGTGCATCCCAATCATCACTTGATAATGGCCATCCGTGGTGAAAAACTATTGGCTGTCCTGTTCCAAAATCTTTGTAAAAAATTTCTGTTCCGTCTTGTGTTTTAAATGTGCTCATTTTTTTATGGTTTTAGATTATTAAATTTAGAAATGAATAGTTGTTGTTATTTTCTTTTACAAACTTAGATTAAGTTCGAAAGTCTGTCGATTAACCTAGATTAAGAAAAGACTTAATTTTATTAATCTGCTTGGTTTTCATTGGTGGTTTCATGGTTACAATTTTTATTAATGTTGATGCCAAACAATAGCCAAACAATATGCCTTAAGTGTTAACTGTTTGATTTTAAGATAAATATACTATTTTTAAAGATGTTTTAATTTACGATATTTCGTAATTTTATTAGTCTCTTGTCTGTTTTGTATGCAGTAAGGCGATTTTATTGCATGAAAAGGCAAATGGAAAAATCCATATAATGTAGTTTAGAAAAAAACCAGACGCGAAAAGAAGAATCTATTTTTGATTATTTTGTTTATGACAAAAGAAATAATTTAGTGATGGCATCAGGCACAAAACTTTATAACATATGAGCTAACATCTTTATAAAATAGGATAAAAAGGAAAAATTATAAGCGAGCTGGATAAATCAAGATTATGTTTTTCAGTTATGATAATCAAGTTATGATCACAAAAATGTCATACATAAATAGATTATAGTTGATGGTACAACTGCGTGATGTTTTGCATGTAGAAAAGCGCAGCTTTCAGAATGATAGCTTACTTAAAGCAATATTATAAATCTAAGATTGCAAATGTATGATTACAGATCAGATTTGTCTTTCTGATTAAAATCCATGTCATTGCGTTCTTTAGTATTGGTATTATTTAATAAATCTTCATCATCCCATTTAAGAGCATTGCTTTTCTTAAAACTTGGACAACTATTATAATCATTTATAATTGTTATAGAATCATATAAAGAAGAAGGTTTTAAATTATGTTTTCCCAACTTTGCATTTTTACTGTGAAAATCCTTATCATGCCGATTGTGATTTTCTTTTCCTTCACAATTCATAATCGTTATTTTTAGGGGTATTTTCTTATTCAGTATAAATATAAAATAGGTTATTAAAATTATTTTACATTTATCTCTTACACAATTATATAGTCTTCATGTGTTAGCTGTTATTAGCTCAATTTTTATGTTATTTTATACATAAATACTTTTGGTTTAGAAAATTCATCTTTACTATTATTCTATTAACATTTTAAATTTAACAATTGAGTACTATATTTTAGAAAAACGATTTTGTTTTAGATAAATTATATTCGTTTATTTTTACTCAATTGCCTGTATTTGTTGATATTTTTTATTTTTAATGTTAAAAAACATATTTACATCTAAAAAAAAGTACTAAAACGTTTTTGTAAATCGTTTTATTAAATATATATTTGTTTTAACAAATTAACTAAGTTTTAATATAAACTTAACATTTCTATGATAAAAAAGATCACGATCAAAGACATAGCGAAAGCTGCAAATGTATCTATTACTACAGTTTCGTTTGTTTTGAATGATAAAGGAAAGGAGAAAGGTATAAGCAAAGAAGTGATCAAGAAAGTTTTTAAGGTTAGTGAAGAAATGAAGTTCAAACCCAATATGATGGCCAGCAGTTTAAGAACTGGTAAAACAAGATCTATTGGTCTTATTGTGGAAGATATTTCAAATCAGTTTTTTTCTGATTTGGCAAAAGTGATTGAAAGAGAAGCAATCGATTTAAATTACAGAGTGTTTTATTGTAGTACAGGAGGAAATAATGAACGTGCGATTGAATTAGTGAATAGTTTACTACAGGCAAATGTTGATGGTTTTATTATTACGCCTACTGAAGGTATGAAAGCAACTATCGATCGATTATTGGAACTTCAATGTCCAGTTGTCTTAGTTGATAGATATTTTGAGGGTCAGGAAGTTAGTCATGTAGTACTTGATAATTTTGAAGGAGGCGAAACTGCTGCTCGTTATTTTTTGAAGAAAGGATTCAAAAAAATTGCATTTGTTACTAATTCATCTCAATTGATTCAGATGAATTTTAGAAAACAAGGATATAGTAAGGCATTGAGAGATGTGGGCTTGTACGATGATTCTAGAATTCTAGAATTAGAATATGATATTACGGAAGAAGAAAGAATAGAAAAAATTTCAGATTTTTTGATCCTCAACCCTAAAATTGATGCTATTTTGTTTGGTGCTAACTATTTGTTGCTTGCTGGTTTACAATCATTAAGGAGATTAGGGCATAGTATTCCTGCTGACAAAGCTGTAATTAGTTTTGATGATCATGACAGTTTTAGGCTGCATTCTCCTTCTATAACTGTTTTGTCTCAGCCAATCGAACAAATTGGAAAAAAGACTGTAAGACTATTGATGAAGCAAATGACTGACGGAAGTAATTATGAGATTATCAAGGAAAAGAAAAAGGGAAGCCTAACGATAAGAGAATCGGTTTAAAAAATAGGCCTTTTTTTAGAATTATTTACTAAAACGATTTAGTACAAAAAAAACTCAGAGTAATTAGATAAATACTAAATAAATAAATACCGCTTATGATATAAATAAATAGAGATGTTGACCAAGAAACTTAATTATTACCGAGATTCTGAGAGAGAAGCTGGTAATAAAAAAATTAAAGGTTTTAGTATTCAATATTTTTCTTTAAATCAGAAACTTTTAATTAAACACAAACAAAATCAAAACAAATCAAACCAAATTAATATTAATTATGAAAAAACTGCTATATCAATCATTGTTAGTTTTTCTAACGGTATTTTGTTACCAGGGAGTTAATGCACAAGACAAGATAATTTCCGGAACAATTACAGATAATGCAAATATGCCTGTGCCATTTGCCATTATAAAGGAAAAAGGAACAAAAGCACAAACGAATAGTGATGAAAATGGGGATTTTAAAATTTCAGTAAATGAAGGCGCTACAATCATCATTAGTTCGATAGGATTTAAAACAATAGAAATAAAAGCTGTTGATGGATTAAAAGTTAAGTTGTCAACTGATACTAACGAGCTTGATGGTGTTACCGTTACGGCTTTAGGACAATCTAAAAAGAACAAATCAATTGGTTATGCTACAAGTATCATCAAATCTGATGCGATAACAAAAACGGCTTCGCCAACAATTGCAAATTCTTTATATGGTAAAGCGCCAGGAGTACGTGTTTCTTCAACTCCAGGTGGAGCGGGAGCGATCAACATACAGATTCGTGGATTAAACTCTATCACTGGTAAAAATCAGCCTCTGATAGTTTTAGATGGTGTGCCTATTCGTGATGGTGAGGTGAATAATAATGATTACTGGAATGCACCACGTGTTAAAAGTAATGGATTAGCTGATATTAACCCTGAAGATATTGAGAATATCTCTATTCTTAAAGGAGCTTCTGCTGCTGCATTATATGGTTCTGAAGCTGTAAATGGTGTTGTATTGATTACTTCTAAATCTGGAAAAGGCAAAAAAGGTTTAGGCGTTGATTTCAGTACAAGTTACTCTAACAATTCAATTGCATTTTTACCAAGATTTCAATACGAAAGAGGTCCAGGTTATTCTAATCCAGCGTATTCTACTTCTGCATTTTTAGCTCCAGACGGTTTTGCTCATTATGACACAAACGGAGATGGAATTGCTGATACGAGAGGAGTTTCTAACGGAAGTTCTAACTTCGGAATGTGGTTTGACGGTCAGCCTATTATGTCTTGGGATGGAGTAGTGCGTCCGTATTCAGCTCAAAAAGATGGATATAAAAATTTATTCCAAAATGCTTGGGACGGAACAACTAACATAGCACTTTCTAACAATACAGAAAATGCAAGTGTTCGTTTTTCATATACACATACGGAATCTGAAGGATTGAGTATGGGTAATAATAACAAAAAAAATACCTTCAATTTAAATACATCATTTAAAACAGGTAAAAATTCTAAAACTGATGTTATAGTAAGTTATATGAATCAAAATATTCATAACCGTACTTATGCTATGGATCGTTTAATCAATAATTTTACAGGAATGCTTAGTCCATTTGATAATGGAGATTGGTATAAAGCTAAATACCAAACAAGTTTAGGATACAAATATGTTACAGGTACCAATCAAAGTTTAACTCCAAACGAAAACATTATACGTAATGGTTTCAAAGCAGATATTGGTGACTATTTCTGGAATATTAACGCAAATCAACAAGACGAGATCACAAATCGTTTGATTGCAAGTCTTACTGAAACGCTTACTCTTACTAAAGATTTAACATTACGTGGGCGTGTGTCTACCGATTTAACTTCAGTAAATACAGAATCTAGAAATCCGGTTGAAAAACCTTTAATTTACGGATTTGGACCTGGTTCTTATTTAATAGATTCTCAAGATTATAATATTCTTTACGGTGATTTATTGTTGACTTACAATAAAAAAATCACAGAAGATTTTAGTTTAAATGCTCTTCTTGGTTATTCAGGATCAGATGAAACAGGTAAAATGTTATCTCGCTCAACAAATGGCGGTTTAAGTGTTGAAGGATGGTACGATATGAATTCATCTGTAAATACTCCAACGAGTACTTCTTCAAAATATGAAATAGTAAAAGATGCCGTTTTTGGAACTTTAAACGCAAGCTTTAGAAACTATTTATTTGTTGAAGGAACTATCAGAAGAGACAGAACTTCTACAATGAACCCAAATAATAATGCATTTACGTACCCATCTGTAAATTCAAGTTTTGTATTGTCAGATGCAGTTCAATTGCCAGAATTTATCAGTTATGCAAAAATGCGTGGTTCTTGGGGTATTGTAGGTAATTATCCAGATCGTTATGCAGCCAACATTGCATTCTCACAAACTTCGTTAGGAACTCAAGGAACTACAACTCCAGTATTGATTACTACTTCTCCAACAAAATATGGAAATGAGGGAATCAAACCTGAAATGAAAACGGAGTATGAATTTGGTTTTGAAACTAAATTCTTCGACAGAAGACTTGGTTTAGATTTCTCTTATTATAATGCAACAGTTAAAGATCAAATCCTTGATTTGACTTTAGCGCCAACTACCGGAGCAACTTCTATTTTAGCGAACGTAGGTGAATTAAGTAATCAAGGGTTTGAAGTTGCTTTTACAGCTTCTCCTTTTAGAACAGAAGATTTTTCTTGGGATGTAACTTTAAACTGGGCAAAAAACATAAACAAAATTGTAAAATTAGCTAACGGTGCAACTGAATTATTGCATGCTGATTATGATGGTTCTGCAGCTCAATTGAAATCAGTAGTTGGAGATCCGATGGGAGGTATTTATGCACACCCTGTTAAGACAGATGCTGAAGGTAATAAAATGGTAGATTCTGATGGATTTTATATGATTGATGGAGACAAATGGGAAAAATACGGAACAGCTACACCAAAAGGTGTGGGAGGTTTGATCAACTCATTTACTTATAAAAGTTTGACATTAGATGTAAACATTGATTATTCTTACGGAGGTTATTTAATGCCAACTGGAGTTAACTGGATGAAATCTAGAGGTTTGACAGAAGAAACTTTGAACTTTAGTACTAATGAGCGTGGTGGTTTAACGTACTACAAAGATGCTAACGGTCAAGGAGTTCAAGTTCCTAATAGTTCTACTTCAGGACCAGGAGGTCAAACATTATACCGTGATGGTATGATAATGGATGGTGTAACTTCAAGTGGTGCAACAAATACAAATGTTATCTCTCAGGCAGGTTACTATAATATGACTTACAACTGGGGTGGACCTCAGTACAGCAGTTCACGTTATGATTTGTATATTCAAAAAAATAACTACGTTAAAGTAAGAGAAATATCATTAGCATATAATATGCCAGCTGTCTGGGCGAGTAAAATTGGAGCATCTAAATTAAGTTTTTCTGTTTTTGGACGTAATCTATTTTATATCTACAGAACTATTAAAGATATGGATGCAGAGGCAACAACTTCAGGATCAAGATGGTCTCAAAACGTTAACAATGCAGGTTTAACTCCAGCAACTAGAAGTTTTGGTGCAATGCTAAGAGCATCTTTCTAATTTTATAAGTTATAATTAAAAAAACAACAACATGAAAAAATTATTATATATATCATTAGTGGCAGCAGCTGGTTTCTTCGGCTCTTGCTCGCAAGGTGATTTCGAAGATGCATACAAAGATCCGTCTACAGTAACAACGACAACTGTACCGAAACAGTTTGCAGGTTTTATGAAAATTAACTTTGAGGATGTAATTCCATCTTATTGGAATTATTATACTGTTATAAGATCAACTTCTTTAACTTATACACAGGCTCATGGATTTACCAACATAACGGGACGCTATATTCCAGGACCTGCGGTAAATGACAGATGGAAAAGATATTACAATTTCATTACTCAATATAGAGAACTTGAAAAAGTGATGGCTTCTTTGTCTGCAGCAGAACAGACAGAAAATAGAATCTATACTATTACTTCAACTATTTATCTGTATGATCATACTGAAAAAATGGTGGATAACTTTGGAGATATTCCTTTCTCTCAAGCGGGTAAAATTAGTTCAACAGGAGGTAATTATGCTAATGCAGCTGCTAAGTATGATAACCAAACAGAGCTTTATATCAAAATGTTGGATGAATTGAAAGCGTTCTCTACTGAATTGAATTCGATTGCTTTGTCTCCAAAGGTAGATTTGGAATTTAAAAATCAAGATTTGATCAATAAAGGAGATCTAGTAAGCTGGAAAAACTATTGCAATTCTTTGCGTTTGAGAATTTTAAACAGAGTTTCTGCGGTTCCTTCGTTGGCTTCTAGAGCAAATACTGAAATTGCTGAAATCATTGCTGAAGCTAAAATTGTAGACGAAAACTCAGAAAATATTGCATTTAAAGTTTATACTCAAGATATTGATTTGGATAGTGCAGGTTTTATAGATGCTTTAGAAGGTGCTAACAATAATGTTGCTCCAAAACCAATGATTGACCACATGAATGCCAATGGCGACCCTCGTGAAGCTTGGTTGTTCGAAAAAGGACAAACAGCAACAGTTTTTACAGGACTTGACCCAACGCTGACTTCAGGTGTTCAAGATCAATTAATAGTTGATGGTAAAATTGCAATCTACAACAGATCTGTAATCAGCAGAAACAAATGGCTTCCAGGAACATTAATAAATGCTGCTGAAGTAAATTTGATTCTTGCAGAGTATTATTCAAGAAACGGAAATGGCACAACAGCTAAAACGTATTTCGAGAAAGCGATCAGACAATCAATTGAATATTATGTTAGATTAGGTGATAAAGCTGATGTACTTACTTGGAAACCAACTACAGAACCTACAACTGCAGAAATTGAGGCTTACATTCTTAAAATTAACTTTGCAGGAGCTGTAACTGCCGCTGCTCAATTAGAATTGATTGCTTTCCAAAAGTATATTCATTACAACATAATGCAGGCTGATGAATCTTGGGCAGAACAAAGAAGATTGAAACTTCCTGCTTTGGTATTCCAGGAAGATGAAACAAGTACGGTTAGAAAAACACCGCCAACGCGCTGGACATATCCAAATTCTGAAAGTGTTTATAATACTGATAATTATAATGCGGTTAAAGCAAATGATAATTTAAGTACTAAAATTTTCTGGGACGTAAAATAGTTAGTTTTTAATATTTTTGTTAGTACAAGTAAAACCCTTGATTGAGAATTTCTCAAATCAAGGGTTTTTGACAATATAGGAATAGCAGTTTTACAGTAAAACCAGTTTGAATCTTTAGATTTAACTAAACACCAATAAATCTTTTATCTTTGATTTTGCAAAATACAATTATGGAAAAACTTAGAAAACATATTGAAGAAATTATCTCCATCAGTGATGAAGAGTTTGAATCGATCAAGCCCTTTTTTACAATAAGAAAGGTTTTGAAAAATCAATACCTAATTCAGCAAGGTGATGATGCGAAATATGAATACATTATTATGAGCGGTATTTTTAGAGTTTTTTACCTTGATGAAGATGGAAAAGAACACATCGTACAATTTGCAACAGAAAATTGGTGGATGTCTGATTATATTTCCTATTTCAATCAAAAACAGGCAAATATGAATGTTTTATGTATGGAAGCGGGAGAGGTTTTATGCCTCACGCTTGATGGAAGGGAACAATTGTCAACTGCACTTCATAAAATGGAACACTTTTTCAGGGTAAAATTAACTAAAGGATATATTGCGCTTCAGCAGCGCGTTATTTCGTTACTTTCTAATAATCCACAACAGCGATATAAAGAATTTGCAGCGCTTTATCCCAATCTAATGCAGAAAATTCCAAAAAAATATATTGCAGAATATCTTGGAGTCAGCCGCGAAACCCTTAGCAGGCTTTACTCCAGCAATAAATAACATAACTGTTTTTTTCAAAGTGTGATTTTTATCACACTTTTTTTGTGACTTTTCTCCTCGTATTGAGGACTAGAGCTGGTATAAATTTGCCCTATAAATAATTCATTAACAACCTTTAAAATTTATAGAAATGAAAAAACTTATTATCGTGGCAATGGCTTTTGCCTTTTTTTCTTCTCATGCCCAAAATCAAAAAGATAACACATTAGTAAAACAAAAAACAAACCTTAAAAACGAAACAAAAATGAACAAGAAAATTTTAATTATTGTGTCTAATGCCAATGCTATTGGACCAAACAACAGAAGAACAGGAACTTTTCTTCCAGAAGTAGCGCATCCTTATGCAGAATTTGAAAAAGCAAATTACCAGATTGATTTTGCTAGCTTAACAGGAAATACTCCGTATTTAGATGCCCTTAATTTGGCAAATGATCCTGACAATCTTGCTTTTTTAACAGGCAAAGGTTGGGAAAGTATGCAGAAAGCCGTTAAACTTTCAGATGTTGATGTGAGTAAATACGATGCCGTTTTTGTTCCTGGAGGATTAGCGCCAATGGTGGATATGCCCGAAAATCAGCTTCTTAAAAAAGTAATTAAAGAAACGTATGAAAGAAATGCTGTTGTAGGAGCGGTCTGTCACGGTCCTGTATCCTTATTAAATGTAAAATTAAGCAACGGATCTTATTTAGTAAATGGTAAAAATATTACTTCTTTTACAGATGAAGAAGAGAGAGGTTACGCTATCGCAGATGTGTCTTTCCTGCTTGAAACTGCATTAACAAAACAGGGTGCAAAATTCCACGCAGCTGCAGTATGGTCAGCGCACAGTATTGCAGATGGCAATTTAGTTACCGGTCAAAACCCTGCTTCTGCAAAAGGAGTTGCTGAAAAAATGATTGTTATCTTAGAATCTGCTAAGAAATAATATTAAATTGTATTGACCTTCTTCAAAATCTGAATGAAGGTCAATATTATTCATGATTAAAATTGAAAAATAATTATAAAAAATCAAAAATGAAAAATCAAAAACCAATTCATGTTTTTGCAACATGGAAAGTTATAGAAGGCCAGATTGAAAATATTTTAAATCTGCTCCAAAAAGTACAAGAAGAAAGTATTAAAGAAAGTGGCAATCTGTTTTATGAAATTCATCAAGGCAATTCGGATCTAAATACAATCGTTTTATTTGAAGGGTATAGTAGTGAATCTGCGATAGAAGAACATCGAAATTCATCTCATTTTCAAGATTTAGTTTTAGGAAAAATTGTTCCTTTATTAGAAAAAAGAGAAATTATTTTAACTACTCCCGTAACTTATTTGTAAAAGCTGTCAAAGTTTAATATTGTGTTATTTGGCATTGTACTCATCGATAATTTGATTAAATTTAAAAAACAAATCATGTTTAAATGAATTTCGTTACAATTGAAACATGGTTTTTAAGCTTATATATTAAAAAAATATTTATGGAAAATACCACAAAAATAATATTCCCCTACGATCAAAGTCTTGTAAAAGAACTTCCGTTGGTCAATAAAAATGATATTGAAAATGCTTTGCAAATTGCTCAAAAGTTATTTAACGATCAGTCGAATTGGCTTCCGGCTTATAAAAGAATAGAGATTCTCGAAAAAGCAGCCTCAATAATGAATGAAAGGAGTGAGGAATTAATACACTTAGCCATTAGTGAAGGCGGAAAACCATATAAAGATTCAAAAGCAGAAATAATAAGAGCTATTAAAGGCGTAAAGTTAGCAGCCGAACATATATCGCAAATTAAAGGCGAACAGATTCCGATGGCACTTACAGAAGCTTCTTTAAACAGAATTGCTTTTACGACAAAAGAACCTATTGGTGTTGTTGCTGCGGTCAGTGCTTTCAATCATCCGTTAAATTTAGCGGTGCATCAAATCGCAACTGCTGTTGCCGCGGGCTGTCCTATTATTTTTAAACCATCAAGCAATACACCCTTATCAGGCCTTGAACTTGCAGGTATTTTAAAAGAAGCCGGTTTGCCAGACGGTTGGGTGCACGTGGTATTATGTGATAATGAAACGGCAGAATTGCTGGTTACAGATTCTAGAGTTCATTTTTTAACTTTCATAGGTTCAGCAAAAGTAGGCTGGTCTTTAAAAAGCAAATTACCTCCGGGAACAAGATGTGCGCTCGAACATGGCGGTGCAGCACCGGTTATTGTTGAAAGTGATGCTGATTTTAGTGAGATGATTTCAGATTTGGTAAAAGGAGGTTTTTATCACGCAGGGCAAGTTTGTGTTTCTGTTCAGAAAATTTATGTAAATCAGGAAATTTGTGATCGTTTTGTTGAACAATTTTCTGAAGCAACCAGCAAATTAATTGTTGGAAATCCGTTTGATAAAACAACAGATGTCGGTTCGCTTATTACGACAAAAGAAGTTAACCGAGTTGAAGAATGGGTGAATGAAGCGATTGAAAATGGCGCTAAATTAGTTACAGGCGGAAAAAGAATTTCTGATACGTGTTTTCAGCCAACAGTTTTGCTTAATCCATCAGAAGATGCTAAAGTATCAACAAATGAGATTTTTGGCCCTGTTGTATGTATTTATTCTTTTACAGATAGGGAAGAAGCAATAAAAAGAGCAAACGCTTTAGATGTTCATTTTCAAGCGGCTGTTTTTACAAAAAATGTTGATATCGCTTTAGAGGTTTCAAAAAAATTAAACGCCACTGCTGTTATGATTAACGACAATACTGCATTTAGAGTCGATTGGATGCCCTTTGGAGGAAGAGATGCTTCTGGCTTAGGAATGGGTGGCATCTCCTATACAATAAATGATATGACAAGAGAAAAAATGACCGTTTTTAAAAGTAAATATTTGTAATTATTTTTAAATTTTATATAGAAAAAGCAACAGCCATTATACTGTTGCTTTTTTTTTATTATAAAATGCTTTGGTTTAATTTTTAAGAAGCAAAAACACTAGTGTAAATATCATCATAGCTTTAAAACATAAATTGGGTTTTGGCTTATCTCTTAAATTTTATAATTTCTGCATTAAATCATATAACAAAAATTAGACAGCGTATTTGATATTTGTAAATGCAGTATGGCACCTTATAGGCATATTTTTGAATAGCGATGTAATTTATATTTTTTATATCTCTGTTATCAGCCTCTGCAAAGTAGATTATTGTTTCAAATAATACTATTATTCTTAAACTAAAAGATAAATAATATTCAATATTTAAATCGAATGGATATCAAAAATAAAAAACGTATTGCAATCTTAGGAGGTGGTCCGAGCGGTCTTTTTGTTTATAAAAGGCTGATTGAATCTGGAACCAATGATTTTGAGATTGATATTTTTGAGAGAAAAGCAGAGCTTGGCTCGGGAATGCCGTACAGCAGTGAAGGTGCAAATGATGAACATATAACAAATGTATCAGATAATGAAGTTCCTAATATTGTAACTCCAATGTCAGATTGGATTCACACGGCGCCAGTTGCATTATTAGAGCGATTTAAAATCGACCCAAATAAATTTAACGAATATAAAGTAGTGCCAAGATTGCTTTTTGGCCAATATCTTTCGGCTCAATTTGAAATACTGCGCAAAAAGGCATCAGAATTAGGAATTATTACAAGAACTCATTTCCAGAGCACAGTTACAGATATCAGTTATAATTTGGAAGATAAAACTGTAACGGTTGAAATATTAAATAGAGATAGCGAAGAATTTGACTTTGCCATTATCTGCACGGGACACAAATGGCCAATACGTCACGAAGGCAAAATACCAGGCTATTATGATGCTCCATATCCACCTCAAAAATTGGTGCAAAAACTAAATCACGCTATCGCGGTAAAAGGATCTTCTTTAACTGCTATTGATGCTATTAGAACACTTGCAAGACATAACGGATCATTTGAAAAAGGAACTGATGGCAATCTTTCTTTTCAATTACTTCCTGAAAGTCGTGCATTTAAAATTATGATGCATTCTAGAAGTGGTATGCTTCCTGCGGTGCGTTTTCATTTAGAAGATTCTCATCTTTCGAATAAATCTCTTTTGACTCATGAAGAAATAGAAAATCACAGAAAAAATAATAATGGATTCTTATCGCTTGATTTTATTTTTGAAAAAGACTTTAAAGATATTTTTAGAGATCGAGATCCTGATTTTTATCAGCGTATTAAAGACCTCTCAATTGAGGATTTTGTTGCAGAAATGATGGAACTGCGTGAAAATCTAGATCCGTTTCAACTTTTAAAAGCTGAATATGTTCAGGCAGAGAAATCAATCAAAAGACACGAGTCAGTTTATTGGAAAGAAATGCTGGCCGTTCTCAGTTTTGCGATGAACCATCCTGCTAAATATTTATCTGCAGAAGATATGCAGCGCCTTCAAAAAGTTCTAATGCCGCTAATTTCGATTGTAATTGCATTTGTTCCGCAGAAATCTTGCGAAGAATTGCTTGCACTTCATCAGGCCGGTGTTCTGGATCTTGTTCCGGTTGGTGCTGACAGTACAGTTGAACCTCAAAATAAAGGAGGTATTCTATATAATTTCACTGACAGCAATAATAAAAGTCAATCTGTTTATTACAAAACATTTATTGATTGTGTGGGACAGCCGCATTTATCTTATAATGATTTTCCTTTTAAGAGTCTGCTTTCCCAAAAAGCAATTAGTCCCGCCCGCCTAAAGTTTAAATCGACACAAGCTGGACATGAAGCATTTACGCAAGATCAAGAAACCATTCAGAAAGATGCACACGGAGATTATTTTATGAATGTTTCTGGAATAGCAATTAATGACAATTTTCAGATTATCGATCAATACGGCGCTTATAATAAAAACCTTTATATTATGGCAGTGCCTTACATTGGCGGACTTAATCCGGATTATTCAGGCCTTGATTTTTGCGAAGCGGCTTCGTTGCGTATTGTCGAGGATATTTTGAGGGATTAGAAATCCGTTAATTTTGTTGTAAAAGTGGCGCAAAGTCAGATATACCATTAAAAGGAAAATAACTATAATAAAATTAGCAGGAAATAAAGTGTTGCAAAAACAAAAATAGTTTAAAACTATAAATACATGTTTTGAATTTATTCTAATAATATATAAATGCTTGATCTAAATTATAATACAATAAAGTAATAACTAAATTATTATTTTTGCTTCATCTTAATTCTATTTATGAAGAGTTTTTACTTTTTTGTACTTCTATTGCTTGGCTTTTTTCTGATGCCGTGCCATGCTTTTGCGTGTGGAAATTCAACGAAAAAAAATCATTCTACAACAGAAATTACATTAAATAAAGATGAAAAAAATTGTTGCGATGCTAATGGCCATTGCGAAAAGGAGAAGCACCATTCTTGTGACGGCAATTGCAAACATTCTAAATGTATTTGCACAGCTTCATCTGCTATTTTTTTAGTGTTTGCTCAAAGTGTTTAAAAATCAACGACTTTGATTTTTCTGATAAAAATCAAAAATTCAATACTCCCGAAACTTTTATTTCTTCGGGTTTCTCTTCTCTTTTTCTAAAACCTAAAATAGGTTAAAACAAAAATTGACAGCCATAAGTTTGTCAAATTAGCAGCAAAATTGCTGGAGTATATCAATTCAATTTTTCAGTTAATTTAAATGAATTCGAGTTGTGTTTTAGGCAACTCGCTTATCATTTATTGACTGAACTTTTTTAAAAACTATAATACATTCATTTAAATGAAATTAACAACAATATTATTTTTCGTGATACTGCTAAGTATTTCGAAATCTCAGGCAAAAGTAAAGTTACAAGCGAACTATGAAAATAGTCATTCAGAAAGATTAGACACTATACACGATTGGTTTAATTTAAAAAAGAAAAACACAGCTAATCTCATCAAAGGGAAAAATCCGGATATTGTGCTAAACTTTTACGAATATTATCTAAAAGAAAAAGATAGAAGCAGAGCTGATTCTTTAGTATCTAATATATTAAAATCAACGAATGAAGTTTCTTATCGTTATAAAATTAGTTTAGTATCTTATAAATATACTTATGATACAAAGACGCATCTTCTTTTTCTTTTAGATACAAATCGGGTTAAACAATACCGAACCTATTTTTTAAAATCCAGTATTTCATCATTGAAATCAAATGGAGATTTTCGCGCTCACTATCTTGATTTGGTAGCATTGGATTCTGCTTTCTATAAAAGTACTCCGGACAGTTTGGTAAAAATACAAATGGGACATCATTATAATAGTCTTGCCTGGTATAGTATCTTAACTCAAAAACTAAATGATGTTGAGTATTATTTAAAACAAAGCATCAAGTATGACCCGACTTCTAAATATCCGTATTCTAATATGCCACTTTTTCTTTTATTAAAAGGGCGATATGAGGAAGCCAAAGTACTTTATACAAAACTCAGAGATGAACCTTTTGACGGACCTGATTCAACTTTTAAAACTGAGTTTCTAGAAGATTTCAGATTACTGTAAGCAGAGGGAATTAAAATCAAGAATAAGGAAAAAATCATACGGTTATTACAATCAAAAAAATAGTTTTAGTTGTTGGTTTTTCCAAGAGTTTAATATAAAAAGCTGCGCAAATGTCTCTGACTTTGCGCTTTTTTTTGTTTTTTAGAAATTGGAAACAACATAATAGCAATGTAACTTTTATTTGAGTTTAAAGTCAGATGCTTTGTTGCGTTTTTATATATTTGATTTTGTAAAAGTGGCGCAAAGTCAGAGACATTTGCGCAGCACTGAAACTGAAGACTTCGCGGAGCTGGGGGGTATTAATGAGTCATTTAAATATAACAAGATATGCAATCAAAAATCCTTAAAATGAGTATAGTATTATGTGTCTTACTAGTAGCTATATTAATTTCAAGTTGCAAAGGGAAGAGTGACTTAGAAAGCCAAATTACTATAATAATAAATTCAGTTGATAATAAAACAAAACAAAAGAGAGTTAATATGTTTGACACTATTGATGTTAGAGTAGCAGAATTCGGCATTCCAACGCGAAAGTATGTTAAAGTAGCAAAATATACTACAGATTCTACAGGTTCGGTTAGAGTTAAACTTGATAAAAATGAAGAATACCACTTTATACTTGGTGGAAAAAACATCTATGGATCAACAGAATTTTCGAAAGGAGAGCTAAAAGATGGTCAAGAGGTAAATATAGAAGTTATATCTCTTGAAAATAGGTAAATATCTTGATGAATTTAAAACAGGAAAACCCGAGCATTTGCTCGGGTTTTCCTGTTTTAAAGCGAAGCTATATTTTTAGCGAAGAAGTCTTTAAATTTCTTTTGGGTCAAAAATGTATCGACCATTTTAAAGACCATATTTTTTTCCCTCGCTAGCGCGAGCGTCTCGCTTGTGAACGCAATCAAAATCAATTAAAGCATACTCCAAATGGGTATGTTTTTTTTAAAACAAAAATTTCGTTTTACGTTTAAGTCTGAAACTTGTTGCGTTTTTATATATTTGATTTTGTAAAAGTGACGCAAAGTCAGAGACATTTGAGCAACATTGAGGCTAAAGACTTTACGGAGCTGGAGATAAATAAATTATGACTGAAAAATATAAAATAGCGGCAGAAAATTTAGCAAAAGCCGCCGATATAGCAATAACAGTATTTCAAAAATTTCCTCCACAAGGATGGAAAGAGCATTACGTTAGTAAAGAAAAAAAACAAATTACTCATTTTATAGATTTATATAAAGAATGGAAACATAATTTTTTAAATCCGCAACCAAAATTTGCTACAATGCAAAGTCTAAAATATGATATTGACTCTATCTTTACATATTTTCAGGAAGGTCACGGAAATTGTGTAGAAGAATTTTGGAAAGAAATTAAATCTCAAAATTTACCTTACAAACGTGAAAATAAGATGGTAAAAATCTTAAAGAGAAAAAAAATTAAAGATATCAATGAATATGATTTTGTGATAGACGTAATTGTACCTTATGAGCAGGAAGGTCTTATTACTCACGATCAAGTTACTCTTTTGAATGATTTCATAGCTCAATTTGAAGCTAAGAAAAAGAAATAATAACAAATTATTTTATGAGTTAAATATTAGCAAGAGATGCGCGATATGTTACAAAAAACAGTTCCTCCGCATCTCATGCAAATAAAAGATTAAGCCTCAAGTGCTGTGTTTATCACATTCGCTGACTGTTGCTGAAAATTTTCTAGTTCTGATTTTAAAAGGTCTTTGTATTTTGCAACTCCTATGCCAATGATCGGAATAGTTAATTTTCCTATGACAGAGCCAGCCTGCTTATGGCCATTTTTATTAAGATAAGAAGATAAAAGCAAAGCGCCGACTGCTCCAAACAATATAAGTTCGCCGGGAACATCACTGATTTTGTCTTCTATAAATTCTCTGATGTCTTCAAGATTTTCCTGATTGATTAAGTTTTCCATAATTATATTTTTTTATGATTTTATACTTGATGTTATAAGTATAAAATTAAAACTTAAACAAGGTTCAATATTATACAATTAGAAGCTCTAATTATATAATTATCAGTCTTTATGATTTTATATAAGATGCTGGTAAAATCTATGTGAATGTCTCTAAGTAGTACTCTTTTATCTTTTGCTTTTCGAATATTAAATAATCACTTCGTTAAGAAGCTTATCTTGTTTTAAGGGCAAGGTTACTATGAATTCTGCTCCATTATCTTTTTCACCAGTGGCTGTAATTGTTCCATTATGGCGTTTGGCAATTTTTCGGCATAGAGAAAGTCCAAGACCATTTCCTTCGTACTCATCTTTAGAATGCAGTCTTTCAAAGGCATTAAATATTTTTTCTGCAAAAGCGGCATCCATACCTATACCATTATCTTTGATTGAAATCTGTACTGCTTCAGCACCGTCAATAGTTGTTGAAGAGCAGGTAATTATTACTCTGGGAGGCTCTTCAGCTTTAGAGAATTTCAATGCATTTTGCATCAGGTTATAAAAAAGCTGGCTTATAAGAATAGGAACTCCTTCTATTTCTGGAAGATCACAACCAACGAATATGGCTCCTTTTTCTTTGATAATAAGTTCAAGATCTATTTTTATATTTTCAATAATTTCATTAAGATTAATGAGTTCATTCGGCTGTGTGTTCTTACTTAAAGTCGAATAGGAGAGAATACCTTCAATAAGATTTTGCATTCTTTGAGTACTCTGATCTATTTTATTTAAATACTTGATGCAGTTGTCATTAAAATCAATGTCTTTTTCATTGCGCAAAAGAGTATTAAAAATTTTAATTTTTCGAACAGGTTCTCTCAAATCATGGCTCACCACATTGGCAAAATGCAAAAGATCATCATTAGATCTCCTTAGCTCTTCCGTGTTGCTGGCTACCTGTTTTTTTAGTTCATCCTCGAATTTTCGCTGTTCATTAATGTCCTGAACAACTCCAATAATAGTAGTTGGAATATTATTTTCATCTTTGATAATTTCACCCTTAATTTTAGCCCATTTTATGGTATCATCATTATCTATAATGCGTGTTTCATAACATATCTTTCCCGTTTTGACTGCTTCTTCATGAGCTTTCTCACGTACGGGCAAGTCATCAGGATGAAGCTTTGCAATGATTTCTTCATTAGAAATTTCGCCCTCCACAGACCATATTGAATTAAAATTACCAGATGTTTTTATTTTTTTTGTAACCAAGTCTATTTCATAAGTACCAAGACCAGAAGCATCGATTGCCATTCTCAGCCTTTCTTCTGAGTTTTTTATCTGCTGTTGTGCCAAGTGCAGCTCTGTAACATCTGTACCTGTATTCATAACGCCATAAACAGTTCCATCGGCATTTTTAAGCGGAATAAAGCTGTAGTTGAAATAATGGGTGGTCATAACACCTTCGATAATTAAATCTACTCTTTTATTATTGCCATGAAAAGGTATGCCGGACTTCATTACAGTTGTGGCCTGTTCAAAAAAGTCCTCTTTTTTAAGTTCTGGCAGCACATCGAGGTAATTTTTTCCCAGGACCTGGTCGCCTTTTCCCCATGTTTTGATCATAGATGTATTTGCAAGTTCTATTTTGAGATTATTTCCTGAGTACACTGCAATGGGCAAGGGTGTATTGTCCACTATATCATTTAAGAGCCCCATATTTCGGTACATAGCTTTTTGATTTAGTTTTGTTGGTGAATTTATTTTGTTTTAAAATCCTTTCATTACATTAGTTTAGTAAAGTGTTTCACAATTCCAATCCGGAATTTTCTTATAATATACTGATTATCTTCCTCTTCGTTTCGAAATTTTGTTGTTAGATATCATACGCTGTTGATCTGATTTAAAGCGATCGATTGTCTGTAGGCGTTTTTCTCTATGTTTAGTACTGCAATTTTCAACTCTTTTTCGCCATAGTTTATAACTGCTGAATTTTAATTCTTTTTTCATGAGCTTTCTAACGTCTGATTCAGTTAAATTAAACTGAAATTTTATAGCGTCAAAAGTGGTTCGGTCTTCCCAAGCCATTTCAATAATGCGGTCGAGTTCGATAGGCGAAAAATCATTATTATTTGGTGTCATAATTTAATGTGGTTTTAAAAATGCTATTAGATAAAATCCAAATTTAGAAATGATTATTAAAGTTATATTTCTAACCATCCCTAGCTAAGGTAATAAATTAGATTTTATTTTGTTTAGGTTTTTTTTAAAATAGTTAAACATTTTAGTATCTTTAACAATGTATAACTGCAAATTTGAAATTACTTTATATAGCAGTTCTAATTTAATAATGAAAATCTCATTTTCTTACTGAATCTTAATCTAAGAAGATTGAGAGAGCATAATGAAAATATTAAATTTTAAAAAAATGAATAAGATTTTAATTATCGGCGGGAGTAAAGGAATTGGCAGTGCAATTCTGCTGCAGCAGCTCGAATCTCAAATTGTTTATAATATAAGCAGGACTGTGCCGGACATTTCCCATCCAAACTTAATAAATTTTCAGGCAGACGTACTTCACGATGAACTGCCGGAGATTGAAGATATTGACACCTTGATTTATTGCCCAGGATCTATTAATCTCAAACCTATTTTAAGTTTAAGCATAGCCGACTTCAGGGATGATTTTGAAATTAATGTAATTGGGGCCGTACGTGTTATTCAAAAATATCTGCCTGTTTTAAAAAGAGGGAACAACCCTTCTATTGTGTTGTTCAGTACGGTTGCAGCAAAGCTTGGTATGCCTTTTCATGCCAGTATCGCCACGGCTAAGGCAGGGGTTGAAGGGTTAGTAAAATCACTTGGCGCTGAGCTGGCTCCCGTAGTAAGGATAAATGCTATTGCGCCAACGATTACTGAGACTTCATTATCGGCTTCGATTTTGCGAAATGACCGCATGAAAGAAAACATGAGGGATCGCCATCCGATGAAAAACTATTTGAAAGCAGATGAAGTTGCACAGCTCACAGATTATCTTATTTCAGAAAAGGCTGCTTCGATTTCTGGACAGGTTTTTCAAATGGATTATGGTTTGGTGAGTTTTAAATTATAATAAAAAATAAAAACATGAAAATTCTTCTTACAGGTGCGACAGGTTACATAGGCAAAAGGCTCTTGCCCTTGCTTTTAGGCAAAGGCCATGAAGTTGTGTGCTGTGTAAGAGACACCAAAAGATTTTACTATGAAGAAGAATTTGCAAGTAAAATAACGGTTGTTGAAGTAGATTTTTTAGATTCAAACACACTCCAAAATATTCCGAATGATATTGATGCAGCTTACTATCTTATCCATTCAATGTCAGGTGCTGCTTCAAATTATGATGAACTTGAAAGTATTGCTGCGCGCAATTTTACGCTGTATCTAAACCATACCAACGCCAAACAGATTATTTACCTGAGCGGCATTGTAAATGACAGCTCATTATCCAAACATTTGTCTTCGCGAAAGGCAGTAGAGAATATTTTAAAAAGCGGATTAATTCCAGCAACTACATTAAGAGCTGGAATTATAGTAGGATCGGGAAGTGCCTCATTTGAGATTATTAGGGATTTGGTTGATAAACTTCCTGTAATGATTACTCCAAAATGGCTCAATACAAAATGCCAGCCTATTGCCATTAGTGATGTTTTAGAGTTTCTGACGAGATCACTTTTTAATACAGCAACTTACAATCAAAGTTTTGATATAGGAGGACCTGATATATTAACCTATAAAGAAATGCTGTTGGAATTTGCAAAGGCAAAAAAGCTTAAAAGGTATATTTATACTGTACCTGTAATGACACCAAAATTGTCTTCATACTGGCTCTACTTTGTAACGGCAACATCATTTAAATTAGCTTCCGCCTTGGTGAGCAGTATGAAAGTTGAAGTGATATGCCGTGATAATCGCATCAATTCTCTACTAGAGGTAAATCCGATCTCGTATGAACAGGCACTAAAAAGAGCCTTATTGAAAATAGAGGAGGATGATATCCTTTCGAGCTGGAAAGACTCTATGATCAGCGGCCGATTTACCGGTAATGTCACGCAGTACCTTAAAGTTCCTAAAAAAAACTGTTTTATAGACAGGCGAAAAAGAGTAATCAAAGACAGGGATTATACTATTGAAAAAATCTGGTCTATAGGTGGCGAGACAGGATGGTATTATGGAGACTGGCTTTGGAGTCTGAGGGGACTTATTGATAAAATTTTTGGAGGCGTGGGACTTAGAAGGGGAAGGACCCACAAAACAGTAATTTATCCAGGCGATGTAGTAGATTTCTGGCGTGTAGTGTATGCCAACAAAAAAGAAGGAAAATTGATTTTGTATGCCGAGATGAAAATGCCAGGCGAAGCTTGGCTGGAGTTTAAAATTATTAACAATACACTATATCAGGCAGCTACTTTCAAGCCCGAGGGAATTCTGGGTAAATTATACTGGTATTCTGTTTTGCCTTTTCACGGCTTTATTTTTAAAGGTATGATACAAAATTTAATAGGGAAATCGTAAAGCATAGATTACCCTGTAAAATTAATTATTAGCGCTATTAAATCTTAGTCTTCAGCAGTGATCTTCTACAGCGGCAATTGGAGCAATTTTTTTTACTGTGTTTATTGCTTTTTCGCGAGCGAGATAAGTATTGTAATTTATGCTTGTGGCTATGGGTTTGCCTTGAGCTGTTTTAAGATAAAAATAGAGTTCCCATTGTACGGTTGTCCTTTTTTGAAAGCTATTCTTGTCCTGAGCATAGGCTCTGAATTTTTCAATTGCTTTTTTGCAGCTTATCTTAGATGAATATTCTTGCGAACACAACAGGACCTTGCCTGTTTTTGATTTGAGCTGCACCTGAAATTTCGCTTCTGTTTTTTTGGTAATAACAAATGTTCCCATAATCTATTGGATTTGAGTTATTATTATCAATTTGGAGCGGCAGGTTAAAATTACAAAAAAAATGAAAGCATCATTTAAGTAATTGAAATATTATGATTAAATAATTATTAAATTTAATTTTTAATCAGTGATGTTATTTCCATATTAGGTTTTGCATAGCTTAATCGGTCTAACTGTATGGTTTTATGATAACTGTCTAAACCGGAACAGGTAACAGTATTTGCTTTTTCTAAGTTGACAAAACCATCCTCAGAGAAGCAGTCTTCTGGAACGAAAACTTGGACTATTTCACCGATAACCATCGTGGTATTATTGATTTGAATGTCTATTTTTTCTTTAAATTCAATCCCCAGCTGTACGTTGCTTTCGAGTACAAAAGGAGCGAAAAAATTATTTTTATACTCTTTACTAAGTCCAGCCGCTTCAAACTCAGAGATTTCACGACTATATCGAGCCGATGTCTGATGTGACTGTCTGTAAATATTTTCATTGATATGATTAATAGTATAAAAACCCGAATCAATAATATTTCGCATAGTATCTCGCTCAGGCGGACTTGGTCGAAAAATCATTCCTATTAATGGAGGATTGGCGCCAATATGAAAAAAAGAACTAAAAATGGAAAGATTAGTGTTTCCTTCCAAATCAGAAGTTCCTACTAAGGCTACACTTTTAAAGCCTCCTAAACTATTTATTAGATGTACAGCAGTTTGCTTTTCCATTTTTTGCAGATCACTGCTCGTGAAATTTAATATTTTTTTCATTAGATTAAGATGTATTTAAAAAATGGGATTTTTAAGATCGAGTAAAACCCATTTTTTATCACTGTTAAGCTGAAAAGTTCCAATATGTTCTTTGTTCCATTCGTTTGGCCCTATCAGCGAAAGAAAGTTAAAACCTTCATTATCTTTATAAAGATGATATATTTCTCCAACAATTGGTTCAAAAGAAAACTTGGCATTGTAAACCAATTCATTCCATTGAAATTCTTCGATTAGATTCTGGTATTGAATCTTAAGTTCATTGAATTTGCTTTGAAATTCTTTGTTTACTTTATTAATTCCTATGTTTTTCCATCCTGCTAAATCATCTGCTTTTATTACAGGCGCACTTACATTGGTAGCATACGGCAGCCTGCTTGCATTATAGCCTTGTTCGGTAGAAAAAACAACATTATCAGGTTTTTTGTTTTTTATCATTATAAATATTTTTGTTAGTGCTAAAAGAGCTTAACTATTAAAGTTGCTATATTTTATGAAAGCTTATTAGTAGCATGCAAGTAAATGCGAACAGCCAGCTTATCAGGTATTTGGTAATTGTTAAATTTTAATTTGTTTAATGTTATTTTAAAAATATTAAACAAAAATAATCAATTTATATTTAAATAATGCGCCAGAACATAAATTAGTGAATCGGATACATCGCTTTTCCTTTACATTTCTTTTAAATTTAATTATTAAATCTAAAACGTACATAAAATATCTAAACTGGATTTTTTTGTATCTAAAAACGTACTTTTTTACTCTCCATTAGAATTGTTATTACCCAACTTTGTAATGTCATTACAAATTGCCAAACAGATCTAGATCTGATTTAAAATAAACAACAAAATATAACTGCATGAAAAATAGGTAAATAAAACAATCTTTTTATTTACTTATCTATTAACTGTTTTGAAAATTGGAAAAAAGTCTTCTGTTTAGGCGTAAAATAATGTATCACTATCTATCATTTACTAACCATTAATTATTTACTAACCTTTAATTTGTTCAAAATGAAAAAAAACCTGAAATTATTAAGTTTACTGTTTATTACAGTATTAGTGTTTAATTCCTGTGAAAAGGAACAAGATTTGAATGTACCGCAAGCCGTCAAAAATGAAGTTTCACAAAGCGCAAGCAAAGAGGTACAGCAGAATGCCAACAAAGATGCCGCTGTCGCTGCAGGCGGTGGTGCAGGAGCGAGAACTATCACATTACAGACAAATACATTATCATGTCCAGGCGGTTTATGCACATCTTATGGTGTATGGTCAACTGGCGTTTATACTGTTTGGTTCCAAATGAAATTTAATTCTGGATTTTATTGGAGCAGAGGTGGTAAATGTGGTTATGGTATTTTAATTGGTGATCAGAATACCGGGGGCGACCCAGGATGGGATGGAAATGGAGGCAGTGCAAGATTTATGTGGTATTGCCCAAATGGATCAAATACAGCCAAAGGAAGCGGTGCTTATCTTCAGCCTTATGTATATTATCGAGATCAGCCTGGGCAATTTGGCAATGATTTTGGAAAAAAATATTACATACAAGAAGGAGTAACATATAATTGTCAGATATCTGTTAAGTTAAATACTGGCTCCAATACTAATGGATATGTCAAATATTATGTAAATGGTACAGAGATATTGAATCAAACAATTCGCTGGGTTACTAACGATTCTAAACGAAACGTTAATGCAGTAAGCCTTCATACTTTCCGTGGCGGCAGTCAAGATTACTGGACAGCACCCGTAACAAGTTCAATTTATTACGCAAGTGCAGCTTGGGATGCTCAATAAAATTATTTAAGAGCAATTTCTCATTGAAATTAATTGATTTAAACTAAAAAAGATCCCGTAACATTTTGTAACGGGATCTTTATTTTTTATAAAAATTGATGTGGCTGATTTTCCATATTAGATTAATATACTGGGAATTGTATAACTTCTGAATGAAATTAAATACTTTTTAAAACTATCCTCATTTGTACCTTTAATAAAGTTAAAATTTTATTACAAAAACAAATAAGTTATGGCAGAAATTAAAATTGAGAAAAAGAAGGCTGTATGGCCATGGATTGTAGTAGTTCTGTTAATCTCAGCACTTGTATACTATATATTTTTGAGAGATAACGATACTCAGGGTGAAAGAAGGGTAGAAATCGAAAACACTACAACTTCGGGAACTACAAATTAATTAAGTTACTGGCAGGAATAATAAACGCTGTGATCAGTGGTTTCCTGCTATAAACTTAGAGGGAAAACAATTTAATATTAAAAAAAAAAGATATGGAAAAAAAAGATAGAAATTTATACAGATTGGATGAACTTTCGGGCTATAAAGTTGCTTCAAACTATTCTGATGTAACAGGATGGAAAATAGTAGACGCCGACAACAGAACTATTGGAAAAATTGATAATCTATGGGTGAATAAAGATATGCAGCGCGTTGTTTATCTGGACGTAAACGTGGATAAAGGCTTAATAGAAGACAGCAAAAATGAAGTTCATGATGCTATAGCAAACGACAATGGAAATGAATTTGTATACAAAGATGGAGACAGCCATATTATCATACCAATTGGATCTGTCAGCATAAATAAAGATACTAAAATTGTTATGGCTAACAATATAGGATACAACACCTTTAGAAAAACAAGCAGATACAATCGAGACCATAATTTTGACAGAAACTATGAAAGAAAAACATTAAGGTCTTATTACCCTGAAAGTGAGTCACGCCTTGAGTCTGAAAGCGATGATGATACTTTTTATAACCGCAGAGAATTTGACAACCACTAATGCTGCTTCTTTAATGCGGAAACGACATATTATAAAAATCAATTAAAAGATCAAACGTTTAAAAATGTTTGGTCTTTTTTATTTTTCTATGCTTTATAACTAAAAGAGTGTCTTTAAAGAAATCGGTACTTTAGAGAAATTGCATATACTGGTTTAACAATTCTTCGATATAACTCTCAATTTGAGCATCTATTACTGCTTCAATACAATCAACAGATAGCTGGAAACATTTTAAAAATTAGATTAATTTTTTTATTTAAAATTATAATGCATTCAACCCCTAATATATGTTTTATATCACATTTCAGCTTGATAAAGATCATTTTTCCTGTTGTTCTATTATTACAATTTTGCTAAATAATAAGTGGCTGAAAATGCCTTAAAATATTAATTAAAGTGAAATTTTAAAAATTTTCAACATGAAAAAAAGTAATGATATTTTGCGTAAAGAAGTAATAGAGGCTATAAAATGGGAACCTCTTTTAAGCTCTAATGAAATTGATGTTAGTGTTCAGGATGGTATTGTGACTTTGGAAGGAACGGTAGATAACTATACTCAAAAAAGAGAGGCTGAACAAGCAGTCAAAAATATTGCCGGAGTAAAAGCAGTAGTAGACGACGTAAAAGTTGATTTATTTTTTTCGGCTATTAAAAGTGATACAGACATAGCCAGTTCTGTAATTAAGGCACTAAAAGAAAATTGGGCTGTTCCTGATCATAGAATACATGTAACTGTAGAGAACGGATGGGTAACACTTGAAGGAATTTTACACTGGAATTTTCAAAGAAAGGCTGCAGATAATGCTATTCGTCACCTGCCGGGTGTAAGAGGGGTAATTGATAAGATAAAAATAGAAGCCGAGTTAAAAAATGAACTAAACCAAGAAATCGTTGAGAAAGCTCTTCATCGCAGCTGGATTCTGGATGTTGATAATATTAAGGTTAGAGTTGAAGGTAAAACAATATATCTAAGTGGTATTGTTGATTCTCTTTTTCAAAAAGAGGAGGCAGAACGAATTGCATGGAATACACCGGGAGTATGGTACGTAGATAATGAACTTCTGGTAGAATTTGATTAATATTTAAAGAACTATAAGCTATGAAAAGTAATGAAGTTTTACAGAGAGAAGTTCAGGAAGCTATTAAATTTGAACCTTTGCTGCACGCCGCAGAAATTGGTGTTATTGTAAAAGATGCAATAGTTACGCTTACGGGGAATGTAAATTCTCTTATAAAAAAAACAGAAGCCCTGCATGCTACAAAGAAAATTAAAGGTGTTGCAGCAATTGTAGATCAAATTCAGGTAATTATTGAAAAAGCATCAATGGTAACAGATCAACAAATTGCAGAACAGCTTGTTAACAATTTTAGAGAGCATCATATTGTTCCTAAAGATACCGTAACCTTAACCGTAGAAAAAGGATGGGTCACACTTGAGGGAATATTGCCTTGGAATTTTCAGAGAGATATTGCACGAGAGACAGCAGAAAATCAAAAAGGAGTAAGGGGAGTAACAAATAATATAAAACTTAAAAGAGAACTGTACGATCAGGTAGAAAAAGAAATGCTTGAAAAGGCACTGCAACGACATTGGGCTTTTGATCTGGATGAAATTAATATTCAGGTTGCAGGTGCAACAGTTCAACTATCTGGAACTGTTGGCTCTATTTTTCAGAAAGAAGAAGCTGAACGAATTGCTTATAAGACTCCTGGAATAATTAAAGTCGTAAATCATTTAAAAGTAAATCTGGAACAGCCTTATCTATGTTAAAGGATCAAATAGTATAAATTATGATAAAGCGTAAATCCCAAGGTGATAAGTCAGAAATTCAATTTCTAGAAGGTCCGCAATCGAGATTTACCGAGCTTAAATTCATAATAGCTACTTTATGGGAACTTATAAGATGTTTTAGAAAACTTTACAATATTGGCCCTTGCATTACTTTTTTTGGATCTGCCCGTTTTAAAGAAGATCATCCTTACTATGATTTTACCAGAAAAGCAGCTGGTGAATATGCCAAGCTCGGCTTTACAATAATGACGGGCGGTGGTCCGGGACTTATGGAAGCTGCAAACCGTGGAGCAAAAGAAGTCGGAGGTCGGTCGGTAGGATGCAATATTAAACTTCCCGTTTATCAGATGCCTAATTCATATCTCGACAAATGGGTTGTGGCAAAACATTTTTTTATTCGAAAAATACTTTTGGTAAAATATTCTTTTGCATTTGTTGTAATGCCAGGTGGTTTTGGAACTCTAGATGAATATTTTGAAGCACTTACCCTTGTACAGACCGGAAAAATTAAAAACTTTCCTATTATCATCTTTAATACTTCGTATCATAAAGCACTGATTGAACACCTTAATAATATGAGAGAGCAGGGTACTATAAATGACTCAGATTCAAAATTATTTATGATAACAGATGATATTGAAGAAGCAAGACTTTTTATAATGGAACACAGTATTAAAAATTATGATTTAAAACCCAAATTTCAGGTTTAACATGCAGATTTTTTACGCTGTTGAAGCTTGAAAAGTTAATGGAATGAATAGTGCACAAATCAAATAAATGCCTTCTAAACTTCTGTTATTATTAAAAAAGATCTTTTAATTGATTACGTGTATTTGATCCTTAAATCTAAAAAAAACAGCACGATTAAAATCAAATTATATGAAAACGAAATTTAGTATTTTGGGTCTTATAACAGTATTGTTATATTATTCCTGTCAGGATAAAGCTTCTTTGGTTGAAGACAGTGTTGATTCAGATTCAGTAATGACAAGCAAAAATATAGAGCAGCAAACTCTTAAAAAGTGGTTCTCGTTTAATAAAGAATCGGATAGTATAATTACATCAGCTGAATTAATTATTAAGCAACAAGAGCAGGATATGGTCTTGCAATCTAAAGATAGTAAAAAGGAAAAGAGACTTCATGAAGCCCTATATCACCTTGAGGAATTAAAGAAGAGAGTAAATTACATTAAAGAGTATGAAACTCGTACTGAAAGTTTTGATTCATCAGTTGTAAACAAATTAGATTCACTAAAGCTTGATTATTTAAAAGAAAAGCTTAAACTTGAAGCCGCCTTATGCGAATTTCAGGAATTTAACATTCCTTAGTATTTAACTATTAAAAAAACTTTTATAAGAATTATTTCTAGTGAAAAGATAGAAAAATAAATACAATAGTTTGGAAGAAAAAATCGATAATTTAAACAAATTGACCGGTAGTCAAAGCGATTACCGGTCAATTGTTATTTTCTAAATACCAGCATTGGTGTTTTAGTGTCAAAGCCTTTTTCGGAGGTCTTAAGAGACTGAAAAAGCTGTTCGAACCAGGTTCGGTTTTCTTTAGCAAACATGGCAATTATAGATGGTTTGGTTTTTATGATGTCTAATTGCAAGTGACGCAATAGAGATACGTCTGGATTTAATTTCTTAAATTGAAAAGATACTTTCTCAGACTTAAATTTATTTTCTATTTTGTTTGTTTTTTTATTAATCTCATCCTCATCTGTAAAATAATCGTAATGATATACTGTTACAGGTGCATCAAACGCAGCGGCAAACTTTTTAATCACTGGGAGTTCTGTACTTATATTTTCAATATCAGATGGGTATAAAACAGAATTCAGTTTTTTCATCCTGTAATATTTTGGGACAACCAGAACAGGAACGGTGGAATCATGTAAAATTTTGTTGGTATGACTGCCTAATAACTTATTGGCGAGACCACCACCTCTTGTACTCATGCAGATGTAATTTGCCTTTATTCTTTTTGCACAGTCTAGAATAGCCTCATTTACGTCAAGCTTATTTTCAGCTATATAATTTACTTTTCCAGGTTGTTTACGTGCTTTTCTGTACAAAGTATGTATAAATTTTATCAAACTTTGTTCTTGTATTTTTGTATCAGATTCTGGAAGACCCACGAAAGTAACAGCTGAAAAAGGATCAATAATAATTGAAGTGTTTACAAACAGAAATGTAAGTTCATATTCTGCCTGTGAAGCAAGTTGTATTGCAAAGCGTACAGCTGGTTTGGAGTTGTAAGATAAGTCAGTTGTAACAAGTATTTTTTTCATATTTTCTAATAATTTAATGTTCCTAATTGGAAGCAAACTTCATTTCATTTACATACAGATTTAATTTTTTCCATTGTTTGTGATTAATTTTATTGGTATCTATATCCGTAGTCCAATCGAATCCTGGAAATAATTTTAATCTGTTTATAACTCGCTTTTTGTATCCAAAAGAAAAACGGTCGCCCCTCATTTGGAATTCTATTGTATTATTGTCATTCGTTAGGTTTCGATAAAGAATTGTTTGTGTTTTCCAGTCACCTCCCCAAGTCAAAAAGGACTGTATAAAACATACAAATACAACAATTAATACTGTAAGCAATCTTGATTTTACAGTTTTTAATTTTCCAAATACCTGTCCTAAAATTAGAATCAATGTAATTGACGCTATTATGAGTAATATAAAATGTGTTATTGAATTATTAATATACAAATCTGAGTAACGATTCAAAAAGAGTAATGTTGATGCAAATAGGAATGCGATGTAAAATGTCAAAGTTTTCATTTTATGTATGTTATTAATAAATTTACTTGTCTAGACTACCATTTACATTATAATTATTATTGCACATCATTTACTTCAGATTGATCCTCATAAAAATTTGAAGGCTTGTTTAAATCATCCTCGTAAGCCTTTCTGTCTTTTTTGTTTTGTCTGAAAATATAAATCATCATGATTAATACTATAATACCGGTAAAAGTTAATATGATCCAGCTTGGTTCCATAATATTTGATTTTTTAAATTAAAATTTTGCTTAAATTAGAATTTAGGAATTACGAGGTTTTTTGAAAGGATTTCTCCTTTTCTCAGTAAAAAAGGGAGATCAAATCTCCCTTTTCTAAATTTACAGTACAGGAGTATATTTATATTCTACCACAAGCTGATTGTCTACAGCCCAGATACCAGGAGTTTTCCATACTATTTTTTCGGCTAATTCTTTCTGATGTAATGAAGAAACACCTCCTGTCAGAGTAACTTTTGTCCCGTCTACTTTAACAAGGATGTTTTCAGAATGTAAGGTCCAATTACTGGCCAAAGCTCGTTTAATATTTTTTTTCTCAATCTCATTTTGTACTTCAGCCTTAATCTTGATGCGGTTCGTTACACTTTTAACTCCGTTAAGATGCTCAATAGATTTACTTGCAGCTTCTTTTTGATAATTCCAAGTAACCTGGCCTTCAAGTGTAACCCAGCCTTTCTCAACTTTCACCTGGATTTTTTCCTGAGGAACATTCCAGCTATCAATTAAAGCTTTTAAAATATCACTTGCAATATCTTCATCAGTCCTACCGCTGTTAGAATATTTTACTTCAATTTCTTCAACAACTGCTTTTACGCCGTCAACATTTTTGGCAGCATTTTCAGCTTCAGTTTTTTTATAATATGCATCTACAGTTCCCATAAGGGTTACAATTCCATCCTTAGCAGTTACTCCAATTTCTGCGGCATGCAACTGTGGTTCCCATTTGATAGCATTTTGCACGTCTCTTTGTAATTCTTCATTTGTTTTCATTTTGTTTGTATTGTGTAGTTAATTAATAAGGTTTCTGAGTTTTAATTTTTTCAATTCCTTCCGAGATGCAAAGTTTTAATTTTCTAAAATCATCTGGTTTTCTTTTTCTGCTATTGAGTTTTCTTTTGGAATATGAATCTGCAATATGTTTCTTATTACTTCAATTTTCGCAACATTATCTTGAGCAAAGAGCATGAATTTTCTTGCCTTTACTTCTGTTTTATATTTTATGTTTTTTTCTTTTGAAAGTGCCATACCAATTAAAGGCAGCATAGCTCCTAAAAGTATAGCGATACATGCATATATAATTGGAATTTTAAAATAAGGAAGGTTTACAGCGAAATTAAAAATAAATGAAAATCCAAATATAAGTCCACATAAGCCGATAGCAAATAACCCAACCGTGCTCCATTTTTCCATTTTGTCGTAAATGTTAAAATATCCTACAATGCTTTGTTCTATATAGCAATCTGTTCCTACTATAGTCAAATTTGTAATATCGTAACCACTTTTTTTTAGTTTTTTGACAGCATCTTCAGCTTGGTCCATTGTTTTATAATTTGCTACAAATAGTTTTTGATTTTCCATTACGTCTATTTTTTAGTTATTATAATTTTTACTGAGATTTTTTTTTATTAATGCTAACCTTAAAGCCATATTTAATAAGCTATAATTTGTTACAAGTGAATAAAAAAAGTCTTTTAATTTCTTTGATAAAATTCCAATAAAACGTAAAAAAATAAAATGATCTGAATCATGGATAAAAATGATCTTTACTACTTTTTGTTTGCAATATGGTAGCATTATAGTGTGATGAAAATCATTTCTTATAAAATGACAATGAATTAATTTAGTTATTGCTAGAAGCAAAATAAATGACCTGAACAGACAACTTTAGATACTACCTAAAAAAACGTTATATGGAAAATGCAGAAGAATATCAGGTAAATTTAGATTGGCAAGAAAATAAAAAAGCACTATTAACATCGGTGATTTTTAACAACACTATTGAAGTGGCTCCATATTCGTGTTTAAAAAAAATAGATGAAGATGTATGGTCGTCTGAGCATTTGTTTATTGCATCTATAGAAAGTTCTTATATGACGGCATTTTTTAGAGCAGCAAAAAACAAAGGCATTATATTTAAAAGTTTTAAGAGTACGGCACGAGCTTCTATACTTATATCCGATGAATTTTCAGAAATAACAGATATTGTGATTCGCCCAACAGTTATTATTTCAGAGAGTAATCATATTAATAAGATTTTAAAGCTTTTTTCTGTATGCAAGGATCAGGGTTTAGTTTTAAACGCTTTAAAAGTGAGACTGCATATATTTCCATCTGTTTGTGTAGGATAGTTAAATTTTATCACAGCTTTATTGGGAGCTTAGAACTGACCACTTTTTACCAGTTAAAATTTTGTTTTATCTCATAAGGATAAGTAGCTGTTTTATTGTTTTAAGGGAATAAAAGATCAAGAGAAATAAATGATTTCTAAATTTCTATTTCCGTTCCCATAAACGGAACAGTGCATGTAAAACCATATCTATCTTGAATTTTAATTCGAAGTTCCTCTGATGGAAGGTTTTCTCCATGAACCAAATAAATGCACTTTGGATTATTTTTAAGAGCAGAAAGCCAGTTTAGCAAATCTTCTTGATCACCATGCGCAGAGAACCCTTCAATTTGTGTAATTTTAGCTTTTACAGGATAATATTTTCCATAAATTTTAATTTCATCAGCTCCTTCAAGAAGCTTTCTTCCACGAGTACCTTCTGCTTGATAGCCAACAATTATTACTGTGGTTTTTTCTATACTTATATATTGTTGCAAGTACGATAATACACGGCCTCCTGTAACCATACCGCTTGCTGCGATAATTACTTTTGGCTGAGGATCTTCAATAATACGCATGGTTTGATCGAATTCAGAAACGATTCTGAACATTTTGAACATTTCATGACAATCAATAACAGAAAGCTTATGCCATTGCATATTTTCCAAAAAAACATCAAGTACGCTGGCGCCCATAGGAGTGTCAAGGATGTAGGGGACGTTAGGTATTTTTCCTTCTGTTTTAAGTTTCCATAAAAGATACATTATGGATTGCGCTCTCTCGACAGCAAAACCAGGAATAATTACAGTTCCGTTTTTTTCGATAGTACTATTGATATAGGTTTCCAGCTCTTTTTTTACGTCGAGATCAGGATGCAGCCGATTTCCGTAAGTACTTTCTAAAAAAATATAATCTGCCCTTGAAGGTTTTGTTGGCGGAAACATTAATACGTCATCATCTCGCCCAATATCGCCAGAAAAAATCAAAGTTTTCCCCTCAATAGTAAGCGTAATACTGCAGGCACCAATAATATGTCCGGCACTCGAAAAAACGGCAGCAATATCATTTGCCACAACAATTGATAGATTGGGTTGTATCACTTTAAAAAAAGGAAGAACATTTTCTGCCTGAACTACCGTATAAAGAGGTTCTGCTTTTTCATGTTTAGAATAATGTTCTTTGTTGGCTTTATTAGCTTCTTCTTCCTGAATTTTAGCGCTGTCTAAAAGAACAAGCTCAGCCACTGCTTTGGTGGGACTCGTGCAATATATATATCCTTTAAATCCTTGCGCAACCAATCTTGGCAGCCAGCCGCAGTGATCAAGATGACCGTGGGTTAATAAAACATAATCTATAGTAGAGGGTAAAATTGGCAAGGGTTCCCAATTGAGTTCTCTTAGAGCTTTAAGTCCTTGAAAAAGACCGCAGTCAACCAATATTCTGACACCATTGCTTTCGATCAGGGTTTTGGATCCTGTTACAGTTCCTGAACCACCTATGAATTTTATTTTCATCTCAGATAAGTTTACAAATTTGTGAAGCTTCTTTCAATACATTTCGAACCCGGTTTTCGCTAAGGCCAATTTTATGAAGACTATGAGAATCGTTAATAAGATCTTTTACGAGTAATTGATCCAGAATCAGCAATTTTTCCTTTTCTACCATTGATAAGGTAGTGAGACAGGTAATAGGGTAGAGTGCACCTTTATCGATTTTACTTTTGATGTTGTTATCTTTTGGATAATCCCAGCTTAATAGCGATATTCCACTGCAGTTTGCGAAACTTTCCGCATCTTTAGTAAATCGGTTATTGGTCACTATAATGCAGGAATTAATAGTTTCGCTGCTCGAAAAAATACTATGCTGTTTCACCTTAAGGTCATTAAAACGAGATAGAATATACATAGGAACTTTTACATCAGAAGAACCTTCTCTGCTGCTGTGAAATTTACATTCAATCATCGAAATTAGATTCTCTTTTTTCAGCATTACATCTACTTCATGCGAGACACATTTCCCCTGCAGCGTTAAGTTGGTTCTGGTTTTAAAACCGTCGGTAGCATATAGTCGTGCTATAAATTTTTCGAAGAAAAAACCAGCCGGACCAAGCATTTGCAGGGCAGAGCGCAAATTATACCGCGCAGCATGACCATTCGAAGCTTTTTTTAAAATAGCATAAGCCATTTTGTATATCTGTTTGGTTGTTATTCCTTCATAAATCTGGTTTTGTATTTGAGCCAGCGATTCCTGAATTAGGTCAGGTGAAGCACCGGATTTTTGAAGAGATATCTTTAATTTTTCTACATCAAAAGGAACAATATGTCCCGAGTGCTTAATTACTTTCATGGTTGCTTTTCCAGTTTAAAATTATAAAATACCTGCAGAAACAATTCTGCAGGTATTTTATAATTTTACTATTATCCAATTTTAATTTGTTTTACAGGTGTTTTAGGGCTGCTGTTCTTTTTAGGAAGCGTAAGTTTTAAAACTCCATTTTTATAATTCGCATCAATTTTATCAGCTGCTATATTTTCAGGAAGTATAAATGAACGACTGAAAGAAGTATAGCAAAATTCTCTTTTTCTATAATTTTTATCTTCTTCTTTGAATTCTTCTTCTTTTTGTGCACTGATATTTAATACGCCATTATTAACTTCTGCTTTAAAATCCTTGTTTTGGAGTCCCGGCGCGGCCATTTCAATCTCAAAATTATCTGTGTTTTCTATTACATTTACATTCGGAATGAAAGCCCCTTTTTGATTTGCAAAAGCAAAAAATGGAGGAACATCAAGAAAACCATCATTAAAAAAATCTTCAAAAATACTTGGTGAAGAACCATTTTTTTTAGTTGGGATTAATGTTGTCATGATATAATAAATTTAAATTAAACATTTGTTGATTTGTTTAATCAAAATTATGATAGATTAGTGCAAAATAGAATGATATAAATCATGTAACAATATGATAATCATCACATTGTTCGCTTAGTTTTTAATTTTTCCTAATTTATCTAAATTAAGTACACGAATGGTACTAGCTGTTTTCTCAATTAATCCTTCTGCTTTAAAATCACTTAAGGTACGGCTCACTGTTTCTGGAGAAGTTCCAGAAAATGCCGCAAGGTCATCTCTGCTGAACTTGATACTGGAATCATCTGCACCGTGCTGTAACAGTAAATGAACGATACCTTGAGCAATTCTTTTTCGCACTGACATATAAGCAATTTGCAGGAGACGAGCCTCTTTTTCTCTCATATCGTTAGCGAGAATTTTAATAAATTTTGTACCTACATCAGGATAAAGAAACAGAAGTTTGTCGAGTTGTTGGGTTGGCAGAAAACTTAAAACAGTTTCTTCTAAAGCGATTGTAGTGTCATTGTAAGTATCGTTAGAAAATAAAATGCTGATATCGAGGTAATCATTTTCTTTATATACACCCGTAATAAGCTCACGCCCATCTTCTGTAAGTTTTACGGTTTTTACTTTTCCACTAATGATGTAATAAATGCCTGTTACATGATCTCCTTCATAATGAATGTATTGATTTTTTTTATACTGTCTGGTGTTGCGGTCCAGCATGATTTCCTTCAGTTTAAGAAGTCCATCTTCTTTAGAAATAAGAGTGTTCAGGTTTTCAGCAGTCTGTCCGTAAAACAGTTGTTGCAGTTCTCTTTTTTTTAATCTGGCTTCAATGGCTCTCAAAAGTTCTAAGTCGTCAAAAGGTTTAGTTAGATAATCATCAACACCTAATTCCATGCCTTTTCTTACATCCACTCTTTCTGCTTTTGCGGTTAAAAATATTATAGGTGTTGCCTGTGTCTCTGGATTTTTATGAAGAATGTGTAATACGCCATAACCGTCAAGTTCAGGCATCATAATATCGCACAGCACAATATCTGGTTTCATTTTAAGCGCTATTTCTACTCCAGTTTTTCCATTATCTGCTTCAAAAACTTCATATCCTGAGAGTTCAAGTATTTCAACAACATTTTCTCTGATATTGTCATTGTCTTCAATAATAAGTATTTTAGTCATAACGTGGTAATTCAATAGTAAATAAAGTTCCTTTATCAACAGCACTTTTAAAAGATATAGTGCCCTTCATGAGCGATACATAACGCGAAACAATATGCAGCCCTAGACCAGTTCCTGGAATATTACCTGTATTGTGAGCCCTGAAAAAAGCTTCGAATAAATGCTCATGATCTTCCTCAGGAATTCCTATACCATTGTCTTTTACGTTAATCGTTATTATATTATTGTTCATTGAAGTCCAAAGCTCAATTTCCGTTTCTTCTCCCGAATACTTTATAGCGTTAGACACAAGATTAATAATACAATTTTTGAGAAGATTTTTATCTAATTTTACCAAAGTAACATCCGTATTCTGTTTGCTAATTATTTTCTGCTTTTTTTTAGTGAGAAGTTTGAGCTCTCCAATAATTTCCTTTATAAAATCCTGAAGATTAAAACAGGATATCTGCAGTGTAATTTTATTCGATTCAGCTTTTTCAAGAAGCAGAAAATCATCGAGTATTCCGGTTAAATTTGCTATTGCACTTTTTATTTTAAGGATATGTGCTTGAATTTTTGAATTATTTCCATTTTCTGCATAACGGTGAATTAAAGAAGAAGAAAGTTGAATTGTACTGAGCGGAGTGCGAAATTCATGCGAAGCCATAGATAAAAGCCGGCTTTTAATTTTATTAAGCTCCTTTTCTTTTTCTAATGTACTGCTGACTTCTTCTTGTGTTTGGGTTAATGCCTCAATTGTTTCATTTAGAGTGTGAGTACGATCTTTTACTAATTCCTCTAAATGCTGTGTATATTGCATTAATCTGCTTTCTGCTTCCTTTTGATGGCTCATGTCATGAATAAAACCTGCAAAAATTCTTTCTCCTTCAAATTTAACTTCGCTGACTCCAAGTCTAAAGGGAAAAATATTGCCATCTTTTTTTCGTCCAAGAACATCTCTGTCATGACCTATAATATGCGGAATTCCGGAGGATTTATAATTTTCTAAGTAAGAATCATGTTTTTCTCTATCAGGAGAAGGCATCAAGAATGCAATATTTTTTCCAATGATTTCTTCGGGAGTATACAAAAAAAGCCTGCATGCCGAGGGGTTTATCGACTCTATAATTCCTTTTTCGCTAATCGTTATGATCCCATCTATAGCATTTTCAATAATTGCATTTAGAAGTGCCTGATTTTTCATATAACAAATCGATATTGGTATTGCCAAATGTAATAATAAATATTTATAAAAATTTTGGTAATCAGTAGTTTATAATAGTAGATATTATTTCAAAAATAATTACAGCGCTAAATAATACAATCTTTTTCTTGACAAGATTTATGTAATGCTTGATTAATATTATTAATACCACTTATCACAGAATCAGCATTAAATGAGATACTGGTGATTCCTGCTTTTACCAAAAAAAATGTAAATTCTGCTGAGTCACTCGGTGCTTGTCCACACAAGCCTATTTTTTTATTCATTTTATTTGCTGTTTGTATCATTTGACGAATTAGTGTTTTCGAAGCTTTATTTTGCTCATCAAAAAGATCAGCTATTAATTCGGAGTCTCTATCTATACCTAAAGTCAGTTGTGTTAGGTCATTAGATCCTATAGAAAAACCATCAAAAATTTGAGCAAATTCTTCTGCAAGTAACACATTAGATGGTATTTCAGACATGACATATATTTCTAGTCCGTTTTCGTGCTGTTTTAAACCGTATTCTGCCATAAGTGCAATAACTCTTTTTCCTTCTTCAGGAGTACGGCAAAACGGAATCATGAGTTTTACATTGGTGAGTCCCATTTCATCACGAACTACTTTCATAGCCTGGCATTCGAGCTTAAATCCCTCACGATATTTTTCATGATAATAACGAGAAGCACCGCGAAAGCCTAACATTGGATTTTCTTCCTGTGGTTCAAAAAACGTACCGCCAAGAAGTCCTGAATATTCATTACTCTTAAAATCGCTCATTCTTACTATAACTTCTTTTGGATAAAAAGCTGCAGCTATTGTGGCAACACCCTGCGATAGTTTTTCGATGAGATAATCTTCTTTAGTATTATAATTTTCCGTGAGTTTATTAATTGCTAGGCTTTGAGTTGGATCAGTAACTTTTTCGGGATGAATGAGTGCCATTGGATGTGTTTTTACATTATGAGTTATAATAAATTCAATACGAAGCAATCCCACACCATCATTAGGATAAAAAGAAAGCTCAAAAGCTTTTTCCGGCTCAGAAACAATAAGCTGGACTTTTGGTTTTTCTGGCAGTTTAATTTTATCAAGGGCGGTGGTTGTTTGAATGTATTTCAATTTATCTTTATATACATATCCTGTTTTTCCTTCGGCACAGCTTATTGTAATTAAATCACCATCTTTGATTAACTCGGTAGCATTTTCTGTTCCTACTATAGCGGGAGTTCCAAGCTCACGAGCGACTATCGAAGCGTGACTTGTTCTTCCTCCTTTATTAGTGATAATTCCGGCCACTTTTTTAAGGATAGGATCCCAGTCTGGACTAGTAAAATTGGTAATAAGGATATCTCCCTTATGCAATTCTAAAGCTTCTTCAGGAGAAAACAATATTCTGGCACAACCGCTGGTTATAGCAGTGCCTATAGCTTCTCCCGTTATAATGACTGATCCTTTTTTCTCTAATTTATAAGAATTGATTGATAAGGTCTTTATCTGTGAATGGACAGTTTCTGGTCGGGCCTGAATGATATAAAGCTCACCATTTAAACCGTCTTTTGCCCACTCAAAATCCATTGGCTTTTTATAATGATTTTCTATAACTAGCGCCCATCTGGCCAGTTTTTCAATTTCATAATCGTCAAGAACAAATTGATTGCACCATTTCCGTGGCGTTACTTTTAGAACAGTTGAATTTATTCCGGCTGAATTTTCATTGTAAATAAGCATCTTAGTTTTTGTACCAAGGTTTTTTTGTAATATGGCTCTTTTATTATTTTTAATAGAAGTCTTAAACACAAGAAACTCATCGGGTGTTACAGTTCCCTGAACAATTGTTTCGCCCAAACCCCAAGTACCCGCAATATGAATCAAATCACGAAATCCAGACTCGGGTTCAAGCGTAAATCCTATTCCTGAACAAGCCAAATCTGAACGAACCATTTGCTGAATTCCTACCGAAAGAAATACTTTGTCATGATCAAAACCTTTATCCTGTCTGTATTTAATGGCTCTATCTGTATAAAGTGATGCAAAACAGCATTTAACCGCATATATAAGTGGCATAGTTCCTTTTATGTTTAAAAACGAATCATGCTGTCCTGCAAAACTTGCATTAGCAAGATCTTCTGCTGTCGCACTGCTTCTTACTGCAACCGCAAGTTCATTGCCTTCAGATAAGCTGTTGTAAGCAGATGAAATAGCAGTTTGTAAATCCAGCGGAAACTTTGCATCTAGTAATAATTTTCGGGCTTTTAAACCAATTTCACTCAAGTTCGTGAACTCTGTCTTGTCCAAAATTTTCATTAGTTCGTCTAGTTGTGCACTTAGATTATTATAAATAATAAAATCTTTATAAGCAGTTGTAGTAATGGCAAAACCATTTGGAATCCTAATTCCTTGCGGAATAAGATTGTTGTACATTTCTCCCAAAGAAGCATTTTTACCTCCTACTTTATTAACATCATTAATCTCAATTTGATTAAATTTTAAAATATACTTTTCCATTTTCATTGCTTTTAAAATCTTGTTTTACGGCTCTAATTTTTATAATAAAGATAAATTCAAACGCAATTATTAGAAAATGACGGCAATCATGCAATGATTTTTTTTTTAGTTTCTGACTTTATAATATGTGATGCAGATCATTTTACAGAATTAAATAATAATTGACATTTGTCACATCATATTAGATAAATACAAGGAATTTGTATATAATTGATTTGTGACGAGATCAATTTTAGCAATTTCATAATTGAAAAAATCTGTAGCATGAAAACAAGGAAATCACAAGCAAAAAAGAGATCTGTTTTTGAAAAACTCCGAAAAACAGATAGGGCAGGTCATGAATATTGGAGTGCTAAAGAGCTTTCAAAATTGCTGGATTATTCTAAATACAGTTTGTTTTTGAAAGTATTAGACAAAGCAAAAGCGGCTTGTATCAATGCTAGTCAAGATACGTTTATACATTTTAAAGATGTCAATCCAATAAAATCAGTCGGGGATGACTTGCAAAGGAATAATGGAGAGGTAAAATTATCACGTTACGGCTGTTATCTCGCAATTCAAAATGCAGATCCAAATTTTAAGCCCGTTGCACTGGCGCAGGCCTATTTTGCATCACAAACTCGTTTGCAGGAACTAAAGCAACAACAGCAGCGTAAAAATTTAAAAATTATAAAAGAAAGAAGGTATTTTCTTCGCGAGGAACTGGCTAAAAGAAATCTTCAACTGGCCGGCGCAGCGCGCAAAGCAGGTATTACAACCCCGAGTGATTATGCATTTTTTCAGAACCATGGTTATAGAGGGCTTTACGGAGGACTAGATGTAAAAGCAATCCGTGAGACAAGACATCTTGATCCTGATGAAAACATTTTGGATCATATGGATATTACTGAGCTGTCAGTCAATTTATCTCGTGTTACGCAAACTGCCGAGAAACTAAACCGTGATCAGATACATGATATTGTTGATGCCAATAGTATTCATTATGTTGTGGGATTAAAAGTTCGTAAAGCTCTCGAAGGCACAGGAAATACTTTGCCAGAGAATATGCCAGTATTAGAAAATATAACGCTAAAGAAGCAAAAAGATAAAGAATTGACTTCGCAAAAAAAAAGCAAAAAAGAGTTTACAGTAAATTCGATTAGTAAATAAACTTAGAAGGCAAATGTTTAACCCTTAAAAAATAAATAATTTTGACTATAATAGAATTTTCATTACGATTGGTAGTGGCTTTAATCGCAGGATTAATTATTGGTTTTGAGCGACAATGGCATCACAAAGAAACGGGTCTTACAACAAATATGCTTGTCGCTACAGGAGCAGCAGCTTTTGTGTTATTATCTATAAAGGTTTCAGCAACAGCAACAAATATTGATGTCACCAGAATTACTGCTCAAGTTGTTATGGGTGTTGGTTTTCTAGGAGCGGGAGTTATTTTTAGAGAAGGACCAAATGTACATGGACTTAACTCTGCAGCTACAATATGGTGCAGTGCAGCTATTGGCTGTATTACTGCGTCAGGTTATTTTATAGAGGCTTTATTGTGTACACTTTTAGTTACCATTGTAAATACTGTTCTAGAACCATTAGATCAATGGCTGCGAAACAGGAAATAGTGACATCAGCAATTTTCTTTTTTAAAAGCAGATACGTTCTGCAATCAGCTTAAATAATAACCGCAGGAAGAATTAAATAAAGTAATTATATGAAAACAAAGTTCTATGTATTGGCTGTAATTGTGGTACTGTTTTATTGCTGTCAAAAAAAGGATTGGACAGGTTCAGATGAAAATGGTATTCAGACAGATTCAGTTGAAATCTCTGGAGTCAATAATGAGATGCTTAAAAAATGGTTCTCATTGAATAGGGAATCAGATAGTATTATGAATGCAGCAGAACTTATTATTCATCAACAGAGAGAAGAATTAGAATCCCATCCACAGGATGAACGAGAGTACATTAATACACATATCAATGAAGCGGAAGAGCATCTTGAGAAAATGAAAAAAAAACTACGATATATTAAGAAATTTGCTTCTAATATTGAAAGTTATGATCCCGCCTTGCAGCCTAAAATTGACTCATTAAAAGAAGACTATATTAACGAGGAATTGAAGCTTAAGGACGCATTAAAACAGTTATGGTAGTTTGAATTTTTTTGAATTTCTATCTTATAAAATAGTATAAATTCAAAAAGCAATATAGAATAGGCAATGAATTTACTCCGTTTCAGCTCAATAAAAATTGACTTATGTGCTTACAGTTTGTATTTTTGCTCTTATGAATGATAATTTTATAAATGAATATTTCGGGATAGGAATACAAAATGGCAAAACTCCTGAAAATTTGGGTGTATTGTGGCGATCGGCTCAAAACTTAGGTGCTACTTTTATATTTACCATAGGTAATCGATATGCCAAACAAGCCTGTGATACTCACGATGCTGTAAAAGCAATTCCTTATTTTCATTATGATACTTTTGAAGCTTTTTTTGAAAACTTACCGAAAGGAGCACGATTGGTTGGGGTTGAATTAGATGAAAAAGCTTCTGATTTAGAAACCTTTGAACATCCAAGACGTTGTGTTTATTTATTAGGTGCAGAAGATCATGGCTTATCCAAAAAAGTAATGGATAAATGCCACCACTTAGTAAAATTCAAATCTGCAAAAAGTTTAAATGTAGCTGTGGCAGGAACTATAATTATGTATGACAGAAACTTGGCTAAACCACGTTCTTAAAACAAAATTTACTAGTAATTATTTTCAATAAAAAAAGAGGTGATTTATTTTTCAACGCATTTTTAGATTTTTATAATTAGTTTAGATTTTTACTTTTAATTCTTAAACAGCGCTCCGTTCCTAAAAAAAGCGGATTTCCGTGTTTTTCAGACCAAAAACCTTCTAGTACATCTTTAGTTATGCATTTATAAACTGCAACTCCTTTATAGGTTTTATTTTCATCTCCTTTATAACTAAAATTAATGACTAAAATATTGTCTTTAAAGAAACCGTAACCCTTTTGTTGTTGAGTATTATTGATTAACCATTGCGCAATAATTCGATTATTTTCATCAAGAGATAAACTTAAAATACCTTTGTAAGTTATTTGGTCGCTCTCATCTTGATTACTTCCCGAAATAGAATAATCACCAATTAAATGTTGTACAGTCATTGCTTATTGAGGCAGAAATTTCAATCTCGTTTTAATATTTTTAAACATTGGACAGAACATCTCCAATAATTTTATGCAAAAGTAATAATTTCCAGATAATAGTAGCAGCAATTTAGTGGCTGTAGAATTGTTTTAACTATGACAATTGTTCAGATCGTTATATTCAAATATTACTTCATTCCATTTTATTCCATAATAAAAACTCTGAGCTGAAATTTTATATTCCGCTCAGAATTTCCATTGTAACTAGAGTATATTAAGTCTGTTACTTAATTTCTGTGATAAAAGTTTCTTTAGGCGTTCTAACTTTTTTCATATTTACAAGCCAGTCATTTGCCTCATCTCTATAGCCAAGAGGCAATAAAACAGCACTTTTCAATCCTTTCTCTTTTAATTCTAAAAGCTTATCTAATTCCGCTGGAGTAAAACCTTCCATTGGTGTTGCATCTACTTTTTGCTCTGCAGCGGCTGCTAATGCAGTTCCTAACGCAATATATGCCTGACGTGCTGCATGATTAGCATGCCATTCCTGCGGAAGAGGCTCATACATACCCCAAAGCGTTTTTTTATAATCATCCATTGTATTTGCAGGAAGCCCTCTTTCGGCAAGTATTCTTGCAAAAACTTTTTCGATTCTCTCCAGAGAATAACCATCCCAGGCAGCGAAAACCAAGAGGTGAGAGCAGTCTGTGATTTGGCTTTGGTTCCATGCCAAAACTTTAATTTTTTCCAAAAGTTCAGGATTTGTGATTACAAATATTTCGTATGGCTGCAATCCAGAAGAAGACGCAGTTAGTCTTGTTGCTTCTAATATGTAGTCTAATTTTTCTTGAGGAACTACATTTCCATTCATTTTTTTAGTAGCATAGCGCCACTTCAGATCTTCTATTAAACTCATTTTTCAGTTTTTTATGTTATATCTGTAAATTTATAAAATGGTATGCTTTAACTATCTTTTAAAATCAAAAATAATTGTTAAGAAAATGGATTAGTAAACTGACCCTACAGAAATAGCAGATCCTTGTATTTGAATCGAAGTGATATAAAATCGTTTCTTGTTTATTTTGCTATCTTTTGTTAGCTTTATTTCCCAATACAAAAATTAGCAAAAATATTCCCCAGCAATTCATCATTAGAAACTTGCCCAGTAATGAGTCCAAATTGATATAAAGCTTCGCGAATATCAAGTGCAATCAAATCACTTGAAAGATTCGTTTCAAGACCAAATTTTACTTTCTGAATTTCATCTAATGCTTTCAATAAAGAATCATAATGTCTTGTATTAGTTACAATTGTTTCGTTATTGCGTAAAGCTCCAGTATTTACAAATGAAAGTAATTTATCTTTCAATTCTTCAATTCCAATATTTGCTTTGGCAGAAATTTTTAAAAGTGTTAAATCTAAAGTTTGAAGCTTCTCGTTGATTTTTTCAATTTCGATTTCGCTTAATAAATCGACTTTGTTTATTACGACTAATATAGGTTTTAGCGGATATTTATTTTTAACCTTTTCAATTTCTACAATGTATTCAGAACCTGAAGTTTGAAACTTGAAGCCATCAAACAAAAAGATAACGACTTGTGCCTGATCTATTTTTTCAAATGTTTTTTTGATTCCAATGCTTTCTACAACATCTTTTGTTTCACGAATTCCTGCAGTATCAATAAATCTAAAGCCAATGCCGCCAATTACAAGTTCATCTTCAATTGTATCGCGCGTTGTTCCGGCAATGTCAGAAACAATCGCTCTTTCTTCATTCAATAAAGCATTCAGCAAAGTTGATTTTCCGACATTTGGTTCGCCTACAATGGCAACGGGAATTCCGTTTTTAATTACATTTCCAACTGCAAATGAGTCAATTAAACGTTTTAAAACAAATTCAATTCGGTTTAATAATTCATGAAACTGAGTTCGGTCTGCAAATTCTACATCTTCTTCAGCAAAATCTAATTCCAATTCAATTAGAGAAGCAAAATTCAAAAGTTCTTCACGAAGTTTGGCAATTTCGTTACTAAAACCGCCTCGCATTTGCTGCATTGCAATTTGGTGCGAAGCTTCATTGTCTGATGAAATTAGATCGGCAACCGCTTCTGCCTGTGATAAATCAAGTTTTCCGTTTAAGAATGCTCTTAAGGTAAATTCTCCTGCATCTGCCATTCTGCAGCCTTTTCTCAATAATAACTGAATAATTTGCTGTTGAATATAAGTAGAGCCGTGGCATGAAATTTCGATTGTATTTTCGCCCGTATACGAGTTTGGTCCTTTAAAAACAGAAACTAATACTTCATCAAGTGTTTTTGAACCATCTACAATATGTCCTAAATGCAGAGTGTGGGTTTTTTGCTGCGTTAGGTCTTTGTTTTTGATGGATTTAAAAACTGAGTTTCCGATCGAAATTGCATCAGAACCCGAAATACGAATGATAGCAATAGCTCCAGCTCCTGATGGAGTAGCTAATGCAACTATAGAATCTTGATTTATCATAGTACAAAGGTATAAAAAAAGCCATAAAGTTTTGAGATTGAAGTAAAGCTGAAAATGGAATTTATCAATTCAAATGATTCAAATTTTAATAAATTGTTAAGTGTTAAATTACTGATAATTATCAGGTTGTTTTGTTTTTAGAATGCCTAAATTTGAGAGAAGATACCTTAAAATACTAAACAAAATGAAAAAGATATTATTTCCAACAGATTTTTCTGAAGCAGCAACAAATGCATTTGTACATGCTTTAGAGTTTGCTAAAATTGTCAACGCTGAACTTATTTTACTGCATACTTTTGAAATTCCAGTTTACGACAGTCAGTTTTTTCCAGAAAACTATGCGTCGATTTACAGCTCGATAGAACTGGCAAAGTTTGAGATGTTTAAAGATGAAATTCCGAAATTGAGAACTATTGCAATTGAACGAAAATTGGAAGATATTGTAATTAAGCATCGATTGATGGATGGCGATTTAATTTATAATTTGAAAAATGCTATTGAAGAAGATAAAATAGATTTTGTAATTATGGGAACCACAGGTGTTTCTGACTGGACCAAATTCTTTATCGGATCAAATACAAATTCGGTAATTTCGGGTGTTAAAGTTCCTGTTTTGTGTATTCCGGTTACAGCAAAATTCAAAAAAATAAAACTTATAGGATTTACTACCCGTTATCGTGAAAAAGATAAACAAGAACTTCGAAAAGTACTTGAAATTGCCAAAAAAACGAATGCTAAAGTAAAAAGTTTATATGTTAGAACTTCAAATTCAGATGTTTCAGATGTTACGATTAAAGAATGGGAACATGAATTTGCAAATGAAAATGTTGAGTTTTTAGTCTTGCCAAGTGACGAAGTCAAAGAAACTATTCTAGATTTTATTCTTTATAAGGATATCGATATTTTAACCACGATTACACACAAAAAATCATTCTTTGAAAGTATTTTCGAATCCAGCTTTAGTCAAAAAATCACTAAAGAAGTTTCAGTGCCAGTTTTAATAATGCACGAAAGCTAAATTTGAAGATTTTAATATCGAAATTATAATGCAAAACCTATATTTGTAGTTCATCAAATTAATAAAATGGATTCATATCAAAATAAAGTCGAGCATTATTCTGAACTTTTTAATACAATCAATAAAAGATACAACAGTATAAGTATATTGCGCTTATTAAGTGTTTTTATTTGTCTTTTTATGTTGTTTTATTACATCAAGACTAATGATATGCTTTACGCAGCTTTTGCTTTTTTATCTTTTGTTGGTTTTATTTTTTTGATGCGAATTCATTCTAAATTATCCTTTCAAAAGGAAATTACGGCTGCAACTTTAAAAATTAATAAAAATGAAATCGCGTATTTAAATAGAGAAAAAATTCCTTTTGAAAACGGAATTGAATTCAACGATTTTCATCATCCATACGCTTACGATTTAGATATTTTTGGAGAACATTCTTTATTCCAAAATTTAAATCGGACTGCCACTTATGTAGGAAAAAAAACACTCGCAAATCAATTATTGAATCTTTTTTCAAATAAAGTAATTTTAGAAAATCAAAAAGCAATAAATGAACTTCAAACTAAGATCGATTGGCGTCAAGAATTCTTGGCATTGGCAACTGTCAGTCATGACAGTAAAAGCGCTTATGATTCGTTAATTAATTGGAATTCATTTAAAAATAATACTTTACCTAAAGTGTTAATTGCACTTTCATTTATAGTTCCCGCTTTATTTTTTGGAGTTTTAATTGCTTATTTTATTACCTCAAAAACGATATTATTATCTTATCTGACTTATATTTTTATTGGAAACATGATGATTATGGGGCGATCATTTAAACGCATTCAGTCAGAAATAGCAAAAGCTGATAATATTGACAAAATCATAAAACAATACAGTTTACTAGTTCAGAAAATCGAATCTGAAACTTTTCAATCTAAAAAATTAATTGATTTACAACAACAGCTTGTTTTTAAAAATGCAAAAGCAAGTGAACATTTAAAACAGCTTTCAGAATTATTTTCGAGAATGGATACGATTAATAATTTTGTTACAGCCATTGTTTTTAACGGAACCTTTTTATATAATCTGCATGTTTTGAAAGCACTTTTAAAATGGAAAGAAAGTCATTCTGAACAACTAGAAAAATGGATTGCTATCATTGGTGAATTTGAAGCTTTAAATAGTTTGGCAAATTTAGCCTACAATAATCCAGATTTTGTTTTTCCGGAAATCAATTCTGAACATAAAATTGGATTTGAAAATTTGAGTCATCCATTATTAAATCCGGCAACTAGAGTAGGGAATGATACGCATTTTTATCCGGAATCATTTATGATTTTAACAGGTTCTAATATGTCTGGAAAAAGTACTTTTTTGAGAAGTTTGGGAATAAATATGGTTTTAGGCGGAATAGGTTCAGTTGTTTGTGCTTCAAACGCTAACATTCATCCACTTCCTGTTTTAGTTTCAATGCGATTGTCCGATTCTTTGGCAGACAGTGAATCTTACTTTTTTGCAGAAATTAAACGTTTAAAACAAATTATGGACGCATTAGAAGATCGACCAGCTTTTGTTTTATTAGATGAAATTTTAAGAGGAACCAATTCTGATGACAAACGCAACGGAACTATCGAAGTAGTAAAAAAGATAATCGCTAAAAATGCAATTGGTGCTATCGCAACTCACGACATCGAAGTTTGTTTAACAACAAACGAATATCCAGATATTTTAACGAATCAGTGCTTTGAAGTTGAAATTAAAAATAACGATTTACATTTCGATTATAAACTAAGAAACGGAATCTGCAAAAATAAAAGCGCTACTTTCTTGATGCAGAAAATGGGAGTTATTTAGGATTTTAGAGTTGAGAGTTGAGATTTTGATCTAGTGGGATTAACCGCAAAGCACGCAAAAATTCTTATTCGCACGTTTGATAAAATCAAAAAGTTCGCAAAGCTTTATCTAAACTTCTAGAACTTTGCATAAATCTTTGCGTGCTCTGCGGTTAATCTAAAATCTAAAATTATTTAAGCACTTCCTTAATAGTATTCACAAAAGCTTCGACTGGCTGAGCGCCGGAAACAGCGTATTTTCGATCAAAAACAAAAAACGGAACACCTTGTACGCCAATTTCCTGGGCTTCGGTAATATCAGCTTTGACTTCTTTTAAAAATAAGTTTTCATCTTTTAGAACTTCTAAAACGTGATTCTGATCTAAACCAGCTTTTACAGCCAATTCTATTAAGGTTGGGCCATCATTTAAATCTCGTCCTTCTGTAAAATAAGCTTTAAAGAAAATCTCTTCCATTTCATCGCCTAATTTTTTACTTTTAGCCAATTGTATAATTCGATGAGATGTTAACGAATTTGAGATAATTGCTTTGTCAAAGTGATAATCTAAACCAACGCTTTTTGCGCGGTCTACGACACCTTTATGCATTTCTTTAGATTGTTCAACTGAAATTCCTTTTCGTTCAGCTAAAAACGTATAAACATCTTTTCCTGATTGAGGCGTAATGGTTGGATCAAGCTGAAAACTTTTCCACTCAATTTCAATTTCATCATTAGGAAACTGTTCCAAAGCCGTTTCCAATTGTCTTTTTCCGATATAACAAAACGGACACATGATGTCCGACCAAATTTCTATTTTCATACTACAAAGTTAAAGAAAAAATGTTTCAGGTTTCAATTCAACCGCAAAGTACGCAAAGGTCTACGCAAGGTTCGCTAAGTTCTTACATAAAGCTTTGCGCTCTTCAAGTTTGTGAATATAATCTGAGCACAAAAAACTTTGTGTGCTTTGCGGTAAAAATCAGCACAAACTATAATTGCATTTCAACTTGATCCCGAAGCTTCGGGACTGAAACCTGAAACTAGTAAACCCGACAGGTTTTTAAAACATGTCGGGTTTAGATTGTCGTTAAGTTAAATGTTATATAGTTTGTCATTTCGAGGAACGAGAAATCACACTAGTTGCTACGCAAAGTTAATTATCAATCCTTGTCGAATTACGAGTGTGATTTCTCGTTCCTCGAAATGACAACTTTGCGCAACCCGACAGGTTTTTAAACCTGTTGGGTTTAGATTGTCGCGAAAATCACCCTAAAATAAAAAACCGCAACCCTTTTTGAGAATTGCGGTTTTTAGGTATAAAAAATGGTTGGTTAATAGCGATGTTTTTTTTTTACAATGATATGTCTTTAATTTGAAACTAAAAAAAATCCCTGTAACAAAAAGAAGTTTTGATGTTAACTATTTAACATTACGGGCATTACCAGCATTGTTACAGTTTCGCCTTCTTCTAAACCATCAACTGGCGTTAGAATTCCAGCTCTGTTTGGTAATGACATTTCCAACATAATCATGTCAGATTGTAAGTTGGTCAACATTTCAGTTAAGAAACGTGAATTGAAACCAATTTGCAAGTCATCTCCTTGATAATCACAAGTCAATCTTTCTTCGGCTTTGTTTGAGTAATCAATATCTTCAGCAGAAACGTTTAATTCTGCTCCGGCAATTTTCAAACGAATTTGGTGTGTAGTTTTGTTTGAGAAAATAGCAACACGACGAACAGAACTTAAAAATAAAGAACGGTCAATCATTAATTTGTTTGGATTTTCTTTTGGAATTACCGCTTCGTAATTTGGGTATTTTCCGTCGATCAAACGACACATTAAAATATAATTATCGAATGAGAAAGTCGCATTCGAATCGTTGTATTCAATTTTTACTTCAGCATCAGAACTTCCTAAAATACTTTTCAAAATATTCAAAGGTTTCTTTGGCATAATAAAATCAGCTACTTGAGAGGCTTTTACATCTGTACGAGCATATTTTACCAATTTGTGAGCGTCAGTTGCAACAAAAGTCAAGCCTTCTGGCGAAAACTGAAAGAAAACGCCAGACATTACAGGGCGTAAATCATCATTTCCGGCAGCGAAAATCGTTTTGCTTACTGCAGTTGCCAAAACATCGGCAGGAACCAAAGTTACAGACGGATCTTCAAGACTTACTGATTTAGGAAATTCTTCTCCAGCGGCGTATGCTAATGCATATTTTCCTGAATTAGAACTAATTTCAACTGTATTGTTATCTTCAACTGTAAAAGTTAAAGGCTGTTCTGGAAACGTTTTTAAAATTTCAAGTAAAAGCTTTGCAGGCACAGCTACGCTTCCTTTACTTTTAGAATCGATTGATAATGTTGCTGACATTGTAGTTTCAAGATCTGAAGCCGAAACAGTCAAGGCATCATTGTCTAGTTCAAATAAAAAGTTGTCTAAAATTGGCAACGTATTGTTACTGTTAATTACACTACCTAAAACTTGTAATTGTTTTAATAAGTACGAACTCGATACTATAAATTTCATCTGTTTTGTTTTATTTGTGTTTTTTAGCAATTTGCAGGCTAAATATACGGATTACAAATATATCGTAAACAATCTTACTTTCGCAATTTTTTTATTAACATCTATTTACTGTATTTTCTTTTTCTCAAGTAAGTAAATACAAGTCCAAAAACCAATAAAATTAGAATTGGAAGTCCGATAGTTATGAATTGTGTCAATGTATAGTTTTCATAAACTTTCTCTTTATCTAATAAAGGCAAGTCAACATCTTTGCTTCTAATGTTAATAAGTCCGGTATCATCTAACAAATAATTGATGCAGTTCATGATAAAATCTTTATTATCATAAAGGTTTCCTGTACGCTGGTCATAACCTAACTCAACTGGCATCATGTTTTTGTCTAATTGATTTCTGGCCAAATCTCCATCAGCAATTACAATCATTTTGTTTGGTTTTCCTTTTGACTGAAATGAATTTTCCTTGAAAGGCAAAACACGATTCTCAAATGCCGAATGAAAACTTCCTTCTAACAAAACAGAAAGCGGTAAATTTCCTTTATTCACATATTCTTGAGGTGAAGTATGTTCGGTTACACTATTCAAATTAATTTCAGATGGAGTTCCGATGGTTTTAGAATATTGAGAAGATTGTAATAAAACCGTCTTTTTGATTCCATTTTTTAAAGTGTCGATCGGACTCGCAAAATCAAATCTGATACCGCCTAAATTTTTTACAATTGGGTGTTTGCTTGTCGGGTAAACTTGAGGTGCAAATTTCCAAACAAAATCTTGATATTGAGTTGCGCTTCCTTGTTCTCCAGTTGCTAATTTTATTGGACTTCCTTGTTCATCTTTTACTAAATCAGGATTAATTCTGAATCCGTATTTAAAGAACATATCATTCAAATTCAAATCTCTCGGGTATGCCAACGTCGCTCCAGCTTGATTGTAAAGACTGTCCATATCTGCTGCAACTTGATCAATCAGCCATAAAGTTTTACCGCCGTTCATGATGAACTGGTCTAAAACCTGTTTTTCTTCATCAGTAAAAGTTTGAGTTGGTTTTGAGATAATGGCTAAATCATATTTCTTCAAAGCGTCTAAAGTTCCGTTTGGATTTTGAGCTACTGAATCTAAAGTAAAAGGTCCGATATAATAGCTTTCGCGGATTTGCATCAACATTTTTGCAATGTGAACTTCGTTGATTTCGCCATTTCCTTTTATAATAGCTACCTTTTTTTGTTTGGCTTTTGTAATTTTATTAATAGCATCTGCAATTGAATATTCTAAATGCTGAATGGATCCAATTACTTTTTTCGTTGTCGAAGCGCCCATGATGTTTTTCAACAATGGAATATTAACTTCTTTATTATCATAAACAGCAACTGCCCAAGGAAAAACCATTGCTTGAGATTGTTTTCCTTTATCGTCAACAGTAATATTTATGGGAGTCATACCTTTTTGGTAAAGTGATTTTACCACGTCCATGCTTTCTTCTCCGTTTTCTAGCGGGTTTACGAATTCAAAAACTATATTTTTATTATAAGCTTGAAATTCTTCTAGTAATTGCTTCGTTTCCTGCTGTAAGCGTCTAAAATCTGCTGGCAAATCGCCTTGCATATAGATCTTTATAGAAAGCGGATTTTTAACCTGTTTTACAATTTGGAGAGAAGTTTCAGATAAAGTATATCGTTTGTCTTTTGTTAAATCAAATCGGTGGAAAAATAAACTTCCTAATACATTTAAAACAATTAAAATGAAAACGGTAATACCTAATATTTTGATATTTTGTTGATTAGATGGTTTCATTACGCTTTAAAAGATTTTAATTGATAAACGGTAAAAGATAAAAACAATATAGTGATGCTTAAAAAGTAAATAACATCACGCGTATCAATAACGCCTCGGCTCATACTTTTAAAATGATCTTGCATTCCCAATGCAGAAACAATTCCAGAAACGCCAGGAACTAATGAAGCTATTCCTTCAAAACCAAAATAAAAGAAAAAACACAGAAAAACGGCAATGATAAAAGCAACAATTTGATTTTCTGACAGGGTAGAAGTAAAGATCCCTATTGCGGAATAAGAAGCAATTAAAAATAATAATCCAAAATAAGAACCAATTGTGCTTCCCATATCGATATTTCCTTCTGGAAGACCTAAATTCGAGATTACTTTTACATAAATAAAAGTTGGAATAATAGCTAAAACGATTAGAAGCAGCGAACCAAAAAATTTCCCATTTACAATTTCCCAAATTGATAATGGTTTGGTTAAAAGCAATTCAAGCGTTCCTTGTTTTTTTTCATCAGAGAAACTTCTCATCGTGACGGCCGGAATCAGAAAAATCAAAATCCATGGCGCTAAAGTGAAAAACGGAGTCAAATCGGCATAACCCGTATTTAAGATGTTGTAATCTCCTTCAAAAACCCATAAAAACAGTCCGTTGCTGATTAAGAAAATAGCAATGACCAAGTAGCCAATAGGAGAGCCAAAAAAGGATTTTATTTCTCGTAAAATTATAGACTTCATATATTTTGTTTCAAGTTTTTTGTTGTTTCAGGTTTCAAGTTGCTTTACTTTGCGAACTTTGTTTTAAAACTTTATAATTATATTATTTGCGTTCTTTGCGTTTAAATCGTCCCTAATTTCAGTTCCAGCATATAACTTTAAACCGAAACCTGAAACAATTTTAAACTAAAGAAACCACTTTATCTACACTCCAAGCTTCTGGCTTTGCGTTGAATAATCTCTTTGTAAAATCCCAAACGGTGTTAAACAGTTCAGATTTTCTGTAATTTTCTAAATCTTCTTCGGTTTCCCAATAACTGTACGTGAAAAATATGCATTTGTCATTTTTATCCTGATACAATTCTAAAAAACGATTTCCCTCTGCATTTCGTATTTTCTTTTTTACGCTTTCAAAATTCTCCAGAAAATCAGGAATTTTTTCTTCGTGAAAACTCATTTTTACAATTCGAACAAACATGTATTCAATTTTAGATTTTAGATTGCAGTCCCGACACTTCGGGATAGATTTTCTAAATGCTGTTTCAGGTGGGCAAAAATACCAAAATTGATTGTTGTTTTTAGAAAAAAATAAAATATTATAAATTCATCGTTTTTTAGATTGATATTTCAAACATAGCCCTCGGTTTCAAACTCGGGCTATTTTTATAATGCAGTAAATAATTGGCCTGTTTTTAATAATGTAAATCCGATCAATCGGCAAAATCTGCAAGCCATTTAAATAAAAAAAAATCTAAGAAAACTGAATCGTAATCACATCACGATAATTCAATCCCAACAAACTATTGGCAGAACCTACTTTTGATGGATTACTTCTAAAAATAGCAATTTCGAGAAAACCAGCTTCGTTAAAAATGGCCAGTTTTTCGCCTTCATAGGTTTTTATCGGATATTTCTCAGAAGTTGCTATAGCAGAGTAATTTGGCAAAATGGTTTTGATACTTTTTGGTTTCATCACAATTTCGTAAGGACGGCCTTTTGCCACTTCTAAAAATTGTTGTTTTGAAATGTTGGTTACAACGTTTCCAAAATGATCAATATAAATTACATATCCTTTTAGTGAATTTCCGTCGTTTGAAAGAACAGCCTGTAATTCTGTAATTTGTTTGATCTCAGCAATTTCTTTACCAATAACATTTAATAATCCGCCTTTTGCAATATGGCAGGCCACTTGAATAAAAATATCTAAATCGCTCGACTCACTCGGAAAACGGTCGTGTATGTTTATGGCAACAATTTTCTGCGGGACAATTTTCTGCGTAAGCATACTTAAAATACCATTATCGGCACAAATAAAGTAATGATCGTTCCATTGCATGGCTATATGCAAATTCTCTTTATTGCGCTCGATATCGACTCCAATTAGATGCACAGTTCCTTTTGGAAAGCTTAAATAAGAAGCTCCAATAATATAACTCGCCTCAGCAGTGTTGAATGGATCAATATCGTGCGAAATGTCAACAATTTGAACCTCTGAATATTCAGAAAGTATTTTACCCTTCAGCGAACCAACAAAGTGGTCTTTTAAGCCGTAATCAGTAGTAAGGGTAATTATTGACATAATTTTGTTTATAACTATTGGTAGTATTTAAATCTAATTTTCATTAAATTTGAGAAATGCAAAGCTAATAATAGTAAATGCAAATTGAAAGAAAGAAAAGACAAAATATAATATTAGTCTCAGTTTTCAGTTTCAGTTTTCAGTCCGTAAAAAAGAATTGAATTTTGAAAAATAGTATTGCAGTAAAAATGGCTCAGTAAATTTTATTTAACTGTTCTTTTAAAACTATGACTGTGACTAAAAACTAAGACTAAAAAGATACCCGACAACCACCGATTTATTAAAACTGATTTATTTTTAATTTAAAATTACCTCATTTGAACGAAAGAATTATCGAGCTCATAGACATCGCTCCAAAAGACTTTTGGGGCGCTCAAGACTCTCATCTTGAAATAATTAAAAAGTATTACCCAAAGCTTAAAATAGTAGCAAGAGGGACAACTTTAAAAGCATTTGGCGAAAAAGAAGTTTTAGATGAATTCGAAAAGAGATTTCAAAGGCTTATGCTTCATTTTACCCGATACAACAACATTGATGACAATGTAATTGAACGCGTAATTATGAGTGATGGTCAGGATGAAAAAAAATCATACGATCATGACAAAATATTAGTTCATGGAGTGGGCGGTAAAATAATAAAAGCCATGACGCCTAACCAGCAGCTATTGGTAGATACTATAAAGAAAAATGATATGGTATTTGCTGTTGGGCCAGCTGGAACAGGAAAAACGTACACCGGCGTAGCAATGGCTGTTAAAGCGCTTAAAGACAAAGAAGTAAAAAGGATCATTCTTACTCGACCAGCAGTAGAAGCGGGAGAAAATCTTGGTTTTTTGCCTGGTGATATGAAAGAAAAACTGGATCCGTATATGCAGCCTCTTTATGATGCTTTGCGTGATATGCTGCCAAACGAAAAACTCGAAGATTACATTTTAAAAGGAATTATTCAGATTGCGCCATTGGCATTTATGCGTGGGCGCACACTCGATAACGCTTTTGTAATTCTTGATGAAGCGCAAAATACTACACACTCGCAAATGAAAATGTTTTTGACCCGTATGGGAAAAAACGCCAAATTCATGATTACGGGTGATCCTGGACAGGTCGATTTGCCGCGCAGAACTATCTCTGGTCTTAAAGAAGCGATTTTGGTTTTGAAAGACGTTGACGGAATCGGAATTATTTATCTGGATGATAAAGATATCGTGCGTCACAGATTAGTGAAAAAGGTAATCGATGCTTATAAACAAATTGAAAATCACGATTAAGTTTTGTGATTTTTTGTGAAATGTGAAATGTCAAATGTAAATCGTAAAATGTGTTTTGATGTTTAATGATATTCGTTTTCTACGTGATCTTTATAAAAATGTAGAAAACGAATATTTTTTTGGGCTGATTTTAAATGATAATTGATGACAAGTAGAATATTCAGTTTTTTGTTGTTTATAGGCTTAATTTCTTGCAAAAAAACAGAAGTTCCTGTAAATAAATTTGTTGGTACATGGTATGATACAGAATATGTCATTCCAAATTTAACTATAATAAAAATTAAAGAAGATAGTACTTTTTCTTGCGTAAGTGGAGCTTGCACCTGGCATGGTTTTTCGAGAGGCAAATGGAAAGTTACAGGAGATTTTATAGAATTGAATACTGTAAAAATTGATAGTTGTTATGATGTTTTTCCATTTTTCAGTTGTCGTTTTTTTGATAAAAATAATGAAGCAAAAATGACAATCGAGGGTTGTAAACCAAAAAGTCCTGATTCTTATGTTATATTTGAAAACGAAAATTTTTATATTAAAAATGACTCATTAATTCTACAAATTAAACCTAGTTCTGGGTGTCCTGATACTTTAAAAATTGTTTTTGCCAAAACTCAAAAGATTAGAAAATGAAACAACAAGATGATTTCTACTTAAAACAAGTTACCAAAAGGTCTGTTTCTTGCATTAAAAGAAATTATGCTAAAATACAAGTTTAAAATATCCTATATTCAATCATTTAACGAAATAGTTAAATAAATAATAAACTTGCCGTATTTCGGGCTTTTAAAGCTTTCAGTTTTTTTTATTCTGAGCCTAAAACCGTAAATTTGCATATCATAAATACTTGATCTTTAATATGACAAAATTAAAAAATATAAAAGTTGTTGTAAGTGACTTAGACGGAACTTTACTCAACCCTCAACACAGAATATCAGATTATACTAAATCTATTTTTCAGGAACTTCATAATCAAAATTATCTTATCGTTGTTGCTACAGGCCGTCATCATCTTGATGCCACGGCTATTATTGAAACGCTTGAAGTTCCCGTTTATTTGGTAAGTTCAAACGGGGCTAGAATACATTCGCCAGAAAAAGAGGAATTATTTTCTTTTAATTTAGACAGTGATGTTGTAAAAGCAGCACTAAATGTCGAAATCGATCCAGAAATTACAGTAGTTTTATTCAAAGAAAATGTTTGGCAGACCAATAGAATAAGCGAAAAACTAAATGCTTTTCAAGCGGAATTAAAATATCATCCAGAATTAGTTGATTATAAAACTTTGGAAGATTTTGGAGCTATTAAAATTTTCTTCTCCTGTGATAATCATGAAAAATTAGTAAAATTAAAAGATGATATTTTAGCCAATTCTTCAGAACATTTGCATCATGCTTTTAGTTTGCCAACTTGCTTAGAATTTATGGACAAATCAATAGATAAAGCTGTTGCTATTGAAAGAGTTCTGGAGAAAAAAGGATTTACTTTGTCTGAAGCGGTTTCATTTGGAGACGGTTTTAATGATGTGCAAATGTTATCTGCGTCAGGAAAAGGTTTAATTATGGGCAATGCTCCCGCTTTATTAAAGGAAACTTTGCCAGATTTAGAAGTGATTAAAACCAATGCAGAAGATGGCGTTGCAAGATATATTTCTTCTAAAATTCTAAACAAGGAATTTGCTGCAGGTTAATTACGAATTTAAATCTTAGATTTTCAACAAAATTACAATCCTTGAAGTTAATTCTTCAGGGATTTTTTGTTTTAAGTATACAATTCACAAAGGATTTCGCAAGCAATTAGCAAAAACATTTTTTTAATAATTTTCAAAGTGTATTTTTGTTTTCTCAAAAACTACCACTATGACAAAAAACATTTTTATCCTTGCCTTTTTATTTCTTTCTATTTCCGGAAAAAGTCAAAATCTGAAGTTAGAAGAAATAATGAAAGGTGAATCTTTTATTGGAAATCAACCTACAAACGGACGCTGGTCACTAGACGGAAAAAAAGTTTATTTTGAATGGAATCCGAAAGATGAATTAGGAACAAATACTTATTCTTGGCAAAAAGGAGCTACAGCGCCAGTACTTGTTGATCCAACTGAAACTGTTTTTTCGAAACTTGATTTTAAAAGAAAAGACAATTCAGACATCGTTTATTATTTGAATAAAGGAAGTTTGTATTCGTACTCTATTAGTTCTAAAGTAATTAAAAAAATATACCAGCAAACTACTCCTGTTTCTAATCTTGAATTAGGTCATGAAGCCGGAATTTTATTTTTTCAGCAGAATAATAATATTTTCAAATATAACAGTAAGGAAGGAACTGTTCTTCAAATTACTAATTTTAGCAAAGGAGTTAAAAAAGAAAAAACACCTGAAAAAGATACTTTTCTAAAAACGCAGCAAAAAGAATTATTTCAATTCATTAAAGATAAAGAAGCCAGAAAACAATGGAATCTTGCTAAAAGCAAAGCGGTTAAGTCTGATTTTGCAAAAGAATATTTTTACGGAAAAGATAATCTTGTTGCTTTAAAAGCAAATCCAAACGGAAAATTTGCCACTTTTGGTTTAATTGAAGATAAAGAAGACAAAAAAGAAAAAATGGAAGTTTTTATAACTGATGACGGTTATAACCAAACTCCAGATACCAAAGAAAAAGTTTCTATAGCTAATTTGGTGAAAACGAAATTCGGAATCTATTCAGTTGCAAAAGATTCTGTTTATTATGTGAATTTCTCGACTTTAAGTCATATTCAAGATACTCCAAAGTATTATGAATCGTATGATAATTTAAAAAATAAACCAAAAGAAGATAAACTGATTGTAGCACAATCTCCTGTTTATAATGAAGACGGTTCATTGGCAATTGTTGAAATCAGAAGTCAGGACAATAAAGACAGATGGCTGGTGAATTTAAATCTTGACAATGGAACTTTTGAAGAAATCGAGCATCAGCATGACGAAGCTTGGATTGGCGGACCCGGAATTCCGTCTTACTCATTTTCATCAGGAAATTTAGATTTTCTAGCTGATAATGAAACCATCTATTTTCAATCTGAAGCGACTGGATATTCTCATTTATATACTTATAATATAAAAACAAAAAAGAAAACACAGCTGACAACAGGAAATTGGGAAGTTCGTGATGCAGTTTTATCAAAAGACAAAAAAGTATTTTATTTAACTACAAATACAACGCATCCAGGAAACAGAAGTTTCTATAAATTAGCTGTTGCTGATGGCGTTTTACAGCCAATTTTAACTAAAGATGGAGCACATGAAGTGGTGCTTTCGCCAGACGAAAAATCACTTTTAGTTCGCTATTCTTATAAAAATATTCCATGGGATTTTTATGTTGCGGACAATAAAAAGAATGCTGTTTTACAGCAAATTTCATCTTCAACAACTGAGGCTTTCAAGGCATATAAGTGGAGAGAACCTGAAGTAATTACATTTAAAGCGCAAGACGGAACTCCAGTAAATGCAAGAGTTTATATACCAAAAGCTGAAATTGCAAATAAAGCAGCGGTTATTTTTGTTCACGGTGCCGGATACCTTCAAAATGCTCACAATTATTGGAGCAATTATTACAGAGAATATATGTTTCATAACTTGCTGACTGATTTAGGTTACACCGTTTTAGACATAGATTACAGAGGAAGCGATGGTTACGGAAGAGATTTTAGAACTGGAATCTACCGTTTTATGGGCGGAAAAGATTTATCTGACCACTTAGACGGTAAAAAAGTATTGGTTGAAAAATATGGTATTGATGCTAATAGAGTTGGTATTTACGGCGGTTCTTATGGTGGATTTATTACTTTAATGGGAATGCTGACAACTCCAGGTGAATTCACTTCTGGTGCGGCATTGCGTTCTGTTACAGATTGGGCACATTACAATCATGGATATACAGGCAATATTTTGAATTTTCCAGAAACAGATCCAGAAGCTTACAAAAAAAGTTCGCCAATTTATTTTGCGGATAATTTAAAAGGAAATTTAGTAATGCTGCACGGAATGGTTGATGATAATGTTGAATACAAAGACATTGTTCGTTTGTCACAACGTTTTATTGAATTACAGAAAAAGAACTGGAGTTTAGCTTCTTTCCCTGTAGAATCTCACGGATTTAAAGAAACCTATTCGTGGATTGATGAGTACGGAAGAATCTTGAATTTATTTAATTCGACACTTTTAAAACAATAATTTTTAAGTCACAGTTTCAGTTTTCAGTTAACGTTTTGCAGACTGGAGGCTGAGACTCCGACTGAATACTGAATACTTCTTTTTTTCTTTGCATGCTCTTTTAAATAGTTTTAAATTTGCATTCAAACAAAACAAAAATACAACTACATATAATGAGCAATACAATCACAACTACAAATTTTAATTTCCCGAATCAGAAATCAGTTTACCGTGGAAAAGTTAGAGAAGTTTACAACATTAACGACGAACTTTTAGTAATGGTAGCAACCGATAGACTTTCGGCTTTTGATGTAGTTTTGCCAAAAGGGATTCCGTACAAAGGACAAATTTTGAACCAGATTGCTACTAGATTCATGGAATTGACAGAAGATATTGTGCCAAACTGGTTGATAGCAACACCAGATCCAAATGTAGCAGTTGGACATTTATGTGAGCCTTTTAAAGTAGAAATGGTAATTCGCGGGTATCTTTCAGGACATGCTGCACGTGAGTATGCTGCAGGGAGAAGACAAATTTGCGGTGTTACAATGGCTGAGGGTTTAAAAGAAAATGATAAATTTCCAGAACCAATTATTACGCCAACTACAAAAGCTGATAACGGTTCTCATGACGAGGATATTTCGCGTGAAGACATTTTAGCTAAAGGAATTGTTTCTGAAGAAGATTATATAGTTTTAGAAAAATTCACTCGCGATTTATTTCAAAGAGGAACTGAAATAGCTGCAGAACGCGGTTTAATTTTAGTAGATACAAAGTACGAATTCGGCAAAACAAAAGAAGGTGTTATTGTTTTAATTGATGAAATTCATACTCCAGATTCTTCTCGTTATTTTTATGCTGATGGATATCAGGAAAGACAACAAAAAGGGGAGGAGCAAAAACAATTATCAAAAGAATTTGTTCGCCGATGGCTAATCGAAAATGGTTTTCAAGGTCAAGAAGGTCAACAGATTCCCGAGATGACAGATGCTTATATCGAATCTGTTTCTGAAAGATATATTGAATTATACGAAAATATTTTAGGAGAAAAATTTGTAAAAGCTGATATTGCTAATATTGATCAGCGCATTGAGAAAAATGTAGTTGAGTATCTTGATACAAAAGAGTAATTTTTTAAGCCACGAATTTTAAGATTCGTGGCTTTTTAATTTTATAAGAGCAATATAAATAGCTAATCTTCCATTTTAGCTTTCAGATTGTTCAGACCTTTTTGTAAATCATTTCCAATCATCTCATCCATTTTCATTATTGGCAACATAATGTTCATAGGATAAGGCATAACACCGCTGATTCCCCATTTTACCTTAGTTTGATTTCCTGCCTCAGATTCAGTAGACATAAAACCTAAGGCATTATCTTCCATTGGTTTTTTAAAACGGAGTGCGAAATCAATACGTTTTCCTTTAGTAATTTTTGTAATTTCTTGTTCTCCAACCCCAACTTCTTTTACTTCGCTTTCCCACGCGGAGATTGATCCAACAGTACCATCAGTACCTTTATAAGTCGATTTCATATTAGGATCAATATTTGCCCACACACTAAATTCATTTTGATTTTTTAAGTACTTCACATAATTAAAAACACTGTCAACAGGTTTATTGATTGTGATTTCTCTTTCGACAGCATATTTTTTAGGCATAAAAAGAGCTGCAATTAATACAATAGCTACAATTAAAATCAGAATGATTAAAATTCTTTTGATGATTCCCATAGTTTTTGGTTTTAAGTTAATAATGGTTATTATTTATTTTAATTAGTCGTAAAAGAAGGCTAATGAACGATATGTGCTAGTTTTTTGCAGAGTAAAGTTATAAAAGTTAAGCTTCCATTTTATGATATTTGAAATATTCGATACGATTTTTTGTAAATTTTTGATTTAAACTGTAACATTTTGAGATTGTGAGCGTCTATTAGTAAACAAGTAACTTAACATTAAAATTAGTTTGCGTTAGTTTTATTAATTGAATGTTAAGAATTAGTTAAAACATAGTACTTTGTAATACATAATACATGAAATAGAATTACATTTGTATAGAAATTAAAATCATCAATATAAAAATCATTATCAATCAATTTAACAATCAATCAACATGAAAAATTCAGTAATTATTTTAGGAGTAGCTTTAGTAGCTTTTGCCAATGTTTCAATGGCAGCAAATCACACATCACTAGTTGTAAATCCACAGTTAGAAATAACAAATAGCTTCTCAGCTCCACTGCACGTTGCAGTTAGCAAAGGAGATGTAGAAGTGGTGAAAAAATTTATTGCATACGGTGCAGACGTAAATGAGAAATCAGAAGACATGACACCATTAATGATTGCAGCGCGATACAATAAAGTAGAGATACTTAAAGTTCTATTAGAGAACGGCGCTCGTCCTTCTGATAAAAATGAACAAGGATTTACAGCTTTAAAATATGCGCAATTATCAAATGCAACTGAAGCAATCGCTATTTTAAAAGATTTAAAATAATAGTTTAAATCTAGTTTGAGTTAGTATAACAAACGACCTTCATTGAGCAGAAGGTCGTTTTTTGTTTTTAAAAGCATTTTGGGTTTCAAAAATTATTTACTTTTAGTAATAGTTTATATTATTTAAAACTTAATTTAAAATGAATAATATTTTAAAAATAGTAATTTTCACTTTTGTATTCTTCGCATCTATAAGCTGTAAAAAGGCTGAAAAGATAAATTCAGTAAAGTATAATGTAGTTACTGACGGAGAAATTTTAATTGCTCATAATATCAATACATTAATTGACTCCGTTGCTAGTTTTGATTTACGGTTTTTGGTTAAAGACAGTAAAGAACCTAAATTGACAATTGGCTTGATTGATTCCATTTCTATTAATGGAAATACTGCGAAATTAGAAGATAATACTATAGCATTTTATAGATCTTCGTATAAATTGAATTTGGTAAAGAAAAACAATTTTGATGGAAATATATTGTTTATTACATTTTCTAATTTTAAAATTCAAGGCGATCAAGCGTCTATTGTGGTAAAAAAAGTATTTGGAATTTCTATGATGCAAGCAATATTTTACTTCAAAAAAGAAAAGGGATTATGGGTTTTAGTTAAAAAACAAAACTTTGGAGCAATTGGCTAATTCTAGAAATCTATTTTTTGAATTTGTTTGTCCTGAATTCTCGAAAATAAAATCAATGCAGAAATCGCTCCAATTGTGGCAAATAGCATATCAGACTGTGTATCCCAAACATAACCTTGCGTTCCCAAAAATGAGTCTCCACCATCTCCAGTTGCCAGCGAAACAAACCATTCTATAAATTCATAAGCCGCACTAATAGCTAAACAAATGCTCACAATAATAAAGTTGAAAAAGCTTTTATTATGGATTACTTCTTTGCGGATAAAGAGTTCTCTAATAATCATTGCAGGAACAAATCCCTGCGCAAAATGTCCTACTTTGTCATAATTGTTTCGGCTCTGATGAAAAATTTCTTTGATATAATCAAAAAACGGAACTTCAGCATAAGTATAATGACCTCCAATAAATAAAATAATACAGTGTATTAATATTAAGGTATAAGTGAAATTAGTAAATCTAAATTTCTTGAAAGTGAAAGCCAAAATCAAAAATCCAATAATTGCTGGAATAACTTCTAAAAAACAAGTAAAACCTTCCTTTGGATTTATGATTGATGCTAATAAAGAAAGTGAAAAAGTAACTATTAGAAAGTAAATATATTTCATAAACTGGGTTTTGCTAATTTGAGATTTACTGCAAGATATTAAACTAAAATGTAACAGAATCAAAAAAGCACCATTAAAAATAATGATGCTTTTTCTTTAACCAAAACCAAATTAATTTAACCAATTAATTTATTTTCAAATCTGTTATTCAATTCTAACATTTTTCTTGCGATTAAAAACCCAGAAGATAATTGGAAAAACCAGCAATGTTAATATCGTTGCCGTAATTAGACCACCAATAATTACAATTGCTAATGGTTTCTGAGATTCAGAACCAATTCCTGTAGAAATTGCAGCAGGCATTAATCCTATTGATGCCATCAATGCCGTCATAACTACAGCTCTAGTTCTTGCTTTAACTCCCATAAAAATAGATTCTTCGAGCGTAAACTTTGCCTTAAGATTATGATGAAATTCGGATATTAGAATTACTCCATTTTGAATACAGATTCCAAGTAAGGCAATAAAACCAACCCCAGCCGAAATTCCGAAATTCATTCCTGTAATATGCAAAGCCATAATTCCTCCAATAATTGCAAACGGAACATTCGCTAAAACTAATAATGAATCCTTTATATTTCCGAACAAAATAAACAACAGGACAAATATTCCAATTAAACTGATCGGTACCACTTGAGCCAAACGCGCACTGGCACGAACCTGATTTTCAAATTCACCTGTCCAGCCGGTTGTATACCCTGCAGGCATTTTTAACTCGGCGACTTTTGATTGTGCTTCAGCAATTGTACTTCCTAAATCTCGATCACGAACAGAGAATTTTACACCGATAAAACGTTTAGTATTATCCCTGTAGATGAAAGCCGGCCCTGTAACCGTTTTAATATCGCAGATTTCTTTTAGCGGAATTTTTACACCGCTTATAGTAGGAACTTTAAGTTCGGCCAAATCTTCTTCATCTTTGCGGTATTCTTTAGAAAAACGAACTCTGACATCAAATTTCTTTTCGTCTTCATATTTTTGAGTTGCTGTTTTCCCTCCAAAAGCCAATTCTAAAACAGCTTGAGCATCGCTTAATGTTACTCCGTATGCCGCCATTTTTTCTCGATCCAAAATCACACTGATTTCTGGCTGCCCAACGTTTCTCAAAATCCCAACATCTTTTATACCTGGTATATTTCTAATTTTAGCTAAAACCTCATTTGATAATTCATCAAGTTTATCAAGATCATCCCCGTAGATTTTTACTGCATTGGATGCTTTAAATCCAGCAACAGATTCGGCTACGTTATCAATAACAGGCTGTGAGTAATTATAAGTTATTCCTTGATGAACTTTCAGCTTTTGGTCCATTTCATTAATCAGTTCATCCATATTGATGTTTCGTTTCCATTCTGATTTTGGTTTTAAATCAACTTGCAGCTGAATAAATCCAAAACCATTCGGATCTGTTCCGTCATTGCTTCGGCCTGTCTGCGAAAGCACATTTTTAACTTCTGGAAAACTCTGCAAATCCTTTCTTATCATTGCAGCAGTCTGTACGCTTTCAGGAAGAGAAGTACTCATTGGCAATTCTGCAGTAACCCATAATGCGCCTTCATTTAATTGAGGCAAAAATTCAGTTCCTAAAAAAGTTGCCGAAAAGAAAACAGTAACTAATATTGCTATTGAAACGATCAAGGTTTTTACTTTATGCTTAAATGTCCAGGCAAAACCTTTTCCAACAATTCTATCCCAAAAGTTTACAAATGGGTTGTGTTTTTCTTTTACATTTTTATTTAATAAAATATGCGATAAAACAGGTACCAATGTCAAGGTAAAAAGTAAGGCTCCCATTAAAGCAAAACCTAATGTGTAGGCTAGGGGAGAGAACATTTTTCCTTCTACTTTCTGGAAGGAGAATATGGGCAATAAAGCTGTAATGATGATTAATTTAGAAAAGAATATGGCTTTACCCATTTCAGTTCCTGTTTTTTTAATCAAGCTTCCTTTCGCAATTTTATTATATGCTGTCATTCCCAATTGATGTGCACGGTGGTCTAATACAACAAATAAGCCTTCAACCATTACCACCGCACCATCAATAATAATCCCGAAATCGACTGCACCTAAACTTAATAGGTTTGCACTCATTCCCATCAGTTTTAGGCACAAAAAGGCAAACAATAACGATAACGGAATTACAATAGAAACGGTAAAAGTAGTTCTCCAATCGGCCATGAAAAGAAACACAACACAAGTTACCAGTATAATTCCCTCAAATAAATTGTGCATTACAGTTTCTGTCGTGAAATTCATTAAATTATCACGATCATAAAAAGTTTCAATTTTTATGTCTTTTGGAAGAACATTATCATTTAAATCCTTTATTTTAGCTTTAATCAAGGCTAAAGTTTCCTGAGCATTTTCGCCTTTTCGCATTACAACAATTCCTTCAACGGCATCATCATTTTTTCCAATTCCGGTTTGTCCCACTCTCGGCATAGAACTTTCATAAACCGAAGCCACATTTTTTACCAAAATTGGATTTCCGCCAGCATCATCAACAATAATATTTTCAATATCCGGAATAGATTTCAAAAGCCCGACTCCACGAACGACAAAAGCTTGCCCATTTTTTTCGATTATATCACCGCCAACATTTAAGTTTCCAGCATTTACAGCATTATAAACTTGCAAAGGCGTAATGTTGTATTTTGCTAATTTTATAGGATCAACCCCCACTTCATAGGTTTTAGTCTGACCTCCAAAAACATTCAAATCGGCAACACCGGGAACAGAACGAAGCTGTTTGTCTATAACCCAGTTTTGATAAGTCAATAATTCTCTGCTGTCTCTGCTGTCACTTTTTACTAAATATCTAAAAATTTCCCCAGTTGGTCCATATGGAGGCTGAACATCTGGTTCGACATCTTCTGGAAGCGAAACATTTTTTAATAAATTATTGACTTGCTGACGTGCAAAAGTATCATCTACACCATCATCAAATATGATTTTAATTACGGATAAACCAAACATCGTAATACTGCGAACGCTGGTCTTTTTTTGTACCGAGTTCATTGAAATTTCGATAGGCGACGTCACAAAACGTTCCACTTCCTCGGCACTTTTCCCGTTCCATTGTGTAATAATAATAATTTGTGTATTTGTTACATCTGGAAAAGCATCAATTGGCATATTTTTAAAGGAAATGAATCCTGCAACGGCCAAAAGTCCTACCCAAAAAAAGGTAAATGCTTTATTCTTAAGCGAAAAAGCAATAATATTTCGTATGAATTTGTTCATGTCTTAATCGTTTAGAGCGCGATAAATAAATAACTGGTTGTTGGTAATGACTTTTTCATTTTCCTTTAAGCCACTTGATATGTATGTTGTTTTTCCAACAACGCTGTAAACTTCAACTTGTCTTGTTTCAATATTGTGGCGATCTTTAAATACCATCACAAAGTTTTTGCTTTTATCAAAAACTATTGCATCACTCGGAATAGCAATCATCGATTTATCTTCTTTAAAAGACAATTTAATATTAGCATTCATATCAGGTTTTAGCAAATAACCAGGATTTTGCAATTTGATACGTGCTTGCATGGCTTTGGTTTCAGGATCAATAACGTTGAAAATTTTATCAACTTTACCTTTAAAAACTTTGTCAGGATAACTTAAAGTTGTAACATCAGCATCAATTCCCAGTTTTACTTTATTAATATCCACTTCATTGATATTTGCCATTGCCCAAACCTCGCTAATTTCAGCAATATCAAAAATGTTTTCAGATCGATCGCTTCTTAAAAGCATATCTTGATTGATACTTTTTTGAATGATAAAACCACTGATAGGAGCAGTTACTTCATAGATGGATCCTGCTTTAATATTGTATATTTTATAGGTTTCCTGAATTTTAGCTAATTGAGATTGTGCTTTATTTACTTCAGATTTTGCCTGAAGAACATCGCTTTCAGAATTTAATTTTCCGTCGAATAATTCCTGTGCAACTTTTAAATTGTTTTTTGCAACTAATAAATCACTTTTTGCGTCAAGAGATTGTTTTTCAAAATCAGCTATATCAGTACTTTTTATAGTGGCAAGAACTTGTCCTTTGCGTACATAATCTCCAAGTTCTACATTTACTTTAATCACGTTTCCGCCAACAAGCGGATAAACATCAATCATTTTATTGTTATCAGCTGTAATTTTTCCATAAAAACTCAATTCGTTTTTTACGGGCTGTGTTTGTGCTTCAGCTGTTGTTGTAGTTTTTAACATTGAGTCACTTAGCGCGAAAGAAGTATTAGTTTCAGGATTTTCTACTTCTTTTTTGCAGCTTGTAATCGATAGACTCAAGATTGCAGTTGCTATGATTAGTTTATGTTTCATCTTTATTTAGTTTTAAAATAAGTCTTTGTTGATTGTGCTGTTTAATTCTTCGCCAGAAAGCGCTAATTTTTTCTTCAATTCATTTACTTGAATAGTAGCTTGATTGTAACTTTCCATAAAATCTGTAAATTCTAATAAACTCACATTTCGTTTTTGAAAGTTGGTCAACATTCCGTTATAAACTGCTTCAAAATCAGAATTCACAGTTGGTTTTATAACTGTATAATTTTTACGCGATTCATCCCATTTATTCCAAGCCGATGTAATTTCAGTCTGCAATTGAAGCTGGAAGTTTTGCTTTTCAACTTTAGATTGATCTAAAATGGTTTGAGCGTATTTAATGTTTCCTTTATTTTTGTTCCAAAGTGGCAACGGAATTCCAAGTGTCAAATTAGCTTCTTTATTAAAAGCACCGCTTCTCTGATCGTAGTTCGCTCCTAAAGTAAGATCTGGAATCGAAAGTGATTTTTGCCATTTTACATTCAATTCATTAGCGTCAATTTCTTTTTGTTTGGCCAAATAATCTGGACGATTTGCGATGGCTTGATCTTCAAAAGATTTTAAATCAAAGTCAATAGTTTTAAGGTATTTATTGAATTCGTCTTTAGAAACATCTGGAACTACATTTTCTGTTGAATTCAATAAGAGTTTCAAATTGGCTTGCTCTTCAATATTATTATTTACAACCTCCATTCGTTCGTTTTTGAAGTTTAGATATAAAGATTGCAAACGAACAACATCTTTTAAGGGAATATTTCCTTTTTGAACCTGAACAGAATACGAATTAATCAAATCTTCAATATGTGCAAGCTGTTTATCTGTAGTTTCAAGGTTTTTAGTATTATAATATACGGTATAAAAACTCTTGCGAAGTTGGAGTTTTAAAGTCCTCAGCAAATCATTAAATTGAAGTTCAGCTAATTGTTCATTTGTTTGAGCTAATTTTACTTCATTGCGTTTTTTTCCGCCTAAATAAATTAATTGTTCGATACCAAACGCTTTCTGACCTTCTTTCCCGATATCAAAATATTGATTTCTTTCCGGATTGTAAGCATTTAACTCAGCAGTAAGCATGGGATTATCCCAAATACGCGCTTGAATCGTTAGTGCTTTTGCGGCATCAACATTATAATGTGAAGCTAACAAAAAGAGATTGTTTTTTAAAAATTGGCTTTCACAGTCTTCGAGTGTAACTGTTTTTTGAGCCAAAACTATTTGATTAAGAGAAATCAAAAATAGTAATGCAAATAACTTTTTCATTGTATCAGTTTTATTTGTTACAAATATGCTATCAACAGACTTTAAGACACCTTAATAAACTCCTTAAAAAGAGCTTAAAAAAGTATTAAAGCAAAAAGTAAATTATTGAAAATAAAGTTATTAAACTTTTTAATAAAAAATTAGTCGGAATAAGTTTATTTTTTCGTGAGGAATAGTGTAGGTGATTGTTGCCTTATGAAGAGTAAGTATACGTTGTACAATACGTAATCCTAAACCAAAACCAGTAGTTCCTTTAGAATTTTCGCCACGCATAAAAGGCTGAAAAAGATTCTTTTGTTCATTCTCATTTAAAGTTCTCCCTGTATTTGAAACAGAAATAATAAGATGACCGTATTCTGAAGTAGAAATTTTTACTTTAGCCTGTTTGTTATCAGAGTAAACACAGGCGTTTTTTAAAACATTACTCAAGGCAATTTCTAATAAGTTTTTATTTCCTTTAACTTCTAAGGCTGTATCTAAATTATCATTTTCTTCCATCTCAAAAAGAATTACAAAATCTGGAAAACTTTTATTTAAATTTTCAATAGCCGAAAACAGAATTTCATCCATTCGATGCACTTCACTGCTTTGATGGTTCTTATTATCAATTTTAGAAAGAATTAATAATGAATTAATTAATTCAGTCAATTGATTCACATCAGACAAAATGGTTTTTAAAAAAGTTTTGCCCTTAACTGATGTTTCAGAATCTGAAATAGTATTCTCAATTTGTGACGTAATGCGCGATAGTGGAGTACGCAGCTCATGAGAAGCGTGCGCGGTAAATTCTTTTTGTTTTTGATAAGAGATTTCAATTCGATCCATCATAAAATTAAATTCATTGGCAATCAAATCAATTTCATTTTTATTGCTTTTCGATTCAATACGAGTGTCTAGATTATTCTCGTTTATATTTTTTATTTTTTGATGAAAAATACTCAAAGGACTCATGACTTTTTTAACCATAAAAGATGTCAAGACCCAGCAAATACATGTAAAAAATATGTAAGATACAACTAATGTATATCTTAAGAAAAGTAATTTTCGTTTGCCATAATCATCAGTCGCTGATATTAAGGCATAAAAATCTCGATCTTTTGTGTCGTAAAAAACACCATAAACTTCGTAGTTTCCTTGTTGTTTAAAAAAGGTTTTGTGCTTTTTAAGGTATTTTAAATCCTCAACAGACCAATTAATTTTTGCATCATCAATACTGCTGTAGATCAATTTATAATGAGAATCAAAGACTAATGTTTTTTCATCATACAATTTATTGATTGAATTTTGATCAATCATTTTCAAAAGCTGATCGTCGACTTCTTTTACATTTACTAAAAGTTTGATATTCGAAAGGGCTTTAATTTCTAGTCGATCTCTGAATTCTTCTTTTCTAAAATTAGAATACAAAACAAATATCACGGTAGAAGCCAACCCAAATAGGATTGTAAATAATAAACTAACTAAAAGTGATATTCTGTTTTTTAATGTCATTCTTGATCGCTTAAATAATATCCGTAACCAATTTTGGTGCGAATTAATTTTGTTTCGTGATCTTTATCGATTTTTTTTCTCAAAAAATTAATGTACACTTCAATGGTATTCTGATTGGTTTCAATATGATAATCCCAAAGTTTTTCAGCAATAAATTGTTTCGATAAAACTTTACCTTTTGCATGAGCCAAAATCATAATCAATTTAAACTCTTTTGGAGTCAATTTAATTTCTTCTCCAGAGCGGTATACTTTCATTTCTTCTTCTAGAATTTCTAAATCCTGAATCAAAATTTTCTTTTCAGTTTGTTGCGGAATTTCTTTTCTCCTCAATAAGGAGGAGCTTCTCGCATATAGTTCTTCAAAATGAAAAGGTTTAACTAAATAATCATCGGCTCCATTATCAAACGAAGCTAATTTATCTTCAATTTCACTAAAAGCAGTTAACATTATGATGGGAGTTTTTTTATCGACTTCCCTAATTCCTTTGCAGACTTCGATTCCATTTGTTCCAGGAACATTAATATCGAGGATTATTAAATCATATTCATAAGGAAAATATTTCTTTAGCAATAAAGAACCGTCATAATAAGGAACACACTCGAATTCTTTTGAAGTAAAGAATGCTGAGATTTCTTTAGATAAAGTAAAATCGTCTTCCAGTAATAAAATTTTCATCCTATTTTTTATTAGTTAATTCGGTTACTATATATAGGTAACCGAATTAACATATTAATGATTCTTATTTGAAGTAAGAAAAAGTTTCATTGTTTTCAATTTTCAGTAACGACTCATAAATTAGTTGAATCACATTTTCTACATCTTCTCGATGAACCATTTCTACAGTTGTATGCATATAACGCAGAGGCAATGAAATTAAAGCCGATGCTACACCGCCATTGCTGTATGCGAAAGCATCAGTATCTGTTCCTGTCGCGCGTGAAGTTGCATGACGCTGAAACGGAATGTTTTTTTCTTCTGCTGTATCAACAATTAAATCACGCAGTTTATTTTGAACAGCCGGTGCATATGCAATAACAGGACCTTTGCCCATTTTAAGATCGCCTTCAACTTTTTTGTCAATCATTGGAGTAGTAGTATCGTGGCAAACATCAGTAACAATAGCTATGTTTGGTTTAATAGTTTGCGCAATCATTTCAGCTCCTCGTAGGCCAATTTCTTCCTGTACAGAGTTTACAATGTATAATCCAAATGGAAGCGTTTTTTTGTTCTCCTTTAATAAACGAGCAACTTCGGCAATCATAAATCCGCCCATTCTATTATCGATGGCACGACAAACAAATTTATTTTCGTTCAAAATCATAAATTCATCTGGATACGTAATTACACAGCCAACATGAACACCCATTTCTAAAACCTGTTCCTTCGTTTCGCAACCCAAATCAATAAAAATATTACTGATTTTTGGGGATTCTTCTTTATCGCGCAAACGCGTATGAATCGCTGGCCATCCAAAAACACCTTTTACAATTCCTTTTTTAGTATGAATATGGACTCTCTTCGATGGCGCAATTTGATGATCAGACCCTCCATTACGTATAACATATAATAAACCATCGTCTGTTATATAATTTACATACCATGATATTTCATCGGCATGACCTTCAATCACAACTTTAAAAGGTGCATCAGGATTTATGACACCAACTGCTGTTCCGTAAGTATCAGTAATGAAAGTATCTACATAAGGTGTTAAATACTTCATCCAAAGTTTTTGCCCTTCACTTTCGTAGCCAGTGGGCGAGGCGTTATTTAGGTAGCTTTCAAGGAAAGTAATAGAGGTATCTTTTAAGATAGATTCTGTGCTCATAAAAATATTTTTTTGCTAATTTATAAATTTGGTATTAGAGTTGTATATAAATATATAATTTTACACTTAAATTATGATTCAATGAGATTTACCAACTGCATTTTATTCTTTATATTGATTTCGTTTACAAGTCAAGCCCAAGTTACTCCAAAAGAGAATCAGCAAATGGGCTATATATTAACGGAACAAGATTCTATCTTAAACGATACAATTGAATTGCCGGAGATTATTATTTCTAAAGAAAAGCTGGATCCCGAGGCACAAAAGCAATTTTTGATTCTTCAAAACCGAGTTTACAAAGTATATCCATACGCTAGATTAGCCGCAGATAGATTAACGGCATTAAATCAAGGAATGGCCCGTTTAAAAACCAATCGAGAAAAGAAAAAATATTTCAAGATTGTAGAAGATTACCTTAATAATGAATTCGAAGATAGACTTAAAAAACTTTCACGCAAACAAGGTCAGATCCTGGTAAAACTTATTCATAGACAAACCGGAATAACAACTTATGAATTAATACGAACTTTAAAAAGCGGTTTCAAAGCTTTTGTGTCAAATACAACAGCCAATTTGTTCGATATAAGTCTGAAAACCGAATACAAGCCATTTGAAGTTAATGAAGATTATTTAATAGAGACGATTCTTCTCCGTGCATTTGAATCTGGTCGCTTAGTAAATCAGAAACCCGCAAATCCCGTAAACTACGATAATCTAATGAGTCACTGGGAATCAAAAGCTAAAGCTCCTCAAGATAAATAGTACTATTATTAGTTATAACAACCCGACAGGTTTTTCAAAACCTGCCGGGTTTGTTTTTTCTACATTATATATAGGTATAGCAATTTATGCTTTATATATAAGAGCAATAATCGATCAGGCGGAGAGAAACAGAAGTGGTCAGTTTAAAATTTGCATATGATTGAGATGTTTTTATGCTATGCGCTTCAGCTTTTTTCTTGTAAAGAAAAAGTAAAGGATTCCAGATTTTATAACAAAACCCAGCAAAACAGTCAAAAATCATTATTG
>NZ_JADKPU010000009.1:0-180105 GCF_015350695.1 Flavobacterium sp. MR2016-29
ACAAGCTTTTTTTAAACTTTTTTTGAAAATATTTTTTCGTTTAGTTTAAATAACTTGTCAGTATTTCAGTGAACGCCTGTCGCTGTTGCGGGTGCAAAAGTAATACCTTTATTTACATCTGCAAGACTTTTTATTATATATTTTCCATATATTTTATAACTCGCTGGTATGGCGTTTTTTACAATACAAAGTTTTTTTTGCCGTTTTGCCTTTATTGGGGATTTTTGGCTGCTTTGCTTCGCTTTGCCTGGTTCTGCCGCCAAGGCACTAAGGCCCGAAGTCTGGTTTTTTCTATGTTTTTTTAATCTCGCAGAGGTACGAAGATGCAAAGTTTTCTTTTTTTTCTTCTGAAATGGTCTTTTATTGCCGATTTTTTCTTCTGAAAACTGATGGCTAGCCCCGATAGTCCCGATTCGGGAGGAAATCCTTTTTGGGGCGGGGTTCGCCTCAAAAAGATTGAAGCGGATAGCGGGAATAGCTTCTTATTAAAAATAAATTCTAAATGATGGATTGCCTGGATTGTGTAATACTGTGCGGCGCTTCGACTTCGCTCAGCCTGACAGATATTTTTTAACTGATGCTATATATAGTATAAAATTCTACTTATATATATGTATAAAAAAACAAACCCGGCAGGTTTTTAAAACTGTCGGGCTCAGTGAATGCGATCTACTCTTATATATAGTATACTTATATATGTATACTTTCGTTTAGGCTGTCGATTGCTTCTTTTGTGATTTGAATGCTTTTTAGTTTTGCCTGATGATCGAAGATTGGACTTGTTACCATTAGTTCATCAATTCTTGCGTAGTCGATGAACTTTTTTAAATCGGTAACTAATTGTTCTTTGTTTCCTGTGAAGGTTCCGGCTGTCATTTGATTGACATGGAAACGTTCTTGCTCGTTCATAATGTCATCTAATGATGGAACTGGAGGCTGTAAACCTTTACGATCGTTTCTAATTAAGTTCAAAAACATTTGATACAAACTTGTAGACAATAGCTCTGCTTCTTCGTTTGTGTCTGCAGCAATTATATTGACACAAGCCATTGTTTTTGGCTGATCTAAATACTCTGAAGGCTGGAAATTTTCGCGATAGAATTCAAATGCCTGAATCATCAGTTTTGGCGCAAAGTGTCCTGCAAAAGCATAAGGTAATCCGTAAGCTGCTGCTAAAGCTGCACTATCCATGCTTGAACCTAGAATCCAAATTGGAACTTTCAAACCTTCGGCTGGGAATGCACGCACTTTTCCTGTTTCATTTTCGGAAGAAAAATATTCTTGAAGCTTGCTTACATTTTGCGGAAAACGCTGCGCCTGCTCGAAAAAGTCTTTTCGAATTGCTTCGGCAGTTGGCTGATCTGTTCCAGGCGCTCTTCCTAAACCTAAATCTATTCGGTTTGGATAAAGCGTTTCCAAGGTTCCAAATTGTTCAGCAACTACTAAAGGAGAATGATTCGGGAGCATGATTCCGCCAGAACCTACACGAATATTTTTTGTCTGACTTGCTACATAACCAATTAAAACTACAGTTGCTGTACTTGCAACGTGTGCCATGTTATGATGTTCTGCGAGCCAAAATCGCTTGTATCCTAAATTATCTGCTAATTGCGCTATGTCTTTTGTTTTTTGAAATGTTTCTGTGGCGTTGCTATCTTGAGTGATGATAGCGAGGTCTAATAATGAGACTGAAATTGGGTTTTTCATATAAAAAAATGCTAGTATACAAAATTAACTCATTTATATGGATGCCTTTTGTTTTCTAATGTTAATAGAATTATAATATTCTCATTACTGAAAAAATAATTACTTTTTGATAATTAATTATCGTTTTACAATAATTAATTATAAATTTGCAATATCAATTTAACTTTTCAATATATGAAGACAACTCATATTGTATCTCGAATATTATTTTACTTTACCCGATTTTTGTCCGTTATCTATTTCTTTTTGGCTGCATATTCTGTTTTTACTTTGGTAACAGGATTGTTTTTGACTTTTAAAGATAACGGAAAGTATTTCCAGGTTTGTTATCCTTTTACTTCGCATCCTTTAATGCTGGGTGATTACAATTTACCATACATTCTTTTTGATTTTTTAGCCCCGCTAAGTCTATACGGTCTTTTCTTTTTATTGAGCAGTAATGTTTTTAAGGTCTTTTATCAGCCAAAATTGTTTACTGCAAATGGAATTTCTCATTTAAGGCGTTTCTATTTATCGAATTTATTAATTCCGACTATTGTACTATTTGTGGCTTTCTTTTTTGTTCCGCTTGATAATGAAGTTTGGCTTTTTATTATACTGCACGGAATGCTTGGTGCTTTTGCTTACTTTTTAGCTGCTATTTTTAAGCAAGGTTTAAACCTTCAGAACGAACAAGACTTATTTATATAACTATGCCAATAATTGTAAATGTTGATGTAATGCTTGCCAAACGCAAGATGCAGAGTAAGGAGTTGGCAGAAAAACTAGATATTACGCCTGCCAATTTATCGATTCTAAAAACTGGAAAAGCAAAAGGAATTCGGTTTGATACTCTCGAAGCTATCTGTAAAATTCTGGATTGCCAGCCTGGCGATATTTTAGAATACGTAGCAGAATAGCTTTCTTTTAAATTTTAATTTCTAAACATAATAAATCGGTTTTTGAAGCCGACAGGTATTCTATTGCCTAAATTTTTCAAATCATAATTTCATTTAATCATCAAAACCAATCAAAAAATGAACAGTTTATCAATCAAAAATCTCAGCAAAACGTACGAGAACGGTACAAAAGCCATTGACCAATTATCGCTTGAAATCACGAATGGCATGTTTGGTTTATTAGGTCCAAACGGCGCCGGAAAGTCAAGTTTAATGCGAACTATTGCCGCTTTACAAGAACCCACTTCTGGAATTATTGAATTTAACGGAATTAATATTCTGGAAAATCCCATGTTTATCAGGCAAAACCTAGGTTATCTTCCGCAGGAATTTGGTGTTTATCCTAAAATTTCTGCTTATCGCCTGCTCGATCATTTGGCAGTTTTGAAAGGGATCGTCGATAAAAAAGAACGACACGATCAAATTTTGTATTTATTGCAGCAGACTAATTTATTACAGCATAAAGACAAAGCGGTTCATTCTTTTTCTGGCGGGATGCGTCAAAGGTTTGGAATTGCACAAGCTTTACTTGGAAATCCAAAGATTATTATTGTGGATGAACCGACGGCTGGGCTTGATCCGGAAGAAAGAAACCGATTTAATAATTTACTGAGCGAAATTGGTGAAAGTATTATCGTGGTTTTATCAACTCATATTGTAGAAGACGTTCGAGATTTGTGTCCTAAAATGGCAATTATCTCCAACGGAAAATTGATTTTGGAAGGAAAACCAAATGACGCAATCGATTCTTTGAAAGATAAAATCTGGATGAAAGCGATTCAGAAAACAGAATTGAAGGATCATCAATTGAATTTCAATATCATTTCTTCTCACTTAAATTCGGGAAAAATCAATATTCATGTTTTCGCAAATGAACGTCCAGATTCTGGTTTCGAATTGATATCGCCAGATTTAAGCGATGTTTATTTTAGTGTTTTAGGTCAAAATCAACTTCAAAATTAAGGTTATGTTTTCTAAATTAATTCAATTTGAATGGCATAACAATACCAGAAGTTTGACTTTTTATGCCACATTTATTATTTATCTGATTCTTGGATTTTTTGTCAGTGCGTTTGCGAACTTCTCTTTTTCGGGCGCATACAAAAATAGTCCGTATGTTTTAACTTATGCGATTGGTCTGATTTCGTTAATGACGATATTCTCGATTACGCTTCAGGCGGCACAAAGTTTTTTAAAGGAATATGAAACGAAATTCGATTCGATTATTTTCTCCTCTCCTATTTCTAAATTTCATTATTTAGCTCCAAAATTTATTGCAGCATTTATAATCGCCGTAGTTTCTTTTGGAATGTTTATCGTCGGAATGATCGTTGGACACCAAATGTCATGGCTTCAAAAAAGTGAACTTGGACCTTTTGAAATTATAAATTATCTCTGGCCGTATTTGGTCATTGTGATTCCGAATATTTTTTTGAGCCTTTCTATCTTGACTGCTTTGGCGTGGCTTACTCGAAGCAAACTCTTAATTTATGTCGGCGGATTATTAATTTACATCTTATATATAGCAGGTTCGATTTTTTCGAATTCGCCCCTATTTGCAAATGCTTCTCCATCTTCGGCGAAAGCCATGTCTTGGGCAGCAAAAATAGATCCGTTTGGTCTGGCAGCTTTTCTGGAACAAACGAGATATTGGACTTCAATTGAAAAAAACAGCCAGCTGGTTTCACTTTCGGGTAACTTTTTATTTAACCGATTGTTATGGATTTCTGTTTCTCTCCTTTTACTTTTTGTTTCGTATCGATTATTTTCATTCCGAAAAACCAAAACTAAAAAGGTAAAAACATCTAAAGCTATTCAAAAAGAAACAAAAGTATTTTCTGCAGCAATTCCGAATAACATCGAAATAAAATCTTTCAGACATAATTTAGCTGTTTTTAAAAGCAATATAAAACTGGATGTTTATTTAATTCTGAAAGGAATTCCATTTTTGCTGATTGTACTTTTATTCTCTGGATTATTAATGATTGAGATTTCAGATGAAATTGACGGCGGCATCCGCTTGGCTGAAAAAATTACCGATACTGCTTTGATGATTTCCACAATAATGGATCGCCTGCCTTTTATTATGATCCTGATTCTCCTTTTTTACAGCAGCGAATTATTAAACCGAAGTGAAAATTCGAGATTTGAAATGCTTGAAAACACTGCGCCTTATTCTCAGTTTATTGTTTTGCTGGCAAAATTGACAGCACTTTTTATAATTCCGTTACTCATTATTAGTATAAGTATTTTGATTGGATGTGGATTTCAAATTATGAATGCGAATGCTCCAATCGAAATTGGTCTTTATCTTTCTTTGTTTTATTTTATTGGGTTTCCGTTGCTTTTAATTTCAATTTTGATCATTGCAATTCAGACTTTTATTAAAAATAAATATATCGGACTTGCGATTTCGGCTTTTGTCTGCATTTTGTTTTGTACCGGAATTGGAGAACAATTGGGAATTTCACATCCTTTATTTCGTTTTGGAAATGCTTTTAAAACAGAATATTTTGATTTGAATGGTTTTGGCAAATATAAAATCTCGTTTCATATTTCGATGTTCTACAATTTTGGATTGGCTTTAATCCTTTTAACATTGACTGGCATTTTATGGAAAAGAAATGCTTCAATCGTAAAAATCTTTCGCAGAAATTCATTTAATAATATTCAAAAAGCAACTTTAGGATTCGGAATTATTATTTTTATTGGTTTTGGAGGTTATCTTTTTTACAAAACCAATATTGAATATCCGTATTTGACCGAAGACGATCAGAATAATTGGAGCGAGAAATATGAAACTCAATTTAAAAAATATACAAATCTACCTCAGCCAACAATCGTTTCGATAAAAAGTAAAGTCGATTTATATCCCGAAGACAACCGCTATGAGGTAAATGGCATCTATGAATTAATCAATAATTCTGAAAAACCAATTGATAGTTTACTCCTATATATAGATCGAAATTCGAAACTGACTTCTGTTGAGATTCCGACTTCTAAAAAATTAGACGATGTTTCTGATTTTCAACATTATTGGTTTCGATTGGGAAAACCTTTACAGCCACAGCAAAAACTCAAAATGAATTTTTCTTTTGAATCATCGTGGTCGCCCTTTAAAGGACACACGGCTTTTAATTCTATAATCGAAAATGGTTCTTTTATGCGAATAAGCCGTTACTTTCCGCTTTTTGGTTATCAGGAATCGAATGAAATCAGCAGTAAAAAAGAGCGTGCAAAAAGACATTTGAAACCTCAGACGCCTCTTAAAAAACTGGAAGATAAATCTAAAATCAAATATTATTTTGTTGATTATGATGCTTTGGTTTCAACATCTAAAAATCAAACTGCTATTGGTGTTGGAGATTTAATTGGAAGTTGGAAAAAAGACGATCGCAATTATTTTCATTATAAATCAAATGGAAAGATTCCGTTTCGATTTGCTTTTTCTTCTGCTAATTATCAAATTCAAAAAACGAAATATAAAGGAATTTCTATTGAAGTTTTTTATGATAAAAGACATTCCAGAAACGTTGAAAAACTAATTCAAGATGTAAAAAATACTTTAGATTACTGCCAGAGCAATTTTGGTAAATATCCATATAAAACGATTCGATACGCCGAAGTTTCTGCTTTCGCGGATGGATTTGCTGCAACTTCTTATCCGTCGACAGTTATTATGAAAGAGAATTTCGGATTTTACAGCGATCTCAAAAACAAAGATAAAGAAGATGTCATCAATCAATTAACGGCTCATGAATTGTCGCATGAATGGTGGGGAAATTCACAAATAAGCCCAGAACAAAAAGAAGGAAGCTGGATTTTGACCGAAACTTTGGCTCAATACACAGAATTAATGCTTTATGAAAAAGAACATGGTTTAGAAAAAGCACTTGAAACATTAAAGATTCATCTTGATTTATACTTGAGCAGCAGAAGTTACGATCCAGAAACACCTTTATATAAAACCAATTACGACACGCCTCATTTACCTTATGATAAAGGAATGCTGGTTATGCATCAATTGCGAATATTAATTGGTGAAGAAAAAGTAAATCTGGCTTTGAAAAATTTTATGAATCATTATAAATATCCAAATCCGTTTCCTGATTCTGAAGATTTATTAAAAGAAATTTATGCTGTAACGGATAAAAAACTATATCCAAAATTAGATGAAATGTTTAAGCAGATTATTACTTATTCGTCTAAAATAGAATCGGTTTCAAGTAGTAAAAAGAATGGTTTTTATGAGGTTTCTTTTAAAGCGGTTTCTGAAAAATTCAAAGAAAGTGCGACGGGAGAACGAAAACAAATTCCAAACGACAATAAAATAGATATTGGGATTTATGATGAAAACGGAAAGTTATCGCGTTTTACATTTGCAATAAAAAACAATAAAATAGAGGGAAAAATAAAATCTAAAATAAAACATCAACGAATTGTTGTAGACCCTTATTTAATGAATATTGATACTTTTATCAAGGATAGCGAAAAGGAGATTAATTAGAAAGTTTTGCCACAGATTAAAAAGATTAGAAGGATTATGTCATTTTGAAAGTAAAAAAATCATTAGAATCCTTTTAATCTGTGGCTATATTTTTTATTTCAGTTCAATGAAAATCTGTTTGTGAGTTGTTTTTCCGTCGTCTTTAATTTTTAAATCTTTACTTGATTCGATTTCAAATTTTGATGAAGTATCAACTATTAAAGAAATATCTCGATTTCTAAAGTTTTCTGGAATTTCAGGTAATTCAATAGTAACTTCTATTTCTTTATCTTTTTGTTTGTAATCGACTTTAATTCTGTCTCTTAACCAAATATATTCGTAAACTTCCTGCCACGGTGCCATCCAAATTGTATCACTTCCTTTTACGCCGTACTTATCTGCAAGCGCTGTCATATAATATTTAAAATCGCGAAAACGCATGCTTAAATTCCATAAATTTCCATTGCCTGTACCGTGTGTAAATTCGTTAAACCAAAGTGTATTTGGTTGTTTTACAATCGAATCTAGTGTCTTTAAATAACGATCCATTGTTTTGAAACTAGTTGAATCTTTTGAGCTCTGCACAAAAGTTCTGGCTGTAATCATTTTATCTAAATCGACTTTAGAATCAACATTTAAAATAGGTCCAACACCTTTGTGGGAAGCAACTGAAAGAAATCCGTTTGCTAATGCAGCTTTTTCATATTCATGATGATAATCTGGATCTCCTTCTCCGCCAGGAACCACAAAATGTGACATGGTAAAATCAAGATTTTGTTTTATCGAAGTAATATTTTCAGTTACTTCTGTCAAATAATTCGTTCCGTGTTTTGTAGCATGATGAAAACCGTGATTCAAAACATCCCAGCCAGCATTGTACATTTCTTTAATTTCCGGCCACGAAAGATGTCCGCGGTTTGCCGGTAAATCACGAATTGCGCCGCCGTTAACTGCCAAAGCCAATTTAAATGGGATTTTGTTTCCGAAACCGTCTGAATAAAAAAGTCCATTTGAAGTTGTTCCGTCTCCGCCTTGATCGATTTTCCATTCGTTTTTATCAGGATTACTGATTTTTCCGCCATTCAATAATGGAAAGGCTGTTAAATAAGCAGATCGATATCCATCATCAAGCGTAAAACTATAGGCAAAATGTTTATTGAATTTTAAAGGAGCAGGTTTGATTTTAACCTCATCGGCCGATTTTAATTTGATTTTAAAAGAAATTGTTTTTGATTTTGAAGAATCTTTTTGAACAATTTCATTTGAGAAACCATGTAAACCACAGAACAATACAGCAGTTATTATAATGAGAATTCGTTTTGACATAAATTTTAGTGGTTCTTTTTGGATCTAAAAATACATTTCTTTTCGATGAAAATATTTTAAAACTTATTATATACTTAAAAATAATTTATTCCGAATTAAAAAAGGAAAGTGATTTAAAACCTAAATTTGTACATCAAAATAACTTGCTTTCCTCAAATGACACACAAAATTTTAATTATAGACGACGAAGAAAAACTTAGAAGTCTGCTGGCGCGTATTATAAAATCGGAAGGATTTGAAGTTTTCGAGGCAAAAGATTTAAAATCTGGTTTTAAGAAACTAGAACAAACCGAAATTGATGTCGTTTTATGTGATGTCAAATTACCTGATGGAAATGGCGTTGATTTTCTTCAGAACATAAAAGGAAGTTTTCCGCTTGTAGAGGTTATTTTGCTGACTGCTTTCGGAAATATCCCAGACGGAGTTCAGGCAATGAAAAATGGTGCTTTTGATTATATTGTAAAAGGTGACGATAACGATAAAATTATTCCGCTTCTTTATAAAGCTTTAGAGAAAGTGGAATTGCAGAAAAAAGTACAGCAACTGGAAAAACGTATTGCAAGTAAATATTCTTTCGAGACTATAATTGGAAAATCGAAAGGAATTGAACAAGTTATTGATCTTGCCCAAAAAGTTGCCAAAACAGATTCGACTGTTTTATTGACTGGTGAAACCGGAACTGGGAAAGAAGTTTTTGCACAGGCCATTCATGAAAACAGCAATCGTGTCGGAAAATCTTTTGTGGCTTTAAACTGTAGCACTTTCAGCAAGGAAATTTTAGAAAGCGAACTTTTTGGCCACAAACAAGGCGCTTTTACAGGAGCTTTAAAAGATAAAAAAGGTTTTATTGAAGAAGCAAACGGCGGTACTTTATTCTTAGATGAAATTGGTGAAATGCCTATCGATCTTCAGGCAAAATTACTTCGCGTTTTAGAAACTTCTGAATATATTCCGGTTGGCGATACAACTCCAAAAAAATCAAATTTCAGATTAATTGCGGCTACAAACCGAGATTTAAAAACAGAAAGTGATGAACACCGTTTCCGTTCTGATTTGTATTTCCGTTTAAATATCTTCGAAATCAAACTGCCTTCTTTGCGAGAAAGAATCAAGGATATTGGCGTTTTGACGCATTATTTCGTCAAACAATTTTCTGAAAAAACAAACAAAAAAACATTACATATTGCTGATGATTTTCTTCAGAAATTAGAAAATTATTCCTGGCCGGGAAATATCCGTGAACTTAAAAATATTATCGAAAGATCGGTTATTTTAAGTAATGGCGATACTTTAACTTCAGATGTTTTGCCGTATGAAATGCAACATCAAACGGAAAAAAGCACAAAATCAATGTCGGCTTTCTCTATGCAGAGTGTTGAAAAACTGCACATTCAGAAAGTTTTGAATTATACGAAAGGTAATAAAGCCGAAACAGCACGGTTATTAGAAATTGGAATTGCGACTTTGTATCGAAAATTGGAAGAATATGGGATTGAAAATTCCAAAATTTAAATTTCAAAACCAATTGCAATTTCAAATTTCAAATTAAAAGAAGGTTACATTTTACAATTCACAATTCACAATTAAATAAACCTTATCATTTCAATAAAAGCTTATCATTTTGATAAGCTTTTTTTATGCCTAATTTTTGGCACAAAACTACATTCCTTTTATTGACAGCACTTTAGCAGTTACCTTACTTTTTCGGAACATATTTTGGCATAAGGAGGGAGAACATAAAAATTCATTCTCATGAAAAATCAAGTCACCTCAATCTACAAACAAGCAGAACGCTTTGCCGAGATAACCAAAAAATCTATTATTTCTGGAAATATCGTTCGTGCAAAAAAATGTCTTGCTCTTGCTGAACGCCTATTTATCAGTGGAAGCATCGAAACTAAAAATGCCATTTCTAATGTGTATGTTTTTTCGGTTTCTTCTTTTATGGAAATGCGCCACTGCAATATTTCACACCTTTTTCCTCAAACGCTTAAAGCGGAATACATTAAGCAAGTTAATACTTCGGGAGTCTAATTCGTGAAATGTTTTTTTGTGAAATGTTAAATGTTGTTTCCTTTCACAAATCACATTTTACGTCTCACATTTCACAAATCTAAAATCTAAAATAAAATCCTATGATCACTTTTCTTTTACTCGCATTGGCAGTTGTGCTGTTTGCTATTTGTTTCAAATCAGTTGAATTTTTTGAAAAAATCTAAATCATGACTGCACTATTTATTATTTCAATCGCTGTTTTCGTGTATTTGATATATGTATTAATCAAACCCGAAAAATTTTAAATCATGTAAAAAGTGAAATGCCTTATGTGAAATGTAAACATAAATTTTATTCATCAACCCATTTTACAAATCACTTCTCACCTTTCACTAAAAAAAATAAAAATTATGAACACAGAGTTATTAGGCGTCATTGGTATTTTTATCCTAACTATTATTTTAGCAATTCCTTTAGGAAAATATATTGCTAAAGTTTATTTGGGAGATAAGACACTTTTTGACCCGATTTTCAATCCAATTGAAAAATTTATTTTTAAAATCAGCGGTATAAATGCCACTGAAGAAATGAACTGGAAACAACACTTAAAAGCACTTTTAAGTATTAATATGGTTTGGTTCTTTCTTTGTTTTTTTGTCTTATTGTTTCAGGGATCTTTACCTTTAAATCCGGATAATAACCCTTCAATGACGACTGATCTGGCATTTAACACTGCTATTTCATTTTTGGTCAATTGTAATTTACAGCATTATTCAGGCGAAAGTGGGCTATCGTATCTTTCACAAATGGTTTTGATGTTCCTTCAGTTTGTTTCTGCAGGTATCGGAATGGCGGCTGCCGCCATGATTTTTACGGCAATGAAAGAAAGAACTACAGAGCAATTAGGTAATTTTTATAATTATTTCATCAAAAGCTGTACTCGCATTTTATTACCCCTTTCGGCAATTGTAGCTGTTGCACTATTATTTAGCGGAACTCCAATGACTTTTGAAGGCAAAGATACTATTACAACGCTTCAGGGTGATCATGTAGAAGTTTCTCGCGGACCTGCTGCTGCTTTTATTGGCATCAAACATATTGGTACAAACGGTGGTGGATTTTTTGGAGCCAACTCAGCGCATCCATTAGAAAATCCAACTTATTTTACTAACGGAGTTGAACTTTGGGCGCAGTTGATTGTTCCGTTTGCGATGATTTTTGCACTTGGTTTTTTCTTAAACAAAAGAAAGCTTTCCAACATCATTTTTGGTGTAATGACCGTTGGATTTTTATTACTTGTTGTCCCAACAGTGATGAGCGAAATGAACGGAAATCCTGCTATTGAAAAAATGGGTATCGCACAAACGACTGGAGCGATGGAAGGAAAAGAAGTTCGGTTTGGCCCTGCAATGTCAGGTTTCTGGAGTATTGCCACAACAGTAATTTCTACAGGTTCTGTAAACAGTATGCACGATAGTTCTATGCCTGTTTCTGGTGCTATGCAACTATTATCTATGATGGTAAATGCATTTTACGGCGGATGCGGTGTTGGTATTTTAAACTATTACATTTTTATTATTCTGGCTGTATTCATCTCTGGATTAATGGTGGGTCGAACTCCTGAATTTTTAGGAAAGAAAATCGAAGCACGGGAAGTTAAAATTGCTGCTTTTATTGCGATTCTTCATCCTTTATTAATATTGGCCGGAACTGCTTTAGCATCTTATTTTGCCGCACATGATACTGCAATGGGCTATTGGTTCAGTGGCAACGCGACAGGCTGGTTAAACAATCCTGGAAATCACGGATTCTCAGAAATGTTATACGAATACACTTCAAGTGCTGCCAATAACGGTTCTGGTTTTGAAGGTTTAGGAGATAATAATCCCTTTTGGAATATCACTACAGGAATTGTATTGCTGTTAAGCCGCTTCATTCCAATCATTGGTCCGTTAGCAATTGCAGGTTTACTGGCAGGTAAAAAATACATTCCAGAGAGTGCAGGAACTTTAAAAACCGACACCTCAATTTTCGGAATAATGACTTTTGCTGTAATCGCAATTATTGCTGCTTTATCATTCTTTCCTGCGCTGGCACTTGGACCTTTAGCCGAATATTTTGGAATGTAAAATGTGAAAAAGTAAAATGTAAGATGTAAGACACAAACTCACACAACATCTTACATATTACAAATCACATTTCACTCTCATAAATCACAGATCATACACGCGCTTCAAGATTCTTGATTAATCCATAAATAAGTTTTCCTATGATATCTAATTTTTCTATCAATTGGTCACATTCTTTTTCATTGAAAAAATCTAATTCTTTGCTTAATAAAATTAAAGTATCGAGTTCTGATAAAGAACCTAGCGAAATATGTAAAAAATGGATGAACTCTTTTGTTCCTTTTCTCGCTGCGCCTTCTGCAATATTAACAGGTACAGAAACAGAAGCTCTGCGGATTTGCGAAGTAATTCCAAACTTTTCCTCAGAAGGGAATTGTCTTGTAGCTAAATAAATTTCTTTAACGAATTCAAAACTTTTAATCCATGAATTCAATTTCTTATGTGGTTTCATATTTAAAATAATCATTTACAAAAGTAGGAAATTTCACATTTTACATTTAACATTTTACACAAAGAAAAATGACAACTAATAAATCCACATCATTGTTTGAAAGTAAGCAGGTAAAAGAAGCCTTAGTGCAATCTTTTGTCAAGCTGAATCCAAAAATGATGATCAAAAATCCGGTAATGTTTACCGTAGAAATAGGAACTGCGATCATGTTTGCGGTTTGTATTTCCATATTAATGGGAGCAACAGATCAAGGTAGTTTTATCTATAATTTAATTGTGTTTTTGATTTTACTGGCAACGCTTTTATTTGCCAATTTCGCCGAAGCAATTGCCGAAGCCAGAGGAAAAGCACAAGCTGACAGTTTAAGAAAAACTCGTGAAGAAACTCCTGCAAAGCTTGTAAAAAGTGAAAAGTCAAATGTAAAAGGTCAGCCTGATACATTTCACATTTTACATATCTCATCTTCACAACTAAAAAAAGGAGATGTTTTCATTTGCGAAGCTGGCGATTTAATCGCAACTGATGGTGAAATTATCGAAGGTCTGGCTACAATTGATGAAAGTGCCATTACTGGAGAAAGTGCTCCTGTAATCCGCGAAGCCGGAGGTGATAAATCTTCTGTAACTGGAGGAACAAAAGTCTTATCTGATAAAATTAAAGTAATTGTAACCTCAGAACCTGGCGAAAGCTTTCTGGATAAAATGATTGCTTTGGTTGAAGGTGCGAGCCGTCAGAAAACACCAAACGAAATTGCATTAACCATTTTATTAGCCGCATTTACATTAATCTTCGTGATTGTGTGCGTTACGCTAAAACCGTTTGCCGACTATGCCAACGCACCCATCACGATTGCGGCTTTTATCGCCTTGTTCGTTTGCTTGATTCCAACTACAATTGGAGGTTTACTTTCTGCAATTGGAATTGCGGGAATGGACAGAGCGCTTCGTGCCAACGTGATTACAAAATCTGGAAAAGCGGTTGAAACTGCCGGAGATATTGATGTACTGCTTTTGGATAAAACCGGAACAATCACGATTGGAAACAGAAAAGCAACCAATTTTTATCCTGCAAAAGGTGTTTCTCAAGAAGACTTTATTAAATCTGCTGTGTTAAGTTCATTAGCAGATGACACTCCGGAAGGGAAAAGTATTGTGGAACTGGCAGGAGCCGAAACTGCCAATAAATTATCAATTGAAGGTGCTACTTTAATCAAATTTACCGCAGAAACTAGAACTTCCGGAGTCATTTTAAGAGACGGAACGAACATTAGAAAAGGTGCTCAGGATGCTGCAAAAAACATTGCACTTCAAGCTGGAAATGCATTTCCTGAAGATACAGCTCAAAAAGTAATTGACATTTCGACAAATGGAGGAACGCCATTAGTGGTTATTAAAAACAATCAGGTTCAAGGTGTTATCGAATTGCAGGATATCATAAAAACCGGAATGAAAGAACGTTTTGACCGATTGAGAAAAATGGGTGTAAAAACGGTTATGGTTACCGGAGATAATCCATTGACAGCGAAGTTTATTGCAGAAGCCGCAGGTGTTGATGATTTTATTGCGGAGGCGAAACCTGAGGATAAAATGAACTACATCAAAAACGAGCAAAACCTAGGTAAACTTGTTGCTATGATGGGTGACGGAACCAATGATGCTCCTGCCCTAGCGCAAGCGAATGTAGGTGTTGCCATGAACAGTGGAACTCAAGCTGCAAAAGAAGCAGGAAACATGGTCGATCTAGACAATGACCCAACTAAATTAATTGAGATCATTGAAATTGGAAAACAACTTTTAATGACTCGCGGAACTTTAACTACTTTCTCTATTGCAAATGACGTTGCGAAATATTTTGCTATTGTTCCTGCTCTTTTTATTACTGCGATTCCTGCGTTGCAAGGTTTAAATATTATGCATTTGCATAGTCCTGAAAGTGCGATTTTATCGGCTGTGATTTTCAATGCGATTATCATTCCAATTTTAATTCCGCTGGCATTGAGAGGGGTTGATTATAAACCAATTGGAGCAAGTGCCATCTTAAAAAGAAATCTTTTGATTTATGGACTTGGTGGCTTGATCGTCCCTTTCATCGGAATTAAAGTAATTGATTTAATAGTTACTTTCTTTATTTAGTGAAATGTGATTTGTAAAATGTGAAATGACAAAATCAAAAACTCACATATAACAATTTTACAAATCACTTTTTACATCTAACATTTTACATTAGAAACATGAAAACAATATTTTCACTCTTAAAACTTACCGTACTTACTTTGATTTTGTTTGCGGTTATTTATCCTTTAGCGATTTACGGAATCGCACAATTGGCTCCAAATCAAGGAAAAGGAGAAACGATTTCGGTTAACGGAAAAGTAGTTGGTTACCAAAAAATTGGCCAAAAATTCGACAAATCGAATTATTTCTGGGGACGACCTTCCGCTGTAGATTATAATGCTGCGGGAAGTGCCGGAAGCAACAAAGGACCAAGTAATGCTGAATATCTGGCTTTGGTTCAAAAAAGAATTGATACACTTTTATTGGTTCACCCCTATTTGAAAAAATCTGATATTCCATCAGATATGGTTACGGCTTCTGGAAGTGGTTTAGATCCGAATGTTTCTCCGCAAGGCGCTTTGATTCAGGTTAAGCGAATTGCCAAAGAAAGAAAAATGGATGAAGCTAAAGTAAAAGCTTTGGTGGAATCTAAAATTAATACAGCTGTTGTTGGTCCTGAAACGGTTAATGTTTTGGAATTGAATGTAGCGCTGGATGAACTTTCTAAAAAAGGTTCTGAGGTTCTGAGTCGCTAAGGTTCTAAGGTTTTCTCCTGCAAGGTTTTCAAAACCTTGTAGGTATGAAAATCGACATCAACTATTATCATGGAGTAACCGTGTAGTTTGTCATCCTGAGGAACGAAGGATCACACGAGAAACTCCGTCTGCATGATCGCCAATCTTTGTCGAGCTACTAGTGTGATCCTTCGTTCCTCAGGATGACAAACCAAGCGATAAAAACCAAAACTTTAAAATTAATAACTACAAGGTTTTAAAAACCTGTTAGGAAACAAAACGCCTTTTTACCCCAAATGTCCTAGCCCCGATAGTCCCGAAGCCTCGGGAGGAAATCCTTTTGTGCCGGTCCCGAGGCTTCGGGAGGCACAAAAGATTGAAACCTCCCGAGGCTTCGGGAGCGGGATTAGCTCCTAAAAAATCTAATAAATAATAGAATACCACAAAAATGAAAAAAATAATACTTACTGCTTTAATCGCTTTTGGTTTTAGCAATTTACACGCACAAGAAGAAACAAAAAGTCCGTTTACATTTTCAGGATATGTAGACGCTTATTATAGTTATGATTTTGGAAAACCCGAAAATCATACTCGACCAAACTTTTTTTATAGTTATAATAAAAGCAACGAGGTAAACCTGAATTTGGGTATGGCGAAAGTGAATTATTCTAAAGAAAATATTCGGGGTAATTTTGCCTTGATGGCAGGAACTTATGCCGAATATAATATGGCGGCCGAGCAGGGTTTGTTGAAAAATGTTTACGAAGCAAATGTTGGAGTAAAGATTTCGAAAAACCATAATTTATGGATTGACGCGGGAATTATGCCTTCGCATATTGGTTTTGAAAGCGCCATTGGAAAAGACTGTCAGACTTTAACTAGAAGTATTTTGGCTGAGAATTCTCCTTATTATGAAACGGGAGTAAAAATTGGCTATACGTCTGAATCTGGAAAATGGTATTTGGCAGGAATGTATTTGAATGGCTGGCAACGAATTGAGAAAGTAGAAGGTAATCAAACGCCAGCTTTTGGAACTCAGATTACGTACAAACCATCAGATAATGTTGCTTTGAACTGGAGTACGTATGTTGGAAATGAACAGCTGGATATTGATAAAAAATGGCGTTATTTTAATAACTTTTACGGACAATTTAAAGTAACAGAGAAAACAAACATTACAGCTGGTTTTGATGTTGGATCACAGCAATCAGCTAAAAACAGTAACAAATACGACACTTGGTTTTCACCAGTTTTGATTCTGCAATACAAACCAACAGACAAAATTCAGCTTGCAGCACGCGGTGAATATTACAGCGACGAAAAAGGAGTAATCATTGCAACTGAAACGCCAAACGGTTTTAAAACTTACGGTTTTTCAGCTAACTTTGATTACTTAGTTACTGATAATGTTATGTTTAGAATTGAAGCCAGAAATCTTTCGAGCAAAGATGAAATATTTACAAAAAACAATCTTCCAACGGATACCAATACGTTTGTAACGACTTCATTGGCGATTTCTTTCTAGTAATGTGAAATGTTTTTTGTAAAATGTAAAATGTACTTAACATTACGCAAAACATTTTACATTTTACAGATAACATATTACCCAATAAAGTATGGAAAACGAAAATAATAACGCACAGCACTTTCTCGATTTAATTCAGAAATCACGAAAGGGAAAGTTTAAAATCTACATTGGGATGAGCGCCGGTGTGGGCAAAACTTTTCGTATGCTTCAGGAAGCGCATTCGTTATTGAAAAACGGAATCGATGTAAAAATTGGCTACATCGAAACGCACATGCGAAAGGAAACGCATGAATTATTGGCGGGTTTGCCTGTGATTCCCCGAAGGACAATTTTCTATAAAGGAAAAGAATTAGAAGAACTCGACGTTCAAGCCATTATTAATCTTCGTCCCGAAGTGGTTATTGTTGATGAACTGGCGCACACGAATGTTGAAGGAAGCAAAAATGAAAAGCGTTGGCAGGATGTTTTGGAGATTCTGGATGCAGGAATTAATGTCATTTCAGCTGTTAATATTCAGCATATTGAGAGTTTAAATGAGGATGTAAAACGTATTACGGGAATAGACGTTCAGGAACGGATTCCAGATAATGTTTTGCGATTGGCAGATGAAGTGGTCAATATCGATTTGACTTCTGAAGATTTGATTGCGCGTTTGAAAGAAGGAAAAATTTATACTCCTGATAAAATTCAGACGGCTTTAGCGAACTTTTTTAAATCGGAACAGATTTTACAACTTCGAGAACTGGCTTTGAAAGAAGTAGCGAGTCAAGTCGTTCGAAAAGTTGAGAATGAAGTTCCGAATCTTCATGCTTTACGACATGAGAAACTTTTGGCCTGTATTAGCAGTAATGATAAAACGGCTAAAATTGTGATCAGAAAAGCGGCACGATTGGCAAGTTATTACAACGGAAGCTGGTATGTTTTGTATGTAGAAACACCACAGGAAAGCAGTACAAAAATTGCTTTAGACAAACAGCGACATTTAATTAATAATTTTAAACTCGCCGTGCAATTGGGCGCAGAAGTTATTAAATTAGAACATAAAAATATTGCCGATGCGATTTTGATTACTGCAGAAGAAAAACAAATTACAACTGTCTGCATTGGTAAACCGCATTTGAATTTATTTAAAGTAATTTTGTCTACAACAATTTTCAGGCGTTTGTTAAACAAACTGTCTTTATCAAATGTTGATCTTGTTATATTATCGTGAAATGTTGGCTGTAAAATGTGAAATGATCTTTGTGAAATACATTTTACATCTCACAGCAAACATTTTACAAAAACTAAAATTATGAGAATTAAAACCAAATTAAATCTGGGAGTTGGATTATTATTTTTAATGATCATTATACTTTCGTTAGTGAGCGGTTATTCTGTTTTTTTGATAAAAGCAGATACAGAGAATATTCTGAAAGCGAATTATAATACGCTTGAATATTCGCGAAATATGATCTTGTCCTTGGATGAAATTAAAGCAAATCCAGATAATCAGATTCACACTTTTAAAGAATATCTGGAAAAGCAAACGCAAAATGTAACTGAACCTGGAGAAAAGGAAGCAACCGAAAATCTCGAAAAAAGTTTTGCTCTTTTAGAAAAAAATGGGGCTAATGAAGTGCTCAAAACGCAAATCAGGCAAGACATTTTTGCCATTATGAAATTGAATCTAGATGCTATAAAACAGAAAAGCGATATTGCCAAACATACCGCTGAAAATGCCAATTTGTGGATTGCCATTGTGGGAACTTTGTGTTTTTTGATTGCTTTTAATTTACTAGTTAATCTGCCCAATAATATTGCCAATCCTATAAAGGAATTAACGCTGAGTATTAAGGAAATTGCCAATAAAAACTATTCAGAACGTGTGCATTTTACCAATCATAATGAGTATGGAGATTTGGCCAAATCGTTTAATACGATGGCGCAGAAACTTCAGGAATATAATGACAGTAATTTGTATAAATTATTCTTTGAAAAAAAACGTCTGGAAACTTTAATCAATAATATGCACGATCCTATTATTGGTCTTGATAATGAAGGAATTGTTTTGTTTGCCAATGATGAAGCGTTAAAAATTGTCGGATTAAAACTGGAAGATGTGGTTGGGAAATCGGCTTCAAATTTGGCTTTATCAAATGATTTGATTCGGTCTTTGATTTTAAAGGAAGAGGCTGACTCTCCTAAAAAACAACCGCTTAAAATTTACGCTCACGGAAAAGAGAGTTATTTCGAAAAAGAAATTTTGAATATTACTATAATTCCAACTGGCGAAGAAAAAGAAATCAATATTGGTGATGTAATTATTCTGAGAAACATTACACTTTTTAAAGAATTGGATTTTGCCAAAACCAATTTTATTGCGACCGTTTCGCACGAATTAAAAACGCCGATTGCCTCTATAAAATTAAGTCTTCAATTACTTGAAAATACAAAAACGGGTGACATGAACGACGACCAAAAACAATTGGTTGAAAGTATAAAAGATGACAGTCAAAGACTATTGAAAATTACAGGCGAATTACTCAATTTATCACAATTGGAAACGGGAAATATTCAGCTGAATATTGAAAAAAGCAATCCGCGTGAAATTGTAAATTATGCTGTTGAAGCCGTAAAAGTTCAGGCCGATCAAAAACAGATTAAATTGGTTATTGATGCCGATGAAAATCTGCAGGACGTAAAAGCCGACAGCGAAAAAACAGGTTGGGTTTTGATTAATTATTTATCGAATGCGATTCGGTATTCTTCTGAAAAAAGTACTATTTTCATTAAATTAAAAAGAGAAAACAATCAAATCGTATTTCAGGTTATCGACACTGGAAAAGGAATTGATACACGATACAAAGATAAAGTTTTTGATAAATATTTTCAAGTTCCAGGAAGTCAAAAATCCGGAACGGGATTAGGTTTGGCAATCAGTAAAGAATTTATTGAAGCCCAAAATGGAAATGTCGGAGTTGAGAGTAATTTGGGACTGGGGAGTACGTTTTGGTTTTCGTTAAAAGTCTAAGAATAATTGTTAATTGTTTAAACAAAAATAGTAAAAGAGCCGTAGGCTCGATTTATATTGTTGGCAAAGAAATTTTACAATGTAAAAAAGCAATAGGTTCGATATATTGAATGTATTATATGAAAATCATTCCTATGGAATTTGAGAAAATTTAGCCAATCTTAATCAAACCATTCTATTTAAAACCAACAAATTAATATCCGCTTAAGGTTCAATTAAGTCAAAAATACTTAGTTAAGACATTCGTTATTATTGCAACTTATAACGATAACGAAAGATGTTTAAAAAAACGATTTCCCTAGTATTTTTAGTCGGATTTTTTTCTGCAAATGCACAGCAAAATGATTCAATTGTAAAAATTGACAGCACTGCTCATCAATTAAAATTTAACTATAAGCAATTAATTATTCCCAGTGTATTAATTGGCTATGGCGTTATTGGAATTGGAAATGATCAGCTCCTAAGTTTTAATCATCAGATAAAAAATGAAGTTACTGAAGACATTGATGAGAAAATTACCATTGATGATTTCTCTCAATATGCACCCGCTGCATCAGTTTATGCTTTAAATGCTTTTGGCGTAAAAGGTAAAAATAATATGCGGGATCGTTCTGTAATATTTATGACTTCTTATGTTATAATGGCTTCAACGGTTTTAGGTTTAAAATCGATTGTGCATGAAGAACGTCCAGACGGAAGTTCGAACAATTCTTTTCCTTCAGGACATACTGCGACTGCTTTTGCCGGAGCCGAGTTTTTATGGCAGGAATACAAAGATAAATCGATTTGGTACGGTATTGCCGGATATGCCGTTGCAACCGGAACCGGATTATTTAGAATTTACAACAACCGCCACTGGTTAACCGATGTTGCTGCAGGAGCTGGAATTGGAATTTTGAGCACTAAATTGGCGTATTGGATGAATCCCTATATCACTAAAAAATTATTCAAATCGTCTTCTGAAAGTAAGTCAACTTCTATGGTAATGCCTTTTTATAATGGGCAGCAATATGGATTGGGTTTTGTGAAGGTTTTTTAGATTTCTTGCCACAAAGGCGCTAAGGCACAAAGTTTATTTAAAGCTACAGATTAAAAGAATTGAATGGCTTTGTCTAAAGTTTTTCGCCAGGAATTCAAGAAATTATTAAATCAAAATTCGTGAATTCGTGGCGAAAAAAAATAATCTGTTTAGCTGAAAATTACGTATTCGCCGTATTATTCTTAATCTCCATCACTTCTCTTTTTACTTCAAGAAGCAGTTCTTTCATCGTTTCAGTTTCAGAAAGCTGCTGTTTTTTATCAGATCGGCCGATGTTGCATTCGTACTCCCAAATCTCTAAAATATCAGAAGCTTTCACCTCATAATTTGGGTAAAAACTATTATCCGATTCCAAAACTAAAGAATTCTTTTTATTTTTATTGAGACGTTTGTACACCATACCTTCATTTTTGGTAATCAAGATATAGGTTTTTCCATCCATTACCTCTCCCAGCCTTTCCACATAGCGTCCGATAATGATCGAACCATCTTCATGCGGAGGCATAGAATCGCCTTCTACCGGAAATCCGCGGTGTTTTCCTGGTCCTAAAAACGGAAGCGAAACCTGCTGTAAACTTTCAATATATTCTGGATCGGCATATCCGTTTAGATAACCTGCTTTTGCTTTTTGAGATACAATTTCGATATAATTTTCACCAAATTGATCGACTTGGATTGGCAAAATGAGTCGGTTGCCCTCTAGTTTTATTAAGTTTTCTATATTGATTTTGCGTATATCGACAGACAATAACAAATCGATACTCATATGAAAATATAAAGCGATCTGCTTTAAAATATCATACGGCGCTTCTGAAGTTCCATCTTCGTATTTAACGTATCTTCCTCTGGTAATCTTAAGGTTTTCAGCTAATCTCTCTTGTGATATTTTATGCTTAACCCTTAATGCTCTGATATTGTCTGAAAATAAGGACATAATTAATTTGTTATAATTTGGAACAGCAAATATACAAAAAATTGTTATCATCTGTACTAATTTTGCTTTATACAAAAACAAAAAGGAAAATGGCAAGGGCAATTGTACATATGGATCTGGATACCTTTTTTGTATCCTGCGAAAGACGCACCAATTCTCAACTCAATGGCATTCCGCTTATTATAGGCGGAGGTGACCGAGGAGTTGTAGCTTCTTGCTCCTATGAAGCACGCTATTTTGGTGTACGTTCTGCCATGCCCATCCACATGGCAATGAAACTTTGTCCACAGGCTAAAATCATCAAAGGCGATATGGAATTATATTCTCAATTATCGCATGATGTTACACAGGTTATTCAGGAAAAAGCACCGATAATGGAAAAAGCCAGTATCGACGAATTTTATCTTGATATTACCGGAATGGATAAATTTCACGGAAGTTATAAATGGACAAATGAACTGGCACAATCTGTAATTACAGAAACCGGACTTCCTATCAGTTTTTCGTTATCTGTCAATAAAACCGTTTCTAAAATTGCTACCGGCGAAGGCAAACCAAAAGGGAATCTTGAAATTCCAGAAAATGATGTACAGGCATTTTTAAATCCTTTATCGATTCAAAAAATTCCTATGGTCGGAGCTGTGACTTTTCAGCTTTTATCCCGAATAGGCGTTCGAAAAATTCAAACTTTATCTGAAATGCCTCCTGAAGTTTTACAACAAATGATTGGCAAAAATGGTTTGGATATTTGGAAAAAGGCTAACGGAATTGATCATACCCCAGTTGAACCTTACACCGAAAGAAAATCAATTTCTACCGAACATACTTTTTCTCAGGATACAATTGACATTGCAAAACTGAAAAGAGTGCTTGTGGGAATGGTCGAAAAACTCGCTTTTCAGCTTCGCTCAGAACAATGGCTGACTTCAACTGTTACGGTTAAAATACGCTACGCCAATTTTGATACAGAAACCAAACAATGCAAAATAGCCTACACTTCAGCAGATCATATTTTGACTAAAAATGTAATGGAACTTTTTGAAAAACTATACCAACGCCGAATGCGATTGCGTTTGATTGGTATTCGCTGCAGCGGACTCGTGCGCGGTACGTATCAAATTAATCTTTTTGAAGATACCGAGGAAATGTTAGCCCTTTATGCCGCCATGGATAAAATGAAAACCCGTTATGGTTTTGATGCCGTAATGCGTTGTGCCGGAGCTTCTTTTAAACCGAATACTAAAGACGAAATTTTAAAACGCAGTAAATAATCATGTATCTCAATTGTCATTCATATCATTCACTTCGCTACGGCACGATTCCTCTCGATGATCTCATCACAGAGGCTGTTTCTTGTGGCGTAAAAGCAATGGCACTTACAGATATTAATACGGTAACTGGAATTTATGATTTTATAAGAGGATGTGATAAAGCAGGAATTAAACCTTTAGTAGGCATAGAATTCCGTTCAGAACATCAATTTAGATATATAGGTTTGGCTCAAAACCCTGAAGGTTTGGGTGAAATGAATCGGTTTTTAACGGATCATAATTTCAGTGGAGAAACTTTACCTCTAATTGCTCCCAAATTCAAATCGGCTTTTATTATTTACACTTTAGAAAATGCTCCAGCAAAACTTCGTGAAAATGAGTTTATCGGCATTCGCGCGGATGAAGTTTCAAGGCTTTTTACATCAGAACATAAAGATAAAATTTCTAAAATGGTTGTACTGCAATCGGTAACTTTTAGAAATAAAAAAGAATTTAATCTGCATAAAATTTTACGCGCGATTGATACGAATATTATTCTTTCGAAACTAACAGAAACTGATTATTGTAAAACGTCTGAGAAAATGTTGCCTCTAGAAGATCTTTTACCTTACTATGAACGTTATCCTGAAATAATATCCAACACACAGCAAATAATTAATTCCTGCCATTTTGAATATGATTTTACAACACCCAAAAACAAAAAGTTTTTTACTAAAAGTCGTGAAGAAGATATAGCAAAACTTACTGAACTGGCGCAGAAAGGATTAGTATGGCGCTATGGCGAAAATCACGAACTGGCAAAAAAACGTGTAGAAAAAGAACTAAAAGTAATTGATAAATTAGAGTTCAGCGGTTATTTTTTAATTACCTGGGATATTGTACGCTACAGCAATAGTAAGGGTTTCATGCACATTGGCCGAGGCAGTGGTGCCAACAGTATTATCGCCTATTGTTTAGGTATTACAGATATTTGTCCCTTAGAATTGGATTTATATTTTGAGCGATTTTTAAATTTAAATCGAAAAAGTCCGCCTGACTTCGACATCGATTGGAGTTGGAAAGAACGCAACATAATTTTAGAGTATATCTTTGATAAATATGGCCGTGATCATGTTGCTTTTTGCGGTACCAATGTAGAATTCAAACACCGCTCTATTTTCAGAGAAGTCGGAAAAGTTTTTGGTCTTCCGAAAGAAGAATTAGATATGCTGGCAAAAAATCCGATGGCATTACAAGAAACTAATTCTATTGTAAAGCTGGTTCAGGATTATAGTCTTATGATGAATAAATACCCTAATCAGCGCAGTATGCATGCCTGTGGTATTATTATTTCTGAAGAACCTATTACCAATTATACGCCTTTAGAAATGCCTCCAAAAGGTTTTCCTATTGTACTTTTTGACATGCATATTGCCGAAGAAATTGGTTTCGAAAAATTCGATATTCTAAGTCAGCGCGGCATTGGGCATATCGACGACAGCGTAAAACTAATCGAAAAAAACCGAGGCATAAAAGTAGATATTCGAAACACTTCTATATCAAAAAATGAAGCTATATGCAATGTGCATTTGGCACAAGGTAAAACCATTGGCTGTTTCTATATCGAAAGTCCCGCAATGCGCGGATTATTACGCCGTTTAAATTGTGATAATTATAGGATTCTTGTAGCGGCTTCTTCTATTATTCGTCCCGGCGTTGCACAATCCGGAATGATGAAAGAATATATTTTTCGTCATAATAATCCAGATCAGTTTCAATATTTTCATGAGGTTTTCAAAGAACATCTTGGTGAAACTTATGGTATTATGGTTTATCAGGAAGATGTGATCAAAATTGCCCAGCATTACGGAGGCGTTCCTGCTGCAGACGGTGATGTTCTGCGTCGTGCTATGTCTGGAAAAGGGCGTTCTAAAGAAGCCCTTCAAAAAGTAAAAGATAATTTCTTTGCTTCCTGTGCCCAAAAAGGACATCCTGAAGGTCTTAGTCAGGAAATTTACCGCCAGATTGAATCGTTTGCAGGATTTTCTTTTTGTAAAGCGCACTCCGCTTCTTATGCTGTAGAAAGTTACCAAAGTTTATATCTCAAGATCAATTATCCTGTAGAATTTATGGCAGCGGTTATTAATAATCAAGGCGGATTTTACAGAACAGAAGTTTATGTACACGAAGCACGCATGTCCGGAGCAACAATCCTTAATCCGTGTGTGAATAAAAGCGAATATCAAACTACCGTTTACAGAAACGATATTTATCTGGGCTTTATGCATTTGCAGGGTTTAGAATCGAAAATAGCAAATTTGATTGAATCGGATCGGGAGAAAAATGGTGAATTTATTTCTTTGGAGGATTTTATCAACCGAATTCCAATTGGCATTGAAAGTATTAAAATTTTGATTTTTATAGATGCATTTCGTTTCACAGGAAAAACCAAAAATCAGCTTCTGGTTATTGCCAGTTTGCTTCTGAATAATTTTAAACCAGAAAACAGAAGTTTGATGCTTTTACAAGAACCCGTTAAAGAATATAAACTTCCAACTTTAGAACGTTCTGTTTTTGAAGATGCTTTTGATGAAATCGAATTGTTAAGTTTTCCTGTATCCTGTACTATTTTTGATTTATTACAAACCAAACATCGCGGTGATATTATGGCTAAAGATTTGGTTATTCATCATAAAAAGCAAGTTCGAATGCTGGCTTATTTGATTTCCAGAAAACAAGTACCCACTAAAAAAGGAAACATGTATTTTGGGACTTGGATTGATCATGAAGGCACTTATTTTGACACAGCGCATTTCCCGGATTGTTTAGCGCAATATCCTTTTCAGGGCGGCGGCTGTTATCTTTTATTAGGAAATGTCGAAGTTGATTATCATTTTCCAACTATCACAATTACTAAAATGGCTAAAATGCCCTTTATTCCTGATCCAAGGTATATGGATGCTAAAGATCAGTTTAAAACACAGCAGTTAATCAAGGAAGATGTCAGTCCAACGCATCGCGAACCATATCCGCAGGCACATGAAATTAACTTGCCGAGATATCGAATGAAATTTCAAAGCAAATAGTTACAAAGATTTTGATGTTACAAGAATAAGAACAGCTTTCACGTTATATAAACAAAGATGAAAAAGCAAGAATATGCCATAGTAGATATTGAAACCACAGGCGGTAATGCCAGTAGCAGCCGTATTACAGAAATTGCGATCATCATTCATGACGGAAAAAATGTAATTGATCGCTTTGAAACGCTCGTTAATCCCGAAAAAGAAATACCGCTTTCTATTTTTGGATTAACAGGTATTAATAACGAAATGGTGGCTAATGCGCCAATCTTCGATGATATTTCTGAGAAAGTTTTAGAAATGCTTACCGATCGTATTTTCGTCGCGCATAACGTTAACTTCGATTATTCATTTGTGCGTCATCAATTGGAACAAGCGGGATTTAAATGGACTGCCAGAAAATTATGTACCGTTCGTGCAGCACGAAAAATTAAACCGGGGCTTGCATCGTACAGTCTGGGAAAACTTTGCTATTCGCTAAACATACCTTTAGAAAATCAGCATCGGGCTGGTGGAGATGCAGATGCTACTGCAATATTATTTTCTCAATTGCTGGAATGGGACGAGGAAGGTGAGATTGCAAAAATGGTCAAAATGACTTCACAAGATCAGCGTTTGCCACCCAATTTACCTCCAGAAGATTTTAATAATTTACCCGAAAAACCAGGTGTATATTATTTTTATAATCAGCAGAAAAAGGTGATTTATGTCGGGAAAGCAATCAACTTAAAAAAACGTGTTGCTTCTCATTTTAGCGGTCATAAAATCAATCCGCAAAGACAGCATTTTTTAAGAGATATCTATAGCATTTCCTTTGAAGTCTGTGCCACAGAATTAATGGCGCTTTTGTTAGAATGTACCGAAATAAAACAGCTTTGGCCAACCTACAATAGAGCATTAAAACGTTTTGAAGCAAAATTCGGCATTTATCAATACGAAGCAAGAAACGGCTACAAATATTTGGCCGTTGGAAAACTAAGCAAATTTCAAACTTGTATTCATGAATTTAATAGTTTGTATAACGCGATAGATTTACTAAGAAGTCTGGCTGAACAATTTGAAATTGATCAAAGGTTCTGCAAATATTCAAGACCGGAAGAAGGAGAAATTTTTCAGAATAATGATCTAAAAAGCTTGCCTGAGGTTTCGGTTCACAACGAGCAAGTCGACAATGCAATTGATTTTCTACTAAGCAACCGCCCCACTTTTGCCATTATAGATAAAGGAAGAAGCAAAGATGAACGCAGCTGTATTTGGATTGAAAACGGTCATTTTTATGGTATGGGACATATTCCGACAGATGTTTCGATTCATGATCCATTAGAAGTAAAAAACTATGTTACGCCTTATAAAAGCAATCAATATATGGTGCATTTGATTTTTGCTTACGCAGAAAAACATCCGGGTAAAGTATTCTTTAACAAACAATTCCTGAAATAAGAATAGGAAACTGTGTAAATATATATGTATAAAAAGCTGTAAATTTAATAGCACAACTAATTAAATCTACTATGAAAATAGCCACTTATAACGTAAACGGAGTCAACGGAAGATTAAATGTATTACTGCGCTGGCTTGAAGAAGCGACTCCAGATATTGTCTGTCTGCAGGAATTAAAAGCACCGCAGGATAAATTTCCGCTTAAAGCGATAAATGATGCGGGTTATAATGCGATTTGGCACGGACAAAAACAATGGAACGGCGTTGCAATTCTAGCCCGAAATATGGAAATTGAAGAAGTAACACGCATTCTTCCGGGCGATAATGAGGATATTCAAAGCCGTTATATTGAAGCTTTGATTAACGGAATCGTAATTGCCTGCCTTTATCTTCCAAACGGAAATCCGGCACCGGGACCTAAATTAGAATATAAACTAAAATGGTTTGATCGTTTGGCTGAGCGTGCAGAAACCTTGCTGAAATTAAAAATTCCAGTAATACTCGTTGGTGATTTTAATGTTATGCCAACAGAATTAGATGTTTATAAACCTGAAAAATGGGTAAAAGATGCACTTTTCCTGCCTGAAGTTCGAAAAGCTTTTGCAGCTATTGTTTCGCAAGGATGGACAGATGCCATTAGAAAATTATATCCTGATGAGAAGATTTATACTTTTTGGGATTATTTTAGAAAGGCTTACGAACGTGATGCTGGATTGAGAATTGATCATTTTTTACTAAGTCCGCAAATAGCAAAAGAACTACGCTCCGGCGGAGTTGACCGTCATGTACGAGGCTGGGAAAAAACAAGCGATCATGCCCCTGTGTGGATTGAAATTGACAAAAAATAAAGGAGAAAAAATGACATTATTTAACGACACCGAATTATTTACCCCAGGTTTGGCAGGAAAAAAAGTATTTGACATTCCTGATTCTGAATTGATTTTGATTGATAACTTTTTTTCCAAAGAAGAATCTGACCGTTTTTATGAAAGACTGCTTCGCAAAACCAAATGGAGAGAATATGAAATGGAAATTTATGACAAAACCTATACGGTTCCCAGAATGATCGCCTGGTATGAGGATAAAGATAATCCCGGAGCAGACCCAAAAGGTCCCGATTGGAATTACGAATTATTGACTATCAGAGGTCGGGTAGAAAAAGAAACGCAGCAGGATTTTAATACCGTTTTGCTTAATTTATACCGAAATGGAAATGACGGCGTGGGCTGGCACAGCGACAAAGAACATAATACAGGACCAAACCCAATTATTGCTTCGGTGACTTTTGGAGAAACTAGAATGTTCAGGCTTCGTCATAAATTCAGCAAGGAAATTCCGCAGGTCGAAATTCCGCTTCACCATGGTTCTTTTTTATTGATGGCAGGAACAACAAATAGTTTTTGGCAGCATCAGGTTCCGAAAACGGCACGAGATGTTTTACCGAGAATAAACTTAACTTTTAGACAAACTCATCGTAATGTATGATTTCTAAATAACTCAAAATGAGTTATTTTTTAGACTAGAGGCATGAGGAAAATTCTGTCGAAAAAAGTTAAAATACTGACTGTATGAACCTTTTATTAGGCAGACCCTTTCTTTTTTACTACTTTTGCAACCCTTTTTTAAAATACAAATACCAAAATGGCTTATTCAAACAATGATTTATCGCGTTTTTTAGATGCGCAAAATAAACTTTATCTTACTGCTCTTTCTGAAATTAAAAAAGGAAAAAAAGAAACACACTGGATGTGGTTTATTTTTCCTCAGATAAAAGGATTGGGTACTAGTGATACTGCAAATCTTTACGCGATTGCCGATCTTAAAGAAGCTGCCGAATTTTTAGAGCATCCTATTTTAGGAAAACATCTTATCGAAATTTCAGAACTGTTTTTGACTTTTAAAAGAAAATCAGCAGATGGGATTTTAGGCGATTTAGATGCACGAAAATTACGCTCTTCAATGACGCTTTTTTCTTTAGTAGAAAATACAAATCCTGTATTTAAAGAAATATTAGACGCTTTCTTCTCTGGAGAAACAGATCCTCTTACCATATCTATTATTAATTCAACTATAAAATCTTCTGTAGAAACTGAAATAGCTTAATTACAGATTATTTAAATTAAACGACACTACATTTTTTGCCACTGCAAATTAAGTAGTGTCTTTTTTTATGTTTTTTTCGCAAAATTCGCTGTATTACAATTAGTTTTTACCCAGTGATTCAATAGGTTAAAAACATCTCTATGAAGATATTTTTTACGCAGAGTCAAACAAATTTTGTGTCTTATTTTTCCTGTTTTTATAATTGATAATTAATTCTATATTCGCATTTCTAAAACCAAAAAAAATAATGACCGAAAAAATTAAAATCCTTAAAACCATTCACCTAGCCATTTGCGCTGGTGTAATTATTACTTACTTTATGTTAGGTGAGTTTTCGAATGAAACATTAAAAATTCCTGTTCTTGATTCTTCCTCAATCGTGTATGCAATAATTCCGTTTATTGCTATCCTTTTAAGTAATTTTTTATTTAAATCCTTTCTAAAAAAAGTAGATCAAGATTTAACCCTTGAAGAAAAACTGCCAACGTACCAAACTGCTTCAGTTATTCGCTGGGGAATTCTTGAAGGCGCTGCTTTTATCATATTATTTCTAAAACCAGAATTTGTGTTGTTTGGAGTTTTGGTTATTGTATATCTTATTTTTTTAAGACCTACTGAAGATAAAATTGCTTCTGATCTTCAAGTTAATTTTTAAATCTTAACTTGAAAAATCGATTGCATAAAAAACGCCTTGTTTACACAAAGCGTTTTTTTTATTTAAAATCTTAGTCCCGAAAACTTGGGGAAAGCAACTTTTTATTAAGATTCCTTAGGTTTTGTTAAGTAATATACCGGAATTCCTGTCAGCATAATTAATACTCCCCAGCCACAAGTTGAGAATTTAGTCAATAACAGTGAGATACAAATTGCTGTTGCAATAATGATGTATAACATTGGTAAAAAAGGATACCCGAAGGCTTTATAAGGTCTTTCTGCATCTGGCATTTTTTTACGTAAAATAAAGATTCCGTAGATCGTTAGAATGTAAAAAATCAAAACAATTATAATTACAAAGTCTAATAAATCTCCATATTTTCCTGTCAAGCATAAAGCCGAAGCCCAGATACATTGTGCCCAAAGCGCCCAAGCAGGAACACTCGATTCGTTAAGAACGGCAGCCTTTTTAAAGAACAAGCCATCTTTTGCCATGGTGTAATAAACTCTTGCGCCAGCCATAATTAATCCGTTGTTGCAGGCGAAAGTCGAAATCATGATCATAATTGCGATAATCAAAGTACCTATATCACCAAAAATATATTGAGAAGCCACCACCGCTACTCTATCTGATTTTGCTGTTGCAATTTCGTCTAGCGGAATAACAGCCAAGTACATTAAATTCGTTAAAACATAAATAATCGTTACGATAAAAGTTCCAAGAAATAAACTGAAACCAACGTTACGTTTTGGATTTTTAATCTCACCAGCAATAAATGTAACACCGTTCCAAGCATCGCTTGAAAATAATGATCCTACCATTGCAGCCGAAATTCCGGTAATCAAAGCAGTTCCGCTTATTGGAAGCCATGAACCACTATCAACATTATAAGAACGTGTTGTCCAGGCATTTGCCCAGTTGGCATCCCAAACGGAAGCTTTTGCTGCAAGCGTTAATCCAAAAACGATTAAACCTAGTAATGATAAAATTTTGATGATCGTTAAAACAGTTTGTAGAATTTTTCCGTTTTTCACTCCGCGACTGTTAATGTAAGTGAGTAACACGATTGTGAAAATTGATACGATCTGCGCTGCATTAAGTTTAAAAAAACCAAGTTCAAATACTATATTTTCGTCGCTGAAAGGCTCATAAATATAAGCTGCAAATTTTGAAAACGCCACACCAACGGCAGCGATTGTTCCGGTTTGAATTACGGCAAAAAAGCTCCAGCCGTACAAAAAAGCAATTAATTTATTGTATGCTTCTTTTAGATAAACATATTGTCCGCCCGCTTTTGGGAACATTGCACTGAGCTCTCCATAACTTACAGCGGCGATAATGGTAATTAATCCAGATATCAGCCATATTAGAGTCAGCCATCCGGCAGATCCTACTTGTCTCGCGATATCGGCACTTACTATAAATATTCCAGATCCAATCATAGAACCTACAACAAGCATAGTTCCGTCTAGTAATCCGAGTTCTCTTTTAAAATGTTCTTGGTCGTTTTCTTGCATTATTTTATATTTTGGGTTGGTTAAAGATATACTTTTTTTGGAAATTTTAGATTTTAGATTACAGATTTTAGATTATTGGAAAATATTTTGGGCTTGTCTCTCTGGGTCGGGCTTTCGGCTATATCTTTTGCTCCGTTTTACTTCACAAAAGGATCACATCAAATGAAATTCACTGAGCTCAAATAAAATAAAAATCAAAGTGAAGTAATCACTCACACTAATCGTTTTCATAAAATCTAATTAGTAAATGAAAGGATATTTATACTTTAGCAATAAAATAGCTTAATCATCTTGCTTTGAAAAAAACTAAAAATAAAAATCAAAAATGAACATTGACATTTTGCTTTCCATACTTTTTACAATTCCGCTTTTTATTGTTGGATTTCAAATAGAAAAACTGAAGACAAAAAAAATATTTATTATTTGGATTTCAATCGCAATTTTATTGATTATTATTGGAATAATTATTGAAAACAATTCAAATAATGAAATGAGAAGCGTGAGTTATTTTAGCTCGCAATTACTTTTTATCTTTCTGATAGTTCAAAAAATAACTAGAAATATTTATTTTACAATATTTAAGCGAGAACCGGAATTTGGAAAATTCCCAAAACATAAAATTGATTATATTTACACTTTAACGATCTCATTTTCAGTAATCATTTTGGCTTTTCTTTTAGACAGTTACATCTTTAAAAAGTTTTAAAAATCAATTTATGGAAGAAATAATCAACAAGATTGCACAAGGTAAAATGGATTTTAATCTTGGTATAAAATTATTATTACAAAATAATTTTGAAGAACTTTTTAGAACATTACATAATTATATCATCAATTCTATTCCAAATAAAACGGATTATACTTCTGAAGCATATCAAAAAGCAATAGCTACAATTCCATTAAAAGCTACTTATACTCCAATTGTAATTTTAAAAACCAATCCAACTAAAATTGCATTTCAGAAGTTAGCTCTTCTTTCAAAAAATGAAAATGAAAAAACAATAACAGCCTTACTTTGGATTTTTAAGATTACAGATACTGAACGAAGAAATACAGTATGCAAAAATGGCTGCGAACATTTTTGGCATAAAATTGAATAAAACGATCACAAGAAATTAATTTTCAAAATATTACAAATTATAACGCAACCAATTTCAAATCGAACCATCTTATTAAAAACAAATAAATTATGAGAAGAATTATTACATTTTTTATTCTTGCTATTGGGTTTATTTCTTGCAGTTCTGAAAGCAAAAGCAACTTTCAAAATTCTGATATCTACGGGAAATGGAATTGGGTAAGTACAGATGGCGGATTTGCTTTTCATATACATGATACTCCAGCTTCTACAGGAAATTCGATTCAATTAAGTTTATCGAAAGACAATACTTTTTCTATAACCAAAAACGGAAAGGAAGTTGTAAGTGGAAAATATGAACTTACAACACAAAAATCTATTTACTCGGGCGAAACGGAAAAGTATATAACTTGTGAAATGGGCGAAAACAAAGAGACGTTAAATATTGTAACAAAAGGTATTATTACAATTGATGACAAAAATAAATTATCGATCTCTGATAACTTTAATGACGGAGTTGGAAGCGGATTCGTCGGTATTAAGTAAAAATTATACTAGCCAAAAACAAACCAGCATGAAAAAAATAATTTTATTACTTGCAATTCTATTCTTGCAAATAAGCTGCAACAGCGATAATGAAACTAAGCGAAAAGATACTGGAATTGTTGGAACTTGGAAATTTACTGAAGCTTATATAGGAGATGGAGGAACAAACACAAAATGGAATCCTGTTGAAAATGGCTATACTTACACCTTTAAAAGTGACGGAACTTTTACTTCTACTCGATTCACAGAATGTACTTCAGGTACTTATATATTGACAACCTCAATACTAACTTTAAATTTTGGATGTCCAGGATTTACAACTGCAATCGAAACACCAAAAGGAAAGTTTGTTGAAAAATACAAATCAGAAAATGGAAAAATGATTTTATCACCAACTTATCTTATATGTTACGAAGGATGTGAGTATAAATTCTCAAAAATTAAATAAATCACACTTTTTTTAATATTACTATAGAAGCTGCAAAAATTATTTGCAGTTTTTTTTTATCTAAAAAAAATCCATTTTACGTGTTCCCGTAACTTTATAAAGTTTCAACTATTTATATTTGAAAATCAAAATGTAAATTTTTTACGTGTCATTTTACACTATAATATGATAGCCGTACATTGTTAATATTGTAAACCAAAAAATTATAAACTAACCAAACACCACTTTATGGAAACCACCACACACGAAGCAGAAGATGTTGCAGATCAATTTTACAATTATGCTGCTAATCTTTTATTAAACGAAAATAAATCGTCTTACGAAACTAAAGCAAAACTCGTTGAGCAAGGCTTAAGTACTGAGATCGCTGGATTAATTGTCGAAAATCTAGAAATTCAAATTCAGGAAGCTCAATACGAAAAAGCACGAAAAGATATGGTTTACGGAGCTTTATGGTTTTGTGGCGGTACTATTTTGACATTTGCTGATATTGGCTTCATTTTTTGGGGAGCTATTTTATTTGGTGGTATTCAATTCTTTAAAGGAGTAATAAATGTTTATTCTTAATAAATTCATTACCATTTTTGATGGTCCAATTATGATGAAATGGACTTTAATAAATAAGCATTCAACTTAAAAAATAAAAATATGATAGTTTGGTCAGGAAGAGGATTTCTCTCTGTTTTAATATTATTCATCGCAATCTTCTCTTGTATCTCAATTTTCCCAGAAACATATATTGATTTGTGTTTTATTGTTCCGCTTTATGTTGCTGGAATTTTCAGTTATATTTTTGGAATCAGATGGAATCGGACTTTGAGAGTTTTTATTGATAAAGAAACCGGAAAAGAAATAAATTTCAAAAGTAATCATAGTCTGTTCTGGATAAAGATGGAATATTGGGGATTTATTTTTACAGCTCTAGGACTTATTATTTTAGCTCAAAATTTAGATAAATCGGGAATTGACTTTTATACCAATATCCTTTTGGCTTTAATTGGCATCGGAGGTTTAATCTATTTCGGAATTAATCTTGTCAAAATTAAAAGTGCGATTGTAACTAAGCCACAATTTGATATTGCTTCGGCGCATGCAGAACCTAAATTAAGTTTTATTAAGGAAGAAATTTCAAATCCAAAATTCGAAAGCGAAGATCCAAATCAATATTTGCCGAAATAAACTTAATTTGAAAATTAAAACGAATAGGAATGTTTAATTAAATGTAATATAGTTTCAAAAATCAATCAAAAGATGAAAGCTGCAAGTATAAAAATTTTGCAGCTTTTTTATTTACATCCATTTTTTTTGGCTCTTTAAGATTAAACAAAAAATTAATACTTTTTATTATTAGATGCTTTCTGATACGCTATATTATAAATCAAAAACTCTTTACGAAAAGCACAACTACCTCATATTAAAAAATAAATTACTGATAAACAATACATTAAATTTAAAATATTTAAAAAGACAGAAAATTCAGAACATTTTGTCAGACTGTATTATTTTTTTATTAAATTTGGTAGAGATGCTCTAAATCATAAAATGTAAATATTTCATTAACATTTGTTTATTTTTTACTATATTCAATTCCCCATATTGTTTATAAAGACAGCAAACAAATTTGCCAAAAGTTCATAAAAAGAATCAAAATTATTAACCTACAAATTAAAAATTATGAACAAGATTCAAATTTTAAAAAAGCTGCGTTTTCCAAATGTTTTTATTCTTCTGTTAATTGTTTTTATTTCATGTGCCTTATTAATCTGTACCAATTTTTTTACGATAAAAATATTGTCTGCCAACAGAGCTTATGTTAATGGCGAATCACATTATTCGAAAGGACAGAAAGATGCCTCTCGGCATTTAATAACTTATCTGTATACCAAAGATCAAAATCAATGGAAATTATATTTAGAAGAATTAAGAGTACCTCAAGGCGATGGGCTTGCAAGAATAACGCTTATGAAAGCAGGAGACAATGCCGTAGCACGAAAAGCACTTCTTGTAGGCAGGAATCATAGCGAAGATCTCAACGATCTTATTTGGATGTTTGATAATTTTAAACACGTTTCTTTCTTATCAAAGGCAATTCATGAATGGGAACAAGGCGATAAGTTGATTTTCAAATTATTTATCATCGGACAACAAATTAATGCTAAAATAAACCGAAACATTTTAACTATCGATGATCAACAAAAATTTATTCAGCAAATAAGTGCTATAAGCGACAAATTAACAGTTAATGAGCGTAACTTTTCTAATACTTTAGGAGAAGGAACCCGTTCAATAAAAGATTTGCTGATCATTACAAACATTTTTTTTATTTTGGTTATTGTCTGCAGCGTTTGTCTTTATTATTCTATAATGGTAAAACGTTTAATAGTTTCTAAAAAAGAAATCGAAGTTAAAAATGAAAATCTGATATTAGTAAATCATGAACTTGACCGTTTTGTTTACAGTGCATCGCATGACTTACGGTCTCCTATTACGTCTTTAAAAGGCTTAATTGAAATAACGCAATTAGAAGATAATATCGTTCAGATTAAAGATTATTTATGTCTGATGCATCAAAGTCTTGCCAAACAAGATCAATTTATAAGTGATATAATTGATTATTCCAAAAATAAACGAAAACAAATTATCATGGAACCTGTTAGCCTAAAGGAACTCTTTGATGAAGCCATTTCGCAATTGATGCATATTGAAAATGCAAACAAAATTACTTTTACAAAAGAGTTATTAGTAGACCAAATTCAGAGTGATGGTTTGCGATTAAAAATCATTATTTCGAATTTAATTTCAAATGCTATCAAATACGCTGACAGCAGCAAACAAGAAATGTTCATTTCTATTAAAACTTACGTAGCTGATGATTTTCATAAAATTGAAGTAACTGATAACGGAATTGGAATTAAAGATGAATTTAAAGACAATATTTTTGAAATGTACTTCGGTACAAATAAAAATAAAGGTTCAGGATTAGGACTTTATATTGTAAAAGAAGCTGTTGAAAACATTAAAGGAAACATTACTGTAAGCTCGCAAAGCACAATTGGAAGCCAGTTTATAGTAGCTATACCAAATTCTTATGCCATTTAGACCTACATTTTTATTAATTGAAGATAATTTGATCGACCAGCTTATTATCAAACAATTATTTAAGAAAGTACTTTTTATAAACGAAATTCATGTTGCCAATAATGGCAAAGAAGGACTCGACTGGCTTAGAGAGAATAGAGCAAAACACAATGCATTATTTATCTTACTTGATATCCAGATGCCGATAATGAACGGCTTTGATTTTTTAAATGTGTACAGTCAATTTGATAATGCCTTTAAAAAAGACGTCAAAATTTACATACTTTCCTCTACATTAGATCCCGATGAAATTAAACAGATTAAGGAAAACAAAGATGTTTTTAAGCTTTTAAGCAAGCCTTTTCCTATTGAAGAATTTAAAAATGCACTTTATCATAATTTATGAAAAATGCTGGCTAAACTAGTCCAAAATACGATTTACTTGAGAAAAAGCTCTTTCGTAATAAGGTTCTTTTGTTGAAGAAATCATTACGCCTCCGTGAGTAGAAGAATGCACAAATTTTATTTCTCCATCTAAAACTTCCACAACCATTCCGACATGATTAATCTGGTGTCTTCCGTTGGTTTTAAAGAAAATCAAATCGCCTTTTTGTGCTTCTGTTGAAGTTATTTTCATTCCGATTCGAGATTGTTCAATAGAACTTCTTGGCAGTTTAATATCGAAATTGCTAAAAGTACAAATCATTAAGCCTGAACAGTCAAAACCTGCTTTTGTAGTACCGCCTGAACGATATCTGATTCCGATATTTTCAGTTGCATTTACAATTAATTGATTGACTAAATCGGAGTGATTGCTTACTCGTATTACTGCCGAAGAGTCTCTCTTAATTTCTGAATTATCTGCAACCTGAACTGGAACTGAAAGCGTATCCTTAACTGGTTGTGCTACTGCCAAAGCTTGTACTGCGTCTGCTTTTTGTTTGGTAGTTAAAATTTTTAAAAGATAACCAACTGGCAATTTTCCTTTAATAAATGGATTTTGACGCTCCAATTCGGCAACTGTCAGTCCGTATCTTTTTGCAATGGCGTATTTGGTTTCTTTGGGCTGAACTTCTACAACGACTTCTACAACATTTACAATTTTAAGGTCGTCAAAAGGCTTTTCTTCAATTGCAGTTGAATTAGAAGGAATGTTAATTTGCTGCCCTATTTTCAATCCTTCGGTTTCTAATGAAGGATTCGCTTTTATTAAACCCTCAACAGAAACATTGTATTTTTTTGAGATTCCCCAAAGTGTTTCTTTGGCTTCAACTTCGTGTAAACTAGGAGTAGTGTTGGCAACAGTTTCTGCAGGTTTTGGAGCAACTGTTTTCTCGTTATTAGGAATTAATAAAATCGAGTTTAATTTTAGAATTGCAGGAGCATTAGGATTTGCTGCAGTAATATCTTTTGGTTTAAGTCCGTATTTTTTAGCAATTATAGTAAGGTTTTCTCCTTTTGAAATTTTGTGTTTGATAAATTTTTCTTGAGAAAAAACCCCTGCACTAAAAAAAAACAATACTATTATTAACCTGACAACCATTCCTTATTCAATTTTATTTAAGCTTCTATTGAAGTTCAATACCTATATTTTAAACTCAAAAAAAGCAACTTTATTACTTGATAGGCGAATTTAACTTTTTAAAGTAAAAAAACCAGTTTTTTTAACAACAAATTTGCCCCACCTCAAAAACCTTAAAGTTATTTTGACAGTAAAACAATGATTTAATAGCAATTGCCAAAAAATAAAAAACGCTCTGTTTTCACAGAGCGTTTTTTTGTATAATTAAATCTTAAAGATTAAGCTTTTCCAGCAGCAATTAAGTTTAATGCAGAACCTGCAACGAACCAGCCAATTTGTCCAGCGTTGTAAGTATGATTTGCTAAAATAATACTTTTTGTACCATCTGCGTGAACAAACTCTAACGTTAATGGCTTTCCTGGAGCGAACTCCGTTAAATCAGTAAAATTAATAGTATCGTTCTCTTGAATTTTATCATAATCAGCTTCGTTAGCAAAAGTCAATCCTAAAAGCCCTTGTTTTTTAAGGTTGGTTTCGTGAATACGAGCGAAAGATTTCACCAAAACTGCTTTTACTCCCAAGAAACGCGGCTCCATTGCAGCATGCTCACGAGAAGAACCTTCACCATAATTGTGATCTCCCACAACGATAGACGGAACTCCTGCAGCTTTGTATGCACGAGCTACAGCAGGAACTGCATCATATTCACCTGTTAATTGGTTTTTAACTGAATTTGTTTTTTGGTTAAATGCATTTACAGCACCAATCAGCATATTGTTAGAAATATTATCTAAATGTCCGCGGAAACGCAGCCATGGTCCAGCCATAGAAATGTGATCCGTTGTACATTTTCCGAATGCTTTTATTAATAATTTGGCACCCGTAATATTTTTACCATCCCAAGGATCAAAAGGAGCTAATAATTGCAAACGATCTGATGTTGGACTTACAGCAACCTGAACTCCTGAACCATCTTCAGCTGGAGCCTGAAAACCTGGATCTTTAGCATCAAATCCTTTTGGAGGCAATTCATCACCTGTTGGAGCGTCAAGCATCACTTCTTCTCCATCTTCGTTGATTAGAGTATCTGTTAATGGATTGAAACCTAAATCACCCGAAATAGCCATAGCAGTCACCAATTCTGGAGAACCTACAAAAGCCAAAGTGTTTGGATTACCATCTGCACGTTTTGAAAAGTTACGGTTGAAAGAGTGAACGATAGTATTTCTTTCTTCTTTCTCTGCTCCTTCTCTATCCCACATACCAATACAAGGTCCGCAGGCGTTAGCAAAAACGGTAGCTCCGATTTTTTCGAAAGTATCAATAAATCCGTCTCTTTCAATTGTATAACGAACTACTTCAGAACCTGGAGTAATTGTAAATTGCGATTTAGTTTTTAAGTTTTTAGCACTTACTTGTCTTGCCAAAGAAGCAGCACGAGCAATATCTTCATAAGAAGAGTTTGTACATGAACCAATCAAACCAACCTGAATTTGTAATGGCCAGTTGTTTTTAATAGCTTCTTCTTTCATTTTAGAAATTGGAGTAGCTAAATCTGGAGTAAAAGGTCCATTTAAATGTGGCTCTAATTCAGTTAAGTTAATTTCAATAACTTGATCAAAATATTTTTCTGGGTCAGCATATACTTCTGGATCTCCAGTTAAGTAAGAAGCTACTTTATCAGCTGCTTCAGCAACATCTGCTCTGTTTGTAGAACGCAAATAACGACTCATAGAATCATCATAACCAAAAGTTGAAGTTGTAGCTCCAATTTCAGCACCCATGTTACAAATAGTTCCCTTACCAGTACAAGACATAGAAGTTGCACCTTCTCCAAAATATTCAACGATTGCACCTGTACCACCTTTGACGGTTAAGATACCAGCCACTTTAAGGATAACATCTTTTGGAGCAGTCCATCCTGATAATTTACCAGTTAATTTTACTCCAATTAATTTTGGAAATTTTAATTCCCAAGCCATACCAGACATAACGTCTACGGCATCTGCTCCACCAACACCAATAGCAACCATTCCTAAACCACCTGCATTTACAGTGTGAGAATCGGTACCAATCATCATTCCGCCTGGGAAAGCATAATTTTCCAGTACTACTTGGTGAATAATTCCAGCTCCTGGCTTCCAGAAACCTATTCCGTATTTATTAGAAACTGACGATAAGAAATCGAAAACTTCGTTACTTTGTGTTTTTGCTCTAGCCAAATCGGTTGCAGCATCTACTTTTGCCTGAATCAAGTGATCACAGTGAACCGTTGTTGGAACAGCAACTGTTTTCTTTCCAGCGTGCATAAATTGCAATAATGCCATTTGTGCAGTTGCATCCTGGCATGCTACACGATCCGGAGCAAAATCAACATAATCTACTCCTCTTCCAAACGCCTTAGTTGGATCTCCATCCCAAAGGTGATTGTACAAAATTTTCTCAGTTAAAGTAAGTGGACGACCAACAATCTCGCGTGCTTTATCAACACGACCTGGCATGTTCTCATACACTTTTTTAATCATTTCAATATCAAAAGCCATAAGTTTATAATTGTTTTTTGTTTTTTTTATTTTGAACATCACAAGGTACAAAAAATAGAGGAGCTACAAAACAAAAGCCCGAGTTTATACTCGGGCTTTTTTAATTTAATCATTAAATAATCGTATGATTACATAACCAACTGCTTATTAGAAGGAGCAAATCTAGTTAGATTGATACCTTCTACTGCTGTTACATATTCTTCCATAGTAGGAGTTCTGCCTAGAATAGTAGACAACACTACAACTGGTGTAGACGAAAGCAATGATTCTCCTTTTTTACCTTCAGTATCTTCTACGACTCTTCCTTGGAAAAGACGAGTTGAAGTTGCCATTACAGTATCTCCTTTTGATGCTTTTTCCTGATTACCCATACAAAGGTTACAGCCTGGACGCTCTAAATACAACATGTTTTCATATTCAGTACGTGCAGCGCCTTTTGGAGCGTTATCATCAAATTCAAAACCTGAGTATCTTTGTAAAACTTCCCAGTCCCCTTCAGCTTTAAGTTCATCTACGATGTTATAAGTTGGAGGCGCCACTACAAGCGGAGCTTTAAACTCAACTTTACCATGTAAATCTTCTATATTTTTAAGCATCTGAGCTAAAATCTTCATATCTCCTTTGTGAACCATACAAGAACCGATAAATCCAAGATCCACTTTTTTCTCTCCACCATAGAAAGATAAAGGTCTGATGGTATCGTGAGTGTATCGCTTAGAAACATCAGCATTATTTACGTCTGGGTCAGCAATCATTGGCTCTACAATCTGATCAAGATCAATAACAACCTCTGCATAATACTTCGCATTTGCATCTGGAGTTAAAGCTGGTTTTTCAGCTGATTTTATTTCAGAAATTCTTTTATCCGCTTTATTAATCAAACCTTGGAGAACTTGTTTATGATTGTCCATTCCCTTATCGATCATAATCTGGATTCTTCCTTTTGCAATCTCTAAAGATTCAATCAAAGTATCATCTTCAGAAATACAGATAGAAGCTTTTGCTTTCATTTCTGCAGTCCAGTCTGTAAAAGTAAATGCCTGGTCAGCAGTAAGAGTTCCCAGATGAACTTCAATAATTCTTCCTTGAAATACGTTCTCACCACCAAATTTCTTAAGCATTTGAGATTGTGTTGAATGAACCACATCACGGAAGTCCATAAAACCTTTCATTTCTCCAATAAAAGTTACTTTCACTGATTCTGGAATTGGCATTGAAGCCTCACCTGTAGCAAGCGCCAAAGCAACAGTTCCTGAGTCAGCACCAAAAGCAACACCTTTAGACATTCTTGTATGAGAGTCACCACCAATAATGATAGCCCACTCATCTATTGTAATATCATTTAAAACCTTGTGAATTACGTCAGTCATTGAATGATAAATCGCTTTCGGGTCACGTGCCGTGATTAAACCAAAATCATTCATAAATTTCATCAATTTTGGAATATTTGCCTGAGCTTTTTTATCCCAAACTGAAGCTGTATGACAACCAGATTGATATGCACCATCAACGATTGGCGAAATAACTGTAGCCGCCATAGACTCCAATTCCTGAGCAGTCATAAGACCAGTCGTATCTTGCGAACCTACAATATTAACTTCTACACGAACATCAGATCCCGCGTGCAATACTTTACCTGCAGGTACACCAACAGCATTTCTGTTGAAGATTTTTTCAACTGCTGTAAGACCTTGTCCTTCAATAGAAATTTCTTTTGATGGAGCAAAAACAAGAGGAGCTTCGATATCTAAAATTTTAGCAGCTAATGTTTGAAGTTTTTTACCAAATACAATTGCGTATGATCCTCCAGCTTTAATAAATTCCATTTTCTGAGGAGTAAACGCCTTAGAAATGTCAATTAACTCTTGATCACCGTTATATAGTTTTTTTGTTTTAGTGTTTATGGTAAGAACAGTTCCGGTAGCAACAGAATATGCTTCTTCTAGAATAGGTTCATTATTTTCGTTGCGAATAATATCACCATTTGCATCCAGTTTTTTAACCCAGTTTTTAAGGTCTAAACCAATACCGCCAGTAACATCAACAGTTGTTAGGAAAATTGGAGAAATACCATTTGTTCCTGCAACAATTGGAGCAATATTAATAAATGGAACATATGGACTTGCTTGTTTACCAGTCCAAAGCGCTACATTGTTAACGCCTGACATTCTTGATGAACCAACACCCATTGTACCTTTTTCAGCAATAAGCATTACACTTGCATCAGGATATTGCGCTTGCAGCATCTTTATTTCGTCTTGCGCTTGAGGAGTGATCATACATTTACCGTGAAGTTCACGGTCTGAACGTGAGTGAGCTTGGTTACCTGGAGATAGCAAATCTGTCGAAATGTCTCCTTCACCAGCGATATAAGTTACTACTTTAATTTCTTCAGCTACATCTGGCAGTTTTGTAAAAAATTCTGCTTTTGCATAGCTTTCAAGAATCTCTCTAGCTATTGCGTTATCATTTTTAAATGCTTCCTTTAAGCGGTCAGTGTCTGCCTCATAAAGGTAAACTTGTGATTTAAGAACATTTGCTGCTTCTTTTGCAATTGCTGCATCATTCCCTAAAGCTAAATCTAGTAAAACTTCGATCGAAGATCCGCCTTTCATATGTGATAACAACTCAAAAGCAAATGCAGGTGTTATCTCTTTTACTACAGATTCACCAAGAATAATTTCCTTTAAAAATTTAGATTTTACACCGGCAGCACTAGTGGTTCCCGGTACAACATTATAAATAAAAAATTTAAGAGAATCATCTCTGTACTCGTTATTCAGATCTTTAATTTGAGCAATAATTTCGCTTAATAATTCAGCGCCATCAATTGGTTTTGGATGAAGCCCTTGGGTTTTGCGTTCTTCAATTTCTTGGATATAATCCTGATAAATATTCATAATTAAGGCAGATTTATTTTTTTGACGCAAATTTAAACATTAAAGACGATAATTAAAAATAATATAATAGAAGTCGCCTTTTCAAAAATTATTATTGCTAAAAAACGATTTTCACTGCTTGTTTTTGTCAAAATATCATTTTTGTATTAAAAAAATGAATTATTGACATTTTAAAATCTTTTCTTTAACAAAGTCGGAATTTAACGTTATAAAAGAAGTGGGGTTTTCCTCCTGTTTTCATGAAGAATCTTTCTAAATTAGAATTTATAACGTTATAGTTTAAGTTTATTGGCTCAAACAATGCTATTTCCAATCAAGATTTTCAATTCAAATAAATAAGAAAATAAATGCAGTAAAAAATCCATAATTCGCTTTTTATTTTAACTTTGCAATTCAAAGTTCTTTTAAAAAAATTAAGTCATGAAATACAAATTAGATAATACAAAAGATTATTTTAAACAAACCGGAGTTGAGATAAGTACATTAATTACAATAGTTAACTTATTTTTTCTGACGGTTTTATTGGTTAGTGAAAAAGCAGATTATGATTTGCCACCTCTTGTTGCTTTACCTTTAATAATTGAATTTATCTACGGCGTTATACTATCTTTTATTATAATCCGAAAAAGAGAAAAATACATTCATTTGGTTCCTTTTCTAATATTAAACTGGTTTATAGGATGTTTTTGCGTCAATACTTTTATTCCCATTTTTGAAGATTTACCAGTTTGGGTTTATATCACAACCCTGCTTTTTTGCATTACAAATTTCTTCATTTATCAAAAATTAAAAGAAAGCTACACTATTCATTTTCTTTTTGTGATAAACGGAATATCTTATACTTTAATTCTATATTACACCTTATATCTTTTACCTAGTCTTCCTTTTTCTGTTATTGGAATTATATTGTTAGGTATCGGATTTTACGGATTAGTTCCTGTAATTGTTTCGATTATTCATATCGTTACCATTTGCAGATTATTCGAAATTAATAAAAGATATTTTACCGCATTTAGCATTGGTTTTTTAACTGTTCTTATAAGCTTATTTGCATTTACAGTGAGACTCAATATAGAAAGCACAAAAATCAATAAAAATCAGGTTATCAAATCTTTTGATTACACTGAAGATCTGCCTAATTATATAAAAATCTCTCAAAATCTGGAACCTAATTTTTTTAATGAGATTTTATTAAAGAAAGATATTGTTTATAAAGGACCTGATGATTTTTTTACTTTTAGAAGCTTCGATTCTTTCGGAACCAAACAATTCAACCAAAGAAAAATACACAATCCGTTTATCACCATTGCTTTGGCTTTTTGCAAAAAACTGGATTTAAGCACAGATGACCGAATTAGTATTTTAAAATCCAATTTTGATAAACGATTAGAAACCGAAGAACAATTATGGAGTGGCGAAGATTTATTTACAAAAAACATTAAAGAGGATGTAAAATTATATCCATATACTCGACTGGCTTATACCGAAATAACTATGGATATTGCTTGTAAAAAAGATTCCTGGAGAGATCAGGAAGCTATTTATTCTTTTCAACTTCCCGAAGGTTCTGTTGCAACTTCACTTTCGTTATGGGTAAATGGTATTGAACGAAAAGGAGTTTTGACTACAAAAGAAAAAGCAAAACAAGCTTATAAGCAAATTGTTGGGGTTGAAAACAGAGATCCTTCTTTAATGCAATGGAAAGAAGGAAATAAAGTTGTAGTTCGTGTATTTCCAATAAATTATAAAACGCCAAGAATATTTAAATGCGGTTTTACAACTCCGTTAAAGGTTGAAGACAATGAAATGAAATACCAAAGCCTTTCTATAAAAGGTCCTAATATTTCAAATGCAGTGACGATTTCCAGAGTTCAGATATCAGGCAATAGTAAAGTTCAAACAAGTAAAGATTTTAATTTAGAAAATGGCACTTATACGAATCAATCAACTGGTCTGGACAACTGGACTGCGGTAATGCCTTTAAATAAAACACTGCATTCAAATTCTTTTGTCTGGAAAGACAAAGTATACGAAATCAAAAACATTCAAAAAGCAATTGTTCCATTTACGGCTTCAGAAATTGTTTTAGACCTTAACAGTAATTGGACAAATTCTGAAATTGAATCATTTTTAGATTTAAAAGAAAAAAAATTTTACGTTTATTATGATAAAGAGAAGAAAGAAATAAACAAAGAGAATTACAAAAGCATCCGATCTGAATTTGCTGATTTGCATTATTCGTTATTGCCACTTTATAAAATCACAAAAAATAGTTTAATCATTACCAAATCAGGAACATTCTCTGCTAATTTTGAAGAACTTGAAGAATCTGAATATTTGAAGAAAATCAGAACTAAAACTAAGAATCAAAACTTAAAGGTTATCAATATATCTGCAGAAATTAATCCGTTTTGGCAGACTATTAAAGAACAGAAATATGTAGAGTATTACCAGACTACACTCTCTAATAGTTTAAAGATGATAAAAGAGAATCATTTTACAACTTTTAGAGCAGCTGAAAATTTAGTTAATATAGAATCGGCAAAAATTTCAATTCAGGAAAATCCAAAAAACAATCTTGTTAAAAATAATGGACCAAATCATATTTACAGAATGTACGCCTTTGGAAAAGTTCTCGAAGAACAAGTTAAAATCCAAGGTGATACTTTGGCAGCTAATAAATATGCAACACTTGCAAAAAATGCAAATATTGTAACGCCGATTTCATCATTAATTGTTCTTGAAACTGACGAAGATTATAAGGCAAACGGAATCGAAAAAAATGTTGAGACTTTAGGAAATGCTTCTATAAATAATGATGGTGCCGTTCCTGAACCTTATGAATGGGCATTAATTTTTATTGGATTCACAACCTTATTCTTTTATTACAGAAAAAGCAAAAAGCAGACAAACTAATAACTCACCATATTTTGCAGTATAAAAAAACTATAGTAATCGCAATTACAATTATTTTGCTGTTGCTCAATTACAGCATTCTTGTAAATGGCTTTGACAGCAATTTTTTCGGAATTATATGCTCAATAGTATTATTTGTCATTGGAAGCAGAAGGACAAATTTAAATTTAAATTACCCTCTTCTGGGGATGATTTTTATATTAGAATTTATAAGTTTTCGCCTCCACACAAAATCGCTGCATTTTCTGGCTTTGGCTGTTTTTGCCTGTTTGATTTACTATAATTTTACAGGAAAATTTTCATTTATAGCTTTCCTATCTATAATATTATTTTCATCGCTTTTTAATACGTTTTTCAATTATCTTACTACAGAAATAAAGCAAGCACTTTGTCACACCGTATTTTTAACTTTAACGAACTTTATTTCCATAGATAAAATAGAAGGCGTGAATTTTTACATAAATAATGCAAAAATTACCGTAGACACGGCTTGTATGGGACTTTCGATGTTTAAAACAGGATTACTCAGCGGTGCTTTTTTATTGACTTTAGAAGAAAGAAAACAACAAGCTTATTTCAGTATTCAACAGATTGTTCTTTTCTGCATTATGGTAATTGCACTTAATATCGTTTCTAACTTTTTCAGAATCATCACATTAATCTTATTTGACTGTACCGAAGAAAATCTTCTCCATCACAGTATTGGAATGCTGTGTTTCCTATTTTATCAAATTGCTCCCATGTTGTTTTTAATTCGTTTTTTCAAACCTAAAAAAACGAAAATTATTTGCACCAAAAGGTTCGATACATTAATTGCAGCTTTAATAGCTGTCGGAATTATATTGGTAACAAGCTTAAAAATTAAAACGGATCAAAATTATGATCTGTTAGAAAATTTAAATACTAAATACAATATTCAGAAAGGCAGCTGGGTAAATGAAGAGGTATTTAAAATTTCAACTCCCGAAAAACTTATTTACATCAAAACTCCAATTCACAAACCTCTAATATGCTGGACGGGCGACGGCTATACTATTACCGAATCAAAAGAAATAAAAAGAGATAACGAAAAAATCTGGCAGGTTAAAATGGAAAAAGATAATATTCAATATTTTTCTTATTGGTGGTATGAATGTGATAATAAAAAATATACCTCGCTTATTGATGTATTATTAATCAAGCTATTTTATAATAAATCGGTTCGTTTAATTAATGAAACCAGTAAAGTCTCCAAATAAAAAAGCCGGAAAGATTTTGAGAATCTTTCCGGCTTTTAAACTTAATTTATATTTCTACATCAACTTCTGAATAATTATTTCTTCTGTAATTCCTTCAGCATCGGCTTTGTAATTTTTAATAATTCTGTGGCGTAAAATTCCGGTTGCAACCGCTTTTACATCTTCTATATCTGGTGAGAATTTACCATTAAAAGCAGCATGTGCTTTAGCCGCTAAAATTAAGTTTTGAGACGCTCTTGGTCCTGCTCCCCAATCTAAATAGTTTTTTACAAAATCATTAGATAATTTGTTATCCGGACGCGTTTTACTTACTAAAGTTACAGCATATTCAATAACATTATCAGCTACAGGAATTCTGCGGATTAAATGTTGAAAATCGATAATTTCTTGTGCTGAAAACAACGGATTAATAGTTGTTTTTGTATCAGATGTTGTGCGTTTTACAACTTGCACTTCTTCTTCAAAACTCGGATATTCTAATTTTATGGCAAACATGAAACGGTCTAATTGCGCTTCAGGCAACGGATAGGTTCCTTCCTGCTCAATTGGGTTTTGAGTTGCTAATACAAAATAAGGCAAATCTAATTTATAGTTTTGACCAGCAATAGTTACTGAACGTTCCTGCATTGCTTCAAGCAAAGCTGCTTGTGTTTTTGGCGGTGTTCTATTAATCTCATCTGCTAAAATAATGTTTGAAAAAATAGGCCCTTTTATAAATTTAAACTGTCTGTTTTCATCTAGAATTTCACTTCCTAAAATATCGGAAGGCATTAAATCTGGCGTAAACTGAATTCTTTTAAAATCTAAACCTAAAGCTTGAGACAGAGTATTAATCATTAAAGTTTTTGCCAAACCCGGAACACCAATTAAAAGAGCGTGTCCTCCTGAAAATATACAAAGTAAAATTTGATCTACAACTGCATCTTGGCCTACTATTATTTTTGCTATTTCTGATTTTAGTTCGTTTCGTTTTTGAACTAAATTTTGAATTGCTGCTACGTCAGACATTTAAGTATGTTTTTAAATTTAAAAAGAGTTAGCTCTATGAATTCATAAAACTAACTCTTTTTATTTATTTAATAAAAATTATTTTTTCAACCAATTGTTTGTAAAGGCACAATCTCTGTATTCTCCAATAATTTTAATGTAAGTATCTTTAATCTTAGTATCGAACCATTTTCCAATTGCATTAATTTGCTTTTCTTTCAATGCTAATTCTTTAATTTTTGTGTAATCTTTAGCATAATCAGCTACGTGTTCATCAATTCTATTGGTAACAGTAATCAACTTATACGTTTTTTTTGATTTTTCGTCTGTATTTAAAATCGGCTGAGATACCTCGGCATCTTTTAAATTTGAAACTTGACTGTATAATGTTGGATCCATTTTAGTCAATTCAAAACGAGTATCCTGTGTATTCGGATTTATCAAAGTTCCTCCGTTGGCTTTCGTTTCTTTTTCATCAGATTCTGTTCTCGCTGCATCTGCAAAAGTAATTTCTTTATTTTCAATTTTCTTTCTGATATTGATTGCTCTTTCCTTAGCTTCTTTTAGAGCATCGTCAGATACCGTTGGTGATATTAAAATATGACGCAATTCAACTTCTTGACCTTTAATTTTATCTACCATAATAATATGATAACCAAAATTAGTTTCAAAAGGCTGTGAAATTTCTCCTTCTTGCAAACTAAAAGCAACATCTTTAAACTCTTTAACAAAAGGTGTTTTTCTAGTCATTTTATAATAACCTCCATTAGAAGAAGATCCTGGGTCCTGAGAATATAGAACTGCTTTTGTAGCAAAACTAGATCCCTCTAAAACATCTTTTCTAATAGCATTTAATCTGTCAATTACTTTTTGTTTGTCTTCTTTAGAAACTTTAGGTTCAATAACAATTTGCGCTACTTCCATTTCTGCTCCAAAAGTTGGCAATTCATCTTTTGGTATTTTTTTAAAGAAATTACGAACTTCTTCTGGTGTAATTTCTACTCCATCTACAATTTTTTTCTGCATTTCAGAAGACAATTTTTGCTCTTTTAAGATATCAGCAAAATAAGTTTTAAATTCTTCAACAGAGCTTTTCTTATAGTATTCAACTACTTTATTAATGTCTCCAACCTGTTTTACCATGTAGTTTAAACGGTCTTCCATCATGCTTCTTACTTCAGCATCACTCACAACAATACTGTCCTGAATCGCTTGGTGAGCATATAATTTATCCTCTAAAAGTTTACCAAGCATTTGGCATCTTGTAATATCTTTTACACTTCCTCCTTGGGCAGAAATTTCTAAAAATCCTTTATCAATGTCAGAATCTAAAACAATATAATCTCCAACAGTAGCAATGATACCATCGATTTTTTGCTTCTGTCCAGAAGGAACTTCAGCTGGTTTCTCAGCTACAACATCCTTAATAATTTCCTGAGCCGAAACCATTAAGTTGAAAAAAAGTAAAAAACACATTGTCAATACTAACTTGAAATCAATTGTTTTTAGCTGTAATTTTTTTAATAACATTATTTTAAATTTAATTTTAATGTAAAGATCTTGCTTAGAATTCTCTCTTCTTACTCATAACCTTACTATTATGATAGTTTTAGAATTTATTCTAAAAACACTAAATAATTAAGATCTAGTTCTTTTTAACTTATAACGAACAAAAATAACAATTCAATTACATAATACAACTATTGCCCATACTATTAACAAAAAATTATATGGGGATAGATCTTAAAATCTGTAAAACAAACTTCATTTAAATAAATTATTTATCGAAAGAACAATTTCAAACTATTCATATTCCTTTTAAAATGCATTCTTCAAAAATTACTGAAAAAATCAAAAACCTAATTATTAAGTAATTAAAAAAAAGTTTTTAACACTACAACGTTTTCGTTGTATAAATATTTTCTTATAAAAATGAAGTAATTCAAAAAACTCATACTTTAGATGCGTAATTAATAATTTACAATGGTTAAAACTGAGAATTTCTTCTTTTATACCGTTAAAAATTACTGAATTACAACTTTATTATCTAACCTTAACCAAACCTATTATGAAAAAACCGAATGCCAAGATTTATTTAATGGCCGCGATGACAGCATTATTATGTTCTTGCTCGCAAAATGAAATGAACGAAACTGACACAAAAGCTGAAAGCCAAAAATTTGAAATTATCAACGTTACACATCACGACGGAAAACCTTTTAGTACAGGAGAAACAAAAACTTCTTTGACAGGCAAATACGTTGACAATCCCGGGGGTGGTGTTATGATGCAGGCTTTCTATTGGGATGTTCCTGCTGGAGGAAATTGGTGGAATACTGTAAGCAGCAAAGTAACAGCATGGTCAGATGCGGGAATTGGCTCAATATGGCTGCCACCTGCATCAAAAGCACAAAATGGCGCATTTTCTATGGGATATGACCCAACAGATTATTTTGATTTTGGTGATTACAATCAAAATGGAACGACAGAAACACGATTCGGATCTAAAACTGAATTAGTTAGTTTGATTACAAAAGCGCATACAGAAAACATGAAAGTATATGCGGATATTGTAATCAATCACAATAGCGGAGGACAATCAGAAGCGAATCCTTTTACTGGAACTAATACTTGGACTAACTTTAATGGAGTTGCTTCAGGAAAATTCAAACGTACTTATGTAAACTTCTATAAAAACAGCTACGGAAATAACGATGAAGGTTCTTTTGGAGGATTTCCTGATTTGTGCCACGCTGATCCGTATGTAAAAGACTGGCTGTGGATAAGAGCTGACGGAGTTGGTAAATATTACAAAAACACAATGAAATTTGATGGCTGGAGATTTGATTATGTTAAAGGTTTTGGCGCTTGGGTAGTTAACGCATGGAATGCAAATGTTGGTGGATTTTCTGTAGGTGAATTATGGGATTCTAATGTAAACGTACTAAATGACTGGGCAAATAATGCAAACAGTTCTGTGTTTGATTTCGCTTGTTATTATAAAATGAATGATGCATTTGACGGAAATAATCTGGCTCTATTAAATGATGATATGATGTGGAAGAGAAATCCTTATAAGGCTGTTACTTTTGTTACCAATCATGATACTGATGAGATTTCAAACAAATTATTGGCTTATTCTTATATTTTGACACATGAAGGTTATCCAACAATTTTCTATAGAGATTATGAGGAATGGCTGGATAAAACCAAATTAAATAATCTTATCTGGATTCATAACAACAAAGCGACAGGAACAACATCAATTTTGTATTCAGACAATGATGAATATCTTGCCAGAAGAAATGGTTATAACGGAAATCCTGGATTAGTAGTTTACATCAACAATTCAGATGTTTGGCAAGAAAGATGGATTCAGACCAATTGGGCCAATACTCAAATTAAAGATTTTACCGGAAATTCAACTTGGTATCCAACTACCCAAGCTGATAAATGGGTGAAAATTCAATGTCCGCCTAAAGGATATTCAGTTTGGTCAATCAATCAATAAATTAAAATCATAATTTAAGGCTGTTCTACAAAACAGCCTTATTTTTTATCTTAAAATTTCGTTTTATAAATCTAAAGACTTCTAAATTATAGAAGTGAATATTTTTATTAAGCCGTAATTAATAGTACTTTTGCAACCTATTTATACAAAATATGAGCTTTTTAAAAGAAATACAACGCAGAAGAACATTTGGAATTATATCGCATCCTGATGCCGGTAAAACAACATTAACAGAAAAATTATTGTTGTTTGGAGGAGCTATTCAAGAAGCGGGAGCCGTAAAAAACAATAAGATTAAAAAAGGAGCAACAAGTGACTTTATGGAAATCGAGCGCCAGAGAGGTATTTCGGTTTCAACATCTGTACTTGCTTTTAATTATAAAGACAAAAAAATCAATATTCTTGATACTCCGGGACACAAGGATTTTGCCGAAGATACTTTTAGAACCTTAACAGCAGTTGATAGTGTAATCGTTGTTATTGACGTTGCAAAAGGGGTCGAGGAACAAACTGAAAAATTGGTTGCTGTTTGTAGAATGCGTAACATTCCGATGATTGTTTTCATCAACAAATTAGACCGTGAAGGAAAAGATGCTTTTGACTTAATGGACGAAGTAGAACAAAAACTTGGTTTAACCGTTACGCCTTTAAGTTTCCCTATCGGAATGGGTTATGATTTTCAAGGAATTTATAATCTTTGGGAGCAAAACATTAATCTTTTTAGTGGAGACAGCCGTAAAAATATCGAAGAAACAATTGCTTTTTCTGATGTTCAAAACAATCCAGAATTAGATAAAATTGTTGGTCAAAAAGCAGCAGAGAAACTTCGTGAAGAATTAGAATTAATCGATGAAGTATATCCTAAATTTGAACGTCAGGATTATCTAGACGGAAAAATTCAGCCTGTGTTTTTTGGATCAGCTTTAAATAATTTTGGAGTTCGTGAATTATTAGATTGTTTCGTTACGATCGCTCCTTCTCCAAGATCAAAAGATTCTGAAACTCGTTTAGTTGACCCGAAAGAAGAAAAGATGACGGGTTTTGTATTTAAAATACATGCCAATATGGATCCAAAACATAGAGATCGTTTAGCATTTATCAAAATTGTTTCGGGAACTTTTGAAAGAAATAAACCTTACTATCACGTACGCCAGAAGAAAAATTTAAAATTTTCTAGTCCAAATGCCTTTTTTGCTGAGAAAAAAGAAATCGTAGACATTTCGTATCCAGGTGATATTGTTGGTTTGCACGATACAGGAAACTTTAAAATTGGTGATACTTTAACTGAAGGCGAAATCATGAGTTTTAAAGGAATTCCAAGTTTCTCTCCAGAGCACTTTAGATACATCAATAACGCTGATCCAATGAAAGCAAAACAATTGGATAAAGGTGTTGATCAATTAATGGACGAGGGTGTTGCTCAGTTATTTACCTTAGAAATGAACAACCGTAAAATAATTGGTACAGTTGGAGCGCTTCAATATGAGGTAATTCAATACCGTTTAGAGCATGAATATGGTGCAAAATGTACTTATGAAAATTTCCCTGTTCATAAAGCTTGCTGGGTAAAACCTGATGATGCAAAAAATGATGAATTTAAAGAATTTAAACGTATCAAACAAAAATTCTTAGCTCACGATAAATATGGCCAATTAGTATTTTTAGCTGATTCTGACTTTACAATTCAAATGACGCAAAATAAATATCCTAGTGTAAAATTATTTTTTACTTCTGAGTTTGATTAATCTGCTTTAAAACAAATAAAAAAGACCGTTTAAAAATTTTAAACGGTCTTTTTTATTTGTTCATTTTCAAAATACTTCCCTCTATTTTCACATTATTCCTTTTGTGGAATATAATTAATTCCTAATCCACCTGCAATCATAATTCTGGAGATCTCCTCTTCTGCAACAATTATATTTTGCAATAGTATCTTATTCTTAACAGATTTGATTGTAAAAGGAATAGTTTTCGAAAGATAATAATCATCTCCTGTAATAGTGATCTCAAGAGTATTACTGCTTTTTAGAACTTTTACCGGAATTGAAAACGCTCCTGTTTTAGAATTTATTTTTAGTGTATTTTTTGAGCCATTAATAGAAAGCATTAAATTAGGATATGCTTTTCCGTCAAGTGGTTTATTGGATTTGCTTTCTAATAATTTTCCTTTAACAACTATCAAAACCTCTTTCTCCACATCGTGATTCAAAGCAATCTTACCTACAATGTCATTGTTTAATTGTGGAGCATTGATTTCAGTTTGTACTGGTGTTTTTTCTTGCCCAATAATACTTGACGTTAATAAAACAGATGCGGCCACTGCAGCATATTTAAAATTATTGATTTTAGATATTTCATTATGCTCAAACTGTTCATTCAATTGCGTAACTTTTAATCTTGCACAAATATTTTTATCTTTAGATTCCGCAATGAATTTAGCAACCTCAGAATTTGTTTTCTTGCTTAAATCAATTACATTTTTCATGCAGGAGTTACAAAATGAACCATTTACGTTCGGAATCATTTTATCAAAATTTTCAGAACAAGGATTTGCTATTTCTAAGGTGAATTTCTTTTTCATGTTGCACTTTTTTAAGTTAAAAGCATTTATCACACTGCTTATTACTTATATAGAGTACATTTTTCATAAAAAGGTTGGAAGAATTTAAAAATTATTTTTCATTATAAAAATTAAATATAATTTCAGGAAACAATAAATCAAAAAAAGCGCTAGTTTATCACTAGCGCTTTTTTATTAACTTGAATTAAATTAACCATACTAAGTTATTATATTTCAAAAATTAATCTTTTTAGGAATCATTAAAAGTAAAATATTAAAAGGATGAAATGAAATTTAGTCGACGAAAGTAAAAATAATCCGTTAAAGAGCATTTACTTCATTGTGCATCCAAATAAAAAAAGCCCCATTACTGGGGCTTTTAATAATTTATGCTTGTCCTGCCGGACCAAAATTAAGCGGTATTGGTGCTTGTTCTGTCTCTTTGATTTCGCCATGAGCGGCTTCAAATCGATGAATATTTTCACCTATCGCACGCAATAATCTTTTAGCATGTTGCGGTGTCAAGACAATTCTTGACTTTACCTTGGCTTTAGGAATACCGGGCATAATGCTCACAAAATCTAAAACAAACTCTGATGAGGAGTGATTTATAATTGCTAGATTAGAATAAATTCCTTCTGCAATAGTTTCATCTAACTCAATGTTAATCTGCTCTTGTTGTTGTTTCGGATTACTCATAGTTTCCTAATTAATAAATATATTCTTCTTTATTAGCCATCATTTCATTGTAATCGTCTTTAGAACCTACGATAGTGTTATCGTATTCTCTCATACCAGTTCCCGCAGGAATTCTGTGTCCAACAATTACATTTTCTTTTAATCCTTCTAAATCATCTACTTTACCAGCTACTGCAGCTTCGTTAAGTACTTTTGTTGTTTCTTGGAAAGAAGCAGCAGAGATGAATGATTTAGTTTGTAGCGAAGCTCTTGTAATACCTTGTAAAACTGGCGTTGCAGTTGCAGTAATTACGTCTCTAGCTACAACTAGATTTTTATCAGTTCGTTTCAACAATGAGTTTTCATCACGTAAATCACGAGGCGAAATAATCTGACCTGGTTTCAATACAGCAGAATCTCCAGCGTCTTCAACTACTTTCATACCATATAACTTATCATTTTGAACGATAAAGTCTTTAGTGTGAATTAATTGATCTTCTAAGAATAATGTATCTCCTGGATCTTGAACTCTTACTTTACGCATCATTTGACGAATAACTACCTCAAAGTGCTTGTCATTAATTTTTACCCCTTGTAAACGGTATACCTCTTGAATTTCATTTACCAAGTACTGTTGAACAGCAGCTGGACCTTGAATTCTTAAGATGTCATCTGGTGTAATTGCACCGTCAGACAATGGAACTCCCGCTCTTACAAAGTCATTTTCCTGAACTAAGATTTGGCTAGAAAGTTTAACTAAATACTTTTTAATCTCACCAAATTTAGATTCGATAACAATTTCGCGGTTACCTCTTTTGATTTTTCCAAAAGAAACAACACCGTCAATTTCAGAAACAACCGCTGGGTTCGAAGGGTTACGAGCCTCAAGCAACTCAGTAATTCTTGGTAAACCTCCCGTGATATCGCCTGCTTTAGAAGAACGACGTGGAATTTTTACTAATACTTTACCTGCTTTAATTTTCTCACCGTTCTCAACCATAAGGTGGGCTCCTACTGGTAAGTTATACGAACGAATCAATTCACCTTCTTTACCGTAAACCAATAAAGTTGGAATTAATTTTTTGTTTCTCGCTTCAGAAATTACTTTTTCTTGGAAACCTGTCTGCTCATCGATTTCAACCATGAATGATTGTCCTTGCTCTAAATCCTCGTAAGCAATCTTACCAGTAAATTCAGAAACAATTACACCATTATATGGATCCCATTTACAGATCACAGATCCTTTAGTAACTACTTCACCATCCTTAACGAAAATACTAGATCCGTAAGGAATATTGTGTGTATTTAAAACGATTCCAGTTTTTTCGTCAACTAATTTTAATTCAGTTGAACGTGATACTACGATATCAACCGCATTACCTTCGCTATCCTCACCTTTAACAGTTTTTAAATCTTCAATTTCAAGTCTACCGTTGAATCTTGTAACAATACTAGATTCTTCAGAAATACCTCCAGCAACCCCTCCAACGTGGAACGTACGAAGTGTTAACTGTGTACCTGGCTCTCCAATAGATTGAGCTGCAATAACTCCGACAGCTTCACCTCTTTGTGTCATCTTACCAGTAGCTAAGTTTCTACCGTAACATTTAGCACAAATACCTTTTAAAGCCTCACAAGTTAATGGAGATCTAACTTCTACTTTTTCAATTGGAGAAGCTTCGATAGTTCTCATAATTGCTTCAGTAATTTGTTTACCAGATTCAACCATTACTTCATTAGTAAGTGGATTTATAACATCTTGCAAAGCAACACGTCCTAAAATTCTTTCTCCTAATGATTCAACGATTTCCTCATTTTTCTTCAATGCAGAAACTTCAACACCTCTTAGAGTTCCACAATCTTCGATGTTTACGATAACATCTTGAGAAACGTCATGAAGTCTTCTTGTCAAGTAACCAGCATCGGCTGTTTTAAGAGCCGTATCCGCAAGACCTTTACGAGCACCGTGAGTAGAAATAAAGTACTCAAGGATCGAAAGACCTTCCTTAAAGTTAGAAAGAATCGGGTTTTCAATAATCTCACCACCACCAGCAGTAGATTTTTTAGGCTTAGCCATCAAACCACGCATACCAGTTAACTGACGAATTTGTTCCTTAGAACCCCTCGCCCCAGAGTCAAGCATCATATATACAGAGTTGAAACCTTGTTGGTCTTCTCTAATATTTTTCATTGCTAATTCTGTCAACTGAGCATTTGCTGAAGTCCATACGTCAATAACTTGGTTGTAACGTTCGTTATTAGTAATAAGACCCATATTATAGTTAATTGAGATACCTTCAACTTGTTCTCTGGCATCAGCAATCAATTTAGTTTTTTGTTCTGGAATTCTAATATCGCCTAAAGAGAATGATAAACCTCCTCTAAATGCAAATTTATAACCCATATCTTTCATATTGTCCAAGAAAGCCGCAGTTGTAGGTACATCAGTCACACTTAAAATGTGTCCGATAATATCTCTAAGGTTTTTCTTAGTCAATACATCATTGATATATCCAGCTGCTTCAGGTACTACTTCGTTAAATAATACACGTCCGGCAGTAGTTTGAATGATTTTGTACACTAATTCTCCAGCATCATTAAAATCTTTTGCTCTAATTCTAACACGAGCATTCAATTCTAATCTTCCTTCGTTTAATGCAATGTTTACTTCTTCAGCAGAATAGAAAGTTAAGTCTTGACCTAAAATTACATGTTCTGGTGTTGAGATACGTTCTTTGGTCATATAATATAGACCCAAGACCATATCCTGAGAAGGTACAGTAATTGGAGCACCATTTGCAGGGTTCAAGATATTGTGAGAAGCCAACATTAATAATTGTGCCTCTAAAATAGCCTCTGGTCCTAATGGCAAGTGAACTGCCATCTGATCCCCATCAAAATCGGCGTTGAAAGCCGTACATACTAATGGGTGCAATTGGATCGCTTTTCCTTCAATTAATTTTGGCTGAAAAGCTTGAATACCAAGTCTGTGTAACGTAGGAGCACGGTTAAGTAATACCGGGTGACCTTTAATTACGTTTTCAAGGATATCCCAAACTACAGGCTCTTTTTTGTCTATAATTTTCTTAGCAGATTTTACTGTTTTAACAATACCTCTTTCAATCAATTTACGGATTACGAAAGGTTTGTATAATTCAGATGCCATATCTTTTGGCAATCCGCATTCGAATAATTTTAATTCAGGACCAACAACAATTACCGAACGAGCAGAATAATCTACACGTTTTCCAAGTAAGTTTTGACGGAAACGTCCTTGCTTACCTTTTAAGGAATCTGATAACGATTTTAATGGTCTGTTAGATTCTGTTTTAACTGCAGAAGCTTTACGAGTGTTATCAAATAATGAATCTACAGATTCTTGCAACATACGTTTTTCGTTTCTTAAGATAACTTCAGGAGCTTTAATCTCCATTAATCTTTTTAAACGGTTGTTACGGATGATTACACGACGATATAAGTCATTTAAATCTGAAGTTGCAAAACGACCTCCATCAAGTGGTACAAGCGGACGTAATTCTGGTGGAATAACAGGAACCACTTTCATAATCATCCATTCAGGACGGTTTTCGCGGTTTAGGTTAGACTCACGGAAAGACTCAACAACTTGTAATCTTTTTAAAGCTTCAGTTTTACGTTGTTTAGATGTTTCGTTGTTAGCGCTGTGTCTTAATTCATAAGATAAAGCATCTAAATCAATACGAGCTAATAAATCCATAATACATTCTGCTCCCATTTTGGCAACAAATTTATTAGGATCTAAATCATCTAAATATTGGTTTTCCTGTGGAAGAGTATCTAAAATATTCAAATATTCTTCTTCAGTTAAGAAATCTAATCTTTGTAATGATTCTCCGTCTGCATTTTTAGCAATACCAGCCTGGATTACTACGTATCTTTCATAGTAAATGATCATATCTAATTTCTTAGATGGAAGACCAAGGATATAACCAATTTTGTTTGGAAGAGAACGGAAATACCAGATATGAGCAATTGGCACAACAAGGTTGATGTGTCCTACTCTGTCACGACGTACTTTTTTCTCAGTAACTTCAACACCACAACGGTCACAGATGATACCTTTGTAACGAATTCTTTTATATTTACCACAAGCACACTCAAAATCCTTAACAGGTCCGAAGATTCTTTCGCAGAAAAGTCCATCACGCTCTGGTTTGTGAGTTCTGTAGTTAATTGTTTCAGGTTTCAACACCTCTCCTCTTGACTCTTTCAAGATAGATTCTGGCGAAGCTAATCCAATTGAGATTTTGTTAAATCTTTTTACTGGATTTTTATCTTTATTATTTCTATTATTCATCATAGTTTTTACTATTGATTTATCTGCAATTAAAAAATTGATTTTAACTTATAACCTTCTCTTTAAAAAGAGTAAAACCATCAAGTCACTACCACGGATTACTTCTCTAAACTTCAAACGTCAATTTTGAAGTGCTAATTACCAACCTTCTAGGCTTAAGTAAAAAATCGGAACGGGTTACGGGTATAAATCCTAAAAACTTTATTTTAATAAACAGCCTCAGTCTCAGCTTTCAGTGTTGAACTGAATACTGAGACTGTAACTGAAAACTTTATTTATTCTTCTAATCGAATGTCAAGTCCAAGACCTTTTAATTCATGCATTAATACATTGAATGATTCAGGTAATCCAGGCTCTGGCATAGACTCTCCCTTAACGATAGCTTCGTAAGTTTTAGCTCTACCAATAACGTCATCCGACTTAACTGTTAAAATTTCACGAAGTGTACTTGATGCTCCATAAGCTTCAAGTGCCCAAACCTCCATCTCTCCAAAACGCTGACCTCCAAATTGAGCTTTACCTCCAAGTGGCTGTTGCGTAATCAATGAGTATGGTCCGATAGAACGTGCGTGCATCTTATCATCAACCATGTGTCCTAATTTAAGCATGTAAATTACACCTACAGTTGCAGCTTGATGAAAACGCTCTCCAGTACCACCATCATAAAGGTATGTATGTCCAAAACGTGGCACTCCAGCTTCATCAGTTAATTCATTAATTTGATCTAAAGAAGCACCGTCAAAAATTGGAGTAGCAAATTTTCTACCCAAGTTCATACCAGCCCATCCAAGAACAGTTTCATAAATCTGACCAATGTTCATACGTGAAGGTACCCCAAGTGGATTCAATACGATATCTACCGGTGTTCCGTCTTCAAGGAAAGGCATATCTTCATGACGAACGATTCTTGCAACAATACCTTTGTTACCGTGACGTCCCGCCATTTTATCCCCTACTTTCAGTTTACGTTTTTTAGCGATATAAATTTTCGCTAATTTCAAGATTCCAGATGGTAATTCATCTCCAACTGTAATAGTGAATTTTTCTCTTCTTAAAGATCCTTGTAAGTCGTTCAGCTTAATTTTATAGTTATGAATTAAATCATTAACCATTTTATTAGTAGCATCATCAGCAACCCATTGACCTTTGCTTAAGTGAGCGAAATCTTCTACTGCGTAAAGCATTTTTTGAGTATATTTTTTACCCTTTGGTAAAACTTCTTCACCCAAATCATTCATTACACCTTGAGATGTTTTTCCGTTAACGATCAAGAATAATTTTTCAACCAATCTGTCTTTTAATTCAACAAATTTAGTTTCAAACTCCATTTCTAAAGCGCCTAAAGCATCTTTATCCTGAGTACGTTTGCGTTTATCTTTTACGGCTCTTGCAAATAATTTTTTGTCAAGAACAACACCATGTAAAGATGGAGACGCTTTTAATGAAGCATCTTTTACATCTCCTGCTTTATCCCCGAAGATTGCACGAAGCAATTTTTCTTCTGGAGTAGGATCTGATTCTCCTTTTGGTGTAATTTTTCCGATCAAAATGTCGCCAGGTTTAACCTCTGCTCCAATTCTAATCATACCGTTTTCATCTAAATCTTTAGTAGCTTCTTCAGAAACGTTAGGAATATCGTTTGTTAACTCTTCATTACCTAACTTAGTATCTCTAACCTCTAATGAATAATCATCAACGTGGATAGAAGTAAAAATATCATCACGAACTACTTTTTCAGAAATTACAATCGCATCCTCAAAGTTATACCCTTTCCATGGCATGAACGCAACTTTTAAGTTTCTACCTAAAGCTAATTCACCATTTTGCGTAGCATATCCTTCTGATAATACTTGGCCAAGAATAACTCTATCACCTTTTCTTACGATTGGTTTCAAGTTAATACTTGTTCCTTGATTGGTTTTTCTAAATTTAATTAAGTTGTATGTTTTTTCATCAGCATCAAAACTTACCATTCTTTCTTCTTCAGTACGGTCGTATTTGATAGTAATGATATTAGCATCAACATATTCTACAGTTCCATCTCCTTCAGCATTAATCAATACTCTAGAATCTGAAGCCACTTGACGCTCTAAACCTGTACCAACAATTGGTGCTTCTGGGCGAATCAAAGGAACCGCCTGACGCATCATGTTAGATCCCATCAACGCACGGTTCGCATCATCATGTTCCAAGAAAGGAATCAATGAAGCCGAGATCGAAGCGATCTGGTTAGGAGCAACGTCTGTATAATGTACTGCAGATGGCTCAACAACTGGGAAGTCACCTTCCTCACGAGCAATAACATTGCTAGCTGTAATTTTACCAGAAGCATCCATTTCAATGTTTGCCTGAGCAATCATTTTTCCTTCTTCTTCTTCAGCACTTAAATAGATAGGTGTACTTTCTAAATCAACTACACCATCAGTAACTTTACGGTAAGGAGTTTCAATGAATCCCATTCCGTTAACTTTTGCATAAACACCAAGAGATGAAATCAAACCAATGTTTGGTCCCTCAGGAGTTTCAATCGGACATAAACGACCGTAGTGAGTATAGTGAACGTCACGAACCTCAAAACCAGCTCTCTCTCTCGAAAGTCCACCAGGTCCAAGTGCAGATAATCTTCTTTTGTGTGTAATCTCAGCTAATGGATTCGTTTGATCCATAAATTGAGATAACTGGTTAGTACCAAAGAAAGAGTTGATAACTGACGATAATGTTTTAGCATTAATCAAATCAATTGGTGTAAACACCTCGTTATCTCTAACGTTCATTCTCTCACGAATAGTTCTAGCCATACGAGCTAAACCAACACCGAATTGTTGAGACAATTGTTCACCAACTGTTCTAACACGACGGTTTGATAAGTGATCAATATCATCAATCTCCGCTTTAGAGTTGATCAATTCGATCAAATATTTTACAATGGTAATGATATCTTCTTTGGTAAGCACTTGCTTTTCCATCGGGATATCTAAACCAAGTTTTTTGTTCATTCTATAACGACCAACTTCACCTAAGTTATAACGTTGATCAGAGAAGAACAATTTATCAATAATACCACGAGCAGTTTCCTCATCAGGCGGTTCAGCGTTACGCAACTGACGGTAAATGTGCTCTACAGCTTCTTTTTCAGAGTTTGTTGGATCTTTTTGTAACGTATTGTGGATAATAGCATAATCTGCTTGATTATTATCTTCTTTGTGTAACAAAATAGATTTAACGTTAGAATCGATGATTTCTTCAACATTATCTTTGTCGATAATAGTATCTCTATCAAGGATGATTTCGTTACGTTCGATAGAAACTACCTCACCAGTATCTTCATCAACGAAATCCTCATGCCATGTGTTTAATACACGAGCAGCAAGTCTTCTTCCAATATATTTTTTAATACCTGTTTTAGAAACTTTAATTTCCTCAGCTAAGTCAAAAATTTCAAGGATATCCTTATCTCTTTCGAATCCAATAGCACGGAATAAAGTTGTAACCGGTAATTTTTTCTTTCTATCGATATAAGCATACATTACGCTGTTGATATCTGTAGAAAATTCTATCCAAGAACCTTTAAAAGGAATAACTCTGGCAGAATAAAGTTTTGTTCCATTTGCGTGGAATGATTGACCAAAGAAAACCCCAGGAGAACGGTGTAGTTGAGATACTACTACACGCTCAGCACCATTGATAACAAAAGTACCGCTTGGAGTCATATAAGGTATTGTTCCAAGATAAACATCTTGTACAATAGTTTCAAAATCTTCGTGTTCCGGGTCAGTACAGTATAGTTTCAACCTAGCTTTTAAAGGCACACTATAAGTAAGACCTCTCTCTATACATTCTTGAATTGTATAACGTGGTGGATCTACAAAATAATCTAGGAACTCCAATACAAAGTTATTTCTTGTATCTGTGATTGGAAAGTTTTCCATGAAGGTGTTGTACAACCCTTCGTTGCCTCTTTCGTCAGATTTAGTTTCTAATTGAAAAAAATCTTTAAAAGATTTAACCTGAACATCTAAGAAATCCGGATAGTCAGGAATATTTTTTGTAGAGGCAAAATTCAATCTTTCAGTCTGATTTGTTATCATCAATGGACAAAATTTTGATTAAAAAAAAGTAATTTTTTGTGTAAAAACACACACTGTTTAATCTATACTTTCTTATTATAATCAATACATCTTTAAAAATAAACCGATAAAAATTAGTTCAATTTTTTTTCTTCGTATTGATCAAAAACTTTTTCGTATTTTAAACTATTTGATAATAAAACTTGATCTATTTTATTATACGAAAAATGGTTTAGGCCATTGAGCGTTCACTCAAGACCTAAACCTAGTTCTTAAAACCGAGTTGAATTATTTAAGCTCAACTACAGCTCCAGCTTCTTCTAATGATTTTTTAAGACCTTCAGCCTCTTCTTTAGAAACACCTTCTTTAACGTTACTTGGAGCACCGTCAACTACATCTTTAGCTTCTTTAAGACCTAAACCTGTAAGTTCTTTTACTAATTTTACTACTGCTAATTTAGAAGCACCAGCTTCTTTTAATACAACTGTAAATTCAGTTTGTGCTTCTTCAGCAGCACCTTCACCACCACCAGCAGCAACTACTACAGCTGCAGCAGCAGGCTCGATACCATACTCGTCTTTTAATATTGTTGCTAATTCGTTAACTTCTTTAACTGTTAAGTTAACTAATTGTTCTGCGAATTGTTTCAAATCTGCCATTTTTTCTATCGTTTAAAATGATTTGTAAAATTATATTTTGTTTATTGTGCGCTATTTAAGCTACGAGGGAAATTCCCTCATAAAAATTATTATGCTTCCGCTTCTTCTTCGCTAGCAGCGAATTTGTTTTGTAAAGCAGAAATAATTCTTTGAGCAGGAGATTGTAATAATCCAATAAGTTCTCCAAGAAGTTCTTCTTTAGATTTAATAGTAGCTAATGCCTCTAATTGATTATCTCCAATATACACTTCAGAATTGATGTAAGCTCCTTTTAAAACTGGTTTATCAGATTTCTTACGGAAATCTTTGATAATTTTTCCAGGTGCATTTGCAACATCAGAAATGAATATAGCACTATTACCAGTTAAAACTGTTGGTAAATCACCATAATCATTAGCAGAAGCTTCCATTGCTTTTGCAAGCAAAGTGTTCTTTACAACTTCTAATTTGATACCTGCTTTAAAACAAGCTCTACGTAAGTTTGAAGTTGTCTCTGCGTTTAATCCAGAAATATCAGATACATAAATGATATTTGTACCAGCTAACTGCGCAGTTAAATTTTCAATCGCGATTGATTTTTCTTCTCTAGTCATACTAAAAATTTTTAACTACCAATTATACTGCTTTTGGATCCAATGCAATAGCAGGACTCATAGTGCTTGTAAGGTGAATACCTTTAATATAGGTACCTTTAGCAGCAGTTGGCTTAAGTTTTATTAATGTTTGAATAATTTCGTGTGCGTTGTCAACAATTTGCTCAGCTCCAAAAGAAACTTTACCAATTCCTGCGTGAACGATACCAGTTTTATCAACTTTAAAGTCAATTTTACCAGCTTTTACCTCTGCAACAGCTTTTGCAACATCCATAGTTACAGTACCTGTTTTAGGGTTTGGCATTAAACCTCTAGGTCCTAAAATACGACCTAATGGACCTAATTTACCCATAACAGCTGGCATAGTGATGATAACATCAACATCTGTCCAACCATCTTTAATTTTTTGTAAATAATCGTCAAGACCTACATAGTCAGCACCAGCTTCTTTAGCTTCCGCTTCTTTATCTGGAGTAACCAATGCTAATACTTTAACGTCTTTACCTGTTCCGTGAGGTAATGTAACCACACCTCTAACCATTTGATTCGCTTTTCTTGGATCTACACCCAAACGAACTGCGATATCAACAGACTCATCAAATTTTGCAGAAGCAACTACTTTTAATAATGCCGCAGCATCTTTAAGAGAATATAGTTTGTTCTTTTCAATTTTTGAAGCAGCCTCTTTTTGCTTTTTTGTTAATTTTGCCATGTCTTTTTCTTAATTAAAAAGGAGCTTCTCCTGATACAGTTATACCCATAGATCTAGCTGTTCCCGCAACCATACTCATTGCAGCCTCAATAGTGAATGCATTTAAGTCAGGCATTTTGTCATCAGCAATTGCTCTAATTTGTTCCCAAGTAACACTAGCTACTTTTTTACGATTAGGCTCACCAGAACCAGATTTTAGCTTTGCAGCTTCCATTAACTGAACCGCTGCTGGAGGAGTCTTAACAACAAAATCGAATGATTTGTCTTTATACACAGTGATTTGCACTGGGCATATTTTGCCAGGTTTATCTTGAGTTCTAGCATTAAATTGCTTACAGAACTCCATGATGTTTACCCCAGCAGCTCCTAAAGCAGGTCCAACCGGTGGCGACGGATTCGCAGCACCTCCCTTAACTTGTAGTTTAACTACCTTACTAATTTCTTTAGCCATTTTTAAAAAATTTAACACTGCAATCAATGGAAGCGATTACAATGGTTATTATATATGTAACAAAAAATTATACTTTTTCAACTTGCATAAAACTTAATTCTAGTGGTGTTTTTCTTCCGAAAATCTTAACCATAACTTCAAGTTTACGCTTTTCTTCATTAATTTTTTCAACTGTACCGTTAAATCCATTAAAAGGACCATCGATCACTTTAACAGTTTCTCCTAAGTTGAAAGGAATAGCACGAGTATCTGTATTAACAGCTAACTCATCTACTTTACCTAACATACGATTTACTTCAGATAATCTCAAAGGAACAGGTTCTCCTCCTTTAATTTCTCCTAAAAATCCAATTACACTTGTAATAGACTTAATAATATGAGGTATCTCACCAACTAAGTTGGCTTCGATCATAACATATCCAGGGAAATAAACCTTATCCTTAGACATTTTTTTCCCTTCTTTTACAGTAACTACTTTTTCTGTAGGCACTAAAACTTGGGAAACATAATCACCCATACCTAGTCTGGCAATTTCAGTTTCGATATAAGCTTTGACTTTATTTTCTTGTCCGCTTACAGCTCTAACCACATACCATTTTTTCACATTATTATCTGCCATCACAAAAAAATTATCCTTTTTTTAACCAACTAAAAAATCCAGCCAAAGCTTTTGCAAAAAATTCGTCTACTCCCCAAGTTGCCAAAGCAAATAGAATCGAAAATACAGCCACAACAATTGTCAATTTTTGAACCTCAGCCCAAGCTGGCCAAGTAACATTTGACTTTAACTCTTCGAAAGCCTCTGATAAATAATTAGTAACTTTTGTCATTTGATATATTTTTTTATTGCACGGGCGGAGGGATTCGAACCCCCATCAACGGTTTTGGAGACCGCTATTCTACCCTTGAACTACGCCCGTAATTAAAGCCAGTGATTTCAGTTAAGAAAATCAACTGGCTTTTTATAATATTTATAGGATTATCCTACGATTTCAGTTACCTGACCAGCTCCTACAGTTCTACCACCTTCACGGATAGCGAAACGTAAACCTACGCTCATAGCGATTGGGCTTAATAAAGAAACATTGATAGTCAAGTTATCTCCTGGCATTACCATCTCTACTCCTTCTGGTAAAGTAATAACTCCTGTTACGTCAGTTGTACGTACGTAGAACTGTGGACGGTAGTTATTATGGAATGGAGTATGACGTCCACCTTCTTCTTTTTTCAAGATATAAACCTCTGCTTTGAAAGTAGCGTGTGGTTTTACTGATCCTGGCTTAATGATAACCATTCCTCTTTTGATAGATTCTTTATCAATACCTCTTAACAATAAACCTACGTTATCTCCAGCTTCACCTCTATCAAGGATTTTACGGAACATCTCAACTCCTGTAATAGTAGAAGTTAATTTATCAGCTCCCATACCAATGATTTCAACTGGATCTCCTGTATTAGCAATACCTGTTTCAATACGACCTGTAGCAACAGTTCCACGACCAGTAATTGTAAATACATCTTCAACCGGCATCAAGAATGGCTTAGCTACGTCACGTACTGGCTCTTCGATCCAAGCATCAACAGCTTCCATTAATTCAATGATTTTTGGTACCCAAGCAGGATCGTTATTCAATCCTCCTAAAGCAGAACCTTGAACTACAGGACCATTATCTCCATCATATTCGTAGAAAGATAATAAATCTCTAATTTCCATTTCAACAAGCTCTAACAATTCAGCATCATCAACCATATCCACTTTGTTCATGAAAACAACGATTCTTGGAATACCAACCTGACGACCTAAAAGGATGTGCTCACGAGTTTGTGGCATTGGACCATCTGTAGCAGCAACTACCAAGATAGCTCCGTCCATTTGAGCAGCACCAGTAACCATGTTCTTTACGTAATCCGCGTGACCTGGACAGTCAACGTGAGCGTAGTGACGGTTAGCTGTTTCATACTCTACGTGCGATGTATTAATAGTAATACCTCTTTCTTTCTCCTCTGGAGCGTTATCGATTTGATCAAACGATTTTGCTTGACAGTAACCTGCATCAGACAATACTTTTGTAATTGCAGCAGTTAATGTAGTTTTTCCGTGATCCACGTGTCCAATTGTACCTATGTTTAAGTGCGGTTTGGAACGATTAAAATTCTCCTTTGCCATTTTACTTAATTTTTAATCTTAGTTATATATTAATTTTCAATTTCCTACTTACTTGAGCCAATGTCGGGAATTGAACCCGAGACCTCTTCCTTACCAAGGAAGCACTCTACCCCTGAGCTACACCGGCAGAGCTTGAATTTTAGACTTTACATTCCCGATTTAGATTAAAATAAAGCCAAATAAAATTCATCCTTTTTTTTACAAATCTAAATCCTGAAATCATCAATCTGACATCAAAATCGTGGGGAGAGCAGGATTCGAACCTGCGAAGTTCACACAGCAGATTTACAGTCTGCCCTCGTTGGCCGCTTGAGTATCTCCCCTTTTTTTTATCAATAATTACATGAACAATTTCAAATCGCATTTGAAATATTTTGAGCCGGCGGAGGGACTCGAACCCACGACCTGCTGATTACAAATCAGCTGCTCTAGCCAACTGAGCTACGCTGGCAATATCAATAAAAAAGTCCGCTATTTCTAACGGACTGCAAATGTAGCTATTTTATCTTTGAATCAAAACATTTTTTGAAAAAAATTTCAATTATATGTGTGCTCTTATTTTTTCTTTCCTTTTTACCAGTAAACGTTCTAAAGATTCTGCCGAAAGCTCGACCGCTTCTTCAAATGTTTTGCATTGTTTTTTAACCAAAAAATCATCTCCAGGAACATTAATCTTAATCTCTACTGCCTTATTCTCTTTGTCACTGGTTCTCTCGACTTTTAAAAAAACGTCTGCCGAAACAACTCGATCATAATATTTTTCTAATTTATCCATTCTTTCTTGAATAAAATCCACCAACTTTCTGTCAACAGTAAAGTTAACTGCATGAACATCTACCTTCATAATACAAATTTTAGGGTTAAACATTTCAGAATTATTACTTATTCCGAGGATGCGCATCAGTATACACCTTTTTAAGCTCTGCTAAACTATTATGAGTATAAACTTGCGTAGACGCTAAACTCGAATGCCCTAATAATTCTTTAACTGAATTTAAATCTGCTCCGTTATTTAATAAGTGAGTCGCAAAAGTATGCCGAAGCACGTGTGGACTTTTTTTTACCTTTTCAGAGACTTTACTAAAGTAAGAATTTATTAATCGATACACAAAAGATTCGCTCAATTTTAACCCTTTTTTTGAAATAAAAAAACAATCAGTATCCACTATTTTTTCCACAGAAGAACGTTCTGACAAATACAACTTAAATTGCTCGACAACAATTGGAAGAATCGGTATAATACGCTCTTTATTGCGCTTTCCTAAAACCTTAACGACATTTGAAGACAAATCAACATTTCGATTCATTAAATGAATTAATTCTGCTCTTCGCATTCCCGTTGTATAAAAAAGATCCACAATAAGCTTATCACGTACTTCTTCAAATCCAACAGGTGAACCAACTTCCTCCATCAATTCTATTAGCTCTTTTTCAGAAAAGGGAATCTGAACAATTTTTGGAGTTTTCAATGCCTTATGCTTTAACATCGGGCTGACATCTATTTGTTTTGTTTTGAGAAGAAATTTATAAAACGACTTCAGAGAAGCCATTTTTCTATTAACTGAAACATTTGAAATATCCTGATCGACCAAAGAAACAATCCAACTTCTAATTTGACTATAATTTACTTTTTCGATATCTTCCTGTTCAAAATGAGTTTTATTGAACACTTCAAAAAAAGTAATATCATTTAAATAAGCATTAACAGTATGAGCAGAATATTTTTTCTCCAACTGAAGATAATCACGAAATGCTTCTTTGTTTGATTTCATAAGAAAAGACATTCTTTATTTCTACCTATTATATATTACACAAATATAACCTCAGAGAAATTTAAAAATTACACATAAAAAAACCGCTAGCATCAAAGTTATAATTTTTTGATGACTAACGGTAATTATTTTTGAATAGCTACTACTAACTCTCTAAACCATCTCTCATGTTTTGAATGTAAGCAGCTTTTTGAATTTGAGCTCTTTTGATTACAGAAGGCTTAATAAAAGCAGTACGTGCTCTTAATTGACGAACAGTTCCTGTTTTATCAAATTTTCTTTTATAGCGCTTTAATGCTCTATCGATATTTTCTCCGTCTTTAATTGGTATAATTAACATAATATAGACACCTCCTCTCGTTAAGGTTGCAAAAGTAAATATTAATTATGAATTATGATTATAAATTATGAATTATTTTTTTAAAAAGAAAAAAGAGTAAAAATCAAGAGAATACAAGCTTATTTACTCTTACTATTAGTCTTTTAATAAATTTCTCGAAATAACTAGTTTCTGAATTTCAGTAGTTCCTTCTCCAATGGTACATAATTTAGAATCTCTGTAGAATTTTTCTACCGGAAAATCTTTAGTATAACCATAGCCTCCATGAATCTGTACAGCTTCATTGGCAATTTTCACACAAGCTTCTGAGGCATACATTTTTGCCATAGCCCCCAGAGTGGTAACTGGCTTATGTTGTTGTTTTAAGAAAGCGGCTTTATGCAATAATAATTCTGACGCTTCTATTTCTGTAGCCATATCAGCTAATTTAAATGAGATACCTTGAAAACTGCTGATCGGCTGTCCAAATTGATGTCTTTCTTTAGAATACTTTAATGCAGCTTCATAAGCACCTTTAGCAATACCCAATGATAAAGCTCCTATTGAAATTCGGCCTCCATCTAATATTTTCATCGCTTGAACAAACCCTTGTCCCACTTCTCCTAATCTATTTGCATCTGGTACCCTGCAACTATCAAAAACCAACTCAGCGGTTTCACTTGCACGCATACCTAATTTATTTTCTTTTTTCCCTGAAGAAAATCCTGCCATTCCTTTTTCGAAAACAAATGCGGTCATTCCTTTTGAATCTCCTTTTTCACCAGTACGAACTATTACAACCGCAATATCTCCAGAAATAGCATGGGTGATAAAATTTTTAGCTCCACTTACAATCCAATGATCTCCATCTTTAACAGCTGTGGTATTCATACCACCTGCATCAGAACCTGTATTGTGTTCTGTTAGACCCCAGGCTCCTATATATTCTGCAGTTGCTAATTTTGGAAGCCATTTTTTCTTCTGTTCTTCATTTCCAAAAGTTAAAATATGATTTGTACATAATGAATTATGAGCAGCAACAGACAACCCAATTGAAGGATCGACCTTTGAAATTTCTTCAACAACCGTAATATACTCATGATAACCTAATCCGGATCCGCCATATTCTTCAGGCACTAAAACGCCCATAAATCCCATTTCTCCTAATTTTTTAAATAGCGGAATTGGAAAAATCTGTGCTTCATCCCATTCCATTATATTAGGTCTAATGTTTTTTTCAGCAAAATCTTTAATAGACTGTGCAATCATTGATTGTGTTTCGTTGTATTCAAAATTCATTGTTTGCTACTTTATTTTTTAGAACTCCAAATATAAACTAATTATTTTTGCTTTTTCAACAGGAAAACCTTTAATTTTTGACAAATCCTCAATATTAGTGAAATTTCCATTCATACTCCTGTACGTTACAATTTGTTTTGCTAATGCATATTTAAAATAAGGAAACTGTGATAATTCCTTTAAAGAAGCATCATTGATCGCTATTTTTCTAAAGTTAGCAGGTAATACAGCCTTAAAATGAGTATTTAATTCTGTAAGTACTTCTGGCGAAAGTCCCCAGATATCATTCATTTGTTCCATCGAAACAAAACTTCCAAAAATTTCTTTCTGCTTTAGTATTCGTGTTGAAAGTGCTTCTCCCACACCATAAATTTTTATCAAATCTTCTTGAGTTGCCTGATTAATATCTAAAATTACAATCTTTTCTTTTTTAAAATTAATCTTTTGAACATAATCTTTTTTCTCTGAGACGAATTCTTTCTTTTTTTGAATCCAATCAGGGAATTTAAAAAATGGAGAAATGGCTTTTAATAAGGAATCTGAAACTTTTGTTACCTCTTGAAATTCCCTAGCAGAATTTACATATTTATTTTCTTTACGAAATGCTAACAGTCTATCAATTTCCTGAACAGACATTCCAAGTTTATAACCTTTATAGTCTGAAATAAAATTTGGATTAAATAAATATACCTTTGGTTTTATTTCAGATTTGAGAGTTTGAAGTGAATCGATCTCAGATTGCAAAGACATCCATTTCTCTTTCTCTTGAAATGCTTTTTGAGGCAAGCTAAAATCTGCAAAAAAATAAACAATCTGCAAAATGATAATAATCAAGAAAAGTAAAAAAATTCCTGTTCGCTGTTGCCTTGTAAATTTAAAATACAATTTCAATTCTTTAAAATTTTTCATTTTCATAAATTTTCTAACGTAATTTAAAACATAAACAAACGAAATTAAAACAATTTATTAAGAAATGTATTATGAAAAATGTATTTTGTGAGAATTATACATTTTAAATATAAACCTCAATTAAATTGATGAATTAGGGGGCTCAAAGATAATTTATCAGCACTTTTCTGAACATTTTAAACATTTTGTAACTTAAAACAATATAATTGTTTTTATTTTTTACAAAAAACAATACATTTGGAGCTTAATAACATTAAACCAATATAATAGTATGTCAATTTGGAGAGTTAAACCAATTTCAGCTTTTGAAGCTGATATGAAAAAAAGTGATTTAAAAAGAGTTCTAGGTAAATGGAGTCTAACAGCCATTGGAGTTGGAGCTATTATTGGTGGAGGAATTTTTGTTCTTACTGGCACAGGTGCATATTATCATGCAGGTCCAGCATTAGCACTTTCATTCATCATTGCAGGTATTGCCTGTGTTTTTGCTGCTCTTTGTTATTCTGAGTTTGCCTCAATTTTACCTGTTGAAGGTTCTGCATATGCTTATGCATATGGTACAATTGGAGAAATTTTTGCCTGGATTATCGGTTGGGGGCTTATCCTTGAGTATGCAATGGGATCAATGACGGTAGCAGTTTCCTGGTCAGGATATTTTAACAAATTACTTAAAATGTTTCATATTAAGCTTCCTGAATGGCTCACAACAGACCCTGCAAGTTATACTGGTGAAGGTTTTTCAATGAATCTTCCCGCCTTTTTAATTGTTATTTTAGTTATTTCATTACTTATAAAAGGTACAAAAAGCGCAGCAAAAGCAAATAACATGATTGTTATTCTTAAAGTTTCTGCTGTAATATTCGTAATTGTTGCAGGTCTTTTCTTTATTAATACTGCTAACTGGCATCCGTTCATTCCGGCAGCAACACAAATCGTTGAAAAAGAAACAACTCATAATGCTTACGGAATAGCAGGAATTGTTTCGGGAGCTGCTGCAATTTTCTTTGCCTATGTAGGTTTTGATGCTGTTTCTACACAAGCTGGTGAGGCAATTAATCCTAAAAAAGATGTTCCGTTTGCTATTATTGCTTCATTATTAATTTGTACTACATTATACATTCTTGTTTCTTTAGTTTTAACAGGAATGATGAATTACCAAGACTTTAATCCACTAGGAAAATATCCAGAAGCTATAAAAGCTCCAGTAGCATATGCATTTGATATTGCTGGGCAACCTTGGGCTGGCTTTATAATTACGGTTGCCGCAACTATTGGTTTGATTTCTGTATTAATGGTAATGATTATGGGGCAATCAAGAATTTTCTTGGGTATGTCTAAAGATGGTTTAATTCCTCCTGTATTTTCTAAAGTAAATCCAATTTCAGGAACACCAAAAACCAATTTAATGATCTTAGGCGGGATTATTGCTATAGTTGCAGCTTTTACACCGATTAACAGATTAGCAGATATGACAAGTTTTGGTACCTTATTTGCTTTTACAATGGTTTGTATAGCTGTTTGGATTCTAAGAGTGAAACAACCTCAATTAACGAGAACATTTAAAGTACCTGCTTTGCCACTAATCGCAGTTTGTGGTATTTCAATCAATACTTATTTAATGATTAATTTGAGTTTAGATGCTCAATTACTTTCATTAGGATGGTTAGCTATAGGTATAGTTGTTTATTTTGCTTACAGTAAAAAACGAGCAAAACTAAACAAACCACAAGAAATAGAAGAATAAAAAATAGAAGAATAGAAAAGCCCCTTATTAAAATAAGGGGCTTTTTATTATCTAATCATTTATTTATAAATCAAAAACAGATGTTCTTTTGGCGCGAATCAAATCTTTTAAGCGAATCCAAAAGGCTAAAGTCAAATAAACTCCAAAACCTAAACCTGCAGTAACAAACGAAATGTATATAAAAAATAATCTTACACTTGTTACCCGCATTCCGAGTTTATCTGCTAGGCGAGATGAAACATGAAATCCATATTTCTCAAAGAAAAACTTAAGTCTTAAAATTGCTGACATTTTTATTTAGATTTATATTTGTCGTTCGATTTTGCTCACGATGACAAAAGTACAAAATTATCTAATCAACCCATTTTCTAATTAGCTAATTGTTCTTAAGCAATTCCATTCCTAAAGCACAATTTAAACATCCCTTTTGATTGCAATATTCATTTTTAAGCTCAAGTAAAGTTTGCGTTTCAAAAGCATTTTTAGATGAAATTCCAAACGATTCAAACTTATCTATTACCGCATTTTTCTCTGGCGCTACTTCAGTCATAAATGTAATTAAATCCTCAGGCATTGATTCTCCCATCTTATTCGAATAAGCAAATTGAACTGGAATTATAGTATTCAAAATGATCAAATCTAAAAATGATTTAGAGAGAGATTTAGCCTTTTTCGGACTTTCCTTATCAAACTGATAATGATTCTGCCAATACAAACTAGTAGAAACTGCAAGCAAATCATAGACACTTTTAACGGACTTTAAAGGAATTACTTTAGAAAATAAATTTTGATGCTTATGGTACAAATTCGCCAATTGCGAAAGCCGAATAGTTGGAAAATTATCTGGTCGATGTTTAAAAAACTGAACTGGCTCTATATAAGATCTTTCTAGCTGATACTTATGAAGCAGAAAAAAATACCTAAACTTTAAATCTGTAAAATAAACATCTTCTTTCTCACTCTGTAATAATCCGGATGTTCCAAAAAATAAAGCTTCTAGATTTTCTACTTCAAAACTTTCTTTTCTAATAATCGAAAACGGCAAGGCTTTCGCAATCTGCAAAAAAGAATTCCCATTTGTATTTAGTCCAAAATTCTTTGCTAATAAACAAAATAAGACTGCCTCCCAATCAGAATTTGTTTCTTCAAGTAAATCGTAAATGAATTTTGATTTGCGTTCCAGCCGTTCAAAAAACAATCTTTCCTGCCAATTTTTAAATACAAAATCATCAATATCAACAAGGTGTTTTTCACAAAAGATCCATGATTTTGCAGTCATTAAGGCACTGTAATTGTTGATGACATCAGAAGAGACAAAATCTTTTAATACTAAAACCGGAATTTCTGTATTGTTTTCTCTGAATATTTCAGTGTCATGTTCCCAAACAACATGTAAAATGACACTCTGATATGCAATATCTTTTTCATGATGATGCAAATACCAATCTGAAGATTTTAAATGAATTTCTACATTTCCTGCCCATTTTTGATCTCCAATTTTAATTTGGGCATTAAAAAAATCAGGCCCTGCAAGTTCTAAATAATCTCCGGTTTTTATAATGGTAATTTGCTCATCTTGAGTGGTTTTTAAATTCAAAGTATCAAACTTCTTGAATTTCCAGAGATAATGAAGAAAATCTTCTTTCATTTTTAGGATTTTAATAATGATTTACAAAACCTAAAAATAATAAAAAATAGTATTAATCTTACATTATATAATTAGTTTTAGCGCATCAAATATAATTTGGCGCAAGCACGAGCATCAGATAATGCTTCATGGTGATTCAGCTGAATTTTCATTTCGCGACAGCAATCGCTTAATTTTGTAGGCTTTAATCCCTTTGCTTTATATATTTTAACTGTACACTCCCATTTTGGTGCTATATTCAAATCTTCATAATACAACCCGTAAAGTGCCATCGATTTCATCAGCACATTTCGATCGAAACTTTCATTATGAGCAACAACAACTCTATTTCGTAATCTCTTTTCGATTTCCGGATAAACCTGCGAAAATGATTTAGCATTAACTGTATCGCGAGGATAAATACCGTGAACTTGGATCGTAAACGGATTATATTCGTTATTTGGAGGTTTAATTAAAGAAACAAATTCATCAATAATAATTCCGTTTTCAACAGTAACTATTCCAACAGAACAAGGATGGTATCCTGTTGCAGTTTCAAAATCTATAGCGGTAAAATTCATTATTTTATACTATTTATGAGATAAAAAATCCATAAACCAAAGTCTCAAAACTCCGATTTATGGATTTAAAAAGTTATAAAAATTGCATTATTTTATAGATCCAATAATATCATATTTTGTAATAATATGATGTTTTCCGTTTCCTAGATCTACTAAAACTGCATCATTTTCTTTGGTAAATAATTTCGAAACCTCTTCGATCGTAGTTCCTAGTTTTACGATTGGGAAAGGTTTCCCCATTACTTCTTTAATTGGTTTTTCGGCTACATTTTTATCAGCAACATAACTTCTAAACAAATCTGTTTCATCAACAGAACCTACAAATCCGTTGATATCTACAACCGGAATCTGAGAAATTTTATACTTACGCATACGTTCAATTGCATGCGAAACCAATTCTTCTGTACGCACTACAATTAATTCTTTATCGATATGATCTTTTATAACATCTTCGGCTTTGGTAACATTTTCTTCTAAAAATCCACGCTCGCGCATCCAGTCATCATTAAACATTTTCCCTACATAACGGCTTCCTGAATCATGAAAAAGAACCACCACAACATCATCTGGCTTAAAATGCTCTTTGAGCTGTAACAAACCTTTTATACATGCGCCAGCAGAATTTCCGACAAAAATAGCTTCCTCAAGAGCGATCTTTCTAGTATAAACTGCGGCATCTTTATCCGTTACTTTTGTAAAACCATCAATTAAAGAAAAATCAACATTTTTTGGTAAAATATCTTCTCCAATTCCCTCTGTAATATAGGAGTAGATTTCATTTTCATCAAAAATTCCAGTTTCATGGTATTTCTTAAAAACTGATCCATACGTATCAATTCCCCAAATTTTAATATTTGGATTTTTCTCTTTTAAATATTTTCCAACACCAGAAATTGTTCCTCCTGTTCCTACTCCAACAACAAAATGTGTAATTTTACCGTCGGTTTGTTTCCAAATTTCCGGTCCAGTCTGTTCGTAATGTGCCAATGAATTTGACATATTATCATATTGATTTACATACCAAGAATTTGGTGTTTCAGATGCTAAGCGCTTAGAAACAGAATAATAAGATCTTGGATCTGTTGGTTCAACATCAGTAGGACAAACAACAACTTTTGCTCCAACCGCACGCAAAATATCCATTTTTTCTTTAGACTGCTTGTCTGAAATCACACAGATTAATTTGTACCCTTTTATGATCGCAACAAGAGCTAATCCCATACCTGTATTTCCAGAAGTTCCTTCAATTATAGTTCCCCCTGGTTTTAATCTGCCGTCAGCTTCTGCGTCTTCGATCATTTTCACGGCCATTCTGTCTTTTACAGAATTTCCTGGATTAAAAGTTTCGACTTTTGCTAATACTAACGCATCGATTTCAGCAACAATTTTGTTGAGTTTTACTAACGGTGTATTACCTATTGTTTCTAAAATATTTTTTGAAAAGTCCATTTTTATTTTAATTTTAATATTTGGTTTAAGCTTAAATAGTGTTTGATTTTATTGGAAGAAATTCCAAACTAAACCAAATCGAATGACAAAATCACGATACGGATTGTTAGGCGCCGCATAATAATCGCTTTTAGAAAAAAGAGCATTTATATGTTCAGCTTTTAAATAAAAACGAGTTTGACGAATTCTTGCATTTACGAAAACATCAAATAAAGGATAATTTCCGATTTCTTTTTTCTCTTGGACAAAAAATTCTCCAATCACCGGATTATAATCGTTTCCGTAATATTTCGTAAAATAATTAAAAACAATTCCAGTTTGCATATAAAGTGCTTTTTTGAAAAAATAACTTGAATAATAAAAAGTATTTCTTGTCACAAAATCTGGAACATTCAAAATCAAATCTGATTGATCTACTTTTTGATACAGCAATGTATTATCTAAAGCAAATGCGCCAAATTTAAATTCTCTGCTAGCTTTTATAGAAAAATAATTAATTACATTTCCATATTGTTCTGGTTTTATAATTTGAGTATAAGCTGCAATTTCGTCAGCATCTGAAACATCTTTAAAATACAAATGATCTTTTAAAACAGAATACTGAACTTCGGCATTTAACCAAGGTGTAAATACATTAGCACTTAACTGATTGATTTTTTCATTTTTGAAATTGTTTGACCAATTGTACTTTACATAACTGCTCTGATACAAATTATAATTATTGTTCGGCAGTTTGTTTACATTTCGATATCTAAAATCAAATTGAATTTTCTCATTTAAGTCATATCTTAATTTTGCATCTAAATCCGAAAGGGATTGATTTGTGATTGATCTTGTGTATAAAAATCGGCCATTCCATTTATTTTTCTGATATTCATACTGTCCGCCAAAATTATTAATCTGAAGAAATAAATTATCAGGAATTGCTGTTCCATCTTTATTTACGATAATTCTTTCGTATTTATAATTGGATCTATAATCGTCGACAAAGAAATTAAATTTTCCTAAAAGAGAATTTTCATAAGCTAGGCCAACTTTATTATATAGTTTTTCAAATCGAGTTTCATCGCTTATATTACTAGTAACATATGATTCTCCAAAACGTTGTACTAAAGAATTATTGCCCACACTAGAAAGTACCGTTGGCTGTTTATATTCGTAATATTTATATTCATAATTAAACTGGTGTGTTACATACAAATTATTACTCGCATCTTTTGGATTTATTCTGAAAGCGTGGTCAAAAAAGAAACGTCTGCCTTTTAAAAGTGACGTGGCATCTGTCAAAAACACTTGCAGTCGCTGACGGTTTTTATAATCGGGATCATCGCTTTCAAAATTTTCAGGCGTTGTAATTCCGCCATTTTCCTCATTTGTAATATCTTGAAACGTTACATGGGCATTTAAAATATATCTTTTATCTGTAGTGGCGTAACTCGTAGTAAACCTAAAATTACCTACACTGACTAATTGATTTATATAATCTCCTTCTGAACGTAATCCTCTGTAAGCAACAGAAAAATTAAGATTTTTAGACGTATTTAAAGTAATGAATGAGTCGACATTTTGACCTTTATTAATCGTAGTATTAAAAAATAATTCTGTCAAAGGAGTTGCTACTGAATAATATCGAATATCACTAGCCTGCATATAATCAAAATGTTTTCCTGAAAATCCAATTTCTGGGTATGGAGAAAAACTGGTTAAACTGTATTGCAATGTATTATATGTTTGTCCAATATTAGAAAAAGGCAAAAGTCCGAAATTATCTTTTCGAAGATAGTTTTGTTTGTAAGCACTTTTTAATGTCAAAGATGTATCTACATAAGTTGTATCATGCTCTAAAGTAATAATTTGATACTGATCAATCTTAGCTACTAATGCTTTTTTCTTTTTTAAAGTATCAGTTATACTTGAATATTTTGTATTCATATCCAAATTACTTTTAGAAGTATTTTTTTCTTGAGAAAACAGTAAGGCAGGCACTATTAATAGATATAGAAAAAAGAGTATTCTCATTTGACAGCTTTATATGTAAATTATATTCGACAAAATTAGTCAAGCAAAGGTAAAAGATAAAAACGTATAAAAAAACAAATCATTATGATTGAGAAGTTTTTCGAGACAATTCTATTTAAATAACAAAACCCCCAATCAAAAAGTGATTGAGGGTTTTAAAAAAATCAAAATATTTATTTTTATTCTACCAGTCAGGGTTTTGTCCTAATCCTGGATTTGTATTCATTTCAATTTGAGGTATTGGCCATAAGAATCTTTTATCTGTAGCAGGAATAGCTGCAACTCCGTAAGGACCTGGATAAGCTGTTCCTAGTGTAAATAATGCAGCAGCTGGATTAGCATTAGCAACTTTTGCAGGAATACCATTAATAGGAGCAAGATCATCACCTTGTAATCTGTGAATATCAGACCATCTGCGACCCTCACATAAGAATTCAATTCTTCTTTCTTTCAAAATAGCAGCAACCATAGTAGCGTTTGTAGTGAAAGAAGCTGTTGTGTAAGCCTCAGTAGCGGGAGCCGCTAAAGATCTATTTCTTACAGAGTTTAACAAAGTCAAAGCTCCAGGCAAATTAGATAAACGAGCTTGAGCTTCTGCCATATTCAATACTACCTCTGCATATCTGATAACTGGTGCAGCATCAGTTGAGTTAGTAATATCAGTGTATTTATTTGTGTATTTTCTACCAGAAGCAGTAACAATTAATTTACCTTCTTCTCTTCTTTTATCAGTAGCTAACCAACTTGGATCTCTCCAGATAATTGGACTAATTGTAACTAATAATCTATTTTTCAAGATACTTGCCAAAGCAGCATTTACTCCTGGGTTAGCAGTAGAAGAATGTTGAATAGAGAATATAGATTCTGAGTTAGTTAAGTTGCTCGCTAATACGAAAGGAGTAGCTGGATCCGCAGTCAAAGAATAAACACCATTTAATTTTGTTCCTTCAGTAATTACGTTTGCCCAGTCTCTCTTATGAAGATATACTCTAGTTTTAAAAGCTATTGCAGCAGATTTTGTTGCTTTAGCAACTACTCTACCACCTGTAATACCATTTGAAGCTATTAAACTTTCAGCATCATTTAAGTCAGCTAAAACTTTTGCATAACACTCAGCTACAGTATTTCTTGGTTTAAGAGCTTCAGCATCAATCTCAGTCTGAGTATTAACACCTACTTCTCTATAAGGAATACCAGGATGTGTTGCACCTGCAGTAAAATTGTAAGGTCTTGCAAAATAAGTTAGTAATTCAAAGTGAGTAATTGCTCTTAAAAATTTAGCTTGCCCAATATAATCATTACCAGCAGCAGCAGTAATAACACCTTTTGATACAGCATCATTAACACCTTCAATCATTAAATTACATCTGTTGATTAATCTGTAACCATCAACCCAGTAATAAACATTATTAGCTGTTGTTGGATCATAAGTTCCTTCATAAGTTAACTGGTAGAAAGTAGCTGTATTTACAACATCTTCTCCTCTAGCTTCACCTTGCTCTACGAAAGCAGCTCCCCAAACATAACCTCTACCACCATTTGAAGTACCACTATTATAAGTACCAATTGCAGCTGCGTTATACACACCATTCATATAAGACTCCACTAATGATGCAGTCGAAAAGGCATCTTTATCAGAGATGTTATTTACTGGAGTCAAATCCAGTATTTTTTCTTCTGTACATGAATTCATCCCGAATACAACTACAGAAAGCAAAATTGTTTTTATTAAATTTTTCATATGTTTTTTTATAAACTTACATTTATTCCCATTGATATCACTTTAGAACGAGGAGTACCGTTAATGTCTACCCCAGAAGTTTCCATTTCAGGATTGATACCTTTGTAATCAGTGATTAACCAAACATTTTGTGCTTGAACAAATAATCTAAAGTTATCAACTTTAAGTTTATCCATTAAGATTTTTGGTAAAGTATATCCTAAACTAATATTATCAAGTGAGATAAAATCTCCATCTTCAACAAAACGTGAACTTGCATTTCCTGAAAGGTTTGTAAAGGTATTAGAACTAGCATATAATTTTGGTGTCCATCCATCTCCAGGATTGTCAACACTTTGCCATCTTCCTAAAATTTCAGTTCCGTTATTATTAAAGTTTTGGTTCATTAACTCTCTTCTAGTACTGTTGAAAATTTTATTTCCACCACTAAATCTAAACATAAAACCTAAATCAAGATTTTTGTATTTCATGTTAGAAGAAAAAGATCCGTAATAAGTTGGTAAAGTATTACCTAAAACAACTTTATCAGTTGCAGCACTTAAGCTAGATGCTGTAGCAACATTTGTAGGGTCTGCAGGATTAAAAACAGCATAAGTTCCTACACCAATACGACCTTGTACCAAAGAACCATCTGCTTTATAATAAACAGGATTACCATTTGCTTTATTTACTCCCCAATATTTAAATCCATATAAAGAGTTCATAGACTCACCTTCTCTAATAATGATGTTTGGAGCAATATTTGTATCTGTAGAAGAACCACCAATAATATCTTGACCGTTAAAAACACTAGTAACTACGTTTTTAGATAAAGTTAAATTAGATGATACATCCCAAGTGAAATTTGCATTGTTAATTGCTTTGAAGCTTACAGCAAACTCATAACCTTGATTATACAATTTACCAATATTTTTATTGATAGTATTAAAAGGAACACCTAATGATGGTGAAGTTGGTACAGCTAAGATTAATTTATCGATATTATTTCTATAATAATCAAAAGCTAAAGTTAAGCGGTTATTAAACAACCCTAAATCAGCACCAAAATCAATTTTAGCACTTGATTCCCATTGAAGTTGGTCATTTCCAAATTGAGAGTAACCAATTCCATTTAATGAACCATAAGGCGAACTAATAGTTAAACCTAAATAAGGATAATTTCCAATTTCAGTGTTACCTACTTCAGAGTAAGAACCTCTAAATTTCAAATCAGAAACTACATTACTAATTCCTTCCATAAAGCTTTCTTTAGAAACAGTCCAACCTGCAGAAACTCCAGGGAAATTATTCCATCTTGTATCAGCACTTAATTTTGAGATACCATCTCGTCTGATAGAAGCTTGAATAAAATATTTCTCTTTAAAGTTATAAGTAAAACGTCCTAAATAAGAAATAATACCATTTTCTGTAACAGATCCTCCAGAATCCTTAGTAGAATATGAGTTTGTTACAAGGTTTTGATCGTAAAAATCACTTAATAAATCTGTTCCTTGTCCAAAGAAATACTGATATTTTTGTTTTTGATATTCAGCAACACCTGTAACAGCTAAATTATGATTTTCAGCGAAAGTATGCTTGTAGTTCAAAATATTTTGCCAGTTCCATCTTAAATATTCAGTGTTATCATTTAATAAAACACCATTTCTTGAACGTCCATCACCATGAATTGGGTTCCAATATTGGAAACCACCAGTGATTGAATTATCAGAACTTACTTGTAATTTATAACTTAAGTCTGAAGTAATTTTTGCATTTGCAAAAACATTTGCCAATGTTCTATTTACTTTAGAGTAATATTTATTATGATCTAATACATAAACAATGTTAGTGATGTTATCTCCTACTGGATCTGTATTATCCCATTTTCCAACTGTATTTGTACTTAATGGCAATGTCAAGTTATATCCTGTTGGATTGTTTGCATCATAAATTGGCACGTTAGGCAACTGTCTTGTAGTATTAAAAATATTACCAGAAAGTGAACTACCACCTGTATTTAATCCATTATACTCTGTTCTTGTAACACTTAAATTTGTCCCAATACTTAACCATTTATTGATTTCTTGATCGATATTAGCTCTGATAGAATATCTTTTCATATCATTAGCTTTATTAATACCTTCTTGATCTGTTAATCCTAATGACAAGTAGTATTTCGTTTTATCAGAACCACCACTAAAAGATACATTATGATTTGATTGAGGAGCATTTCTTAAAACTGCACTTTGCCAATCTGTATTGTATGCACTACCAACAGCCCAAGGAGCTTGTCCTGCATTAGTTCTTTTTTCATTAGAAATTACTAAAAAGTCAGGAGTTTGTAATAAGTCATACTTTTTAGCAGCACTAGCCACACCTAAAGTACTAGAAAAGTTAACTTTTAAAGTTCCTTTTTTTCCACTTTTAGTTGTAATCAAAATAACTCCATTTGCAGCTCTAGAACCGTAAATTGCAGTTGCAGCACCATCTTTCAATACATCAAATGATTCAATATCAGCAGGGTTAATATCTGCTAAACCATTTGTATTTGCTACACCTCCAATATCTCCACTAAGAATTGGCATACCATCAACAACAATTAAAGGATCAGTTCCACTAGAGATAGAAGCAATACCTCTAATTCTAATTTTTGGAGCAACACCCACAATACCTGAGTTAGTTACAACTTGAACTCCCGTAGCTCTACCTGCTAATACTCCTTCAAAACTTGGTGTAACTAAGTTAGCAATGTCACTACCAGCAATTTTAGAAATAGAACCTGTTACTTCTTTTCTTTTCTGAACACCGTAACCTACAACCACAACCTCATTCATTAACTGAGCTTCAGACTCTAAAGTGACACTTACTGTATTAGAAGTACCAACAGTTACTGATTTGCTGTTCATACCTACATATGAAAAAACTAATACATCACCTGTTTTTGCTTTAATAGAGTAACTTCCATCAAAGTCAGTTGCTGTATTTACTTTTGTTCCTTTTACAAGAACATTAACTCCTGGAATAACGCCTGTTTGGTCAGACACCTTTCCAGTTACAGTTCTCTCCTGAGCAAAAGAAAACTGCATAGACAACGCTACTAAAAGCGTAAAAATCCATTTAAATTTTAATTTCATTTTAATTTATTTTGAATTAGTATGCGACAAACATCTTAATTATTTCTTAAAATAACAAACTATTTCAATTTAAATTTTCTTTAGATTATTAACAAAACCTTAATATATCCCTTAAAAATCTAACTAAATATAAAATTTAACACTATTTTTCATTCTATTTTAATCTTAAAATTATTTTTGCCTCTATTAAAATGTTAAACAATTTTAACATTTTAAAAATTCATCTAATTAAACCGATAAAAAAAGTCGACTACTTTTATCAACTTCATTAAAATAACCGACTTTTTTGAGGTTTTGATAAAACCAAGCTTAAAATCTCAGAAAAACATTGATTTTTGTTTTCCTTTGATTGATTTGGTTTAAAAAAACCAAAAAAAAAATATGCCGAATAAATTTTATTAAGATAAAATTTAAAAACTCTGACAAAAAAACTAATTATACAGTTAAATCTTTAGCGATAATGCCTTATTTTTTGAACTTAAAACATGAAAAATAATTTGAAATTTGACAGCAAAATCAAAATGATTTGAATTTTATGTTGAAAACATATTAAAATCTATTAAGAGTGAATTGAAATTTTCTAAAAACTCTTGCTTTTGCTTGATTTTTGCTAAATCAAATAATTTCATTTGTTAATCATTGTTGATTTAGAAGAAAATTTTTAATATTTGTCAATTAAAAAATTCAACATAAATGCTTGAAAGAAATTTTTCTGGATTTATTTTAGAAACTGGAACAGATGAAGCTGGCCGTGGCTGTCTTGCCGGGCCTGTAACTGCCGCAGCTATAATGCTGCCGGCAGATTTTGAACATGAAGTTTTAACTGACAGTAAACAATTATCTGAAAAAATAAGATTTCAATTAAAACCAATTATCGAACAACATGCCGTTTGCTTTTCAGTTACTCATTTATTTCCTGATGAAATTGATGAAATAAATATTTTGAATGCCTCGATGAAAGGAATGCAGGAATGTATTTTAAAACTAAAACATGTTCCTGAATATATTATTGTAGACGGAAACCGATCGTTGAACGCGAAATTAGGTTTAAAAAATAGTTTTGGAAAACAATTTTCTGTCGAAGAAATCGAACTGTTAAAATCGATACCAAATCAAAGTATTATAAAAGGTGACGCAAAATTTTTGAGCATTGCAGCTGCTTCCATTTTGGCAAAAACCTATCGAGACGAATATATGGATCAAATTCACGAAGAATTTCCAATGTATAATTGGAGACAGAATAAAGGCTATCCCACAAAAGAGCATCGTGAAGCTATTCAAAAATATGGCACGACAAAATACCATAGAATGAGTTTTAGACTTTTACCCGAACAATTAAAACTGGAATTCTAAAACAACACAACAGGCTTTTCAAAATTGAAAAGCCTGTTGTGTTGTTTTACCTATATAAATATATTTAGTGTCAAAATAGGAAAATCAATGTAATTATGATTACATATTATTTTCTGCTTTTTAAAAATTCTGCAAATTGTTTGGTATCAAAATAAAATGGTCTGATTGCAGTTATTTTTCCATTTTTTAAATCAAAATGTTCTGAAATTGGCATTGAAAGTGTTTTCCCAGATTTTTTTGCTTTGCATTTTATGGTGAAATAAATAATCACTTCATTTTTTGCTGCATTGCTAAAATAAGTTGGTTCTTTTTCTATTTCTAAATCAAAAAACTCACTAGATTTTGTATACATCTTTGTCCACTCATTAAAACCTACATAAGTTCCTCCGTACGGCAATCCTTCAGCTTGACTGTAAATTGCTCCTTCCTCAATTATAGATGCTATTCCAGTAAAATCTCTAGTCTTAAAAAGAGATTCAAAATATTTTGCTACAACTTTATAATTATCATTTTCTAAATTTTGTAAAATTTCAGATTCAGTTAAACTAACTTCCGAATTCCAAAAACTAATAATTTTACTTACTTGACCTTTGCCATTTAATCTGGCAAACTCACGTCCTCTCATTATAAGTTTGTTTTTTGAATCTTGAATTTTCCAATCCCAGCTCACATAATTATCTTTCGTAACTTTTGGTCCCGAAATTAATACTGCATCAGGAAATTTTTTATAAAATTCATTGACCACATTATTAAATGCCACCGATCCTTTTATTGATGCAGAAGGATCTTCAAAAGTACTGTCTTCGAGCCAAATTGTTTTAATTAATTTTAACCTTGCATCACTATTGTGCTCTTGCCATACTTTTTCATAAACCTCTATTGGAGTTAATTTATCCTTCTTTTGAGAAAAAAGAATATTCATCATAAGAAGGAAGCAAATAAAGTAGATTTTTCTCATAAGTCATTAAATTAGATTTAGTTAAGCTTTCAATAAAAGTATATAACCAAATTTAAGATAAAAAACGCTACAAAACCATCAATCTTCCATAATTTGCTGTCAATTTAAAATCTTGATTCACGACAAATCATTTTTACATTTTCTACATTTTATTTTAAAATAAATTCTATCCAACAACAGAGACTTCATCTTTGAATTTAAAAGCCAATTTAATTTGATCTTCCCATTCTGAAATATTTTCTGCCGAAGCTCTATCTGCTTTATCAAAATAAAAATGCTTTTTGATTTCTAATCCGCAATAGTTAAAAATCCCAGTGTCTGAAGTTAAAACCAAGGCTTTATCCATTCCCATGGCCTCATATTCAGCATTCGATTTTCCGTGAGAATTTATGATAATAGTCTGTTTTGCGGTTAGCAAGCCTTTCTGAATGCCTTGATCGTATCGATAAGCAAATCCGTAACTAAAAACGCGATCAATATAACCTTTCATAATTGCCGGCATTCCTGTCCACCAAATTGGGTAAATAAAAATAATTCGATCTGTCCAGCTAATAAAATCTTGTTCTGTTTTTACATCAGCGCTAACCTTTCCCATCCTTTGTCCGTTCATATCTTCGAGAGATAAAACCGGATTAAAATTCATTATATTTAAATCACGAACAATAACTTCTTGTCCAGATTCCTGAAGACTTTCTAAAACTGTTTGTTTAAAAAAATAATTTAAACTTGCTTGATTTGGATGTGCGTAAATAATTAAATTTTTCATGTTTTCTATTTTTAAGATTGAACATGACAAATGTAAAACGAAGCTTTTGGCAACAATTGTAAGAAAACGAAATCGCTATAATTATCCTTTTGAGCTGCAGATATCGCTCTGGAATTTCAGGAATTTTGTTGGTGAGATATTCATGTAATATTTAAAATCATGAATAAGCTGACTTTGATCATAATAACCAAATTGATCCACAATCGTCAGCCAATCCGTTTTTGAATCGTTAAGTATATTTTGATGTATTTGATTGACTGTTTTTAAAAACCGATCATAGCGATTGATTTCTTTAATGGTATAACCAAAAATCTTTTTTTGGTGAAGCTGAATATTTCTTTCCGTCTGATTTATCTGCGAAGCGATCACTTTAATAGGATCTAAATTCTCATCCTGAACATCCTTTAAAAGCATTGTAATTGCATTTTGTTCTCTTAAATAAGGCTTGCAGAAATTTAAGATATAATCGACACGTTCTTTCGTATCAGAAAGCTTTTGAAGATCTTCCCATAAAAGAGTAAAACAATTTTCATTTATTAAATCATCTGGATGAATGGGCAATGAGTCAAAAAGTGCATTTCCAAAGAATCTATAGAAAGCATCTTCTTTGAAATTAGCCACTAAAATCTCTGAATTTGGTTCTAAAGTATAGCTAAAAGCATGTTTTATTGGTCCTAGAACAATGCATTTTTCAACTTCAAGAATACTATTTTGATTCGATTTTAACGATGATTTTGTTCCGAAGTTAAAAACCAAAATAGTTTGAAAACTCGGTAATAATGTTTTAGTTATTGGAAGTGAAGTTTTATTTTCGGCGAAGTAAAAATGAGAAAAAACAGTTTCAAATGCTGAAGGAACTGCAATTCTGTAATTGTTATTTTCTTCAGCATTTTTCATACTCTATCTCCTAAAAGCTTATTTAATAAATTCAGCTTCAAATAAATTAGTTAAATGTTTTATGATTTTAGATTTCACTTCTTCTTCATCAACTTTTTCGACACCAAGTTCAACTTGCAAAGAAGTTACGCCTTTTCCGCGAATCCCACACGGAATAATATTATCAAAATAACCTAAATCTACGTTTACATTTAAGGCAAATCCGTGCATGGTTACCCAGCGTGAAGCTCTTACTCCCAATGCGCAGATTTTACGCGCAAACGGAGTTCCTGCGTCAAGCCAAACACCTGTTTCGCCTTCACTTCTGCCACATTTCAATCCGTATTCTTCTAAAGTTAAAATAATAGATTCTTCTAGAAATCTCAAATATTTATGAATATCAGTGAAGAAATTTTCTAAATCCAAAATCGGATATCCTACAATTTGTCCAGGTCCGTGATATGTAATATCGCCTCCTCGGTTGATTTTATAGAAAGTGGCTCCTTTAGCTTCGAGCTGTTTTTCGTTTAATAATAAATTCTCTAAATCGCCACTTTTCCCTAAAGTATAAACATGCGGATGTTCTACAAAAAGCAAATAATTAGGTGTCGGCAAGTCTAGTTCTTCTCTTCTATTTTTGATTTTTAGGTCGACTATCGATGCAAAAAGTTGTTCTTGGTATTCCCAAGTCGATTTATAATCTTTACTTCCTAAATCTTGAAGTTGAATTTTTTTGTTCATTTTAATTATTTTTCAAACTCGACTTCAAAGTTGAGTTTGTCAGGATTCTCCATATAATCCGTGAAAGGGTATTGAATTGTAATTGATTTTCTATCGTCGCTAAACAAAGCATTTGGGTTTGATGCTTTTTTGATTCGTTTAGGAAAATGATATTTGATAATATAATTTGATGATGCAAAAATCATTTTAGACATATCTGCAGAATCTTTTACTTTTTCTGCCAGTTTTTGTTTGTCAATAACGGCTTTACGTGTAAATTTTTTTCCATCATAAGTATAACTCAATTTACTTTTATTATCTCCCAAACCAGCCGGAAGAGGTGTTGATGGATTACTGCCAGTTTCTAGTTTTTGAATTGCATTCATCGATTGCAATATATCTTGAAGGTCGCCTACACTTTTAAAATCAGTTGCAAGCGTCATTAAAAATTGCTTTTTTTCAGCGTCCATTTTAGTATTAACTACAAAATTTTCAAGCTTTTTAAGTTCTTTTTGGGCTTCAGGAGACATTTTTGCAATACTGTCTTTTTTATCTGCAAATAATTGTTTGAAGGTAAAAGTAGAATCGATTGATTTTTTGCCATCGGCTCCCATTTGACTTCCTACTTGATCTCCAGCCATCTCCATAAGTGCGGAACCATCTAGATCGATAGCATACTTTCCAGTTCCGTTATCGTTTACATAAATATTTTCGGTAAAAGTACAGCTTGTGAGCGCAGCTAATAAAAAAGAAAAACTAAGTACTTTATATAATTTCATCATGGTTAATTTTTTATCAAAGATACGAAGTCTTTTCAAAATGTTTAATTGTTGATTTGTTTAATATTTATGCAAACATTGCCTACTCATTTAAATCATTTAAATGGAATAGTGCAGGTTATTTAGATGGAACTTTTTCAAAGTTTTTATTACAAAAAAATCTGTAAGCCATAATTTATTCTAAAACCACTTCGAGATTTGATATTTCAGGATTTTGTACACAATCTGAAAGCTGAAATTCTATCGTAAGAGATTTTTTATCAGCACTGAGAATTGCTTTTTCATTTGAAACCGATTTTATTTTTTTAGGAAAGAGGTATTTGAGCGTATAAGATTGTGTCAATTTATATTTAGAATATACTTTTTTTCTTTCCTCAATTTCTTTTTTTTCTTGATCGAATTTTTCTTGATCAAGAATCACAACATTCCTTTTAAAAACAGTTCCGTCAAAAGTGTATCTTATTTTAAAAAACCGACTTGATATCGGATAATTTTCTTTCAGAGAATTTGATAACCCAAGACTTTCATAAACATTTGGTATTTCATCTAATTTCTTGAAATCAAAAGAAACAATATTGTAATTTTCCATTTGAACTGGATCTGCTTTTATGTGCATTTTAACATTAGCATGTTGCTGAAATAGTGCTTGGTCAGCTTTACTATATTTGACAAAAGTTTCGTGATACTTTGTAATATAATCTTGAAAAGTAAATGTTGTATCTCTAAATTTTTCAGATCTGAAATTTGCTCTTCCTAGCTGTTCAACACTATTTTCATCACGAAGGCTATAAATTTCAATATTGCCACTTCCGTCTGGATTGAGATGGAGCGTCTCGGTAATCTGACAGCTTGAAAGGAGAATTAAAAATAAAAAGATTGCTAGTTTATTCATTTTTTGAAAGATTCTAAGATTCTGAGTTGCTAAGATACTGAGGTTTTTTATTTAATTCAAGCTAAGTCATCTTTTAAAACAAAATTTTGTCATTTAGCTCTGATAAAAGCCGTATCCTTTTTATTTTTTCTGCAAAAAAGATACATTGTCCCGAGGCTTTGGGAGCGGGACTGAACGTAATTGAAATCCCGTAAATTACTGCTATAAAAAATCTAAAATCTCCATTCTAAAATCTGCATTCTTTTCTTTATCTTTGCACACTTAAAAAAGAGCACAAAATGGCATTATCAGAACAAGAAATCATCCGAAGAGAAAAACTTCAAAACTTACGCAACTTAGGAATCAATCCTTATCCAGCTAATCTTTTTCCTGTAAATCATACTTCTAAGCAAATTAAGGAGTCTTTTGAAGAAGGTAAAAAGGTTATCGTTGCCGGACGTTTGATGAGTGTTAGAGATCAAGGAAAAGCTTGTTTTGCTGAGTTGCAAGATAGCGAAGGACGTATTCAATTGTACGTGAATCGCGATGTTTTGTGTGAAGGTGATGATAAAACTTTATACAACACGGTATTTAAAAAACTAACTGATTTAGGTGACTTTATTGGTATTGAAGGTGAATTGTTTACTACACAAGTTGGTGCTAAATGTATTCGTGTTAGCGGCTTTACTTTTTTGAGTAAAACTTTGCGTCCGCTTCCTTTGCCTAAAGTTGATGAAGAAGGAAACGTACACGATGCTTTTAATGACCCAGAATTACGTTACAGAATGCGTTATGTAGATTTAACAGTGAATCCGCAAGTAAAAGAAAATTTTATCAAACGTACAAAGTTATTTAGCGCGATGCGTGGTTATTTTAATGATGCTGGATACCTTGAAGTTGAAACTCCGGTTTTACAGCCAATTGCAGGTGGAGCTGCAGCGCGTCCGTTTATCACCCACCATAATTCGCTTGATATTCCGCTTTATATGCGTATTGCAAACGAATTGTATTTAAAAAGATTAATTGTTGGCGGTTTTGAAGGTGTCTATGAATTCTCGAAAAACTTTAGAAATGAAGGTATGGACAGAACGCATAATCCTGAATTTACTGCAATGGAAATATATGTAGCCTACAAAGACTACAACTGGATGATGGAATTTGCAGAAGGTTTATTAGAACATTGTGCAATTGCTGTAAACGGAACAAGCGAAGTTACTTTTGGTGAACACCAAATTAACTTTAAAGCACCATATGCTCGTGTAACTATGACCGATTCTATCAAACATTTTACTGGTTTTGATATTTCTGGAAAAACCGAAGAAGAATTGTTTGACGCAGCAAGAGGAATGGGAATTGACGTTGATAAAACAATGGGTAAAGGAAAATTGATTGATGAAATTTTTGGTGCTAAATGCGAAGGAAATTATATTCAGCCAACTTTCATCACGGATTATCCTAAAGAAATGTCGCCTTTATGTAAAGAGCACAGGGACAATCCTGAACTTACAGAACGTTTTGAATTAATGGTTTGTGGTAAAGAAATTGCAAATGCTTATTCTGAATTGAATGATCCAATTGATCAGCGTGAGCGTTTTGAAGATCAAATGCGTTTGGCAGCAAAAGGTGATGATGAAGCAAATGGAATTATCGACGAAGATTTCTTAAGAGCACTTGAATACGGTATGCCTCCAACATCTGGAATGGGAATTGGAATGGATCGTTTGATTATGTATTTGACAAACAATGCATCAATTCAGGAAGTTTTATTATTCCCTCAAATGCGTCCGGAGAAAAAACAATCTATTGAATTATCCGATGAAGAAAAAACAATTATCATTTTACTAAAAGGAAACGAAAATAAAATGGATTTATCGCAGCTAAAGGTTACAGCTAATTTAAGCGGTAAAAAATGGGATGCTGCCATGAAAAATTTATCTAAACACGGTTTGACTAAAGTTGCTGTTGAAGGCGAATTTAAAATGGTTGAATTAGTGGAATAGTTGATCGTTTGGAAAATTCCAAATGATATTTATAATATTTAAACCCGACACGTTTTTTAAACCAGTCGGGTTTTGCATTCTAAAACGAATATTTCTCCAATTTCTTCTCATTAATATCCAAAACTGAAGTACTTTCTTTTGGATTTTCACCTCTCCAAACTTCCTGAACAGATGGATTTGAAGGATATTTTCCGTTTTTCATTTTTAAAAGATGAAATTTTCCTCCAGTTTCAAATACAAGATCATAAAATTTTTCAGACACTGAAGCTGTTACTAAAATCGGAAAATCGGTTACGGAGAAACGATTGATTACACTTCCGTCGTTATTTAAAATAAAGCCTGAACAGCCTCCGCTTCCGCAGAAATAAGAATTAGAAAAACCAATAAAGTATTCGTTTTTCTTGTCATTATTTAAATCAAAAGCTTCATAATAAAAAAATCGATCATTTTTTGTCATTGCAGGCAAATCTTTCTCAAGCAAAACATTTAATTGCTTGCGAATCAGCTCGACTGCTTTGTCATCTTTTGGAGTAGCCTCACTTACATCTGCAGTTCCTGCAACAGTTTTTGATAAAGTATCTTCGGCAATTGTTTTAATTATATTTTTCGATTCGGTTTTGTCTTTATTTTGACAAGAATATAAAACCAGAATAGCAGATGCGATTAAAATTTTAGTCTTCATAATTTCTTATTTTTAAATTCGTAACATTTAAACTAACAATGCGGCTTTATTTTCAATATCATTCTCTATCAACAAAGATTTAATATTATTAAAAGTAACCAGAGCAATCTGGGTTAAAGCTTCATTGGTAAAAAATGCCTGATGTGCAGTAACCAAAACATTAGGAAAACTCATTAAACGCTGAATAGCATCGTCCTGTATAATATCAGCAGATAAATCTCTAAAGAAAAGTTTTTCTTCCTGCTCATAAACATCGATTCCCAAATAACCTATTTTCCCTTCTTTTAAGCCTTCAATTACACAGGCAGTTTCTATCAGTCCGCCTCGACTGGTATTGATGATCATAACGCTTTCTTTCATCAAATCGATAGAATTTTTATTGATTACATGTTTCGTTTGATCGTTTAACGGACAATGAAGAGAAATTATATCACTGGATTTAAAAATTTCTTCTAAAGAAACAAATTTAACTCCGTCCTTTTCCATTTCGTGATTTGTTACAATATCGTATGCCAATACTTTACAGCCAAAACCTAAAGCAATTTTTGCAAAAGCTTTTCCGATATTTCCTGTTCCAATAATTCCAATTGTTTTTCCGAATAAATCGAAACCTAATAATCCGTTTAGAGAGAAGTTTTGTTCACGAACTCTATTGTAAGCTTTATGAGTTTTTCGGTTTAAAGTCAAAATCATCGCCATCGCATGTTCTGCAACTGCTTGTGGTGAATACGCTGGTACACGGCACACTTTTATATTGTACTTTTTGGCTGCTTCCAGATCAACATTATTGAAACCGGCGCAACGTAATGCTATAATTTTTACATTTTTTTCTGCCAATTGTTTAATTACAGCTTCATTGACAATGTCATTTACAAAAACACAAACAATATGCGAATTTTCAATTAAAATGACGGTTTGCGAGTTAAGTTGCGTTTCATAAAAATCCAATTCAAAACCAAAATCAGCATTGTATTTATTAAAAAAAGTCTTGTCGTAAGGCTGGGTTGAAAAGAAAGCGATTTTAGTATTCTGTGATGTAGCAATTGCACTCATAATATTTTTTCTAAATTGTTAACTTCTTGATACCCTAAAAATACGCAATTAATTCTATAATTTTTTTATAACCAAAAGCGTTTTAATTAATTACACTTCAATTTGTTAAATAAATTATAATTCTCGCAATTCAATTAAACCTAATTAATCTTATAAAGTCTAATTCGTATAACAATTAAAAAACTTACCTCATGAAAAAATTATTTATCGCAGCTTTGTTATTCGTTGGAATGGCAAGTTTTGCACAAGACATGGATCAGCCATCTCGCGATCAAAGAGAAAGATTAACTCCTGAACAACGCAATGAAAAACAGTTAAAAAAACTAACAACTGATTTAAGTTTAGATGCAAATCAGCAAGCACAGGTAAAACAGCTTTTAGCAGAAAGAAGCGCTAAGGCTGAAAAACTTAGAGACGCTCGTAAAGCTCAAAAAAACAGCGATGTAAAACCAACTGCTGATCAGAGAGAAGCTTTCAAAAAAGAAATGATTGCCGAAAAAGAAGCAAATGACGCTAAAATGAAAACGATACTAACTGCAGACCAATATAAAAAATGGACTGCTATTCAGGAAGAGAACAAAGACAAAGCGAGAGAGAGAATGAAAGAGTACAGAAAAGAAAATCAATAATTACAATTAAAAAGAGGCACTGAAAAGCCTCTTTTTTTATTTCCTAATACAAATTATGCTTTTCTTAATACTTTCTGTTAAATAAAAGATAAACCTTAAAAACGCATTAAACTTATCCAAATCGCCGAAGTCTAAATGGTATAATCATTTAAAAAAAACGAATTATGAAAAAATTATTTATCGCAGCTTTATTATTCGTTGGAGTAGTAAGTTTTGCACAAGACATCAATCAGAAACCGGCGCGTGATCAAAAAGAAAATTTAACTCCGGAACAGCGAAATGAAAAACATTTACAAAAACTGACTTCTGAATTGAATTTAGATAAAAAACAGCAAGAACAAGTAAAACAGCTTTTAGCAGAAAGAAGTGCCAAAGCAGAAAAGTTTAAAGCAGCAAGAAAGGATAATAAAACAAAACCTACTGATGCAGAAAAAGAAGCTTTTAAAAAACAAATGACTGCTGAAAAAGAAGCTAATGATGCTAAAATGAAATCGATTTTGAATGCAGATCAATACACAAAATGGACTGCGCTTAAAAAAGAACATAAAGGTGATTTCAGAAAAGGTGATCATAAAAGAAAAGATCACAAAACGCCGCAAGAACGTGATCAAGCACATTTGCAAAAATTAACAACTGAGTTAAATTTAAATGCAGCGCAGCAAAAACAAGTTGGAGAACTTTTATCTGACAGAAGTACCAAAATGGAAATGCTTAAAAAAAGCAGAAAAGATGCTGATGCAAAGCCAACTGATGCTGAGAAAAAAGCCATGAAAAAACAAATGGAAGAAGATCATAAAGCAACAGATGCTAAAATGAAATCGATTTTGAATGCTGACCAATATAAAAAATGGACTGCGATTCAAAAAGAGAATAAAGATAAAATGAAAGATCACCGAAAAGATAAAATGTAATTGAGATCAAAAAAAAGAGGCTTTAAAAGCCTCTTTTTTGTTTTTATTATTTTATCGGATTTAAAATCAAATCAATTCTTTTGATACAATCTTCATAATGGTATTTTGTTTCTGTATTTACACCCAACGCTTTTGCCGCTGTAAGTGATTTTTTCAGAACGGTTAATTCACCTCTAACTAAAGCTCTAAGATCAGATTGAGAAACATTATAGTAAATGGTAGATCTGTCGTTAGGTTTAATTTCCTCCGTCATCAAGGCTCCCATCCTATCAATATACCCTCTTTGCAGATTTCTGCGGTAAATAGTAACGTTTGTTGCTGTTCCGGCTTCTTTCCAAATTCCTTTTCGGATGTCTTTAAAGAAATCCAATGCTTTGTAAGTATCTGCTCCTAGTATTTCATTATCCATTAATCTGCCTATACGTCCTAAACTCAACAAACTATTCAATTGTTTTACCTGAATATTTCTAAACGTTTCTGTATATCCTGCAAACTCAGTATTTTTTAAAGTATTTACATTTACAATCCAGGTTGGCGATGCAAAAGCATTTGCCTGAAGCCAATTCATTGCTTCAATTTGTCTTGCTTTTGGCACTGCTTCATAAACATTTCCAGCTTGATTTGGATTCTTTGTATTTTCATAAACACCTCCAACATTCGTTACAACATGACCTACATATCGGCTCCAAACATCTAGCATTTCTTTATACAACTCATCTAAATCATCGTAATTATTTGTGACATTACTCGTCCATTCACTTAAATGATTTGCCACATATTCTAGATTTTTAAGTCCGTATGTGCTCGCTTTCATTGAATTATTTCCAATATCTTCTGTTTGAGAAGAAGGATCAAATGCACTGCTTTGTTTTCCAAATTTATAAATTGGATTTCCAGCTTTTTCTAAAACCCATTTGTCTAAAGTTGGCGTTTCATCTTGTGGAGATTTCGCATTCGGAATTACTCTGTAACCCCAATTCAAAGCATAATGATCATATGCTCCCATTTTACGAATAAAACGAATATTTTGATCACCAGGCTGTGCAATATAATTGTAACGGGCATAATCCATTATACTTGGCGATATACCATTTTTCTGTGTAAATTCTCCATTTCTATAACTTTCACAATCATAAGAAGAGCTGGCGCCCATATTATGAGGAAAACCTAAAGCATGACCTACTTCGTGAGCAATTACCATTCGCATCATTTCGCCCATTTCTTCGTCGCTGGTCTGCAAAGTTCTAGCTTTTGGATTTGCAGCACCAGTTTCTAACAAATAACGGTTTCTATACGAACGCAAATGATTGTGGTACCAGATAACATCACTTTCGATAATTTCTCCTGTACGCGGATCCGAAACGCTTGGTCCCACCGCATTTCTAGTTGTACTTGCTACATAACGAATTACCGAATAACGAACATCTTCTGGACTAAAATCTGGATCTTCTTCTTTTGTTGGTGCATCTTTTGCAATAATTGCATTTTTAAATCCTGCCGTTTCAAAAGGTTTCTGCCATTCTTCAATTCCTTGTTTGATGTATTTTTTCAATTTCTCAGGAGTTGCCGGATCTAAATAATAAACAATAGGTTTTATTGGTTCAACCAATTCTCCTCTGTTATAAGCTTCAGGATCTTTCGGTTCTAATCGCCAACGGCGGATGTACGTTTTAAGATCTGATTTTAATTCATTGCTCCCATAATCGTATTGACTCACTGTAAAAAATCCAACTCTCGGATCTGCTAATCTTGGTTTCATCGGCACTTCTGGCAATAAAACCATCGATTGATTCATTTGAATACTTATCGATTCTGTGTCTTCTAAAATTGAAGGTTTCGAAGCATTATAAGTCATATCCTGAATCACTTCGATATTCATCGGAAAACTTTTGATTGTATTGATAAAACTTCTCGAATCATCAAGTCCTTTTACTTTATAGGTTTCACGCATTTCTGCAGAAATGCCGCTGATTGCTTTTACATCTGTACTATAAAATTTAGTTACATCGATAACAGTATTTGCTGAATCTTTACTGAAAGCAACAATATCAAAAGCAAATAAAGTTGGCTCATAATTGTTTGATTTAACCGAAATGCTGATCGGCAAAGTATCATTGGCAACTGAATTATATGATTTTGATTTGATAAGGATTTTATCCTGAAAGCGCTGCCAGACAATTAATTGTTCATTTGTTTCAGAACCCGCATTTACATATCCTCCTCCTAAATTAGAAGGCAGTTTAGAAAGTCGGCTTACTAAAAGCATATCCTTGTTCAAATATTTATTCGGAATCTCGAAGTAATACTTTTTATCTACTTTGTGAACTGTAAAAAGTCCTTCGTCAGATATAGCATCTTTTGTAATTACTTTGCTGTATTCTTTAATAGTTGATTCTGATTTTTTCTCTGGCGGAGGAGCAACAGCTGTCTCGTCTTTTTTAGATTTTTTCTTTGTAGATTGGGCAAATTGATGGGTTGGAAACAGCACAAAAGCGGCCATTGTAGATAAAATGAAAAATTTCTTCATTTACTGTAGGTTTAGTGGTTATTTGATAAACAAAAATAATTTTTGATTACAATTATACAAGTAAATAACCGCTCATTAACTTTTTATTAACTAAAAAAAATCAAATTTAAAGCAATAAAAAAGGCTCAACTTTAATTAAAAAGTCAAGCCTCAAGGTAAATTATTCGAATTCTATATTAAAATGTTTTTGAAACTTTATCAATTGCATTAATAGTAAAATCTAAATCTTCGTATGTTAATGCATCTGTAATGAACCAAGTTTCATATGCTGATGGCGCGATATAGATGCCTTCCTGCAACAATCCGTGGAAGAATTTCTTGAATGTTTCATTATCTCCTTTTGCAGCTGTTTGAAAATCTACAACAGGATTTTCATCAAAATGAACAGAGATCATAGACCCTACTCTATTGATGGTAAAAACAACATTATTTGCTTTTAAAACGCGATCAATTCCAGCTTCTAAATAGGCTGTTTTTTCCTCCAAACGCGTAAAAATTTCACGATCATTATTTAAAGATTGCAGCATCGCTAAACCTGCAGCCATAGCCAAAGGATTTCCAGATAATGTTCCAGCTTGATAAACTGGACCAAGAGGTGCAAGATAATTCATAATTTCAGCACGAGCTGCGAAAGCACCAACTGGCAATCCACCGCCAATTACTTTTCCAAAAGTTACAATGTCAGCATTAATATTATATAATTCCTGAACCCCGCCTCGCGCCAAACGGAAGCCGGTCATAACCTCATCAAAAATCAATAAAATTCCGTTTGCTGTACACAATTCTCTTAAACCTTCTAAAAAACCTTTTTGAGGCGGAATACAGCCCATATTTCCGGCAACTGCCTCAATAATGATAGCTGCAATTTCTCCTTTATTAGCTTCAATTAAAGTTTTTACATTTTCTAAATCATTGTATTTCGCCAATAAAGTATCTTTTGCGGTGCCTTCTGTAACGCCTGGACTATTTGGAGATCCAAAAGTTACAGCTCCACTCCCAGCCTGAATTAAAAATGAATCCGAATGCCCGTGGTAACAGCCTGCAAATTTGATGATTTTATCTCTTTTTGTAAATCCTCTTGCAAGACGAATCGCGCTCATGCAAGCTTCTGTACCTGAATTTACGAATCTGATTTTGTCAATATTTGGAACCATAGAAACGGCCAAAGCTGCGATTTCTGTTTCTAGTTCTGTTGGCATTCCAAATGAAGTTCCCAATTTTGCTTTTTCGATTACGGCATCAACCACTGGCTGATATGCATGACCCAAAACCATTGGTCCCCAAGAATTGATATAATCGATTAATTTATTTCCATCTTCATCATATAAATAAGCACCTTTTGCACTTTTTACAAAAATAGGAGTTCCGCCAACTGCTTTAAACGCTCTTACTGGTGAATTTACTCCTCCTGGAATTACTTTTTCTGCTTCAGCAAAAAGCTGACTACTTCTTTTATATATCATTTTTTATTTTAGATTTCTGATATTAGATTTTAGATTGTTCCGAAACTGGAAAACTGTGACTGAGACTTGAAAACTACTTTACTCTCAACTTCTGCCCTACTGAAAGTGTATTATCTAAAAGATTATTTTTCAGTTTTAGGTCATCAACTAATAGATTGAATTTTTTTGAAATTGAATACAGCGTATCGCCTTTTTGAACTTCGTATAAATTAGGATCGTTTGAACTTGAGTTTGAGTTTGACGGTGAATTTTTTACTGAAGTTGATTTATTAATGGGAGTATAATCTTTTCCCGTAACCTGACAATCGTATTGATGCAAATTATAACGCTCAATATAGCTGATTAATTTATCTGGATAATTCGGATCTGTTGCATAACCTGCCGTTCTTAAACCTTTTGCCCAAGATTTGTAATCGTCTTTTTCATAAGTAAATAAAGTGGCATATCTATTCTTTCCAACTAAAAACAAGGCGTGATCACGGTATGATTCTGCTGCTTCTTTATATTTTCTGAAACATTCCTGAGCTGAATCGTCATCATGACGAACACTTTCTCCTAGCCAGTCTTTATGACATTTTATTCCGAAATGATTATTAGCCTCTAAAGCCAAATCTCCTTTTCCAGCACCAGATTCTAAAATTCCTTGTGCCAAAATTATACTTGCAGGAATACCATATTTCTGCATATTTCCCATTGCAATATCTTTGTACTGCAAAATATAATTATTAATTAAATCGCTGGTAACAACAGTTTTTGAAGTAGATTGAATAACCTCAGTTGTAATATTTGTAGAAGGATAATTTTTGCCGATTGGCTTAACAGGAGTTTGCTTTTTCGTCGCGGCCGTCCTGGGTTTCTGCACTGCAGCTGCTTGCTTTTTGGTTGTTGCAATAGCAGGTTTGCTAGAAGAACAGCTTGCCAACGTTGCAATTATGAAAACTATTATAATTTTTTTAAACATTCCTTTTGAGTATTGGTAATTTTTTCTGCTTCAACTTCATATTCATTCCTTCAATTCCCTGTAATCCGCCAGTGTGAATGAGTAAAATTTTTGAATTTGCCGGAAAGTAATTTTTATCGATTAAATCTATAACGCCAAAAACCATTTTTCCTGTATAAATTGGATCTAAGGGCACTTTATTTTCTTCAAAAAAAGCATTAATAAATTCAATTAATTCTAAATTTATTTTGCCATAACCTCCAAAATGATAGTCAGAAATTAAATTCCAGTTATCTTTTTTGGCAAAAATACGAATTTCATCGTTTAAAAAGTCACCTTTTAACGCCGGAAATCCTAAAATTTTCTGATTTGCATGCGCACTATTAATCAATCCAGAAATCGTGCCACCAGTTCCAACTGCACAGCAAACATAATTAAAAACGGCATCTTCATCGGTTAAAATTTCTTCACAGCCTTTTACAGCGAGTTCATTTGTACCGCCTTCAGGTACTAAATAAAAATGGCCAAACTTCCCTTTTAGTTTTTCAATAAACGAATTTTCGCTTTTTAAACGATACTCTTCTCTCGAAACAAATTCAAATTGCATTCCGTTTTCCTGAGCAAATTTCAAAGTAGGATTTTCTTCAATTTTATCAAAAAGCTCATCACCACGAATTATTCCGATGGTTTTAAAACCCTGCTCGTTTCCAGCATATGCAACAGCGGCAATATGGTTGGAAAATGCACCGCCAAATGTTAAAACAGTTTCTTTATTTTCGGCTTTTGCCTGAAGCAAATTATATTTCAATTTCCTGAATTTATTCCCAGAAATAAACGGATGAATTAAATCTTCGCGTTTTATTGCCAATATGATATTATTGGCGAAATTGATATGAATTTCTTGGTTCAAAAGCTTTTATTTTAAAGTGATGTATTTTAGAAATTGAAAAAATGATCGGTTTTTCAGATAATTCAAATTGGTTTCATTTGCGTACGCTTCTCTTTCAAAACTAATATTTCGATAGGCTAAAGCTGCATTTTTATATTGAATTAAACGCACTACATACTCTAGAAAATAGAACACAAAAAACGGAATTATCAAAAGTTCTAACTGCTGTCTTAAATGAATTTTTTCATGATTAACAAAAACTTCATTTTTTTTATCCAAATCATATTTCATCAATACAAACGGAAATACAGCCATTCCACGATATCCTTTCGGAATTAAATATTTGGCAACAATCAGAAACATTGGCTGTAAAAATTATAAATTTGTAGCTATAAAATTGTTCGATTTCAATAAAATCATAATCAAATATTATATTTTTGATTTTTAAGTTTATTAAAATAGAACGCGAAGCAGATTTATGAAAGAGCAAAGTAATGAAAATAAATTAATCGAAGGTGAAGATTTTTACTATACACCCGAAGGTTATAAATGCTTTACAGAAAAACACCATTTAAAACGTGGTTACTGCTGCAAAAGCGGCTGTCGTCATTGTCCGTATGGATTCGACAAAAAAACAGGCAGGATTAGGAAATAGTATAATTAGAAAATGTGTCAATTTGATAATTAGACAATTCAGCAATCTAAAATCTATCCCGTCCCGAGGTTTCGAGATCGGGACTAAAATCTAAAATATTTACATGGATATTCGCTCAAGAAAATTTAGGATTAAAATCCACAAATCCTATCATAGGTCGGATATTCGTTATCCTTAGTTTTTTTTAATTATGAAATGTGTCAATTTGAAAATGAGATAATTCTTCAAAATGAACTTAAAATTAACTTTTAAAATAGCTATATGATTTGTACTTCTAAAATCTAAGAAGTCTAACGATCTAATATCTAAAAATCTAAAAAAAAATGACTTTCAAAGAACAAATACAAGAAGGAATTCCTTCCATCTTACCTCCAAAAAAAGAATACGATTCAACTATTAATCATGCACCAAAACGAAAAGATATTCTTTCGGCAGAAGAAAAAAAACTAGCTTTAAAAAATGCTTTGCGTTATTTTGAAGCTAAACATCATGCTGCATTAATTGTTGAATTTTCAGAAGAATTAGAAAAATACGGTCGTATATATATGTATCGTTTTCGTCCTGATTACAAAATGTACGCGCGGCCAATTGATGAATATCCGGGGAAATCATTGCAGGCAAAAGCCATTATGCACATGATTCAGAATAATTTGGATTATGCCGTGGCACAACATCCGCATGAATTGATTACGTACGGCGGAAACGGTGCTGTCTTTCAAAACTGGGCACAATATTTATTGACAATGCAGTATTTGTCTGAAATGACAGATGAGCAGACTTTAACCATGTATTCAGGACATCCGATGGGATTGTTTCCTTCGCATAAAGAAGCGCCAAGAGTTGTGGTTACAAACGGAATGGTAATCCCAAATTACTCCAAACCTGACGATTGGGAAAAAATGAATGCTCTGGGCGTTTCGCAATACGGACAAATGACCGCAGGAAGTTATATGTACATTGGCCCGCAGGGAATTGTACACGGAACTACAATTACGGTTTTGAATGGTTTTAGAAAAATAAAATTAAATCCAGAAGGAAGTTTATTCGTAACTTCAGGACTTGGCGGTATGTCTGGCGCACAGCCAAAAGCAGGAAATATTGCCGGATGTATTACGGTCTGCGCCGAAGTAAATCCGAAAATCACTAAAATTCGTCACGAGCAAGGATGGATTAATGAAATTGTAACTTCGACAGAAGAATTGGTTAAAAGAGTAAATTCGGCGAAAGCCAATAAAGAAGTAGTTTCGATTGCTTATTTAGGAAATGTAGTGGATGTTTGGGAATGTTTCGACAAAGAAAACATCAAAATTGATTTAGGATCTGATCAGACTTCATTACATAATCCGTGGGCTGGAGGTTATTATCCGGTTGGAATTACCTTTGAAGAAGCTAATGAAATGATGGCCAATAATCCTGAATTATTCAAAGAAAAAGTACAGGAATCTTTGCGCAGACAAGCAAAAGCAATTAACAAACATACCGCAAAAGGAACTTACTTTTTCGATTACGGAAATGCCTTTTTATTAGAAGCTTCACGCGCCGGTGCAGATGTAATGGCCGAAAATAATATCGATTTTAAATATCCGAGTTATGTTCAGGATATTATGGGACCAATGTGTTTTGATTACGGATTTGGACCTTTTCGATGGGTTTGTACGTCTGGAAAACCCGAAGATTTACAAAAAACAGATACGATTGCAAGTCAGGTTTTAGAAGAATTGGCAAAAAAGTCTCCAAAAGAAATTCAGCAGCAAATGCAGGATAATATTAAATGGATTAAAGGCGCGCAGGAAAATGAATTGGTCGTAGGTTCTCAAGCCCGAATTTTATATGCCGATGCTGAAGGAAGAATTAAAATTGCCGAAGCTTTTAACCAGGCAATTGCCAAAGGCGAAATTGGAGCCGTTGTTTTAGGACGTGATCATCACGACGTTTCAGGAACTGATTCTCCTTACAGAGAGACTTCAAATATTTATGACGGGTCCCGTTTTACAGCCGATATGGCGATTCAAAACGTAATTGGAGACAGCTTTAGAGGCGCTACTTGGGTTTCTATTCACAACGGTGGCGGCGTTGGCTGGGGAGAGGTTATAAACGGTGGTTTTGGTATGGTTCTTGATGGATCTAAAGAAGCTTCAAAGCGTTTAGCATCAATGCTTTTCTGGGATGTTAATAACGGAATTTCAAGACGAAGCTGGGCTCGAAATGACGAAGCTATTTTTGCTATAAAAAGAGCGATGGAAGTTCAGCCTTTACTAAAAGTAACTTTGCCTAATATAGTTGACGAAAGTCTGTTTTAGCCCAAAGATTTCTTATTTAACTAAAAATGAGAACATTAAAATTTTTAAATATATGAAAACATTCAAATTAGTGCCCGTTTTTTTGCTTTTATTACTTGCCTCATGCAGCACGGTCAGTGTTTATTCTGATTATGATAAAAACGTAGATTTTGCGCCTTATAAAACTTATGCTTTTTTTAAGCCTGGAATCGACAAGGTTGAAATTTCTGATTTGGATAAGAGACGTATTTTACACGCAATAGACGCCCAAATGCAAGCCAAAGGTTTTACTAAAAGTGAAAACCCAGATTTATTAGTAAATATTTTTACAAAATCAAGAGAACAAGTTAATGTAAACCAATTTAGCGCCGGATGGGGTTACGGTTGGGGATGGGGATGGAATCCTTACATGATGTATGGAGGAAATCAAACTACTGTCTCAACTTCTACAGAGGGAACTTTGTTCATCGATTTGATTGATGCTAAAAAGAAAGAAATGATCTGGCAAGGAGAAGGTGTTGCAACCTTAACTAAAAACGTTGATAAAAAAGACGAGAGAGTTAACGAAATTGTAACGAAAGTTTTAGCGCAATATCCTCCGGTAAAAAAATAATTAATACATTTGTTTTTCAAAAAACAAAAAATGACAAACTTTAATAACATTATCATCGCTATTATCAGCATTATTGCAATTCAGCAATAATGGCGAGGTGTTATATAAATAAGTAAAAATATAATTTATAAGAACCTCCCAAGTCGGGAGGTTTTTTTATTTTTAAAAGATTAAAAAACAATATATTTTGACGCGGATTTGCACATTCCACAGATTAACAATCATTATAATCCTTTAAATCTGCGGCAAAAAAATAAAAACAAACACCATGAATTTATTTAACGAAGTACTCGCAGCTAAAAAACAGCTCGAAAATGTAGTTGCTGCTACTCCACTCACGCAAAATTTAAATCTTTCAGACGAATTTAAAGCCACTGTTTTATTAAAAAGAGAAGATTTGCAAATTGTGCGTTCGTATAAGATTAGAGGTGCTTACAACAAAATTTCTTCGTTAAACGAAAAAGAAAAAGCCAACGGAATTGTATGTGCCAGTGCAGGAAATCATGCGCAAGGTGTTGCTTATTCTTGCAATCTTCTAAAAATAAATGGCAAAATATACATGCCAAAAACCACTCCAAAACAAAAAGTAAAGCAAGTACAATTATTCGGAAAATCGTTTGTTGAAATTGTGCTGACTGGAGATACCTTTGATGATGCCTACGCATCTGCAACTGCTGATGCCATCAAAAATCACAAAACATTTATTCATCCTTTTGATGATGAAAAAGTAATTGCTGGACAAGGAACGGTTGGGTTAGAAATTCTAGAAAGTTTTAAAGAGCCAATTGACTATGTTTTTGTACCAATAGGCGGCGGCGGGCTTGCTTCTGGTTTATCTGAAGTTTTTAAGCATTTAAGTCCAAATACAAAAATTATTGGGGTTGAACCAAAAGGTGCTCCTTCGATGAAAACTTCTATTGAAGAAAACAAAAATACCGCGTTAACTACAATCGATAAATTTGTAGATGGCGCTGCTGTCAAACAAGTGGGTGATAAAACTTTTGAAATCTGCCGAGAAAATTTAGAAGATATTATTTTGGTTCCCGAAGGAAAAGTCTGTACTACAATTTTACGTTTGTATAATGAAGAAGCAATGGTTGTAGAACCTGCAGGAGCTTTGACGATTGCCGCTTTGGATTTTTATAAAGACAAAATTAAAGGCAAAAATATCGTTTGTGTTGTCAGCGGAAGCAATAACGACATCGAACGAACTGCCGAAATCAAAGAGCGTTCCTTGCTTTATGAAGGTTTAATGCATTATTTTATGATTCAGTTTCCACAACGTCCAGGCGCTTTAAAAGAATTTGTTAATAATATTTTAGGCCCAGATGATGACATCACTTATTTTCAATTTGCGAAGAAAAACAGCCGCGAAGTTGGTTCCGTTGTAGTTGGTTTAGAATTAAAAAACAAGAAAGATATTTTAGCAATTAAAATGAATATGACTAAAAATGGTTTTGAATTTCACTATTTAAATGACAATCAAGATTTGTTTACCCAGTTAATTGGATAAAACAAAAAGGCTGTCTGAAATAAAATCAGGCAGCCTTTTAAATCAATATAAAATTACTAATTGAATTCTAAATCTGTAATTATTGTTTTACTATTTTTTTAGAATAAGAACCTTTACTGTCATTCACTCTCACAATATAAACTCCTTTTGGCAATCTCGAAATTTCAATTTCAGATTGATTTCCTTTTACAAAATTTACCGTTTTCTTTAAAAGACTTTGTCCGCTAATCGAGAATATTTCTACTTCTCCATTTCCTTCGTGATTAGTGTCAATTTTTAAATAATCGTTAGTCGAATTTATAAAAATCGCCATATCGTTCGGACTTTCATTTTCTGTTATTGTCAGAGCTTTTTTGGCCGTAGCTTCAACTTGAATAAATTGCCATTGCTGATTTAATCCGCCTGTATAACTCCAAACCTGAATGTTAGCACCGTTTGCAGTCGAAACATTTTCAACATCAAGCGATTTACCACTGTTTACGTTAATTATTTTATAATAACCGCCACCAAGATCTGTCACGGTCCATTTGAATTCATTAGATGCCGAAAAAGTTTTTTGCTGCACTTTTAATCCATCGCCAGTTCCGTTATTTTCTACCGCTAAATACATTCCCGTTGATTTTACAATGATGTAGTAGTTCCCGCTTCCGTCAGAAACAAATTTCCATCGCTGGTTATTTCCACCGCCGCCTGTTATATCGTATTGCTGAATACGGCCTCCGCTAGTTGTCGAATTATCTGCAACATCTAAACCTTTATTGCTGTTTCTTGAAATAATGTTATAATATCCTGGAAAACCAGAAGCAGGCGGTGTACCAGCGCTCCAAGTAAATGTAACAGCAGCATTTGCCGGAACCGCATAATTAAATGCAGATGATCCTGAAACAACTTTTATAGTATTTGATGATCCCGCAGAATTGTATACTACAAGTACGGTCGATCCGTCCGGATTTTTAAACCCAACAGATAGGATACTGCCGCTAGTACTCGAAGACCCTATTCGTAAGGCACCCGGCTTTACAAATTTTGAGATTTGACCAATAATATAGTATGCAACATTTTTAGTATAACTTGTACTGTTATTAATTGTCACCGCCCCTAAACAAGTATTACATCCGCCCGGGGTATGAGGCCCTAGGCTAGAATTGTTAGCAACATTCCATTCTAAAACTGTTTTAGCCCAGTTATTTGTTCCTCCAATCACTATATTTTGCATGTGCCAGCCAAAATCGCCACTAAAACTTCCGCCTGAGCCAGTGTATTGTTCTGTAAAATAAACATTTTTATTAGTTGCATTTCGAACCGTTGACATTGCTGAAATGTTTCCTAAATACATATGAAAAGCTGCCCCATCTACATAACTGCTGTTATTTAAAACATCAATAGGATATGTTGTATTATCACAATTATGATCAAAAGCAATAATTTTAATATTTCCAAAACCTGCAGCTGCCATTTGTGGGCCAAGTTGCTGATTAATGAAATTTTTCTGCTCTGTTGAATTCATCAGCATGCTTGGTTCGTTATTCGGATTTTCTGGTTCGTTTTGTGGTGTGATTCCCCAAATAGAAATTCCCTGTGCCTGCATTGCTGTAAAATATTTCACAAAATATTTAGCATAAGCCGCATAATATTGGGTCTGCAAATTTCCGCCAAACCAAGAATTGTTTGTTTTCATCCAACGTGGCGCCGACCATGGCGTGGCTAGTATTTTTATATTTGGATTAATGAGCAGAATCTTTTTTATAATCGGAACTAAATAATTCAAATCAGGACCGTTCAAGCTAAAATTATTCATATTCACATCGCCTGCAGTTTCATTATAACTATAAGAAGAACTGCTTAAATCTGAAGCTCCAATACTTATACGAACTACATTTGCGTTTAAACCTGTAGTCGGATTATACAAGTCATTTAATAATTGATTTTGCTGCGTTGTAGCCATCCCGCTAATTACTTCACAGCTTCCTTCAGTAAGTGTATAACCAAATCCATCCATCGTTTGGTACGTAGTGCCAGCATTAATTGTAACTGTTGATGGATTGGATCCAGAATTCGTACCAAAATTTACAGTACCTTGCTGTTGCAGTAATTTTGTTTGATCGCTTGTGGTTATCCAAGGCGTAACCGTTTGAGCATTCATCTTAGTAATGAACAAAAACATAATAATAATACCCATTATTATTGTTTGTATTCGATTTGTAGGTTTTCGAGTAATTTTGTGCATCTTTTTGTGGTTTTTGGTTTTTAGATAGTTAAATTTTTCTCATTTTATTATGATTAATTTTATTAAAAGAAATCGAAATTAGATTAATTTTCACGAAATCGATATAATTAAAACTTTACAAATACACATCATTTGTAAAAAATAACTTAACAAAAACTGATCTTTATTTTTGCTAAACAACTATATTTCAAATACTTAAATATTAAAAATCTCAAAAAAAATATTTTAATTTTCTTCTATTTAAAGAAATTTAAAATTCAGTTTTAAGAAACTTATTACCATAAAAATATTCGCATAAATAATTCATAAATGACAAATATCATGGAAACAAAAAGCAGTTATATTGTATTTTTGTGTTTATATTTATAGTAGGAAATATGGAAAATCTTAAAGACATTTCAAACATAGAAGACATAAAACAAATGGTTAACAGCTTTTATGGCAATGTTAGAAAAGACGATCTTATAGGGCCTATTTTTAATGAGAAACTCCAAGATCGATGGGAACCGCATTTGCAAAAAATGTATAATTTTTGGCAGACTATTTTATTTGATGTTCGAGCGTATTCTGGAACTCCTTTTCCGCCACACAAACAATTGCCTGTTGATAAAACGCATTTTAATCGCTGGATTGAAATTTTCAATTCTACCATCGATTCACAATTCGCTGGAGTAATTACTGAAGAAGCCAAAATGAGAGCGGCAAATATGGCCTTCATGTTCAGTCATAAAATTGAATATTTTAGGAATGCTGAAAATGAATTAAAGAACAGAGGCGAACAGTTATAACAATCGAACATTCGATACAGCTGGATATACTTATAAGAATCTCACGAAAAACGCAATAAAAAACTATTTCGAATAAAAATATTGTCATGAATAACAAAAAATAGCGCCTTAAATTCGTAATTTTACATTCTAATCTACAATGTTTTTGAAATGAATCCAACTATTGAAACAAATCCGTTATTAGAGCGATTGCCTAAACATTTAAAGCAATTTATTAAACCTCAAGATTATAGTGATTACACACCAATCAATCAGGCGGTTTGGCGTTATGTGATGCGTAAAAATGTAGATTATTTAGCAAAAGTAGCACATCATTCGTATTTGGATGGTTTGAAAAAAACCGGAATTGAGGTTGATTCTATTCCGAGTATGTACGGAATGAACCGAATTCTGACCGAAATTGGCTGGGCTGCAGTTGCAGTAGACGGATTTATTCCGCCTAATGCTTTTATGGAGTTTCAAGCGTATAATGTTTTAGTTATAGCATCAGATATTAGACAATTAGAACATATTGAATATACACCTGCACCAGATATTATTCACGAAGGTGCCGGCCACGCTCCTATTATTGCCAATCCTGAATATGCCGAATATTTGAGACGCTTTGGAGAAATTGGATGCAAAGCTATTTCATCTTACAAAGATTATCAGATGTATGAAGCGATTCGTCTGCTTTCTATTTTGAAAGAAGCCGAAGATACGCCTCAGGAAAAAATTGACGAAGCCGAAAAAGCGGTTGCCGATTTGCAAAACAATATGGGCGAACTTTCTGAAATGGCTCAAATTAGAAACTTACATTGGTGGACAGTCGAATATGGCTTAATTGGCACAGTTGAAGACCCTAAAATATATGGCGCAGGATTACTTTCATCTATCGGAGAAAGTGCTTGGTGTATGACAGATAACGTTAAAAAAATTCCTTACGACATTTCTGCTGCAAATCAAAATTTTGACATTACGCAGTTACAGCCGCAACTTTATGTAACGCCAACCTTCTCTTATTTGAGTTTGATTTTAGAAGAATTTGCTAATAAAATGGCTTTGCGCACGGGAGGAATTTCAGGAATTAAGAAGTTAATTCATTCGAACGCTTTAGGAACAATTGAATTAAGTACTGGTTTACAAATCTCTGGTGTTTTTACTAATGTTTTGGAAGAAGAAGGAAAACCAGTTTACATTCAGACAACTGGAAAAACGGCTTTATCATACCGTGAAAAAGAATTAGTAGGTCACGGAACTTTAACGCATCCGCAGGGATTTGGAAGTCCGATTGGGAAACTGAAAGGCTTTAATCTTGCAATTGAAGATATGAGTCCGAAAGATTTACAAGCCTATAGTATTGTTGAAAACGAAACCGTAAAATTAGAATTTGAAGGCAATATTATTGTTGAAGGAGAAATTATTACTGGCTCAAGAAACTTACACGGAGAGATTATTTTAATCAGTTTTAGAAATTGTACTGTTACGCACGGCGAAACAATTTTGTTTCAGCCTGATTGGGGAAATTACGATATGGCAATAGGTAAAAAAGTAGTTTCAGCTTTTTCCGGTCCAGCCGATGTAAATAGCTTCGATCTAATTAATTCTGTTCCAAAAACAACTACTATAAAAGCAAAACATACAGACGAACGTGATGACTTAGAAGTTTTATATCAAACTGTGCGAATGATTCGAGAAAACAAAGATGCTAAAACTGAACTAAAAACTGTTTTTGAAAAACTCAAACAAAACCATTCTAATGATTGGCTGTTATCTGTTGAAATTGCTGAACTTTTAAAAGATTCTGATGAAAAACAACTTTTACAAGAAGTTTTGGTTTATTTGGATCAATTGAAAGTAAAACGTCCTGAAGTCGCGCACTTAATTTCTGGCGGATTGGATTTGATATTTGACAAAGAAGTTGTTTAGTGTTGTAAGTTACTAAGGTTTTAAGATGCTGAGATTCTAAGTTTTTTTGTCATTTCGAGGAACGAGAAATCACACGAGTAATTCGACAAAGATTAGTGACTTACCAAGCGGAGTTTCTCTTGTGATAAAACCTTTGAACCTTTGCTACTCTCAACCTTTGTACCTTTCCTCTACAACTTCAAATCTTGATTAAAATCGGTATCGGATTCTATCGTTTTTCCTTCGTATTGCAATTTCCATCCCATTGAATTGGTTAAAATTAAAATCTTAGATAATTCGCTGATTAACCTGTTTTGAGCATTTGTTTTAAGAGAAGATTTTTCGATTTTTTTAGCCAAATTCGCTTTTACAGATTTATTTATTTTATTGTAATCATCTCCCGTAAAAGGGTTTAGTTTACTTTGTTCTACATCATAAAACTGAATATCTGGATTGATGGTAATTTCTTCTTTTGGAATATTTAAAATCGTAATTGTCTTGTTTTTCTCATCGATGTCATATTTCATTTTATGCAAATCATAAGCTACAGTTACATTCGCATTGACCACAATAAGTGCTTTCTTCTCAAAAGAAATCATATCCATCAAATACTTCTGCTGATTTTTATAGGTGATAACTTCTGAAAAATGCCCTTCGGTTACAACCAGTTTGCCAACATTTAAGATCTGCTGCTGAATTAAATTGGTATTATATTGAATATCTGAATCATCTTCTTTTTTGAATTGGCAATATTTGAAAGCCAAAACAATTACAAGTACGACTGCAGTTAAAACTAGTATTCTTTTTATTAAGTTTTGCATTCCATTAATTTAGTAGACCAATTTACTTCTTTTTTCAAGAGCTTAAAAGTTTTTCGCAATGAAGTTTTTTTCATTATGAATTCGTACTGCCACAAAAAACTTTTTTAAAATGGATATCCAATTGCAATATTCAAAATTAGATTGTCTTTTCTCCAAGGTCCGCTTCCAAAATTAATATCATCAATTACCCATCGTTCGCCTTGTGGCAAATAAGGTTTACGAAGTGGAAAAGCCAAATCCGTTCTTAAAATCAGGAAAGATAAATCAAAACGCAATCCTGCTCCAGCTCCAACGGCAATATCTTTCATAAAATCTTTGGTGATTTCTCCACCAGGTTTATTAGGATCGGCATTCATCAGCCAAACATTTCCTGCATCTACAAAAAGAGCTCCACGCACAATGCTAAAAAGCTTAGCCCTGTATTCTGTATTAAATTCTAATTTTAAATCACCCGATTGATCCGGCAGATAATTGTTTGCCGTTTCTGTATTTAGATAACTTCCTGGACCAATAGAACGTGCTCTAAAAGCTCGAATACTATTTGTACCGCCAACTACAAATTGCTTAGCAGTTGGAAGCGCACCTGAATTTCCGTACGGAATTCCAGCTCCAACAATAACTCTGCTGGCCAATTCGCTTTCTTTTCCAAGTTTTAAATAATGTCTAAAATCTGCTTTAATTTTTACAAATTGACTAAACGGGACATCAAAAATTTTGATCGTATCGTTTTTCTTTACGTTTGCTCCGGTAACCAAGCCTGTAATATTTCCCGCCAAATCTAATTCGCCATTAAAATAAAACGTATTTTTTTTACGCTTTTGCATAGTGTTCGTATAAGTATAAGAATAGGTTGGTCCAAAAATTAACTGCTTTTCAATCACTTTTCCAAGTGCAGGATCATCTTTAATATCTGCCAGATATTCATCAGTAACATTATTCGGACTAACATAAGTAACATCTAGGATATTCAATTGATGTTCCTTGCGAATATTTTCTTTCCATAAATAACCAAAAGAGGTTTTAAAAGAATTCAAAGCATACAATTGTGTTCTGTTTTGATATTCATATCGTAATGAAGCTTTGGTTCTTGGCACATATTCACTTGCACCTTCCACATGAAAAAATGGAACAATAAATCTTGGCCATGTCAAACTTGTTTCTGTTCCTAATTTGTAAATATTTTTTCCATTATTCGTTCCTGAAAGCTGGAAATCGGCACCACCAAAAACAGATACAGTCAGCAATTCTGCGCCGCGAAATAAGTTTCTATTATTCCAGTTGACGTTAACTTCGGTACCTGTATAACTCGCTGAATTGGTTTTTCCTAAAACCTCAACTCTAATAAATTTTTTAGGCAGTAAAGTAAGATAATAGTAAGAATCTAACGCATTTGGTATGCTGTCAGAAAGTTTAAATTCATTTTTTACGAAACCGAAAGTTCCCAAATTTACAAATCGATTTAAAGTAAGATTATGATCCTTTCGATTGTACAAATCTCCCTTTTTAAAATAAATTGCTCGGTCAAAAACTCTTGGCTTAAAGGTATTTGCAGTATCTATAATCGTAAAGTCTTTGTACTGAACAATGTCTTCCTTTTTATATTTTACAGTGTCTTTTGAAACCGTAAAATTAGGATAAACTACTATTTTATTGATTTTATATGCTGTAAGCGCTTTTGGCGGTGTATCTGGTTTTATTACCAGTCTTACTTTTACTTCGTGATCGCCTTTAGTGCTGTCTACCTGAGCCAAAATATAATCGGGATTGAAGTAGAAATACCCTTTTTCTTTAAGTCTGGCATCAATTCTTTCTCGTTCTGCTTTTATAATATCTAAGTCATACGGTTTTCCAACCTTCAATAAACTTCTTCGGCTTGATCGCCCAATTATTCTTGACATTGCCAGAGAGTCATCAGGAAAAGTGACACTTTTGATGATGTATTGCTTTTTAGGAACAACGATATATTCTGCTGTCACTCTTTTATTTCTTACGGTTGAATCGGCACTTACTCGAGTTTTAAAATAACCTCTATTTTCTGTAAAATTTCGTAAAACAGATGCATTATAATCTAAATCGACTTTGCTAAAAAGTACTGGTTCCTCACCCACTTTTGTTCGAAGCCAATTTCTTATTCCTTTTTCTTTTTTAGGCTGTCCGGCGATATTGTAAATCCACAACTTTGGGCGCAGTCCAAAAATTTGTTTATTTGGTTTTGGTCGCAATAAATCTTCCAGTTCTTTTTCTAACGCTTTTCGATCCTTCTTTTTAATGATTGAATCTTTAACTTCGACAGAACCGCCTGTATATAATAAATCGCCTTCGGGTAAATATTTTGTATTACTGCATCCAAAAACAAAAAATAAGGACAGCGTAATAAAATATTTTATATATCTGTTTTCCATATTATTATGTTTTTTGCTCATTACCTTCAATTTGATTTTCCTCATTCTCCTTTTTTTCTTTCTCTGCCTTTTCTTTTTGTTTTCTTTTTTCTTTACGCAGTTTTTCTTCCTTTATCATTTCTTTTTCTTCAGCACTGCGATGAAAAAGTTCGCGGAATTTATTGTAACTCATCGTTATAATAAAAGCAACGCCAGTTTCTACAACCTGACCTTCTACTGCAACCTGATATTCGTTTTTTCTATAAGCACGAACCATATAACGGCCGTCTTTTGTAAGCTGATAATCTAATGCTACGTCGCCGGCAATATTGGTGCTTTCTTCATTGGCACGTTCTTGTCCTTCGACTGCAAAACTGCTTCCAACAGTTACTTTTAATCTATCGTCTAAAAGTTTTTTTGAAACACCAACATTCAAATCGGTTCTGTTTTCCATAGTTCCAGATGTATAATCATCTGTAGATTCCAAATCAAATTCTAATTGAACTCCGGTAATTAATTCACTTGCAAAATCATTTAATTGCTGCGAAAGAATCTTGCTCACACTTTGTCTTGCCAATGATTCGGCACTTGTACCGCCACTTTCACTTGCAAACGGATTCTCGCCAACAAACCTGTTTAATAATAACAAAGCAAAAACTTGTTTGTTTAATTCAGCCGGCTCTTGTCTTAATTGTTCTAATTTTTGTTGTGAAGCTGTTACGATATCTGATGAAACATTATAATTCCCGTCTGGCAATACAATATCAAAGGTAATTTCTGGCTTTAATAATTCGCCACTCATTTTTAAATGCGTTTCAAACGGAATCTTCTGTTTATAAGTATTTTTTATTGTTGGACTCACAGTACCCAACTGATTTCCTAACAAATCTATTGGAGCAGTTTCTACCTTGTAAATAGCTGTGATATTTAAATTTGCCATTGTAGGTTCGCCATTCCAAATAATATAACTTCCTTTTTGAATGTCGAATTTTCTTCGGATCATATTGAAATTCATTTCATATGCACCTTCTGAAAATTCATATTTACCAGTTAAAGTTGTTTTTCCAGAAGGATCAATTCCCCCTGTCAATTGCGCTTCTCCTTTTAGATCTAAATAATCTCCATTTCCTTTATCGATTATAAGTGTCATTTTTGCTTCTTTATCGATCGAAATTTCAACACTGACATCCATTCCAATCAATGGTGACTGATTCAGTTTTTTCTCCATTTCTGCCGTTTGTTTCAGATATTGATTATCTTCATCAACAAACTCTACAATTCCTTCTCTGTCAGCAATTGACGGATCTGACTGCGGTAAAACAAGTGTAAACTTAGTGTCTTTATTTATTTTAAGATTTCCTCCAACCACAGGATTTTCCAGCGTTCCTTTTATATTTAATTTTGTATCAATAAATAAATCTCCATAAAACAAATCATTGTCAGCCGCTTTAGAATGCATTGCTCTAAAATCATCTGCTGTTATTGTCAAGCCAAAATTATAATTTTTAAAATCTGGCGATTGTATTGTTCCGTCTATCGATAATTCATTGTCATTTTCGTCGTTAAGTGTAAACTTATCAAACCTGATAATATCATTATTAAAAGTGATTTTTTCCTGATCTGTTTTGAAAAATGAGTTCAACTGCGTGATTCTAAAACCTGTATCATTAAAGTTTAATTCGCCAGAAACTTTTGGACTTGATGCTTGCCCAATAATTTTGAAATTTCCAGATAAATAACCTGTTCCTTCTGTAACATTGCCCATCGTAAAACCTTGAATACTTTTGATATTCAGCTTTTTCAAATCTAAATTAAAATCAAGATTTCCATCCTTCATACCATAATTTCCGGTCAGATTCAAGTCATTTCCTTCTCCGGTCAATGTAACATTTGCCACCAATAAATTATTGGTTTTGTTATCTACTTTTATAGTAATGTCACCAACTGGTTCGCCTCTAAAAACAAAATCATCAATTTTTAGATCAGAGGTAAAAGTTGGGTTCGTCATGACATTTTCTACCAAAGCGTTTCCGTTGATCAAACCTTGCATTAGTAATTTGTCTTTTTTGACCATGTTCATAATGGTCTCAATTTTGAAGTTTACAAAATCGACCTGCAATGGCGCATTATTTTGATTTCCTTGCGATTGAATTTTAAGTTCATTTCCTGAATTTGCTAAATTAAACTTGTTGATATAAAGTCTTTTTCCGCCAAATTCAACTGCATTTTCTGGATCAATACTCCATTTATCATAATTCAGAATAAAGTTTTCAGCATCGATTTTAAAAATGTTTTTAGAATCTTCTGTTTTAAATTCTCCTGCAATAAAGTATTGTTGTTTGTCTTTTGTATCTTTTACTTCAAGTGCATAATCTAAGATGTTGTTTTCGACTTTCCCTGATAAACTTGTAAACGGAATTTTTAAAGAACCGCTTTCAATCGTAGCTACAGAAATTTGATATTCTAAAGCGCTTTCTTTGGCTTCGATGTTTATTTTTCCGTCGGCAATCGTATTATCTGCGTAAACAATTCTCGGAATCGTTCCTTTTATTTCTAATGAATCGGTTACGTTGTTGTATTTTCCGGTGATTTTAATTGGCTCTAAACCTGTCAATTTTGGAATCAATTTAAACAGAATCGGATCGTTATCAACCGTTAATGTAAACGCTAATCTTTGTTCATCTGATTCTCCGTTTCCTTTCGGATTTTTTAAGTCGATGTACTTTGACAATGATTTTTTTATTGCCGATGCTAATGTGGTCAATTTATATTTTCCGTCAACTTCAGCTTTTAAAAACTGAGATGAGATTTTAATATTGTTACGTGTATTATCTGAAAAAGCAATTACACGAACCGAATCTAAAACAATTGGTTCTGCATCTTGCAAAATCTGAATGTTCGAAAGAAATACTTTTCCGTTTAAAAAATCAGGATTACTGTTGGCAATATCGGCATCAACATTCCCGCGTAATTTCATTGGCCCGGCATGAAGATGTAATTTTTCTAAATCAGCAATATCCAAGTTTAATTTTAATTGAACAGATGGATATTTGTCTTTTGTATTACCGCTTGCCGTTAAATTGAAATTTAAATTAGGATCTTTCATTCCAGATTTTACGGCAAAAGATCCGTTTTCGATATTTCCTTTTAAAGCTAAATCTCTGTAAGTATATTTATTAAAAACGGCTTTTTGAACCAAACCGTCAAATTGTGCTTGAGCTGTTTTTGGATCTAAACCTTTTCCTTTTACTTTCGCTTTAAGCGTAATTTTTCCAATTGAATCGTTTTTGATTAATCTTCCTAAATCAAAATCTAATAAATAAACGGTTGCATCGTATTTCTCTCTTTTTTTAACGCGCTGATCAAATAACGCATCAATTTTAGCATTTCCGAAACTGCTGTTTAAAGCTAAATTAGTTTTGAAATTTTGAACAGAACCTTTAAATTTTCCTTGTAAATTAAATTGAGAAGGCAATTGAATATTTTTCGGAATCGTTCCCGCCGGCAAAAAAGAATATACGTCTTTTGAAGTGCTTGATAGTTTTTTGATATCTAAATCGTAATACGCTTTTTGAGCATCGGGCAAGCCTGTTATTTTCCCCGAAAGGGAAACCTTTGTAGTTCCTATACCGCTCATTTCGAACTGCGGAATAGTTAAATCTTTTATTTTTCCGCTTAAGCGAGTATTCAAATATAAAATAGCATTTGGGTTACTTTTAAACGGATTTGTTTTTTGTAAATCTGGCGCGAACAATAAAATGTCTTTAAAGCCAATTTTCGACTGTTTTAAATTAGCATCTAAAGCAATATTTGCAATATCTTTTTTTAATGCATCAAGCGACGCATATGTAACTTTAATTTTATCTTGAACAAGCGTTTGCGGCGTTCTTAAATACAAATTATTTAAAGATGCATTTTTAGGCCCGTAAAAGAAATCTGTTTTTAAGGATTGAATGTTTAAACCGCTTTTTTCGTTTACAGCAAGCGATTTTATATTTCCTGAAATCGTATCGTTTCCGTAATACAATTTCTCGGCTTTAAAATTGAACTTATTTAAATCTAAATGGCTGTAATCAATTCCTTTCTGAACTTGTTTTGATTGCATATCGTCAAATTTGAAAGCGATATTTTCTAAATTAACATCATTCAGTTTTACTTTCCAGCCCGTTTGTTTGATTGCAGTTGAATCTAAACTTGGCGTGTGAATTTGCTTGTCTTTTGCGCCTAATCTTAAATTACCGCTAAGATTTTTCAACTCAAAAGAATCAAAATCTAACAGCTGATTGTTCAAGTCGATTTTATTCACAGACAAATCAAGATTGCCCAGTTTTATGCCAGAATCTAATTTCGAATCTTTGTTATCGTATGCAATATCAATTTTCGACAGACTAATTTTTCCTAATTTTAAACTAAAATCCTTTCGTTTTGAAATTGTATCAACTGTTTTTACTGAAACCTCAGCAATTTTCTCTACAACATCTTGATCCAGAACCAATTTTAATCCGTTTAAATTAATATTAGGAATATCGAAATTCATTTTATCCAAATCAAATTCCTTAAATCTGGTATCAAAATGCGTTACATTTACCTTGATATCATTTTTCGCGAAATCGTCTTTAAAATTAAACTTGACATTATCAAGATTTACTTTTACAACCGAAATTTTAAAAGGTTTGCTGTCCGGATCTTCGACTTTTGGCTCTTTAGATTCAAACGCTTTTATGATATAATCGAAATTGAAAACGCCGTCTTTATTTCTTGAGATGTTTGCTTTTACATTTTCAAGCGAAACAGAGTTGATCTCCAATTCGCTGCTGACCAACTTAAACAAATCGACATCCACTACTAATCGCTTACCAGCCAACAAAGTATCTTTGTTTTGGTCTTCAAAGTAAAAACCTTCAAGAACTACATCTTTAGGAAATTTGATCGAAATATGATTTAAGGAAACTTTGGTTTTGATTTTATCATGCAGATACGTAATTGCCTTGTCTTTGGCAAAATTTTGGATAGACGGAACCTGAATTAAAATAATTAGAAGCAATAAGAGCGCAACAATTGAACCCACGCACCAAAGAAGTACACGTAGTGTTTTTTTAAGAAAATGAACTTGTTTCTTATTCATACGTAAATAAACACGATTAGATTAAAGCTGTGTTATGGCAAGGCTGTATTTACACAGTTTACAAAATTGGAAAATTTAAACTTTAACAATTTACATAATTACAAGCAATTATTCTAAAATTTTACGGCCAATAGTTAAATTGTTGCCATAAAAAGACAAGAAAAGACTTTCGATTTTTGCCATTTTGCGAGTTTTCTACCAAGAAGTTTTCAAGGTATTAAATTTCAATTTAGTCTTGCAAAAGCGCAAAAAAACTTTAAATCTTAAAATTTAATGTGAGGCTGTTTAGCTGATAGAAGATTTATTTTCTGCTGCAGTTTTTCTAAGAATTTTTGATGCTGCTCAGAATCGGGATTGAAACTCCTGTGGCGAAGACTTTTTTGAATCTCATCTACTTCTTGCATAATCGAAATACTGTTCTCTGATATGTAATTTTCACTGAATCGCTTCCAAATATAATCTATCGCAACTTGGTTTGGATGAAGCATATCTTCGGCGTAAAAACGATAATCACGAAGTTCATCCATCATGATTTCGTAAGAAGGAAAATAATTATGAGGGATTAGTTTTGAATTGTGAGTTTTTAAAACTTGATGCAACGCCGAAAATAAATGTGATTTACTCAATTGATTTTCTGCAAAACCATCTTTTAGATGGCGTACTGGCGAAACTGTAAAAATGAAATTTACCTTTGGGTTTATGCTTTGAATCACATCAATTGTATTTTGAATACTTTTTTGGATAACATCAACCGATAATAATTCTTTTGAAAATTGCTTTTGAGGCACTTTATGGCAGTTGGCCACAATTTCATCGCTTTCTATATTTCTATAAATCCAAGATGTTCCGTAGGTAATAATGATATGTGTTGCTTCTTGTAACTGCTTATTGGTTTCTTCAATAGCCTTGTTTAAAGTTTCCAGTAATTCTTCTCGATCTGAATTGCTTAAATCAGAATGCACTTCAAAACTGTGCCAGCGTTCGTTATAAAAGAAAACATCTTTCTCTATAAACAATTCTTTTCGAACCGTTCTCGCAATTATATTTTCGATCGAAACCGGATTAAAGATAATACCAAACGGATTTGTTTGATTTTGAAACTTAAAATAATCGAATTTCTCTGCCATATTTTCTGCAAAACAGGATCCAAAAGACAGTAATTTCGAATTATAATCGATAGTTGCACTGCTTTTTGAAATTGGGATTTGGGTTCTGAATTGCATGGCTTGTCATTTTACACAAATTTCATCCATTTTTTACTAAGAAAAAAGCATTCTTCTTAATAAGTCTATTCTTCGTATTTCATTTACAATTTCATAAGGCATATTTGTATCAATATAAGCCACATTCGAATGCTGTTTAAAAAATGAATTCTTTTTGTATTTAAATTGCAAGCTTACTTTAGCAGCACTAATCATGAAAAAATTAAAACTTGCAATAGTCAGTTTTATCTTCGTTATATCTTCTTGTGACCAAAACAATAAAGATTTTCCTTATTCTGATGAAAATAAGATAACCGTTTGTACTTACGAATTTCACCAGCAAAACAATGCGACAGAAAAGCCAGATGCGGCGATTATAACTTGGCCACGATGGAATCCTGGACAAATTGTTAAAATTAAATTTTTGAATGGAAATGCTGCGCTTGAAGATAAAGTTAAAGAATTTGCTTCAGAATGGACTATCTATGCAAATATCAAATTTGAGTATGTTCCTGTCAATGAATATGCTGACATTCGAATCAGTTTTAGATGGAAAAATGACGGCAGCAGCTGGTCTGTATTAGGAATGAACTCTACTAATGCAACCACTAATTATCAAAACGAGCCATCAATGAATTTTGGATGGACAACTCTCGGAAACGACACAGCAACAAAAAGAGAAGTATTACACGAATTTGGGCATGCATTAGGATTAATTCACGAGCATCAAAGTCCGGCAGCAAACATTCCTTGGAATTTGCCAAAAGTATACAAATATTATAGCGATTTAATGGGCTGGTCGAAAGAAGAAGTCGATGAGAATGTTCTTTACAGCAGTGAACAAACCAATTATACTGAGTATGACAGCTTATCGATTATGAATTATTATATCGATCCGTCACTAAGAACTGACGGGGTAAGAAATCCTATAAATGATGATTTATCTATTACAGATATGACATTTATAAACCACTGGTATCCTTTTCCGATACGATCAAGTATTGAATCAGGAGAACGAATTGATTTTATTCCCTGGACAAATGCTATAAGATCTGCGAATGGAAAATATATGCTAAAATTTGAATCTGGCCTACTCCACATTTTTGATCTTGCAAACAATACAATAATTTGGGAAGCTGGAGATAGAAGATATAATTACAGCACTTCTTGTTATTTAGAACCTAACGGAAATTTGGTAATTAAAGGAACGACTGGAGGTGTTGGAGGCTCGCCAGAACGGATAACTTGGAGCAGTAATACAGCTGAATTCTCTGGAGCAATTTTACAATTGCAAGATGACGGCAATCTTGAATTAATTTATAAGGGGGTTGTTAAATGGTCATCAAAAATGGGAAAAATTTAAAAAGAAAACCCAAACAATAGGAACTGTTAGGGTTTTGCAATTTTATTTTAGTAAAAATACTGAGTTGTTCCTTCTGTTTTTCCATCTTTATCAAAATGTTTTGCTTCCATTGGAAAATCATTTCCATCATAAGTAAAAGCAGAACTATAAATTAGATTAGATCCAGGAGAAGATGTAGTAGTTTCTTTTGTTTTATTATGTTTAGAGTACCCTAATTCTGCATTATCAAGCAAAAATTCTATTCCCAATACATTTTTAAATGGATTATTTTTTGTGTCATACTCATAAACAATTGTTGAAGTTTCTGAAGTATTGGTGGTTTCCTCTTTTACAAGATTCCCGTCCGTATAGCTTAACTTTCCTGTACTTAAAGCGGTTTCAGCTCTTGTTACTTCATCTATGTGTACTTTTCTAAAAGAAATACTGCCATCAAAATTATCTTTATAGTATGTTTTTGTCAAATAATGATTTTTACCATCCGTTTCGTCCACAAGAACGGCGAGTAAATTGGTTGCATTATAAGTCAAAGTAGTTAAAATATCTACATGTCCACCGCTTACCTGAGTTATTGAATTAATTAAATTTCCATCATACGAATACATTATCTTATATGTACTTGCGCCATCTTGCACTGTTTCTTCTGAAATTTTATTTCCTTGATCGTAAGTATAATTTACAGTATAATCATCTCCATCAATATCTTTTTCTATAATTTTTTTAATTAATACTGAAGAAGAAGCATCATCACTTGAACAAGAGCTAAGAGCTAAAGTCAAAGCACAAAACAGGTAAAGGATTTTTTTCATTTTTGAAGGTTAACATAATTAATTAGTAACCTAAATTTAAATGAAAGTCAATTTCAAAACCAAATAAATTCTGACTTATTTTAATACTAAAAAACCTCATTATGTATCAAAATGTTTATTTTTAAAACATAATAAATCTTAACTCTTTACAATTCAACTTGTAAGTAAATTATATCAATAATTTTATCAATATCTTTTATTTAAAAAATAAAGTAATCTTTTTCCTAAAATATTTTTAGCTTACGCAAAAAATGGTATGGAATATTTATATAATTTTAAACAATAAAAGCCAAATACTTTTGCATTTGGCTTATAAAATTTAACTTTTTTACTTAGTAAATATATTCGTATATTTTATTTACTGTTCCATCTGGATTATTTAATGTTTTTTTGATTGGATAGCCTTTAGTATCATAATCATATTTGCTTGTATAAATAGTTAAATCAGAAACTACGGTATCATAAATATTAAATGACGTTTGCTTTATAATATTATTTGCTGAAAGAATATTTAGTTGAGAAGATATATCAACTCTATTTAGCAAATTAAAGCCTTCAATGTTTTTAAAAGGATTGCTTTGAGTATCATAGTCATAAACATTTGTTTCAACAGTATTTCCATAAGTTAAAACTGCTTTATTTAAATTTCCATTTGAGAAAGTAAGTGTTTCTACGTTATTACTTTTTGTTTTCACTCCTGTCTTTTGGTTTATACTGTATGATTCTACTTTAAAAGTTCCATCATTATTATCTGTATAAACAAGCTCATAAGAATAATTATTCGGCACTACTGTTAATGCTTTGGCTAATTTGCCATTTGCATAACTGTATGAAATTTCTTTTTGAATGCCAGTTGCCGTACTGCTATTTACTTCTTTTACTATTAAATTTCCATTATAAGTGTATTCAGTTTTTCCACGTTCATTCGTGATGCTTACAATTTTGTTTCCGTCATACTTAAATGTGTTTGTCAAATTTTCAGAAGAATAATTTGGATCACTTAGTTTAATCGTTTTTGGCAAAATTAAATTTTCCGATTTCGAATTAACACTGTCATCCTTTGAACAAGATGCAAATAGCAAAGCAACAACACTAAAAAGGCTTACAATTTTTTTCATTTTATTTAATATTAATAGTTAATAATAAACCAAAAATATCTCAGACGAAAGAAAATAATTATCTCAAAAAGATACCTTTACAACAGAATAAGGTATTTTCATAAAATTAGGTTTTTAATAACTTAAATCAACTTTACAAAGCCAAACAATTCACTACTTTTGCATCTCTATAAATTTAAGTTCACTTATGAAATTACTATATTCTTATATAATCAAACACAAAATGCTATTGTTTTTTGCTTTGATTATGGCTACAATAAACATCTGTTTCAGCTTATCAGACTCGGTTATTACCGGAAAATTAATGCAGGATTGCGGTGTTGGATTACACAAATATGCAGGAAACGAAATTGGGTTTATTAAATCTTTATCTTTCTGGCTCGGACTTTCACTTGGTGCTGCGATGATTTCGAGAATTACTAAAAACTTTCAGGATTATTTTACCAATGTCGTTATTCAGCGAACTGGAGCTCAAATGTATACTGATGGAATAAAAAAATCACTCGATTTGCCTTATGCTGAGTTTGAAGACCAGCGAAGCGGTGAAACGTTAAGCAAATTGACGAAAGTGCGCTCTGATTCTGAAAAACTGATTACACTTTCAATCTCATTAATCTTTCAAACCATTATCGGATTTATATTCGTAATTGTTTACGTTGCCCGAATTGACTACCGTATTTCGATTATCTTTTTGATTACTGCTCCAATTATTGCTTTGATCAGTTCGTATTTAGGTAAAAAAATAAAAATTGTCTCTAAAAAAATTGTAAACCAAACGAATGCATTAGCAGGTTCTACAACCGAAAGTTTGAGAAACATCGAACTTGTAAAAAGCCTTGGATTAACGTATCAGGAAGAAAAGCGTTTGAACTTAAATACGTTTAAAATTCTCCAGCTTGAGTTAGAGAAAATCCGTTTTATTAGAAGTTTAAGTTTTATTCAGGGAACAACAGTTCACTTTTTAAGAACTTGTGTTGTTTTTACTTTGTATTATTTCTTGTTCGGAAATAAAATTATTGTTGGAGACTTATTGACAATGGTCTTTTTTACTTTTTTCATCTTTGGCCCTTTGCAAGAATTAGGAAATTTCATTATTGCATTGAATGAAACAAAAGTTTCTATGGAAAACTTTAAAACTCTATTAAGCGCTCCAAAAGAATTTCGTCCTAAAAACCCGAAGCATGTTGGTGCGATTCAATCTTTATTATTTTCTAATGTAAGTTTCAAACATAAAACGGCAAAATTCAAAGCGGTAGAAAACATCAATTTTGAAATTAAACAAGGACAGACTGTTGCATTTGTTGGTCCGTCTGGTTCTGGAAAAACGACTTTAGTAAAATTATTGGTGGGGTTATATACGCCTGCGGAAGGTCAAGTGCTTTATAATGATATTGATTCAACTGATATTGATTTACTTGATCTAAGAAAACAATTGGGTTTTGTAACGCAGGATGCACAATTATTCTCTGGAACAATTCGCGAGAATTTGCTGTTTGTAAAACCAAATGCAACTGATGAAGATTTATATGATGCTCTTAAAAAAGCAAGTTGTGATAAATTGCTGAGACGTGCAGAAGATGGCTTAAACACCACAATAGGCGAAGGCGGAATTAAAGTTTCTGGAGGTGAAAAGCAGCGTTTATCTATTGCAAGAGCTATTTTGAGAAACCCAAATTTATTAATTTTTGATGAGGCAACTTCTGCATTAGATTCTATTACCGAAGAAGAAATCAATGCAACAATCAGAAATATATCTGATAAAAACCGAATTACCGTTTTAATTGCACATCGACTTTCTACAGTACTGCATGCTGATAGAATTTTTGTATTAGAACAAGGTAAAATCATCGAACAAGGCAAACACGAAGATTTAATTGTTGAAAAAGGTTTGTATTACGCTATGTGGCGCCAGCAGATTGGGGAAAGAAAATAAGAGTTGTTTTAATCGCGCAAAGACGCAGAGTCGCAAAGTTTCTTAAGCTTTGCGACTTTGCTTTTTTAATAAATATCTTAATTTTTTATAGAAAGAAAAAATCGTGCAAAGGGGCAGAGTCACAAAGTTTTGACTTATTTTCTTTTGATTGAGATTTGAACCTAATCTAAAGATTATTAACAATCCTTGTAATACCAAATTTGATCAAAGGAACATTAAAATTTATCAGTAATCCTAATTTAATTTGGGTGATTTTCAAATAGGTCATAATTTGTTTCGCATGAACTTCTGTTATTTTTTCAATTGATTTAATTTCTAAAATCAATTTATTTTCAACTATTAAATCAGTTCGAAAACCAATATCCAGTTTTAATTCATCCCAAATAACAGGAACGGCCTTTTGTCTTTCTGCCAATAATCCTTTTTTAGTTAATTCGTAGTATAGAATTGCTTCATAAACCGATTCTAACAAACCTGGTCCTAATTTCACATGCATTTTATAACAAGTATCAACTACAATAGCTGAAATTTCATTTTCGGTCATACTTTAAAAAAATATAAGTATAAACTTATAAAAAATAAGCTTTTATAAAATAAAAAAAGTCGCAAAGCTTAAGAAACTTTGCGACTCTGCGTCTTTGCGCGATTAAAAAAACTTATTTCACAAACTCAACCGCCTTAGCCAAAGCCTCCGCAATTCCGTTTGCATTTTTACCTTTTCCAGAAGCGAAGAAAGGCTGTCCTCCTCCGTTTCCTTCAATATATTTTCCTAATTCTTTGATTACTGCGTTTGCATTTAAGCCTTTAGCTGCAACTAATTCTTTAGCGATATAACAATGAATGTTCGGCAAACCGTCTTCAACAGAAGCTAAAAACACAAACGAATCTGGTTTTGAACTTCCTAATGCCGAAGCTAACTCTTTTGTCGACGCCATGCTTAAATCAACTTGTTTAGCTAGGAAATTAACTCCGTTTACTTCTTGGAAATCTTTCTCTAATTCAGTTTTTAATGCTCCTACTTTTTCTTTTAATAACTGCTCAACTTGTTTTTTCAATTTCGTATTATCATCTTGTAAAGAAGCAACTGACTTTAAAATATCCTGTGGATTTTTTAATGTTTCTTTTATTTCAGATAATGTATTTTCTTGATTCTGATAGAAGTCTTTTACTGCATCACCTGTAATTGCTTCAATACGACGAATTCCTGCTGCAACAGCACCTTCAGAAATGATTTTGAAATGCCAGATTTCAGCAGTATTTTTCACGTGAATTCCACCACAAAGTTCTTTACTTTCACCAAACTCAATCATACGAACATTATCGCCGTATTTCTCACCAAATAAAGCCATTGCACCTTTATCCAATGCTTCTTTAATCGGAATATTTCTGTGTTCTACCAATTGCAATTGTGCTTCAATTTGTGCATTTACACTTGCTTCAACCTGACGTAATTCTTCATCAGAAACTTTGCTGAAATGAGAAAAGTCAAAACGCAGATAATTTGGATTTACCAACGATCCTTTTTGCTCTACATGTGTTCCTAAAATATTTCTCAAAGCTAAATGCATTAAATGCGTAGCCGAGTGATTTTTTGAAGTTGATGTTCTTAAATCAGTATTTACTTTTGCCACAAAACCTGCTTCTACATTTTCTGGAAGCTGTTTTGCAAAATGCAAAATCAAATTATTTTCTTTTTTGGTATCAATGATTTCAATTGTTTCGTTTGCAGAAACTAAAGTTCCTTTATCACCAACTTGCCCTCCTCCTTCTGGATAAAATGGCGTATTGTCTAAAACGATTTGGTACAAAATACCATCTTTTTTAGAATCAACTTTACGAATTCTTGTGATCTTTACTTCGTTTTCTGTTTTATCATAACCCACAAATGTTTCTACATTTCCAGGAATTAAAACATTCCAGTCTTCTGTAGAAACTTCAGAAGCCGCACGAGAACGTGTTTTTTGTTTTTGTAATTCAACTTCAAATTCTTCTTCCTTATATGAGAAACCTTTTTCTTTTAGAATAAGAGCTGTCAAATCTTTTGGAAAACCAAACGTATCATACAATTCAAAAACCTTAGCTCCAGAAACTTCTTTTCCTGTAGTTTCTGTTACCACATTTTCTAACAATTGTAATCCTTGATCCAAAGTTCTTAAGAAAGAAGCTTCTTCTTCACGAATTACATTCGTAACCAATTGCTGCTGCGATTTGATTTCTGGGAAAAATTCTCCCATTTGGTTTGCCAGAACTTCTACCAATTTATTGATAAAAGGCTCTTTAGTACCTAAAAATGTAAATCCGTAACGAATAGCACGACGCAAAATTCTACGGATTACATAACCAGCTCCTGTATTAGATGGCAATTGTCCGTCTGCAATTGCAAAAGCAACCGCACGTACGTGATCGACAACTACACGAATCGCAATGTTGGTTTTATTTTGTTCTTCTGAGATATCTTTTACCTCATCAGATGTATATTTCAAACCTGTAATTTGTTCTATTTTTTCGATAAGCGGTGTAAAAACATCCGTATCATAATTTGATGTTTTACCTTGTAATGCCATACACAAACGCTCAAATCCCATTCCGGTATCAACGTGCTGTGCAGGAAGTTTTTCTAAAGATCCGTCAGCTTTACGGTTGAATTCCATGAATACATTATTCCAGATTTCAACTACTTGCGGGTGATCATTATTAACTAAACTTTTTCCTGATACCAAAGCTTTTTCAGATTCTGGACGTAAATCAACGTGAATTTCAGAACAAGGTCCGCATGGTCCTTGATCTCCCATTTCCCAGAAATTATCTTTTTTATTTCCAAGGATAATTCTATCCTCGTCAATTAATGTTTTCCAAATATCCCAAGCTTCTTGATCAAAAGGAACATTATCTTCTTTGCTTCCTTCAAAAACAGAAACATATAAATTTTCTTTTGGAATTTTATACACTTCTGTCAAAAGCTGCCATGCCCAGTTGATTGCTTCTTTTTTGAAATAGTCCCCAAAAGACCAGTTTCCAAGCATCTCAAACATGGTATGGTGATACGTATCAAAACCTACATCTTCAAGATCGTTATGTTTTCCTGAAACACGAAGACATTTTTGCGTATCGGCTATTCTTTTACTTTTTGGAGTTCCGTTTCCTAAAAAATATTCTTTAAACTGGGCCATTCCCGAGTTATTGAACATAAGGGTTGGATCGTCTTTAAGGACGATAGGAGCCGAAGGAACGATTAAGTGTCCGTTGCTCTTAAAAAAGTCTAAAAATTGTTTACGTACGTCTTGTGATTTCATATTTTAATTAAGAAAATGAGTCAATTTGAAAATGTGATAATTTGATAACTAAACAATTAGAAAAAGTGTTAATTTGAAAATGTGATAATTTGACGATTTTAAATTAAAAAACTTTAAGTTAGCAACAATAAATTCTTTAATTCTTACATTATCTAATTATCAAATTGACGCAATTATCTAATTATTTTATTCTTGGAAAAAAAGCTTCGAACAACTGAAACATTTAGTAATTTTGTTCGACTAACTTATTTTACAAGCTGCAAAAATAGCGTATTTTAAAATATGGCGAAAGTAAAATATTATTACGACTCAGAAAATCTGGCTTATACAAAAATAAAAACCAGAAAAAGAATCAAAATTGGTTATGCATTGCTGTTTTTGCTCGCTTCAGCGCTATTTGGTTTTTTAGTTTTTGTGCTTTTAATAAATACGCCTTATTTCGAAACGCCAAAAGATCGTTTACAAGCACGAGAAATTGAAAATTTAAAACTTCAATATGCAATTTTAAACAAAAAAATGGATGAAATTGATGATGTAACTGAAGCCTTGGAAGAAAGAGACAATAACATTTACAGAGTTTATTTTAATAAAGCCGAGATTCCAGATTCTATCAGAAAAGCAGGATTTAGAGACCCTAAAAGATATAAGGATCTTGAAGGTTATAACAATTCGCAACTAGTTTTAAATACCACAAAACGAATTGATAAACTTTCAAAACAACTTGCCATTCAGTCCAGATCATTAGATGAAATTTTGAAGTTGGCGGGTGTAAAAGGGAATTTGTTATTGGCAATTCCGGCGATACAGCCTGTTCAAAATGAAAATTTAAAAAGAGTAGCTTCTGGTTTTGGATACAGGATTGACCCTTTCACGAAAGTGCGAAAAATGCATAACGGAATGGACTTTACTGCCAACACAGGTTCTCCCGTTTATGCCACCGGTGATGGCGTTATTGCAAGAGCTGACAATTCTGCGTCAGGATTTGGAAACCACGTAGTCATCAGGCATGGTTTTGGATATGAGAGTTTGTACGCGCATCTAAGCAGATACAATTGCAGACCAGGACAACATGTCAAACGCGGTGCTGTTATTGGATATGTAGGAAGCACAGGAAGATCAGAAGGCCCGCATTGTCATTATGAAGTGCATAAAGATGGAAAAGTCGTGAATCCGCTGAATTTTTATTACGGAAATATTTCGGCTGCCGAATATGTGGCAATTTCACATATGGCAAACCAAGAAAATCAGTCATTAGATTAATACTTTAAAAAGTGTTATTTTTGGATTAAAATAGAAAATAAAAAAACATGCATATTGAGCTTTCAAAGGATAAAAGATATTACAGCATTGGCGAAGTAGCCAAAGCTTTTAATGTCAATGCGTCATTGATACGGTTTTGGGACAGCGAATTTGACATCCTGAAACCTAAGAAGAATGCCAAGGGCAACAGAATGTTTACGCCAGAAGATATTACCAACCTGCAGCTAATTTATCACTTAGTTAAAGAAAGAGGTTTTACGCTCGAAGGCGCTAAAACACATTTAAAGGAAGGTCAAAAGAAAACATTAGATAAATTCGAAATAATACGTAAATTAGAGACCATAAAAACACAATTAAACGAAATTAAGAACGAATTGTAATATTATAAATTAGAAACAAACTTAAATTAAATCAGATATGAAAAAATGGTTAATCCCCGTAGGAATTATTGTAGTACTAATAGCTATTATCGCTTTTTGGTCAATCGGAATTAAGAATAACGGTTTAAAATACAGCCAAGCCGTTAACAAAGAATGGGGTAATGTACAAACCGCTTACCAAAGACGTAATGATCTTATCGGAAATTTAGTAAATACAGTAAAAGGGGCAGCTGATTTTGAAAAAGGAACTTTAACAGCTGTTATTGAAGCTCGTGCAAAAGCAACTTCTGTAACAATCGATCCTAGCAATGTTACTCCAGAACAATTAAAAGAATTTAACCAAGCTCAAAGCGGTGTTAGTTCATCATTATCTCGTTTATTGGTTTCTGTGGAGCAATATCCAACGTTAAAAGCAAATGAAAATTTCTTGAAATTGCAAGACGAATTAGCAAGCACTGAAAATCAGATTTTAACTGCAAGAACTCGTTTTAATGAGTCTGTTCAAGAATATAATGGTTATGTACTTTCTATTCCAAACAAATGGTTCTTAGGAGAATACAAAGAAAAACCATACTTTGAAGCTTCTACAGGTGCAGATAAACCAGTTGAAGTAAAATTCTAAATTAGTTTTTTAGATGAGTAGACTTCTCAGAATCTAAGTATCGTCTAAAATCTAATATCAATCCCGTCCCGAGGTTTCGGGATAGGGACTAAACTCTAAAATAATTCAAATGTCACAAGTAGAAGATTTTTTAACCAAGGAAGAAGAACTAACAATTGTTGAAGCTATTCGCGTGGCTGAAAAAAATACTTCTGGTGAAATTAGAGTACATATAGAAAAAACAACTTCTAAAGTTCCTTTTGACAGGGCTTTAGAAGTTTTTTATGAATTAAAAATGAATGAAACCCAACAACAAAATGGCGTTTTATTTTACTTTGCTGTCGAAGATAAAACTTTTGCTATCTGCGGTGACAAAGGTATTAATGATGTTGTGGCTTCTGATTTTTGGGATTGTACCAAAGATAAAATGGTGGAACAATTTAAATTAGGAAATTTTAAACAAGGAATTGTTGATGGCATTTTGAATGCCGGTGAACAATTGAAAAAATATTTCCCTTGGTCTGAAGACGATACAAATGAATTATCTAACGAAATCTCAAAAGGATAAATAATGAAAGTTTCCAAAAACAAAACATCAATTCTTAAAGGAATTTTTCAATTATCCTTTCTATTAATAGCCCTTTTTACTACCAATTGTATTTTTGCACAATTTACAATTCCAGAGAAACCAAGTTTCCAGACTTCGGTCTATGACTACGCAAATATTTTAAGTGCGTCTGAAAAAGCCCAATTAGAAGAAAAACTAATTCGTTATTCTGATTCTACTACAACACAAATAGTAGTAATTACTATTGAAAGTTTGAAAGGAGAAGATGTGAGTCAGTTAGCTACAAAATGGGGACAAACCTGGGGAATTGGAGGAACAGCAAAAGATGACAATGGTGTTGTAATATTACTGGCTAAAAATGAGAAAAAAATCGCAATCAACCCAGGTTATGGCGTTGAAGACCGCTTAACTGCAGGGATAGGCGGAACCATTATTAGAAATATTATTATTCCTGAGTTTAAAGCGGGAAGTTTTTATAATGGACTTGACAAAGGAACCGATGCTATAATTGATGTTTTTAAAGGCAAATTTAAGGGCGAAAGAAAACAAGCTAAAGGAAAAAGTTTTCCTATACTGCCGCTTATTGTAATTGTTGTAATTGTATTAATTTTACTGTCTCGAAACAAAAAAGGCGGTGGAGGAAATTCTGGCAATAATGGCGGAGGCCCAAGCCTGATGGATGTAATTCTATTAAGCAGTCTTGGCAGAAGCAGCGGAGGAGGATTTGGCGGTTTCGGAGGAGGATCATCTGGAGGTGGATTTGGTGGCGGAGGCGGTGGCTTCGGTGGCGGATTTGGCGGAGGCGGATTCTCTGGAGGAGGTTCTAGCGGAGGATGGTAGAATTTTGCATTCAGTCTCAGTTTACAGCTTACAGTCTCATTACAGATCAGATTAAAAAATTTATAATTCATAATTACAAATAATAATTCAATATAGATGTTATCACATAAAGCAAAATACGCCCTTAAGGCCTTACTTTATTTAGCAGAACAAGACGAAAATCACATTTCTAGAACTATAGAAATTGCTGATGGAGCCAACATACCAAAAAAGTTTTTAGAGCAAATTTTATTAGATCTAAAACGTGGCCGTTTTGTGAGCAGCAAGCAAGGAAAATTTGGCGGTTATTATCTGATAAAATCAAAAAATGATATTACTTTGGCAGAAATTCACCGTTTATTTGATGGTGCAATTGCACTTTTGCCATGCGCTTCTTTAAACTTTTACGAGCCTTGCTCAGATTGTAAAACTGAATCAGAATGCAGTCTGCGTCACGGTTTAATGCTTATTAGAGATAAAACTTTGAAAGCTATGGAAGGTATTACAATAGCCTCACTGGTGACGAAATAAAAAAATATTTTCTAATTCCTAGTAAATCGATAGAATTAATATTTATATTTGCAAAAAATAATTAACAAACCATTTACAAAATTTTAACTCATGAAAGTACATTTAAGTCAATCAAGTGTAACAAATCTTTTGCAAAACAATCAAATCAAATTCTTAACAACTGTGAGCAATTCTTCTTATATGTGTATGTGCTGATTTAAAAAAATTTCTTTTAAATTCTACTAATTACATATACTTAATATAAAAATGAAAAATTCAATCAAAAACATATTTACCTTATTAGCCGTTTTAACTTTCTCATTATCATTTGCACAAAAAATTGAAGGTGTGGTTAAAACAAATGAAAACATTCCCCTAGAAGCTGTTAATGTAGTTGTTAAAGGAACTACTTCAAACACCACAACAGATGCAAACGGAAAATTTACAATAGATACAAGAGAAAAACTTCCTTTAACACTTTTAGTACAATACGTGGGATATAAAACTGCACAGTTAGAAATTAATGACTTGCCCCCTGCTCCGCTACAAGTAACATTAAGCGAAGAAAATGAACTTGTTGAAGTGGTTGTTTCGTCAAGACGAAGAATTGAAAAAGTTCAGGATGTGCCAATTGCAATTTCTGTTATAACAGGCAAACAGGCTGAGCAAACAGGAGCTTTCAACGTTAACCGTATTAAAGAACTTGTTCCTTCTGTACAGCTTTACTCTTCTAATCCTAGAAATACTGGAATTAACATTCGTAGTCTCGGTTCTCCATTCGGACTTACCAATGACGGTATTGACCCAGGTGTTGGCTTTTATGTTGATGGTGTATATTACGCACGTCCAGCGGCAACAACATTAGACTTTATTGATGTAGAGCAAATTGAAGTTTTACGCGGACCGCAAGGATCACTGTTTGGAAAAAATACTACTTCAGGAGCGTTTAACATTACAACTCGCAAACCAAGTTTTACTTCTCGTGCTGATTTTGAAGTAAGCTATGGAAATTATGCCTTTTTACAAGCTAAAGCTTCGGTTACTGGTGCATTAGGCAAAAAAGTAGCCGGACGCATATCATTCTCAGGCACACAGCGTGATGGTTTAATTGATAATGTTGCTACTGGCAGAGCAACAAATAGTTTAAATAATCAAGGAATTAGAGGTCAACTACTTTGGACTCCAAGCGTAAATACGAATGTTATATTAGCAGCAGATATTACCACACAGCGCCCTGACGGATATGCTCAGGTTGTTGCAGGTGTGGCACCTACAAAAAGAGCCGCTTATCGCCAGTTTGATGCTATTATAAAAGATTTGAATTACCAATTGCCAAGTCTTAATGCTTTTGACCGTAAAATTGATCATGATACACCATGGCGCTCAAATCAAGATATGGGTGGCATCTCTCTTAATATTGATACTAAAATTGGAACAGGAACGCTGACTTCGACAACAGCTTGGCGTTTTTGGAACTGGGATCCATCAAATGATAGAGATTTTACAGGATTACAAGTTTTAGCCAAATCACAAAATCCTACAAGACAAACTCAAATAACGCAAGAAGTTCGTTATGCAGGACAATTAACCTCTAAAATTAGCGGAGTTGTTGGTGTTTTCTTTATCGATCAAACTTCTCAAACTGATGGTACTGAAGAATCTGGAAGTGCACAGTGGAGATTTGCACAAAGCTCAACAAGTGCATTATGGAAAACTCCAGGACTTTTTGAAGGATATGGTATTAAAACTGATGCAAACATTAGAGCATCAAGTGCTGCAACGTTTGGTCAATTAGACTGGGCTATAACAGAACGTTTTCATATTTTACCAGGTTTAAGATATAATTTTGATAAAAAAGATGCTCGTTATTCTCGTACAACATACGGAGGTTTACAAACGACAAATGCTGCATTAATTGCCTTAAAAAAATCGGTGTACTCTGACCAAGCCTTTAATTCAAGTACTGACAATACCGATTTTTCAGGAAACTTAACGGTAACTTATAAAGCATCTGATAAAATTAATGCTTACGGAACTTATGCAAAAAGTTATAAACCAGTTGGTGTAAACGTAGCTGGGCTTCCGACAAATGCGGCGGGTGACCCTTTGACTGATCTTGCAGTAATTAAACCAGAAAAAGTAAATCATTATGAAGTTGGAGTAAAAACATCTCCTTTCAAAAATTCAATATTCAACTTGGCGTTCTTTAATACCGAAATTAAAGATTTCCAAACAAACGTTCAGGCTGCAGAATTGGGTGTAAATCGTGGTTATCTTGCAAACGCAGATAAAGTACGTGTGAGAGGTGCTGAATTAGATGCAAGCTTTGTTGTAAATCCAAACTTGACTATTAATGCCGCTGCAACTTATACCGAAGGTACATATGTCAAATTTACAAATGCACCACTTCCTTTAGAAGAAACCGGAACTACTGTTGATGGAGTTCAGGTAGCCTATAAAGATGTTTCCGGTACCGATTTGCCTGGTGTATCAAGATGGGCAGGATCTTTAGGTGGCGAGCTTTCCGACGAAGCAAAATTCTTTGGAAATAGAGGAAGAATTTTCGTTGCGGTAGATTCTTATGCACGATCTGAATTTTCATCTAGCCCTTCAGCTTCAAAATATTTAGTTGTTCCAGGTTATGCTATTTTTAATGCCCGTTTAGGTTTCCGTGCGGCAGATGGTTTATCTGTACATTTCTGGGGACGCAACCTTTTAAATAAAGATTATTATGAGCAATTATTGCCAGCAGGCGGAAATGCAGGACAATATGCAGGTGTCATTGGTGATCAAAGAACTTACGGAATCACTTTAAAATATTCTTTATAATATTTATTTAATTTTAAATATACTGAACGAGGTAGGTTATTAATTCTGCCTCGTTTTTTTATTGCTGAAATCACAAAATAAAATCTAAAACAAATTTAAAAACGATTGGATATTTTACAAAAACCTTCTGATTTATCTATATTCGCAACTTGATTTATGAATTAGATGAAATTTTTCAAATTATTGTTTTTGATTGCCTTTATTGGTCCATTCTTATCAGCGCAAAATGCGAAGAAAACTGATCAGCAAACCTTAACATGGATTCGGTACTATAACATTTTACCTATAACAGAGAAATTTGCAATACATTCTGAATTTGATAATCGCAGTTTTTTAAATCCAATTCACGAGAATTTATTTGTAATTAGAGTTCAAGGAAGATTTAGAGCAAATAAAAATATAGATTTAGGTGGCGGTTTTGCTTATTTCAATGTTAATACTCAAGACCCGAATATTGATCCAGATTTTTCAATTCCAGAATATCGGGCACAGCAAGATATCACTTTAATAAATGACATTTCTAAAATTACATTTCATAATCGTTTTCAGTTAGAAGAACGACTTTTTCAAAAAGCGAGTAAAACTGAATTACTTGACAATTTTTCTTTTGCTTATAGATTTCGTTACAGACTGCAGTCGACTTTTGATCTTTGGAAAAAAGAAAATCGAAGTTTAAAAGGAACTATTTCTGATGAAGTATTATTCAATTTCGGAAAAGACAACAAAAGAAATACTTTCGATCAAAACCGATTTTATCTTGCATTGCGTTATCATTTTAATTCAAACCTTGGTCTAGAACTGGGTTATCTAAAAAGTTTTCAGAGGCGCACAAGTGGTGTTGATTTTTATGATCGTGATATCTTTCGACTTACACTTTATCATAAAATAAACAGAAAAACAACAAAATAAGCCATTTAAGTTAAGAAAATATTTTAATCTTTATTGCCTTACTTTTTACAATTTAATTCTAATTTCAAAAAAGTTAATACTTAAATTCGCTTGGCTTAAATATAAACTCTTAGTAATGAAAATAATAAAAAACATCTTATTTATAATTCTTTTTCAATTTGCATTTGTACAAGCTTCGCACGCACAATTTGGAGGCTTAACAGATAAAGTACTGGAAGCAGGAGCTTCTTTGGCAAGCAAAAAATTAGGTGTAGATAAAATTTTAAAACAGCCTGCCGCTATAACTACTTCCTTTGAAGATGTAAATCAAGAAGGTTCAAAAATGCCTGATTTTTCAATAGCAGACAAAGCACAGCCTTTATACTTATTGCCAAAAGCACCAGATGGCGGTTTTGTCCTTTGTGCAGGTTTATATGAAATGACAAACAAAAGCTACTGCCTGCATGCAGGAACATTTGCTCCTTCTCAAGGAGATGGCTATATGTTTGCTCCTGTTCTGGGACCAAAAGAAGAAATTGTTACCGCGATTTTAAAAAGTGCCGAAAAACACCCTGAAATCAATCAGCATGATATTCAAGTTTTACTTTGGACCATCATTGCAAGAACTAAATTTGCAGATTATAACGGTACCGTTAAATTAACCGCCATTGCATTATTGACTCCATTACAGCTTACAAAGCTTGAAGGTGGTGTATTAGGTGTTTTGCCTGGCAACTTAATGGATAAAGCTATGGATAAGCTTCCGGATAATTTAAAAGCAATTTTTGAGGCCGAAAACAAAATTCGACAAATGGTTTCCTCAGGAAATTATACTTATGATGAAATGGAAAAATATGCTATTCTTGCCGGTATTGCACCTGCCAGAACTGACATTCCCAGCGGTATATGGACTTTGCATCCTGATGGTTATTATGTACGTTATTTCCCTTCAGGTTATTCTAAAACGCGAGTACAAGTATATGTTCCTAAAGAATTAATACTTTCCTTAAATGGAACAAAAATTATTTACGACGCAACTAATGATATTGCTTGTCCGGCTAATGTTGGTTCACAAAGATTAGCACAAACCAACGAGCCTCTAGATCCAGATTATAAAATTAAACTGAAAACACTTTGCGCGGGAATCAAGTAATTATTCTTCTCTCTGTCTTCTTTTTAAACCTTTTTCTGCAGCAAAATTTCCAATTTTATAAGCTAGGGAAAACATAACATACCGTTTTAAAACTGTATTTTCTTCATCTCGAATTGAGGTTGCAGAAATAGTTCTTGTTGCGCTCAGGTTTTGATTTAAGACATCATACACTTTTATTTTTGCATACAGTTTTTTATCTAAAAATCCGTAAGACAAACTAGTATTCCATAAATAGAAATCTTTTTTGAAATCGCTCGAAATATTAGAGTTATATGTGTATCCAAAATCATTTCCGAAAATTAAATTTGCCGGCCAATAACTTGTTGTCTGTAAATTGATTCTGTGTACTACATTTGAAGTTGCATCGCGTGTGTAATTCTCATATTTTGTTTCATTATAAGACAAGCTGTAAGATGGAGAAACAGTCAATAATTCTCCGTATTCATAAGTTAAATATACTTTTGGTGTAATTGCCGTTGCTTTTGCATTGTACAAAACAGCATTTGTAAATCCTTTATCAAAAGAATAACTTGCATTTATTCCTAAACCATATCGCAAGACATGAGCATCTTTTTTTATAGATTGGTTCCAATTCCCTCCAATTGAGGCAAGATAAGTTCCAGAAATGTTGGCGTAAGTTGTAGTTCTTTTTCCGCTTTCATCATAAATTGAAGTCGAAACCACATCGTTGTTATAATAATCTCCTTTAATAAAAACGCTGTAACCAGAACGCGTACGGAAATCAAAGTTTTTAAAATCTATACCTGCACTATTTTTCTCGATCGGATCTAAATTTGGATTTCCAATTACGGTATTCAATGGGTTCATTAAATTTAAAACTGGCAACAATTGAGTTGAAGTCGGAAGCGAATTAGAATAATCATATCTAAAGGTCAAATTTTTAGAACGGCTGAACTTGTATCTCATTTGCGCATTCGCGAAAGGCAAAGCATACTTTTTATTCAAATCTGTTGCATTTCCTAAATACAAAGAGTGATTATCGTAATCGACAATAGACGTTTTTGTATTTAAGTTAAAGGTGTATTTGTTTTTTTGAAGCGTAATACCCACTTTCGGGCTAACAGAATTTTGTCTCGAAGATATATAGTTTGTCAGCGACAAATTCAGATCAGAATAAGATTGCGAAGCGGCATCAAAATCAAAAGTTTTTTGATCGTTTACAGTATTTGCCCAATCAAAATCAGAACCAAATCTTACGCGCAATGAATCTGTAATTGGTTCAGTATATTCAACATCTAGTGAATAACTATCAGCGCTTGTATCATTTTTGCTGTTCTGATTTCTCTCGTCATTTGGTTTGTTGTCCTGATAAAAAATAGTTTCAGAAAGATTTAGTGCATTCGAATCGCTTCTTGTATTATTGTTGCTGAAAACCAAACTTAAGTTGCGAGACTGTTTTTCAAAAGCTTTATTAAAATTAATACTGTTTGTAAAATTAAAACTGTTGCCTTCATTTTTTGATTGTGAAGTGCTCTCGTTCAGCTCCTGCCCGCTTTCATCTTCTGAAAAAGTATTCGATTTAGAATCGCTGTTTGTTTTTGTTTGATTAAATTTTGGCGTAACCACAAGTGTTGTACTCGGATTAATTTTATATTCTAATTCTAGATTTACTTTATTTCCAGTATTTTCATTTCTTGTTTTAGCATCTGATGAAGTCAAAATATTTCCAGTTGGCAAAAAATTAATCTGATCTGATTTGCTTTCGTTATTATTAATCGTATTCGAAAAATTATAACTGCTCATTACGGCAAAATCTTTAGTCCAATCATCAGAATAATTTATTCCGGCCAAATTAGACTGCGTAATTCCTTTTCCTCCGCCAGAACTCTGATTGTTGGATTTGCTGTTTCGGCCTCCGCTCATATTATCAAAAACATCATCCATTGAAAAACCTGTAGAATTGATATTATTGGATGAAGCAAGTACGCTTATTTTTTGCTGGTTTTTGAAAAAATTCAGAATTACACTGCTTTCGTATCGATCATCAGAACCATAACCGCCGAGCATTTTTCCAAAAAAACCTTTATTTTTCTTTTCATCAATAGTTAAGTTGATAGTCGAATTATCCGAAGTCGATTCTTGTTTGGCAAGTTCTTCTTTCTTTGTTTTATAATCAGAAACCTGCACTTTTTTGATGATTTCAGCAGGCAAATTCTTTAGAAGCAAAGCTCCATCTTTATCAAAAAACGTTTTCCCGTTTACTAAAAACTGAGTTACTTCTCGTCCGTTAACGGTAACTTTTCCATCATTATCGACATCAACGCCGGGAAGCTGTTTTAATAAAGCTTCAACATTGGCATCTGGTCGCACTTTATACGCAGAGGCATTAAATTCTAAAGTATCTTTTTTAACGGTAATTGGAGGAGCTTCAGTTTTTATTATTACATTTTCTAAAGCATTTACATTTTCAAGCAAATATAATTTTCCAAAATCCTTGCTTTCTAAAATTGATTTTTGTTCTTCAACCAATGTCTGATAGCCCATATAATTGACCTTCAAGAAAACAGGTTTGTCTATTTTTTTAGTATTGATTCTAAAAACACCATTTTTATCTGTTGTCGCGTATTCCAGAACTGTAGAGTCTTTTACAGTTGTAAAATAAACGGTAGCCATTTCTAAAGGCAATTGCGAATTAATATCGACAATAGTTCCTTTTATCGTAATATCATTTTGAGCATTTGCAGTAGAACAAACTAGGAAAAACAGAAAATAAGAAAATACTTTGGTCATAAAACGGATGGTTAGATCAATAAGACTAACTAAAAGTCCAAAGGTTTAACTGTGCGTTTAACATTTATTTAGATTTTGTTTCTATAGCAAAAAAAATCCCCGACACAGCGGGGATTTTAATTTTATTTCTCTCTAATATAAATATCGATTGGTACTCCGGAAAAGTCCCAATTTTCTCTAATTTTATTCTCAAGGTATCTCTTATATGGTTCTTTAACATATTGTGGCATATTGGCAAAAAACACAAATTGAGGTGTTAAAGTTGGCAACTGCATACAATATTTAATTTTTACATATTTACCTTTTGTCGCTGGCGGCGGATATGCTTCAATCACTTTCAACATATATTCGTTGAATTTTGAAGTTGCAATTCGTTGTTTTCTGTTTTCAAAAACCTGAACTGTAGCTTCTAATGCCTTCAATAAACGTTGTTTCGTTAAAGCCGAAACGAACAGAATTGGCACATCTGTAAAAGGCATTAATTCTTTTTTGATTTTCTCTTCGTAATCACGAGTTGACATGGTATCTTTTTCAATCAAATCCCATTTGTTTACCAAGATTACAACTCCTTTACGGTTTTTCTCTGCCAGCCAAAAAATACTTTGATCCTGACCTTCAAATCCGCGGGTTGCATCGATAACCAAAATACAAATATCTGCATGCTCAATCGCACGAACAGAACGCATTACAGAGTAAAACTCTAAATCTTCCTTTACTTTAGCTTTACGACGAATTCCCGCAGTATCAACTAAGTTAAATTCAAAACCAAAACGGTCAAACTTTGTATCGATTGCATCACGAGTTGTTCCTGCAATATCCGTTACCATGAAACGTTCTTTACCAATCAAGGCATTAATAAAACTTGATTTTCCTGCATTAGGACGTCCTACAACTGCAAAACGAGGCAACACAACTTCTTCTTGAACTGGTTCTGGTTTTACTGGAAAAGATTCAATTAAAGCATCCAATAAGTCTCCCGTTCCACTTCCTGAAATACTGGCGAATGTGAAATAATCTCCTAATCCAAGGTTATAAAATTCCAGCGCATCTTTCTCACGCATGGCATTATCTACTTTATTTACAGCCAATAAAACTGGCTTAGTAACCTTACGCAACAAACGGGCAACAACGTCATCCATTGGTGTAATGCCTTCTTCTACATCAACTACAAAAATAATAACATCAGCTTCATCGATAGCAAGCTCAACTTGTTTGCGAATTTCACCTTCAAATACGTCATCAGATCCGCGAACGTATCCGCCGGTATCAATTACAGAAAACTCTTTTCCGTTCCACTCGCTTTTACCGTAGTTTCTATCTCTGGTAACTCCAGAAACCGAATCTACAATAGCTTCTCTTCTTTGTATCAGCCTATTAAAAAGGGTTGATTTCCCTACATTAGGTCTTCCTACTATCGCAACAATGTTATTCATTTTTTTGAATTTTAGTCCCGAAGCCTCGGGATTAGATTTTAGATTTCAAATTTTTAGTTCCTTAAAAACCTAATCACTTGTAATCCAAAATGCTTTATTTTAATTTTTTGCAAAGGTAGTTAAAAAAGTGACTATCCCGAAGCCTCGGGACTAAGTTTCTAAGTACCTAAGTTTTTTATTATTTTTCCTATTATTATTAGAAGCTGTTTCCCGCTGTTCCTTCCAATCTTTTATGCCGAACCCCGGCACAAAAGGATTTTCCCTCCCATCGGGGCTAGGGGTTCAAGGTATCAAGATCTTTTTCGTTCCAATTTCGTATTTCAAACGTGAAACCTGAAACTTGAAACAAACAAAACTCTATTGATTATACCCAAATCGTTTTAACATATTCGCGTTGCTTCTCCAGTTTTTATTCACTTTTACAACTAGTTCAATGTGAATTTGTTTTCCGAAGAATTTCTCTAAATCGGCACGAGCTTCAGTACCTACTTTTTTCAAAGCGGCACCTTTATGTCCAATGATAATTCCTTTTTGCGTTTCGCGTTCTACCATAATGATCGAACGGATTCTGATAATATTTTCGTCTTCAAAAAACTCTTCCGTAACGATTTCAACTGCGTATGGAATTTCTTTGCTGTAATTCAACAAGATTTTCTCGCGGATTGTTTCGTTTACGAAAAAACGCTCTGGTTTATCTGTTAATTGATCTTTAGGATAATACGCTGGAGATTCTGGCAATAATTCGATAATTCTTCCAAAAACTTCTGGTACATTAAAATTCTGTAAAGCAGAGATTGGAAAAATTTCAGCATTTGGCACCTTTGCAGTCCAAAATGCTACTTGTTGCTCTAATTGTTCCTGATTTGAATTGTCTATTTTATTCAACAATAGCAAAACCGGAATTTTAGCGTGAATGATTTTATTAAAGAAAGCTTCGTCTTTTAAGTCCTGCTCTCCTATTTCGACCATGTAAATTAGAATATCAGCATCTTCAAAAGCTGATTTTACAAAGTTCATCATCGATTCCTGCATTTCATAAGCGGGTTTGATGATTCCGGGAGTATCCGATAATATAAGTTGAAAATCTTCGCCATTAACGATTCCAAGAATACGGTGGCGTGTTGTTTGTGCTTTTGATGTAATGATCGATAATCTTTCTCCAACAAAGGCGTTCATCAATGTTGATTTTCCAACGTTTGGATTCCCGATGATGTTTACAAAACCTGCTTTATGTGACATTTGTGTACTATTTATTTTGCAAAGGTAGTCATATCAACTCAATACAGAAAATAAAACATTTTTTAAAGTTTTCGTTGGATTTCTAGAAAATCGGCGTATCTTTGCACCCGAAACATCGCGGGATAGAGCAGTAGGCAGCTCGTCGGGCTCATAACCCGAAGGTCACAGGTTCGAGTCCTGTTCCCGCTACTAAGACAAAGCTTCAGAGAAATCTGGAGCTTTTTTTATATTAAATTTTACTTTTTATTTGATTTAGATTGTGGTGCGAAGTCAGAGATATTCGCACAGCGTTATAATATTTAAAAACTTTGAAGAGCGGAGTACAAAATAGAGACTATCTCAAAAGGCAACCTTTTTGTTTTGTATTACACATAATAGTTTGTTGTATTAATCTGCAATTGCAAGTACTGGCTCTATGTTAATAAATTCTTTTTTGCCATTTTTCTCCTTAACCAAATAAGTAATTTTGTCACTAAAATAAATTATGAGTTCATAAGTATTTAATTTTTGTGCTTTCGATTTATTATAGAATTTAGGCTGTCTTATCATTTCCTTTAAACAAAGAATTTTTTTAGGTTTCAAGTCATTTAGAAGTTGAGTTCCGCGAAAATAAAATATTTCGTTGTGATTAGTGTCTTTCAAATAAAACGTTAAATCAGATTCTGTAATATAAGATTTATCAAATTTAAAAAAAAGCGTATCATTAGCTTTTTCTTGTCCTTGTGCATTAATTGCAAATAATAAAGTTATCATTAGGTATAAATGCATCTTAATAATTTTTGGTTTTAAAGTTATTATGGGCAAGGAACAGTTTTTTAAAACTGCACTACACCAAATACAAAAACAATTTTTCTTCCTATACTTCGAAAAAGCCAATTGTCCAAATACAATGTAGTAGTTGTTGGGCATAGTAATTTCTACACTATGTTATTCTAACTCTTTTTTTTTATTATATGAATTCCACCAATACTATAAACAATGTCAATAGGAATTGCTTTGTCTTTTAGATAAAGATTTCCATTTTTAAAAGGTGTAATTTTTTCTTCAATTAAGAAGAAGCAATCTTGTCTGTTTATCAAAATTCTATAATTGCATTTTTTAACTGTTTTAATCGTAGCTTACTAATATTGGTTTTACTTTAATGTATTCAGTTTTTTTATCTTTTTTTCTAACCAAATAAACAACTGTGCTTCTAAAAAAAATAACTAATTCATAATTTTTTAACTTTTGCGTTTTGGTCTTATCATAAAATTGTGGTTGATGTATAAACTCATTAAAACAGATCAACTTTCCAGGTTTTAGATTATTTAAAATTTCAGTTCCTTGAAAATACAAGTCCTCATCGGTATTTGCATCTTTAAGTGAAAACTTCAAAGGAATAGACTGAGATTCAAAAATTAACGAGTTATCCAATTTTAAAAATAATGTGTCTTTTTCTTTTTCCTGAGCTATCGTTAAACCAAAGCAAAAGAAGGAAGACATTAGTAACAAGTATTTTTTCATAATTAAAATATTTAATAATTAATTGGGACAAGTATATGTTTTAGTTAATTGAGTAACACCACTTGCTAATGATTCAATAGAAGCTTTTTTATCGGCTGGCAAATCCGTCCACGCTTTAACGTTTCCATTTCTTAAACCTCCCCACGCCATCGCTTCATAAAAATCATCACTTGGTGCAGTACCGTAATTAGCAACATATTTATTATAATCATCTGTAAGCACATTTTTATGAAATTCTTTTAAAGCATCTCGCATACTATTGACATACAAAACAGCCATTGAACTGTGATAGTTCTTCTCATACAAGTCAAATACTTTCTTAAAGTCTTGAACATCAATCGCCGTTTTATCTTTAGTATACAATTTTCTATACATATCTGCGTGAATATATTCGTGCAAAATAATACGTGCTGCCTCTAAACTTGCCACCGCATCAATTCTAGTCGAACTAATCTCTATATCCATATTTTTTGTATTATCAGAATCATCATATTTCGTAGTTCCGTTAATTTCTATAGTTTTTGCTGCATCAGAATAGACTTTGTCTACAGAGGATATTTTTATACTAAATTCAGAAGACCCTTCAAATTTTTCTAACATTTTTTTTACAAAAGAATTCCCGCTATTATTTAATAAGGTATTTAAGCATCTTGCTTTACCAGTTAGATTATTATAAATTCTCAAATTTTCAAACTCCGAAGTTCCAGCTCCACCAGCTCCATGGTCATTAATAATTGCCGATGTATATGCGTGTCCTACTTCACTTGGCAATGCATCACAAGGATATGTCATCAATACCTGTACCGTAGTAGTTGTAGAATACATATAATCATATGAAATAACCGTGCCATCAAATGAGGTTTGATTATAATAATCTACAGTAAATTGCATAGGGAGATAATATGGTGTATTGCAAGGCGGAATTCGGTTAGTTAAATTCGAATTATCGGAAAACAAATTTATTGCTGTTGTCAAAATATTTAAATCCTCTTTTTCTGAAATATTTTTCGCTATGCCTTTAGACACTCCAATTGAACCTAAATTTTCCCCATCAAAGGAATACACATTTAATGCTCCTGAAAAATCCTTCAACTTGGTAATAGTCATTGGATAAACAGTACTTTTTTTATGTGCATAAATTTCTAACAAATATGAATAAGGTTTATTTGCATATTCAATTGTAATCACTTGATATTTTAATTGATTTTGCAACAAATCAGACTGAAGAAAATTTGCGTTTTTTTCTCTAGCTGCATTTTCGACAATTTTAAAATTATCTTTTTCAAATTCATTGACATTTTCAAAATCTACTGTAATATTTTCTGCTATATTTGAATTTGAAAATTTGCTTAACTTCAAATTATTGTTGACAGTACTTATATTTTCTTGATTGTTTATTGATTCTTCATTACAGGCAAACAAAAAAAGAGTAAATAAGAAACAGATTGAATAATTTATACATTTATGCATATTATATTAATTTTTTAATAATTCAAATATAAAATTTTATTCTTACTTTAATATATTTATAAGAAAATTATTAAAAAACAGGCCTTAAAAACACGACATAAAGTTAGCCTATCGGGGTTTGTTGCTGTGGAGTACCAATGAAACCAACTGTACGACCGCTTTACTCAGAAGCCAGTCCATTGTTAATTCTTAATCGTTCAACACTACATAGGGGAATATTTTTGCGTAATTGAGGCATCTCTCAATCCTCCCCACGCTAATTCGATATAGATTTGATCAGGTTTTTTACTCCATTTACTAAAAGAAACTCTGTCCGAAATTCCTGTAAAACTATACCTACAGATTCTGCATAAGTTTTGTCCATTTCCTCGTGCTTTCCTCCAAATACTTCGGTAAAGCATAACCCAAATCTATTGTAGTGGTTGTTAGGCGCAATATTTTTTAATTCAATACAATTTACTACTTCCAATCGGTTTGTAATGCTATATTTTTCATCTTATCATATGTTGCATTTAGTCCATAAGTTCCTTGATAACCATAATCTTTTATTTTTTTAACAGTTCCATTTTTAAATTTAATTTCAAGCCAAACTGTAGAAAAATCATAGCCATCTATTGCAAACTCGTTTGGTAAATCTGAAACATTAATATATTCAAGTAATTTACTAATATCATTAAATATAGTCTTATCAATTTTTTTTCTTGATTCACCTTTATAAAAATTACCTTTTAAATGAGACACATTCAAAACATTTAAACAAGTGTAATGAGCATTTTGATTTTTATCAATCTCAATTTCAAAATTGTTTTCTGAAATAAATTTTATATGCTGTATATCATAATTTACAGCCTTCTTACTCTTTTCTATGAAGTAATTAAATTTATAGGTTAGAGTATCTGCAAAATGAATCATTTTTAGTTTGTAAACAGTCTCTAGATCTGTTTTGTAATTATTAACAAGTAATCCACTTTTATTATCTACAATAATAGGCTTTACAATTTTACAGGCAATATCTATGTTTTCTGATAAATTAAACAACTTATATTTATCTGATTCCACATATACTATAGCGTATTGACGATAGCTTCCATACCAATAGCCTGTAAAAAGCAGATCGGTTTTATTATCATTATTAAGGTCAATTTTTTCCCAATTTTGAATATTCCAAATTTTATACAAATTACAATTATTTAATTCTTTTACAATTAAATCTGTTGGCTTGATCTGTAATTCTCCAAAATTCTCTTGTGCAAAATCAGGATTTATGAATTTCGCAAATTTAACAACATCTTCAGTTATTTTTAAAGCATCTATTTTATTTATGCTTATGTAAATTAATTCCTTTTTTGATGTTATACCGAAAGTTTTTTTATTACTTGAAACACAACTACAAAAACAAAAAATTATAAACAAATAGATAAAAATACTTTTTTTCATCACTTAAATTATTAAGAATCGATTTCTACATTTCGAAAGAATTAAAATAAGTATCGAAACTAGATAAAAACAATCTTATCTTTTTTTACTTAAATTTCATTTAACCTAGATTTGTGACAGAATTTATTAGCGACTGTTATTTAAGAACACTATTTAATTCAACGACTTCAAAGTCATCATTATTTTGCACCAGATGTTTTAATATTGGAATATGTCCTTGTCCAAAAATTAAAATAACATATTTGTCTGAAGATTTAACTTGAGTTATGATATTTGAATAAATAGCAAGATTTCTTAAATACCAATCTGATACCGATTCTGCTCCTGCAAAATTTTTACCGGCTCCAATCTTTGTTATAAATTTTAGATAAATTGATAAATTTTTTTTTAATTCTTCAGGTTGATTAAGGTATTTTAAAACTTCGGTTATTGTGCCTTTTTTCAATTTATTATTATAATCATTTAGCATAGCATTTGCCACTGTTCCTAAATCTTTTAGCAAATAAAGCTGATTATTTTCTTTTGCAGTAACACCCACTAAGCTATCATGCATTGCATAAAATTTGTCTATACAGTTTACTTGATTTAATTTTAATTTTTTAGCAAGCCTAAAACCAATTTGTTCTCTTTCTGAAACTGTAAGTTTATAATGATCTGTTACATATAAATTATACAAACTGTCGCTGGAACGTTGATTTTCTAATGGTCTTTCAATCATTACTTTATTCGCTTTTGTTTGAGACAGAATATTCGTTAAATCTTCTAATTCTTTTTGTCTCTTTGCACTCAAAAAATCGTCCGTTTTTAGTTCAAATTGATCTGTATGCGGGGTTTCAAAATGAATAGTTCCTATTAATAAAATTTTTGTTTTTTGAGCCTGTCCGAATGCTGTAAGTCCAAAAGTTAAAGCAAAAATTAATGTTGTTATTTTCATATATTATTATTCTGTTTGGTTGTTACTTTTTTAGTTTTGAAGTATTAACAACTGCTAAACGTTCCGGCGCTATAACCATCTTTAATCTTTTATACTGAAAAAAATATTTTCAAAGTCTGTTTTAATTTTTACTTTTTTGTCTTCCGGCGTCCATGAAATAAATTGATAAAAAGCCTTATCTGTTTCTGCGATACCAATGAAATAATACATTTTCTTCTTTTTTGCTTTATCGAAAAATGTCATCTCGCTTTCGATAAAATTTATTTCGCCCTTCTTTAAAAACTGTTGTTTTGAAACTTTTCTTTGTTGTTGCTCAATCATGAAATCTTTTATGAATAGTTCATAATATTCATTAGCAGAGAAGGATTTTCGTATGTTCTTATTTTTTTTATTTTCAAAAAACACATAGCCGTGAACATCATCTTTTTCACTTTTAAATTCTATTCCTGAAGAACTATTCATTTCAGCTGTTTTGCTCAAATAAGCAGGTAAACTCACATTAAAGGAATGTCCTGTTTTGTATGCAATTAATTTTAAGTCTTCACTCGTAAATTCTTTATTAGTAATTTCAACAAATAAATCGTTCGACTTGATATTTTCGTCTTTGCAATGCATAGTCAAAGTTGGGACTTTTATTCGTCCTATTGTAAAAGCTTTTAAAACAAAAGAAACTTCGGAGAAATTTGGAGTTGTGCTTATATTAGGGCCGCTTACTATTGTAAAATTCTTATTTTCTATTGCAGCTGAATCAACCTGTTTTTCTATACGATACGTTATGTCTATCGTTTCATCAACCTTATAATTTAATTTTTTAATATCAATAGTTATTTGCTGTGCCATTAAAGGATGAAACATGATAAAAAAAAGCAACGTCACTACTATTTTGTATTTCATTTTGTCTAGTCTTTTAAACTGTATAATATTTTTTGAAAGTCTGCTTTAAACTCGCTTTTGTTTTTATTGAATGTATATAAAACAACGGTATAAAAAGCTGTTTTTGTCTCTACTGACCCGATAAAATAATACAAATCTTTATTTGTTTCTGCATCAAAATAAGTCACATCATTTTCTATAAAACTGATTTCTTTACCTTTATTAGATAATGGTGTGGAGACTGTTTTTTTTGCTAAATCTTTTGAGAAATTTTTAATTATATTTCCATGATATGCATCTAGTGTAGTGTATTTTCCTCCTGATAGTAGAATATCTTCTTTAGTTTCAACTAATGTATAGCCGTAAATATTATTTTCCCTATTTACATATTCGATTGCTGCATCACTATTAATTCCCTCCGCCTGTTTAATATATGCTGGCAGACTAATCTCAAAAGCTTGCCCCACATGATATTCTTTATACGGAGAATTTGCAGATTTAATTTTATCAGATATCTGCTGTTCTGTCAACAATACGCCAACTACGTTAATATACAGTTTTTCAGATTTTATATCCTTGCCTTCAAAATGCATTGTCAATTGAGGCAAATCTAATTTTCCCGTCTTGCGTGCTTCTATAACATATGTATACACAGTGCTGGAAACAGACTTTCCGTTAACATACGTTAGAGAAATGTTTTTACTTGGTCCTTCCACCACCTTGAATTGACTTTGATCAAGTTCTTCATTTGGGTCAACTTCTTTTGCAATTTGATACTGTACAACTATTTTATCTGTTATATTATATTCTAATTTTTCAACACTAGTTTTTATCCCTTGCCCTATTAAATTTATGGATTGCAGCAACAACAAAACCAGTGGTATTACCTTATGATACTTCACATTAATTAAAGGGGCTTCTAAAATAAAAATGCTTTTAATTGTAAAATTTCTAATTATAAGTCTTTTGTTCATTCTTTTGAAGATTGCCGAAGGATTAGTCAAGTTTTAATGCATTTCAAATATATTCTTTTTTCGTACAAACTACATCAGATACTTTTTGTTTGGCGCATATTTTTCGATTATTACTCTTTTTCAATATGAAAACTATCTTAATAATTTAATAACATGTTTTCGCTGCAACTGCATTTATGTTAGTAAATCTTTTTATAAATTTGCGATCTTGTATTGAAACCCTTTATTTTTAATTCAAAATTATGACTTTCACATAAATACCATAAAAATTAATGTAAAGTCTTACTCAAAACAAATTATATTATAATCATAATTAAATCCAATGCTTAAAAAAAACAAATCCCAAATTTTATTTTTTATCGTTTTATCTTTATTCTTTTCCGTTACTTCATTTTCTCAAAAAAATCTTTATGCCGGAATTGAAATCAGCCGCAGAACTATAAAAGTTTCAGTTCTTGAGGTAAACAACATTAAGAAAGCAGAATATAAGATTGTCTATTTCTTGAACGAAGAAGGTCTTAGTTTTGCAAAACATATTGCGGCTGACGGCCTGCTTACTCAGGAAGATATCAACAGTGCTGGAGTTATCGTTTTTAATGAATTGACGAAAATTAGAACGCAATTTAAAGTTCCTGAAGAAAATATATTTATAGTAGCTGCATCCGTTTTTGGATCTGCCACCAACTTTGATGCTTTAAAAAGCAAAATTACAACCTTGACCAATAAGGATCTTGATGTTATCAATGTTGCTGAAGAAGCGAAAGTACTAGTAAAAGGTTCTATACCGCCTGTCGATTATGCTGATGCCCTACTGCTAGATATTGGTGCTCAAAATACTAAAGGTGGTTATATTGATGAACTTAAAGATAACAAATTAGAGTTTATACCTTTGGAACTTGATTTTGGTACAATGACACTTACAGATGCTGTAAAAAAGACAGTTGCAAATCAAAACCAAGCGAATGACATATCTGTATATCAGGAAAAATCTTTTGATTTTAACCCCGTGTTGCGCAAGAAGATAAAAGAAATGTTCGATACCAATCCTGCTATTGGAAAAAAAGAAAAAATCTATTTATCTGGCGGAGCCGTATGGGCGTTTGCAACACTATCTTATGATGATAATCCTAAAGAGCATTTTGTCCCTTTAAATATGCAAGATGTTATAGACTATGATGCTATCTTAAAGAATAATTTTACCAAGTTTACTAACCTTGCCAAAACCAATAAAGAAGCTGCTAGAGTTCTAAGTATTTATGACCAGAAATATCTTATTTCAGCAAATAATATATTATTGGCTTGCCTGGAAAGTATTCCAGATTTAGAAAATAAGAAAATATATTTTGTAAAAGAAGGTCCAAAAGCTTGGCTTATCTCATACATTGCAGATCGTTCTAAAAAAGTAAATACAAATTTTTAAAGATATACTTTACCAATAACACAAAAGCTTCAGAGAAATCTGGAGCTTTTTTTTAATCAAAATTCTTTGGGCTAATTTCACAGCGCATTGTTGTCAATATTTGTTTGAAACCTGCTTTTTCGTAAGCCCTAACTGCAGGATCATTGTCATGATATACTTCAAGTCTGACTTCAGTTATTCCTTGAGATAAAACCCATTTTTTAAGTTCGTTAAGCAATACGTTATTGAGTCCATGTCCTCTGAATTCCGGCAGAACAAACATGAAACCAAGATATCCAAATAATTCATGTTTTTCATACGCTTTTGCTGATCGTATTTGAGCGTATCCGCACCCAATGATCTGATTATCATAATCCATAACCAAAACTTCAGTCGCTTTATCTAATATAAGGTCTTTTATATCGTAATAGAAAATTTCTCCGTCTTTTAATGTTGGATCAAACGGGCGCTCGGCTTCAACAAGAAATTGAAGAAATTTTGCAAGATCGGGCAAATCAGCATTTGTGGCAGGCCTTACTGAAAGGTTTTTGAGATTTATATCCATACTCAAATATACAAAAAATGCTTTTTATGTAAAAAAGATTGCTGTATAAGTCCGATTATTTTTTATCTGATATTCAAATCTTTACAAAAAGAAACTCAAAATTGTGAATATCTATTTCGAGAATTCAGCTGTTATTTTCCTGTAAAATCTATCTTTGGCATCCTTAAAAATTAATAGAGATGAGCGCAACTTGGTACGAATGCAAAGTAAAATATAGAAAAACAGATGAAACAGGCGGGCAAAAAGTATTGACAGAACCTTATTTGGTTGATGCTTTGTCTTATACGGAAGCTGAAAAAAGAATTAATGAAGAAATGGCAGCTTATATTAGTGAAGAATTTAAAATCACAAATATTAAAGTGGCGAATTATGCTGAAATTCATCCTTTTGAAAATGCAGATCGCTGGTTTAAATCGAAAGTTTCTTTGATTGCTTATGATGAAGAAAGCGGGAAAGAAAGAAAAACCAGTATGTATATGCTTGTTCAGGCAAATGACGTTCGTGAAGCTTTTGATAATACCATTCATGTAATGAAAAACACAATGGGTGAATATTCGATTCCGGCGATTTCAGAATCACCAATTATGGATGTTTTCCCTTATTTCAGCGGTGAAGAAGGCGAAACAGAAATGCTTGAAAGATTCAATGCCTTGAAAGCCTCTAAACCTGCACAAGCAGAAGTAGAAACTATCGATCACATGGAATTTGAAACAGCTTTGGAGGAATAATTTTTTTTAAAAAAAATTTTCAAAAAAGAAATTTAATATTTATAAAAATAGCTTCAGAGAAATCTGAGGCTATTTTTATATCATTTCATAACGCTTTGATTTGAATCAAAATCCAAAATAAATTATATATTAGCTTCATCATTAATAAACTGTAAACCAAATATTCATGACCAAGAAAACTATAATTTTAATTGGGTTTATAATTTTAAAATTTGTACTGCAATATGTTTTACTAAGTCCTGAATATGATTTACAGCGTGACGAATATCTGCATCTTGATCAGGCACATCATTTGGCTTGGGGCTATTTATCAGTTCCGCCTGTTACATCTTGGTTTTCTTATTTAATCTTTTTGCTTGGTAATTCGGTTTTTTGGGTAAAATTCTTCCCTGCCCTTTTTGGTGCGTTAACGCTTTTAGTTGTTTGGAAAACGACAGAATTGCTTAAAGGAAATTTATACGCTCTAGTTTTGGGTGCAACTTGTATTTTGCTTTCTTCTCTATTGCGAATAAACATGCTTTATCAGCCAAACTCTCTCGATGTTTTATGCTGGACAGCATTTTATTACGTTGTCATACAATATATCACAACTGAAAAATCGAAATGGTTTTATATAGGAGCAATTGTTTTTGCTTTCGGCTTCTTAAATAAATACAATATTTTGTTTTTGCTGATTGGCTTCTTCCCTGCTCTTTTATTGTCTAAACAAAGAACAATATTAGCAAACAAAAAATTTTATTTTGCGTCGATTTTAGGAATACTATTAATTCTGCCGAATCTTTTATGGCAATACAACAATCATTTCCCCATAGTGCACCATATGAAGGAATTAGCCGAAACGCAATTGGTAAATGTTGATCGTATGGGATTTTTAAAAGAACAAATATTATTTTTTATCGGTTCTATTTTTGTAATTCTTTCAGCTTTTTATGCTTTATTATTTTATAAGCCTTTCGAGAAATATAAATTCTTTTTTGGCTCGATAATTTTCACCTTAATTGTTTTTATTTATTTCAAGGCAAAAGCATATTATGCAATTGGTTTGTATCCAATTTATATTGCTTTTGGAGCTGTTTTTCTTTCTGATGTTTTGAATTCTGGTTGGAAAAAATATTTAAGGCCGGTTTTCATTCTGATTCCTATATTGCTTTTTATTCCGATTTACAATTTGGCTTTCCCCAATAAAAGTCCGGAATATATCGTAAAGCATCCTGAGAAATACCAGAAATTAGGAATGCTTCGCTGGGAAGATGGAAAAGATCATGCACTGCCTCAAGATTTTGCTGATATGTTAGGCTGGAAAGAACTCGCACGAAAAACCGATTCTGTTTATTCTACATTGGAAAATCCTGAAAAAACTCTCATACTTTGTGACAATTATGGACAAGCAGGAGCCATTAATTATTATACTAAAAAAGGAATAAAAGCGGTTTCTTTTAATGCCGATTATGTCAATTGGTTTAATCTAAATATTTTATACAAAAATCTGATCAGAGTTAAGGAATTCGATGAAAACAATGATGAAATAAAAGAAACTAGTCCGTACTTTAAGACTGCTAAAATTTCTGGCGAGATCACTGATAAATTTGCCCGTGAATATAAAACAACCATTTTTGTTTTCACGGATGCCAAAATAAACATCAATAAAAGAATCGAACAGGAAATAAAAGAAGAGAAGAACTACGACAAATAAAATATCTGAAATCAGGAATTCGCAAAAGACAATATAAAGTACTACATTTTAATAAGTTATCAGCAAAAATAAGATGCAATAAAAATAATTCAGTAATTTCTTTGCATAACCGTATTAACTGTGTATCTTTGCACCCGAAACATCGCGGGATAGAGCAGTAGGCAGCTCGTCGGGCTCATAACCCGAAGGTCACAGGTTCGAGTCCTGTTCCCGCTACTAAGTAAAAGCTTCAGAGAAATCTGAGGCTTTTTTTGTTTTTAAGCTAAAATATAAAATTTAGGGACTTTTCTAAAATTTACAATTTCTAGGAAACTAAAAAACTGTGCAAATACAAGTCTTGAAAGTTTTCGAGACTTGTATTTGCACAGTTTTTCAAGACCACTTGGAGAGCCAAGGGCACTACCAAATTGTTATTCTGTCTTTCTTCGGCAAAAACATTTTATCTCCAGGTTGTACATTAAAGGCGTTGTAAAAAGGTGTCGTATTCATTAGAGGACCATTAACACGCCAATTTGGTGGAGAATGCGGATTATTGTTAATCCACAATCGCAGGAACTCGTCTTTCATTTTTACTCTCCATATTTTGGCTATAGAAATAAAGAAGCGTTGATCTGCAGTAAAACCGTCGATTTTTGTATTGCCTTTTCCTTGTTCGGTCATTTTAAAAGCATCATAGGCAACTGCTATTCCAGCAATATCTGCAGTATTTTCGCCAACTGTCATTGCGCCATTAATATGCAGATCGCCTAAAACGGTATAGGTACTGTACAAATTGATCACCTGCTGTATTCTTGATTTAAACTGTGCATAATCCTCTTTTTTCCACCAGTTTTTTAAGTTTCCATCTTTGTCGTATTGCGCACCCTGATCATCAAAAGTATGGGTTATTTCATGGCCTATAACCATTCCAATACCTCCATAGTTTAGAGCATCATCTGCATTATTGTCAAAATATGGGGGCTGTAAAATACCTGCAGGAAAAACAATTTCATTTGCAGTAGGGTTATTATATGCAGTAACTGTCGGAGGCGTAGTATACCATTCTGATTTATCGACCGGTTTGCCCAATTTTGCTAATTGAAATTGATAAGCAGCTGTCGCGGCCGAAACCATATTCTCAAAATAGGTATTTCTTTCTATATGTACCTTGCTGTAGTCTTTCCATTTATCTGGATATCCTATTTTCTTTGTCATGGCAAACAGTTTTTCCTTGGCTTTTTGTTTCGTACCGGGACTCATCCATGCTAAATTATCAATTCTTTTAGCATATGCTTTTTGGAGGTTATTCACGAGGATTAACATGCGTTTTTTGGCATCTTCTGAAAAATATTTCTTTACATATAATTCACCCAATGCTTCGCCTAAATAATTATCAAGGACATTAGCCATTTTTTCGCCACGTGTTTTTTGAACTGCTTGACCAGAAAGCACTTTGGTATACTCAAATGAGGCATCTACAAAAGGTTTACTTAAATCATCTGCATATCTTTCTAAAGAATTTGCTTTCAGGTAAATTTTCCAATTAGCAATGGGAATGTTTTTTAAGAGCTTATTAAGGGCATCATAATAGGCAGGCTGGCCTACATTAATAGAATCGGTTTGAGCACCTAAATCATTTAAAAAAGTACTCCAGTTAATATTGGAATGTCTTTTTACAAGATCCCTCACAGCCATTTTATTATAATTTGCCTGTACATCCCGAAGTTCTACTTTTGTTTTATGCGAAACGGCTAGCTGTTTGTCAATATCATAAACCAGATCAGCATTCTTTTTAGCGTCTTGAGCATTGCTGCCCGTTTGTTGAAATAATGCAGCAAGGTATTTTTTATACGCTGCTTGTATGGCAACAGTTGATGAATCTGATTTGAAATAATAGTCCCTGTCAGGCAAACCAATACCCGTTTGATAAATTTGGGCAATGTTTATACTGCTGTTTTTTTCATCGGGTGAAACTGCAAAACCTATAATAGAAGGATTGCCCACTTTTACCTCATTAACTACAAATTTCATTAAAGATGGTAAATCACTAATTGCTTCAATATTGGCAAGTAAGGGTTTGATAGGCGTATAACCGCGTTTGTCAATTGTTACCGTATCCATACCAGATGCATAAAAGTCTCCTACCTTTTGTGCTATACTTCCTGCTGGATTCTTGCTTTGCGAAATACTATCTAATATTCCTTGCAGACGTATGCGTTGCGGATAATTCATAAACATATATGCACCAACTCCGGCTTGAGATGCAGGTATTGCTACAGAATCATACCATTTGCCATTTACATATTTAAAAAAATCATTACCAGGCCGCAATGTGGAATCTATTCCAGTGATAGTAATATTTTTTTTCTCTTGATGTTTTGAGCATGCTGTAAAAGCTAAGAATGCAAGGAAGAGCATTAATGTTTTTTTCATAATCTGGATGATTTCTATTAAAATGTACTAAAAAACGTTTAAAGACAGATGTTTTTAAAATGTATATAATTGGCATTGTTAATTTTAGCAGAACAATATACAAATTCGGTTTTTAATTATAAAGTTTTTGTTAGAATCTAGCGTAACTATTAAACCTTCCCCAAGTAAAAAATCTTTCACACTGCTTTATACTTATAGCTCTATTGTTTCTCTACTCTTATTGCATATTCAAAAAAACAAGCCTTATTTCAAAATTTTAAGAAATTACTTACCTATTCATTATTCAAATTTGATTTTATTAATATTAAAAAAATATTTTTTTTTCAATATTTAATTCAACAACAAATCACTGATTTGCAAACACATAAGTGTTTTTTATTTAAAAAAAAATTACTAAAAAAGCTACAATGAGGAAAGCCGTAAGTAAATAAAAAAAATATAATATAGTTTTGGCCTCGTTAACAAATAAATAACATTATTTGAAATTTTAGAAAAAAGCAAAAATAAAATCATCTACTATTATAAAAGAGAGATAAATAATGGGTTTTTAACATAAAAAAATGCTTATAGAATAAAATTATTTGAAATAAGATTAATATTAACAAGAATAGTTACAAATCTAAACACTTCAAAGTTATATTATTTAGTAAAAAAGTATTTAACACAAATCATTAAATTTTCTAGAAGCAAATAAGGCTGTATTTAAGCAAAAAAACATAAAATTAATTTACAAAATTTTTAACAAATTTATTCTGTGAAAAAAAATACCCAATTGGCATTAATAACATGTAATGTCTTATTAATTATAATTATAACAGTTATAGTTTTTATCAATTTTAATAAAAACTCCAAAATTGTTTATGTAGATAATAGTCAAGTATTTAACAATTTCAATATGACTAAAGAATTAAAGCTTGTAGGCGAAAAGGAATTTAATAGTAAAAAATTGCATGTTGATTCTTTATATCAAAAAATACAATTTTCTGCAACAGCTACAGAAAGAAAAGTACTAATGCAAGAGTTTATCCAGTCGAAAGAAGAACTCGAACAATTTAATCAAGTATTTGCTTCTGAACAATCTTCAAAAATATTAGCAAGAATTAAAAGCTACTCGGCAAAATTTTCAGAAGAGAATGATTATAATCTTATAATCGGTTCTGACACCAAAACAAATATTTTATTTGCTTCTGAAGACATAGATGTAACAAACGACTTAGTTTCATACATAAATAAAAAATATGAAGGACTTAAATAAGGTTATTTTTGTCTTTCTTTTTTTTGCTTTATTTTCTTGCAGGAAAGACCAATCAAAAAATATACACGACTCAGAAATTAGAGATAGATATTTTAATCTCGAAAAAATAGGCTGGAAATCTCGTTCATATACGCAAATTGTAGAAGATATTGGTTTTACTGCTACTGAGGTTCCCATTCAATATTATTTGCTAAAAGATCAGGGAATTGAAAACCTACAACACGTTGATTCTCTTTACGAAGAAAATAAAACAGAGCGTGTTATAGAGTTTGTATTTCAACAAGATGAAGAGAAAGACCTACTGAGCAAAGATTTTACAGGCATGGATTATACTGCTGCTGTAAAGTACATGTCTTTTGGCCTTGACAAAGATTTTTATGTTGTGACTTCAAAGAAAGATACAATTAAATGTTCTGGAGTAAACTTTGAGCGTAATTATAAAATCGCTCCATTCCAAAAAGTACTGCTATTCTTCTCAGGAATAGATCCCAATGATAAAATACAATTGATTTACAATGATTTCCTTTTTAGAAAGGGAATATTAAAATTTAAATTCAAAGATCCATTTACCCCTGTAGCCTTATGATCAAGCCAAAAAAAGTAAGTAAATTAAAAAAAACTGTTGCTATTTATTTAGCGATGATGATTCTTTTGGAAACCTTTCAGCCAATGCAGATGTATGCTTTGACGAGCGGGCCTACACAGCCTGAATTCAATTCTTTTACACCCATAGGCACTTCAGATATGGTAGACTTAGCAAGTGGTGACTTTAATTACAATATTCCAATCATGGATGTGGGTGGATATCCACTGAATCTTGCATACAATTCAGGAATAACCATGGATCAGGAAGCATCTTGGGTAGGACTTGGATGGAATCTAAATGTAGGACAGATAGAAAGACAAGTTCGAGGTTTGCCTGATGATTTTAGAGGCGATGAAATGACTTATGAAAACAATTTAAGGCAAAACAGAACGGTAGGTATTAATGTAGGTGTTAATGGTGCTTATACAGGTTTTGATGCTTTGCAATTGGGTGTTGGATTGGGAGTTGAATCTAATAATTATGAAGGAATTTCATTTAAACCTTCTTATGGTATAGGATTTAATTTTAATGGCAACGTATCGGTTGGGATGGATTTCTCAAGTTCTCTAGACGGTGGCGCTACAGTAACTCCTAGAATTGGTATTTCTACTAAAATGCAAGATAACGGCTGTGAAACTACTTCACTAAACAGTTCTATTTCTTTAGGTTTAAATAGCAGAAAAGGAGTTGAAAATCTTAATGTATCTGCAAGTATTAGTCAACAAGGAGAAACTGCGGATAAAAAGACCGGCCGAGATGGTAACGACTATTATGATAATATTAAAAGAGCTTCTGGAGGCGGCGGTATTGGCGGCAGTATTTCTTTCAATAATTTAAGTTATACTCCTACTAAAAGAATTGGATTTAGAAATGAAAACTTTTCTTTTAACGGCGCTATTGGAGGAGAGGTCTTTGGAATAGAAGGTCAAGTTCAAGTTACAGGATACGGTTCCTATCAAAGTGTTGCAGATGAATATCGCAACAGAACAGAAAAAGGTTATGGCTATGAAAATACTGAATATAAAAAAGTAAATGAGTCTGGAGTCTTAGATTTTAATAGAGAAAATGAAAAAACTGTAAGCAAAAACACGTTGGCTTTACCGGTAACAAATTATACTTATGACACTTATAGTATAGACGGACAAGGTGTATCAGGTATGTTTAGACCGTATAGATCAAAAGTAAGCAGTGTATATAATGACGAAGTTGTGGATCTTGGCAAAAGCCAAAATTTTGGTGTTGAAGTTGGTTTAGGTAATTTATTTCATGCCAGTGGTGATTTTAAGAAAGCTCCCTCTGAAAGTACTACAGGTGGATGGATCGAAAATAACAATGTATTAGCCCGTTTTAACGAAAAAAGCACTGACAAAAAAGAATTGACTTATGAACCCGTTACCTTCAAAATGGTTGGTGCTGCAATAGTAGATCCAGAAACTATTTATAAAGATAAAATATACGAAACAAAAGCCTTAAGAGTTGATATTGACGGAAATAAAAAAAATACGTACACTAGTCCTTATACATTTACAGGTGGCAGCTATGGCAATACAGAAATAAAGAGATCGAAACGATTTGTACGCAGTCAGGTCATTCAGAAAATTACAAATGCAGAAGCGTCTAGAGATAAATTTATTATAAAAAATGATAACGCTAAACCACACCACACCGCAGGAATAAAAGTTTTACAGGCAGATGGTACAAGTTATGTGTATGGAGAAACAGCTTACAATACCAAAAAATCAGAAGCTACTTTTGATGTTTCTGGAAAAAGTGGCAACAACACTACAGGACTGGTTGGATATAATGGATCTCTTTATGGAAACGGGGATAATAAAACAAGTGATGAATATGTAAACAGAGTTATAACTCCTGCTTATGCACATACCTATCTATTATCTACTGTTCTTTCATCAGATTATCAAGACATTGATGACAATGGACCAACAATAAATGATTTGGGTGCTTTTACTAAGTTTGAATATACGACAGTCTCAGCTTATAAATGGAGAGTCCCTTTTGAAAAGAATACAGCTACTTATAATGAAGGTCTTATTTCAAAAAAAGACGATCAAAAAGGAAACTATTTATATGGTGAAAAAGAACTTAAATATCTCGATAAAATAGTTACTAAAACCCACGTAGCATTCTTTGATATTGAAGACAGAAAAGATGCTATTGGTGTTGCAGGTGAAAATGGAGGTGAAGGCTCAGGAAGAATGAAAAAGCTTCATGCAATACGATTGTATTCTAGACCAGAAGTTACAGATGCTGCAGGTGCAATTTTTGATCCGTCTAAAATTGCAGGAAGCGCTGTAAAACCAATAAAAACTGCGCATTTTGTATATAGTTATAGCCTCTGTAAAGGTATTTCGAACAATAACAAAAGCTCCAATCTTACAGCGAATGAATTGAGTAATTATCATGGTAAACTTACTTTGAAAAAAGTATATTTTACCTATCGAGGTTCTAATATGGGGAAATACACTCCCTATGCATTTGATTATGGCGAAAATGATCTGGAATATCAAAAACTAAATAAAACCAGTGATGATCCTTATCCATCAGTGCCAGGTGCTTTTAATCCTAAATACAATATGAAAGGTTTTGATATTTGGGGAAATTACAAGGAAAACCCTGAAAATAGCGGCAATATAAATACGCCATTATCAAATACTGAATTTCCTTTTGTTGATCAAAATAAAACAAAAGTGAGTCCTGACTTAACTAAAAATCAAGCTGATATTAATACCGCTTCATGGAACTTGAAATCAGTTACATTACCGTCTGGAGGAGAAATCAAAATCGAGACTGAAAGTGATGATTACCAATACGTGCAGGATAAAAAGGCAATGCAAATGTATAAAGTTGTTGGTGTCGGGCAAAATGTAGTTCCTAATGACGATGATATAAAAGGCAAAAACATATTATACAATGGCAACACTCATAAAAGGTTTTTGTATGTAAAACTAAGTGGTGATAACCTTTTAACTGCTGATGGCGGACTCACAAGACAAGGATTTCTTGATAAATATTTAAGTGAGAATTTAAACAAACCCATTCAGTTTAAATTTATGCTGAATATGTCTGATAATGCACAACAGTATGAATATGTTTCAGGTTATTTTAAAACAGGAAACCCAAATGAAATTGATGTTAAATACAGTTCAGAATTAGGAGGAACAATAGCTTCTATTCCGGTAGAATTTTTAGCAAGGGATAAAGGAACCGGTAACGAAGTAAATCCAATTGCTAAAGCTGGGTGGGGTTTTGGGCGTACGTTCCTGAATAGATTAACATGCGGTATAAACGATGATCCTGCAGCAACAGATTTTGGTTCTATTGTAAAAAATCTGAGAGGCAGTTTAAGTATTATAAAAGAAATGTTTGATGGGCCGAATGGTTATTTACAAAATAAAGGACGTGCAAGAATTTTTAAACCTGAAAAGTCTTGGATCCGATTAGAAAATCCAGATGGCCATAAATTGGGTGGAGGACTTCGAGTTAAATCTGTAAAATTAAGTGACAATTGGACTCAAATGCTTGAAGGTACAGCCGGAACAGTGAACGACATGGAGTATGGTCAAACGTATTCTTATAATGATACTGATGGAAAATCTAGTGGAGTCGCAACTTTTGAACCTAATATGTGTGCTGAAAATCCATTTATAGAACCTTTCTATAACGCAAAAGGAAATTACGCAGAGACAGTAGCTGCTCCTATGGAAAGTAATTATGTAGAAAAACCATTTGGAGTTAATTTCTTTCCAGCAGCAAAAGTTACTTATTCAAGGGTAACAGTGAAAAATTTGGACAGAAAAGACAGTTCGGGAAATATTGTAGTAAAAAAGCATGCAACGGGCAGCGTCATAACAAAACATTATACCAGTCATGATTTTCCAACAAAAGTGTCCTACACCGATGTGAAGATGATTAACGGAATTACAGAAACCAGCATTATTAAAGATCTGTTGAAGAATGTCATAAGAGGCGGAAATATAGATGTTAGAAATCTATTGACAATGACCCAAGGCTATTCTATTGAAACCAATGACATGAATGGCAAAGTGAAATTACAGGAAGTGTACAATGAAGCCAAAGAAATAGTTTCTTCCGTTGAATACAAATATAATTTAGATGAACAAGGAAATATAGATAACAATATTACTACTGTAGATGAAAAAGGAAATGTATCTAAAAAATTAATTGGCGTTGACTATGATTTAATAAATGACTTTAACAGAAGTTTTGCTAAAACAGAAACCTCTGGTTTTAAAGCAAATGTTGCGGGTTATCTAATTCCTGTTGGGATATTTCCAATACCTATATTTATACCTACAGTATTTCCAGAATCATCTACGAACATTAATGAACTTCGTACAGCAGTAACCACAAAGCATGTACATAAAACTGCTCTATTGGTTGAAAAAATAGCAACTGATTTGGGTGCTACCGTATCTACAAAAAATCTTGGATGGGATGCCAGTACAGGTGATGTACTCCTAACAGAAACTGTTAATGAATATAGTGATCATTACTTTTCTTTCAACTTCCCTGCTTATTGGATGTATGACGGAATGGGGTTGGCTTCTCAAAATATTGGTATTGAAGGAAAATTGATTGCTAATGGTTCTGGCAATACTGGTACAGGGCAGGCTGGAAACCCTTACTTTAAACTAGAAAGTGGTGATGTTTCTAAAATATTCCATGTTGGAGATGAAATAGCTGTCGATAGTGGAATAATCCAGTCAACTGCTGTAGCTGGTCAAACTTTGCCTGCAGTATATAAATTATGGGTCGTAGGCTTCAATACTGATAAAACAGGTGTATTGTTAATGGATAAAAGCGGAAATTATATCAACAAATGTCAAGATTTAAACAATTTTAATTTTAAAATTACACGCTCTGGATATAGAAATATGCAAACTGCATCGATGGCTTCGATTACTTCTATGATCAATCCGATAAAGAATGGAAAGCTAGATCAAGATTCATTTCAATTCAACTCGAACTCAAGTTTTAATCCTAGAATAATTAATGCAAGCGCAGTTGTTTATAAGGATCATTGGAATACGCAAGTTGAATCTAATCTTCCGTATTACCCAAGTTATAATTCTAGCAGTGCTGTCTCACATATAGATCCAGCTACTGGCAATATTATAATTGACAAAGATCTAAACTTGATTTATCCTTCTGGAGATGTTAAATACCCTAATGACGTTAAGGTAAATCCTTATCTCTGGAACATTAAAGGTAATTGGAGAGCCGAAAAATCGTATGCCTATTTAACAGGCAGAAATAGCAGAAGAGGAGATAGTAATAACCCTAGAAACGAAGGTTTCTTTACTAGTTTCAATCCTTTTTATAAACTAGACCGCAGCTCTCAAATTCCTGTTTGGAAGATTGACGATACCAATTGGACCTCTGCAAGCAGTGTTACTAAATACAGTCCTTATGGAGCAGAATTAGAAAACAAAGATGCGCTAGAACGCTACAGTGCAGCACAGTATGGCTATATGTATAAACTGCCTATGGCGGTAGCTTCTAACTCAAAATACCAACAAATAGGATACGAAGGATTTGAGGAGAAGAAAACTGTAACTACCAAAAAACATTTTGGTTTTGCAAATGACAAGCTAAATATTGATTCTAATCAATCTCATACTGGAAAAAATAGTCTAAAAGTATCTAAAGGTACTTCTAGCACGATGACGAGAAATTTGTTTGCCAGTATTCCTAAAATTGATGAGGCGAAGTGTCCTGTTGTTGTTGTAAATCCTCCCGTTACACAAAACTATCAAATCGACCTATGGTATATGGAAAATCATACTAGTTCCCCTAATAATGTTTTAATAATTAATTATGGAATAACAGATAAAATTACACAAAGACCAATATATGGGATTAGTTTAGACTTACAAGTATACCATCCAGATGACCAAACCTGGTATACTGTGGCGACGATACGTGATGAAATAGGTGACGCAGATGGAACAGGCTTTACCAATTTATATAACTTCCCTGTAGAAAATTCATATTATCGATTAAGATATTTTACGCTAGATCATGAAGAAATAATTTCTGGCCAAATGACAATTCACTAATAAGAAATTTAAATAATCAAAATTTTATTAAGGTAATAGACTATTAATAAAGTTAAAACTTAAATAATATTTTTTGTATCTAAAAATTTAAAAATGAAAAAAATAATACTGTTTATCTTTTTTATATTCTTATTGTCCTCTAGCTTGGCTTTTGGTCAGAACATGGGTTCGTATAGGGTAAAAACAATGCTTTACATTAGTCCTGGAGGTGGAAATTACGGTGACGGATGCAGAAACGATGTAAATATTACTTTGGTTTATAAAGACGGTATTGTACAAGCTCTGAGTAAGAACTTAAGCGGTATATCACGAGGACAAAACACTTATTATGAAAGTAATGTAGATGTTTTAGCAAATAGGGTTCCAGATAAAATTCAAGTCAAATCTTCTAGAAACTGGAAGAGAACAATAGGCGGATGTGGAGGAAATGGTTCTTTTAATGACGATTTAAAAGAAGGTACTTTTGCATTTTGTACAAATACTTACAATGATATTGTAAGATGGTGGAACGATCAATTAACAATAACAAATGTTCCTTTACTTAAAATCAAGGACACTGGTGCAAGTACTCTACTTCCAATTAATGATAACATTATAATAGAATCAGATATAGGTTTTCCTTCGAGTGAATATAATTGGCAATATTCTTTAAACGCAACAACTTGGATTGATTTGCCACAATTTAGCGGTATGCCTTCATTAAATACTAATGCTGCAATTATTTTGGGGAATACTAATGTAAATAGTTATGTGAACAAGAACATTTATATTAGACAAAGAGCAACCTGTAATGCATTTTCAAATATAGTCACTTATATTATAAAGCGATATTCACAAGCAAATCAAGCAGCACTTGATGAATTGTCTAACAGTTCTTTTATGCCGGAAGCTGGTAAATATATTGTTTCAGGCTGGGTAAAAGAAAATGTTGCGCAACAGCAAATTACGTATTCTCAAAGCAACATATCAATTTCTATTGCAAATGGCAATGGAGCATCATTCTATTCTGAAACATTTAAGCCTTCTGGAGCAATTATAGACGGTTGGCAACGCATTTTGGGCATTATTGAAATTCCTGCTATAGTTGCAGAAAATAATCCAAGTTTAGAAATCGCTTTAAATTGTACTAACACTACGGCAGACTGCTATTTTGATGACATTCGATTTTTCCCTTACAATGGGAATTTAAAAAGTTTTGTTTATGATGAAGATACCCAAAAACTCATGGCAGAATTAGATGAAAACAACTACGCCTCGTTTTATGAATATGATCTCGAAGGAGGATTGGTAAGAGTGAAGAAAGAAACAGAAAAAGGAGTTTATACCATACAAGAAACGCGAAGTAATAGTCCAAAAAGGGAATGATAATTCCTTGATTGTTAATAGTTCTGATTTTATTGAACAACAGTTCTATTGGTCAAACCGAAGGGGTATTTAAACTTATTTTGAAAATAATTTTGAATCCATCCCTCCTATCTAACGCCAATTATTTCAGTATCAATAACAATCTTTTGGAAAAGTTTAAAACATATAAGTTAATCACGTTATAATTATAATATGAATATATCATTGAATGTGTTAAGTAAAAAGATAAGCTTAATTGGGTTATTGTTCTTTACAGTACTACTCAGCGCACAAGTACAAGAAAGAGAGTATACTAGTTTTAAGCCAACAGCGATTACCAGTTTTGGCAATGCTCCTATCTCTATTTTTGATTCAGAAGCTAATTTTCCGAATCAAAACAATTTAGGCTCTTATTGCTACTTGTCATTAAGTATCGATAATAATCTAGCACCATATGTCGCTTATGAATTAAAGGCAACTTTTAGAGTAACTCCTTTAAAACAAGACGGCAGTAATGATACTTCTTTTGATAAGGAACTAACAGTAAATTATAACCCAAATCCTGCAAACAGCGGAGGTGCGAACTTTAGCGATTTAAGTTATTTAAAAATCGAAAACAGGTTTGGTATCAGAGTACAATTGATTTCATACAATGCATTGAATACAGCTAACGGAAACGTAGTACCAAATAATGCTTTCGTTAATATGGGTTTCAAGACAAAAAGGTATTATGCAGTATCACAACAATTGCCTAATCCGATTGGCTCAACTAATGCTACAGGAAGTTCAGTAACCATTAACTGGGCAAGTTTAGCTGGTGCTTTAGAATATGAATTAGAATGGACTTGGATTGATAATTATAGTAATGAAGGCATAACTGCTCATTTATCTGGAGATCAAATTCCATTTAAAGAGAGAGATTTTGAACTCAATAATACCCGAATCATAACTTCTAAAAACACATTTGAAATACCCTTAATATACAGTAAAGGGTATTTGATATATAGAGTACGAGGAATCAGCAGAAATACAGAACTTGTTAAATATTATGGTAATTGGAGTTCAGGAACTAGTGTAAAAAACACAATTGCTGATTGGCCTCATCAGAGCATTATTTCTGAACATGAAGCTGGCAAAAACTGGCAATTTCAAGCGAGCTATGCCGAAGATGGAAAGAAAAAAGAAATCGTCAGTTATTTTGACGGCTCATTGAGAAATCGCCAAACAGTAACCAAAATAAATACCGATAATACTACTATAGTAGGAGAAATTATTTATGACAGTCAAGGAAGAGCCGGCCTAGAGATATTGCCTGCTCCAAATGTTGATTCTAATATTCATTATTTTAAAAATTACAACTTAAATAGCCAAAGCAAATCCTATTCTTTTAAAGATTTTGATATAGATGGAGGAAGCTGTTTTAGCAATGTTTCTGGAATGTCGGATAGTTCTGGATCAAGCAGGTATTATTCTCCAACGGGATATTCGGATTTTTCTTCAAGAACTAACCAGGCTTATGTACCGGATGCCAAACTATATCCTTTCTCACAAATAGAATACACACCTGACAACACAGGCCGAATAGCTAGAAAAGGCGGCGTGGGTGTAGAGCATCAGCTTGGCAGTAATCATGAGATGAAATATTTTTACACAACACCTTCAGCTCCAGAGCTGCATAGATTGTTTGGTTATAGTGTAGGTGAATCTTCTCATTATAAAAAAAATATTGTAGTTGATCCTAATAAACAAGTATCTGTAAGTTATCTAGATCCACAAGGGCGCACTATTGCTACGGCGTTGTCTGGAAAATCACCAAATAACCTTATTAGCTTGCCAGAAGAAAACGTAGATACTAAGGCTAATGCTGATGCTAACGGTCATGGAAGTGTTACTGCAGACTTACTCAACAAACTTGCAGTTACTGATGCAGATACGGCAAAAGACAACAACATATTACAATCGACAGGAATATTTCCTCAAAGCAATGATGTTTTGACTCTTTCAAAATCAGTAGAAGTCACAAATGACGGAGAAGGATATGACTTTGAATATAGTTTAGATCAAACAAACTCATTCTCTCCTTTTTATTGCCCAACAGGTTTATATCCTTTCGTGTATGATGTTAAATTGGGTTTAAAAGACGATTGTGGCAATGAAAAATTAGATACGCCTATTTTTAAAACTGTTGGTACGTTTAGTTTATCAGGCAGCAATATTCCGGCAAGTCTGCCTGTAGTTAAGTCAAAAGCAACTTTAAATACAGGAAGCTATAGTCTGAAAAAAGAAATTAAGGTAAATGAAAAAGCATTAAACGATTACGCTGATGATTACATAAAAAAATTGACCACAGCTAGTTCTGAATGCTATATTGATCCTAATGATCCAAAATTTGGATTATCACCCAATACTCAATTTATTTATGATTCGTGTAATATTACATGTGAGAGCTGTACAAAAAGTATAGGAACAAAATTGAATTATGTTCAAGGTGCTTTCGATAAATTATACGGCAAAGTAGTTCTAAGTGTATACGCGTCAGGCAATACAACAAGCATTACATTAAACAATGGTGCTACAGATATGGAAGGCAATATAATAACAGTATCTGATGTAAATTCTTTAAATATACGTTTCAGTAGAGAATGGGATTTGTTATATGCAGAATGTGATAAAATATGTAATCCTACATTCGTTGATTTTGAAACTTCTTGTCAAATGAATGAAAATTTATTGATCTCAGATTTGAGACCTAATGGACAATATGGAGCTACTGATGTAAATACTATAGATGCAAACGGAAATAAAGTACCCAATTCAAATTTTGACAAATTAAGTGTTTTCAATTCAGATGGTAGTCTTTATTATAACGGTGCAACCACTGGAAACAACTGGAAACATCCTAGAAGAGCAATTAGCCCTACTCAAGATCAAGTAGATACTTATAAAGATTCTTATGGAGTTCAGTCAGTAATTGAAGTTAAAATAATAGACAATACAAGTACTCCTAAAATATATTCACCTGAAGTTGATCCGGCCTTTACTCCTGTCCTTAGTCCTGCAAAAGCTCCAGACGGGAGTGATATTTGGACCGTACAGCCAGAGCAATTGAAGGACGTAAGCGATTTTATAGCGCATTGGGAAGACAGTTGGGCGCAATCTTTATTACTTTATCACCCAGAATATAGATATTTAGAATATAGCCGTGAAATATGCCAAAGAACAATAAACTTTACTATAGCTAAAAGTACAGGAACAATTTCTACACCTTTATCTTCTGATGGTTATGATTCTTATTTAATGAATACTGCAACTTATGCTGATGCATATTCAAAAGGATTTATTGATTTTGACAGTGCAGGAAATTCAGGCAAATTCAAAATTTACAATAATGACCCTTATTTTAAACAAGCACAATCTCCTGCTCCATTTGAAGATGCCACTCTTTATAGTATGAGAGTTGGTACTGGAAGTATAATGTATCAGGCTATAAACAACAGTTACATCGGAGCAGATAATACTAATTTAACTATGTATCAAGTAGCTGTACAAAGTGTATTGTGCAACTCTTTTTCTCAATGTGACTTAACTAATATTACATTAAGTGCATCTGAAAAAAATGAGGTATGGAATGTTTATAAAGGTTTGTACATCGGATTAAAAAATAAAATCAAACATATATTCAGCAATATATATGCTATGCAGCGCAAATCTTTTAATGGCTGTGTAGGTCAAGCATCTTCTAGTGCAATTACAGATGTTTTGAGTGATAATTTCACTCAGAAAAAGTTGCTGTCTAATTATATTCAAAATAACATTGTTACTGCAGGCTCTTTATGTGAAAGCAGCAGTGCAATATTATATCAAAGCAAACAAAAAAATTATCTTCCAGCAGATTTTGGATACAACTCGAGCTTAAGTCCTACAGATGCTATGGCCAATGCAGTTCAAGCAAACCATTTTGAGTATTATGCTCAAACTGGAAATTGCCCACTTTTGTTTGACTTCGATATATTTTTGAATGGATTTTTCAAAGATGGTGCTTTTACTTCACCAGTATCTTTATCGAATGCAGCTTTTAATAAGTCGTATATTACCAAAGAATTGATTAAAAAATTAATTATTCCTTCGGCTAATCAAACATTAGAAGGATTATTTGCAAATGGATTACAGCCTTTAACTGTTTCAACACCAGCAACAGGAGCAACTTTGACTATTAACATTACTCCAAAAACTGGAGGAGATTTTTCAACTTGTCCAATTTCAGTACAACTGCCTAAAACAAGTGGTTATACTTGGGCAAATTACGGCTCTTCTTGGTCTATTAAAAATCTAAAGCAAATCTATTACGATTTAGGAAATTCAAAACCTTCAGAAGGAAAATACAAATTCTCTGTCGTGGCTGAAATAGGAGCTGTTGGAAGTAATGAGATTTCTAATGAAATTATTCTAACCGGAGAAACTTGCGCTCCTATAGGGGAATGCGGGACATCTCCAAATGCTATTGGTGAAGTTTTAGATCCTAATCAAGCAACAAATGACCAGGGAGTTGGCTGTAATAAAAAATCTAAGTTTGAAAAAGCTTTGATACCTCTTTTCAACGAATTAAAAACAAAAGGTACCTTTAATAGCACTACGCCTATTGATATAAGTAATTATACAGCGTATAATAATTCTTATTTAGAAGAATTTTTCGGAGCCAATACTAGTATAACTTGGGAAAGAAATGCACAAAATATATATTTCAAACAAGGTACAAATATCATTGCAAACCTTGTTCTAGAATCTGTCAGAGAAGGTGTTTTGATTGACTCTTATACCTTCAAAAAATTTGAGTCTATAACAATTAAGTCCCCAGATAATAATGCTGAAAGTTCATTTCAGTTAGTTACTTCTGGCAATACTAATTTCACTACTGGTACAGCTATTTTAAAAGGAACGTTAAAACTTTTTACTAATAATTTTGACTGTTGTCCTTTTGTTGCTATTATGGATGATGACCGCGATGGAGTTCCAAATGAGCTAGACAACTGTCCAACTACACCAAATACAGATCAATTGGATATTAATCCTAAAGATGGTATTGGAGATGCTTGTCAAAATGTTATTCCGTGTGAAGGTCTATCTATAGCTGCCTGTAGCAATTCAGAAACTGAAATTACTTTTGAAAACGATCTAAAAGACTTTATAAATCAAATTTTATCTGATCCTAATTATACAATTAATTATGGAGGAGTAGCATCACCTGACACTGCAATTTATCGCGTCTGCAGCGAGTACCCTGCTATGAATAATCTTATCAATAATTCTAATTTAGTGGCTCGTTTTGAAAGATATAGAAAAGCAAATCTCCCTAATTTTCCACCAACTGACCTTTATCAGTTTCAGGTCAATTATTCAGGTTTTAGGGACACCATAATTATTTCGTTCCATGATAACGAAGGCAATCAAATGCCTGTCTTTTGGATAGGGGTACCTCCTAGTTATATCGTTCAAGAGCCAATTCTTCATCTTAACAAAATTGATATCGATTCAAATAATGTATTACATATAAATTATGATACTGAAAGCCAAAAATGTGTTGCATTCGAAGGAACAATATCTATGTCTTTAGGTGATGATGATTTTTGTAATTTCTTTGCTCCTCTAGTACCTGCGGAGATTGAAAAAATAGTTAGTTGCGAAAATTCGCAAGAAAATGAAGAATTATATGAAAATGGATTAAAAAACATTTTAAATGAAGTTATAGCTGCAAATTACCAATTTAATCCTAATGGGGGTTTTGTAAATGATGCTACTACAATAAATGCATACCCTAATGTAAATTCATTTGTTCAGGAAACTCAATTGGAGAGCAGATTTCAAAAATTAAAAGAAAGTTTTGCGGCTAGTTATCCAAATAATTATGATGTAGAAATATCAAAATGTCAAATATTTTCATCTTCGGATTATTTTGCAATAGGATTCTTCGATCATGATTATGTAAGTCCAGCTTCTGCAGGATCATGGGGAACAGGCGGCATAGACAAAATATTTTGCAGAATTGAAATGGATTTTGGAATCCAAGATATTGCTACTGTTTTAAGTGTAGATTATATAGGCGATAGCAGTCTTTTAATTTATTATAAGAACAAAAATAGCAATGTAATAGAGTCGAAAATTGTATTTCTGCAAAATAGAATGAACTTTTATGCTCCAGGTACAATGCTAGATGCAGGTCCTAGTGATTTCTGTGATTTCCTTTCAGACAATACAGTTGCCAGAGCGAGAATGATTGCTGAGTCTGTACCATCAAATGATTATTATTTATTACAAAGTGATGCAATCAGTTTACAAGAACTAGCCAGTAAAGCAACTGCTAGATCTAAAAAAGCTACAAGTTCTCTTAGAAGTGCTGTTAAAAGCTCTCAAAGGTTATTAGCTTCGGTAGAAACATGTACTACATGTATTCCTCAAACTGTAGCTCCTGTCGCTTGCGATGAAAAGAAAGCTGCTTTTATAAGCGGGATGAATAAAATAAGCATAGCTGATTACTCAGTGCCACAAGCTACTCTTGATAATTTTTGCAATAATGGTTATCAGTATATTTCAGACAGCTATATCAGATACTTAACTGAACTAGATGTTAAAGAGCTTTATGATATCCGTTTTAGAACACTTGCAGAATTTGGAGACACTTACTTGCATTACGGTTTTAACGGTATCAATGCTGTGATAGAGCAATACAAAAAATATTATACAGATAATATAGCTAATAATGAGGTAACTCCTGTGCTGAACTGGAATGATTGGGTAGAAACTGTATTTAGACCAGCTAATAATGGTAAAATTTGTCCTCCAGCAGCATTAACTAGTGTGGTTTCACCTAGTCTACCTGAAGAGACAGAATCAACTTGTGAAAAACTTGTAAAAAACATTGCTGAAGCTTTTTCTGCAGATAATTATAATAATTTACTGCAAGAGAAACGCAAAGAATTTATTGCATCGTATATCAAAAAAGCGATGTCAGAGGTTGTTGAAAATCTTGACATGACGTATTATGATCAAGAATATCAATATACGCTTTATTATTATGACCAAGCAGGAAATCTTACTCAAACTGTAGCTCCAGAAGGAGTAAATCGCTTTTCACCAGCTGATATTAAAGCAAAAAATGCACTAATAGAAGCTTACAAAATAGCTGATGACCCACTTAAACAATTTACAGGTGATATTTCGAATTTACAGCCTAATCATAAATTTAAGACCGAATACCGCTACAATTCATTAAATCAGTTAGTTTGGCAAAATACTCCAGATGGCAATACCACAACTTTTGCTTATGATAAATTGGGCAGAATCATTGCCTCGCAAAACCGAAAACAACTAACAGGAACTGTTGCCAAAATGAGCTATACAAACTATGATAGCCTAGGAAGGATAAATCAGGCTGGCGAAATAGAAAGTTTTGTATTTAATGCAGCCAATCCATCCGCATCTGTAAGTTATAGTATATCTGCCGAAGGAAGACTTTTGCGCAGTCCAAAACCTATTGGAGCTGTAAATGCCATAGTAGATGGTTTTGAGAGCAGTTTGCCTAAAACTCAGGTTACAAGAACTATTTATGATGAAGATCCAGAAGTAGAACCTACTGTCAAAGCTTCTTCATTATTTATTACAAATGTTGCAGCAGGAGTTAATCCAGCATACAATAACCGTAATAGAGTAACTGGAATATTCTATCATCAAAATTATACGAATGCGAATACTTTTGATAACGCCATTTTATATAATTATGATGTGCACGGCAATGTAAAAGAGATAGTTAATTACTATACTGCTCTAAAAAATCCTAATTGTACTCAAACTGTTATCAACACAACCACAGGACAAACAAATGACTGTGAAGTTCATTTAAAAAGAATTGTTTACGATTATGATCTTATAAGCGGCAATGTAAATACAGTTAAATTTCAGCCTAACAAATTTGATCAATTTACGCATCGCTATAACTATGATGCAGACAATCGTATTGTAAATGTCGAAACATCATCAGATGGTACACTTTGGGAAAAAGATGCTAGCTACAAATATTATGCACACGGACCTTTAGCGAGAGTAGAATTAGGCGACAAAAAAGTGCAGGGAATAGATTATGCTTATACGCTACAGGGCTGGTTAAAAACAGTTAATGGAGAAAACCTATCTAGCAGTGATAATGACTTAGGCAAAGATGGAGCATCTGCAAGTTCTACAAAAACAAAAGATGCTTTTGGTTATTCTTTAAGTTATTATGACAATGACTATAAAGCGATATCAGGGGATAACGGAAGTGACTCTTTCAAACCTTTAATGGTAAGTCGTAATACAACTGGCACAAGCCTTCAAAACTTGTACAATGGTAATATTAAGCAAATGACAACAGCTATTCGTAAAGAAGGCGATCAGTTGCTTGCTATACAAAAAAATAATTATAGTTACGATCAGCTGAATCGTATAAAAACAATGACTTCTCAAGCTTTTGATGCTTTCACAATGCAAGCAGCTGAAAGTTATGAATCCAGCTATTCTTACGATAAAAACGGTAATTTACAAACCATGCGTAACACCGCACCGGGCGTTTATCCTAACTCAACACTACCAAATCCAGAGATGGACAACTTTACCTATAAATACATTCCGGGAACGAATAAGCTAACCAATGTTTTTGATGTAGCTAAAGATATATTTACTGAGACTGGTATCGATATCAAGCAAAATCTAATTGAAAAGGCTAATTATAACTTAGGTGATTCTAATACGTATAACTATGTTTATGACGCTATTGGTCAATTGATACAAGATAAAAACGAAGGTTTGACTATTGACTGGCGTGTTGATGGCAAAGTTGAAAAAGTTATAAACAGCAAAGCTGGTGTTACTATCTTCTTTGATTATGATGGATTAGGCAATAGAATAGCAAAACGTGTACAACGTGGTCTTGATATCGTTCGTACGCATTATGCTCGTGATGCACAAGGCAATGTATTAGGAGTTTATGAAGAAAACTATAAGGTTAACGAACAGGGAAATAGTACTGAATCGTTATATCGTCTAAAAGAACACGACCTTTTTGGCAGCAGCCGTCTTGGACTCGAAGAATCTAATTTACTGATATACAAATTAGGAAATAGTTCCATTGCAAGCACAGGCAGAATAGCTGCAAAAACTAGTGCTTTAACTAAGAATTCTATATTGACAGGAACACCTGTTATTAGAGATTATTCGCTTCACTTTGATACTGCAACGGCTTCATCAACTTGGGGTATGTATTCGAATAATTCGCCTGCAATAGATCCAGATATGAAAAGTTTAAATCTGGACACATCCATTAAACTGATTAATGCCAATCCTGCTAATGGAACATATTTTGTAGGTGAATTGCAATACAAAGGCGTTAAACAAGAATCTGTTACCAAAAGTAAAATAGTAGATATAAAAGGTGTCGCTAACAATTGTGTCAGAAGAGTAGACAATGGTGATTTGATAAATCTTTTTAGAGTATCTGCAGGTAGTTGTACAACAGCAAATCCAGTATCTGTTTTTGGCCCTGCCGAAACAGGATTACTAGAATTTAAAACTGCCAGTTTACTAACAAATACCAATAGGGTAAAAGTTGGACTTACTATCAATAATCTTTTTTATGGTTTTAGGACAGTTAGGAATTCAGGGTTAACACAGCCAAGATTATATTACTCAAACGGAAATGCAGAAATTTTATATGGCACATACACTACAAATCAGATTTTGAAAATTGGAAAAACATTAGAATCTGGTAAATTTTTTATTACTCTTTACAAGGGAACAGCTATTGTGTTCAAAACACAAATTACACCAGGCGCTGCCGTTACTACTATAGATATAGCTGTACCTACACCGTTGGTTGCGTCTGTACAAGATCTTAAAGTTACCAAAGATGTAATTGAAAGCCAAACTAAAGAAATCACAAATCAAGTTCAAATTAACCTAGTTAAAAACAATAATTCGATTAGCCCTAAGATTACAGTTAATCAATACACTAAAATTACATCAGACAGCCCCGTTACTGCAACAATCAAAAGCTATGATGTGACTTTACAAGCAAATTTATTGACTACACCAGCCAATAGCATAGCTATAAAATTGAATACTACTTTTGGTACCAATCCTACCCTACTCGATGTAAATGGTTTCACGCAAATTGTTGAAAACAGAGCTAATTGGATCACACCAACAACAGTTAACCCAGCCAGTATACCGGCCGAAAACATTAATAAATTAGGAGGAGCTGGTAATGCCAGAGCACTTGGATTTGATATGTGTTATTTTAATTATGGTATCAATACTTTACAAAACGGGTTTACTTTTGACGATGCAACAGATTTGGCAAACACAAGTAATCCTCCTGTATCGAGTTTAGGAATACCAATAAACAATAATGTAATTCGTACTCTGGCACCTTGCCTGCCGGATACCGATGGAGATGGTATATTTGATTTATACGAAGTAAATAATGACCTAAGTTTTATAGATACTGATGGTGACGGTATAGCAAATCATGACGATAAAGATGACGATGGTGATGGTATTTATACCCTAAATGAAGGAGCGAACCCTGATGGCGACAAAAATCCTGCAACGGGAGCTACTCTAAATACTAATGCAATAGCTTCAATTCAGAATCCGAAAGCGTCAATCAACACCATACCTAACTATCTAGATGTTGATGATGATGGTGATGGTTATGCTACTTGGGAAACTTATGAGGGAGGCCCTGGAATGCTAAATGCTGCTACAACAGGTAGTACTTATACACTTAATACGGATGCACCAACGGATGGAATACCAAACTATTTGGATCCTACAAACGGACTTTTCACACCTGCGTTGCCTATAGTTCAAAGGAGTTTCTTATCTTCGATTGGAGATAAACGTTACGAGTTGTCAAATCACTTAGGAAACGTACTAGCCGTTATATCAGATAAAAAGATACCAACGACGATAGCTGGCGAGTTTAATGCCGAAGTTCTAAGCTATTC
>NZ_JADKPU010000010.1:0-173793 GCF_015350695.1 Flavobacterium sp. MR2016-29
GTGCTCCAGGAACTCCAGGGATTCCGTCTACTCCGTTTACCTTAACCCATTTGGTATTATCACTTGCATCTCGTACATACACTATTCCTGTATTATAGTCAATATACATTTGAATAGTAGAATCTAATCCTTTAGTACCCGGCAATCCGTTTCCTCCACTAATACCGTTTTTACCATCGATTCCGTTTTTACCATTGATAGAAGACCACGTACCATCTGGATTTTGCACATAAACGGTTCCACTTGTACTATCTACATATAAGCTTATATTTTCACCAGGATAACCTGGGGCTCCTTTTGGACCAGGAACACCAGTTCCTGTAATAATAGTGGTGTTTGCATTAACTTCTGCAGCAGTAGCTATTCTTTGCCATTTATTGTCATACCAATAGTAGTAACCTGGTGTAACATCAGCAATTGTACTCGTGTTAAAAACCATTAAACTGTTTACATTGCCATTGGTAATAGTGCTAACGTCAGTTGAACTTTTTAAAGCAACTCTAGGTATTAAAACCCCTTTATCATTTGCAAAAATTTCTAATTGCGATGATACATTTGGAGTTGGAGTCCCTATACCAACCTGTGCATAAGCACCTATACTACCTAATACAAAAAACAAAGGAAGTAATCTATTCTTCATAAGATTTAATCTTTATGGGTTATTAAATTATTTAAATTTTACTGGTTCCAAATAATTCATCTTACTATATGAAGCTCGTTGAAATTTTGGATTCACAAAATTCTTCTTTAATATTCCCTATCATTACCGCTAAAAGTTTTTACAGTTTCATTTTAAGACATTACTTACAAATAATTGTTAAAAAAAATCTAGAAAATGGAATTTATGCTTAGTTACACTTTTATTTTTATAAAAAAAGCAGCAAGAAAACTTGCTACTTTTGAAAACAATTATTTCGAAACAATTGTTAATTATAACCTTATTGATTGTTTACATATAGATATCCTGCTTTTTCGACTTTATTTCCGTTATTATCATATTGCACTGTGTAGAAATAAGTACCTGTTGGAAGTTTATCTCCTTTTTTGACAGTAGCACGTCCGTCTGAATATCCTTGGAATGGACTTGTTACATTGTCATAACCGTCTTTCTCATATACTATAACTCCATACCTATTGTATATTTTTACACTGTTATTAGGGTAGCAATCGATTCCTTTAATTACGAAACTATCGTTTATTCCATCACCGTTAGATGAGATCCCGTTATATATTTCTTCAAGACAGGCAACATTTATTGTTTGCGTATATGAAGTTTGGTTGCCACATTGATCGTTTGCTGTCCAAGTTCTCAATAAAGTATATCTGCTGCTGCAGTCGCCCTCCACCCGAGTTTCTTCATAGGCAACGGTTGCATTTCCGCAATTATCTGTTGCCGTTAATGTAACTACTGGAGGAATTGTATCGCAATTTGCATTTACAACAGCTTGAGGCATTGCTTCAACAAAAACTGGTGCAGTGGTGTCATGCACTGTAATTGTCTGCGTACAGATAGTGCTATTAGTAACCGTATTTTCTCCAGCATCTCTAACACCATTTCCATTTGGATCATTATATTCTGTTACCGTATATGTTCTTGTTATATTGGCATTACATCCTTGATCCGCACTATTAGATGCTGTAATTTCAAGTGCCCCACAAGAAGTTATTCTTCCATTTCCGTTTCCTAAAGCTTCAAATTGGGCTTTTGTTAAAGTAGTTGCGTTTGGCAATTGATCATAACAAGATACAGTTGTCGGTTGGAAAGTTGGACAAATTACACTAAAAGTACAACAAGATACAGGTGAAACTCCAGATACTGTTATTGTATTACATCCATTTGCATCTTGAATATTAACACTATAATTTGCTCCTACAGCAACTGTATTTGAGGTCCAAGTATTTCCTAACCATGTGCCTGGGGCTCCTGTTCCCGTTGCTGTATAAGGCCCCTGACCTGTTACTGATAATGTTATATTATATTGATTTCCGCTTCCTAAACATGTTGCTGATGGAGTTCCAGCTAAAGCAACATTTGTAATAATTACATTTTGAGCTGCCGTGACACTGCTTCCACTTCCGTTACTAAAGGTCCAAGTTATAACAGTTGTACCTGGTGTTGTGATTGGGAAAACGGTAGTGGTTGTTCCTGTTATTGCTGCGCCACAACTATCTAAAATCACTGGTGCAATTGGTGTTACACTACATTGACCAGTAATGTCCGCAAGAACTGGAGATACTAATGTGCTCGGTGAAATTATAACATTTTGATTTGCTGTTGCTATATTTCCGTTTCCGTCATCAAATGTCCATGTAACCACTGTTGTTCCTTGTGCTGTAATTGGGAAAGTTGTAGTGGTTGTTCCTGTTATTGTTCCTGCGCAGGCATCCGTTGCTGTTGGTACTGCAGGTGTTGCATTACATTGTCCTGTCACATCTGCCAATACTGGTGCAACCGGCGCAACTGTATCATCAATAATTACATTTTGAGCAGCTGTTGCAATATTTCCGTTTCCGTCATCAAACGTCCATGTAACCACTGTTGTTCCTTGAGCTGTTATTGGGAAAGCTGTAGTGGTTGTTCCTGTTATTGTACCTGCGCAGGCGTCTACTGCTGTTGGTACTGCAGGGGTTGCATTACATTGTCCTGTTACATCTGCCAATACTGGTGCAACCGGAGCAATCGTATCATCAATAATTACATTTTGAGCAGCTGTTGCAATATTTCCGTTTCCGTCATCAAACGTCCATGTTACCACTGTTGTTCCTTGTACTGTTATTGGGAAAGCTGTAGTGGTTGTTCCTGTTATTGTTCCTGCGCAGGCATCTACTGCTGTTGGTACTGCAGGGGTTGCATTACATTGTCCTGTTACATCTGCCAAAACAGGTGCAACCGGCGCAACTGTATCATCAATAATTACATTTTGATTCGCTGTTGCAATATTTCCGTTTCCGTCATCAAATGTCCATGTAACTACTGTTGTTCCCTGGGTTGTAATTGGGAAAACGGTAGTGGTTGTTCCTGTTATTATACCTGCGCAGGCATCTGCTGCTGTTGGTTCTGCAGGGGTTGCATTACATTGTCCTGTTACATCTGCTAAAACTGGTGCAACCGGAGCAATCGTATCATCAATAATTACATTTTGATTCGCTGTTGCAATATTTCCGTTTCCGTCATCAAATGTCCATGTAACTACTGATGTTCCTTGTGCTGTAATTGGGAAAACGGTAGTGGTTGTTCCTGTTATTGTTCCTGCGCAGGCATCTGCTGCTGCTGGTGCAATTGGAGTTGCATCACACTGACCTGTTAAATCTGCTAAAACTGGTACAACTGGCGCAACAGTATCGTCAATGATTACATTTTGATTTGCTGTTGATGTATTTCCGTTTCCGTCATCAAATGTCCATGTAACTACTGTTGTTCCCTGGGTTGTAATTGGAAAAGCTGTAGTCGTTGTACCTGTTATTGTTCCTGCACACGCATCTGTTGCTGTTGGTGCACTAGGTGTTGCATCGCATTGTCCTGTTACATCTGCCAATACTGGAGCAACCGGTGCAATCGTATCATCAATAATTATATTTTGAGTCGCTGTCGATGTATTTCCTGAACTATCTGTAAAGTTCCAAGTAACTACAGTTGTTCCCTGTGTTGTTATTGGAAAAATAGTAGAAGTTGTACCTGTTATTACGCCACTATCACAATTATCTGTAGTAGTTGGTGTCAGAGGCGTTGCCGAACATTCTGCTGTTACATCTGCTAATACCGGCACGACTGGTGTTGTAGTATCTGTTATAATAACATTTTGATTTGCAAATGATATATTTCCGTTTCCATCATCAAATGTCCACAAAACAATAGTTGTACCTTTTGCTGTAATTGGAAATGCAGTTGTTGTTGCTCCAGTAATTGCTCCTGTACAGGTATCTGTAGCTATTGGTACTGTTGGTGTTGCAGAACATTCTCCTGTTACATCTGCTAAAATTGGCATAACAGGCCCCAATGTATCATCTATTATTACATTTTGATTTGCAGTTTGTGTATATCCGTTTCCATAATCAAAAGTCCAAGTAACTACAGTTGTTCCTTGAGTTGTAATTGGAAATAAAGTTGTTGTTGCTCCGGTAATTGTACCTGCACAAGGATCTGTAATTGTCGGTGCTATTGGTGTTGCTTCGCATTGTCCTGTAATATCTGCTAAAACTGATGGAGCTACTGTTGCATTTATAGTGATACTTGCAGTTGTTGTTCCTGAACAAGTTGCATTACTAAAATTGTAAGTAATCGTATGAGTTCCAACTGTAGAAAGTGCTAAATCTATTGTTCCTGTTGATGGGTCAATAATTAAACCAGTATCTCCGCTGTAAGTACCGCCTGCTTCACCTGTTTGAGTTACTGTGGCTGTACCCCTATTACAATAAGGACTACTTGAGTAAGCAATTGATGCAGTTGGCAATTCATTTATTTCAATTAACGCTATGTCTGTACTAGAGCAAGTACCATCAGTGAAACTATAAGTTACCGTATGATCTCCTATCGTAGAACCAGCTAAATCTATAGTTCCCGTTACAGCATCAATAATTAAACCCGCATCTCCACTATAGGTTCCTCCTGTTGTACCTGTCTGGGTAACTGTCGCAGTACCTGTTTGACAATATGGAGTGCTTGGATAGGTTATTCCTGCAATAGGCAACGAATTAACTATAACCGTTACAGGCTGTATATTACTACAAGTTGCATTAGTGCCTTTTATGTAATATGTGCCGCTAACATCTATAATAGTTGGATCAACTATTGGATCTGTACCTTCTGAATCTGTAAAATAAGAGTATGTTAAACCTGTTTCACTTCCTGCAGTTATTGCTGGTGCAGTAATATCTACTGTATTAGGAAAACAAACAGCTGCCGGATTTGTTATTGAAACAACAGGAAGCGCTGTTATATTTATTGTTAAATTTGAAACTGTAGTACTGCTGCATGGAGGCCCAAAAGTTACGGAACAAGAAAAATTATTATTTCCAACTGATAAAGCATTATAATTTACCAGAGGGCTTTTAAGAGTTTCATTAGCTGTAGTAATTCCAGGTCCAGTCCATAAATATGAAATTGCACCCACAGTATCTACATCTAATTGTAATGTTCCTGTACTAAGATTACAAAATGTTGCTGGAGTTGACTGACCTTCAGCCGTAGCTGTTGGAGCCGCTGCTACACCTATCTGTGCCGATTGAGTTATGATATTTCCACAACCGTCTTTAATTCTAAAAAAATAAGTGTTATCTGTTAAACCCGAAAAAGTATTACCACTTTGATAAGCACCAAAATTAGTTCCACCATCTGTACTAAGAGCATACTCTAAAACATTTCCAGGTGCAGGCGAGTTTGATGTTGCTGCGATAGTTAAAGTTCCATTAGTCGCGCCACTGCTGCAAACATACCCACCAGTATTAGTTTTATCCACAGTAATAACATTATTAGAATCATAAGTCAAGGTTTGAGTAAGGACATTCACAGTTCCTCCTTTTATTCGTAAACCAAAAACATAAGTACCATAACTTAATCCGTTAAAAGGAAGTGATGCTGTATTACTGGCTAAATCTCTAACCTGACCAACACTTGATGGACCAGAAACAATAATAACCTGATAAGCACTTACACTATCAAAATTTCCATTCATTACATAATTAAATCCTCCGCAAACAGGCGTTATAGTATTTCCGTTTAAAGTAGCATTATAACCTGAAACTGTAGCATTTATAGTTCTTGTACCACAAGGAATAGTCATATCTAAAGTATAATGACCTGATGGCCAATAATCTAAAGGATCTGAAGCATTTACTCTAGGTAATGTAGCGCTTCCTGAAGTAGCATTTAATGGAGTACTGCTTGTGTATCCTACAGGTACTAAAGGATTATCTGATGCTGTGACTGTATAATTAATAATATCTCCAGCCTGAACAGGAGTTACTGTTAAAATTAGTCTTCCGTAACCTAAAACATTTAAATTTTGCTGTACTCCAGTAAGAACCTGACTAATAGTAAAAGTTGAAGCTGCGGGAATTGATATATTTTGAGAAACTGGAAGCGTATCAAAACTTCTTGTAGTACTCCCTTGTGCATCTACATAAGTCACATGGTAAGTAGCTCCTGCTGTAAAACCAGCAATAAGTTGTGCAGTACTGTTAATAGTAGTTGTAACAATATCTGCAGGATTTGCTATGTTAGTAAATGTAACATTCAAAGGAAAACAGCTTAACCTGTTAGGTACCGCTCTAATAAGTCCTGCTCCTGCACAATTACTTGGTCCCATAGTACCGCCGCTATTATATTGCGTAACATTAAATTCTTTAGAATTACCACAATTATCACTCAGAACTACCTTCATAGTGCCACTTGCTATTTCTGCTAATACGCCAGCTTTTGTAGCAACTAGTGGTAATCTAACTGTATTAAGCAAAGGTGAATAACCCGCTCCACCTACATCACTATATCCATCAGCGTTAGTATCCTGACCGTAGAGCTGTCCTTGATATAATATTTTCCAGCTAAATCTTGCCGCATCGCTTGGCGAAATAGTAGTGCTATTAGCTATATATTGAAATAATAATTCGTTAATAACATTCAGAGGCGTAGAACAGTTATTTGTTGTATTAAAACTAGGATAGGCTAAACTTCCTAATTTAAAATCATTTACCGTTACTGTAGGATTAGAAATAGATGTTGCTCCAGTAATAGTCTGTCCGCAATCATCAGTCACGCTTACTAAATAGTTATTAACTCCCAACGGATTAAAATTAAAAGTAGTTGCACTTATTGGTCCGCTATTTTGCAAAATAACACCTGGCGCTGACTGTGCAGCTATAGTATATGTATAAGGTGCCTTTCCCGCTGTTACTGTCGATGTTAATGAAGCCGTTCCTCCTACGCAATCTGCTACCTTTGTAGGCGTAGAAACAGTCATGGCAGTGTAGCCATCTGTAACCGTGATATTTGTGCTTGAAAATACAGTTCCTCCAGCAGTTGCTCTAGCATTTACAACATAAACTCCCGAACTTAATCCTGTAAAAACATTAGTGTTTGTAAACTGTGTAGGATCTCCAGAAACTGGTGCCACTACAACACCAGCTTTTGACAATTGGTATTGCGGAGTAGCACCCAAACCTGTACTGCTTGCAGTTACAATTCCACTGTTAAAACATCCTGTGTTGCTCGCGATGCCAGAGACAGTTTGAGCAAAAGCTTCATTACCCATGAAACTCATTACTGGTAATATAATTAACAGTACTAGTAAAGTAATTTTTGATTTCATAATTGTTTTTATTAATTAAAACAGGCTTACTTTGAACACGATATCTTTTTTAAATAGTAAAAGATATGCTGTTATTAAAACAACTGTTTTGTAATTAAATCCTATATTTTATTGATTTACACCCTCTTACGAAAGCGGGCGCAAAAGTCTAGCTTGTTCAATTTTGTTATTACCCTTAAAAGTTTAAAAAGTTATAAAATAGGGTATTTATCGTTTGGAGGAAAGATTCTCCAAATAAATGGAAATGAACTGAACAGCAACTAAACAATAATTAAAAGACTTAATTACAGATAGTTAAACAATAATTTGAAAAATTATTTTATTATAAAAAAAGGTACGGGCGTAATAAAAAAAAATAGCTCTTTAAGTGTGGCTTATAGTAATGGCCTTATAACACCTGATGAATTATCCTACTAAAGATTTTGTAATTCAACTATCAAATGTAAATAAACCAAATTATTAGTTTTTTACTTTTAAAACACAAAAGTACTGAATTTCAACACATTAATAAAATTTTAACACTAAAAAAGTTAGGAAAGTATTTATAAAAAAAAAGAGATTACTACTATATTTTAATTTATTGCAAAAAATAAAGAGCTAAAAAAAACATTTATAAAAAAAAAGAGAGGACATTTATCCTCTCTTTTCTAATTTAAAGTTTTACAATCAAGTTTATTTGATTCCCTTTTTAAGTTTATCTACTGTAGAATCCTGTAATAGTTTAATTTGATCTACCACAATTTGAGCAATTGCTGTTGCCCCTTTCAGAGAAAGATGAGTATCATCAGCTTTATCTTTATCGTAATAGGCATTTTCACCTGCTTTAAAATGTAAATGCAATTGCTTTGATTTTTCTGGACCATAAGATTGCTCCAACAATTCTGTATAATATTCTAAATCTATAAATGGAACTTTATATTCCTGAGCAACCAATCGTGTTTCTAACGGATAATCGCCATGTGTTGGCACTAATACACCTTTTTCATTGAAGTTTCGTCTGGATATAGACGTAAGCAATATTGGTGTTGCGCCTTTTTCTCTAGTTTCTTTTACAAACCGAATTAGATTATACCTGTAAGTTGTATGCGGATTTGTATATCTCGTAGAATCTTCTATTTTTTCATCATTATGACCAAATTCAATAAAAACATAATCACCTTTTTTTAATTTTTTATAAATTGAATCCCAACGGTTTTCATTTATAAAGCTTTTGGTACTTCTGCCATTTACAGCTTTGTTTACTACAAGAATATTATCTTTAAAAAATGGCTGAAGCACCTGCGCCCAACCATGTTCCGGATTGCGGTCTGGATCTTTTTTATTCGCCATTGTCGAATCACCAATTGTATATAATGTTGTTTTCTGAGAAAAACAAACTGACGAGATTAATAATGCTATTATGATATATTTTTTCATTTTTTTGATATTAGACTTCTTAGATACTAGACTTATTAGACATTAGACTTCTTAGATATTAGACTTCTTAGATACTAGACTTCTTAGATACTAGACTTCTTAGATACTAGATTATTAGATTATTAGAATATGCTTTTTTTGTTTCTTTGAACCTCCAAAAAACCTATTTTGCAGCTGTTGGAACTGTCGCCTTCTTGCCAATAAAAACATCTGTCATCAAAACATTTTCAGCATTTTCGTTTGAAATCGCGTTTTTAGCTTCTTTAATTTCAATATTATTCAAACTGATATTTCGGATTTTTTTATCTGCAAATCCTTGAATTACAATTCCAGATTCAGTTGCTTTATTACATGAGATATTTGAAAAATGAATATTCGAGATGTCTGATTGAAAACCTTTTCCTTCTCCATGGTAATTAGCAGTGATGTACAAACAATCTTCTACTTCATCCAACTTAATATTTCGGACAAAAATATTTTTTATAAATCCACCACGATCTGCATTGGTTTTTACATAAATACCTCTTTTTAAATACCCAACTGTTTTACAATTCTCAACAAAAACATTTTGAATTCCAGCTGACATTTCGCTTCCCAAAACAACTCCATGAAGTCCTTTAAAATTGCAGTTTCTAATGACAATATTTTGGCTCGGTATTGCTGTATTCGCTCTGCCTTCATGATCTCTGCCTGCTTTTATAGCTACGTTATCATCACCATTATTGAAAGTTACATTTTCAATTAAAACATCTTTTGCATATTCTGGATCAATTCCGTCATTATTATAATTTAAGGCTTTATAACTGATGCCTCTAATCGTAATACTCTGTGATTTTAAAAGATGCAGACACCAGAAAGGGGAATTTTCAATACGAATATTTTCAACTAAAATATTTTTGCAATTAAAAAACTGAATCAGCTGCGGACGCAAAAAATAACCTTCACCAAATTTCCTGTCTTTTAAAGGAACATTCGTGTGATTCATTTCACGGCTCAAATCTTTTCCCTTCCCTTCTTTTTCTTTAAAACTTTTCCATATTTTGCTTCCTTCTCCATCAATTGTTCCTTCTCCTGTAATAGCAATATTTGTACAATCATAAGCATAAATAAGCGGACTGTAATTATACAGCATCGTACCTTCCCAACTGGTTAAAACCATTGGCAGATAGTCTTGAGGATTGTCACTAAATTTAATTTTCGCTCCTTTTTCAAGCTTAAGATTTACATTGCTTACAAAATGAATTGGTCCGTTAATTTTATAAGTGCCTTTAGGAACTATAATGGTTCCGCCATTATTCTTTTTGCACAATACCATTGCTTTATCAAATGCAATTTTATTATTTGAAATTGAATCTCCTTTCGCACCTAATTTTGCAATATTTATTTGATAAGAAGGAAAAACAGGAAGCTGAATTCTATTAACAATTGAATCAACCTTTGCACTCGGAAATTCGTTATTCTGCGCGAAAGAGCTTAATGAAATCAATAAAAAAATAATGCATTTAAATTTCATAATATCGTTTGCTAGTTCCTGATTTTATTTAGAGTACCAGTTTGGTATTTCATCTTTAAGAATGTTTTCAATTGTATATTTTTCAGCCTCATTTTTTTGAAGCTGATGTGACCATGCTACTCTTTTAGCTGGCTGAAAACCTTCACCTGAACAATTGTATTCAGCATAAAAAGATGTTTTTTCAGCTTCTGGTTTAGACCAATTTTCCCAGCCCTCTGGTCTTATTTGTTTTCCTAATTCACAACTTATAAAAACAGTTTTAGCATAAATTCGCCACGGTCTTCCTAAATAAACTGCTGTTGCTTCTGGATTAGCTGTTAATTTGCAATTTTTAAAAACAAATCCAAATGCGGTTCCTTCTGGAGTTGATGCTGCGGTGATGTACGAATTTTTAATGCTGTTGATAGTACAATTTTCAAATAATGAAGTGGCACTTCCAAAGATAAAGTCCGTAGTTCCTTCAATGTAACAATCTTTAAAATATTGTTTTGCTTCTTTACCGGATAAGTACAAAGTATCCTGATTTCCTAAAATAGAACAGTTAGAAACCTTAGCGCGATTTGCCACAATTGATAAAGCAATTCCTTGGCCATTATCGCCAGAAGTATTTTTAATCGTTAAATTGGCGGCCGAAAAATCATCGCCTTCAACCAAAACTGTATAAGTATAAAAAGTACTGTTTCTTCCTAAATTGATTTTTTTAAAATTATCATCAAAGGTAATAATAGTATTTTCTCTGCTTTCTCCAACGAGAGCAACATTTGTATTCCATTCAGGAACACGAATTTTCTCATTATAAATACCATTTTTGACAAGTATAGTTACTTTTTCATAAGGAAAAGCTGGACTTGCATAAACTGCATCCTGAATTTTAGTAAAATCGCCTGATCCGTCTTGGGCAACAGTTATAAAATTATCTTTTTTTTTTGCCGAAGCTTCAGTTGAAGAAACTTTTACTCCATTTTTAATGGCCCAGGCTGCATATTTCTTCAGCACTTCTTTTGGCGCATCAGAATACCAAGAATAACCGTTTCTTCTTTCAGACCCAATTTGATCGAGAGATTTTTTCCTTATTCCATCGCGGTCACAAAAGAAAGGTTCATTAGTTTCAAGATCCATAAATCGAGCCCATATTGGTCCAGCATTTACGGCAGGAATCATTTTTTTATCTACAATTTTTCCGGTGTCGTCTAAAACTCTTTTCTCTTCAAGATTGGTTATTTTTGTTTTCTCAAACCAAGCCTGCGCGCTTTTAACAGCGGTAATAATTTCTGGAGAAGGTTTTTCGATTGACATTAAAAGCAATACAATTTTTGTCGATTCATAACCGCTTAACGATGCTAGTTCAAAAGCTCTTGCATTGGCCGGAGCCAGAGTAACTTCATCATGCTGTGCACACCAGGCTGTTAAAACGCCATTTTGCTTATACTGGGTTTTCAAAATACAGTCTATTCCTTTATCAAAAGCTTTTTTTGTTTTTTCAACAATTGTCTGTGATGGCTTAATACTATAATAATCAGTTCCTTCACTGACTTGCTTCATTACATTCAAGATGTTAACCATCGAATCGTCATTGTAGGTAATATGCGTATAATATCCTTTTTTTAATGGATAAAATTGAGGCCAGCCTCCATTTTTATATTGAGCTTCAAGAAGATAATTCAATCCCTTTAAAAAAGATTCTTTGTAACGCTCATCTTTTACCTGCGCATACATTCTAGACATAAAAAGCATTTCCTGACAAGTTGCACCATTATCTGTTGTAGTTTCTACAGCTGTTTTTTTAAGTGCAATCAAATCTTTTTCTTCCTTTTGAGTCAGTTCTTTCTGCATCTGGATATTTTTTGGCCAGCCGCCAATATCTCTTTGATACAACAAAACATTCTCAGCTATTTTTTTGGCTTCCGCCGAACCAAACCAAGATGCTTCATTTTTGCGAATAATATCAGGCCAGTTTTTATAAGTATTTTGAGCATTCGATGCCAAACTTACCAATACAAAAAGGAATACTGCTGTTCTTTTTAATTGAATCATTTTTAAGTTATTTAGTAATTCTAAACCAATCTATTGAAACGTTTCCGGAGTCATTTGTAACTTTTTCGCTCAAAGCAAAAAGTCCAACTTTCGCGCCAATCCATTTTCCTTCTTTTGATACAAATTCATTCCCAATTTGCTGATATTTTTTATCATCTAAACTATATAAAAAACTGCAGATACCTCCTTTTTTAATTTGAACTCTCAAATAGATAGTAGAATTTGGTATCGCAATCGGACTTGTTTCTGTTTCCGTTATCTTTTTATCAAAAGTTCCTGTTTTTTGATTTAAAAATAATTTTCCATTGTCATTTTTCAGAGATAAATAACTGTAATCCAAGCCCATTATAATCAAACCCGTTGATTCACCGTTTAGTCTTGTATTAAAAGTCATTTTGGTTGTAACTGTGAATTCTTCTGCTGGAAATTTCTGCAGCAATAAATTGGGCGCTTCAAAAATCTTTTTACTGTCTTTAATTGTAGGCAGACAATACAAATTTAAATAACCTAAACTTGTGGGAAATCCCCAATTTGTCTGCGCATTTGCCTGCCATTGCCATTGTAAACCTAATTTGGGTAAATTAAACTCATCTGATTCTGCCGGAGTTTCAATTGGATATTTTTTTCCAACATTTGGTTTTTTAAAAGTTGTTACAGGCTCACCAATTCCGTTTCTATCAAAATCTTGTCCCATAATAGGCCAGTCATTTTCCCATCTCATTGGCTGTAAATGTACAATTCGTCCGTAAGCCCCTTTATCCTGAAAATGTATGAACCAGTCTTCTCCAGTTTGTGTTTGTACCCAAGCTCCTTGATGCGGACCATTAATTTTTGTTTTTCCTTGTTCTAAAACTTTCTTTTTCTCATAAGGCCCAAAAACATTTTTAGATCTTAAAACGGTTTGCCAGCCTGTAGAAACACCGCCTGCGGGAGCAAAAATATAATAGTAATTGTTTCGTTTGTAGAATTTTGGACCTTCAATTGTGCCTTCGCTTTCATGACCGTCAATAATCATTACTTCATCGCTCTTAGCAAAGGTTCCTTCTGGATTCATACTGCAAACTGTGATTAAGCTTTTAATCTGCGCTCGGCTTCCTGCATAAGCGTGAACCAAATATGCTTTGCCGTCATCATCCCACAACGGACTCGGATCAATTAATCCGGTTCCGCCTTTTACCAAAACAGGTTCTGACCAAGGCCCTTCGGCTTTTTTGGCTTTAATCATATAAATTCCGAAATCAGGATCTGGGTAATAAATATAAAATTCATTTTCATGGAAGGTAATACAAGGCGCCCAAACTCCATTTCCATGCTGCACTTTATCAAAAGTCTCAGTTGGTATTTGCTTAATAAGCGCATAGCTTATAATCTTCCAATTCACTAAATCTTTAGAATGCAAAATAGGCAAACCCGGAATACAGTTAAAAGAAGATGCTGTCATATAAAAATCATCACCAACTCTAACTACATCAGGATCTGAATAATCTGCATGAATAATTGGGTTTGTATACGTTCCATCACCATTGTCAGGCACCCAGACTTGAGCAAAATTTTTCTGCAAGAAAAATATGGATATTAAAAAAAAGATGACTTTTATATTTTTCATTGTATATTATTTCTAATTATCTAATTGTCCTAATTATCTAATTATCTATTCAATTCTAAAGCTGCTAAAATAAAAGGTCCAGTTGCCTTAGGATCATTATCTTTCTTTTTTTCGTTTACATAATAGTCATAAGAGCCATCTCTATATGGAGTTCCGCCTAAACCAGCAACCTGACAAGCCTGCGTTAAAGTAATACCGCCATCTGCATCAACTTTTATTAATTTTGTTGTTAAGCCATCAAAAGCTTTGTTCGCTAGTTTTTTATATTTTGCGGGCAAATATCCTTTGTTTGCTCCTTTTGCAAAAGCATAAGCAAACATAGAAGATCCTGAAGCTTCTAAATAATTTCCTTTTTTGCCAACTTTGTCCGTCACTTGATACCACAAACCTGATTTATCTTGAAATTTGGCCAAAGAAGCCGATACATCATTTAAATATTTTACCAATTCTTTTTGTTTTGGATGCTCTTTTGGAAAATAATCTAATGCATCAACAAGTGCCATTGCATACCAGCCTAAAGCTCTTGACCAAAAATTAGGAGAGTTTCCAGTTTCTTTATTTGCCCATGGCATTGCTTTGCTTTCATCCCATCCATGATATAATAATCCTGTTTTTGGATCTGTTGCATGCAATTGAATCTGTTCGAATTGTTTTGCAACATCATCCAAGCTTTTTCCTTCTTCAAACGTAGCAGTGTATTGTGCATAAAATGGTTCTCCCATATATAATCCGTCAAGCCACATTTGGTTCGGATAAATATTTTTATGCCAGAATCCGCCGCTTTTTGTTCTTGGCTGTTCAGCGATTTGCTTACGCAATAACTGCATTGCTTTCAGGTATTTCTCTTCTTTAGTTTTATCATATATATTAAAAAGAAGACGTCCGGATACTACCATATCAATGTTATATTTGTCTAGTTCGTATGTTTTGATAGTTCCGTCATTTTGCACTAAAGCATCAACGTAACCTTTTACATAAACAGGATATCTTGGATCTGGATTTACCTTATATAACTCTTCAATTGAATGCAAAACCAAACCATGAACATAATCCCATTTTGGTGCTTTCGAATCATCAATCATATAAGCTTCTGGATGGCGTTTCATTAATGTCAGAGCCATTTTATCAGACCATTTTAAATCTTTAGAAATTACGATATCTTTTTTTGCAGGTTCTTGCGAAGTCACTTTACAGCTTGTAAATGCGATTAAACAAACCAAAACTGCTGCTGTAAAATAACCTCGTTTTTTATTATTTTTCATTTTAAAATATATTTAAATTTCACTATTATCTAATTCAATTGTTGCAAAAACAAAAGCTGCCAACGCTGGCGAACCGTTGTCTTTGCTTTTCCATTCACATAATATTCATTTTTTCCGCTGCGAAAAGGTTTTCCAGTTTTATTTTATGGAAATTGTCATAAAATATAAAATTACATTTTTCCTTTTTTGTTCAGCAATTCTAATTTTTCATCAAGATATTTTATAAATTCTTCTTTTGATTTTATGCCATTTTTCTCTTGTTCCCAGGCACCTAAAAGATAAAAAGAGGTCGATTTTGTTGTTGGTTTAAAAACCAAAAGATAATCCAATTCTGTATCCGCAATATTTTCAATTGTATTTACTTCATAAAAAAGCGCCATTCCTAATTTGTCTGGAACTAGCGATTGTTCTCCGTAAGTCGCTAAATAGGCCCATTTTTTATTTTTGCTTTCTTTTTTAAGCAATTCTGTATTTTTTTGTTTTACAATTCCGGTACAGATTCCTTTGATTTCTTTTGAAGCCTGAATTGTATGCTGTGTGTAGAGCTGATCTGGCTTAATGGTTAAAATTGAAGTGAAATCAATTTTATCAGCCGCTGTTTTCCATCCGTAATAATTCACTTTTATAGCTGATTCATTTGTTTTATTAGAAACAACAGCAATAGTTGAATCTACTTCACGAAAGTGGAGTTTTTCATTGTTTAAATAACGGTCGATTGATCCGATTCCTATTCCTTTTCCGGCTTTCAAAATATCAGCTCCCCAATCGCTCATTTCATGGTACGAATCAAAATTATCCTGACCCACTTTCGGCAAAATAATATCTGAAGTCTTTTTTCCAAAAATATCAATAGCATTTCTCCAGTCTAAATACAAACGGTATCCAATTCGGTTATTTTCCCATCCTGGGCCTTCGTAACGAATATCGAAAGAATGGTCTGTATGTTCAGGAGCCAATTTTAATCTGTCAACATTTTTAAAAACAGTGCCGCCAATATATTTGCGTCCTTCCCACTTTCCATCTGTTTTTGCTGCTATTTCAGCATATGTTTTTGCTGTTTTTGAATCATTTTTTTGAGCATTTACAGCTGTAAAACCCATTAAAAATAAAGCCGCTATTTGAATTTTTGTTTTCATTCGTATTGTATTATTTAAACATTTTATCTAAGAATTGCGCTGTGTAAATTATCATTTCATCAAACCAAGGCTGAAAAAACCAAAAAGAATGAGGTGAGTTTTCAATTGTTTTTACTTCACTGTAAATTTTATTCTGATTTAAAATTGTAATCATATCATCTCTTCCAGCATGAAACCTTTCAAAACTGCTGTTTATAAAAAGTATCGGCGGTGTATTTTTATCAGTGTGATTTAAGGCCGATGCATTGTTCCAGTTTTCTGGATTTTCTTCATAACTACCTTTAAGCCAAAACCCTGCCATTTCTCCTTCTTTCGATTCTGGATGCTTAAATGCTAAAATTCCATCAACATCGATAATTGCATTTACTTTTGATGATGATTTACTTTTAAAACCCGCATCTTCAAAAGATGGATTATCATTTGTTGTACCTATCAAAGCGGCCATCTGACCTCCTGAAGAACATCCTAAAACCGCAATTTTGTTTGTATCTACATTGAATTTCCTTGCATTATCTTTTATGAATTTAATGGCATTTTTTACATCATAAATTGCTTCAGGATATTTTGCTTCTAATGATAATCTGTATTCAACTGCAAAACAAGAATACCCTTTTGAGGCAATTTCTTTTGCAAAAACCTGCATTTGGCTTTTATTTCCTGATCTCCATCCGCCACCATGAATCATGATTACTGCGGGATTCTTTTTTTTCTTCTTATAAAAAAAAGCATCTAAATGTAATGCCCTATTTTCCTTCAAATCATAAACAACATCGCTTATCTGATTTACATTTTTATCTGTTTTTGCCTGAACAATTGTAATGAAAGGATACTGTTTAATCAATTTATTGTATGTACTCTTTACAGTATAAGACGTATCTATACTATATTGATTTTGAGCTCTTACGACTCCAGAAAGCAACAATAAAAATAATACTATTTTCTTCATTTCAGGACTTCTAATTTAGTTAAGAAAGGAGTTCGATTCAGGATCAAACTCCTTTTTAACTTCTTCAAAAAACAATAATCTCAAAAAACTAAAAATTACTAATAACCAGGATTTTGAGGAAAATTTTAATTCTGATTTTCAAGTTTAATTGTTTGGTTAAAATATAATAGTTAAGTGGTTTTAATTTTTAATTGATTCAATTTTCTTTCCATTTATATAAGTGTTAATGAAATTTATGTTTTTTACATTCTTTAGCGAATAAACCGAATCTACTTTTATAATTTCAACATCTTTAAATGTTATGTTTTCTATTGGAGACTCTTTATAACCATCGGCCAGAATACCAAATTTACCTCCATTTTTAACTTTAATATTTTCCATATTAATATTTCTGATGGTTGGTATGTATTTTCCAACTTGGCTGCCGTATAAATCATAAAACATGGTTACTCTCAAAACGCATTCTTTTACTGTTCCAACTTCAAGATTTCTAACGTAAATATCTTCTGTAGTGCCTCCACGTTTAGAGTTTGTTTTGATGCGGATTGCCCTGTCAAGATTCGGACTGTCCATTACGCAGTTTTCTACAAACACATTATTAACTCCAGCTGTAATTTCGCTTCCCATTACAACACCTCCGTGTCCGTCGATCATTTTGCAATTTTGAACAATGATGTTTTTACTCGGAATTCCAACTCTTCTTCCATCTCCGTCTCTTCCTGATTTTATTGCAATACAGTCATCACCAGTATTAAAAGTACAGTTTCTAATGATTACATTTTGAGAATATTCGGGATCACAGCCGTCATTATTAGGTCCGTGGCTGTTAACTGTAACACCGTCAACAATTACGTTATTAGATTTTAAAGGATGCAGAATCCAAAACGGAGCATTTATTACAGTAATATCTTTTACTAAAATGGTGTTGCATTCGAAAAATTCAATAAAATTTGGACGCAGGTAATGTCCTTCTCCAAAAATTCTTTCTTCAACCGGAACTCCTTTTTCAGCCATTTCAACTAAATTATCACGGTTAAGAGGATCATGCTGTGAAGGCTGTCCTTTTTCCCAGCCATAACCTTTACTGCCACACCAAGGCCACCAATTTGTATTATTTGCCTGTCCATTCAAAGTTCCTTTTCCTGTAATCGCAACATTTGTTTTGTTTCTTGCCGATATAAGAGGAGAATGATTCATCAGTTCGGTTCCTTCAAAAGAAGTATGGATCAAAGGATATTCTTTTGAATTAGTAGTAAAAAGGATTTCAGCTTTATCTTCTAGATGCAGATTTACATTACTTTCTAAATATATTGGACCGGTTAAATATTTCCCATTTGGCACAATAACTTTCCCGCCTCCATTTGCTGTACAAGCTTTAATTGCTTTCGCAAAAGCCTGTGTATTTGATGTTTTGCCATCGGCTACAGCCCCATAATCATTTATATTATAAGTTTTATTTAAAAAGTGCGTTTTTGGAATGCTTTTAATGATTAAATCCATTTTTTTCCATGGATCAGATTCAGAAACATTCGAAACTTGTTTTCCACATGATAAAATCAACATAGAAACAGCAAAGAAAATCGCAATTGATCTTAACGTTAAAGACTTACTTGTAAACATTTACGTTGTATTTTGGTTTTTAGGAAGTAAAACATCAATTATTTTGTAATCGATTACACGAAAGTATAAAATTTGTTTCAACAGACCAAATTTATTTAGAAATAATTTATATATTTAATTTTTATTTGCAATTATATTTACACTTAATGTAAAAAAAAACATAATTTTTTATCATTGTGGGATTGCAAACGTTTTAGTTATCATTTCTGGTAATCGATAACAATAAATATTAAATTATATAAAAAAAATGTATTTTTGTCTAAGAATTAATCTGAAAAACCTTTTCGAATGAGCGAAAAAATAACCATTTATGATATTGCCAAGAAGCTGAATATCACTGCTGCGACTGTTTCCAGAGCGTTAAACAACAATCCGAAAATAAAAGAAAGCACACGTGACTTGGTAATCAAAACCGCTGCCTCGATGAACTATAAGCAAAACAAACTTGCTTTAGCATTAAAAAGCGGCCGTAGTAATAATATAGGTGTTATTGTTCCTCGTATAGACAGCAACTTTTTCGCTTCGGTAATTCGAGGTATTGAAGAAGAACTGCATCCTCATGGTTATCAAGTTATTATTTGCCAGACACACGAGAGTCCGAAAAGAGAAAATGAAAATTTATATACTTTAATCGATGCTCAAGTCGACGGAATCATTATGTCTGTTACCGATGTAAGCAACGAAAATGACGGTGCTTTTCATAATGTATTAGAAAAAAATGTACCGCTTATCTTTTTTGATAGAAGCAAACATATTGACGGAGTAAGTTCTGTAACTATTAATGACTTTAAAGGAGGTTATATCGCTACCAAACATCTTATAAATGAAGGATGCAGAGCAATAGCACATTTATCTGGAGATCAATCTCTTGAAATCTTTAAAAATAGGTTTTTAGGATATAAACAAGCTTTATTAGATAACGGAATGACTTTTAAAGAAGAATATGTTATTCCGGTAAAAAGTATGGTTGACGCTGGAAAAGATGCTGTTGATATTTTACTGGCTCTAGAAACGCCGCCTGACGCTATATTTTCTTCGAGTGATTTCGCCGCTTTAGGCGCCATTCAGGAGTTAAAAGAAAGAAATGTAAATATTCCAAAGGAGTTTTGCGTAGCAGGTTTCAGTAACGAACCTTTTACCAAATTTATGGAGCTTTCTATAACTTCAGTAGATCAGTCTCCGCTTGAAATGGGAAAAATGTCAGCTCGTGTCTTCTTGGAACAAGTAGATAAAACCGACACTATTAAAATAGAAAAAAAGGTAGTTCTCGCTCCAGAATTACACATTCGTAAATCTTCTTCAAGAACTAACTTCTAGTTTTAAAAAAAACTGTATAGCGATATAAGTTCATTTAAAATACAATACTTAGTAAAAAGGCAGCTCATTGATGAGCTGCCTTTTAGTTTTGAATTATATGACTTTATATTACTGATATGATAAAAAAATCCTATAAAGAAACTCCTCTTTTCCAAGGAATAAATACATCTTGTTTCAACTGGTCTGCCTTTGTTTCCACGTTTCCGCTCGCCAATTCTATAATGTAATCTACGATTTCTGCTCCAACTTCGGAAATTGTTTTTTCACCAGTAATCACAGTTCCAGCATTTACATCGATAATATCCGACATTCTATTAATTAATGCCGTGTTCGAAGAAATTTTTACAACGGGTGCAATCGGATTTCCCATCGGATTTCCTAAACCTGTGGTAAATAAAACAACTGTTGCTCCCGCCCCAACCAATCCTGTGGTGCATTCGGCGTCATTTCCTGGCGTATTTAAAAGATTTAAACCTGGTTTTGAAATATATTCACCGTAGTCTAAAACATCTACAATAGGTGAAGTTCCGCCTTTTTTAGCTGCGCCAGCAGATTTCATAGCGTCTGTAATTAATCCGTCTTTGATGTTTCCTGGAGATGGGTTCATATCAAACCCTGAACCTGCATCTACAACTGATTTTTCAAAAGCTTTCATTAAAGTTAAAAACTTATCTGCCTTTTCTTCGTCCACACATCGGTTCATCAATTCTTGTTCAACACCACATAATTCTGGAAACTCTGCCAAAATTGTTTTCCCTCCCAAAGCTGCAAAAATATCTGAAACAATTCCTAATGCTGGATTAGCAGAAATCCCTGAAAATCCGTCGGAACCTCCACATTCTAAACCAATACTTAGCTTTGAAAGAGGAGCAGGTTTGCGTTCAATTTTGTTTGCTCTTTTAATGGCTTCATAAGAATCTTTAATCACCATTTGAAACATTTGATCCGTAGTTCCAATTTGTTGTTGTTCATAGATCAAAATTTCTTTATCACTATTCGGGCTCATTTCTTTCAATGCCTTCTTTAAAATATCTACTTGCAAATTTTGGCAACCCAAACTCAAAACAGTAGCACCTGCAACATTTGGGTTATTCACATATCCTGCAAGGAGTTTTGCCAACAATTCAGAATCTTGTCGAATCCCTCCACAACCACCTTGATGATTGATAAATTTTACTTCGATATTATCTAAAAGATTTTCATTTAAATTTTTATCAGAAACTTCTTCAATGCTTTTTTCTTCAATTAAAGAGCGTAACAAATTTTTATAAGAAACTTCTTTTTTGGGCATTAATTCGTTTTCGAAAATATCTTTAAGTTTTTCGATATTTTTGTTTTCACAAAAAACCAATGGAAAAAACAACCAAACGTTTTTGGTTCCAACTTGTCCATCAGTACGATGGTATCCGTTAAAAGTTTTGTCTTTCCAACGATCTACATTTGGTGGAGTCCAACCTAAATTTCCGTTTTTACCAAAAACTTTTTCACTTTGATGTTTTACATTTTCGGTAGTAATTACTTCTCCTTTTTTTATAGGTTTAGCAGCTTTTCCTACCAAAACGCCATACATTATAATATCATTACCAATTGTAAAATCTTTCTCAGCGATTTTATGTTTTGCTTTAACATCAGTTGTTGGTGAGACGGTAGTTCCTTCAAATATAATTTGTTCGTTTTGTACCAAGTCGGTCAAAGCAACAATTACGTTATCTGCTGGGTTTACTTTTATTAATTTTTTTTGCATGATCGTTTTTTTTTTAAGTTGCGAAGTTTCTAAGATGTGTTCAAAAACTTAGGACCTTCGAATCTCAGAAACTATTCTAATTAATATTGTTTGCTGAAATTAGCAAATCCTTTTTCTATTCCGTTTTCTTCAATTTCATTTAAGGCCAATACTGAAGCTTCCGATAAGCCTTTTACTTTAGTTAAATCTTCACCCCAGAATTCAGTGTTCGCTAATATTTTAGCTACAACTAAATCTGAAGATCCTAATTGCCAAGCGTTTTTAAATGCCTCAACTATCTCTGGAGAATCTTTTACAGGTAATACTTCGTTATTCCAATTCCCTTTGTAGAATTGAATTAAACTCGCTAAAGAAAAAGTCAAATTAACTGGCAATTTGTTGTTAGCATTATAATATCCCAATAAACTTGGTAAAACTCTTACTTTGAATTTTGAGATAGAATTTAATGCAATATCAGCAAGTGCATGTTTGATAAATGGATTTTTAAATCGGTCCATTACCTCTTCAGAATAGGCCGTAATTTCATTTTTGTCCATATCAAGAGTTTCGCTAATTTCACTAATAACACTGTTTACGAATTTTCCAGTAAAATCTCCGTTAACAGTTTCCATTACTAATTTGTTACCATACAAAAGTGAAAAAGGAACCATTGCCGTGTGTGCGCCGTTTAAAATACGAACTTTAATCATTTTAAAAGGACGTATATCATCGACAATTTTTACATTCAAATCTGTTTTATGAAAAGGTAATTTTGATTTTAAAGCATCGCCACCTTCAATAGCCCAAAGAAAGAAAGGTTCAGCAGCCACGATTAAATTGTCCTGATAATCTAATTTATTGTTGTATTCTTCAATTTCAGCTCTTGGATATCCAGGAACAATTCTGTCAACCAAAGTACTATGATAGGTACAAACATCTGACACCCAAGTTTTAAATGCATCCTCTAACTTCCATGTATCGCAATATTGCAAAATATATTTTTTTAGCGTCTCTGAGTTATAATCAATCAACTCACAAGGAATGATTGTTACTCCTTTAGAAGTATCTCCGTTGAAATGTTTGAATCTTTCATATAATAAAACAGTCAGCTTTGCAGGAAATGAAACTGGCGGTTGCATATCTGGAGTATCACTTTCAATGAATTCAATTCCAGCTTCAGTAGTATTTGAAACAATAAACTGAAGTTCTTCTTCTTTAGCTAAAGCTAAATAATCAGCAAATTCAGTATACGGATTTATAGCTTTTACAATATTAGTAATCAACTCAATATCTTGTATTTTTTCGCCTTTTTTAATTCCGTTCATAAACAAAGTATAAAGACCGTCCTGATCATTAATCAAGTTTACCATACCGTCTTTCAAAGGTTGAACCACTGCAATACCAGCATTAAAATCAACTTCTTTATTTAGTTTGTGAAAAGCGTAATCAACAAAAGCTCTTAAGAAATTTCCTTCTCCAAACTGAATTACTTTAATAGGCTGTAGTTTTTCTAATCCTATATTTTTTCTGTTTAACTGTTTCATTTTAAATCATTAATGCGTTATAAATAACCACGTTAAATACCTTATTAACTTATTATTTTCTGTTTCTATATTGTAAAAGAAACATTACACCGTTGGGTAAAATAAAACCTGCTGTGAGGAATGGCAAGATTTATTTTGCAAGCGTAATGCTCAATTACAACATCTAAAACTCTAAAAAAAACTGCAAGCCAAATAAAGGAATCGGTATGATTACTCCTTATTTATTTTTAATATTTTTGATGATATCCAGAACCTGACTTACTTTGTTTTTCAAACCGTCAAAATCTTTATTATCAAGTATTTCTTTTGAAATTAACTGCGATCCAATACCCACACAAAATGCGCCTGCATTAAACCATGAAGCCAAGCTTTCTGCAGTTGGCAAAACGCCTCCTGTTGGCATAATGCTGGTCCACGGACATGGGCCTTTTACCGCTTTTATAAATTCTGGACCGTAAATATCGCCGGGGAATAATTTTACAATCTCACAGCCTAATTCTTCCGCTCTAGCAATTTCAGTAAGCGTTCCGCAGCCTGGTGACCACAATACTTTGCGTCTGTTGCAGGCAATTGCAATGTCTTCCCTGAAAACCGGAGTTACAATAAAGTTAGCTCCCAGACTCATGTATACTGAAGCCGCAGCGGCATCTGTAATAGAACCAACTCCCAACATCATTCCCGGCAGTTCTGCCAAAGCATATTTGTTTAAAGCGCCAAAAACTTCATGTGCAAAGTCGCCTCTGCTGGTAAACTCCATTAAACGGGAACCGCCATCGTAGCAGGCTTTTAAAACCTTTTTGCTTAATTCTATATCAGAATGAAAAAACAGCGGAACCATTCCGTTTTCTTTCATTGTCTGCGCAACTTCAATTCTTGAATATTTTGCCATATTTATAGTATTATCGTGATACTAACGCAGCGCCGTCACCATCAATCATATTTTCAACTTCTTTCAGTGTAACCAAGTTGTAATCCCCTGCAATGGTATGTTTTAAACAGCAGGCCGCAACTGCAAAATCTAATGCTCTCTGATTATTGTTTTGGTATTTTGTCAAGCCATAAATTAAGCCTCCCATAAAAGCATCTCCGCTTCCTACCCTATCTACAACAGGTGTCACTTCTTTGACAGCTGCATTGTAAATCGCTTTTCCATCGAACAAAATACCGCCAATTCTTTGATGAGAAGCACTAACAGAATAGCGCAGGGTCGTAGCAGCAATTTTCAAACTCGGAATCAAATCAAACAATTTTGTATATAAAACCGGAAGTGATTTTTCATCTTGATAATTTGGATTTACTTTCGGAATTCCCAGCATGAAATAAGCTGTATCAATATCTCCTAAAATAACATTGCTGTATTTAAGCATTTCCGGCATAACATCGCTTGGCGTTTTGCCGTATTGCCATAATTTTGATCTGTAATTTAAATCGCATGAAATTGTAATTCCCAGTTTGTGAGCCACTTTAATAGCTTCTAAACAAGCTTCGGCGGCACTTTCAGAAATTGCCGGCGTTATACCGCTCCAGTGAAACCAATCTGCACCTTCAAGCACTTTCTCCCAGTCAATATTTCCTTTTTGAATAGTTGCCATCGAACTGTGCGCGCGATCGTATACTACATTGCTCCCGCGGGTTCCTGCACCAGTTTCAAGAAAATAGATTCCCAGGCGTTCTCCTCCAAAAATGATATTTTTAGATTCTACGTTCATTTTTCTCATTTCTTTTAATGCAGATCCTCCAATTTCATTTTCAGGCAATCTGGTTACAAACTCCGCATTTACGCCATAATTTGCCAAAGAAACACAAACATTAAATTCACCGCCTCCATAAGAAGCTCCAAACTCTTTTGCCTGAGAAAAACGAAGATGTCTCTCTGTTGAAAGACGCAGCATTATTTCGCCGAATGCAACTACTTTACTCATATTTTTTTATTGTTTTTACCAGTAAAAATATTTTTTCCACCATTAAGATAGTAAGAGAATTAAGCTTTGCAGCCAAAATTAAAATTCTTTATTTCTTTTAAATACTAAGTTCTACACTTAATTTTCTTACTATCTTAATGGTAAAACTTTATTTAAAATTTGAAATATTCTTTTGCGTTGTTATACGAAATATCAGCAACCAATTTTCCAATCCATTCCATATCAGCAGGAAGCTCTCCTCTTTGAATTTCATCTCCTAAAAGATTACAAAGAATACGTCTGAAATATTCGTGTCTTGGAAAAGACAAAAAGCTTCTTGAATCTGTCAGCATTCCAACAAAACAACTGATTAATCCCATATTTGAAAGGGCATTTAATTGCTTTGTCATTCCGTCTTTCTGATCTAAAAACCACCATCCTGAACCAAATTGTACTTTTCCGCGAACGCTTCCGTCATTGAAATTTCCAATCATTGTAGCCATAACTTCATTATCTGCTGGATTTAGGTTATAAACAATGGTTTTCGTCAATTTATCTTTGCTGTCTAAGGCATTTAAGAAAGAAGATAATTTTTGCGCCTGCGGATAATCTCCAATAGAATCCCAGCCAGTATCCGGACCTAAAATTCTGTGCATGCGCGCATTATTATTTCTTAAAGCACCTAAGTGAAATTGCTGTACCCATCCAAATTCATGATAGGTTTCAGATAAGAACAATAAAACTGCACTTTGAAATTTTAATGCTTCTTCAGGAGTTAAAACCCCATTTTCTCTTTTCTTTTTAAAAATTGAATTGATTTCACTTTCAGTAAAATTCTCAAAATAAATCTGATCCAAACCGTGATCACTCAATTTACAGCCATTTGCAGCAAAAAATTCGATTCTCTTTTTTAATGCCGATTGTAAATCTGAATACGTATTAATCGCAATTCCGGACACATCCCCCAACGTGTCCAGATATGCGTTATAACCATCATTTGAAATTAAGATGGCTTTATCGGGTCTGAACGCAGTGCTGACTTTAGTTCCGAAAGGATTTGAAGCCAGTTTTTGGTGATGTTCGAGATTATCAATTGGATCTTCTGTCGTACATACTAATTCGGCATTTACTTTTTTAAGTAAATTTTGAGTGCTGTACGCTTCAGAATTTATTTTTTCAGAAGTTTCTATATATATTTTCTCAGCCGACTTTTCATTTAATAAATCATAAATATCAAAATAGCGGGCCAATTCTAAATGTGTCCAGTGATATAAAGGGTTACGCATTGTATACGGAACCGTTTTTCCCCAGTTTAAAAATTTATCTTTGTCAGATCCGTTTCCAGTAATAAACTGCTCGCTGATCCCTAATGTACGCATAGCACGCCATTTGTAGTGATCACCGTTTATCCAAACTTGAGTGATATTATCAAAGATTTTATTATCTGCTATATTTTGTGGCGACAAGTGATTGTGATAATCAATTATAGGCTGATTTTTAGAATAGTTATGATATAATTCTTCAGCATATTTGTTTTCAAGCAAAAAATTATCGTTTATGAAAGTCTTATTTGAGCTCATGTTCTTTTAATTATAATTGAGAATTATTCGTTTGATGGTTTGCCAATTGTAGCCAAAATACCGCCATCTACATATAAAATATGACCGTTTACAAAATCACTTGCCTTAGAAGACAAGAATATTGCAGCTCCAGCCAAATCGCTTGGATCGCCCCATTTTGCAGCAGGAGTTCTGCTTATAATAAAATCATTAAAAGGGTGTCCGTCAACTCTGATTGGTTTTGTCTGTTCTGTTGCAAAATATCCAGGCCCGATTCCGTTGATTTGAACATTGTATTTTGCCCATTCTGTAGCCATATTTTTAGTCAGCATTTTTAAACCGCCTTTTGCAGCAGCGTAAGCACCAACTGTATTTCGGCCCAATTCGCTCATCATAGAACAGATATTAATGATTTTTCCTTGCTGTCTTTCGATCATTCCTTTGGCAACATGTTTAGAAACAATAAACGGACTTACCAAATCAATATCTATAACTTCTTTAAAATCTGACACTTCCATTTCAATCAGCGGAATTCTTTTGATGATTCCAGCATTATTAATCAAAATATCAATGGGTCCGACTTCACTTTCTATTTTCTGAACAGCAGTTTTAACTTCCTGTTCATCAGTTACATTAAATTTATACCCAACTGCATTTATACCTTCATTTTGAAGTTCTTTTACAGCATCATCAATTTTTTGCTGTGATGAATTTCCGTTCACCACAATTGTAGCACCAGCTTGTCCTAAGCCTTTTGCCATTGCCATTCCAAGTCCGTGTGTACTTCCTGTAATCAAGGCAACTTTCCCTTTTATATCAAATAATGAGTTTGTCATAATTATTATCTTAGTTCGGTTATTTTGCAAACATCCATATCTCCGTAATCTAAATTCTCTCCTGCCATTCCCCAGATAAAAGTGTAATTACTGGTTCCTGAACCTGAGTGAATAGACCATGGCGGAGAAATAACCGCTTGATGATTGTTCATCCAGATATGTCTTGTTTCTTGCGGCTGTCCCATAAAATGGCACACTGCCTGATTTTCTGGAATATCTAAGTAAAAATAAACTTCCATTCTACGATCGTGTACGTGTGCTGGCATGGTATTCCAGACACTTCCTGGACGTAATTCAGTCATTCCCATCTGCAATTGGCAAGTTGTTACCACACTTCCAATAATCATTTGATTAACTGTACGGTGATTTGCGGTTTCCATCTTACCTAATTCTAATTTATTTGCTTCTGCCAAACTAACTTTTACCGTTGGATAAGAAGTATGAGCCGGAGCAGAATTAATATAAAATTTAGCAGGATTTTTGCTGTCATCGCTTTTAAAAATTACTTCTTTATTACCTTTTCCAATATAAAGTGCATCTTTAAAACCTAACGGAAAAGAAGTTCCTTCTACAAGTACAGAACCGCTTCCTCCAACATTTATAATCCCTATTTCTCTTCTTTCTAAAAAATAGCTTGCCTTAAGCGGATCAATACTTTCCAGTTTTAATTCACTTACAGGAACTGCTGAACCAGCGATATAACGATCATAATGCGAGTACGTTAAAACAATTTCGTTTTCCTGCATTAAGTCATCAATTAAGAATTCGTTTCTTAATTCTTGAGTATCATATTTTTTTACTGCTTCAGGGCTAGACGCGTATCTTGAACTATATTTTGTCATAATAAATTTTTAAAATGTAATCGATTGCACAAAAGTATATTTTTATCTTTAAAAACCATAATTCCAACCAAAATTTATTCTGTTTTTAAGTAAAATTTACAATTCTACCTTTTTCATTCTCGGAACTAAAATGTGCATTATCAGCCAAGCCAATAAATAAGATGCACCGCAAATGCAAAACATAATAAAATATCCGGTTTCTATTTTTCCAAGTTTGGTGTAATAAACAAACATATTTTTCTGAACTACTAAAGTCAGTAAAATTCCTCCAAGCGCTCCAAACATACCTCCAATTCCTGTTACAGAAGCTGTTGCTTGTTTAGGAAACATGTCAGAAACTGTTGTAAAAATATTAGCACTCCAGGCCTGATGAGCAGAAACTGCCAGACCAATAACCAAAATTGCAAGCCACATATTTATAGCTCCCAAATACTGAGAGAACAATACTGGCAAAACTGCAAATGCATACAATAACATACTCGTTTTTCGCGCTTTATAAGCTGGCCAGTTGTTATTAATTAATTTTAATGGAAGCCAGCCACCGCCAATACTTCCAACGCTTCCAATCATATAAACCAAAGCACAAGGCCAAATAATTTCTGTAGATGAAAGCTTGTATTGTTTCATTAAAAAATCTGGAAGCCAGAACAAATAAAACCACCAAACCGGATCTGTCAATAATTTTCCGATGGCAAAAGCCCAAGTCTGGCGAAAAGAAAGCAATTTCATCCACGAAACCTTTTCTGTATCTTCTGTTTCAACTATTACTGTTTTATCTGAATTAATATATTCTAATTCAGCTTGTGACAAACGTTTTTGTTTTTCAGGTACTTCGTATAAAAGAAACCATAATCCGAGCCATACAAAACCAACAATTCCAGTTAAAATAAAAGCCCATTGCCATCCATAATTTGCAGCAATATGCGGCACAGTAAGCGGCACAATGATAGCACCAATATTACTTCCTGAATTAAAAATTCCTGTTGCCAAAGCTCTCTCTTTCTGCGGAAACCATTCTGCTGTAGCTTTTATCGCTGCAGGAAAATTTCCTGCTTCTGTAATTCCTAAAAACACACGGGCAATTAAAAATCCTCCTGTTCCTGTTGCAAGTGCATGACCAATTGCAGCCAAACTCCATAAGCCAGTTGCAATCGCGTATCCTAATTTGGTTCCTAGTTTATCTATAATACCTCCAGCAACCAACATTCCCATTGCGTAAGCAATTTTGAAAGCAAGCTCAATATTTGAATAATCAATAACTTCCTGTTCTGGTGTCCAGTGAAAAGCTTCTGCCAAAAAAGGACGCAGGTAACTTATTACATTTCTATCCAGATAATTAACAGTTGTTGCAAAAAAAACTAAACTACAAATAGTCCAGCGGTATTTTCCTATTGCTGCATTAGCTTGATTCATAATTTTGAGTTGGTTAGTTAGTTGGTTTAGATTTTATCGCAAATCAGTAATGGGTCTATATTTAGGAACTAAAGTTTTCATTACCACCCATCCAATTAAGTAACAAACTGCACAAATTGAGAAAATAATCATATAACCTGAGTTAATACCATTTACAACAGTATCTCCGGATTCTGATAATAATTTTAAGAAATCACCTAAATTACCAACACCTTTTTCTTTTAAAAATACCTTTTCTGTTTCTGGATTCAAAAATTGAGGATACTTCTCTAATAAAGATTGTCCGTTTATCAAACTCCAGTTCCTTTGCGTGAAATCAAATAAAAGTCCTGATCCTTTATTAATTAGAGTTGAACCTAAACCTCCTGCTAAACCTCCAATTCCTGTAACTGTGGCAATTGCTTTTTTAGGAAACATATCGCCAACTGTCGTAAAAATATTAGCCGACCAAGATTGGTGTGCTGCTCCTGCAATACCAATAATAATTACCGGTACCCAGTAGCTGATATATCCTAAAGGCTGAGCTACTAAAGCAAGCAATGGAAAGAATGCAAAAATCAACATCGCTCTCATTCTGCCTTCGTACGGGTTCATTCCTTTTTTCTCTACAAAATAAGTTGGCAGCCATCCGCCAATAATTGACAATAAAGTAATCATATAAAGTACAAACAGCGGCAAGGCAGCTTGTGTAGAATCCATTCCATATACAGAACTTAAATAAGCTGGAGTCCAGAATAAAAAGAACCACCAAACACCGTCTGTCATAAATTTTCCAAAGGCAAAAGCCCACGTTTGTTTGTATTTAAAACATTCTGCAAAAGATACTTTTGTTGAAGTTTCAGGCACGTAACCAATTATTTTAGCATCAGCGATATCATCTTGCTGAATATATTCTAATTCTGCCGCATTAACTCTTTTATGTTTTTCTGGTTTATCATACATAAAAACCCAAAAGCCCATCCAGACAAAACCTAGTGCGCCAATAATAATGAAAGCCATTTCCCATCCAAAAGATTTTGCAATAAACGGAATAGAGATTGGTGCTGCTAAAGCTCCAACTGTTGCTCCGGCATTAAAAATACTGGTAGAAAATGCTCTGTCTTTTTTTGGAAAATATTCTGCAGTTGTTTTAATTGCTGCCGGAAAGTTTCCTGCCTCGCCTATTGCCAAAACAAAACGTGCAAAAATAAAGAGCGTAACACTGACATTAATAACCATTCCAGTATCATTGACAGTGCGAATTGCTTCTTTTGCTCCTTCAAAACCAACAAACCAGTTTCCTGTAATTATTCCAGCAGTTGCAATACCGCAAAAAGCATGGAGACAAGCTCCTATAGACCAAATCCCGATGGCCCACAGAAATCCTTTTTTGGTATCCATCCAATCCACAAATCGTCCGGCAAACAATAATGAAACAGCATAAAAAATAGAAAATAAAGCTGTAATATTTCCGTAATCGTTATTTGTCCAATGAAATTCAGGTGCAATAAAATCACTCCATGTCAATGAAAGTACTTGTCTGTCTAGGTAGTTAATTGTAGTTGCAAAAAAAAGCAGTGCACATATACTCCAACGATACTTTCCTATAGATTTATTGGTCTGGCTCATTGCAGCGGTATTTGTTTGGTTCATGGTAGATAGTGTAAAATTTATAATCTTTTGGTTATTTAATTTTGCTATTCAACTCCAATTTATAAACACTAAAAATCAACGAGTTAAACATATCAAAATCAAATAATGTAATCGATTGCACAAATATAGTTTTTAATCTTTATATTCCAAATAAATTGTATAAAAAATTATTTTACACAATTAAATAAACATATCACATAAAAAAAATAATACAAAATTACATATTAAACAATATATTTGTTAAAAGACAACATATGAATTTTGTCCTTTTTAGGGGGTAAAATCGTCCTGAAATAACCAGTACCCCAGCCCTATTGAATTTTTAAATAAAAAGACCTTTTATAATCAGTCCAAAACTAAGAATTCAGACAAAAACTTTAATTTTGGCTTTATACTATTATAGTAACCTTAATCCTTTTTGAAATTGAAAAAACTTAAAATACGCATAGTAAAATTTTTTAAATTATTTGTTCTATTTTTAGCAATAAGCAATCTGACGCAGGCACAGAATCAGATAGTTCCTCTATGGAATAAAATCCCAGATGAAATTAAAGCTCCGGATTATAAAGAAAAAGAAATAATCAAGGAAGGACTGGTTCAAAGTACAAGTCTGGTTTCAATTCCAACTTTAAGCATTTTTGTTCCTACAGCAGTTAAACCAAATCAAACAGCGGTAATTATTTTCCCCGGCGGAGGATATTCACATCTTGCTATTGATAAGGAAGGAACAAAAGTTGCAAATTGGCTTAACAGTTTAGGAATTACAGCATTTGTACTAAAATACCGTTTGCCAAGCGATCTGATTATGAAAAATAAAAATATCGGCCCGCTTCAAGATGCTCAGGAAGCAGTAAGATATGTGAGAGAAAATGCTGCAAAATGGAATATCAACACCAATAAAATTGGAGCAATAGGGTTTTCTGCTGGCGGACATTTGGCATCGACACTGGCAACGCATTACGATGATAAAACATATGAATCGGCTTCAAAAATTAGTGCGCGCCCTGATTTTTCACTTCTGATTTATCCTGTAATTTCGATGCAAAACGAAGTAACACACAAAGGCTCTCAAACCAGTTTATTAGGCAATAATCCATCACAGGATTTAATTGATTCATTTTCAAATGAAAAAAAAGTTACACCACAGACACCTCCAACTTTCTTGGTTCATGCCACAGATGACGGAGCTGTTATTCCAGAAAATAGTATTTATTATTATCTGGCATTAAAGAAAAACGGAGTTACATCTGAACTGCATTTATATGAAAACGGCGGTCACGGCTTTGGTTTAGGCGTAAAAGACACAAGTAAAAACTGGACAAAAGACTGCGAAGAATGGCTTAAAAGTCATGGATATTAAGTAGCAAATTTTATAATAAAAAAAGGGTTTTTAAATTTGATTAACGTGTAATCAAATCTAAAAACCCGATAAAAATTAGATCTTATTGTATGCTTGCAAATTTATACAATAACCCACGATCTTATGAAAGTGGCAAATTTCATTAACTAGATTGTTTCTCCAAAAACAGTAATCTAATAGAAGTCATTAATGATGATTAAAAAGGCAAAAACATCTTAAATATCGACTTCTACAGCACAAATCTACAAGCCTGTTTAGAGAAATCATTACGGGTTTCCTCATTTTAGTAAAATATTTTTTTAGTTACCAAGTCGATAAGATGTTAAGATTCTTTCCCGAGACTTGGGAATGAAAAACTTAGTTGCTTTTCTTGTCCTAGATTAAGTTGAAAATACTTCTTTAAGACATAAATTTGTTTCATCAATTAAAAGTTCAATTAATAACTGAAAGTTAAACCGAAATAGATATAGAATTTTTTCTTGTCCTAGATTAAGTTGAAACTAATTTTTAACTGATAAATTTGCTAAAGAAATTACAAGTTATATAAACTTAGCAACTCAGTCCCGATGCTTCAGGATAGAAACTAAGAAGCTTAAAAAAAACTGATTATGAAAATATTTGAATTCTTAATACTCGGAAAAAACGAACCAATTTTAGAGATCTTACTAAGACTGGTAAATGCTTACGAAAACTGGAATGCAGTTGGTTTTAATGATGAAAAGGCGGCTCAAGAATATTTTCTAAACAACAAAATCGACATTGTTCTATTGAGTTCCGGAATCGAAGATCATGTCGAAAAAGAATTTACTTCTTTTTGCTTAAAACAACAGCCCGATGTCGAAGTAATTGAGCATTTTGGCGGCGGAAGCGGTTTGTTAAAATCAGAAATACAACACCGATTGTATCTGAAAGGAAAAATTTAGGTATATAACTTCTAATAAATGGAAAAGAAATATTCAGTTGCTATTTATCCTTCGCAAGAAGTTATTGATGCTGTCAAAACAATGAAAGATTATTTAAAAATCAAAATTGATTGGTACAGCAGCTGTAATTCAACCGCGCATATTACGATTTGCGAATTCACAATTGACGATTCTCAAATCGATAAATTCAAACAGAAACTTCTCAAAATTTGTGATACTTTTTTACCATCTCAAGTGTATTTCGATCACTTCGGATCCTACGAAAGCGGTGCGTTTTATATTGCACCAAATGAAAAATCAAAAGTAAATCTTAAACCCATTATGAAAAAGGTTCAAGAAATTTTGAAGCCTTTAAAACTTAAAAAAAGCGAAGATCCTCATATGTCAATCGGCAGAAAATTAACGCCCGAAAATCTCAGAATAGCGTCAGAACTTTTTACCACAATTGAAATAGATTTTTTATGCAAAGAAATTGTGTTGAGGGAACTTGATCCAATTAAAAAACAGTTTTTCGTAATTAAAACTTTCCCTTTTGGAAGCAATCCGCAGCCTGAGTTTGTTCAGGGAAGTTTGTTTTAATCATTTACTACAAAGGCACTAAGACATAAAGTTTTTTTTAATAATTCCTAAGATTTTAAGGAACGAAAAGTACCATAAAACGAAAAAAAAACTTTGCATCTTTATAAACTAATTATAAATACCACAAGATAAGCTTTGCGTCTTAGTAACTTCGCAGCAAAACTTCATAAACTTTTTTTCGTATATTTGAATTTTACAATTCATAACTATATGAAATCTCTAGATTCATTTTACCAAGATATTACGGAAGGCTCTACAATCGAACCAAGTTCATTATTGCCCAATGACATTCAAAAAGAAATTGGTCATTTTAATGTTTTTGATATTAAAGAACTTTTAGAACGACTTCAAGGAAAATCAGTAATGCCTTATGACAGACGCGCTTACTATAAAATCAGTTTAATTAGAGGGAAAAATAGAGCTGAATATGCCGATAAAATAATCGACATAGAAAAGCAAGGATTATTATTTGCTACTCCAAAAATTCCGTACAATTATTTACCGCAAGACACGAATCAATCCGGGCAATTTTGTGTTTTTACAAGTGAATTTTTATCTAAAAACAAAAGCGGCATCGATCTCGACGAACTTCCTATTTTTGCTTCAGACGGTTATCCGATTTTTCAGCTTACAGATGAAGAAGTTGAAGAGGTTGCATTGATTTTCAATAAAATACAAAAAGAAATCAATTCTGATTACATCTATAAATACGATTTGATTCGAAATTATGTTGCTGAACTGATTCACTTCGGACAAAAATTACAGCCTATAACAGCGCTTTATTCTAAGCATAATTCTGCTGCAAGAGTTTCGTCTTTGTTTGCTGAATTATTAGAAAGACAATTTCCTATAGAATCACCAAACCAACGATTAGAACTTCGAACAGCCAAAGATTTTGCATCAAGATTATCGGTTCATGTCAATCACTTAAATAAGGTTTTAAAAGAAAACACCGGAAAAACCACAACTGAATTAATCAGCAGCAGATTAACAAATGAAGCAAAAATTCTTCTAAAACAAACGGATTGGAATATCTCTGAGATCGCATATTCACTAGGTTTTGAAGAACTGGCTCACTTTTCAAATTTTTTTAAAAAACAAACTTCTATAACACCTTTGGCTTTTAGATTGTAGATTGATGATTTTTTTAGATTTTAAAATTCTTAATTTTTCTTTTCTCTGATTTGAATTTTGCAAACATCGGTTTGATATTTACAATTCCCCAACGCTGCTTCACTCCTACCTTTGTCTTATCAATTTAAAAGATCGAAAAGATGAATTTATCAAACAACAAAATTTTAATAACAGGCGGTGCCAGCGGTATCGGACTTGGACTTACTGAAAGATTTCTTCAAGAAAATAATACTGTAATTATTTGCGGACGAAGAGAATCTGTTTTAAATGAAGTAAAAACAAAATTTCCATCTGTCATTACAAAAGTATGCGACTTATCTTTAGAAGAAGACCGTGTTGCACTTTACAAATGGATTCAGGAAAATCATCCAGATTTAAATGTTTTAATCAATAATGCCGGAATTCAAAAATGGGTTTCTGTTACAGATGCTGATTTCTACGAAAGTATGAAAGCTGAACTGGCAACAAATATCGAAGCACCACTTCATTTAACTTCTTTATTTATTGAATTGAAATCTTTGACAACGGTAATGAATGTAACTTCTGGATTGGCTTTTTCGCCTTTTGCAAAAGTTCCGGTTTATTCTGCTACAAAAGCATTTTTCCGTTCGTTTACGATTTCACTTCGTCATTTATTAAAAGCAAAAAAAATTGAAGTAATTGAAATTATTCCGCCTGCACTTAATACAGATCTTGGCGGTGTTGGCTTGCATGACGCGCATCCGAGTGTAAGCGATTTCATTGTTTCTATTTTTGAACAATTAAAAGAAGGAAGAACAGAACTTACTTTTGGCACAAGTCAAATCAGATTAAATGCAAGTGTTCCGGAATTAAAGGCTTCATTTGAGGCTTTGCATTCTAACTTATAAGTTAACTTAAAATTTGAACACATAGAAACATAGATATTGTAAACCGTTAAAAGGCATTTCATTTATTTAAACAAGCATAGCAATGCAGTTAAACAGCTATGTGTTAGAAACTAGTTTCTTTTTTTATTCTTTACAAATCAAAATAAAATATATGTTTCTATGTGTTTAAATTTTTCTCTCGCAGATTTATCAGATCTGGCAGATTTTGAATTTTTAATTATATAACAAAATACAAATGGCAGTAAATACAAAAATAGCTCTAGTTACAGGCGGTAGCAGAGGTTTAGGAAAAAATATGGCAATTGCGATTGCAAAAAAAGGAATTGATGTAATTATAACTTATAACAGCAAAAAAGAAGAAGCTGATTTGGTTGTAAAAGAAATCGAAAGCTTAGGTCAAAAAGCGGCATCACTTCAATTAAATGTAGCGGAGTCAAGTACTTTTGATACTTTTTTTGAAAGTATTTCTTCAACTTTAAAAAACACTTTTAAGACGGATAAATTCGACTTTTTGGTAAACAATGCCGGAATCGGAATTCACAATTCATTCATCGGAACAACAGAAGCTGAATTTGATCAATTGACTAATATTCAGTTTAAAGGTCCGTTTTTCTTGACTCAAAAAGCATTGAATGTAATGAATGACGGAGGCGGAATTGTAAATATTTCTACCGGTTTAGCGAGATTTTCTTTCCCAGGTTATGCCGCTTATGCTTCGATGAAAGGTGCGATTGAAACTTTGACAAAATATCAGGCAAAAGAATTAGGCGCAAGAAAAATCAGAGCAAATGTAGTGGCTCCAGGTGCAATAGAAACTGATTTTGGCGGAGGTGTCGTTCGCGATAATGAGCAAATGAATCAGCAGATTGCATCGGTTACTGCTTTAGGAAGAGTTGGTTTGCCAGATGATATTGGCGGTGTGGTTGCTTTTTTATGTTCTGAAGAAGCGCGCTGGGTAAACGCACAGCGAATTGAAGTTTCTGGCGGAATGATGTTGTAATTATCAAATAGCTAAGGATAAAAATAAACCCGGCAAGTTTTAAAAACTTGCCGGGTTTGGCATTTAACCATATTGAATTAGTAAGCAATATTCTCTTTTAATTTTTCTCAATTATGACATCGAAACCTCCGTTTTTATCGAATACGACGTCATAAAATTTAGAACTTTTTTCTACTCCGACTTCATAAGTTGTTTCGTTTTTATAATCGACGACCACAGCAATTTCTCGAATGGCATTGGCCGGATAATTTTTCTTTAAATAAGCTTGCGCTCTTGCAGGCAATTGGCTTAACGGAATCTGTAATTCAAATGCTTTTAAAACTCCCAAATTATCATAAACAGCCAGCGCTTCGGCATTTGTATCTGTTTTAAATTTGGCCTCATACCGAATTTCATCATTATCATCTCCAACATATTCTACCGACCAAAGCGGTATTTTATTTGGATATTCTTTCTGAAAAGTAAACAGCACTTTTTCAGGCGGCGTTATTTTTTCAGGAGAAACTCCGTTTTGACCGATTATCAAACTGCTGTATAAAAAGAGAAAAACAAGTAAAAAATTTTTCATAATTCATCATTTTTAAATTAACAACTTCAAAATAACGTATTAAAATTACTACTTTAAAATGAAGAATAAATGAATTTTTTGAAAATGTTTTTTGTCTCAGTATTCAGTCTCAGTGTTCAGTCTCAGTGATCACACTCACAATTCATAACTCATAACTCACAACTCACAACTCAAAATTCACAACTCACAATTCACAACTCACAATTCACAACTCCTTCTTAACCCTATCCAGCAATTCCCTCTTATAAGTTATGCCAATTGGTAATTTTTCGTTTTTAATGATAACAAAATCTTTTTCTGTCACTTCTATTTTGTCGAGCGCCACGATATACGATTTATGAATTCGCATAAAACTTTTCTCCGGAAGGCATTTCTCTAATTCGCTGGTTGTTATAGAAGCCAGATACGTTCTTTTTATAGTATGCAATTTCACGTAGTTGCCAAAACTCTGTGCAAACAAAAGCTGTTCCAACTCAATATCCATAAAATAACCGTCGACTTTTACATTTACCGTATTTACAATTATTTCATCTTCTTTAATTTTTACATTTTCTGTCGAAAAAAAGCGATCAATAGCTTTTAAGAATCTTGGAAAATAAATAGGCTTCAGTAAATAATCAATAACACCATAATCGTAGCTTTCGAGTGCAAACTCAGAATAAGCCGTCGTTAAAATGGTTTTAGGATGATTCGGAATAATCTTTAATAATTCCATTCCAGAGATTTCTGGCATATTAATATCCAAAAACATCAAATCGACATGGTTTTCACGAAGATAATCCATTGCTTCAATGCCATTATAACCCTGAAAAACCAATTCTAATTGCGGATTTTGCTTGATGTAATTCGCCAGCACGTAATGTGCTGCCGGCTCATCATCTACAATTATACATTTTTTTGGTTCTTTCATTCTACAAACTTTTTCAATTGTAATTTCAAATCTACGATGTACGTATTTTTATCGTCTTGAATATTTAATTTATAGTCTTTTCCGTAAATCAAATTCAAACGTTCAATTGTATTTTTCAAACCAATTTTAGTCGAAATCACATCAGCTTTTTTCTTCGGAATTGAATTTACAAGATGTAAATGCAATAAACCGTTTTCTACTGTAATAAAAATGCGGACAAAACATTTTTCGATGGCACAGGTTCCGTGTTTAAAAGCATTTTCAATAAATGCGATCAACAGCATCGGTGACACTTTATATGCATTTTCGTTGTCAATTTTACAGTCGTATGTTATTTCACAGCGGTAACCCACTCGCTCTTTTTCAAGCTGTACATAACTGTTTATAAATTCCAGTTCGTCTTCTAAAGATACACATTGTTTGTTATTGCTTTCCAATTGATAACGCATCAATTGCGAAACTTTCATAATCAAATCTGGTGTTCTGTCCGGGAATTCTAAACTGATTCCGTAGAGCGTATTGAAAGTATTGAATAGAAAATGCGGATTCAATTGTCCTTTTAAAGAATTCAATTGCATTTCATTGAAAAGCAGGGCTTCGTCAGTGCGTTTTCTATGAATTCGGTAGAATTTAAAAACGATAATCGGACTTAAAATACAAACCAATGTTCCTAAAACACTTGCCAATTGGTACACATAACTTCGTTGATGCGAGTTTTGATACAAACGAAAACTGCTGAACATATCGAGCATTGTAATTTCATATAAAATGACCGAAAAAACGAATACTCCAAAAAGAGTTAAAAAGATGTATGTTACTGGGCGCTGTGTTTTAAATAATATAGGAAGCAGAAAAAAACGATTAAATTGGGCATGCATGTATAAAATAAAATAGAAAAAAATGCCCATTAAGATGGAAGCTGCCGAACTGAACAGCATCCAATCATTTTTCAGCGTATATATGGTAAAGGAAAAACCAACAACAGCAATTTCCTGCCACCATTTGTTATCCAATATGTTATCAAACTTTTTATTCATTTTTAAAACTTAAATAGTTTACAAATTAACCACAAATTTTTAATTTTTATTCCCAATAAATGACAAATTGAATTGGTCATTTATTATCGCAGTACATCATTTATCAAGGCTAAAATCGGAGCAAGAGAAATAATTTTGTTAGATAATTTCACACTTTGAGTTTTATGTATTTCAAAAAAATTACTTTATTATTTTTCTTGATTTTTGCCTCCATTGGTTATTCTCAAAACTTGTCTTTAAAAGAAGCTATAAAAACAGGTCTTGAAAACTACGGTTCAATCAAAGCAAAAACCAATTACACCAGCGCCTCAAAAGAGACTCTAAAACAATCTCGCCGTGATTATCTTCCTAATCTAAATTTATCTGCTCAGCAGGATTATGGAACCATCAACGGACAAAATGGTGCTTTATACGGATTTAATGGTTTAGGAACTGCTTCTTCCGGACCTGCCTTGCCAGACCAAAACTGGAACTCAGCTTTTGGGGCTTTGTATTTAGTCAACATGAACTGGGATTTTTTCACCTTCGGAAAAATTCAGGAGAAAATCAATTTGGCTAAAATGGATGTTCAGGCCAAAGAAAAAGATTTAAGGCAGGAAATGTTCCAGCAGGAAATTAAAATTTCAGCAGCGTACTTAAATTTATTGGCAAGCCAAAGATTATTGATTTCACAGCAAAAGAATTTAAGCCGTGCAGAAGTTTTCAAAAAGACAGCTGTTGCGCGAGTTAAAAACGGATTATTGGCTGGAGTTGATTCGACTTTGGCAACTGCAGAAGTTTCTAAAGCTAAAATTGCTTTAAACCTGGCTCGCAACTTTGTTAAAGAACAAAACAACAAATTAGTCGATCTAATGGGTGTTGCTCCTCAGGATTTTGTTACCGATACCCTTTTTGTAAATCAGATTCCGAAAGAGGTTTTAAAAGCAACTGCTTCTACAGACAGTCTGCATCCACTTCTTCAATATTATAAAACGAAGATTGACTACAGCAATCAGCAAGTTAAATTATACAAGCGTTTTTATTATCCTACAATGAGTGCTTTTGGTGTTTTGCAGACAAGAGCATCAGGTTTTCAATCGGATTATATAACCAATCAGACCGCTTTCAGCAGAAATTACTGGGACGGCGTGAACCCGGATCGTACCAATTATTTGGTTGGAATTGGAATCAGCTGGAATTTAACAACTCCATTTAGAATGAGCAAACAAGTCAGCGCTCAGAAATTTGTTTCGCAAGGTCTTCAGGAAGAATACAATCAGGTTGACAGAGAATTAAAGTCACAATTAGCCTTGGCTGATGATAAAATCAACATCACACTTGACAATTATGCCGAAGCGCCAATTCAGGTTGATGCAGCGAAAAGAGCATATTTGCAAAAATCAACTTTATACAAAAACGGATTAACAGATTTAACCGATTTAACACAAACAATTTACACATTAAATCGTGCGGAAATTGACCGTGATATTGTCAACAACAATGTATGGCAGTCGTTTTTGCTTAAGGTAGCCGCAACCGGCAATTTTGACTTATTTATAAATGAATTTTAATTATAGAGCCTAATGAATTTAATACGTTTCGCACTCCGCAAACCCATCTCCATATTAGTATTGGTTGCGGGTCTATTTTTCTTCGGAATTGGTGCCATCAAGGACATTAAGGTAGATATTCTTCCGAAGATGAACTTGCCGGTTATTTATATCGCGCATCCTTTTGGAGGATACACTCCAGACCAAATGGAGGCTTATTTTGCTAAAACTTATGTCAACATTTTACCTTTTGCAAATGGTGTAAAATCTGTTGAAACCAAGAATATCCAAGGGTTAATGATTATGAAATTAACCTATTATGAAAACACAAACATGGCGCAGGCAGCAGCCGAATTAAGTTCGCTTTCGAACAGGATTCAGGCAGCATTTCCTCCGGGAACACAGCCTCCTTTTATCATTCGTTTTGATGCTTCTTCGTTGCCAATCGGGCAATTGGTGTTGAGCAGTAAAATCAGATCGAATAACGAATTGCAGGATTTAGCCAACGTTTATGTTCGTGCTTCTTTTACTTCGATTCCAGGTTTATTATCGCCAGCACCTTTCGGCGGAAGCCCAAGAACTATTGAGGTTAACGTAGATCCAGATTTATTGCGTTCGCATAATATGACGCCAGATCAAATTGTTGAAGCCATTCGTATCAACAACCAAACGGCGCCTTCTGGAAATGTTAGAATGGGCGATGTAAACTACATTACGCCAACGAACAATACCATTAAAGAAGTTAAAGATTTTGAAAATATACCGTTGTTTAAAGGGAGCGTTCAAAACTTAAAATTAGGCGATGTTGCCACTGTAAAAGATGGTGCCGATATTACGCAGGGTTATGCTTTGGTAAACGGAAAACGCTCAGTTTATATCAGTATTGCAAAAGCGGGAGATGCTTCGACTTGGGATGTGGTTCAGAAATTAAAAGCCGAATTGCCTAAAATTCAGAGTACACTTCCTGAAGATGTAAAATTATCATACGAATTTGACCAGTCGGTTTATGTAATTAATTCGGTTAAAAGTTTAGTTACAGAGGGAATTATCGGAGCCGTTCTAACCGGTTTAATGGTTTTATTATTTTTAGGAGATAAACGTGCGGCCTTGATTGTAATCTTAACGATTCCGATTTCGATTATTTCTGGCGTTTTATTCCTTAAATTATTCGGACAAACGATCAACTTAATGTCTTTAAGCGGATTGGCTTTGGCAATTGGTATTTTGGTGGATGAAAGTACCGTAACCATCGAGAATATTCACCAGCATCTCGACATGGGAAAACCAAAAGCACTCGCGATTTGGGATGCCTGTCAGGAAATTGCGTTGCCTAAATTATTAATCTTGCTTTGTATTTTAGCCGTGTTTGCACCCGCTTTTACCATGGTTGGTATTCCTGGAGCGTTGTTTTTGCCTTTAGCATTGGCAATTGGTTTTTCAATGGTAATTTCGTTTTTACTGTCTCAGACTTTTGTTCCTGTTATGGCAAACTGGCTGATGAAAGGATACGATAAACACGAACATACTCCAGAAATCACAGATGATGAAGCAGAATTTAATGCATGCGGTTTGACTCCAGAATCTGAAAAAGATCTGATCACGCAGAAAAAAGGATATGTTGAAAAAATAGATACAGACAATAACGGAAAAATTGGCGCTTTTGAGCGTTTCAGAATCCGATTCATGAGAACTTTGGATCGTTTGTTTCCTTTTAAAAGAGCAGCTGCCTTAATCTACTTAATTGTAATTACGCTTCTTGCTGTAGTATTTCTTAATTTCATCGGAAAAGATGTTTTTCCAAAAGTAAACTCAAGTCAGTTTCAGCTGAGAATGCGCGCTCCCGATGGAACACGTTTAGAAAGAACAGAAGAAAAAGCCATTATTGTTCTGAAAGAATTAAAGAAAATGGTTGGGCCGGAACATATCGGAATCTCATCTGTATACGTGGGTCAGCACCCGTCTTTATTCTCGATTAACCCAATTTATTTGTTCATGGCAGGTTCGCACGAAGCTGTTTTTCAAGTAAGCTTAAAAGAATATCATACGGATATGGACAATTTTAAAGACGAATTTAGAAAGCGTCTTAAAAAAGTGCTTCCGGATGTAAAAATCTCTTTTGAACCAATTGAATTGACGGATAAAGTTTTAAGCCAGGGTTCTCCTACTCCAATCGAAATTCGAATTGCAGGAAAAGACAAAAGAAGAAATGAATTATACGCAAATCAAATTGTAGACAAACTAAAAGCGATTTCGTATTTCAGAGACGTTCAAATCGGGCAGCCAATTCACTATCCAGCAATGAATATTGATATTGACAGAACTCGCGCAGCCGAATTAGGCGTAGATATGAATGATATTTCTAGATCGTTAGTTGCTTCGACCTCATCATCTCGATATACAGAGAAAAATACTTGGGTAGATGAAAGAGCAGGATTATCGTATAACGTTCAGGTGCAAGTGCCTTTGAACAAAATGAAAAGCAAAACAGATATTGGCGAAATTCCGGTACTAAAAAACTCGCTTCGTCCTGTTTTGAGTGACGTTGCAAAAATTACACCGGGATTTGTAAGCGGTGAAAATGACAATTTAGGGGCTATGCCATACATTACCGTTACAGCAAACATTTACCAGACCGATTTAGGGACGGCAACAAAAGATGTTGGTGCAACAATTAACTCATTAGGCGAATTACCACGCGGTTTGTTTATTACGCCAATTGGGTTAAGTAAAGTATTGGAAGAAACATTAAGCAGTTTACAAGTCGGATTATTGGTTGCCATCTTTGTAATCTTCTTAATGTTAGCCGCTAATTTCCAGTCGTTCAAAGTTTCGCTGGTCATTTTAACAACAGTTCCGGCGGTGGTTTTAGGAGCATTATTAATGTTGACTATTACAGGTTCTACCTTAAATTTACAGTCGTATATGGGAATCATCATGTCGGTTGGGGTTTCGATTGCCAATGCGGTTTTATTGGTTACGAATGCTGAGCAATTGCGAAAACGAAACGGAAATGCATTAGAATCTGCACGTGAAGCCGCGGCGCTGCGTCTTCGTCCTATTATCATGACTTCTGTTGCGATGATTGCGGGAATGCTTCCAATGGCAATTGGTCACGGCGAAGGAGGCGATCAGGTTTCTCCGTTAGGAAGAGCCGTTATTGGCGGATTATTATTCTCAACCTTTACGGTTTTACTAATTTTGCCGTTAATTTTCGCTTGGGCACAGGAAAAAACAACAACACAATCGGTTTCTTTAGATCCGGAGGACGAAGAAAGCATTCATTATATCTCATCATTAAAATCGAAAAATGAAATCACCACTAAAAAATAATTTGTTGAAAACAACTACCAATAAATTAAAAGGTGATACCATAAATGACCTTTATAAAATAACTTTCACATTTATGAAAAATAAAATAGTATTATCAACCGGATTATTTTTTGCAGCCTTATTTTTTCTAAGCAGTTGCAATTCAAACAAAAAAGAAGAAGCTGTTGCCGAGTTAGAACCTAAAACAGAAACGATACTTTTAGAAAAACAAAAACTGACAACCGAATTGCGCCTGCCAGCCGAAATAACAGGTTTCCAGCAAGTTGATCTTTACGCAAAAGTAAGCAGTTTTGTAAAATTGCTTAAAGTTGATATTGGAACAAAAGTAAAAAAAGGACAGCTTTTGATTGTTTTAGAAGCGCCAGAAATAAGTTCGCAATTGGCTGCAGCCGAATCGAGATTAAAATCGATGGAAGCGATTTACGCAACCAGCAAAAGCACCTACAACCGTTTGTACGAAACAAGCAAGGTAGAAGGAACTATTTCTAAAAATGATTTAGAAATGGCAAGCGGTAAAAAGAATTCTGATTACGCACAATACCAAGCCGCAGTTGCAGGACACAAAGAAGTTTCGATTATGAGAGGCTATCTTGAAATTCGCGCTCCTTTTGATGGTGTTGTAGCGGCAAGAAATGTGAATTTAGGAACATTTGTAGGTCCAGCCGGAAAAGGTTCTGATTTGCCTTTATTAACGATTCAGCAGCAAGATAAATTGCGTTTGGCTGTTTCGGTTCCGGAATTGTACACAGGATATTTGCACACAGGCGACGAAATGAGTTTTAATGTAAAATCATTGCCAGAAAATTTTAAAGCTACCATTACAAGAATGTCTGGCGCTTTAGATTTAAAATTAAGATCTGAAAGAGTAGAAATGGATATTCATAATACCAAAGGAGATTTATTGCCAGGAATGGTAGCCGAAGTTTTATTGCCATTGAACGCGAAAGACAGCACTTTTGTGATTCCGAAAACGGCTTTGGTAAGTTCTGCCGAAGGTTTATATGTAATTAAAGTACTAAACCACAAAGCAACACGAGTTGATGTGAAAAAAGGAAGAGAAATCGATGATAAAATTGAAATCTTCGGCGATTTGAACCCGAAAGATAAACTGGTAAAAATTGCCAGCGAAGAAACTAAAGAAGGCGATATAATAAACGAATAACCTGCGTTTGAGTCTTCTTCTAGTAGATTACCCAAAAACTGTACGCTTAATGCGGCATTTTAAAATTAGATTTGATTTTAGAATGCAAATTTGCCAAAAGGGGCGGTGCTGTTAAAGTACCGTCCTTTTTTTGTTTTGGGAGGTTTTGGAGGTTTCGCGGAGATTCGCTGAGATGGCGCGGAGGTTCGCGGAGGTTTTTTATGGCTTGTGAATTAATCTCGCGGAGTCACAATTTTTTTTTCAACTACACAGTGATGAGAAAATTTAAGTTTCGGTCAGAACACATTGTTTTTTTTTTCTACTCTTGGTTAATTCTTAGAAAAAGGCATTTATGGAAAACCGTAAACAATAATCAAAATACTAGTTTACTTTTCCAAAAAATTTAAATAATATAATTATGGGAACAACAGTAGGAACAGTATTAATATCTTATGATATTAATAAATCACATTCAACAGTTAAAGCAGCATTAGAAAATTTAGGCTATCATGACAATTTCAAAAATTCCAATGATCCAAAAACGTATCTTTTACCAAATACAACAATGTGGCATTCAAACAAATCCTCCGATCAAGCTATGAGTGATTTAAAATCAGTTTGTAGAAGTTTACAAGTCACACTTGAAAAAGCCGTAGCAGTTAAAGCTACAGATTTTGTAGGGATTTAAGTAAATGTAATTTAAAATTTGCGAAAAGGGATGGTCCTTTAAAAAGTATCACCCCTTTTTTTTAATTATGAAAAGTACATTTAGCATTTGTAATTAGAATTTTATATTTTTAATCACAACAACAAATCCAACTTAATACCAAACAATTACGAGAAATTTTACAGTTTTAGTAATCCTGATTTTAGTAGTATCAAGTACATATTCAAACAAATTAAAAATTAACCCTATTCTCAACACAGTTAATGAAAATATTTCTTCAAAAAGAAGATAATGACATTGTTTATAAACTTTTTCCAACACAAAATTTGTGGACATTTATAAAATTAAACACAAGAAATGGGCAAATGTGGCAAGTTCAATATGATACGAAAGAAAACAATCGTTTAGAAACATCTTTAAATTTAATACCTCTTGTTGTAAAGGAGAATGAGGTCAATAATAGATTTACTCTATTTCCAACACAAAACATTTTTACCTTCATTCTTCTTGATTAACTTGATGGTAAAACATGGCAGGTTCAATGGTCTACGAAAGCTAATGAACGTCTTGTTATTCCAATAGAATAAAAATACTAACACTACACTTGTACCAATAAGAAGGATGTTTTCCTTAAAATTTCTCAGGAGATATTTCTCGATGTTCCTTCCAATCTTTTGTGCCAAACCACACCACAAAAGGATTTTCCCTCTCATCGGGGCTAGAGCACTCATTTTCAAAAGGTATAAATCAGGTATAAATCAGGTATAAATCAGGTATAAATCAGGTATAAATCAGGTATAAATCAGGTATAAGTACGTGGTTAGTTAGATTGTTAAATTGATATTTTTGATAAACATTTACACCCTAATGTAGACCATTGATTAAATTCATTGAAGTAAAAATACATACAATTACAATGATTATAAATAGACACTTTATGTTTTCCCGTAATCATCTATATAAAATTGCATATATATATTTAACTAATCAAAAACAATATCTTTAAATATTTTTTTACGTTATCTAAAAAACTCATCCCAAATAATACTCGATTATCATGATTATATTAAAAAACAAGAAAAAAACAATTGAAATTGAACAGGACAATAAAATTTTTACTTCAGCAAAAATTATTACTGATAAAGATATATTTGAATTTACATCCGACCAAGATGGAAACTTTGAGTATGAGGGAAAAACAATTTCTTTGAAAGATTATATTGAAGACGAAAAAAGAAGTTTCTATAAAAACCTTATCCAAAATAAATATAATGAAATCGAAAACATTATCATTCTATCTGGTGCAGGTTCTTCTGTTACCATTGGTAAAACAAAAAAAGGCTTAGCTATGTCCGGTTTATGGGAATTGTTTGAAAAAGAAGACAGTACAACTTTAAATGTATTGCTAACTAAAACCGGTCATGATAAAAAAGTCAAAGATTTAGAAGCTCTTTTATCTTTAGCAGGAATTTACAACGTTGTAAACAAAGGATCAATAGAGAAGGAAATTATTAAAGTTAAAGAATTTATAGTGTTCAATTGCTCCCTAAATTTGCCTTCCAACTCGCCTCATGAAAAATTTCTAAATAAAATTACATTAAGGCCTCAAAAATATCCAAGAATAAAGCTGTTTACATTAAATTATGACACACTATTTGAACAAGCTGCCAGCGAAGAAATGTTAACCGTTATAGATGGTTTTACTTTTTCAAATCCTAGAGAATTTAATGGCAAGTATTTCGACTACGACATTATAGAAACTCGTCATAATAGACAGGATAAAAAAGATAGCACAATATCAAAACTATTTTATCTTTTCAAAATGCATGGTTCTTTGAATTGGCAAAAAAAGGATAAAAAAATAGTACAAGCTGATAGCAAAAGCATTATTATCAATGATAGAGTTATGATTTTTCCACAGGATAGTAAATATGAACACTCTTATGAACAACCTTATTTTGAAATGATGGCACGTTTTCAGCAGTCATTACGCACTGAAAACACATTATTAATAACTATAGGATTCAGTTTTGTAGACAAACATATTTCATCTGTTATACTAGAATCTTTGAAACAAAATCCGGCGCTTAATCTGATTGCTTTTGGATACCCTGAAGTAATTTTACAAGATAATGAATACCAAAAGGATTTACATAGAGCAACTCAACAAAGTAGAATAACTCTAGTTGCTGAAACATTTGAAAAATTAGCTGACGAATATCCAGAAAACATTTCTTACAAAAGAAACGATATACTTGAAGAATTGTCTCAACTTATAAATAAAAAATAATGGATCCATATTCAGAAAGTAGATTTATAGGATTCGTTACAATGGTTTCTCCATTACAAACAAGAGTTCATTTCCCTTCGTCAATATTGTTGAAAAAATTTTTCAATGCAGATGATGGCTATCATGCTATTACTGGTAAGTACGTCGTAATCGAAGGAACAGGATGTGGCTTTTTAGGTAAAATAGCAGAAATAGCATTACCTGAAAAAGAAAGATTAGAACTTACTGAATCAAAATTTGAAAAAGATGTTTTTCATCCGACAGGAAAAATAGAAATATTATTGTGTTTTGATAATTATAAACTTAAAGCAAAAAAAGGCTTAGATCAATTGCCTCCGGTTAGCGCAAAAGTTTATTTATGTTCAGACACTTTTTTAGGTTCATTACTCACTCAATTTGGAGTGAAAGACGGCATTGTACCAAAAACTCTTCCTTTAGCAACTTTGCCCGATAACGAAAATCATAAAATTGATGTATCTTCTCAAGCTTTGTTTGGAAGGCATTGCGCAATAGTTGGAACAACTGGAGGAGGAAAAAGCTGGACAGTTGCCAAATTAATTGAGCAAGTTGTTGCACAAAATGGCAAGGCAATTTTGATTGATGCCACTGGAGAATATGAGACTTTAAAATCAAACGAAATTGATTATTATAAATTTAATGAAATATCACAAGACGGTATTTATTTTAATTATAAAAAATTAAGAGAAACTGATTTGTTTGCATTATTCAGGCCTTCACAACAATCGCAATTACCAAAGCTTCAAGAAGCAATGAAGAGTTTGAGATTAATCGAAATCATAAATAATAAAAACACCCCCCTTGATACAACTGATAGTTTAATCAAAAACGAAGCTTTTACTACCAGTAGAGAACATGGATATACAACACTGAAGAAAAAAGATACAACGGAAAATTTTAAATATATATCAGCATGTAAAAATAATACAAGTGTTTATTCAAATCACTGTACTTTTGAAATGACTGCCTTGGCAGCTCAAATATTAAGTGAATGTGTATACGATAATGGAAGCCCAGACAATCCGGCAAGAAATAATTGTCAGTCATTAATTTCAAGGATATTGTTAACGACAAATGATCGATCATTCTTAAATGTTTTTGATTTCAAGAATGAACTTGATCTTTTATGTAAAAATGAATTTGAAAGTATATTTGAGAATTTTTTAAGAGGTAAATCAAATGTTTTAATTCTTTCGGTTTCTAATGTTTCTACTGAAAACAAACTACGTGAAATTTTAGTTAATTCAATTGGACGTTATTTATTAGAAAAAGCTCTTAGCGAAGCTTTTAAAGCGGCAAGCAAAAAAAGTCTTTTATTATTTTTAGATGAAGCTCATTTATTTTTAAATAAGAAAGTTAAAGACGAATACTCAATAGAAGTTGAACTAGATGCTTTTGATAGAATCGCCAAAGAATGTAGAAAATTTGGCTTATTCCTAGTTATATCAACACAAATGCCAAGGGATATTCCTAGAGGGGTTTTAAGTCAGATGGGAACTTTTATTGTACATCGATTAATTAATCAACAAGATAGAGAAGCGATTGAATTTGCTTGTTCTGATGCTAATAAAAGTGCTTTATCATTTTTACCTATTTTGAGTTCTGGTGAAGCAATGTTAACTGGTGTTGATTTTCCCATGCCGATGATTTTAAAAATAACTGAACCTAACGTAAAACCTGATTCCAATACTCCAAGTGTTTTTTAAAATTTTGATACCACCAGTATTATGCAATACTAAATTGACACTACAAAAATTAAAAATAAATTTAAGCCAAAATCATGAGAATCATTGACAAAATCGAGGAAGTAATTAAGCAATTTAGTCAACATTTTGACAAAATAGAGGATGAATTTAATCTTCATAATGATTACTTTAAATCGCTAATTTACTCAGAGCACGATACAATCGGTCAAGTTCTCAAGCATCATTTGGTTGTAGAACATTATTTGACAAACTATCTACAAGCTAGTTTTACAACTCTTGATTTTGATTCAGCAAAACTTTCCTTCTCACAGAAAGCAAATTTAATTTCAATTCATGACACTCGAGCTTCATTCGTCAAACCAGGTATTATTGAACTAAATAGGATTAGAAACAAATTTGCACATAATCTAAAAGTAGAGTTGTCCTTAAGGTCAATGAATGAAATGTTAAAGGTACTAAAGATATCAAGGAAAGAAAAAGAATATGATAATCCTCTTGAAGTACTGATTGATTTTTCTACCGTTGCTTCTACTTTTTTAATTGTAAATACAGAAGAAATTAATTTACTTTTTCAAGAAATATTTGATGCTATAAAAAATCATAAAGGATAATCAGACTGTCCATAATCACCCGCTCGTGCTCACAAGCAAAAAACTAATGATTCAGTATAACTATGTAATTATGAGTAATTAAACTGCCAATTTAAAAAAATGCAAGACCAAAATTGATCTTGCATTTTTTATAACTTGATAAATAAAAGCATCTTTTTACACTGTCTGACGCTCGTGTTTTCCTTCTTTAATTTCTTCAACCATTTTTTTATTAAAAGCAGGCAAATCACCAGGGTTTCGGCTGGTTACTAATCCATTGTCTACGACTACTTCTGAGTCTTCCCACTGTGCTCCGGCATTTTGCAAATCTTTTTTAACAGAGAAGAACGAAGTTACTTTTCGACCTTGTAAAACATCAGCATTTACAAGAATTTGAGGTCCATGACAAATAGCTGCTACTGGTTTTTTACTTTCAAAAAAGGAACGTACAAAATTTACTGCTCCCTCTTCTCTTCTTAATAAATCCGGATTTATAACGCCACCAGGAAGAACCAAAGCATCGTAATCTGCTTCATTTGCCTGATCTAATACAACATCAACATTATATTCTTTGCTCCAATTACCGTCTTTCCAAGATTTGATAGTTCCTGATTTCAAACTGATGATATCTGCGTTCCAACCTTGCTCTTCTAGATAGGCTTTAGGAGATGATAATTCTGATTCTTCAAAACCGTCTGTGGCTAATATGGCTATATTCTTTTTCATAATTTTAAATATTAAAATGTTATTAATTTGATTTTAGTTAAAATTAGTTATTTCAGACAGCCAGCGAAAACAGACTATGTTAAACCTTTCTTTAATAAAAGTTAATTAATTGAAATTCAAATTATTATTAAAAATTAAATTGAAATTATATAAAATTCATGTCAATTTAGTTTACTATTTTATAGGATGAAAGCTGAAAAAACAATTCTATAAATTAGTTATACAAAATAAAAAACTGCCCATTTCGAAGTTTTTCTCAGCTAAGCAAATACCTTTTTTCTGGATAATTCTAAAAATTCAAGATCATAAAAAATTGAATACCAGCATAAATAAACTACCTTCACTAAAAAACACAAATGAACAAAGCCGGCCCAATCATTATTATTGAAGACGATTTAGAAGATCAGGAAATCTTGAACGATGTTTTTAAAGACCTCAACTATAAAAATGAAGTCATCTTTTTTGGAGAAGGAGAAAAAGCACTAGAATATTTGACCAAGACAGAAGTTGAACCCTTTATTATTTTCTCTGATATCAATATGCCAAGGCTAAGCGGTATGGAACTGCGCGAAAAAATTCATCAAAATGAAGATTTACGATTAAAGTCGATTCCGTATTTGTTTTTTTCTACAAGCGCCGAACAAAGGCATGTTGTGGATGCTTATTCAAAATCTATTCAAGGATTTTTTGTAAAGCCTTCAGACTATAGCGAAATAAAAGAAACTATTAAAATCATTGTAACTTATTGGCAGTCTTGTGTATCTCCCAACTATGTTAAATAAGTAAGTAAAAAACGCACTGCAAAATCACACGCTGCGCAAAGTCTCCTGACTTTGCGTTTTTTTTAATCTTAAAATTCTAAAAGAATTAAAGTCTACTGACTTTTTTAAAAAATACGGCTTATAATTTTAATTGTAATTCTTGTTACCTCCAATTCTGAGGCATTTGCAAAGTAACTAAAAAAGGCCAACTTCACAATTAAAAACTTATTTATCAGATACTTTAGTATATTATTTTTACTCGTTTCTAAAAAATAATAGCTGAAAAATTTGCGAAACCGAATAGTTGCATTTATATTTGCAACCAATTGGTTTCTTAAATATTAATTTAAAACAGAATTTATGGCACGTATTAATCCTTACATTCACTTTAATGGAAATGCCGAAGAAGCATTTACATTTTATAAATCGGTTTTTGGCGGAACGTTTTCAAAGATTTCCCGTTACAAAGACATAGCAAGCGATGAATATCCTATTCCAGAAAATGATGCTCAGAGAATCATGCATATTGCCCTGCCTATCAGCAAAGATAATTTGTTAATGGCCAGTGACACTTTAACAAGTATGGGAGAGGTAATGGAAACCGACAATAGATATACGGTTTTTATTAGCGTAGAAAGCCAGGAAGAAGCCGTTAAATTATTCGTCGGACTTTCGAATGGCGGTACCATTGAAATGCCAATAAGTTATGGTCCTTCCGGAAATTACTTTGGTATGTTTGCTGATAAATTTGGCGTACAGTGGATGGTCGATTTTGATCCTAAAAACACATGAGGCGAGACATTTTTCAAGCTATTGCAGACCCAACAAGGCGATCAATTATTACACTACTTGCTCTTCAGTCTATGACGCCAAATGCCATTGCAGCGAATTTTGATACAACCCGACAGTCGATTTCAAAACATCTTCGCATACTCACAGAATGCGAAATTATAAAACAGGAACAACAAGGAAGAGAAATTTATTATTCACTTCAAATTGAAAAAATGAAAGAAATTGATAAATGGCTGAACCAATTTAGAGAAATTTGGAAAACCGCTTTTAACCAGCTTGATGACGTATTATTAACTATGAAAAACCAGAAAAAATGAAAAACGATTTGCTATTTGATTTTACCTTAGACAAACCATCAAAAACAGTATTTATAACACGCGAATTTGATGCATCTTTGCCGTTAGTTTGGGATGCTTTTACGAAAGCAGAGCTTTTAGACCAATGGGTTGCACCAAAACCTTGGTCGGCCAGAACAAAACACATGAATTTTGAAGTTGGCGGAAGAAGATTTTATGCCATGGTGAGTCCTGAAGGACAAGAGCGCTGGTCGGTTCAGGAATTTACTTCTATCACGCCAAAAACCAATTTTAAAATGTACAATACATTTTCAGACGAAAATGAAAATCGTCAATTACCTGGTTCAGACTGGGATTATAATTTTAGCGAACAAAACGGAATAACAAAAGTAAAAATCACTATTGTAAATGAATCTCTAGAACGTTTAGAAAAAATGATTGAAATGGGCTTTACAGAAGGATTTAAAATGAGTATCGATAACTTAGAAAAGTTATTAGAAACCCTATCTCAAAAATAATTTAAAATAAATTACAGCAGCGCATTACTCCTTACAATTACTGTAACGGAATAGGTTAAGAAGATCTTGGTTATTAATCAGCATTTATTTTAAATCCTTCTTAATAACCAAATACTTCAAATCTGTATTTCCAACATTTTTTATCCCGTGTTCGACATTCGAGGGACAGTAGAAGCTTGTATTTGGTCCTGCTGTAACAGTTTTTCCGTCAAGGAAAAATTCGGCGGTTCCTTCTAAAATGTAGAAAAGTTCTTCTTCAATATGATGGTGCGGTGCGTGCGTTGATTTTCCGGGTTCGACAATACTCATTTTGAGTGTGTTTTCCTGAGTGAAGTTTTTATCGGCAAACCAATATTGATATCCTGATTTTGTTTTTGTGGCTTTGTCTAATTCAAAGTGATTGACACAGTTTTCGATTGTATATTGCTGTCCAGCTGGAGCAGTATCTTTCTTTGCTTCTTGTGAAAATGCAAACTGATGAAAAAACAAAAATGCAATTGCTGTTTTTATAAGTGTTGTTGTTTTCATTTTTTTATTGCAATGTTACGAAAAAATGAAATTGCTAGAAAGTCTACAATTTATAGTTCTACCGCTAAAAGTTCTTTTTCTAAAGTGTGCAAAGCACTTTCTATTTTTAAACGTTGTTCTGATCTTGGATTTCTGTGGCCTGATGTGTAATGCTGTATTTGTTTTTCTATTGGTTAACTTATAAGAAAAAAACTTATTTTTAGTATTGCTGATGAAATATCTGAAAATTAAAATATTATAAAAAAGATATCTTCTTTCATAGTCCTCCCCGAAGTTTCAGGAGAAACTGAATCCTTTTATGATGCCATTAAGCCTTGGTACACCATAAAAGATACAATCAATAGCGTGAAAAATCGTCCTAAAATCACGAAATGCTCCACTTCTAAAAAATATTATCATTCAAAAACCTTTTATTTTACAAGGCTTTTGCAAGTTTTTGCAACACTCTATCGTACGATAAGAAAATATTATAACTAAATTGTATTGTAATCAGAAAAACGGCTGTATATTTGCCTAACGGTGTTAAACAATTTAATACTCAAATAAAATGGCTAGTAAAGATCGTATTTTAAGACAAAAAGAAGAGACAAGAAATAACATTCTTGGGGCTGCTTATGATATCGTAAAAGAAGAAGGCTGGAATGGTTTGAGTATGCGAAAGATTGCTGACAAGATCGAATATACTGCTCCTATTATATATGAATACTTCTCGAATAAAGAAGCCATTTTATTAGAATTGACAGGAAAAGGGTTTATCAAACTAACCAAAGAATTGGAAAAAGCGAAAGCTAAGTTTGAAAAACCAGAAGAACAATTAGAAGCCATGTGGATGGCCTATTGGGATTTTGCTTTTACGGATACCGAAATGTATCAAGTAATGTTTGGTGTTCAAATGACTTGCTGTGCGCAGCGATGTTCTGCTCAAGAGGCACCTTACAAATTATTCACAGGAGTAATTGCTGAAATTATGAAAAACAGCAACCCTACTGACGAAGTTATTAAACAAAAATATTTTACTTTCTTTTCTGTCATTCACGGTTTGATTGCTATTAACATTATCAACAAAAGTGACATTTTAGAAACGATCAACAATCAAATCTTAAAAGATGCGATTGGCGGAATCATCAAATCAATACAATAAAAAAATTTTCAATTTCACTTAACAGTGTTAGAAAATTTAATAGAGTAATATAGAAGTTTTTTTACTATTTTACTTAACAGTGATAAATAATTTAATACCAATTATGAAATAGAATTGGAAGGCTTAATTATATAACCATTTTGCGCCAATTTACTTAACAACGTTAGATAATTTAATTCAATTAAATATGAATTCCAATAATGCCAGATTAACAAATATTTCAACTCAAGAAAATGTCCAACAAATTAAAACCAATATGAAAATGAAAAATGTAATTATAACCAGCTTTATTCTGGCACTTGTTCTAAGCAGCTGTGCCGATAAAACGCAAGCTCCTGCTCCTGCAGCGCCACTCCTGCCAGTAGCTTTAATAAAAATTGAAAACACGAATACTGATACTGAATATCCTGCCTCAATACAAGGAACAGTTGATGTTGAAATTCGTCCGCAGGTAAGTGGAAATCTAGACCGCGTTTTGGTAGATGAAGGTTCTTATGTATCAAAAGGACAATCTTTATTCAAAATTAATGAGCGTCCGTTCCGCGAGCAGCTAAACAATGCATTGGCTAATCTTCATGCTTCTGAAGCGGCCTTAATAAACGCTCAATTAGAAGTAGACAAATTAACTCCTTTAGTACAAAACAAAGTAGTTTCAGACTATCAATTGAAAACAGCTAAAGCTTCTCAAAAAATTGCCGCTGCAAATATTGAACAAGCCAGAGCAATGGTTGAATCAGCCAAAATTAATTTAAGCTACACAAATGTTACGGCTCCAGTAAGTGGTTACATTGGAAGGTTGCCTAAAAAACAAGGAAGCTTAGTTTCTTCGAGCGATGTTGAACCATTAACTACATTATCTGACGTACATGAAGTTTTTGCTTACTTCTCTTTAGGAGAAACAGATTTCATCAACTTTAAAGCGCAGTATGCCGGAAATTCTATTGGCGATAAAATTAAACACCTTCCTCCTGTTTCTTTAATCTTAGCTGATAACAATGCGTATCCGCAAACTGGAAAAATTGATATGGTTGACGGTCAGTTCGACAAAACTACCGGAGCCATTACTCTAAGAGCGACTTTCCCAAACAAAAACGGAACGCTTCGTTCTGGAAATACAGGAAAAATTCTATTGGGAATTCAACACAACGATGCGATTTTAGTACCGCAGTCGGCTACTGTAGAAATGCAGGATAAAGTATTTGTTTTCACAGTAAGCAAAGACAATAAAGTAAACAAAATGCCAATTACAGTTGTGGGCAAAAGCGGTACCAATTATTTAATTAAAGACGGAGTAAAATCTGGCGACAGAATTGTTTTAAGCGGTATCGACAAACTTCAGGAAGGACAGGTAATTCAGCCTGAAAATTCTTCTAAAGTTGCAGAAGTAATTAATCAAAAATAATTAAAAGAGAAATGTTCAAAATATTTATACAAAGACCCGTACTGGCGACCGTAATTTCCATTCTATTGGTTATTCTGGGTGTACTTGGCCTAACAAAACTGCCCTTACAACAGTTTCCTGATATTGCACCGCCATCGGTTTTGGTTACGGCAGTTTATCCGGGAGCGAACGCAGAAACGGTTTTGCGTTCTGTTGCACCTTCTTTAGAAGAATCTATAAATGGGGTAGAAAACATGACGTACATGAGTTCTACAGCCAGTAACGACGGTTCATTAGCGATTACTGTTTTCTTTAAATTAGGAACAGACGCAGATCAGGCCGCAGTTAACGTTCAAAACAGAGTTGCTCAGGCAACAAGTCAATTGCCTGCAGAGGTTGTACAGCAAGGTGTAACCACTGCAAAACAACAAAACAGTTTTATAATGGCAATTGGTATGTATACCGAAGATGAGTCAAAATACGACCAGACTTTTATTGCCAATTATGCACAAATTAATATTATTCCAGAAATCAAACGTATTCCTGGTGTTGGTGCAGCAAGTATTTTTGGAGGCGTAAAAGATTACTCTATGCGTGTTTGGTTAAACCCAACACAAATGTCTACTTATAAAGTGACGCCAAACGAAATCATGAGCGCGATTCAAGACAAAAGTTTAGAAGCCGCTCCGGGTAAATTTGGAGAACGAAGCAAAGAAGTTTTCGAATATGTTATTAAATACAAAGGAAAACTGACGAAGCCTGAAGAATATGAAAATATTGCCATTCGTTCTAATGCAGACGGATCTGTTCTTCGCTTAAAAGATGTCGCCAGAGTTGAACTTGGTGCTTACTCTTACAACAGTTTAACACGTTTGAACGGTAAAAAAGGAGTTGTAATGGGTATTATTCAGTTAGCAGGTTCTAACTCAAATGAAATCCAGATTGCAATTAATAAATTGATGGAGAAATCAGCTAAAGATTTCCCTAAAGGAATAAAACACAATATTTTCTACAGTACAAAAGTATCATTAGACCAATCTATTGAACAGGTTGAACATACTTTGATTGAAGCTTTTATATTGGTATTTATCGTAGTATTTATCTTTTTACAGGATTTTAGATCAACATTAATTCCGGCAATTGCGGTTCCGGTAGCGATTTTAGGTACGTTCTTTTTCATGCAGTTGTTTGGATTCTCAATTAACTTACTGACATTATTTGCTTTAATTCTGGCAATTGGTATTGTGGTCGATGATGCTATTGTCGTCGTCGAGGCGGTGCATGCTAAAATGGAACATAAACATTTATCTCCAAAGGTAGCCACACACGAGGCGATGCACGAAATTACGGGTGCAATTATTTCGATCACTTTGGTAATGGCAGCGGTATTCTTGCCTGTTGGTTTTATGGAAGGTTCTACAGGAGTTTTCTATCGTCAGTTTGCTTTTACCATGGCAATTGCAATTGTTATTTCAGCGGTTAATGCATTGACTTTAAGTCCGGCTCTTGCTGCTTTATTCTTAAAAGATAATCATGCGGCAAACGGTGATACTCCATACGAGAAAAAAGGATTTAAAGAAAAATTCTTTAACGGATTTAATAAAAGTTTCGATTCCTTAACCAACCGTTATGTTGGAGGTTTGAAATTTTTAATTCGCAGAAAATGGCTAAGCTTAGGTGGATTGGCTTTAATTACTGTAGCAACAGTGATAATGGTAAAAACAACTCCAGCTGGATTTATCCCAACAGAAGATCAAGGATTTATTGCAATTGCGGTTAATACACCTTCTGGAACCTCTTTAGACGGAACTCAAAAAGTAATGACTGAAGCTGAAAATACATTAAGAGGTTTAGATGCTTCTCGATTTGTAACGGCTATTTCAGGTTTTAACTTATTGACCAATTCTACAAGTCCATCTTCAGCCGTTGTTTTCGTATTGCTTAAACCAAATGAAGACCGTGGCGACGTAAAAAATATTGACGAAATCATGAATCAGGTTCGTGGAAAATTAGGTGCTATTTCTGGAGGAAGTTTCTTCGTATTCAGTTTCCCAACCGTTCCTGGATTTAGCAACGTTGAAGCTTTAGATTTAGTGTTGCAAGATAAAACAGGAGGAAAACTGGATAAATTCAGCGGAATTTCTCAAAACTTCATCGGAGAATTGATGAAACGTCCAGAAATTGCAGTAGCGTTTACTTCTTTTAAAGCAGATTATCCTCAATTGCAATTGGACATCAATGATGAAAAAGCAAATCAATTGGGCGTAAATGTAAAAGACATTTTACAAACAATGCAGACGTATTTTGGTAGCGCACAAGCCTCTGACTTTAACCGATTTGGTAAATATTACAGAGTAGTTGTTCAGGCAGATATTGCCGACAGAGCTGATCCGTCATCAATTGACCGTGTATTTGTAAAAAACAAAACAGGCGAAATGGTTCCGATAAATACTTTAGTAAAACTGACTCGTATTTATGGTTCTGAAACCGCTTCTAGATACAACTTGTTCAACTCGATTTCGATTAATGCGATTCCGAAACCAGGATTTAGTTCGGGAGACGCCATCAAAGCAATCGAAGAAGTTGCAGCACAGCAATTGCCTGCAGGTTATGGTTATGAATTTTCAGGACAAACTCGTGAAGAGATTTCTTCTGGAGGGCAATCGGCAACCATTTTCTTATTGTGTTTGATATTTATCTATTTCCTGCTTGCTGCTCAATATGAAAGTTACATTTTGCCTTTGGCCGTAATTTTATCAATTCCTGCAGGTATTTTTGGAGTATTTGTTGCCATCGGCTTGACCGGAATTGAAAACAACATTTACGTTCAGGTTGCGCTTGTCATGCTGATTGGGCTTCTTGCTAAAAACGCCATTTTGATTGTAGAGTTTGCAGTTCAAAAAAGAAAATCAGGCCAAGCTTTAGTCAAAGCTTCAATAGATGCGGCGAAACTTCGTCTGCGACCAATTATAATGACATCACTTGCCTTTGTCGTGGGATTAATTCCGATGATGAGTGCTAAAGGTCCATCAGCTCAAGGGAATCACTCGATTAGTATCGGTGCAGCTGGCGGAATGATTTCAGGAGTAATTCTAGGTTTGTTTATCATTCCGGTTTTATTCATCATATTCCAATATTTACAAGAAAAAGTTACCGGAAAACCAGTAGCCGTAATTCATAACGAAGAAAAATAAAAATGGAAAACTATATAACGACAGTGCTTGTGGCCATCATATTTGGCATCGGCTATATATCGTACAGAATCTCAAAAGATCTTGAAACCAGAAAAGATACTTGTACAGAAATTTAATGACAACATATAAAATGAAAAATTATATAACCAAAATCGTGATGATCGCCATTTTGATCACCACATTAATATCCTGTAAAGTTTCTAAGGATATTGAAACTCCAAAAGATGCATTTCCTGAGAATTTCAGGAATGCATCGGTTTCAAAAGATACGGCAAGTATTGGCGATTTGGAGTGGAAAAACTTCTTTACAGAAAAAGATATTATCCAGTTAATAGACAGTGCAGTTGCAAGAAACAACGATTTGCAGATTGCCACAAAAAACATCGAAATTGCACAATACAGATTTACGCAGTCAAAATGGGGAAATGTTCCTCAGGCTAATTTATTTGTAAATGCAAGTACAAGCAATCCGTCAGACAATAGTTTTACGGGAATGAATTTGAATCAGGCTTTGGGCCAAAAACATATTGACGATTATTCTGCCGGAGTTTCACTTTCGTGGGAGGCTGATATTTGGGGAAAAATCCGCAATCAGAAAAAAGGTGCTTACGCTGGATATCTTCAGTCAGAAGAAGTTAAAAAAGCATTGCAAACTAATATCGTAGCCAATGTTTCTAAAGGATATTATAATCTTTTGATGTTGGATGCACAATTGAATATTGCGAGACAAAACTTGAAATTGAATGACAGTACAACTAATATTATCAAATTAAAATTTGACGCCGGACAAGTTACTTCATTAGGAATTCAACAATCGGAAGCACAGAAATTAAGTTCTGAGCAATTGATTCCGTTATTAGAACAAAACATTGCGATTCAAGAAAATGCTTTGAGCGTTTTGACAGGTTCTTTTCCTAATTCAAAAACGAGAAGTACAAGTTTGACCAATATTACAATTAAAAATAATAATGCAATCGGAATTCCGTCTTCATTAGTAAGCAGAAGACCTGATGTAAAAAGTGCCGAATTAGCATTAAAAGTGGCTAACGCAAATGTTGGAATTACAAAAGCAGATTTATATCCTGCTCTAAGAATTACAGCTCAAGGCGGTTTGAATTCATTTGAAACCAGTAATTGGTTTAACATCCCAGCTTCATTATTTGGAACTGTGGCTGGAGGTTTAACACAGCCTTTATTAAACAACAAAAGAGTTAGAACGCAATATAACATTGCTGTTGCCGAAAGAGAAAAAGCAGTTTTAAATTTCAGACAATCTGTTTTAGTCGCAGTAAGCGAAGTTTCTGATGCTTTGGTAAAAGTAGAAAAATTACAACAGCAGGAAGCATTTTTGCAACAACGTGTAAAAACATTACAGCAAGCCATTAAAAATGCCAATTTGTTATTTAAAAACGGAATGGCCGAATACTTAGAAGTTCTTTCAGCGCAAGCCAATTTATTGCAGAGCGAGCTAGAACTGGCAAACATAAAAAGAGAGCAATTAGCTGCTAATACCGATTTATATCGCGCATTGGGCGGAGGTTGGAAATAATACCCGTTAATTATTTATTTTTTGAGATGAAAACGCTGTGAAACTTTGGTTTTGCAGCGTTTTTTTATTTTTCTATTGTTATGGAACGCAGATGACACGGATTTATTCAGATTTATACAGATTTCTTAAAATCTGCGCTTATTTCGTTACTTTTGATTTTCCTTAATCTATATAATTAAACCTATGAAAAAAATAGCACTAATTGCACTTTTAGCTTTACTGTTTGCCAATTGTAAAAAAAGCAATCAAGATGAAGAATTAAAACCACTAGAAAAACCACCAGCTGTAAGTGCTGTAAAAAAAGCCGAAGCGAAGGTCTATCAAAAAGAAGAACAAGATTGTAAAGATATTGCAGTAGAGATGGGCGACGGAAAAGAATGTATCTTAAAAAATACAGATCTTGAAAAAGTATATCAAAATATCATCAAAAATAAAGAAGTCGAAGAATCTAGTTATTTTTTAAGTGCGATTCCTAGCGAAAATAAATCTGTTGAAGTAAATCAAAATGGATTAATGTCAATCGATTATGAAATCACAAAAGACAAAGTTGCTATTTCTATGAATTATGAAGGCGGTGTGACAGAAGTAACACTCGAAAAAATAAAGGACACTATTAAAAAGAGTATTTATCACTATGCTGACTAAATTCTGAAATGAAATAAAAATTTCGTATAATCTTTGATTAAACCGCTATGCAACTTTTAAGTGTTTAGCGGTTTTTCTTATTTCCTGCTGAGCGAAGTTCTTGAATCGCTCAGCAGGACATATGCATTGATAGAATTTTTACTCTTGATTCTTTACTTTCTATTCTCTAAAATCTAAATTAACTTGTCCTAAATGACCTTAAAATAGTCGTAAATACCTATTCGATAAAAAAATAAAGATCAGTAAGTTTGTAATACATTAACCAATAACTATTTAAAAAAATAAAAACCATGAAGAAAGCAAAAATTATTTTTTGGATTACTACAATTATTATTTTTCTATTTGAAGGCGTTATGCCGGCCTTAACTTCTCAAACTGAATTAGCGAAAGAAGGAATTAAACATTTAGGATATCCTGAATATTTTGGAAATGCTTTAGTTGTCTTTAAAATTCTAGGCGTTTTGGTATTGGTGATCCCACAGATTCCGAATAGAGTTAAAGAATGGGCCTATGCCGGATTTGCATTCGATTTTATATTCGCTTCGATAAGTCATTTTGCAGTAGACGGTGTTAATTTTCAATCTTTTTTCCCTTTGATCTTTTTAGTGATTTTAGCGATTTCATATACGTATCATCATAAAATAGAGCGCTATAAAAATATTGCGTTATAAACTTTTGGAGGCGATGATAGAGGTTTTTAAAACAAATGTTCAAGAAGTCGATCAGTCAAAAATGATTGTGGGGAAACTTCTTGAGCATTTTCCAAACAGTATTATCAATTTTGATTTGGAAGACTGCGATAAAATTCTGCGCATTCACTCCTCCTCCATTTCAAATAAAAAAATAATTGAGCTTCTAGATTCGTATGGTTATCAATGCGAAGTACTTTTATAAGTTACCAAAATCAACTTAAAAATTTGGTTTTCAAAATTTTAAATAAATTATTGTAAATTTGAAACACTATCAATCATTAAATCAAAAAAAATGAATATACCCGCTGGACATCAAACTGTAATGCCTTATTTAATTCTAAAGGGCGCATCACAATTTATTGATTTTACCAAAAAAGTTTTTAGTGCAGAAAATTCTCATTCACCTGTTTTACGCGAAGACGGAACAATAATGCATAGTGAAATAAAGATAAACGGAAGCACAATTATGGTAACTGATGAAACTGCAGATTGGGGAAAACAAACCGCAAACTTATTTATATATGTTCCAAATGCTGATGACACATATAAAATAGCGTTAGAAAACGGTGCAGCAAGCTTAATGGAACCAAGCGATCAGGAGTATGGCAGAGCTTGCGGCGTAACAGATTCCTTTGGAAATATTTGGTGGATCACCTCTGTTAACAAATAATTTTTTAAGACAATAGAATGAAAACAGCAGTTCAAAAAAATGTTGTTGAAACATTTCAAAAATTAAACGAAGTACTTTCCTCTTTTTCGCAGGAAGAATTTAATATTGTTCCTTTTAAGGGAAGCTGGACGGCAGGACAAACCGCTCAGCATATTATTTTGGCTTGTTCTGGCTATCCAGAATTGTTTGCAGGAAAAACAGAAAAAACCATTAGGAAATATGATGAGCATGTTAAAGAGCTCGAAACGTTATTTCTAAACTTCAAAATCAAAATGGAATCGCCAGAATTCCTTAGACCTGAAAAAAAAGAGTACAATAAAAATTCGCTGACTTTAGTGTTGCTCAAAATAGAATCTGATTTACTTGAGGCAGTAGAAAATTATGATTTAACCTTGACTTGTCTGGATTTTCACTTGCCAAATTCCGAAAATTTTACCATTTATGAATGGATAAATTTTGCCTTGGTTCATGCACAAAGGCATACAAACCAACTGAATTCTATTTTACAATACTTAACCAAATTGTAAATTGAACATATTAACTTTCAACCAAAACCAAAAACCATTTTTATGAAATCAAAAGGAGGCGCTGTTTTCTTATCGGGATTAATTGCCGGCACATTAGATATTGTTGCGGCAATTACCGTTTACTCTATCATTCTAAACAAAACTACCGGAATAAAAATTTTGCAGTCTATTGCAAGTGGTATCTTTAAAAAAGAAGCTTACACAGGCGGTTCGAGTATGGCTTTGATCGGATTACTGCTTCATTATTTCATTGCCTTTACGTTTGCGTGGTTTTATTTCATTCTTTACCCTCGTCTTTCATTTCTAAAAAAGAATGCTTTACTCTCAGGAATTGTTTATGGCATCTTTGTATGGATTATAATGAATCTTATAGTATTGCCAATTGTATTTCCTGTTTTGCCACAGAAACATTTCGATTTTCCTTTAATGCTGTCCATTTTAATTTTGATCGTCTGCATTGGAATTCCTATTTCTTTTATAACTAAAAAATACTATTCTATTAAGGAATAGTTTCAGGTTTCAAGTTTCAGGTTTCAAGTTTCAAGTTTCAGGTTTCAGGTTGAAATGCATATTTTACCGCAAAGTACGCAAGGAGATAGTAGCTTGTTTTTAATATTATAAAAAAAAGTTCGCAAAGCTTTGCGAACTTTGTGTTTTAACTAAACGTTTATATAAATAAACTTAGCGTCCTTTGAGGTAAAATATACGATTAACAATTCTGCATTTCAACCTGAAACCTGAAACTTGAAACTTGAAACCTGAAACTTGAAACTTGAAACTTGAAACAAAAAAAAAAGCAACACGATAACGGTTGCTTTTTTTTTAGAGAATTAGAACTTATTGTTAAACTTTTGTTCTTCCGCTTATCAATGAGATTATGAATAATACCAAAAATATAAAGAATAAAACTTTTGCAATACTAGCAGCTCCAGCGGCAATTCCACCAAAACCAAAAATTCCGGCTATAATAGCAAGAACGATAAAAATAACTGTCCAACGTAACATAATATTTATTTTTTAGTTAGAAAAATGACTTTTTGACAAGTCTGATTTGTTTGTTACTCAAAGTTCTCAAATTCTTACATTTCCTATTAACTCAAAACGTTAATTTTTTATCGCAATCAACTATAAATCAAATTTTTAAAGTACTTTTATAATTCTCCTCTTTTCGTTACAGAATTCCCACCTGTAAGCATTTGAGTTAATTTTTTGATCGATTGGATTAATTCTCGCTCTAAACCTAAAGTAATTTTATATCAAAATAACAGAAATATGGAATTAGCCACGGTCCAAAGCACAACAGCTACAAAACACGGTGTGATTTTAGAGAAAACAGAAAGAGCATTTGAAGAATTAGGCGTTTTAAATCCAGCCATTTACCAAGACGGAAATTCTGTTCATATGTTTTACAGAGCGGCTAAAAAAGGTAACTTTTCAACAATTGGTTATTGTCGTTTTGAAGGTCCGACAACTTTAGTAGAAAGACTTGCAGAACCGATATTTTCTCCTGAATATATTTATGAAATTCACGGTGTCGAAGATCCGAGAATTACTAAAATTGATGACACCTTTTACATGACTTATGTTACCTATGATGGATTGAATGCCTCTGGTGCTTTAGCAACGTCGAAAGATTTAAAAAAGTTTAAAAAGAAAGGAATTATAACACCAAAATTTATTCTGCATGATTTTACTAATCTAATTAGAAAACATTTACAGAATTCAAGCATTGCTAAAATTTTAGCTTTTAATGTAGAAAGAAATTATCCTCTTGCTCAAATGACAATCGAACATTCGCTTGTATGGGACAAAAATGTGGTTCTTTTTCCGAAAAAAATTAACGGGAAATTTGTGGCACTGCATCGATTATTTCCATCAATTCAAATTTTCACTTTTGAAAAAAAGAGCGATTTGACAGTTGACTTCTGGAAAGAGTATTTGGAGAATTTACCCAATTATCTGGTAATGGAACCAAGATATAAGCATGAAACCAGTCACATTGGCCCTGGTGCACCGCCTATTGAAACAAAAGATGGCTGGCTTATGATTTATCATGCAGCTGAAAAACGCGATAAAGGATTAGTTTATCATGCCTGCGCTGTGTTGCTTGATCTTGAAAATCCACAGAAAGTGATTGGAAGATTAACAAAACCTATTATAACACCAGAAGAATATTACGAACGAAATGGGTATGTAAATTATGTTGTTTTCCCTACGGGAACAGCCATTTTTGATGACCTTTTATATATTTATTACGGTGCTGCCGATGACAAAATTGCGGTGGCTTCATTGAACCTAAACGACTTATTAACTGAACTAAAACAGAATTCCCATGAAAACGATATCTAATAAATCAAAAATAGTTTTTTTATCTACTTTTCCGCCAACACAATGCGGGATTGCAACTTATACGCAGGACACAATTAAAGGAATCAACGATGTTTTTGGTAAATCAGTTACTTGCGAAATTTGTGAACTGGTAGACAAACCTAACGCAAAATCAACTCAAGCTTTTACTTTAAACACAAAAAACAAAGAAGAATATGCAAAAGTTGCCGAAGAAATCAATAATGATAAAGCGGTTAAATTAGTACATATTCAACATGAATTTGGTTTGTTTGGAGGAAATTATGGAGACTATTTATTAGATTTTTTGAATGTTGTCAAAAAACCCTTAACATATACTTTTCACAGCGTTATCCCGAATCCTAATAACGAATTGAAAACTTTTGTGAAATTATTATTGAGCTACAGTAATTCTGTATTTGTAATGACAAATCAATCAAAAGAAATTTTGATGAGAGATTATGACATTAAAGAAGAAATTATTACTTGTGTACCTCACGGAACGCATATTGTAATTTACGAAGCGCCAGATAAAGCAAAAGAAAAATTTGATATTCAAGACAGAAAAGTACTTGCTACTTTTGGTCTTTTAGGAGAAGGAAAAAATATAGAAACAGGTTTGCAGGCTATGCCAAAAATTATCGAAAATACACCAAACGCGTTGTATTTGATAATTGGAAAAACACACCCAAATTTAATTATTGACGGTGTTGATGCTTACCGCAATAAGTTAGAAGCAATCGTCGAAGATTTAAATATAAAAGATAACGTTCGTTTTATCAATCAGTATTTAGATACAGATGAGCTGTTAGATTATTTAAAAGCAACAGACATTTATCTGTTTACTTCTAAAGATCCAAATCAGGCTGTAAGCGGCACTTTTTCATATGCTATGAGCTGTGCTTGCCCAATTGTTGCCTCAAAAATTCCTCATACTTTAGAAGTTCTTACGCCAGATTCTGGAGTTTTGGTTGATATTGGAAATGTAGATCAGTTTTCAGATGCAGCTATCAAATTACTTTCTGATGATGAATTAAGAACTGAAATGGGAATTAATGCCTTCAGAAAAACAAGAGCATCTTCTTGGGAAAATGTGGCAATTACACACATGAATACGTATAAAGAATTGATCGAGAATCCTTCTGAAATTAAATTCAGCTATCCTTCAATTCAATTAGGACATATTAAAAAAATGACCACAGATTTGGGAATTATCCAATTCAGCAAAATCTCTGTTCCAGACCTTTCATCAGGTTATACCTTAGATGATAATGCACGTGCACTTATTGCATTATGTATGCATTATAAACTAACAAAAGACAAAGAAGATCTTCCTTATATTTTGATTTATTTAGATTTTATCGAGCGTTGTCAAAAACCAAAAGGAAACTTTATCAACTATGTTGATCAAGAAAACCGTGAACATATTGAACAAAATGCTGAAGTTAATTTAGAAGATTCTAATGCTAGAGGTATTTGGGCTTTAGGAACTGTAGTTTCAATGAAAGATATTTTACCAGATGCAATTTCTAAAAAAGCCTCAAAAATTTTATTGAACTCATTAAAATGGGCAGAGAGTATACAATCTCCTCGTTCTATTGGTTTTGCAACAAAAGGTTTGTATTTATATCACACAGCTGTTCCTAATTTATACGTTGCAGCAATTATTAATAAACTGAATGCAAAATTGCTTTCTAACTATGAAATTCATGCTTCAAACGACTGGAAATGGTTTGAAAACTATATGACGTACGGAAATGGTATTTTACCAGAATCAATGCTGTTTGCTTATTTAACAACAAATAAACCTATTTATAAAAAAGTAGCTTTAGATTCTCTTGATTTCTTGATGTCGAAAATGTTTAAAGGCAAAGACTTTAAAGTAATTTCAAATAACGGATGGCTTCACAGAAATTCAGAAGCAAAAGAATACGGAGAACAACCAATTGACGTTGCATACACTATTCATACCTTGAATTCATTTTATGCTGCTTTTGGTACGCCAGAATATAAAAACAAAATGAAAATTGCTTTTAACTGGTTTTTAGGTAAAAATCATTTAGGTGAAATTATGTACAACCCTATCAGTGGTGGTGGTTATGACGGACTTGAAAAAGAAAACGTAAACTTGAATCAAGGAGCTGAATCTACAGTATGTTTCTTGACAGCCAGACTGTTGATGGAAAATCTTAAATTATCTGAAATCAAAGTTATTCCGTTAATGAAAACCGGAACAGACGTTGCTATAAATTCTTAAGTCAATTATATGATAATAGGCTAGCCAAAATGCTATTACATAAACTCAGAAAATCCCTCTTCTACAAGAGGGATTTTTTGTTAACTAAATTGTCGCTAACGTCAATTTTTTACGATTATTGTGTTTAAATGTTAATTATATAAACTTCCAAAAAAGTTGTGTAATATGTTTTGCTTTCTTATAAAGTAATTTTAATACTTGTAAATGAGAGGGTAAGCAAAATTTTTAAAACATTGTTTATCAGAAGTTTATTTTCGATTTAATAACCTAAAACATAGTATTTTGATTCTCACTTTAAAAAATACATTCACCGAGATAGGAAATGCAACACTGTTTGCAAAGCAGTTTTTTAAGGAAGTTTTTATACCTCCTTATGAGGGAAAAGAATTCCTAAAACAATGTTATGTTATAGGCTATAAATCATTACCGCTGGTTGCGATCACTGGTTTTATTATGGGATTGGTTCTTACGCTTCAGTCGAGACCAACTTTGGTAAAATTTGGTGCTGAATCTTGGCTTCCAGGAATGGTAGCACTTTCTTTAATTAGAGAGATTGCTCCGGTAATTACAGCTTTAATTTGTGCCGGAAAGGTATCATCAGGAATTGGTGCGGAATTAGGCTCAATGAAAGTAACTGAACAAATTGATGCCATGGAAGTTTCGGCAATCAATCCTTATAATTATTTAGTTGTAACGCGAATTTTAGCTACAACATTAATGGTACCGCTTTTAGTAATTTTTGCAGATGCCATCGGAATTTTTGGAGGATATATTGGAATTAATATTCACGGCGATGTTAATTTTTACCGATTTGTAACACAAATTTTTCAATCGCTAGAATTTCTAGATGTTATTCCGGCTACAATTAAGACTTTTTTCTTTGGCTTTTTTATCGGAATGATTGGATGTTACAAAGGATTTAATGCATCAAATGGAACTGAAAGCGTGGGTAAAGCGGCAAACTCTGCTGTAGTAACTGCTTCATTAACCATTTTTATAATTGATATGGTCGCTGTACAGATAACCGATTTATTTTTTTAAGATGATTAAAGAGAAAGAAAATATAGAACCTAAAGCAGAAGTACAAAGCAAAAGTCCGATCATTGAGATTAAGGATCTGCATAAAACTTTTGGCAAGGATAATAAAATATTAAGAGGCGTAAATCTGACTGTAAACAAAGGTGAAGATTTAGTAATCTTAGGCCGTTCAGGTTCAGGAAAATCAGTTACTATAAAATGCATTGTTGGCTTAATTGAACCAGACAAAGGCGAAATAAAAGTTTTTAATGAAAATGTACTAAATCTGACAAAACCAGAATTAAATGAAATCAGGGTCAGAATTGGATTTTTATTTCAAAGCGGTGCGTTGTATGATTCGATGTCAGTAAGAGAAAATTTAGCTTTTACCTTAAGAAAACATAGAAAAGATTTGACACCTGAAGAAGTTGAAAGTGAAATTATAGAAGCTTTAGACAGTGTTGGGTTGAGCGATGCAATCGAAAAAATGCCATCTGAATTATCTGGAGGAATGCAAAAAAGAATTGGCTTGGCCAGAACTTTAATTCTTAAGCCGGAAATCATTTTATACGACGAGCCTACAACAGGTTTAGATACGATAACATCAAGAGAAATCAGCGAATTAATCTTAGATATCAAACACAAGCAAAAAACAACATCTATAATTATTACGCACGATATGGCCTGCGCAAAATTAACTGCAGACCGTATTATGGTATTAAAAGATGGCGTTATACACGCTGAAGGAACATACGAAGAACTAGAAAAAGACGAAGACGAATGGGTTCGCTCATTTTTTGAATAAGCAAAATAAATAATTAGAAATCATGGATAAGCAATCTGGATACACTTGGAAATTAGGAATGTTTGTAACAATAGGTTTATTGCTTTTTATAATGGCAATATACTTTATCGGAAAACAGAAAAACCTTTTTGGATCAACATTCAACATCACATCTAACTTTAGAACAGTAAGCGGTTTAGAGGTCGGGAATAATGTACGTTTTTCAGGAATTAATATCGGAACTGTAGAAGAAATCAGATTAGTAAATGATTCTTCAGTTATAGTATCAATGGTTATAAAAGATGACGTTCGAGAATTTATTAAAACAGATGCGCGTACCAGTATTGGTTCTGACGGATTAATGGGCGATAAAGTGCTGACAATTTCTCCGGGAGTAAAATCTCAAAAAGCAATTGAAAACGGTGGACAATTGGCATCTCTTAAAGGAATTGAGATGAACGATATTATGAAAAGCGTTAAAAAAAGTATGGATAACGTGGGCGTAATATCTGAAGAGCTAGCAATTTTCAGTCATAGCATGAACAACGGAAACGGTGCTTTAGCAAGATTGGTTCGTGATGATAAAATGGCGAACAGCGTATCGAACACTCTTTCTAACTTAGAATCTGGAACTAAAGGTTTCAGTGAAAATATGGAAGCTGCAAAAAGCAATTTCTTATTTAAAGGTTACTTCAAGAAAAAAGAAAAAGAAAAAGAAAAAGCTAAAGAAGAAGCAAAAGAGAAAAAAGAAGAGCAAGCTGAAAAGCTAGAAAAAGCTAATAAAGAGAAAGAAGAAAAGGCTAAGGAGGAAAAAGCCAAAGAAGAAAAAGCTAAGGAAGAAAAGGCTAAGGAAGAAAAACAGAAACAGGAAAAGCAGAAAGAAGAAGACGCTAAAAAAGCAAAATCTTAAACTCTTGAAAACAATGTTATGAAAGCCACATATAAAAATATAAGCCTTAAAATCTTAAAGGTAACCGGAATAGTAATAGCAAGTATTTTGCTGTTACTATTTTTGATTCCGCTGCTTTTTCCTGGAACAGTTGCCTCTGAAGTAAAAAAGATTGCAAACGAACGTTTGGATACGAAATTAGATTTTTCGAAATCCAGACTTTCCTTTTTTACACATTTTCCCTCACTTACAGTTTCACTTGATGATTTGTCGATGACAGGTTCTGCACCGTTTAGAAATGATACTTTGCTTAAAGCGGAACAAGTTGCATTTGGAATTAACCTAAAAAGATTGATTTTCGACAACGAAGTTAAAATCAATAAATTATACGTGTCTAAAGCGATGATAAATATAATGGTAAACCAAAAAGGGCAAGCCAATTATAATATTTATATCGCTCCTGAGGAGAAAAAACTAAAACCAAATGAAAAACCAGACGAAGGAACCGCTATTCGATTAGAACGAATTGATTTGGAAGATTGTCATGTAAAATACAACGACCGTTCTGCCAAAATACTGGTTGATGCAAAAGGTTTTAATTATGTAGGAAAAGGAAATTTGAGCGAAGATATTTTTGATTTGAATACAGATGCTCAAATTGACAAACTTGATTTCTATTACAACAGAACTGGTTATTTAAGAAGAAAAGAAGTTCACGCCAATTTAATTACGCGAATCAATACTCATGCGCTTTCGTTTATTCTTCAAAAAAACGAATTGCATATCAATAAACTACCACTAAAATTTACAGGCTTTTTTACTATTTTGAGAGATGGTTATAAAATCAATATTAAAGCTGCTTCAGAAAATACAACCGTAAAAGATTTATTGTCTGTCATGCCGCCAGAATATTTGACTTGGCTGGAAGAAACCGAAATTTCAGGCAGAAGTGACTTGCTTCTGACTTTCAAAGGAAATTATAATGTTGCTAAAAAACAAAAACCAAATTTAGCTTTCAATTTAAAAATCGAGAAAGGAGCTGTAAATTATCAGAATGCACCAGTGCCTTTAACCGATTTTAATATGGACCTGAATGCCATGCTGCCTGATCTTGATCCGGAAAAATTATTAATAAATCTAAGAGCACTTAAATTTAAAGTGGGTGAAAAAGATTATTTTAATGCTTACCTGCACAGCAAAGGCTTATCTGAAATGACGGTTGATGCAAGTGTAAAGGGCGCGCTGGACCTCGCTGTTGTTGATGCTGCTATTGGCTTAAATAGTATTGAATTAAAAGGACTCTTAAAAACTGATATTCAGGCTAAAGGTGTTTTTAGCACTTCAAAAAAACTATTTCCAAAAACTATCGGAGGAATTGCTTTGCATAATGGCTGGCTAAAAACAGACTCCTATCCTAACCCAATTACCAATATAACTTTTGTTGCCAATATACTTAACAAGGCAGGAACCTATCAAGATTTGATTGTGGCCGTAGCGCCTGCATCTTTTGTTTTTGAAGGAAATCCGATGTATGTAAACGCTACATTATCTGATTTTAGTGATCTGGCTTATAATGCAAAAATAAAAGGCGAATTGAATGTTGGCCGAATTTATCAGGTTTTCTCTAAAAAAGGATTGGATGTAACAGGTTATGCAAAAGCGGATCTGTCGCTTAAAGGAAAACAAAGTTATGCTACAACAGGACAATATGATAAACTCAATAATAAGGGAACTATTATTCTTAAAAATATAAAAGCGACATCAGAACTTTTTCCGAAATCTTTTTTCATTAAACAAGGAAATTTCCGATTTCAGAATGAAAAAATGTGGTTTGAAAAGTTCAATGCTTCTTACGGAAAATCAGATTTTGATATTAGCGGATATCTGCTGAACACTATTAATTATTTCTTAGAATCACACGGAACTTTGACCGGGAACTTCAACATGAAATCAAAACTTATTAATGTTGATGAATTTATGGCACTTGAAAAAGGCGAAAATACCGATCGAAATCTTGAAGTTGAATACGCTAAAGAAGATCATCCAAAAATGAGCGGTGTTGTTCTAGTTCCTAAAAATCTAAATGTTTCGCTTACAGCAAATGCTGATAAAGTCGAATATAACGGTTTGGTTTTAAACAATCTTTCTGGAAAATTTGGAATTTCAAAAGAAGGCTTTTATTTAGAAAAATCAACTTTTGACATCATCGACTGTATTGTTGGAGTTGATGCATCTTATAAAGACGAATCACCAACTACAGCACATTTTAATGCCCATTTTACAGCTAAAGATTTTAGTGTACAAAGAGCTTACAAAGAAATTCCGATGTTTCATGAAATGGTTTCTGTGGCTGAAAAAGCACAAGGAATTATTTCTGTTGATTATACTGTAAAAGGAGATTTAAACGGAAATATGGGGCCAATTTACGAATCTCTGGAAGGCGGAGGAACTTTAAACTTGCGTGATGTGCAGGTAAAAGGATTAAAATTATTTGACGGAATCAGTTCTAAAACCGGACAAAAAGGATTAGATAATCCTGATCTAAAAGGAATCGAAATTATCTCAACTGTCGATAATAATTTAATCCACGTAGAGCCTTTTACATTTTCGGTAGCCAGCTTTAGACCCACTATAAAAGGAACAAGCAGTTTTGACGGATTACTGGATTTACGAGTACGATTAGGACTTCCGCCCTTTGGCATTATCGGAATTCCAATTGTAATCACAGGAACTCACGATGATCCAAAAATTAAGGTTTTTAGTAAAACTGGCAAAAAAATAAACGATGCCATTTATGATGAAATTCGAAATAAAGTAATTCGTGAAGAAAAAGTAAGCAAACCATAAAATCAAAAGAAAAAATGAAAAATAAAAAACAGAATGGCGGCAGTACATTCGAAAAATTCGCTACTAAGGTTTCAAAAGCTTCTGGAAGTACAACTGCTTTTTTAGGTGCTTTTTTTATCGTTGTAGCATGGGCGGTTTCAGGTCCGGTTTTTAATTATTCTGAAACTTGGCAATTGGTTATTAATACCGGTACAACAATTATAACGTTTCTTATGGTCTTCTTGATTCAGAAAGCCCAAAATAAAGATTCTCTTGCCATTCAATTGAAGTTAAATGAATTAGTAGCTTCTAACGAATATTCAAGCAATAGTTTAGTTGATATTGAAAGCATGACTGAGGAAGAGATGATTATTGTTCAAAAATACTATCACAGACTTAGCGAGCTTGCCAAAAAAGAAGAAAGCATAAGAACTTCTCACTCCATTGCCGAAGCACATCAGCAGCATGAACGAAAAGATAAAAACAGAAGTGGGCTAAAAACGATTCAAAAACCAAATACAACAAATCGAAATACAACCAAAAAATGAAACTACGCTCTATAGAAACTTTCTGGCCATTAAAAAATGCTATGAAAGCAAGTTATCCATCAATAGATTCGGATTTAAATACAACGATTTTAATTATTGGAGGTGGAATTACTGGAGCTTTAATTGCTTATAAATTAATAAACGACGGCAAAAAAGTAGTATTGGTTGACCGCCGCGACATCTGCAGCGGAAGCACTGCAGCCAGCACAGCGCTTCTTCAATATGAAATTGATGTAGCATTGCATGAGCTTATTAAAATTAGAGGAATAAACTGCGCTGTTGACAGTTACAGAAATGGAAAAAAAGCCATTTTTGATTTGCGAACCATAATTGACACTGTAAAAAGCGATTGCCAATTTGAATTCAAAAAAAGCATTTATTTCAGCTCTGTTCAAAAAGATCTTCCTTATTTAAGAAATGAATATAAAGCCCGCAAAGAACATGGATTTGATGTGAATTGGCTTGAAAAATACGAATTAAAAAAAATGGGTTTAAATGCTCTTGCGGGAATTGAGTCTAAAACCGCGGCAGTTATGGATCCGTATCGATTGGCAAGTGACATTTTAATTTACTGCCAGAAAAAAGGCATGCAGATTTTTGACCGCACTAATATCACCTCAATTCAAACTCAAAAAGGAAAATCTATAGCGCATACCGAAAATAAATTTACAATCACTGCAGATCATGTTGTACATTGTTCTGGTTATGAAAGTACTCAGACATTAGACGAGAAAGTAGTTGACTTAAAAAGTACCTACGTAATTGCATCTGAGAGTTTGCCTGATCTGCCAAATTCTTTTAAAAATGCCATATTTTGGGATACCAGTAAACCCTATTTATATTTTAGATCTACTGTAGATGGCAGAATTATTGCAGGCGGAGGAGATGAAGAATTTGTAGATGCTAAAAAACGAGATAAATTATTACCTAAAAAAGAACAATATCTTTTACGAAGATTTCAGCGAAAATTTCCCAATATAAATTTTAAGCTCGATTATTCCTGGGCCGGAACTTTTGGAGAAACAAAAGATGGACTTCCTTATTTTGGAAAACCAGATCCGGATAAAAACGAACATTACGTTCTAGGTTTTGGCGGCAACGGAATTACCTTCAGCGTTATTGGAATGAATTCTATTCTAGATTCTATAAATGGAATCAAGAATCAGGATTTGGAATATTATAAGTTTAAGCGTTAATTTTTTAGCTTCTAAGATACTGAGTTGCTAAGTTGCTGAAAAAAACTTAGAACCTTAGCAACTCAGAACCTTAGTGTCTTAAATGCTATAGCACTAATTCCATTTGTATGTTACAGCGTTTGTAAGGCGTTGGTAAACCAAATACCTTTTGAAAACCTAGTTTATAATACAAATTAACTGCAGGCTTTAATATTGTGTTGCTTTCTAAATATATTTTTTTTGCGCCTTGTTCTTTAGCATAATTCACAATAGTTTGGCCTAATAAAAAGCCAATGTTTTTACCCTGCGCTTTTGGAGAAACTGCCATTTTTGCCATTTCAAAATCATAATCAGAATTATTCATTTTAATCAGCGCACAAACTCCCACAGGCTCATTTTTATACAAAGCCACGAAAATTTTTCCGCCCTTATTTAAAATATATTCTTCTGGATTATCTAAAGCTTTGTAATCGGCTTCTTCCATTTCAAAATAAGTCGAAATCCATTCTATATTTAAAGATCTAAAAGCTTCACGGTATTGAGGTTCATATCCTGTAATTTTTACATCTTGGCTTTCTCTCAATTTTTTCTGTTCGTTAACTCTTTTAAGCAAAGTTTTCTGCTCCAATAAAAACTCCCATTCTTCTAGAGCTGCCCAAAGATTTGTAGAAGATTCTGCAATTAATCCGTCAACCGCAGCTTCTACATCCTTCAATTGGAGCTTTAATTCTTTTGAAAATGCTATTCCCTGCGCTGTCAAACCCACAATATTTCGTCGTTTGTCATTGCTTTTTAAACTTTCTTCTACTAATCCTGCCACAATCATTTCCTGAACAATTTTACTGACAGAAGGCTGAGAATGACCAATTTCATTTGCAATTTCTGTAATTGTTATTTCTCTATCTTCTGTAAGCGTATAAAAAACAGGAAACCATTTTGGCATAAAGTCCATTCCGTACAACTCGTATATTTTAGCAGCATCATCTGTAATAATTGCTGTCATCAAACGCAACCGGCTTCCTAAAGCCACTTTGCCCACTTTATTAAAAAATTCCATATATAATTAATTACATAACTAGTTATGCAAAGATATGTAAAAATAGGTTCAAAGTTGCAAAGGTTTAAAGTTGCAAAGGTTTTTTTGCACTGCTAATTTTAATTCTACAAAATAAAAAAGACGGACAAATAATGTCCGCCTTATATTTATCTTTAAATCTTTGCAACTTTAAACCTTCAAACCTTTGTTGCTTTGAACCTTTGCAACTTTGAAGCTTTGAAGCTTTGAACCTTCAAATTTAAGCTGTAATAGCCATCGGATTCAAATTGAATTTATATTCTTTTGGGCTGCAGTTGAACTTTTCTTTAAAGATTTTAGAGAAATAGCTTCTGCTGGTAAAACCAATGCAGTAAACAATCTCAGAAATATTTAAGTCAGATGTTCGCATTAGAACTTCGGCTTTTAAAACTCTAACGTGGGTAATATAGTCGTTTACAGTCCTGTTGTGTATTAATTTAAAACCTTCTTGAAGTTTATTTGGTGACAAACCTGATTTTTTGCTTAACGATTTAATGGTGAAAGCTTCTTCAGGGCAAGATTTTATAAATTCAGAAAGTTCTTTGATTTCTTCCATTTCTTTAAGAGTCAGACAATTTGTATCTTTTGATGCATTTAAATCATCTGTATGCTGCTGAATTTCCATTGCAAGAATAATTCTTAAAATTCCTTCTTTCAATAAATTTCTAACAACTCCTGTTTGTGTTATAGCGTTTAATTGCTCAATTTTTTCAGCAATTTTCAAATTATAAGAACCTACATAAAAGAAATCTTGAACCGTATTATTTTCAAAGAAAGTTTCTTTTACTTTTTGATTTAAGGAATGTAGATTATTTTCGTCAACTTGCGTTCCAACAATAATAAAAGTAAATTTTGTTTTGATGTCTTTTTCAAAGAACAAAACATTATCCTGTTTGTCTTTAGAAGTAACAATAGCAGTCTGAAAAGTTTTGAATTTTCTTTCTTCACCGTTAAGTCCAAAACTATGCGATAAATTTCCTTTAGAACAGTATGCGAAATAAACAGGAGATGACATAACGTTTAGAATATCCAATCGAACATCAGCTGAAAAAGTCATATCAAACTGCACGTACGAAATATTATCATTAAAAGAGGCACCAATAATAGATCCTTTTGCAAAACTATTATTAACTTCAAGCTTATGTTCGTCTAAATCAAAAGTGATTTTTCCGCCTAAGTTGCTTTTCAATTCCTCAAATATATTTTGAATTTTTTCTGTATGGATGGTAACTATTTTCATTTTGCCTGAATTTAAATTCGATAATCTGTTGTAGATTTATATCACAAAGCATTTGCTGCGTTTGCAAATCTGACATCAAAGTTCGTTCACAAGTAGGCCAAAAATGTTATATAATTTTCGGCTTTTGTTTTATAATTACTTATGGTAATATTTTAACTCAAATAAATTATTTCTTAATTCAAAAAAAATGAAAAGTTTTTCTTTCTCACCTATATCCTCTCCTGAAGCTAACATTTTGATTTTAGGCACAATGCCCGGAACAAAATCTTTAGAACTAAATCAATATTATGGACACAATCAAAATAACTTCTGGAAATTTATGTTCATTATTTTAAGGGAAGATTTTTCGAATGATTATGAAACGCGAAAAGCATTATTGCAAAAAAACAACATTGCACTTTGGGATGTTCTTCAATACTGTGATAGAATTGGCAGTTTAGACAGCGCCATAAAAAACGAAATTGCCAACGACTTCGAAACCTTTCTAGAAAAACATTCTAACATCAAAATCATTCTGTTTAATGGTCAAAAAGCGGCCTCGTTTTTCAAGAAATATGTTCATCTAAAAAAAACATATCAGCTAATTACATTGCCTTCTACAAGTCCAGCAAATGCGAGCAAAGGTTTTCAATCTAAATTAGATGAATGGAAAATTATTGCATCTTTAGTACGATATTGAAATCATATAACATTTTCAATTTAAAATATAACACAAAATTTCGACATCTAAATTAATTTTACTTCAACGAAATAAAAGCCATTAGAAGAAATTTTTAGGATGAAAAAGAGGCTTTTTAAAATATAGATATTACTAAGAAAAACTGTAAAAAGTTTAGACTATAAAAGCAACATTGGTTATGTTAGTTTATTTTGAAAAGAAAGCTATTCTAATTATTTAGGGTAGCTTTGTTTTTTTAGTCGAAATCTAAACCAAATAATTATGAAAATTCAAACCTATTACAACCACATACGATTCTATCCCCCACATCATTTTGTATATTACCCAGTTTTATTCCTCTTCTTAGCGGGCAGCCTTTATCTTGCCTTTACCACAAACGATATGTTAATCTGGTTATTTATCAGTGCTATATTTATATTTTTATTTGCACTTGGTTTTATGCTTCGCCAGCATTATGCGCTCATTTTGCAAAACCGAATTGTAAGACTCGAAGTGCGATACCGCTATTTTACCCTAACCGGAAAAAGGCTCGAAGAATTTGAATATAAATTAACAGACGATCAAATATTTGCTTTAAGATTTGCACCAGACAATGAATTTTTACCACTTCTCGAAGATGCTCTAAAAAATAACTTACCTGGAGATTCTATCAAAAAAGCCATTGTTCACTGGAAAGCCGATTATAATAGAGTATAAAAAGTAAATCTAAAAAATATAAAATTCCAAATTCCAAAGTTTTTCAACAGTTGGAATTTGGAATTTTCATTTATAATTAATTCCACAGTCAAAATTCGTAAATCATAACTCAAATAAGGGCGTGCCACCATCCCGATAAAAGGGCAAAATACCTGTGCGCGCATACGCCCTTTTATCGCGATGCTGTCGGGCTATACGCGCTACTTTGGTAGCCAGCTTATATCCCTCACGCGGTTGGCGTATCCAAAAAAAAGTCTGTTTTTTAACAATTTCAAAATAAAAACAGGTTGTCTAAAAACCATACCACACTGATAATCAAACAAATTACTTAAAAATAAAAATTAAATGAATGATTTTTTTTGTTAACTTTAAGTGTTAAAACTTTATCAATTAAATTTAAAAATAAATTATTATGAAAAAATTATTTTATTTTTTGATAGTTTCTCTTTTTTGGCTTTCATCACATGCACAAATTGTTGCTGAAGCTGCCGCTAAAGACACTTTAGTTTCAATTGAAAACAAAGCTGCTTTTGATCAAAACATTCCCGATGATTTGCCATGGCACGCACGACGTTTTAAATTGACTGCCGGCGTCTTTTTTCCTTCTAATAACACCGAGGTAGAAGTTGGAAGCAATAATGGAAACTTTGGAGATTTAATTGATTTTGAAAAAGACCTTGGTTTTAATAAACATACAACATCATTTGCCGGATCTTTTGAATGGAGAATATCAAGAAGGTCAAGACTTGGCACAGAATTTTTCTATCTAAAAAGAACCTCAACTAAAACCCTGCAGAGAGATATTGAATTTGGAGATCATACATATCCAATAAATGCGACGGTTTCTGCATTTATGGACAATCAAATTGTTCGCGTTTATTATGGTTACGCTTTTATATCAAAACCAACATATGAAATTGGAGCGCTTATAGGAACACATGTTTTATTAGGAGATGTGGGTTTACGTCTTGAAGCAGGCACCGCACAGGCTGAATACAAAGATAATTTCGATTTCACAGCGCCACTGCCAGATCTTGGAATATGGGGAGAATTTGTATTAGCGCCAAAATGGGGACTTTATGCTAATATTAACTATTTCGCCATTAAAATCAACGATGTTGACGGGCGAATTTTAAGTTATAATTTATCTGTTTTATATAATATTTACAAAAACTTCAGTTTAACTGCCGGCTATACAGGTCTAAACATGAGAGTTGATGTTGAAAAAGAAAGACTAAACGGATTTTTCAAATGGGGTTATTACGGACCAACATTAGCCGCTACTTATAGTTTTGGAAATCATGTTAAGCTTTATAAACATTGATTTTTTTGTTTCAGGTTTCAGGTTTCAGGTTTCAAGTTTCAGGTTTCAAGTTTCAGGTTTCAGGTTGAAATGAGAATTAACCGCAAAGTTCGCAAAGTTTTTCTATAAGGAAGGATTTATAAAAACACAAAAAGTTCGCAAAGCTTTATCAAATCAAAGCCTTGCGAACTTTTTCTGTTCAAAATCAATAAATTTTCTTAGCGTGCTTTGCGGTAAATATCCATCAAGATTGCAACCTGAAACTTGAAACCTGAAACCTGAAACCTGAAACAAAAACAACAAGCCCGATACCTTAAAAGATATCGGGCTCATCAGCTCAAACTTAACTTAAACTCAAAATAAACTTAACAAAACTTATTTTACTTCTCGATTGGAGTGAATTTTATAGCTGTTCCTCCTCCAGCTGCGAGTTTGACATCTAAAACTGTTTTACTGTTTACTTTTTGTTTTGAAATAATAACCGGATACGGATTGGTTTTGTAATTCGCTCCTTTTCCATCAGCATAAATTTCAGCTTCGTATTCTTTTCCAGAATCTAAGAATGATAAATTCACTTTTAGATCTCTAGCATTTTTATTTGTAATAGATCCTAAATACCAGTTTTTTTCCTCCCAGTCTTTACGGACAATTGTGGTGTATTCTCCAATTTTAGAATCTAAAACTTTTGTATCTGACCAAATACAGGGAACATCTTTTATAAACTGAAATTCCGGTTTGCCAACATAATTTTCCGGTAAGTCTGAAGCCATTTGCAGCGGACTAAAAATAATAACATACAATGCCAGTTGATTCGCCAAAGTACTCTGCACTCTTGCACCAGAAGGCGTTTTATAATCAAAATTAAAATTCCCGGGCGTGTAATCAAAAGGTCCTGAAAGCATTCTGGTAAAAGGCAAAGTAGTTAAATGTTCTGGCGTATTTCCTCCATCAACAGACCAAGCATTGTATTCTTGACCTCTTCCTCCTTCTTGTGACATAAAATTTGGATATGTACGCTGAATACCAGTTCCTTTCATTGGTTCATGATTGTCGATCATGATGTGATATTTAGCTGCAGTTTCGATAACTTTTCTGTAATGACGCGCTCCGTACTGGCTGTCGTGCCATTCTTTTTTATCCAAATATTTGTTTACATAACCCGTTTTAACCGAATTCACGCCCATTTTTTGATACAGTTTAAAAGCGTCTTCCAATTGGTTTTCGTAATTTTTTGTAGCGCCGGCCGTTTCATGATGTCCAATTAAGCGAACATTTTTCATCGCTGCATATTTTGTAATTTCTTCTAAATTAAAATCAGGATAAGCTTTTACAAAACTAAACGCAGATCCGTCAGCGGTCCAGTCGCCGTCCCAGCCTTCGTTCCAGCCTTCAACCAAAACACCATCAAAATTGTTTTTCGCAGCAAAATCAATATATTCTTTTGTATTCTTAGTTGTAGCGCCGTGTTTTGGTCCTTGCCCCCAAGTAAATTTTTCTAAATGCATTCCCCACCAAATCCCAATGTATTTTGAGGGCGTGATCCACGATAAATCTTCAATTTTAGATGGCTCATTTAAATTCAGCATAATTGTCGAAGTAGCAACTTCTCCGGGAGTTTTACCCACAACAATCGTTCTCCAAGGCGTTTTAAAAGGCGTTTCGGCATAAACTTTTACACCGTCAGCCCAAGGAACTAAATCACTTTTGTATTGTTTGCTGTTTGTTTTTAAAAGTGTCATCGAAGCAAAATCAGTTAAATTGGCTTCATGAATAGCAACGTAAAGTTTCTCTTTGGTTTCAAAAGTTGCCGGAGTATTTATTGTATCCGTCTCACTTACTGGAGTTTTGCGATACGTACTTTCATAATAACTATTCTCTCGATGTACCGGAATCCACCAAACATCATTTTCAGATTTAAAAGTGAATTGCGTTATTTCATTCGAGATTTTTACTTTTCCTAAATGAGGCTGTTTCGGAAATTCATATCGAAATCCTACACCATCATCAAAAACTCTGAAAATAATATCAACCAATCGCTCCTCTCCTATTGATTCTTTTAAATGAACAATCAATTCGTTGTGGTGATCTCTCAGTTTTTTGAATTCTCCCCAAGGCTGCTCCCAAGTTTCATCTGCTGTTTTTTCGTCGGTAGAAACTACTTGAAAACCTTCTGTCATTTTTTGAATTCCCTGAAATTCAAATCCCAACAAAGAAGGTTCTATAACCGATTTTCCATTTGATGAAAAGCTGTATTGAGGCTGACCTGACTGCGTTAATTCAAAAGTTAATTCGGTATTTTTTCCGGGCGAACTTATTTTGTATGTTTTTTTAGTACTAGAACTGCACGCGTATATTAACATCGACGCAAGAATGATCAGACAGCAGCTGTATTTTATGTTTTTCATTATTTAATTGTATTAATTACAACTCTTATTTTATTTCACTTAATAACTGTTTTGCTTTTGCGGGCTGCATAGAAACAAAATAATTAAAAGCCTGATCTAATTTTTTCTGGGCATCTGCATTGCCTTTCTTTTCTATTCTTAGGTTGTATAATTTGCTGATTTCTGTAAAAAACGATTCGGTACTTTTTACTCCCGCAAATGCTTTTACTTTTTCGATATACGTATAACCAAATTCAACCGTTGGTTCGAACATGGTTCCTTCTCCAAAGTCATTCCATGTAATCAATTGCAAATAGTTTACGTTTGCATTTTTTGCCATAGAAAGTGTTTCCTCGAGCGTGGCGCCATTGTTATGCTCTATTGTCCAGCCAATTGCCGCTCCGCCTCCGCCTTCGGAATAAAAATCTTTAAAACCGGGATAAGCACTTCCCATCGCAACTGAAAGTTTTGGTTTGGTATTGGTATAAAATTTTGTCAAATAAGTGCTGTTTTTATACACCCAGGCATATTCACCTGCAGCATTTTCTCCCGCTTCTACAGATTGATCCCAAAGGGTTAAAAAAGTTGGTTTTGCAGTTAAAGCACCAAAAATGTTTGTCCATTCTGCAGGCGTCTGCAGTACAATTGGTCCAAAATTTAACAGCAATGGTTTTCCATTAATTTTGATGTAGTTCGAATCGCCAAAATAATTCGTCTGCAAATAACCCAAATCAGTTTTAGCGGCGCTTGTAACCGAAATTGCTTTCCCGGCATCGACAGCATTTTTCGTCACTCGGTCCTCATAAACGATGGCATATTCAAGTCCAACTTTATCAAGCATGGCAATCAATTGCTCTGTATTTTCTTTTACCATTCGATAATCGTTTACATCATATGTGCCGTACCAATCGATCAAAAGCCCATCAATTCCTGAATATTTCATCAATAATAAATGATTTTCAATCACATTTTTATCGCCAGAATGATACGGTCCGATCATCGGATAATAATACGATGCAATTTCTCTGCGGTTGTTTGCTCCAATATTGTTTGGGTTTTTATTGGCCATTGTCCAATGATATCCCCATTTTTTATCGGGACTGCTTTCATTGGTTTCAAACCAAGGCATATAATGAAGGTAAATTTTCGTGCTGTTTGTTTTTTCAATTGCAACCGGAGCGAGTGTTTCTGGCTCTGTTGGCTTGTCTGAACCTTTGTCATCACTGCTGCATCCAGAAGCGACCAAAATGTTCATAATTCCAAAAAACAATAATGTGATATATCTTTTCATATTAATGTATTATTTGTTTTTATTTTTTGATACAGATTAAAAATTTATCAGATTTTTTAATCATTAATCTGTGGTTAAATTTCTCTCGCAGATTTTGCACATAAAGCAGATTTGTTTTAATGAAATTTGATTACGAAAATCAATGAAAATCTCTTTAAACTATATGAAAAAATAAATCTATCAGATCTGCAAAATCTGCGAGAAAAAAAATTGTTCAGTAATTCTTATACCAAAAAAATTAAAATATGTCAGCCTTCCGCGACTAACCAACATGGAAGGCTGACATTCAATAACCTAATACCCAGGATTCTGTACCAGATTTTTATTTGTAGTTAAAACTGTACTCGGAATAGGGAAAATCGCTCTATACTTTTCAGTTGCACCTTTTTCCCACCACGGCTGGAAAAATGTTCCAAAACGAATATTGTCTGTTCTTCTTCTTCCTTCAAAAGTAAATTCTTTCAGCAGCTCTTTATCAATAAAATTAAGATCAATAGTTGCTGGCATTTCTTCTCCTGCACGTGCTGTAATTTGCTGTACAAATGGTTTTGCTAAATCAGGTGATCCTAAGCGAACGTAGCATTCAGCCTGCATCATTAAAATTTCGGCATAACGAATTAAAACAAAATCATGATCGCGCTCCCATTGTTCGCCCGCTTTCATTTCGTATTTTCCTAAACGAACTCCCTGATTTTCTTTTGCATCTGCGACACTTGTTACTTCTTCAGTATACGTTAATGGCTCTCCGTTATCCATAATAATAACAGAACCAGTCGCTAAATTTATCTGATCTCCGGCAACCATGCATTTTTTTCTTTTATCAGTATCTGAAAAAGCCGAATAAACTCCTGGCTGTGCGCACATTCCGTTTGCGCTCCACGGATAATCTCCAATTGGAGAAAGTGTTAGTTTATGCAGATAATGACAAGACATTGAAGACATATAATTCCCAACTGTTCCTGCTTTTTGATCGTACGGGATTGCAAAAATTATCTCTGGAGATTTTTCATTTTGTGTTGCAAAATTGGCGAAGAAATCAGGCGCTAATGTATAACCTGTTACTTTCTGACACATGTTAATACAGTCTTGCCAACGCGCAGTTCCGATAAATGCTTCCGAATTTAAATACAATCTTGCCAATAAAGAATAGGCAACATTTTTTGTAAATTTAGAATATACTACATTTGAAGTTAAGTGCGGAATCGCATCCAGCAATTCTTTCTCCACAAAATCATACACTTGTTTCCTTGAAGAATTAGACGGCAATGCTGTATCTTCAAAATTGACAACAATTGGCACATTCCCAAATAAGTCTAAAAGATTATAGTAATAGTAAGCTCTCAACGCTTTTTCCTCAGCATAAATTGGTGCTTTTGCAGCAGCTGTTAAAGAAGATTTATCGATTTGATAAATGATAGAATTGATTTTTGCAATTCCGGTATAATTGTAACGCCAAGCGGAAAGAATCATACGGTTGTCTGCTTTCCAAGTGTGTCTTTGAGCGTCTTGATATTGACCGCCATCGAACCAGTTTGTTCCTCTGGTTGGAATTGTAGCTTCATCAGAAACTGTTTCATTTAAAAAGAATACATACTCACAAGTTGGATAATTATTTGATATACCGTCTGCAAATCCTCTTAGCGAAGAATAAGCACCTCCAACTAATGCATCAATTTCTTTTGGAGTATTGCCAAAGTCTCCATCTTCTACTTTATCATATAAATCTTCATTTAAATTGGTACATGATATCGTAAAAAGCATGCTCATCAATATTGCTGCTGTTATTTTGATTTTCATTTGTTCTATTTTTGAGTTAATTCGCTTAATTATTTAGCGTAAAATTTAATCCAACAGAAATAGTTGTTGGTCGAGGATAATTATTATACTTATCAATTCCTGGAGCTGCTAATCCTGTCTGGTCAACACCATCTTGAGCATTTAAGCCAATCTCTGGATCAACACCTTTGTAGCTTGTCAAAACAAAAAGATTTTCTCCCATAAGATAAACTCTCAGTTTTGAACTTTTATACTTCAACGGTAAAGTATAGCCTAATGAAAGTGTTTGAAGCCTGAAGAAAGAGGCATCTTCAATCCAATAACTTGAATATTTTGGAGATGACGTAATCCCGCTGTTCAAAAAGTCATCCGGAACATTGAAAGCCGGAAGTCTGTTTGGATCATTTAGCATCATATTTGTTGCATTTAATGCTTTCTGACCAAACATTCCATAACCTGAAACGCCAAGGTCGAAGTTACCGTAAGTAAAATTCATCCCGATTCCTAAAGTTAAATCTGGCTGTACATTTCCTAAATCTCTTTTGTCATCATCGACTAACGCATCTCCTAAAACTTTATCATTTGCAGCATTGTAATACAGCATTTTTCCATCGGCGTCAAGCCCAGCGCTTTTAAATCCCCAGAAAGTTCCAACCGGATATCCTTCGGCAATAATTTGAGAATACTGACCAGACATACCAGATAACCCATGAAGAGATCCGCTGTAAATCACATCTGTTTCATAAGTAGTATTTGATAGTTTTTCAATTTTTTGAATATTGTGTCCTAAAGTTAAATTGGCATTCCAACTAAATTTATCTCCTTTAATGATGTCAGCATTCAGCGTAAGCTCCACTCCTTTATTTGACATTTCGCCAACGTTCGCCAGCATTGTTCCAACTAAGTAAGGTGGTTGAGGCACTTCGTACGTATATAATAAATCATCCGTTTTTTTAGAATAATATTCAAATGAGCCCGAAATTCTATTGAAAAGTGTAAAATCGATACCAACATTAATTTGTTTTGTAGATTCCCATTTTAAATCTGGATTTGGATTTTGTTTTGGAGAATAAGCCAAACTCCAAGTTCCCGTAACTGGATCGTAGTAACTGTCGTTTCCAACTCCTAGAATTGAAAGCGATTTGTATTCGCCAATCCCGTCCTGGTTTCCGGTAACTCCATAACCTACCCTAAGTTTTAAATTATCAAGCCAGCCTTTTGAGGAGCTCATAAAATCTTCGCTTGAAATTTTCCAGGCTAAAGAAGCAGATGGAAAAGTTCCCCATTTATTATTTTCTCCAAAACGGCTAGAACCGTCTCTTCTTACTGTTGCTGTCAACAAATATTTGCTGTCGTATGAATAATTGGCACGAGCATAAAATGAAACCAAATTTGATTTCCCTTTATACGAATACACATCACCTAAACGGTAATTGTAACCAGCGCCTAAATTATTGTAGCTAAATGCATCTGTAACAAAACCGCTTCTTTGTGCACCAAAACCTTCATAAATATTTTCTAAATACGAATATCCGGCAAGCGCTCCAATATTGTGTTTGTCAATTATTTTATTGTAATTGACATAAATTTCGCCTTGAGCATTAGCATATTCAGCATATGTTTTTTGAGCGTAACCGTCTTCTGTTCTTCCTTCCATAACTGCGTATGAAGGTTTATACGTGCTTCCTTTTACGGCGTTATGTTCGTATGAAATGTTGGCTACCGCTAGAAAATCATTCAAAAACTTAACTTCAGTTTTAAAGTAACCCAGCAATCTGTGTCTTTCATTGTCAACGGTTCTGTTCGTCAAAATCTCAACCGGATTTTCATAAATTGTACCGCTTACTGAAGTAAAATCTCCATTTGCATCATAAACAGGAATTGTTGGATTTAGATTATAAGAACGTTCAAAAATTCTATAATCTAACGGATGCCACTTATCAACATTGGCAAATAATCCCATATCAAATTTTACATCTTTATTATCACCAAGATATTGGTACGCGCTAACGTTGCCGCTTAATCTTTCTAAACCTGTAGTTTTAATAACACCTTCATTATTTAAGTATGAAAGAGAGGTTCTAAAACCACTGTCTGCTTTACCAGAATTAATGCTTAAAGTATGCGATTGCGAAATAGCAGTCTGCTCTAATTCTTTTTGCCAGTTGGTATTTCCTCCGTAATCAATCGCATCTTTATTGCCTGTTTGGCGCACATATCCTCTCCATTGATTGGCTGATAGAAGATCTAAATTATCCGCAACATAACCAATACTTGATAAACCGCTGTACGTTACAGAAACACCTTTTGTCCCTGATTTTGTTGTAATTATAATAACTCCATTTGCTCCTCTAGATCCATATATGGCTGTCGCCGAAGCATCTTTAAGAACGTCAACAGATTTAATATCCGAAGGCTGAACGATATTGATATCAACTCCTGCAATTCCATCTACTACAATTAGCGGACTGTTGCTCGCTGTCAGAGATGTTCCTCCACGCAAGCGCAATGTAGAACCTGCTGCAGGATCTCCAGAAGGACGAATTACATTTAATCCGGCAACTTTTCCCTGCAAAACCTGTTCTGTAGATGAAATGGTTCCTTTTACTAAATCATCTCCCTTAACTGTAGAAATTGCTCCAGTTAAATCTGATTTCTTTTGCGTTCCGTATCCAACGGCAACAACTTGAACTTCTGCCAGCATATAACCATCATTCTGCAGACGAACATCAATAGGAGATTTGGTTCCTGATAGAATTTGAATTTTTTGAGTTGTCGATCCGATAAACGAAATTTCAATTGAACTTCCTACGGCTACAGTCAAGCTGAATTTACCGTCAAAATCTGTAGTGGTAGCATTTTTAGTACCCACCTCTATTACTGAGGCGCCTGGCAATACATTTCCGGTATTGTCATAAACAGTACCAGATACCTGCTTTTTATCCTGAGCGAACATTCCTCCCGAAAGAAAAAGCATGAAAATCATGAATACCACAGTTTTAGTAGTCCACGTATGATACAGGACTATTTTTTTATTTTTACTATTCATTAGAATTGATGTTTTAATTTGATAGTGAATTATTTGTCTAGCGTTTTAAGCGGCATTTTGGTATCTGAGATCGTTTTGTCTTTGTTGTCTTTTACTACAACATGAATCTCATTTAAGTTCGCAATACCATTTAGTTCTGTAACTAAATTGACAAATCCTTTTATCTCTGCCTTTCCTCCGGTAAACTCACCAGAAATTATTTTGCTTCCGGCTGTAATGGTGTAGAGCAATTTGTTTACGCCCGGCTCATTGTTTTTTCTAGACATTCCCAGAAAATCCTTTTGACTGATCTGCAAAGGAAAAAATGCAAATACCGGTGGCGGTGGTGGAATATATTCTCCAGCGTATAAAACCTGATCCGGAATTGTTCCGGCCCAATCGTCTTTTACCATCAAGAAAACTAAATTTTCCATTACGTAACCGTCTGGTGCGTTATAATATTCCTTCGGAATCAAATCCATTTTATAGAATCCGTTTCCTAAGTCTTTTAATTTTGTTTTTGCTGCAATTTCAGGAAGCCAAGATTGGTATTCTTGTTTAATATCCCAATTATTTAGACCGCTGTGTATATGTACACTTGTCGCGCCTGCAAATCCTGGAGCCAAATTGGCATTGAATAAAATACTTACGCCTTTATCAATTGTTGGTTTTGTTGGATAAGCTCTGATTAGTTCATTAGCTGTATAAAAAGAAGAAAAATCAGTATAAGGCATATTGGCAACATCACTTTGCTTCGATCCGTTTTTGTTTTTTAAACGAAACCAAAATCCTGCGCTTGCTGCAATTTCCTCCGGAGTTTTAGAGAAATACTGTGTTGGAGTTAAAGTAAAACTCCAAACTTTATTGCCAACATACGTCAGTTTTGCAAAGTCTGACGAGTTTTCCCAGTGTCCTGCATCTGGCTCAGATGGCGACCAGATCCAGATATAAAGATCTTCATTTTCAGCAAATGTGGTTCCTGAAAGATCAAAGTACCAAGTCACTTTTTCATCATATTTGTATACTACAGGAAATGATGACATACTTCCCACAGCTCCTGCGGCTTCTTGAGCCTGCGTAAAATTAGGAGCCATTAAAAGGGCAAGTAAAATTGTATATAGAAATTTTTTCATATTACTTTTTAATTAATAGCATTTAATTTAAACACGTACGACACAAAAGGGTTTCCTCCTGAAGTATGCACTAACTGAAATTCCATTTCGTCATTGCTTCCCGGAACTGATGTTAATCTAAGTTCATCTGTTTTTTGTGTTTTTTGTGCGTCACTATACAAGTAGATTTTTACCGCGCTTGCGTTCGTCTGCTGAAAATCTGAGCTTAACTGCCAATATCCCTTTGGGGCAAATAACGCTGGCACGTTACCCAAAACTTCATAACTTGTCGGATTATTCTTTTCGTCTACGCTGAATCTGATTTTAAAATCTTCGTAGTTGAAATAGGTGCTCAAGTTTTCTTCACTTGGTTCGATCTTATTTGCTTTCGCAGATTCGTCAACCATTTTTAAATTTGTTAATCCCCAGTCTCCATTTACTTTCTCATAAATGGTAATCGGATCAACGTGGCTTCCGTCGTCAGTATTATCACAGCCAACGGCTATTAAACACAAAACAAAAGCCAGCCAATACATACTTTTACATCTCATAATTTGTGGTTTGATTGTTAGTTTTTTTTGCCTCATTAAAGACAGAACGAAGCTAGATGTTAAATAAATCTAAAAAAAAATATCTTAGAAAAATCAAGATATAATTCGAATAAATTGTAAATCAATTAATTGAAAATCAATATTTTATAATATTTTTGCATTTACAAAAATCAAGGTTATGTTTAGATCAAAATCAACAATTAATTAATGGTAATTATGACAATATCTAAATTAAAGTCTATATTTTTTTCACTATACATATATATAATTGCTTTTTATTGTATAATTTCAAATTATTAGACTACTTTTAACATTTAGATCTAGTTTTTGGATGCCAAACCCAATTTTAGAGCTTTGTTTATTGAAGTTGTAAAATTCTGAAAGTTGTCTAATCATCAGCTTTCAAGTTCTTTTTTCAAATTAAAAAACGAATTAACTCGAACCAATCAAAAGGAATTTTTTACCCTAACCAAACAAAACCATGCAAAGAATATTCATTCTATATTTTTTTATTGCAGGTTTTTCTCTAACTGCGAAAGAGACAAATCCTGTTCTGGAAGAATTAGATAAAGTACTTCTGAAAAAAGATGTTTACTTAAAACAGAAGTATCGCAAAATTGAAGCTTTAAAAAAAAACGTATCAAAATTTACGGTAAGCCAAAACAACGAAGAGCTCTACAATAGCTATATGGCATTGTTTGAAGAATATAAATCGTTTAAATATGACTCTGCTTATTATTATTTAGAAGAAGCAAAAATTAAGGCGATCGTTTTAAAAGATCCAAAGTATTTGGCTCATAGCCGAATTAAAGAAGGTTTTGTATTGCTTTCGTCAGGATTATTTAAAGAAGCAATTGACACATTAAATGTTATTGATGACACTAAACTAAATCTTAAAAATAAGTTTGAATACTATTCCATAAAAGCCCGCGCTTATTATGATTTAGCTGATTACAACCGTGATCAGCGTTTTAATATTCACTATGTACAACAAGGAAATCATTTCCTTAAAAAAGCGTTGGAACTAATCGGAACTAATACAAACGAATATTGGGCAGCCGAAAGTCTAAAAAGATTAAAACAACAAGATTGGCGTGGTGCCGAATTTGCTTTTAGTTACTGGATTAATAATTATACTTTACCGCCTGATTATTACGGAATCGCTACTTCCAGTCTTGGCTACATTTATTCGGAACGAGGATATACAAAAAAAGCAATTCAATATTTAGCGCTCGCCGCTATTGCAGATGTCAAAAATGCGACAAAAGAAACTGTTGCGCTTCGGAATTTAGCCAACGAACTCTTTAAAATGGGTTATCTTGACAAAGCAAATGAATACATTAACATTGCCATGGATGATGCTACTTTCTACAACGCCAGACATCGCAAAATTGAGATTTCGTCTATATTGCCTATTATCGAAAAAGCGCAATTGAATAATGTAAAAGATAAGAACGATAAACTCGAAAAGATCATTATTCTGCTGACAATCTTAACACTAATTATTGTATTGTTTTCGATTATCATTTTTAAGCAGCTAAAAGAAAAAAATAAAGCGCGCAAGATAATGGCTTCATCGTACGCGCAGCTTCAGGAAATGAATATCAGTTTAAGCGAAGCGAATGCCATCAAGGAAGAATATATTACGTATTTTATTAAGGCGACATCTGCTTTTATTAATAAAATAGACCATCTCCAAAAAAGTACGCTTCATAAAATTATTACAAAGAAAACCGACGAAGTTATTGCGAGCCTGAAACGCTATAACGTTAAAGAAGAACGCGAAAATCTCTTTCATCAATTTGATGAAATTTTCCTGAAATTGTTCCCAACTTTTGTGACAGATTTTAATCATTTATTTCCAAATGATCATAAATGCATCGTTAAAAAAGGAGAACTTTTAAATACTGAATTAAGGATTTTTGCTCTGTATCGATTAGGAATTCAGGACAGCAGTCAAATGGCAGAATTTCTCGAACTTTCTGTAGCTACAATTTACACTTATAAGACAAGAATCAAAAGCAAATCAGATTTTAAAGATACCTTTGAGGAAAAGATTATGGCAATTAAAACGATTTAAATTACATTCGTCCTTCATGTAAGGTTTTCAAAACCCAGGAAAGAGAAAAAGCGACATGTAAATGTCGCTTTTATTTGTATTATTTATTAAATTAAATACTCATATCCCTTAACTCATAACTGGTTATTCAGAAGTTTCCAGCTGCAGCACTACATTTTGATACCTTTTGCTCAAAGAAAAGAATTGCTCGGCAAAAATCATAATCGCAAGCGGAATAAAGAAGAACGAAGTTAAATCTTCTTCATATAAAAAGTAAGTTGTTATAATAAAAATTCTTCCATATTCTAGATAATACATCCATTTTCGCTGTTCTAATAAAGCACCGCAATTGATTAATGTAATAAGAATAAAGCACAGAACAAAAACTTTATCAACGATGTTTAAATACTCAAAATAATACGTAAAAACAGTCAATACCAAAGTACATACTCCTAATTGAATATAGAGATAATTTCTAAATCGAAGTCTTTGATGCGGATTGCTTTTATCCTGCAGAAAGCGTTTTTCTAAAATTGGGCGAATATCCTGATCCATATGAGCTGGGCTTCCAAAAACAGCGTTCCATCTGGCTTTAAAGCCTTTAGAACGTTTCCATAATTCGAAAATTTCAAAGTAATAATGAAAATGCTGCCACAAGAAACTGTAGCTTTTTAAAGGATGCGTTAATCCGTATTTTGGTTTTTCCTCTTCTTGCTGAAAAGTTCCAAAAAGGCGATCCCAAAAAGTAAACATATCTCCGTAATTTTTATCCAGGTATTTTTCGTCAGAGGCATGATGTACACCATGAACAGAAGGCGTTACAAAAACATATTCAAGCCATTTTATTCTACCAATAAGCTGTGTATGCGTAAAAAAAGAATAGGCACCATGAACAATAAGCATTGTAATAACCATAGACGGATGAAAACCGACAAAAGGAAGAACGCACCAAAATCCGGTACGTATAATTGCCTGAAAAGTAGTTATTCTGGCAGCAGCTGTAAAATTAAATTCTTCACTGTGATGGTGCACAATATGTGCCGCCCAGAAAAAATTGACTTCGTGTCCTAATCGATGGTACCAGTACCAAACAAAATCGGTTGCCAAAATTAGCGCAAACCACACAAAAGCATTATTAGGAATATAAAAAATTCTGTAGTTATTATAAATGAAATAATACAGCTGATAAAAACTAGCAGCTATAAAGAGATTGATCAACCGTTCTGCAATACCAATACTGATATTAGAAACAGAGCTTTCATAATTAAAAATTTCCGGTCTCTTTTTACGCTGTGCCAACTTATATTCTAAAAACAAAAAAAGAAAGAAAGCGGGCATTGCGAACGCAAGAAAATTAATATGTTCCATTTTTAAAAATTACTTTTTTTCGATTCTAAAAAAACTCTAATAGAAATTATTATAAAATTAGTAAAGACATTTTCATCAATTAATATATTTCTATTTATGAAATGCTATTAACTGATGAAAACAACCTTCATCTTTATAGCCAATTTTTAATTCTGTTTGAATTTTGGAGCCTCTAAAGCTACTTCTTTAACAGATTGTGTATCAGCTACTTTTTGCAAAGCAATTACATAAGCAGCAATTCTTGGCGTAATATTATGTTTGGCCGCGATTCTAAAAACAGTTTCAAAACCTTTTTCCAGAATATCTTCTAAACGTGTATTGATTTGGTGAATTCTCCAAGACTCTAAAAGTGAATTTTGAAGCCATTCAAAATAAGAAACGGTAACACCGCCAGCATTTGCCAAAATATCCGGAACTACCAATACATTGTTGTCATGCAATATTTTATCAGCATCAGAAGAAACGGGTCCGTTTGCACCTTCTACAATAATTTTTGCGCGAATAGCATCGGCATTTTTCTGTGTAATAACATCTTCTTTTGCTGCCGGAATTAAAACATCTATATCTAAAAGCAATAATTCTTCGTGTTTGATGGCAACCGAATTTGGATACCCTTTTATACTTTTATTATTCAAATTATAATACAAAATAAGTTCCGGAATATTGATTCCGTCAGGATTGTAAAAAGCTTCAGATACATCACTTACGGCAACTACTTTTAATCCTTTTTCATATAAAAATAAAGCTGAATGCAGTCCGACATTTCCAAAACCTTGAATGGCAACACTTGATCTTGCTGGTCTAAGTTTTAATTTTTGAAGTGCCAATAACGTAATAATACTAACACCTCTTCCTGTTGCTTCTACTCGGCCTAATGATCCTCCAGAATGCAAATGTTTTCCCGTTACAACAGCGTGAATTGTTTTGCCGTGAACTAATGAAAATTCATCCATAAGCCAGCCCATTTCGTCAGGACCTGTTCCCATGTCTGGCGCAGGAACGTCTTTTTCTGGTCCAAAAATATCTGATAAAGCTTTTGTGTAAGCTCTTGTTATTTTCTCTAATTCTGTTTTAGAAAGTTTTCTTGGATCACAAATAATACCGCCTTTTGCTCCTCCAAACGGAATTCCAGTTACTGCTGATTTCCAAGTCATCCAAGCGGCAAGCGCTTTTACTTCGTCTAGATTTACTGCTGTATCGTATCTAATGCCACCTTTTGAAGGTCCTAATGCTGTATTGTGAATTACACGATATCCTTCAAAATTTTGCTGGCTGCCATTATCCAATGCAATCGAAAAATTAACCACGATCTGTTTTTCCGGTCGCTGTAATTTTAATCTGATTGATTCATCTAATTTTAAAATATCGGCCGCGATATTAAAACGATCAATCATTGATTGAAAGGGATTTTGTTTAATTATTTCTGCACTCATATTATATATCTTTAAATTTGGGTTTATCTAATTTGTATTTTATTTATTTTTTTAAAACTTTCTAAAATTTCTGAAAGAATGTTTTAGAAATAAAGACCACAGCCACAACATGGAATTTTAATCCGGCAGCTCTGCATCATTTTATTTTTATTTCTATTCGATCTCATTTTTATTTGTTTTTTTAATAGTTCTAAAAAAAGCCTTTAATGGTGCATGAAAGGCTAAAAAAAAAAATAACTAACAAGTACTTTCTCTATTAACGCCATTTCATCTCATAGTTTATCATACAGCACATCGTGAAGCTGCATGTAAACGAGATTATATTTGGACTATAGTTTTTCATTGTTACTGCAAATTTATAAAATATATTTGTTAATTCTATAGAATTAGTAGAGTTTTGTTTTAAAAAGTTTAATATCAATTCAAAATGAACTGTAAATTAATACTTTATAAAAAAAGTAAAAACATTAAAATTGCGATCTTACTATGAAAAATATTGAAATTAAAGCCAAAACAAGTCCAATAAAATTGATTTTAGATAATTTCTCTTTGAACAAAAATAACCCTGTAAGACTTCCTAAAATGATTACTCCCATATTCATTCCGGCAAAAACCGTCGAGGGATTTTCAGAAAAAGCTTTATGGGCTTTTAGATAAAACAGAATATTACCGAAATTAAATATTCCGACTAAAGCACCAAAAAGAATATTTTTTAAATTGAAATTTTCCTTTTTAATAATGATTTTATACAAGGCAACTCCTAGAGCAATTACAAAGGAAATAGCAAAAACAATGCATAAAGAGGTTGGATATGGAAGTGTCGTGTAAAGCGCGATTTGTTTAAATAGAATGTCGATGATCCCGAAACCAATTAAAACTCCCGCTGGATAAATCCATTTGTTTTCTGTATTCTTAGATTGTTTTCTTAAAATGAATAACAATGCTGTAAAACCAATTACGAGACCGATAACTTTATAAGTATTAAATTCTTCTTTAAAAATCAGCCAAGCTGCTAAAATCGGAATAAAAAGAGATAATCGCTGTGCAGCATCCGTTTTTACTATTCCAATATATTTGATAGAAGCCATTAAAAGTAAAAAAACGACAGGCAATAAAACTCCAATTGCAATATAAATGTTCCAAGGTGCTTTTGCATCAACTTCAGCAAAATTGGGACTAAAAGTTAAATAGCATAGTATTAGTGCTGTTATGTAATTAAAAGCTACAATTTGTGTGGGATTGGTATCGTATTTTCGAGTTATTTTGAAGATTACTCCAACAATTACACTGCAAAGAATACTTAGAATAAGAAATAACATAGAATCAAATTTTGATTGTAAAAATAGTGTTTATCTACATTCCAACTTTCAAAAAATAAAAATATTAATCACTTTTAAGCCAGCCCGTAATACTCATTCTGGTATTTTGAGTTACCAAAACTTCATGAACTAATTCATTGCTTTTAAAGAAAACTGTTTTTCCTTGAGTAGGTGAAATTTTTTGATTGTTATTTTCTTGGTGAATCATTAATTCGCCGCCGTCAGCTTCAACCCAATTACTATTAAGATAACTGATCATAGAGTATTTACGGCTCGGATTATTTTTAAATTGATCCAAATGTTTGAGATAAAAATCGCCTTTTTCATATAGAGAATAATGAAATTCATAACCTGTAATTCCGGCGTAACAGCTTTTATTTAAATAAATTACAAAAGCATCAATTTTATCAAAAAATTCATTTTCAAAAATATTTTCGTTCTTTTTATCGAGCCAATAAATAGCATCGCTTCTGATTTTATTATTAAAAGAAAGTTTTTCAGAATTTCCTATTCCAGCAGATAAAAGCAAACTTCCAGCATTTAAATCAAGTAAATTTTTCTTTAAATGATTGGCCAATTCATCACTCAAAAAATGCTCAGAAATACCAATTTTATTTTCTAAATAAGTCGCAATCAAATCCTCAAAACTATCTTCCATCTATTATTTGGGAAAACTGCAAATACAGCCAACGAAGCAAGATAGACTATTAAAAACTTGTAATAGTACTTTTGAGAAAATAATAAACCCGACAGTCCTAAAATCTTGGGATAATCTGTCGGGTTTGATAATTATAATGTAATCTTAATTCTTAATTTATAGTTTACTGATATAACTTCCGTACATATCCTTAAACTGATGCCCTTGCGCAAAACGGTCTTTGCTTAACTTTTTATATTCAACCAATCCCCACAAAATAAATTCTTTGAAGAAATATTGATCATTTTTATCTAATTGAGGCTGATATTTTTTTAGTAAAACATCTAACGGCGTTACTTCATCCAAAATCTTTTTGTATTCTTCATCTGAAGCGTCATCTAATAATTCGAAACCGCTTTCTGCAAAAAACCATTCGATTAAATCAGAGTAAGCCGTTTTTTCACCAGCTTTTTCAAGCTTTTCAATTTTAGGCAAAAGTGTTGGAAATAAAGTTCGTATTGCAGATCCGATTAAATTCTGCGCCACCGACGCAGCTCCCTCCTGCTCTCCTTCATAAACCAATTCTACTTTTCCTGTAATTGCCGGAATAATTCCGATAAAATCAGACAATCGCAAAGTTGTTTTTTCCGCTCCTGATTTTAAGGCACGGCGTTCTGCCGTACTCATTAAATTTTCAAAAGCCGTAATACTCATTCTGGCACTCACACCGCTTTTATTGTCGATGTATTCGCTGTCACGCGCTTCAAAACTTATTTGCTCCAGAATATCTTTGGCTAAACTAGGGACATAAACGAGTTTATGCTGTGTTTCATCTAATTTCGCTTCTTGTTCCGTAATATTTCTTGCAATGGCAACACTTTCAGGATAATGCGTTAAAATCTGAGAACCAATCCTATCTTTTAACGGCGTCACAATACTTCCGCGATTGGTATAATCTTCTGGATTTGCTGTGAAAATAAACTGCATATCGAGTGGCATTCTTAATTTGAAGCCACGAATTTGAATATCGCCTTCCTGAAGAATATTAAATAAGGCAACCTGAATTCTTGCTTGTAAATCTGGTAATTCGTTAATAACAAAAATACAGCGGTTTGCTCTCGGAATCATCCCGAAGTGAATTACACGATCGTCTGCATAAGATAATTTTAAATTTGCTGCTTTTATTGGGTCAACATCTCCAATTAAATCAGCAACAGTGACATCTGGCGTTGCTAATTTTTCGAAGAAACGCTCATTTCTATGAAGCCATGATATTGGAGTTTCATCTCCTTTTTCGTCAATTAAATCTTTAGCAAAACGCGAAATTGGATTTAATGGATCATCATTGATTTCTGAACCTGCAACAAATGGAATATATTCATCTAATAATTCGACCATTTTACGAGCCAAACGCGTTTTTGCCTGACCTCGAAGTCCTAATAAATTAATATTATGACGAGATAAAATAGCACGTTCCAATTCTGGAATTACAGTATTTTCAAAACCATGAACACCCTCAAAAACAGGTTTGCCAGATTTTATTTTCTCACGAAGATTATTTCTCAATTCGTCTTTTATACTTATACTTTTATATCCTGACGCTTTTAGTTCGCCTAGTGTTTTTATGTTTTCTATTTTCATATTTTTTATTTAAAAATTGAATGATTTAAAGACTTAAAATTCAATTGATATTTGATTTTTTTTTGTGTTTGGGAACCTTTTTAATTAAATAAGCACTTCTTCGGTCCCGAAGCTTCGGGATCTGGACACTCAGCGTTACAACCGAAAACTGAGACAGAGACTCAAAACTATCTAACTCGCTTTTTTCTATTTGTTTCATAATCTTCAAAAATCATTTCACCCAAACCTTTTAGCCCAGTATAAAATGCTTTTCCTTGATTTGCTTCTGTAAATTGATTCACAAAACGCTGTAAATACGGATCGTTTGCAATCATAAAAGTCGTAATCGGAATGTGTAATTTTCTGGCTTGCTGTGCCTGTGTGTAACATTTGTCTACGATATATTCGTCGAGCCCGTTGCTGTTCATATAATATGAACCATCTCGCTCACGCACACAACTTGGTTTACCGTCGGTGATCATAAAAATTTGCTTGTTTGTATTTCGTTTTCTACGCAAAATATCCATCGCTAATTGAAGTCCGGCTACCGTATTTGTATGGTAAGGACCAACTTGCAGGTAAGGCAGATCTTTAATTGGAATTGTCCAGGCATCATTTCCAAAAACTAAAATATCTAGAGTATCTTTAGGATAACGAGTTGTGATTAATTCAGCCAAAGCCATAGCTACTTTTTTCGCAGGCGTAATTCGGTCTTCGCCATACAAAATCATACTATGACTGATGTCAATCATTAAAACCGTACTCATTTGGGCTTTATATTGTGTTTCTTCAACTACCAAATCATTTTCGGTCAACATAAAACTTTCAACACCGTTGTTTATTTGAGCGTTTCGCAGACTTTCGGTCAGTGAAATACGTTCTAAGCCGTCTCCAAAATTAAATTCACGGAATTCACCTGTATGTTCATCGCCATTTCCAGCATGTTTTGTTTTGTGATTTCCTGTTCCGGAGCGCTTTAAATTTCCGAAAATTTGATCTAAGGCTTGCTGTCGAATCGCACGTTCTGTTTTAGCCGTGATTCCAAAACCGCCAGTTCCGTCTTCTTTGACCTCATCTTTTATGTAACCTTTCTTTTTTAAATCTTCGATAAAATCATCGATTGTGTAGTTCTCGTCGGTCAGTTTATATTCCGTATCTAGCTCCCGAAGCCAGTCTATAGCTTCATCAAAATCCCCCGAAGTATGGGTGATCAGCTCTTTAAAAATACCAAAAAGCTTTTCAAACGGAGACTGAAATGGGGCTTCGTATGTCTTGAAATAAAAACCTTTTTTAAATTCGTTTTTCATAATTCTAAAATTACGCTATTTTAGAATTACGAAAAAAGAAACGTTTATTAATTTTTAGTTAAAATATTGAAACAAAATATACTAAAATTACTAAGAATTTTATCAATTATTCAAACTTTCCGTCGAGATAAAACCAAGCATTATTTTCAAACTTAAACGTCGAAAATTCGTAATGCATCTGTGGTTTTTTGTTTGAATCTATAAAATAAGCCTTAAACTCAACTGTATTTTCAGTAAAACTTAAAATTTCTAATTTTTGCCATTTATTGCTCGTTGCCCATTTTAAAATTTCAGCTTTTGAGTAATATTGTCTTTCAGAAACATGAGTAGTTTCTAAAAGGTAAACTGCATTATGCGTGGCATACGCCGAATAGCGAGAACGCATTAAAGCCAATGCAGTGGGTGCTTTTTGATTATTTTTAAGATACAATCCACAGCAGTCATTAAATAGTAAACCTGTATCGCAATAGCATTTTTTATTCTCCATCAACTTGCTCTTCGCCGTTAATTTTTACGTGCAACTGATTTAATAAAACTTGATATCTGCTGATTTCTCTCAAATCTTCATCTTCTTCTGCATGATCGAGCAATTCGTCTAGAGTTTCATTTACTTCAAGCAATTTATTATTCGCTTCTCTGTCTTGTTTTGCAGCGATCAAATCAATTATTTCCTGTACGCTTGCTTTTAAAGTTTCGAATTTAGTATTCATATATTTTGTTTTTATTTTGTTTCAAGTTTCAGATTTCAAGTTATTTACAAACTTGAAATCTGAAACTTTTCTATTCTTCCTTTTTGTCTTCGTTGAACTTTTTAATAATTTCTTTCAGTTTTTCTTTACGCGCAATTACAGCCTGTTTTGCTTTGTCTTGGGCTTTGTGCAATTTGTCATTATGCTTTTTGATATTCCTTTCGTTGTTGCGTCCCATTATATTTGTCTTTTAATTTCTTCTAAAGTTTTTTCAGTAAAAATCAGTTCTGTTATGATTTTCTTTCTCAAATCGGCAATGTCATCATAATCAAAATGTTTTGCCCACGAAGTCAATTGCTGCAGATTTCTGATTTGTTTTATTCTTTTTGTGGTTTCAAAACTCGTTCTCAGAATTGCTTTACTATCGTAATTCGGATTCTTTTTATGCTGATAGGTTACTGTATTTTTTTCGAAATCAGCTTCTATATAGTATAGCTTTTCCTCGGCATTATCCGCATAAAATTCGTTCCAGGCGGCAAAACCTATTTTTGTTTTCGATTCTCCCGAAGCTTCGGGATCAACGTCTCGGGCAATCAAACGCCATTTACTGTTGGCTAATCTTCCCCAATGATTAGAAACACGGTACATTCCTGCTTCTGTATAATAATAGGTACTTCCCGCTTTGCTTTCAAACTGTTTTTTTAGGCCTTCTATTTCATTTGCAAGCACTTCATGAAAAACACAAAAGGTATTTTTGAAGGAATTGGGATGTGGCTTAAAATTTTTCTGCATGTGCAAATATACTGAGATTGACTCGAACTCCCTAAAACAAAGATAAATTGATTAACTTTGCAACTTCAATTTTAAAATTTAAAAAACATGTCTAAAGATTCACAAGATAAAATGATGCAAAAAGGAGTTTATACCGGCATCATCGAAAAAGATGAAAACAACAATTATTTTTGTGGAGAATATCTTTTAGATTATAAAATGGTACATACCAATCATACAATAGGGGAATTGATTACTATTAAATCTGTTATCGAAAATCCAAGTGATATCAGTTATGATAAATATCCTAAAAAATCTAAAAATTTCCATAAGGCAAATAATAAGCCGGAAGATAAATAATTTGTTCAGGTCTTCTTTGTTTCAAGTTTTAGGTTGAAATGAAGATTCAAACTCAAAGAGTGCACACTAGCAAAGTTCGCAAAGTTTTTTAATAAAGCTTTGCGAACTTTGCATTTTAAATCCATGGAACATAAAAACTTTGCGGTTAATTCAATGGATAGATGGAGTAAAAACGTCTTACATTTAATATTTATCAAATAACTTTTTCTGAATATTTTTTCGATCAAAAGTAAAAAGTTAAAAAAAAGTGTACCTTTGCAAAAAATTTGTCGTTTTGAAGTAATAAAAACTCATTTCAAACTAATAGACAATAAGTTACCTTTTATTTATGAAAAAAATAGTTGAATACCGCAAGTTACTAAACGTTGATAAAACTGCAGAGTTAAAAGATTTGAAAACCATTTATCGTAATGCGATGAAAGAATCTCATCCTGATAAATTTCAAGGTGATGAAGCTGGTTTAAAAGCTGCAGAAGAAAAAAGTAAGGCAATCATTGAGGCTTATCACTTTTTGGTAAGTATTAATCCTGAGACGATTAAAGCAAATTTACCTGAATATACTGAGACAATCGCAACTGCAACAATTACTGATTATAAATTTGTTGAAGGGCGTTTAATTATCGATTTCTCTAACGGAAGTGTTTACGAATACATTAGTGTTCCTAAAGCGACTTACGTAAAAATGGTAAATGCTGACTCTCCTGGAAGATTCGCCAAAAGACACATTTTGAACTCTTTTACTTGGAGAAAGAAAACAAATCAAGAATAGTTTTACACTATATTATACTTAAAAGCATTCTGGCAACAGAGTGCTTTTTTTATACTTAAGAATTAGGAAATTGTTTGTTTTTAAGCAAAATAAAAATATAATTACTAGTTTTTAAGCACATTAAACAAACAAAACCCCTGATAATAGGCACTTTAAGCCTCTAAAAACTATAACAAAATTTTAGGTTACAAAATTCTTTATGTTTTATATTTTTAGATACTTTTGTTGCACAAATCAATTAACTAATTAATATTTATAATGAAAAAAATATTTTTTTTACTTACAGCTTCTGTAGCGATTATTTCATGCAGCAAAGTTAAAGACGGAGAATACCTTATTACAGGAACTGCAACAGGAATTGAAAACGGAAAAACTATCATCCTTCAAGGTCAAGACCCTACTACAAGAATGTCAGTTAATCTTGATACAGTAAAAGTTGAAAACGGAAAATTCGAAATAAAAGGAAAAGTAACTGAACCAGCTTTTCACGCTTTAGTACTTGAAGGTGCTAACCAGCCAATTCAATTTATCTTAGAAACTGGAGAAATCAATATTGCAATTGACAAAGACAGTATTCACAAATCTAAAATTTCTGGAACTTACAGCAATGATGAGTTTGTAAAATTCAATGAAGATCTTACAAAAACTCAAAAAAGACTTGTTGACTTTCAAAAAAATAACACTGAGAAAATGCAACAAGCTCAACAAGCTCAAGATACTGCAACTATCAATGGTTTGATGAAACAATACGTTGCTATTCAAACTGAAGTTCAAGCAGATTCTAAAAAGAAATATGTTGCTTACGCAGAAACTCACCCAAAATCTTTTATCTCTGCATTGATCGTAAAAGGAATGTCTGAAGATCCTACTGCAGATACTAAAAAAGTAGAAGCTATATATAACTCTTTAGATGAGTCTCTAAAAAATACAACTCCTGCCAAAGAAGCTAAAACAAAAATTGGTCAAGCAAAATTGCCTGCAGTTGGTGCATCAGCTCCTCCGGTTGGCAGCGCTAAATGAAGATCAGATTTTTCAGCTCCTAATCCAGAAGGAAAAGTAGTTTCGCTTAAAGAAAGTTTAGGAAAAGTTACTATTGTAGATTTTTGGGCTTCATGGTGCGGACCATGCAGGAAAGAAAATCCTAATGTTGTTGCTATTTATAAAGAATTACACGCAAAAGGATTAAATATTATTGGAGTTTCATTAGATAAAGAAAAAAGCAAATGGACAGAAGCTATCGCTAAAGACGGCTTAACCTGGACACACGTTTCGAACCTAAAATTTTGGGATGAACCGATTGCTGCTCAATACGGAGTTCAATCAATTCCGGCAACTTTTATTCTTGATGCGTCAGGAAAAGTAGTTGCTCAGGACTTAAGAGGTCCAGAATTAAGAGCAAAAATAGTAGAGCTTTTAGCTAAATAACACCAATATTCAGAATAAAATAAAAAAATCTCCCTAGTGGAGATTTTTTTATTTTATTCAATACCAATGAATTAAAAAGCAATTGAAAAATAACTTAAAATTAAGTGCGATTTTAGTTTGTAAACATCAAAAACGTTTATATATTTGCAACCGCTTAGCACAACAAAGCGCATTAATACAAGCTTCGGGGAGATACTCAAGCGGCCAACGAGGGCAGACTGTAAATCTGCTGTGTGAACTTCGCAGGTTCGAATCCTGCTCTCCCCACTAAAAGGGTAAAAGAAGTAAAAAGGTCACTTTTTCAATCTTTTCAAAAACCCGCAAAAAACGTGGTAAAACCTGCAAATCCTAGGATTCGCAGGTTTTTTTGTTTTATACTGCTTTTCAAATTTTTTAAAAACGCTCAAAAGTTTTGTGGCACATTCGGTGCACAATTCTATGACGCTGCAATGTGCACCAGAAAACTAAAAAAAACCTTTATTTATAGGGGTTAAGAAGGTTAACGACTTGTTTATTTGATGCTATAATTCTACATTTATTAATCTAAAACATTGAATTATGTTAGAAAGCAGTTTTGGGATGGTTTTCTTTTTTAAAATTCCCCGCAATGAAAGCACAATTAGAAGTTTTAATATGACCCGGTAATAGTGTAAAATTATAATGCCTAACATTTAATTTTCTGTAATTTTCAGGAGACTCCAGTTTTTCTCTGCTTAAAAGAACAACAAAAACTTCCATTTCGACATCAATACTTTTGGTCGAAATATTCTTGTATGTCAAATTATAGTCAACATAGGGATATCAGTTTGAAAATAATGCTTTAGATGAAATAACCAAGAATATAAGTCTATGAAAGAAATTAATAAGTTCGTGTTTATGCTATAAATAATCTGATAGCTTTTTTTAGATATGCTTTTTCCGGCTTGTTTATTTCCTCAATAACATTTACCCAGCTTTTTTCCAGGCTTACCATTTTATAGAATGCCAGGATCAAAGACCAGTCGGCATCATTTCGTTCAATTCGGAGACCAATCGCAATTTCAATAACTGTAAGCCAGATAAGCCAGTAATTTCCAGCTCTGAATTCTTTAATAATAGTTTTTAATACTGGGTCATTTCCATCATTGACAAATCGTGCGTAGCTTAACAGGCCAACCCTGAGCGTATTATTATAATGTTCTAATATCTTAAGGTTCTTACCGTTATTTTTAGCTAGATTTACCGCGATTTGTAAAAGTTGAAGCACTTCCGCTTTCTGTTCCTCAGGTTGTTTTTTAAGATCAAGGAACCATAAAGCATCAACATAGCTGTAGTCGGGCCAAAATTTAAACGTGCAGTTTTGGTACAATACACTGCAAATTTCGTTACTGTTTAGCAAGTTCTCCACTTGCGCTTCATCGGCAGTAGCTATGGCGATAAGAAGCCTGCTCCCCTTAATTAAGGGTTCCAGTTTTGACGAATGAATCAAAGCTTTGCCAATCATAAAATCTTTAGTGATCGACACAGAAGTGTCCCTTTCCCCAATGGTCATGGTACCTACACTTATTGCGCCTCTTGGAAGCAAATAGAAATCAGGGTTGGTCAAGGAATCATTTATCAAAAAACACTCCCTGTAAATTGCCGTTAAGCAGTTAATAAGTGCCGGATAATGTGTGGAATAAATAAGCAGACAGTCTGATGATATATTTCCCCTGAGCCTATCGTCATTATTAATACTACAAAATGCAACATCATAAAAGCGGAGCAATAATTCCTCTGCTTTTTGATGATCTTTTTCTATCATTTTAGTAAACCCAAGTAAGTCAATATAAGCTAACATTGTATCCATAGAACTCTTCATTTACAATACAGGCCTAATGTTGTTCCCTATACCCGGATTTTAATACTTCTTTTTCATCATTAACACTTTCGCTCCACTCATATGTGGCAGTCGTTTTTTTTATGCCTAGCCGTGCAATCATTGAATTTAATGTGCCAACTTTGAGGCCCAGCAATTCCGCAGCCCCCCCAGGACCGTAAATTTTGCCTTTACAGGTATTGAGCGCTTTTATAATATGCTCTCTTTCATTTTCCTCGTAGGTTTTAAAAGAAATGCTTTTTATAAAATCAGTACGCTCCTCTATTTTAGGCACAGGCAGATATACCTCTTTCAGTGTATCGCCTGTTGCCATAAGCACGCTGCGTTCCATAAGATGTTCCAGTTCCCTTACGTTTCCGGGCCAGTAATACGCGGTCAGTTCCTTCATAACCTTATTAGCTATCCTGCTTACTTTTTTACCGGTATTTTTGGCATATTTTCCAAGAAAGTGCAGTGCCAGGTCAGGAATATCTTCTTTGTGTTCCCGCAGCGCGGGAAGGGTGATAGGGAATACATTGAGCCTGTAATAGAGATCCCTGCGAAAGCGTCCCTCCTCAACTTCCTGTATTAAATTCCTATTCGTTGCGGCAATAATGCGCACATCGGTTTTTATAACGCTCTGCCCGCCAACTCGTTCAATCTCTTTTTCCTGCAATGCCCTGAGCAATTTTACCTGAAGGTCAAGCGGCAGTTCGCCAATTTCATCTAAAAACAGGGTTCCTTTATTGGCCAGTTCAAATTTTCCTATTCTTCGCTCGGTGGCACCAGTAAAGCTGCCGCGTTCATGGCCAAACAGTTCGCTTTCTATGAGACTGGCCGGTATTGCGGCGCAATTTACCTTTACCATCAGTTTGTCTTTGCGTGGGGAAGAGTTGTGTATTGCACGCGCTATAAGCTCTTTGCCGGTTCCTGTTTCTCCTAAAATTAAAACAGTGCTGTTAGCAAAAGCAACCTGTGAAAGTAAATGAAACACTTTTTGCATTTCAGGGCCGGAGCCGATAATGTCGTTATAGGAATAGCCGATATTGGCTTCATGCTGCAGGTACTGCTTCTCTTCTTCAAGCTGGGCTTTATAACTACTAATTTCAATTAACTGGTTTTCGATCTTTTCATTTGCTATCATGTTCGATACCCCTGTGGATATATGATAGGAAAGCCTTTTTATCAACTCCTTGTCTGCTTCAGGGAACGCGTCCTTTTTTGCCGACAATAATACCATTGCGCCAAAAACTTCATTGCTGTTCTGCAATCTTATTGCGGCAAGTTCCTTAATTCCTGCCCGATGTATAAATTCGATATTAGGCAGCTTTTGGGGCCGCATGCTTTCGACGGTTACAACATGTACATCTTCTGTTTTTAAGAGAATATCATGTAAACCGTCATATAAGGGATATTCCTGTGTAACTACTTCCTCATAGTCAGGCTGTGTGGCTACCTGCTCACAATAATATAAATAAGGTTTATAAGATCCTTTTTCAATATTAAAAGTAGTTATTGAAACATCTGAAAAGGATATGAAACGCTGTAACGATTGGTGAATAATATGGATTAATTCATGTTTATCTCTGGTTGAAGAAATTGCGGTGCTGACTGACAACAGGATTTCATTTTGACGGTCCCTTTGCTGGATTACTTCATTTGCGACAATATTTGCAACCGCTGTAGCCAGATGGGGTGACAAGCGCTGTATAAAAGAGGCATCACTTGCGCTGAATGCATAATCTTGTTCAGAGGACAGCGTCAAGGCGCCAATAACCTGCCCGCTGCTCACCAGACGGACGCAGGCAATTTCCCGGATATCCATACCCAGCATAAAATCGACATGCGTCATTTGCATTTCTTTTAAACTCTCATAATTAAATATCACTGCATCATCTGTCTGGACTACTACATTATGGATGCCGTCGTTTAGAGGAAAGGCCGAGGAAAGTAAATCATCCGGATAGCGTGACATGAGCTCAAAATCATAGGCAAAGATGGTATAATTTTCCTTTTCGAAATCGTAAAGCGAGATACAGATATCAGTAAAAGACATAACCGATTTTAACTGCGTACGGATCGCATTCATTAGATTGTCCTTATTGCGTATAGAGGCTATAGCATGGCTTACCGATAACAAAATGCGGTTTTCTTCATTTCTTTCTTCTATTTCTTCCAGGTGCAGGATATTGTTTAAAGCCGTTGTAATGTGATTAACTACCCCTTTAACCAGATTGAGCACTTCGGTAGTAAACTGGCCTTTTTGGTCGCCAAAAAAAGTAAGGATACCCAAAGGCTTCTGGCAGGGCGTTCTTAACGTTATCGCCATAAGTTCTTTCAGGCCACTATCAAAGTGCATTTTCATATAGGGCTGCGCATTCGCCTTCTGCGCTTCTGCTTCAATGTCAAAAACCAATGGTATTTCCGATAGTAATATAGTATCAAGAATACCATCCTTTACCGGTATTGGTTGTGTAGTTATTGTTTCATAATTCTTATACGCCCGGTTTTTAGATTCGGGATCAAGTATATATGTACTCATAGACTCAAGGTCGCTGTTAAGGCGAAGCACAAGGCTGTGAGAATAAACAAAAAGTTGTTTTAATTCTGTATTGACAAGTGCCAGCAATTCATTGCGATCTTTAACACGTGATATGACATCGCTTATATGAAGCAGTGTTTCACGCTCCTTTATTTTAGTGTCAATTGCTTCTGCTGCCAGAATATTGCTCACTGCAAGTGATACCTGGCATACTATGCCATTTACCATTCCGAACATAGACGGGTTAAAATTATCCGGCACATCAGAGTAAAAAGCCAAGACTCCTATAGTCTCCCCTTCAGTCTTTAGTGATACACCCATTAATTGTTTTATGCCCGACTGGTTCATTATTACTGCATAACCCGGGGCTTTGCCCGTAGCAACTAATGTATCCAGGTCGAAAATCTCCGGTTTGTCCGAAAGCTCAATTTTGTCATGCAGGCCATCGGCAAAAGGGTAATGATGGGTTATCAGATGATGGTAGTCATCATGTGACCGCATTTTAGAATTTGGATCCAGCAAAAATGCTTTTAGCGTTGTTTTTTCCTTATTGCTTAGAGAAATAGTGCAATGGTAAAAGTAAAAAAGCTGCTGGAATTTCTCCCGGATAAGCTGCATGAGTTCACTCCTTGCTTTAATGTAGGCAATATCTGAACTTAGGGATAATAGCAATTCCTTATCAGTAATACTTTTTTGAAGTAACAGCCTATCGTTGTTAGTAGTTGTCATAATTATATTTGCAATTTATCCCGGAATTTAAACTAGTTACTAAACCATTCAAAGATAAATTAAATGCCCTGAAAATTGTTAAAATACGCGTACATATTTTAACAGAGAAAAGAGTAAACGTTTCAAAATCAAACGATACCATTATAATGCCTGTGATTTGATATTTTGCCGCCGGCTCAACCTATTTCGTAACTGACCGGAACATTTAAGGCATTGCTGACAGGGCAATTTTTTATGCCCTGTTCAATGCAATCAGTAAGTGTTGACAAGTTTATATGTATTACAACAACATGTATCAGCAAGTGCACCCCAGTTATAGTACCGTTTTCAAATTTAACCTTAGCGGTGGTATTTAGCTGGTTACATGTATAGCCAGACTCACTTATAATAAAGCTTAATTTCATTACAAAGCAGCTGGCCAGCGCCGCAGCTAACAACTCCTCTGGGTTTGCTTCGTGCTCTTCACAGGCAAACCTTCCTTTAAAATTAAAAGGTGCATCCTGAATAAGGGTGCTTTGGGTACAAAGGAGTCCACTTCCTTCTAGGCCGGAACCCTTCCATTTGGCTTGTGCACTTCTGTATAACGGCATAATTATAACTTGCTTATCCAGTTTAAAATATAATCAGCATCCTCTTTCCATGTTGCCTGCCCCAGTACATTGTGGTTACGGCCCGCAAACTCTTTGTATTCCGTAATCGATCCATTAGCCTTATATTTTTTGTAATTACGGATGTTTAAGTGGGGCGGAATCAGGTTGTCAAATTCACCCGAAGTAATCAGTAAAGGCGCATGTTGTTTTTTAAAATCTACATAGGCCTGAGAAGTAAGCCCACCCCGTAAGACGCTTTTTGATTCTGGGATAGTCAGTTTTTCATAAGCTTCCTTCTGGTCCTTAAGCGGCATTCCGTTTACAAAAGCGTATTGCCAGTCCTTAAAAGACATCATATATGTTTTTTTTGAGGAAGTAAAAAGCCCAAGTGATTTCCATGAACCTTTAAGGAACGAAAACTCATAAGGGATAATTCCCTGTGGAGCGACCGGGTGTATGGCTACCGCGGCTGCAGCCAGGTCACGGTTTAATAATATCTGTGTGATCATACCTCCTAATGAATGCCCAATGATAATAGGCTTTTCAGGCAGGCTTTTAGCAATAGCTGCATAGTGGTCAATAACTCCTGATAAGGTTAACCCGGCCAGAGCGGTATCGTTAGGCTGTCTTTTCCTTAAGGTCTCTGCGGGTGCATCTTTAAAGGGCCATGCTGGTGCAAGGGTGGTATACCCCTTGCTTTCAAAATACAATTCCCATTCATCCCAGCAGCTATTGCTGACAAATGCACCGGTTACAAATAATATAGTTTTAGTTGTGCTCATACGTTTTTCTTTTTTTAACCGGCAGTGATAACACCGCCGGTCTTATTTTAGTTAAATTGGACTGCGATTATTTAAGGTACTTTTTTAATGTAGCAGCTGCCTGAACGAAAAGTGCTTTGGTTTGAGGAAGGTTTGCAAGCCCATTCAATAAACCGAAATCGTGGATGACATCATTGTAGCGCACTGTAGTTACATCAACGCCTGCATCACTAAGCTTGCGTCCGTAGTTTTCACCTTCGTCCCTTAAAATATCATTTTCAGCGACTTGTATCAGTGTAGGGGGCATGTTTTTTAGCTGGGCAGTAGTGGCCTGAAGCGGAGAAGCATAGACCTCTTTTCTTTTGTTTTCAGGGATGTATTGGTCCCACATCCATTTCATTAATGAAGCAGTAAGGAAACGCTGTTTACCAAATTGCTTCCACGAAGCATTTTCAAAATTAGCATTGGTCACCGGCCACATCAAAACTTCCGCTTTGTATTGTGTGCCACCATCTGCACTAATTTTTAATGCCGAAGCCGAAGCCAGGTTACCACCGGCACTATTGCCCACGATCCCAAGTTTGGTGCCGTCCACATTGATCTCGTCACCGTGTGTTGCTAGCCACTGTGACACGGCATATACCTCATTAACGGCCTGCGGGTATTTTGCTTCAGGTGAGCGTGTGTAATTTACAAACACCCCCACGTAGCCTGTAAGCACTACAAGGTCGCGCACCATACGTTTATGTGTAGGGTAATCCCCTAATATCCATCCTCCGCCATGCGTAAACATAAATACCGGTAATTTTCCCGATGCGCCTTCCGGCCTTACAATATTTAGGGTCACGGTATAGCCTTGGTATGTGATAGTTTTTTCTGATTCTGTAATACCGGAAAGGTCTACCGGAAATGCTGCCTGTGCGCCAACGAGCACATTTCGCGCATCTTCTTTACTCATGGTTTCCAATGGTTTACCGCCACTGTTTAAAGGTTTTAAAAAGGCTTTAACGGCAGGAGACAGGTTTGGGTCTGTAGCATAATCAACTTGCGAATAACCATAATAGGTTCCGATCAATAACAATGCAAGGATGTAAAAAAGAGACTTGTTTTTAATTGTATTTTTTTTCATGGTAAGATAATTTATAAGGTTGAATGGGTTATTCTAGATACTTTTTAAGATGGGCAGCCGCCTGTATGAACAATGCTTTAGTTTGTGGCAAATGGGCCAGACCATTGAGGAGTCCCCAGTCATGTATCACATCATTGTAGCGGACGGTGGTAACCTCGACACCGGCACTGCTTAACTTGCGACCGTAAGCTTCGCCCTCATCACGCAGGATATCATTTTCGGCTACTTGTATAAGCGTAGGTGGCAAATCTTTCAATTGCTCAGGCGTAGCCTGAAGAGGAGAAGCATATATTTCATTTCGTTGCCCAGCGGGTATGTACTGATCCCACATCCATTTCATTAAAGATGCTGTAAGGAACCGCTCTTCACCAAATTGTGTCCAAGAGGTATTGTCAAAGTCAGCGTTTGTTACCGGCCACATTAGTACCTTTACTTTATAGGCCGCCTTTCCTTCCTCAATAGCCTTGAGTGCGGAGGCTGTTGCTAAATTTCCACCGGCACTATTCCCTACAATGCCTAATTTAGTTCCGTCCACCCCAATTTCATTGCCATTCTCTGTCAGCCATTGCGACACGGCATACACTTCATGCACTGCCTGTGGGTATCTTGCTTCGGGGGCACGGGTATAGTTCACAAAAACTCCGGTATAACCTGTAAGCACTACAAGGTCACGTACCATGCGTTTATGTGTTGGGTAATCGCCCAATATCCAGCCCCCTCCGTGAGTGAACATAAACGCTGGCATAATGCCATTTGCGTTCTCTGGTTTTACGATGTTCAATGTTACCGTATAACCGAGATGGGTAATCGTTTTTTCAGATTCTTTAATGCCGGAATAATCTACCGGGAACGATTCCTGAAGGCCGACCAGTGCGTTGCGGGCCTCATCGGCAGGTAAGGTTTCCAATCCGGAACCCCCACCATTCAGGGGTCGTAGAAATTCTTTTACTGCAGGCGATAAATGGGGGTCACTGGCATAATCAACCGTCTTAATTGTGTTTGTGTTCATTATGTATTTTATTAGTTTTTACATCACTATACTAATTCTATACCAAAATCATAATAATCACATTTACAATGTATTACATTTAAAATGCATTAATAATATTGTTCTTATTTCAACAATTATCTTTTAAATTGATGAAATAGAAACAAAATAGTACAGAAGTTCAAATGCACAGGCAACGGCATAAGCTTGATGAGGGATCTATATTTAGATAGATTTAAATCAAGCTCTATCCAGATACAAATTTTACCTATTAAAGCCAAGTGCTGTCAAGTAATACCACTCGATGCCAGATCATGATCACGAGTTGATCTCCAGATGATATTTGCTCGGAAAGCCGTATAGTGCGGGATAAAGACAACAACTAATTTGTTTCATCATGGAAGGACAAACAAAAAATACCCTGTTGGCAACATGGCAATGCTGACAGGTTTCAGTGTGCTGGCACAGGGAAATGGTACGGCGGGTATTAATGAAGCCACTAAGATGGTAGCCTCATATTTTGATACCTCCACGCAGCTTATTTATGTCATCGGAGCCATGGTCGGCCTTATAGGAGGTGTTAAGGTATATAACAAATTCAACAGCGGGGGATCCTGATACAAGCAAAACGGCAGCAAGCTGGTTTGGTGCGTGTCTTTTTAATTGTTGCTGCTACCATCCTGCGTTCATTCTTTCTTTAATCCCACTGCCATATGAGTAATTACAACAATTGAAGTTGATACATTTTTTGCCACAAAAACTCAAGGCGATATTTAAGTTTATTTTACCAGTCGAGTTTTGTGGCAGATTCGTGGCACATGGTATTTTTAAAAACCATAATCCAGCAAAATCAAGGCCTGCCAATCTTAGGCTCTAAACTGTATATCAATAATTTACAAATTTACAGTTGTAAAATTCTTAAAAGAACACTTGGGTTGTTATTCAACAGCAACTAATAATTGATTAATTTCTATTTTACCTGTATTACTAATAATTTTCTTGAAAAAAATTATTATCTTGTTCAGGAAGTAGGAAGAGTATTAAAAAAAACAGTGCAGTACAACTTTACAATATGGATTTAAATATGTTCAGAACACTGCAATAACTTTACTAGAATTATAATATAGGCTTAAACTATGAATTGCATTATTATTGATGACGAAGAAATGGCAAGAGCCATTATAGAAAAAATAATCGAGGATATTCCGCAATTAAACTTATTAAAAAAGTTCTCAAATGCTATGAATGCCATCAAGTACTTGAATCAAAATGAGGTCGATTTAATTTTTCTTGACATCCACATGCCTGATTTTACAGGTGTTGATTTTATTAAAACTCTTAAAAATCCTCCCAAAATTATACTTATAACCTCTGATAAAGATTTTGCTATTGAAGCTTTTGAATATGACTGTATTGTCGATTATATAGTAAAACCTATTACCAAGGATCGTTTTGAGAAAGCAATTCAAAAAGTGATTGCGATACCCTTATCTAGAACAATGGTTATTAACAAAAGCGCAGGTGAAGATAATGCACATGAATTTTATATTAATATTGATCGTCGTTTAATCAAAATCGAATTTGCTTCAGTAAACATAGTAGAAGCCAAAGGAGACTATATTCATATTAAGACAGAAAATAAAAACTATGTAGTACACTCTACTCTTAAAAAAATTGAAGACAAATTACCTAAAAGTTTATTTTTGAAAGTGCACCGTTCGTTTATCATCAATACCAAAAAAATTATAGATATTGAGGACAATAGTGTCTTAATTGGTAAAGATGTTGTTCCGGTAAGTCGCGCAAATCGGCCTGATTTAATGAAGCGTTTAAATTTATTGTAGACTTTAATAAAAAGAATTAGATTTCTTCCAACTTATTTTTTTCTAATATTTTACATTTTAAATCTCAATTCTAAAAAATGACCAGCTATAACTAAAGATTAAACAATCAGCAAATAAGAATTACTATAAGCCGTTTACAAAATGTTGAATTAATTGTAAAATATTTTCAAACTCATTTGCAGACTTAATTATGCCATTTAATAACTCATTTTCATATTCATGCGTGATATGATATTCTTTTTCAAGACCAAAAATTATTATTTTATGTTTTAATTTATGAACATGTTCTGCCGCATTTTTGTAGTTATGAGCTTCCATACTTTTATTATATGCCAATATTTCGAGCGGAAGTTCTTTTTTAATAATAGTAATCATTTTTTGCTTACATTCACTGTCATCTCCACAAATTTGATCTATATAAGTTAAATTAGGCTGTTCCATGGTTTTTAGGTAAAGTAAAATAAAATGTTGTTCCGATATTTTCCTTACTTTCAAGCCAGATGGAACCTTTGTAGTATTCTACAATTTTTTTGACTATCGAAAGACCCGCTCCTGAATTTTGATTGCTGCTCTCTAATTTTGTAAATATTTTAAAAATTTTGCCGTGATATTTTTCAGCAATTCCGATACCATTATCTTTAATATAAAATTCAAAATCATTCTTGTTTTCTTTACAGCCAATGTCAATTTGACCGTGGTTTTTATCATTATAATGAATGCTGTTTTCAATTAAATTTTGCATTAATTGTTTGAATCGCCATGTATTTCCGTTTATTTTAGGTAAATCATTGATTATTGAAATTTTAATATTTTTGGGAATATGAATTTCTCTCGTAATTTCATCAATTATCTGATTAAAATCAATTAATCTTTCTTCAGATTCTAATTTGTCTATTGTAGAGTAAGCTAAAATTCCATTGATTAGCAAATCCATTTTTTCGACATTAAACAATACCTGATGCAGCAAATTCAAACAACTTTCACTCATTGCGTCTTTATTCTCCTCAAGAACCCAATTAATCAACGTATCTATATTCCTTAGTGGCGCTTTTAGATCATGTGAAACAACATGAGCGTATTCATTAAGCTCTCTGTTTTGATTTTCCAGACTTATTAGCAATTCTTCCCTGTGTTTACTCTTATTCATATTTCCATAGATTGCTATAAAAAAACAAGTTCCTATAATGTATTACTGCGAAATTATTTCATTTATACTCCAGTAGGTCAGTAGTTTTGCTATCCTGTCTACATATTCCTCATATTTCAAAGGTTTTAAAATATATCCTGCAATACCAATTTTATAACACTCCATTACATCTTTATGGTTATTGGAAGTAGTTAATATAATTGCGGGTATGAATTTTAATACATCGTCTGTTTTTAAAATATTCAAAAATTCAATCCCATTTAATTTTGGCATATTAAGGTCTAAAATGATAATGTCTGGCACTATCTCTTTCTTATTCAATATATCAAGTGCTTCTTCACCATTAGTTGCTTCGATAATTTGATGATTGAATTCTAATTTTTTTAATACTCTGTAAAATTTCATTACTTCTATTACATCATCTTCTATTAATAGAATATTTAAAGATTTTGCCATTTTCTTATTTTTAAAATTTGATGTATACCAATATTATAATAAATATACCTTACTGTACGTGAAAACATGACTTTATTCGTTAACTCTTCTGTAAGTGTCGATGAATGGGAATTAAGTGTCGATGAATGAATATATTTTTCAATTCTTCAATAAAAAATTTCTTATGAATATTTAAAAGAAAATTAAAAAATAGCATTATTTCCCTTTAATACTAATTTGTCTACCTCTCAATTCCAATCAATTACAAGTCAGCCGTAAAGATGGAAGATTCACCGACAGCAAACTACTATTCATCGAAAAAAATAAACAAAATTTGAGTATCGACTTAGATTTGTATCAGAATTAAGAAAGAATCTAAAAATAATTTTCAAAACAATTTAACAAAGTTAATTACCATTTACAATTGCATTATTTAGTTGATTAGAATTCCTAGTATTAACCATTTAAAAAATTAAATACATTTAAAAGCAGGTCAATATTATAGGTACTTCCTGAATTACATTGTCATTACAATTGGAATTTTGCACATTTAAAATCTTTTTTGAATTTACCTACATCTTCAAAAGAGTTGCTAATACCGAAAACATGACGCCCTTTTTGCCCAAAGCCTGAGCTTTCTACAAATTAAAAATTAGTAACGGCAATGTAATTCTACCGAAGTAATAATTTAAATGTCCACATTATTTCCATTTTTTATTAAATGAGAAGTTTTTTTACTTTGATTTTCCGCAGCTAATTACTCCTAAGAAATTAAGTAAATCCAAAAAAAATTAGCAGTTTTACTCTTTTGGTAAAACAAAACAAAAACAAGCACCTCTTTGATTATTTTTTCTATTTTTCAAATAGATAGTGCCTCCTAATCGCTCTAATATAGCTTTTATAGTTGATAAGCCAATGCCGGAATTTTTAGCATATTTTTGATTGACAGTTTCAAATAATTCAAATACTTTTTCCCAATATTCTTCTTGTATGCCTGGTCCATCATCTTCATAAATAAATGAATAACTAGTTTCATCTTCTTCCAGAGATATCCAGACATTACTTTTTTGTTTGTCAGTGTGTTTTACTGTGTTTGACAAAAGATTTTGAATAATTTGAATAAAACCAATTTTGGAACACTTTATTACAGCATCACAATTAATATAATGAATTTGCGCCAGAGTATATAAAGCATTGTTATCCACTATATATTGAATAATGTTTTGTACATTAAAATATTCTAAACAAATTTTGTCATTGCTAACTTTGGTATATTCTAAAATCCCGTTGATTAAAAACTCCATGTATTCATTTCTGGAATAAATTAGATCGATCCATTCCTCTAACGTAGTATTTTTTATAAGTTCTTTATGATCCTCTTTTATAAAAGTTATCAAAGAGTTCACCCCTTGGATAGGAACTTTTAAATCATGAGTTAATCGATAAGCAAATTGATTCAATTGCACATTTTTTTTCAAAATTTCATCATTCAGACTTTCTAAAAGACTATTTTTTTTTCGAAGTTCAAATTGAGAAATTACCTGTTTTGCCAGTGCCTTTAATGATTCTTTTTGGCTTTCTGTAAGGCCTTCTCTAGGCTTTGTGTCAATAACACAAATTGTCCCTAAAGAATACCCCTCTTTACTGTTTAAAGGAGCTCCTGCATAAAATATTACGTGAGGGTCATCTGTAGTTAAGGGATTATCATAAAACCTCTTGTCTTTACTAGCATCCGGAATAATGAATAATTCATCGGGCGTATTTATTGTATGTGCACAAAAAGCTAAATCCCTCGGAGTTTCGGTCGTATTTAAACCATGATGCGATTTGAACCATTGCCGGGTATCATCAACTAAAGTTACCAATGCGATTGGAGTGCCGCAAATTTCAGCTGCTATTTTTGTCAGGGCATCATATTCTTCTTCAGGTAATGTATCTAATATTTTATAAGTATCTAAAGCTTTTAAGCGCCGATCCTCATTGTTAGGAATTTGTGGTTTATACATATAACTGAATTTTTATTTGTTTGCTTAAAACTAAATATACATATGTAAGATATGTCTGCTATTTTCATTCATAAAAATAAATAATTTATAATTCTTTTTATAAGAAATTACCATAAAAAAACATGTTGGAATATTAAAATATGGCTTTTCAGTAAATTATACTATAAACTGAGCTGAATCTTTGTGGTAAGCTGTCTTTCTTTTCCGTTTAAAAGAATTATTAATTTACTGCAATTATAATCCCCTTACAATAGCACTTTGGATAGCAATGAGCTTTAGTATTTAAAATTCTAAGATAAAAGTTATCTTCATTTATGACAGAGCCGATAATATTAGAGATAAAATTTCCAACTATTTACAAAAAATCAAGGCTTAAGAAGTTTAAGTCGAAACTTTTAGATCAAGAAAGCGCAATTCATATGAAGAAAACTTACAAAATTATTTAAAAAAAATACTATTCAATCAGTTTTTAGTTGAAATAGTGAAGGCTTGCTTATGTTATAACATACATTGATAATAATACCAAAAAATGTATTTAATAGCCGCCTTATCGGAATTGAATACAGTGTTTATAATAAAACAAACAGTACTACTCAGTCGACATCTTAGCAAACCTGATTTTATTGAAATATGCACACTATTGCTAATCATTAAACCTTTATAAACATAAATTGCTTATTTTTGTTTAATATTATCTGGAAATAATTAAACAAAAAAAATAGTAAAGCCAATTATGATGCTGTAGGAAATTGGTTTTGTCGATGTAGAAAAATCCAATATTATTTCTTGTTCCGGTCCGCACAGCCATCATAAAACTTTACAATTAGACAGGTTAAGTTATGCAAAGCCTGATAAAGAAATTACATCACTGCTTAAAAGTTGAACAAAAAAAAGTTAAATATTATGTGGTTCAAACGTGATCTGCGTTTTACAGATCATGAACCTCTTTTTATGGCACAGCAGGAAAATATCCCCCTTCTTATGTTGTATTTTTTTGAGCCATCAGTAATGGCGTGCGATGATTCTGATGTGCGTCACTGGCGTTTTGTTTATGAATCCTTAAGGGAAATGCAGTCTAAATTAAAGCCGATTGACGCGCAGATCTATTATTTTCATAACGAAGTCCAGACTGTTTTTGAGTACCTATGCAGTCTTTATAATATCCAGACAGTGTTTTCGCATCAGGAAATCGGCAACAAAGCCACTTTTGACAGGGATATTGAAATGCAGTCTTTTTTTGATCAAAATAATATCGTTTGGAAACAATCCCAGCTGCACGGAGTGATAAGAAAGCTGCGGTCAAAACAAGATTGGGACAAGCGCTGGGAAGAAACAATGCGGGCAATACCTAAAATGATTGACCTGAATGCTTTTAAATTTGAAAATTTAAATCCTGATTTTTACCTGGAACTAATAGGAAAAGCACTTTCGAATGAAATTACAAACCGAAATGAAAACTTTCAACAAGGGGGCGAATATTGGGCATGGCGCTATCTGCAAAGTTTTGCAAAAGAAAGACATATAAATTACAGCAGGCACATTTCCAAACCAGCCTTAAGCCGAAAAGGCTGCAGCCGTCTCTCTCCCTATTTAACTTACGGAAACATAAGCATGCGGATGGTGTATCAATATACCAATCAGTTTTATGAAGGATCGCCCAACAAAAGAGCCATGCTTAATTTTGTTTCCAGACTCCACTGGCATTGCCATTTTATGCAAAAATTTGAAAATGACTGCCAGATTGAATTTGAAAATATAAACAAAGATTATGATTCCCTGGTCAAGCCAAAAAATGAAAACTATATAAAAGCCTGGCAGGATGGCAAAACCGGCGTTCCTATTGTAGATGCCTGCATGCGATGTTTAGTGCAAACAGGTTATATCAACTTTAGAATGCGGGCGATGCTAGTTTCCTTTTTTACATTCAATTTGTGGCAGGACTGGCGCGAACTGCATTTTCTGGCAAGACAGTTTTTAGATTACGAACCCGGAATTCATTATCCGCAGATTCAGATGCAGGCAGGTACAGCAGCAGGCAATACCATTAGAATTTACAATCCCATAAAAAACTCGCAACAGCACGATCCAGAGGGTGTTTTTATAAAGAGATGGATGCCTGAACTGGCTGAAATTCCATCACAATTAATTCATGAACCCTGGAAATTAAATCTTATTGAACAGCAATTTTACAAATGCGAAATAGGCAAAGATTATCCAGAGCCGATAGTTGACATAGAAGAAACGCGGAAATACGCCAGTGATATTGTCTGGGGTTTTAGAAATAAACAAAAAAATGCGAGGAGTTAAGAAACAGAACCTGCCCATTAAAACCTGCCCTGCCTGCCAAAGGCCATTTGCATGGAGAAAAAAATGGGAAAAGGTGTGGGACGAAGTGAAATATTGCAGTGATAAATGCAGAAGCAGCAAATAATATGGAAACCAAAACTTTAAGGCTCATACTTGGAGATCAGTTAAACAGCAATCATTCCTGGTATGAAACCACAGACAATTCAATAACCTATGTGATGATGGAAATCCGCACAGAAACAGACTATGCCATACACCACATACAAAAACAACAGGATTCTTTGCAGAAATACGCCAGTTTTGCAATTACCTAAAATCCAAAAGACATCATTGCATTTATCTGGAAATAAACGACAAAGACAATTTATAGTCTCTTGAGGCCAATCTGTCCTTTATCATAGAGAGAGATCATTACACAAGATTCGAATACCTGATGCCCGATGAATACCGCGTAGATGCAGTATTAAAAAAATTTACATCCCAGCTTGGTATTGCATCTAAAGTTTACGATACCGATCATTTTTTCAGTACCCGTAATGAACTCGGAAAATTCTTTGAAGGCAAAAAAACTTTTTTGATGGAAAGTTTTTATCGCGCCATGCGAAACATCATATCCTTATTTCAGGAGACAACCCAGTGACAGGCCAGTGGAATTATGATCATGAGAATAGAAAAAAACTGCCTAAAAATCATCGACCCGCTCCCCCTTTAGTTTTTAATAATAATGTTTCCCATATAGTGGATGCCATTTTACAGACCGATATTAAAACGATCGGATCTATTGACAAAACAAATTTTATATGGCCTGTAAACAGGAAACAGTCCCTCGACCTCCTTGATTATTTTACAGATGAATGCCTGCCTTTATTCGGTTCTTACCAGAATGCAATGCTCCCTAATGAGTGGTCCTTATACCACTCCAGATTATCATTTTCTTTAAACACAAAAATGATTTCTCCGGCTGAAGTCATACAAACTGCAATTGCAAAATGGGAGAAACATCCCGAAGTTATTGCTTACAACCAACTGGAAGGTTTTGTACGCCAGATTATTGGATGGCGGGAATACATGCGAGGCATTTACTGGCTCAAGATGCCGGAATATGCTGCATTAAATTTTTTCGGCCATAAGGAAAAATTGCCTGAATGGTTCTGGACAGGCAAAACCAAAATGAACTGTCTTAAAGACGCCATAACGCAGTCCCTCACATTTGCCTATGCGCACCATATCCAGCGTTTGATAATCACTGGAAATTTTGACCTTTTGGCCGGAACCGATCCTGATGAAGTCGACAGCTGGTATCTTGGCATATACATCGATGCGCTGCATTGGGTTGAAATAACAAACACACGAGGCATGAGCCATTTTGCAGATGGAGGAATTGTCGGCACGAAACCTTATTTCAGTTCGGCTTCATATATTTATAAAATGAGCCCTTACCATGATGAATAAATTCTATTCCGGCCGTTTTTTCGTCAAAAAACATTCCGTTGTATTCGTTGTTAAAAACCCAGACATTAAGTCCGGGAGTTTCAAAATATTCTTTTTCGTTTAATACTAAATTCTGAGAAAATGACTTATTTGCAAGACTAAACAAACAAAAAAATATAATTACTTTTTTTAATAAAGTTTTATTGAAAACCACTACTAACATACTACTAAGTTTGCGCATAATTTTATATTTAATTATTAAAACCAACAACAAGTACCTGGACAAATGAATTGTTTGAATGTCATGTTTTGGGGCAAATACAATTCATCGCCAGATACTGTATATTAAAATGAATGAATTAGTAATCCTGGAAATCACTTTTCTTTAAATAAAAGTGGTGCTAATTCTTTGAAGCTTCGACGCCAGGTTTGAAATTCGTGTCCGGTATTTTCAGAAATATAGGGAACCGCATTAAAACCAGCAGTTTTAAGAGTTGCCACAGCATCTTTAATACCATCAGGCCGCTCTTTGCTTCCACAACTTAAAAAGATCAATTTTACTTTTGATTTATCTTTAATGTCTTCCGGTTTATAAATTCCTCCACTAAGAAGTGCATAATAAGAGAAAACCTCCGGTTTATTAAGAGTTATCATTTTTGTTTCCATTCCTCCCATTGATAAACCACCCATCGCACGATTAGCCGAATTTGCCAGCGTACGGAAATTTGAATCCACATACGGAATTAAATCCTCTACCAAAACCGTTTGAAAGGGTTCTATTTTGAAACTTGCCAAACCACCGTATTTAATTTCATTGGTCATACCGTACGTCATTACAATAATGAATGATTTTATTTTGCCTTCTGCTATCAAATTATCCATGATCAAATTGACGTGTCCCTGATTGCTCCATGCTGTTTCGTCTTCTCCCCAGCCGTGTTGTAAATACAAAACCGGATATTGCTTTGATTTATCTTTATGATATCCTGGTGGGGTATAAACAAAAGCCCTGCGAGAGGTATTAGTGCTTTTTGAAGGAAAAAGAATTTGCTGTACGTTTCCGTGCGGAACATTTTTCAACGCATAAAAATCCTGATCATGTGCGGGTATTTCAATGCCGCTTTCCCAACGCGTAGAACCGTAAAAATTAAGTGCTCCCGGATCGTTAAAAACGCCTCCATCGATAGTTACATGATAATAATGAAAGCCTTCATCCATGGCGCCTGCTGTGGTTCCACGCCAAATACCGTCTTCTCCTTTTACAAGAACGGTTCCTCCTTTTGTTCCACCTAATCCAAGGCTTACTACTACAGATTTGGCTTCGGGAGCAAGAATTTGAAATCGTACATAACCCTGAGAATTAACTTGCGGGTATTCCTGTCCGGGCTGATTAAGGGTTGAAGGTTTAAAATCTTCGGCAATAGCAGTTTGATTTGTTTGTGAAAAACCTATAAAACCTGATAAAATAAATGCCCATACCATAACAATTGTGTACTGTTTCATATTTTTTATTTTTTAGATTTAAAAAAATTATTTTACTGTTGGCGTGATAATTTGATAATTCCCACTAAGATGCATTAAACTGAAGAGATACATTAATCCATCATAATACGGATCGAAGTAACCATCTTCATACGGTTCCAGTTTCGCATTCCAAAGGGCATGAACAAAATCCATACTTGTTTTATCGGGATTGACAAGTGATGCTGTTGCCGAAGTCGCTACTAATCCTATGGAATGTCTGAGTTTTTTAACGGGACCGGCTTGCAGTATAAACTCTGGTTTAGAACCATCCAGATTAAATTGATCTTCAAAAGTGTCCAATCCTTTGGATCTAAGAAAATTTTGGAATTTTACAGCATATTCTTCCTGCCATTTTTTATCTTTTCCATACCACATATAATCCATTGCAATATTCATAGGAACACGCCACGAATCATAACGAAATCCTCCAGGCATCCATGGTGTAGGATGTGGTTCTCCTGTGAATTCGGTGTAATCTGAATTTAGTCCTGTTACAGGATGAGTAGCTTTATGGAGAAAATTGCGAGACACATCGGCACATTCTTTATAAAATTGCTCGTGACCATCTTTCGCATACAAAGCCCATATTTCATAGAAGGCTGGAACATGATAAGAGGGGTCTGTCCAGTTATAACCTCCTCTTTCTGGCACAAAAGATATTTGCTTGTGTTCCGTATTTATTATATTATGAATACCAGCTGTACCGTCTTTTTTCCACATAGCATCGAGTATTCTTCTGGCTTCTTTATAATAATTTATTCCGGTATCATTTCCCCATCTATTAGAAGCAAAAAGCAAACTGGTGATATAGTATAATTCTCCATCTGAAGCAGAGCCGGGCGAATTTCGTTTTTTAGTTTCAGGGTTTACACTCCATGCAAAATAAGCTTCTCTTGGTCCTTCCTGATGTTGCATGTATTTGACAGACCATCTCCAGATGCGGTCGAAAACCTCTTTTTTATTCAGTTGAACAGCGACCATCATTCCATACGACATTCCCTCTGTACGGGCATCTTTGTTTTTAACATCCGAAACATATCCTAAAGAATCACCTTCTTCAAAATACACTTTGTTTGGACCTTCAAAAACGTCATAATAGGCTTTGGCTACTTTCTTATCTATTTCAGCCTGACTATAGCCTGCTTCCTTAAAAAGATTGCGGTACTTAGGTCTGGATTCTGATTTTTCTGCTTTCTTTTTAATTTGACCAACGACCAAAACTGGTAAAATCAATCCGAACACCAATACCAAAACGTGAATCCTAATCAGAAATTCATTTGCGAAACTTTTATCTATAATCATAATTTATCTTTTTAATATTTAATTCTAAACCAATCAAAATCAACATATCCTCCAGTATTTTTTGTCGCATAATTGAACAATCCAAAACGATAGCCCATAAAATGCGGAAGCGTATATTTCATTTTTAAAGTTTCGCCTATCGGGTTCCAAACTTTTCCATCGAGACTGTAGAAAAAATTGGCTTCATCTTTTTTGTTTGTAAAATCACAATCAATTTTAAAATAAACCAGATTTTGATCTAAAGCAATTCGCTGTACTTCAACAGCTTTGTCTTTATTGGTATTTACCATTACTATTGATTTTTTGCCTTCTTCTACTTTCACTCCAACCAGTCCGTATTCTTTTTGTAAGGCAGATAATCCGGCAAAATCACCGTCCTTCATTTTAGAAATATCCAAAAAAACAGAAGCTGAGCTTGCTGGACCAATTGTACGTTGTGTTAGTGTATTTCTTGCTAAGAGAAAATCAGTATCAATTCTTCCTGTTTTAAGGCGCAGGAATCCTTTTCTTTCTTTTAAAGACCAAAGTGTATTATCCGGATTGTGATTCCATTGCCAAACTAATGGCAGCATTTGTTCCCCTTTTTTGCGGTTGAATTCATCTGAGGCAACCAAATTCGGAATTAAGCTTTTACTTACTGGCAGATCTAATTTTTCAGGAACTTTTCCATTTTTGCCTAATATTGGCCAACCGTCTTCCCATTTTACAGGAACCAGATACGGAATTCTGCCAACAGCTCCATAATCGCGAAAAAGATAAGAGAACCATCGACCGTCGGGAGTGTCTATAAGTCCGCCCTGAGCAACGCCTAAATCCTGTAAACCTACTTTTCCTTCCCACGGACCATTAATATTGTCAGCTCTATGAATTATTACAGTACGCATTCCGCCTTGAGGCCAGCAAATATTAAAAAGGTAATATTTTCCTTTTATTTTAAATAACTGAGAACCTTCTGCACCTAGCATAATATTGTTTCCAGCAGGTGCACTGGCGTTCGCTATAATAATTTTATCCGGAACATTTTGTTTAATTCCGGTTAAATCATCATTGAGTTCAACCAGTTTGATTTTGCATGCTCCGTAGATTAAATAAGCCTTACCGTCATAATCAAAAAACAAAGAATGGTCGTGATAATCCGGTTTAAAAGAAACTCTTTGCCAGTTCCCTTTTTCTATATCTTTCGTTTTAAAAATGTAGGTCTCACCTGTAGTTTGTGCAAAAGTAGTCACATAATAAATTCCGTTATGAAAACGCAGACTACTTGCCCAGGAACCTCTACCATACGTGCTTTTTCCTTCTGTTAAATTTAATTCCGGCATATCTGCCAAAGTATCATAGGCATAATTGATGATTTTCCAATTGACAAGATCTGTCGATTTCATAATAGGCAAACCCGGACTCATGTGCATTGTAGTACTGCTCATATAATAATTTTCACCTACTCTGATTATGGACATATCAGGCACATCAGTAAAAAGTATTGGATTCTGGGCTTGCGCCAAAGTAACAGCATGAATAAGCAAAACAAAAAAGACGAAAATGAACTTAATACCTTTTTTCATGGCGTAAAGATTAAATTAAAAGAAACCTTTATCGAATTACATATCGTATAATTCCAGCGTAACGAAAAAGCCGAAAGTGTTTAAGCTTCCGGCTTTTAATTTAAAAACTAACTCTTAAACTTAGTTATAAACCAATTTGTAAAATAACACTTATAACCAACATTAATTTTTAAACCTAAAATCATAATCTTCAATTTTATAACAATTACATTATACTAAATTTAATAAGTGTATTTATCACAAATATAAATAAAAACAATTAATACACAACCGGTTGCTTAAATATTTACAGTTAGAATCATTAAAAAAAACTATATAAAAAACATTATAAATATTTTTTATGTTAAAAAAATACACAATATCAGTTTAGATGATTATTTTAATTAAGAAGTTTGACAAATTAAAGGACTTACTGCATTTTCTATGAATAACTCGCAAAAGTTAAATCAAGAAACTTATTATCAATTAGTTGCAAATAATTACAATAAAAAATCTTACGCAATTACCATACAAAATGATTAAAACAATGAGGTGCCGTATAGAATAAAAAGATAATTTCGAATGATAATCGAAAAAAAAAGATTCTGCTAAAATTAAATTTATAAAAGACTTTTTAGTTTTAGGCATTCGTTCACTGCAAACCATTCTTTATTTTAGCCACTACCACATTTATGTCTTTTTCAGGCATTTTGCAGGCTTTGTTCACGCAGACATAAATGTAAGTTTGATTCTCGACAAAACGATTTTCTAAAATAGCAAGTTGACTTTCTTTAGTTGCTCCGGCAATAAGAATATTGGGCAAATAATAGCTTTGAAGTTGACTCGTTTTAATTAGAGCGTCTTTTCCGGAAATGGCAACTTCAAAATAATTGTCGGTATAATTCAGCATTAAATTTAGCCAATTATAATATTCGGTCGGTGCTTGTAAGGCATCTGCTTTAATATTATTCAGCATCTGTTTTGCAGTTTTGCTATAAGTATCATTAGAATAATAATGTCCTAATAAAAATAGATTATTCGCCAGAATCGAATTAGAACCTGAAATTACATTATCCTGAATTTCCATTTTTCTGGTTATTAAATCTGCTGAAGCGTTAGATGTAAAATAAAACAGGCTCGACTTTTTATCCAAAAAATGAGTTATCGTATAATCCGTTAATTGTTTCGCTTTATTGAGCCATTTTTCATCAAGTGTAATTTGATACACCTCAATAAAGGTATCTATAACCGTTGCATAATCTTCTGAAAAACCAGCGATACTGCTTTTACCTTCTTTATAACTATGGTATAAACTTCCGTCTTTCCGGAGTTGATTATTCAAAATAAAATTGGCATTTTTTAAGGCAACTTCTTTATAATGCGGATTTTTAAATGCACAATAAGCATTAACATAAGCCTTTATCATTAAAGCATTCCATGAGGTTAAGGTTTTATCATCTAAATGAGGTTTTGCTCTTTTGTTTCTGGCTGTTAAAAGTATTTGCTTCCAATTTTTTACTTTAGAATCCAGTTCTGTAACCGTCATTTTGTTTTTGATTGCAAAGTCTTTATCAGATTGTGTTCTAAATAAAACATAATTTCCATTTTCCCATAAACCCTTTTCATTTATGTTGAAATATTCCTGAAAAAGTAGAAAATCAGATTTTAAAAGTGCCTGCAACTCCTCTTTTTTCCAAACATAATAAGCGCCTTCTTCTAGTTTATTTGATTTGTTTTTACTGTCTGCATCTAAAGACGAATAAAAAGCACCATTGGAAGCCATCAGTTCTTTTTCTATAAAATTCAATGTTTCAATCACTGTTTTTTTATACAAATCATCTTTTGTTATCAAATACGCATCAGCATACAAACTCACTAATTGTGCATTGTCGTAAAGCATTTTTTCAAAATGAGGAATATGCCATTTTGAATCTACCGAATATCTGCAAAAACCTCCTCCAATTGGATCGTAAATTCCGCCATTAGCCATTTTTACAAGTGTTGTATTTACATAGGCTTGCGTTGCTTTGGCATTATTTTGATTACTGTAACGAAGGAGGAAACTCAATGATCCTGGCATTGGAAATTTGGTATCGCTAACTAAGCCGCCTTCTTTATAGTCTAATTCTTTTTGCCATAATTGTACGGCTTCAGAAAGTTCTGAATTTTTAAAATCAGGCTGACTATTATTAGCTGTGATTAATTGTGATTTCTGAATACCTGCCACTAATTTATCTGCATATTCACTTGCCTTCTCTGGATTTTTTTTATACAAATCAGAAAGTTCTGTTAAGGCTTTTGTCCATTCTTCTTTGGTAAAATAAGTCCCTCCAAAAATAGGGCGTCCATCAGGAAGTGCAATGCAATTTAGCGGCCATCCGCCTTTACCTGTCATTAGCTGAACGGCATTCATGTAAATTTGGTCAATATCGGGACGCTCTTCCCTATCCACTTTTATACTGATAAAATTGTCATTCATTAATTTGGCTACTGCCTCATTTTCAAAACTTTCTTCTTCCATAACATGACACCAGTGACAAGCAGAATATCCTACAGAAATAATAATAAGTTTATTCTCTGCTTTTGCTTTTTCCAATGTTTCCTGATTCCATGCTTTCCAATCAACAGGATTGTGCGCATGCTGCAAAAGATACGGACTTGTTTCATTAATTAAATCATTGGTATATTTGTGATATTCTTCAATATGCTGTTTTTTATTGCAACCAATAAAAAAGCAGGAAACAATCAATAAAAGATATAGAATACGCATATATGAAATGAAAAAAGTATGAATAATGATGTTGATTTTCAGTTGTTTTTAAAATCAAAAGCTAAAATAGCAATTTAAATTTAATAGATTTGCTATAACCAAAGAATGCTTCAAATCTGCTATTAAAGGCTTCAAAATTGACAATCTTATTTCAACTTTCAAGCTATTTTTACATTTAACATTTTATAAAAATGAAATGAAAACGAAGTACTATTTCAATGATATATCGCTCTAAAATATTTTTTAATCAACACATGGGGATAAGCAGAAAAAAGTCAACCACTACATTGATAAGCAATACATCGCAAAAGCTTTCTGTACTGGAAAAAATAGGTTACGGTTTAGGAGATTTTGCGGCGAACTTGATTTTTCAGACCTTACTTACCTTTTTAGCTTTCTTTTATACTGATGTCTATAAAATTCCTGCCGGAACCGCCAGTATTATTATTTTTATTGGAGGCTTTGTCGGCGCTTTTTTTAATATTATTATGGGCATTATAGCTGACCGTACCCACACGCGCTGGGGAAAATTCAGGCCTTGGATATTATGGACTGCCGTACCTTTTGGAATTGGTGCTGTTCTTTCTTTTTTGACTCCTAATTTTGGTGAAAACGGTAAGATAATTTACACCTTGCTGACTTATTTTTTTCTTGTTATAATCTATTCAGCAAATAATTTACCCTATGTTGCTTTAAGTGGTGTTTTAACAGGAGATATGAAAGAAAGAAATAGTCTTTCATCCTATCGTTTTGTTGCTGTAATGATTGCGCAATTTATAATTCAGTCGCTCCTATTGCCATTAGTTTTAATTTTTGGACATGGTGATAAAGCCGTTGGTTTTAAAAATACCATGATTCTCTTTGCAGTTATAGGAATCATTTGTTTTCTAATTACTTTTTTTACCACCAAAGAAAGGATTATACCTGCAAGGCATCAAAAATCGTCAGTCAAACAGGATTTTGTCGACCTTACTAAAAATCGCCCGTGGCTGGTGATACTACTGGTTACTACATTGGTATTCATAACGTTGTCTTTAAAAGGTGGAATGTATGTTTTCTATTTCAAATATTATTTAGACCCTGTTGCGCAAACCGTATTTTTAAAAGATATTGGTTTTACGGCGTTTATTCATGATCTTAATAATTCATTAATAGCAATGGGATTAGTAGATTTTCAGTGGCCTGGAGATGTTCCTACATCTGCATTTAGTCTTTTTAATGCTGGCGGAATTCTTTTTATGATTTTAGGAATTTTATTTTCAAAATCGCTAGCAGACGCATTTGGCAAAAGAAATATTTACATTACTTTCATTTTTTTGTCCGCTGTAAGCTTATTGCTTTTTAATTTTTATAGCAGAACTGCTATTGCAATGGTTTTTCTGACGCAATTAGTTCATGGTTTTATTTACGGAGTAACAATTCCGTTATTATGGGCTATGATTGCTGATGTAGCCGATTACAGTGAATGGAAGAACAATCGAAGAGCGACTGCAACTGTTTTTTCAGCCATGCTTGTTGGATTGAAAATAGGAATCAGTATTGGCGGAGCGTTGGGTGCAGCATTTTTATCTAAATACGGATATGTAGCAGAAGAAGTCAATCAGGTTCCGGCAGCTGTAGAAGGAATTAAATTGTGCGTAAGCATCTATCCTGGATTTATATTCATTATAAGCGCCGTTATGTTATGCTTTTACGTTATAGATAGAAATATGGAAATTGCCATTGAAAAAGAACTAAAGGAAAGAAGAGAAAACTAAACTACCATCTTCTAAAATGAGTCATTAGGAATAATAAAAAAACAGTAATATAGAGCTCCCCACAAACTATATTACTGCCAAAAAAATATCTAAAAACTTTTTTTTGAGTGTTTAATAAAAAAATTTTATTGCACCATAATAGCTAAACTATTCACAATATTTTCGGATGATGTACCTGTATAAAATACAAATTCACCGGGTTCAACTTTCCAGTCGTTACTTTTCTCGTCGTAGAAAGCCAAATCTTTTACTTTCATTTTTAAAGCAACTGTTTTTTCTTCTCCTGGTTTAAGGAAAATTTTATCGAATGCTTTTAATTCTTTTTTAGGCCTTAAAACTGATGCCGTAGTTTGACCAGCGTACAATTGAACTACTTCTGCACCATTCGTTTTTCCAGTATTTTTGATAGTAAACTTCACTATTATTTCATCATTCACACCGTATACTTTTTTGTCAGAAGCAACATTAGAGATATCAAAGGTTGTATAAGACAGACCGTAACCAAAAGGATGTTGAGGTTCAATACCTTTGGTATCAAACCAGCGATATCCTACCAGAATATCTTCCTCGTAATTTACTTTCAAATCATGTCCCGGATAAGCCCCTAAAGCATGCGCCGGCGATTGGCTTAAAGTAACTGGTATCGTAAATGGTAATTTTCCTGAAGGAAATTCTTTGCCGCTCAACACATCAACAACTGCGTTACCCGCTTCCATTCCACCATACCAGCCCCAAACTACTGCAGGTACGCGAGATTCAATACCTGCCAGTTCAAGCGGAGAACCTGCAATGATCACCACAATCGTTTTAGGATTGGCTTTCGCTACTTCCTGAATTAAAGTTTCTTGTCCATAAGGCAAACGCATATGCAATCTGTCAAATGATTCTGAATCAAAATCATGGTTCAAACCGGCAAAAATAATTGCTACATCTGATTTTTTGGCCTGAGCTACTGCTTCTTCAATTAATTTCCAATCTACCTTGTCGGTGTTTAATTGACCATCACTGCTTCTCTCCACAACATGAGATTGTTTCTCGTAACCTTGTGCAAAATTAATTTGCATAGACTTTCCGAATTTAGCAGTCATAGCCTGAAATGGTGTTATCTCATATAAAGCTTTTATTTCTGAACTAAATCCACCGCCGCAATGTGTACGGGTTGCATTATCACCAATAATAGCTACAGATTTTATAGCATTCATATTCAATGGCAAAATTTGCTTTTCGTTTTTCAGTAAAACAACTGCTTCTACTGCCGAGCGATAGGCCGCTTGTTGGTGTTCTTTTGTATTTATAGAACCTGTAATTCGTGTTTTTGGATCTAAAACTTTCGTTTTAATCATCACTCTCAGAATATTAGCCACTTTTTCATCTACTAGGCTTTCTTTTATTCGTCCTTCTTGTACTGCGTTAATCAAAGGATCTGCGAAATACCAGTCGTTATAATTTTCCTTTTCGGTTCCCATTTCTAAATCCAAACCTGCCAGTGCTGCTTTTTCGGTACTGTGAACAGCATCCCAGTCCGACATATAAACTCCTTTAAATTTAAATTCATCCCGCAAAAGCGTTCGTCCCAAATAATCATTTTCAGTACAATAAGAACCTCTGAATTTATTATAGGCTCCCATAACACCCAAGACTCCGGCATCAACAACAGAAGATTTGAAACCCGGCAAATAAATTTCGCGTAAAGCCCGTTCACTCACGGTGATATCGACAACAAAACGATTTTGCTCCTGATTATTAGCTACAAAATGCTTTACACAGGCCGCAACATCCTGCGTTTGCAAAGCTTTAATATAATTAATAGAAAGCTGTGAAATAAGAAACGGATCTTCGCTCAAATATTCAAAATTTCGTCCGCAAAGTGGTGAGCGAATAATGTTGATTCCAGGACCAAGCAAAACATCTTTTTTGCGAAAACGTGCTTCTTCGCCTAAAACTATACCACGCTGTTTAGCTAGTTCTAAATTCCAGCTTGCAGCCATAGCGGTACCAGGAGGAAAACAGGTCGAAGCATCATCAGTTTGCCCAGCATATTGCCAATTATGACGATTCATTTCTGCTCTGACTCCATGCGGACCGTCAGACAAGGCCCATTCCGGAATTCCGAGATGCTTTACTTCTTCAGTATAAAATTTAGAATTGCCATGCAGCATACCGACTTTTTCCTTCAAAGTCATTTTTTTAATTAACTTTTGAATTCTTTTTTCTGTCGTAGCATTTGTTTGCGAAAAAGAACTTTGAAAAAATACGGAAAACAAAGCCGCAGCTATAAATTTTAATTTCATTTTATCTTTTTTAGAGGACCTTTTGGGTTCATTAAATAATTTAGATTGAATGTTAAATGGAAAATTCGCCTAATTAACAAGCTCCCAAAAATAGCCGAATACAAAATATACGAATCCTACAAATCGAGCATTTTATATAAGAAATGAAGCAGAATTGCATTAAAAAATACATGAGCATATTATCTCTACAAAAAATTATATTAAACATATAATCAGACCTGAAAATTCCATTCATTAGAAACTATTGCCAGCTATTAGTCAGCACCGTCAGTTGTTGCCCTAGCAACTGCAAAAGCGGCCACTTTTTTACCTAAATCTAATCCTTTTTCACAATCACTTCTATAATGAATAGCTCCGTACATTCTTGAGTTTGATGCTTCTAAAGCCATTGCCTCATATTCCGTTTTTTTAGATGGAATAAAATGTGATAAAACAGTACAAGCAGCTGCACTAAAAGTAGAATGACCAGAAACATATGCTGGAAAATTAGGAACTCCTGTGGTTGTTTTAATCGAAGGATCCATTTGACACGGACGTGGATTGAAATAAGTGTACTTTGCATCCCAGCAGCTAATTGCAGCATCCATCATTGCGACATTTAATAAGGCTAAATTTCTTGCCCATCGAATTTCGCTGTACGATTGTTCTACAAAAGCTTCACAGGCAATGGCGTTCCAATGTCCGGGAGGTGTGTAAGTATTTACTCCGTCAGCCCAAAAACTGACAATTTCTAAGTGCTCACGAGAATTGTCCTGGCTGTATCTTTTAATCTCGGCTAATTCTTTTGCAAATACTTCAGATTTTGTTGAAGGAGGTGCAGGCGGACGATTGGCTACCACATCTGCTTCTGTCATCAAAAATGATTTTACTTTTCCAAATAATGGTAACATTGGCGGCCTGGCTGGTATTTCTAATGATTTCCAAGGAATTTCGCCTCTTGCTGCAGTTTGAGATTCTAATGCAGCCCAGATCGCCGGTGTTCCACCAGCAACTCCAGCCCCATCATTCGAAGCCCGAGTTATAAATTTTGCAGCAACTTTTCTGCCCAAACTAATTCCGGCATCAACATCTGAGCGAACATTAGCACCGCTGATAATACGGTATAATTTTTCTTCCTCAGCTTTTTCATTTATGTAAGCAATTTCAGTTGGAAATAATAATTTTAAAAGCTCAACAGTAACCCCCGTCACGACTGCATCTTCTGATGGATATGACGGCAAAGTATTTTTAGGAATTAATACTTGGAGACTGGGATCAATAATATATGGTGCTGATCTGTTGTACTGCTTTTTATAATGCCAAGCAGCAATCAGTGCGTCGTATTGAGCGGCACTCACATAAGCATAAGCCCTCGCTGCATAAGGAGGATTGGAAAATGGAAATTGAGGATACGCAAATGGATTTGCCGCCGAAGGAGCCGGATAAGTTCCATCCTCATTTTGATAAGGCGGACGATTATGCCTTGCTACCAATGTTCGCATAATTTCATTCCAGCGCAGTACGCTGCCAGCGCTCCAAAATTCTATTATGCTTTTTTGTTGATTGTTAATATTAACCTGAAAACTTTTAATTTCGTTAATTTCTCTCGTGTAAGCAGGTGTATTTGTGGCAACAGGTACATCTATTGAAAATTCATCAGGTGCAGTTAAAAGATAAGGCTTCCATGTATCAGCTTCAAGGTCTGTATTTTTAGGGTTCAATTGTGGAAACTGTTCATTTCGTTGCGCAATATCATCATCACAGGAATACATTAATAAAACTATTAGAAGTATAAAGCCTTTAAAGACGATTTTTTGAATATTATTTTTCATCTCACTTGTTTTTATTTTTAAAATTTATCAGGTAAAAAACTCCTCCATATAATGAGCTTGCTTCTCCTACATTTCTGCCTTCCGTTACTACATTATAACCACCTACAATAGCTAATTCAGGAAGTTTTTTTAAAGTATATTTTCCATTCAAGCCCAATTTAAAAGCATTCATTGTATTACTTGGGAAAGGCATGTTATTTTTTGTAATGTCAAAACCACCAGATTGTGTAACCGAATTGTCAATAATAGCCTCGGCAATTAATCTTGATGAGCGATATCCTAATCTTAAATTAATGTTTATAGCATCTGGCATATTTACTTTATTGGTGTAATGAATTTCATCTGCCAAATAAGAATTTCGATCAATTGTAATATTCGCTTTTTTAATATAAGCAGCAGATAAAGTAGTAAAGAAACGATGATACTGCACATCTCCCATTAATCGTAAAGTTCCTGTTTTGCTGCCAAGGCCAATGCTTAATGGTAAATAATCTGCCACATAATCTGAGGCAGGCATTGAATAGCTTCCTAATGCAAATAAGGAATAAGTAAGAGCACCAAAAGTTTTTTTAATTGGCATATATTTCAATGTCAAGGATAAATCCTGAATTCCTTTCTGTCCTTTCATAGTTCCCACCGTAGCCTTAGTTTCAAGATAAGGAACAGTAAATAAAAAATTTAGCTTATCAAATATGCCATAATTACACATAAGTGCGGGACCTTGAGCAGATACTGTTCCTAAATTAAGATTCTCTCTTTTAAAAGTACCTTCCCAGTACTCATTCCAACTGCTATATTCGTATACCGCTCCAAAGCAAAAATTATTTTTGTTCATCATAAGGGCATCGATTTCGGTTTGTGCGTTGATCAAAAGAGGAATTAAGAAGAGACAACACAGGTATAATTTCCTCATTATTTATTTTTTTTGGTTAATTAGAACTATATAAGTCAATAAATTAGCTCAAAACCAGAACAAGTTAATGTCCTGATTTTAGCAATTAAGTTCAACACGTTTTATTTTTGAAGAGGTAAAACAATTCAAAACAAAAGCTTAATTTATTTTAACACTTTGCAAAAAAGAGTTATTCTTAGTAACCAAGAGGTACGTTTTTCCTTTTACCTTAATTTTTTCCATGTTTTTAACATCGCCGGGAGTAAAAAATCCGCTGTCAATTGCTGACACTGATCTGAATTTTCCGTGACCATCTCCTTTTAAAAATAATCCGTGACCGGCATCGTTTCGAGGCGTTTCAACTTCTGAATTATACATGTTACCCGTTACTAAAACATCCAGTTTACCATCTTTATCGTAATCGTCAACCATTATTTGATTGATGCAGGTAAGCTGTGCTTCAACTGGCAGTTCGTGAAGGATGAACTTCCCATTTTTATTTTCTAAATAAATACTGGCAAATGATTTTACTTTATAATGCAGCGCTTCTTTAAGTGATTTTTCAGTATAAACATCAACCAAAGTGGCTTCTGAAAAACTTTCGTAGTCTTTGAATTTCTTTTTGATATTTGGAATTTGCTGAGACGAACAACCACGACCGCGCACCGGATATTGTTTACCATCATTGTAGTAACTCAACACAATGTCTTTGTGTTTATTATTGTCGAAATCTTTTACATAAATATCAAAGGTTTCACTAGGAGTTGCTTTGTATTTGTAGTTTAAACCATTGTTTCCAACAATATAATCCATATCGCCATCATGATCAAAATCGCCTTGCTGAATGCTCCACCACCAACCTGTCGTATCATCATTAAGTCCCATGTTTTTGGTAACTTCTTTGAAACCCGATACAGTATTTTGAAAAATACGGATTGGCATCCATTCGCCAACAATAATAATATCAGCTAATTTGTCATTATTAAAATCGGTAATTACAGCACTTGTCGCCATTCCTAAATTGGTAAATTCTCTAGGTGATTTTTTAGAAACTTCAAATTTTGGCTGTGTTGGTGAACTTATATTGTGCAATAAATAAGTTGTTGCAGGAGAAGGATATTGCCCCGGAACCTGTCTTCCTAAAACTAAAAGATCTTGTTTTCCATCTTTATCATAATCAATAGGATATACTTTTGAACCACTTGTCAGCATCTTTGGCAATACACTTTTTGGAGCTTTTGTAAAATCGCCTTTTCCGTTATTAAGATATAGTCTGTCTTGTAATTTTGGGTCGTTAACCAAAAATTCGTAACCACCGCTCACTACATACAAATCATTGTCTCCGTCATTATCAGCATCGAAAATAACGGCTCCTGTATCTTCACTGGCTTTATCGTCTTCAAGAGCCTGACTGTTTTTTTCTACAAAGCCATTTTTAGTCTGCATAAATAATTTTCCTGAATAGGTTGCAGATCCTCCAATAAAATAGTCATCCAAACCATCTTTATTTAAATCACCCACAGCAATAGCAGGACCAAAAGTCGACATTTTATGAGGCAATAAAACTTGATCTTTAAAATCATCGTACTTATTTTCTTCGTGTTTATAAACAGGAAAAACGTTGTTTTCAGTCGCGAATAAATGCGTTTTTGGAGTTGCTTTTACAGCTGGTTCTTCTTTGGCATCTTGCTCCTTAAAGCTTAAAGTCTGATTTACTTTTACATTTGCTAATTTTTGCACTTTGCCGTTTGACCAGACTACTTTAACCTCATCGATCGTTTTGTCTTTCCCAACACCAAAATGCAATTCAGGCGCTACAGAAGATTGAAACCCTCTGGTTAGGGTTAGCTCCTGCATCTGGGTTCCTTTTTTCGTTTTTACATAAACACGGTTTCCTAAGCCAAAAGTGTTTTTAGTATTTCCTTTGAAGTTTACTTTGATGTAATTATTGCGTTTAGAACTTGAATTTTCAAAAACAGAAGCGTAATCATCTATATTATTGACAACCAAATCTAAATCACCATCGTTATCTAAATCGACATAAGCAACGCCATTTGAAAAACCTTTATACTCAATTCCCCATTTTTTATTGGCTTGCTCAAAATTTAAATTTCCTTTGTTTTGAAACATAAAATTGTCAATTTTCTCAGAAGGAATTTCCTGAGATTTCTTAAGTAAATCTTTTGGTTTTAGATTAAGCGCTTCTAAACTATGAAAGAAATCATTGTTATTAATTTCTCTTCTTGTTCCGTTCGTTACAAACAAATCCTTATTTCCGTCATTATCAAAATCGGCAAATAAAGGTCCCCAGCTCCAATCTGTAGACGAAGTTCCGGTAATACGGGATACATTGCCAAAATGTGGAATACCGTTTTCATTAACTCCTGTATTTAACTGCATGCAATTGTGCATATATTGGTAGTTAAAACCAGCATCAACTACATCCCAAAAAAGTTTCGGATTCATGCTGGACATGTTTGCTTTCTTACGACGATTATCCTTAGCGTCCATATCAACCTGAAAAACATCTAAATTTCCATCGTTATTAAAGTCTGAAATATCCACACCCATTCCATAAAAAGAATTATGCGCCATTGCCTCTTTTACTACTTCCTTAAAAGTACCATCCTGATTGTTGATGTACATAAAATCTGGAGAGTTGAAATCATTAGAGACATAGATATCAGGCCAGCTGTCATTATTTAAATCGCCAATTGTGGCGCTTAATGATAAACCATAGTTTTTTACACCGGCTTGTTCGGTAACATTGGTAAAATGATTTCCGTCGTTTCTATATAAATGTCCCGATTCATTATCCTTTACATGAAGCATCATTTGTACATAATCGCCTGTTGCCGAATTGAATTTTGTTGGCGGATAATTCGCTACAAATAGATCTAAATCGCCATCTTTATCATAATCAAAAAAAGTTCCCTGAACACTGTTTCCTATATCATCAATGCCATATTCTTTGGCTTTTTCTGTAAAAGTTCCGTTATGATTATTTATATATAGTTCATTGTTTTTAGGTCCGAATTTCCCTCCTACACTACAATAAATATCCAAAAAACCATCACCGTTTACATCGGCCATTGTAACTCCGGTATACCAACGGTTATCACCGCCAACACCTGCTTTTTTTGTAATATCCTCAAATTTTAGTTTTCCTTTGTTTAGGTACAATTTATTGGATACCTGATTTCCTGTAAAGAAAATATCTACCAGTCCATCATTGTTAATGTCGCCGGTAGCAACTCCTCCACCCAAATAAATATAATTGTAGGTGAAGTAATTCAGGGAATCATTTTCTTTCAGATTATTGCTAAAATCAATTCCGGTGTCTGAACGGTCTAAAGTGGTAAAGATTTTCTCATCTGATTCTTTTGAACAACCAGCAAGCAATACTAAACCCACAAGGCTAAAAGAAATTACTATTGTTTTTATATTTTTCATATTATGGATTCTAATAAATTTATTTTTTTAAATACAAATCGGAGAATGTGCTTCGACGGTTGAAAAAAGGATTCTTTTAATATCTATTTTGGAGAAATTATCTTCGCCTTCAATAATTTTAATGTATTGATTTGGTTTTACATTTTTAAAGACTTTTTTCTTTTGGTCTTTCGGCCAGGTAATTTCGATTTGGTCTATCGTTGTTGCTTTTCCAATTCCGATTTCCATTCTTAAAGCCGACGCTCCAAAGCTGCCACCTGAGTTTAAGATCCTGTAAACAGATCGGGAAACTCCATTTTCTTTGAAAGTGACTTTTACTTTTGTTCCAATAGCAGAACGATTACTTTCTGTTCCTTCTAACTTCAATTTTATCCAACGGTTGTTGTTTTGACCCGGATTTAGGTATAAAGAATTACTGAAAGAATCCCCTAAATAAGCACCTCCGACTTCTATAAAAATATCGTTGTCTCCATCATTATCCAGATCATTAATAGCTACACCATGCCCTTTTTGCAAATTTCCTACTCTGCCGGAAACAGTAACGTCAGCAAATTTTCCATTGCCCATATTTCTAAATAATCTATTTGGTGCCAATGATCTATAGTCCGGATTTCCTGTTCCGAGGTACATATCCAGAAAACCATCATTATCAATATCTCCGAAATTTGAACCCATAGCAAATACAGTTTTGCTTAATCCAGATATTTCAGAAACATCAGAGAAAGTGCCATCATGATTGTTATGGTACAAATACATTTTACTGCTTTCATTTGGAATATTTAGGGCTTCCATTGCAATTTCTCCAGCAATAGAGCCATTATACTGATAACCACAAACAAATATATCCTGCCATCCATCGTTATCATAATCCCAAAACCAGGTTGGAAAAGTCATTACATTAATGCCCGCCAAGCCTGCCTGATCTGTAACATCTTTAAATTGCGGAATACCCTTTTTGAGTCCAGTATTTTTTAATAATGTTTTTCTTTTATTCATTCCGGAGAGGAACAAATCAATATCGCCATCATTATCATAATCAGCTGACGTTACACCTTTTATATAAGCAATAACATCACATTTTGCTGCTTTGGCAACATTGGTAAAGGTTCCGTGCTGATTATTTAAGTACAATTCTGAAGGATAGGATTCATTATCTGATGATTCATTTCCAATAAACAAATCGAGATAACCGTCATTATTAAAATCATTCCACGTACCGGCTTGGGTAGGGAATTCAGAATATAAACCACTCTTTAGGGTTACATCAGTAAAAGTTCCGTCTCCGTTGTTGCGTAACAGCGAGTTTGGTTGTCTTCCGTATTTACGCATCCAGGCACCTCTCAAAACAAAAATATCAATATCGCCGTCATTGTCATAATCAGCTTGTATCATGTTTAATCCTCCTTTGAAACGGCCTATTTCTGAAACTTTAGAATAATCGAGATATTTTCCTTTTTTATCATTTTCATAATAATGCATCACGCCATCCAGACTCCAGTCAGAAGTTACAATATCCAAATAGTTATCGTTATTAAAATCATCAACAATAACTCCACCTGACATATTTCTGCCTATTATGCCTGCGTTTGCGGCTACATCCAGAAAAGGTTTTATGCTGTATCCTGAATCTTTATTCAGGTTAGGTATAAGCCATTGTTTGGGAACTTCTAAAGGATAACCGCCGAGCGTCATATAAGCAATATTGAGAAGCCATCTTGATTCATAATCATTAGGGTCAATCGATAATAATTTCTTATAAATTTCAATTGCTTTTTGAGACCCCTGTCGTATCGTATGAATTCCATTTTTTTGGATAGGCATAGTACAGGATTCGGGATTATGATAATTCACACAATTTTGTTTTTCGCCTAATCTCATGTACGCTATGGCTAAAAATTTTAACGATTGAAGATCTTCTTTTCCGTCTATTTTCTTCTTTCTATTTATGGCATTTTCTATAGTTGCTACAGACTCTGCCTCTTTTCCAAGTTTTAATAATGCATTTCCTTTATTTATTTCATTAAATAATTTAAAAAAACCTTCATCTGAACTTTTAATAATAGAGTCGTAATATGCTACTTCTGCTTTTGCTGCAAAAGGATTGTCTTTCACGTTATACATCTTATTTCTTGCTTCCAAAATCTTAACCATCTTGTCATTTGGATTCGAAAAATAATCACAGGACTGGGTTAAAATAAATAGGCTAAATAGCGATACTAACTGTTTGATTTTCATAATTAAGGCATTTGTAGATTAGACCAGTTTCTTTGATATTATGAAACGCACTCAATTCTCCGCTATCGTTTCGGGAGTTTTATTTCCGATATGGATATTATAAAACTTCCATTCCTGATGTGCTACATTTCTGCCCAGCTTTAGTCCTTCAACATTATCAGACTGAATATGGTAACCGCCCATTACTCTTGAGATTCCGGCCATATTTGCCGTTTCGGTTAAAGTGTTGAACTTCAAAACAACTTTCTTTCCTAAATTATCCGGTTCTGTCATAGCTCCTGATACCAATTCTGCAGATTGACCAAATGCATCGCTGCCTGTCCATAATCTTAAAGCTTCTGCACAACCACCACTTATCGTACTATGACCTGAAACATAACTCGGAAAAGGCGGACATACAAAGGTGTCTGGAGAATAAGGTCTCCATTCTTCTCCCTGCATGGTAATCATTCCCTTTCCAGGACCTCCCCAAGCAGTAATCGTTTTACCGCCGTAATAGAAATGTACTAAGGCATTTGGTCTGGATGAATCATAAAACATTTTGGTATCCCAACAGGCAATAAAACAGTCCATCGCTGTTATCTGATTTAAAAAATACATTTTAACGTCCTGATCTAAAGTGTGATTGTCTCTTCTTGAAATATCCTGCGCAAATCTTAACCAGTGTCCGGCTTGCTGAACAGATTTTGGTCCGTCTCGCATAAATTCAACCAGTGCTTTGTCTTCATCCGTTAATTTGGCCTGTAAAGCAATAACTTCATCTACTTCATTTTTAAGTTTTTCTGAACCAAATAACGGTGGCGGAACAGCACGGAATTGATCTCCTGATTTCAATCCGACTGGTTTTACTCTATTCCAAAAAGGAGTTAAACAAGCGGGGGCAAATTTTCCACCTTTTCCATCAGAAAAATATTTAGGCTGCCAGTGGTTAATATCATTTAGTTGATCAACTGTATTTACGGGCGAATATTTAGTGTAATCAAAAAATGGTTTTCCGTTAGAACCTTCTTCTTCCGCATATTGATTCGAACCGTCTCCTCTTCTTGCCGCGATTACCGCTTTGGCCGCCAGATTACCAATTCCTTCTGGCGTTTTTGGATCTAAGGAAGTATTTGTTGGATCATAGCCTAATTCTTTCATGTAAGAAGCAAATAACGCTTTATCACTATAATAATATTCGCATAGTGCTCCATACGCTGCGTAACTTATCGCAATTTCTTTATTTTTTAAATTTTGCTCTTTTTTAGGTCTTCTTTTAATATCCGTTAGATATACCGGAATTGCTTTTTCGTCATAACGGCTCCATGCATCAAAAATAGCTACGAAAGTCAATCCCAAAAAGCGGGAAGTTACAGTAGGTCTTGGTCTAAATCTGTCTGTATCATTTGCAGTTGCTTGAACTGCCATTTCTCCCCATTTATAGGCTAAATTATTTTTTCCTGTTGGTTCGGCAATTTGATTTTTGTCTTTAACTTGTGCAAACGTATTTACGCTTAAAGCACTAAAAAGTAGCACTTTAAACAAAAATTTATAAATTTTCATTTTTGGTTGGTTTATATGGTTGTTAAATAGCTTTCTTTTCAATTAGAATTAATTGAAGTTGTATGTTAAATTGTAAAATAAAGCGATTAACCCTCAGTAAAAACTAAAGATTAAACGTATCTACAATTTAGCATTCAATGAAATGCTATACCATATCTGGAGGTGGATAATTTGTAGTAAAATATCCTGAAAGAAGATTTTTTTGTGGAGAATATGAATTTAAGGCAACAGTAGAAACTAATTTTACAGAAGTACTTATTAATAATACTGTGTTACTTTGAATGTAGTCCTGAAGGAAGGATTTTAATAACTTTTTGCCTGGATTTTCTTTATTTGAATTATCATCAAATAACTGACTGTCAACAATCTTTTTTAAATTTTTATTTAAAGCTTCATTATGAGAACTTTTTAAGCAATATAATTTTAAAACATTGTTTTGAATTCTTTTCTTAAAGACATGATAGGTTTTATTGTTGATTAAGAAGTCTTCGTTGGTATCTTCAATACCAGAATCAACAACATAAGCATAAGGGTTGATTTTAACTTCAATTATTTCAAAATTTGCGTTGTCAGTTTTCTCCATAGCATTCACCCACACTTGCTCTTGTTGTTCAGCAAACGTGATATAAAATCCTAGAACATTATAAAACAATGTTACGATTAAAAAAAGTGAAGCAATCCTTTTCATTTGAATAAAATTTTGCCTGCTTAAAAATTGAAATATTGAAAATTTAAAATCTTAGTAATGGTATTTTGTTTTTAAAAAAATGCATTATTAGCTGAAGAAGAAGTAAAAAAATTACATAAATTATAATTTCTTAAACAACATAATGTATTGATAAACAGCGCACGTTAATGCGCTGTTTGCCAAATACTAACTTAACTAACTCAAACTAACAAACTTCAATAATCCTCACCTAGTAGCCAGGATTGTTATCACTAGGTTTTATATTTGGATTAGAAGATGTTTCTCTATTAGGGATAGGCCATAATTCGCTTCTACCAACTTTAAAACCAGTACCTGCAAGCTCAGTACTAGCTATACCCCATCTTATTATATCATCAAAACGAACTTGCTCGCCAGCTAATTCTACTTTGCGTTCATGAATAAGAGCTGTAAACACCTGATCTTTTGTAAGTGTTAATGCCAATAATGGCACGCCTGCTCTAAGACGAACCTGATTAATGTAGCCAATAGCGGTTGCTTGTACACCTCCAGGTCTCATGCTTTCGCATTCTGCCATCATAAGCAATACATCTGAATAGCGCATTACTTTGAAGTTGATGCTTGAATCCAGATTTTCATCAGTACGTTTATAGTAATTTTGATATTTTTTCCAGCCTGCTCTTCTTAGACCTTCAGATGAAGAGAAATTAGCAGCTGTCATTGTATTAGCTCCATTGTTATATTTAGATCCTGGTACGTAGAAAGTATCTCCAAAACGTTTATCACCCACCTCGTATGAATCTAATAAATTATCAGACGGATACACATTGTACCAGCCTAAATTACCATATTCCTGACCTCTAAGTGTAGATTCAGCCACACCGTCTCCTGCAGTATCACTACCCCATTTATCAGCTACTCCTAATTTTTCATCATATTCAATCTCAAAAATTGATTCCGGACCATGCTCGGTTTCATCCATGAAATTGTTATAAAAATTAGTTTCTAAACTAAATCCAGTAACTTTATTAAAAGCAGCCAAAGCTTCGTCATATTTCTTTTGATACAAAAGTGCTTTTCCTAAATAAGCAAAAGCTGCTTCTTTAGTCGCTCTACCCTTATCTTCTACATTTTTGCTCAATAAATTTTTAGATGCAAAATCAAAATCATCAGTGATTAATTTATAGATTTCTGCCTTAGGACTTCTTGGTGCACCCACAATAGTTTGTTTGGTATAAATAGGCAAATCACCAAAACGAGGTACTAAAAGAAAGTAATAGTAGGCTCTTAAAAAATGAGCTTCACCTAAAAATTTATTCTTTTTCTCTTGTGTCAAAACTGAATTAGGCAAAGCCTGAATCTTCTCTTCGTTATCTAAGACAAAATTAGCTTTGGAAATTCCTAAAAAACAGGTTTCCCAATAAAACTGAATAATATCGCTACTTGCATCAAAAGAAAAATCAAGGAAAGGTTTTTTGTTACCTTCTAACTGTGGGTTTCCTTTGTTTTCCTGAGCCATATTGTCTAAAGCAAAGAAAATATGTCTGGCATAGAGTCCTCTTGTTTGCAGATTTGCGTAGGCTGCATTTACTGAAGATTGTACCTGTGCTTCCGATTTAAAGAAAGTTTCAGGTGATAACTGATTTGGATTTGTTAATTCCAGATCATTATCGTTACATGAATTTATTGTTAAGATCCCTAACAATACTACAACTATATATTTTATTTTTCTCATCATCTTTTTATAAATTAAAATGTAACATCAAGTCCAAAAATTACTGATTTTGGTTGTGGATATCTGCCTATATCAATTCCGGCAGAATTTGCATTAGTATCTACACGTGCAACTTCAGGATCTAAACCAGTATAATTTGTAATTGTAACAAGATTTTGCGCACTTACATAGAATCTTATATGTGAAAAATAGCTGTTAAAGGCTTCTCCTGAAAAGGTATATCCTATAGTAACATTTTTTAATCTTGTGTAAGAACCATCTTCAACATATCGTTGGCTTGCAGAAGACCAGTTTTGGCCTGCCCCAAGCGCTCTTGGTAATGTAGCCGATGAATTAGTAACCACTCCATTTTGAACAATTGATCGATCTAAAACATCTGTACTGGCATTAAATAAACGTGACATAGCTTCTAGGTCAAACTTATTTGCATTAAAAACATCATTCCCCTGAACTCCTGTTATAAAGCAGTTAAAATCGAACTTTTTATATGCAGCTGTAAGGTTTAAGCCATATGTAAAATCAGGATATGGATTTCCTATATTAGTTTTATCATCAGAGTTAATTACTTTGTCTCCATTGCGATCCACAAACCTAATATCACCAGGTTGTATAGTAGTTTGGCCAGCACCTAAAGCAGCATCTACTTCTGCCTGATTTTGATAAATCCCGTTGGTCTGATACCCATAAAAATAGAATAATGGCTGACCAACTTCCAATCTTGAGAAATTCTCTAGACCTGCTCTTACTGCCGGACCAGCTAAGACACTAGTTACACCGGGAGCTAAACCTGTTACTTCGTTTTTGCTTGTTCCCAAATTAGCTATAGCAGACCAGGTAAAATCGCCTTTTCTGTCATTGTATCCAAGTGACAGTTCAAATCCGTGCACTTTTACATCGGCAACATTTTGAATTTGAGTTCCTCCACCAGCTGAACCTACAGAAGCAGGAAGCGGTACTGCGAAAAGAATATCGCTGCTTTTATTATTAAAATATTCGACAGATCCTGTAAATTTTTCATCAAACAATCCAAAGTCCAAACCTATGTTTCTGTCATTTTTAGACTCCCATTTCAAATCCGGATTTGCAGCTCTTCCTGCAGTAACACCAGCTCCTGCAGCTCCGTTAAACGGATATGTATAATTTGCTGCCAACGATGAACTGTATTGATAATCGTCTATTCTGTCGTTACCTGTTGTACCTGTACTCGCTCTAAGCTTCAATGTGCTAAAAACAGAATCGGTCATAAAACTTTCTTTTGCAATATTCCAACCTAAAGCAACAGAGTAGAAATTACCATAGCGGTTATTAGATCCAAAACGAGAAGAAGCATCTCGGCGACCTGAAACTGCAAGCAGGTATTTCTCATCGTAATCATAATTAATACGGGCTATGTAACCTAAATTATTAGCCTCAATATTACTAGAACTCAAATTGGCATCTTGTAGTCGCAACTGGTCTATTTCATTTGAAATATAGTAACGGCTGCTGGCTATTAAATTCTGGCTCTTATTCTCAATTTTAGTTATAACCCCTAATACTTCTAAATTATGTTTAGAAGCAAAAGTAGTTTTGTATGTTAAACTGTTATCAAAAACAATGGTTTGTCCCTGAGAATTTGTTTCAGCAGTAGACGAATACGCCTGTTTATGTGCTGAACCATCTTCGTAACCTGGAATAAAAGTGTGATCTTGACTTGTATAATAATCTAAGGAAACCTGTGATCTGAATTTTAATCCTTTAAAAATTTGCAATTCAGCATAAATGTTTCCTATTATAGATAACCCCTTAATTGTTTGGTATCCTAAATTTGCTACACGTACAGGGTTTTCTGCATCCTGTCCATCAGCTGTAGATGGGCCTTGGTAACCTCCTACATTATCTGCATTATAAACTGGCAAATACGGCGCCATTTTAATAGCATGTTCTAATAATGTTCTACCTCCTGAAGCACGTTCTGGATTAGTTTTGCTGAATGACAATCCAATATTACTGCCAACAGTTAATTTACCTATATTTTGTGTATTATTGGCTCTGAAAGAGTAACGTTCAAAACCTGTACTGATAACAGCTCCATCTTGTTTTAAATATTCTGCAGAATAACGACTTGTAGCATTCTCGGTACCATTTGAGAAACTTAAATTATAATCCTGCATTATGCCACTCTGAAAGATTTCGTCCTGCCAGTCTGTATTTATATTCCCAAATTGAGCAGCTCTTGCACTTACATCGCTCCCTAAATCTTTAGCATATTGTAAATATTGTTGTGTATTTAAAACATCGTATCTTTTAGTAATAGTTTGAAAACCTGTGTAAGTATTAAAATTTAGTTGCCCAGGACCTTTTTTCCCTTTTTTGGTAGTTACCATAATGACCCCGTTAAAAGCTTTAGAACCGTATAAAGCTGTTGTTGAGGCATCTTTTAAAACCGACATCGATTCAATATCATTAGGACTCAAGCCAGATAAATTACCTGTCAAAACTCCATCGATAACATATAAAGGAGCACTATTTCCCATTGTAGCCAAACCACGAATAGTAACTGTTGGGCTTGAACCAGGCGCGCCATTTACAACGGTAACACCAGCTGCTCTACCCTGTAAAGCCGACTCTGCATTTGTAATAGGAACTGCTGTAATATCTTTTGAACTTACGGTCGAAATTGCTCCTGTTACTTTAGTTCTCTTTTGAGCACCATACGCTACGACAACTTCTTGTAAGTTTTGTGCAGATTCTACTAATGTAACATTAATTGTTGTACGAGTCCCCACTGTAATAGTCTGTGTAACCAAGCCAACAAAAGAAAACGTTATTCTATCAGTAGGATTCACTCCATTTAAAGAGTATTTACCATCAAAATCTGTAGAAGCGCTAATTTTGGAACCTTCTACAATTACACTGGCACCAGGCAAAGGAAACCCTGAGGGATCGATAACCACACCCTGTATGGTCTTTGATTGTGCCATCACATTCTGATAGCTTATCATTAGCAATGCGATTATTGCAAATTTTAATTTTAACATCATATTAATTGGTTTTTTGTTTAGTTTAAATAATTATTTGGTTGTAAAGTTTTTGCTATTTATGCATTGAGACAATTTATTTTTTACGCTATTTTTCTGCCCTTTAAATTTTTGAAAATAAGAATACGATTTTCACTGATTTTATATTTTTCCCCAATCCTAAAGTGTTGGTTTTAAAATTTGATTGCGAAAAAAATGGACTGTTCAATACACAAAAATTAGTTTCATTTCATGTTTTTAATTGGTTTAAAATTGTTAGTAATGTTTTCATGGTTATTGATGTTTAGTTAACTCAAAAATATAACGTTAACATAAATTTCACATACTACATATGATGCAAAAACTATCAAATTTGTAGCACAAGAGTTAAAAAAACGAACAAAATCAATATTTAGCTTTTATTTACTAAACAAAATAAAATTCCTATTTTGGTAATTATGAAGCATTATTTTTCATGCATTCATAAATTAAATAAAGAATTAATCTTTATTTAATAATCACCCAAAAAAGTATAGAATCACATAAAACTTAATTATTTATACTTTACATTTATTTCTATTCCTATAATTTTCCATTTTTATTTTTCATTTTGCCTGTCTGTAAAAAACAAAAAGACGGCATAAAAGCCGTCTTGGAATAATTTAAAAAATGCATTATTTTTTGTTGTGAGTGGGCAGATAACCGTATTTATCTTTATAACATTTTGTAAAATACGAAGGAGAACTAAACCCAACTTTATAACTAATTTCGGTTATATTGTCATTGCCAAATTCTATTAATTCTTTAGCTTTTTCTAAACGCACATTTCGAATAAATTCATTTACTGATACACCTGTTAGTGTCTTAATTTTTCGATACAATTGGCTTCTGCTCAAAAACACTTTCGAAGCTAAATCTTCAACACTTAATTCCGTCTCATTAATATTTCCATTTATATAATGCAATACATTTTTTATAAAATCATTATCTAGAGTAGTTGTTTTTTCTTTTGCTTTTGGTGTAATTCCGTTATAGAATTTATTAAACATAATTTGCCTGCTATTAATCAATTGCACCAGACTCGATCTTAAAATATCCATGTCAAAAGGTTTGCTTAAGTACATATCTGCACCCGAATCAATACCTTCTAATCGATCTTTTACCAATGCTTTTGCAGACAACATCATTAACGGAATATGACTGGTTTTTAAATCGGCCTTAATACTTTTACACAATTCTAAACCATTCATAACAGGCATAATTACATCTGTTAAAATTAAATCAGGCAATTTCTGCAAAGCTAATTCTAAACCAACCTGACCATTCTCTGCTACTAAAACCTTATACTCTTTTTTGAGTTCATTTTTTAAATAATTTCTAAGTTCGACATTATCTTCAACTATTAAAATAGTGTAAATTCGATCTTGTTTTTCTTCATTTTCCTCTGATTGGGTTTCCGCTTTTTCTATAACAGGCGTGAAACTCATTTTTTTCTCCTTTTTAAAATCCTCAAGTAATATTTCACTTTCATTAAAAAACTCTTTTCCAATGGGAAATAATAATTTAAAAGTAGTACCAACTCCCAATTCACTTTCTACTTCGATCATTCCTTTATGCAATTCTACAAAACCGCGTACTACTTCCAAACCTATGCCGGTACTTCCATAATAAGCTTTATTTAAATTGTTAACCTGATAGAAACGGTCAAAAATTCTCTTAATATCTTTTTTCTCTAATCCAGAACCAGTGTCTTCCACAATAACCTCAAATGAAGGATAAGAAGTTGCGGAATCTATCAAAAGAAAATGAATCAATTCGTTGTTGACCACTATTTTTACAGTTATTCTTCCCTTATCTGGCGTAACCTTAAAGGCATTTGAAATTACATTAAAAATAATTTTTTCAAACATTTTTGGATCAATCCAATCTTTTAAAGCTGTTTTATTAGATTCAAATTCCAAATGAATTCCACGACTCAATGCTTCTTCATCAAAATAACTGACAATTTCTTTTGTAAAGCTTACTACCTCAATTAGTTGCAATTGCAATGTCATTTTATTGAACTGCAATTGGTTAAAATCCATTAACTCATTAATTAATCGTGAAAGTCTGTCAGAGCTTTTTTGAATTGTCTGCAATTTTTTCAATACACTGTCCGGCAAATCTGAGGAATAATTTCTTAGAATATCGCCTAACGGATTTAAAATTAGAGTCAGTGGTGTTCGAAACTCATGCGAGATATTGGTAAAGAATTGCAATTTTTTATTATTTAATTTTTCAATCTGAACCGCTTTTGTCTTTTCAAATTCTATCATTTGGTTTTGTTTAAAACGATTCTGATAATATTGATTGCCAAAATAAATAGCGGCTAACAACAACAGCGTATAAAATAAATAAGCAAAAGATGTTTTCCACCAAGGTGGTAGAATTTCAATTCTTAATTCTAATGGTTTTTGACTCCAAACTCCATTTTTTTCTGATGCTTTAACTTTAAAAATATAATTGCCTGGCGCTAAGTTTGTATAAGTTGCCGAGCGCTTATTGCCAACATAGTTCCACGAATCTTCAAAACCTTCTAAATAGTAAGCAAATTCATTTCGTGCCGGATATGAATAATTTACAGCAATAAAATCGATGGTAAATACAGACTGATCGTGTCTGAGGATTATTTTTTTTGTTTGTGAAATTACTTTTATTAAGGGTGAGTTTTTTTCTAATGGCCCAACTGATTTATTAAAAAGTTTTAGATCTGTAAAATAAATTGGAAGCTGTTTTTTACTCTTAACTAAATTCGTTGGATTAAAGTAATTTAAGCCTTCATAGCTTCCAAAATACAATACTCCGTTTTCATCTTTTAGAACCGAATTGTTATTAAAATCATTTCCTAATAACCCATCATAGATCGAATAATTAAAGGTAGTTTTGTTTTTTAAATTTAGTCTTGTAATTCCTTTCTTGCCACTCAACCAAATACCTCCATCATTAGATTCAACTATAGATGAAATTGACTTTTCATGAAGTCCTTTGAAATTAATATACCATTTAAGGCTATCTGTTTTTTTATTGTAACTGAATAAGCCTGCACCATCGGTACCAATCCAAATTTCTTTATTTTCAGCCTCATATAAAGTATTAATGGTGTGTGTACTTTTATGATTTTTTAGCTTTTCAGACATTTTATCTCGAAAAGAAACTACTGAAAAGGTAACAAAATCATTTGTCATAACATTGTATAAACCTGTTGTTGAGCCTACCCAAACAGCATCATCTGAATCGACCATCACATTTCTGATGTCTAAATTCATTAGATTATAAAATGGTTTTGAATTACAATGATGAAATTGACGATCTGAAGGAGTATAATAGTGCAAGCCTTTTGCAAATGTACCAATCCAAATTACACCTCTTGAATCTTCCGCAATACTCATAATGTTATCTGAAGCCAGATTAGGAGTGTTTTTTGTATTATAATTAATAAAATTTCTGCTTCCTTTTTTTAAAAGAAAAATCCCTTCGTTCCAGCTTGACAACCAAATATTCTGTTTTTTATCAATAAATACTTTTGTGATATTATCGTTGGTTAATCCAGAATAAAAGCTGGCATCAGATTTCGTAATATGTTTAAACTTTTTAGTTCTTAGATTATATACGTCGACTCCTCCTCCTTCCATAGAAATCCACAACTGCCCTTCATTGTCTTTTACAATACCGGTAACACAATTTGTTTGTAAGGATTGTGAATTTCCAGGCAAACTTTCGATAATATTTACCTTGCTGTTTATTTTATCGAAAATACCCAATCCCTTATTATAATAACCAAGCCAAATTCTACGCTCCTTATCAAGAAATAAAGACCAGACTGAATTTGAACTTAAACTACGTTCATTGAATTTGCTGTTCACATATTTTTCCTGAACAACACCTTGATCATTTACAATGATTAATCCATCATTTTCAGTTGCGCATAGTATTGTTTTAGGATCTGTTGCCAATATTGACATAATTCTTTTTTTCGTAATAGGATAAGAAAAAGCCTGATTAGAATTTAGATTTACTTTAACCAGACCTTTATATCCGTTGCCAATCCACAAATTTTGTCTGCTGTCTAAAAACATAGATACTATATTTCCAGATAAAATTTGATTATCGTTGCCTGCAATTATTTTTTGAACTTCGTTTTTTGCCTTATTGAGTACTTTCAAGCCAAAATTAGTTCCTAGGTAAATGATTCCTTTTTTATCCTTTACTAAGCTGTTAATAAGATAATTTTCAGGATTAGAAACATCTAGCTTTATTGAAGTAATTTCTCTAGTTTTAACATTTAGTTTCAGTAAACCGCCATTAAAAGTTCCTAAAAATAAATTACCATTATTATCTTCAATAATGCTTTTAACAGAAATTACATTCTCTTTGTTTATCTTTTTTTTAATATCAATACTTTCAAAAGTATTTAAATCTCTGTTATAAAGACACAAACCTTCATCAGTTCCAACCCACAACCGGTTGTTTGTATCTACGTAAGTTGCGTAAATCAGATTACTATTTATTGAATTACTAGCGTTGGAATTTTGTTCATATGAAATATAATTTACTCCATCAAATTTAAATAGACCTGCACCATTTGTGCCCATCCACATAATCCCAAATTGATCTTGCGCAATGCTATAAATACCGCTTTTTGAAGTCTCTTTGTTGACTAAACGAAATTGGTAGTTTTCAAAAGTATTTTGAGAAAGCACATTATTTACTATAAAAAATAAGATAACAATAATGCTAAAACATTTTTTTTTTGACATATTACGATTAGTTAAATAATTATATAGTTTTTTTATTCAGAAACATATTTGACGTCTTAATCATACAATATTTATTATTTTAAGGCTAGAAAAGGAAAATTACAGATACAAATTTCAACTTCCATTCGCATTACTATATGGTAGTTTTTAAAGTGGCAAACTAAAAGGATAATTCATTTTAATTTGCTAATTAAATTTTAAAAAAAATTAATTCAATAACACTATTCCACCGTTAGAAGGAATTTCAATTTCAATCTCTTGATTATTTTTCAGCTTTATAGGTTTGACATTTCAATTTAACCTTTCATCATCGAAATAGTATTTTAATGCTGTTCCCGAAGCCATCATGGAAAGTTTTAATTTAATTTTCAGCGTTTCTTTTTGTGCATTAACTCCTGCTATATACCATCTTGCACCTTTTCTTCGGGCAAGCACAGCGTATTTACCAGGATATCCATTCAAAAATCTTAATTCATCCCAAGTTGTTGGAACTTCTTTCATGAAATCGATAGCCCAAGATGGGGCATCGTATAAATTATTTGGCGCCAATGCAAAATGTTGCACACTGCTTTGAAAAAGTACTGCAGTAGCTAAGGCAAACACGTCAGAAGTAATTCGTTTAGAACCTTTATTTGGAATATTATCACTATTATAGAATTTATTTAATGCACTTCCCCCAAAATCCATACTTCCAACCGCGTTTCGAATGAAGGTATGTATTGAAGCATTTTTGGCTTCATTATCACAGCTGGCTTGTCCAAAATGCAGATTTTCGCTAGCTAACACGGCCTCGCTAGCGGCATAATTCGGATACATACGCTCCCAGCCTCTTGGCAGTGTACAACCGTGAAAAATAACCATAAGTCCAAAATCATTGGCATCTGTCAGGATATCTTCATACAATTTCATAGTGATTTGTTTGTCTCCACCAAAAAAATCTACCTTAATTCCTTTTATACCGATATTTTTCATCCAGGCCATTTCCTTACGGCGAATTATAGAATTGTCCATCATTCCTCTAGGACCTTGTGGTGCATCATTCCAATAGCCGTTAGAGTTATACCACAAATACAAACCAACACCTTTTTCTGCGCCGTATTCTGCCAGTTCAGCAATTTTATTTTTTCCTATCTGAGTATCCCAAAGTGCATCAATTAAAATAGTCTCATATCCCATTGCGGCACTAAAATCTATATATTGTTTTTGTACGGGAAAAGTAGTATTCCCATCCATTTTGATGATCCAGCTCCAGGAACCTTTGGTATATTTGTATTCTTTGAAAGCTTTATATTTTGGCTTAACCAAATCAAAAGGAATTGTTGTTTCTACAATTGGAGCAAGCGTTTCTCCAATAGTGATAGTTCTCCAGGGAGTTTCGCCACTGAGTGACATTCCCGGTGCTGGCGTTCCATTACCGTTATTTTCTCCCATCATAGGAAATCCCATAGTGTATAATCCTTTATCATGTCCAATTAATCGGCTGCCGCAATATCCACTGTCTACACCAGTTTCAGAGATTAAAAGCCAGCCATTATTTTTTACTTTAAAAAGACAGGGAAATGTATAACCTTCGCCTATACCGTTTTTTCCCATTTCGGCATCTAATGTATATGATGTTTCATAACTCGGGGCACTTCTTGCATATCCAGTCATTGGTTTGCTTTGCGGACAAAGAAAAGTTGTAGCTCCTTCGGGCAACATAAAGCCAGAAGCCTCTTCCTGAACAATGCAAGAAAGCACATCCTTTTGAGGATATATTTTATATTTAAAAGCTACATTGTTATTGCTTACCCTAAATATTACATCAATCGCTAGTTTATTCTCTTTGGTAAAAGAAAATACGGCTTCATTAGCTTCATAATGCACATTGCGCTGCTTGATAGTAAGCAGTTCATATTTTTCATCAATTTTATTCTGATTTACGTCTGTATTTAAAACTAATCCTGTTGAAAAATCACCAACACTGGTTTTCAAACCCAGAGGAGAATTTTCTAAGAACGTTTTTTCATTGTATGTAACACTATACAAAGGCAATCCATTAGAAACAGAAAGAAAAACTTTAAGTTTTCCATCAGGACTCTTTACAACTGATTGTGCATTTATGTTTAAAAAACTAAACAGACAAAAACATATAAAATATTTAAAACTCATAGCACTTTATTTTTTTTGCAATAGAACAGCTATTTTATTGAATAGCTATTTTAATCATTTTCAAATCTTTAGCTTGTGAACTCGTACCATAATAAACTTCATACTCACCAGAAGTCACATTCATTCCCTTACTTTTTGAATCAAAAAATTCAAATGATGAAGCTGGTAAACTGACCGTTGCATTTTGACTTGCACCAGCTTTTAAATCAATTCGTTGAAAAGCTTTTAATGTCTTTAAAGGACCATCAGTATCATTTACTTTTCGAACATAAACCTGAACTATCTCTGTTCCATCTTTTTTGCTGATGTTTTTTATTGAAAAGTTTAATTGTGTATTTTCATTAGACTTTATGTTTGTCTTAGTCAGATTTGCTGTAGTGATATTGAATTTTGAATAACTTAAACCAAAACCAAACGGAAACAAAACATCTGTCGTATATCTATATGTACGACCTTTCATCGAATAATCTTCAAAGTCTCTTAAGATGTCTGAATTTTTATAAAATGAAACCGGCAGTTTTCCTGAAGGATTATAATCTCCAAAAAGTACATCGGCTACAGCCTGACCTCCGGATTCTCCCGGATACCACGCTTGTAAAATGGCATCACAGCTTGCCGTTTCCGGCGTTAAAGCAATTGCAGAACCAGAACAGTTTACAAAAACCACTTTTTTACCTGCTGCCTTAAGCGCTTGCAGACATTTTCTTTGAACGGAAGGAAGTTCAATATTAGTACGGTCACCACCTTTAAAGCCAGGATAAGAAACTGGCATTTCTTCTCCTTCAAGCAAAGTTGAAAGTCCGCCAACAAAAATTACAGTATCAATTCCTTTTAATTTTTGAATAAGTGTTGCGAAATCAATATTATATTCTTTTCCAAAATCGAACTCAAGATTGGCCTGCCAATTGTTTGACTGAGCATACAAAATTTCGATTTTATATTTTTGACCTCCATGAACCGGAAATGCAATTTTACCCGGAAGTGTACGCCAGTTGGTATATTTTGCTATTGATTTACCATCAACTAACAATTCAAAAGCTCCGGTAGCTCCAGTTTTAAAAACAAGAGTATCATTTACTTTAGCTATAAAATCTGCTTCAAATTTTGCTGAAAAACCTTCTAATTTTACTCCAGAAGCAAATTCGTGCTGACCTGCAGTGGTCATTTTTATGGGATTTAAAATTTGCTGCGTTGCCACACTATTTCCTGCTCTGTCTGGATTATTCCAATAAGTAGCTTTAATACCTTTTTTTCCTTCAAAAGAAAGCTGGTCAAAATAAGTTTCATTTACTTTATCCTCCACTAAATCACAGGCTTTATCATAAACAATTTTGCTTGCGGTAACTTTTGATTCTATTCCTTTTATAACAGTAATTGTTTTTACTGGTGTTCCATTATAATTGCCCCATAACATTGGTTCATTATCAGCATTCGGACCTATAACTGCCACTTTGCTTAAGGTTTTATTTAAAGGAAGTATGTTGTTCTTATTTTGCAAAAGTGTCATTGACTTTTGAGCCATTTCGAGAGCTAACTGTTGATGTTCTTTACTATTAAGAACAGATGCCGGAATTTGAGCCCACGGTACAATTGATTCGTCATCCATTTCGCCTAAATCAAAACGCCCAATTAAAACACGAAGCAGGCTTTTATTAATATCTGATTCTTTAATTAAGTCTTTCTCGACTGCTTCCGGTAAATTTTTAAAAGGATATTTTTCCCAAACACATTCTACATCCGTTCCTGCAAGTACCGCTTTTGAGGCTGCGTGCGTTGCATCTGACGAAACTTTGTGCGTCGTATAAAAATCAGTAACGGCTCCGCAATCTGAAACTACCATGTATTTATAACCCCACTCATCACGCAAAATACGTTGTAATAAACGTGTATTACTGCAGCAAGGTTCGTCATCCAAACGCTGATAAGCACACATAACCTGACGCACATCGGCATCTTGTACCAATGCTTTAAAGGCCGGCAAATAGGTTTCGTAAAGTTCACGAGGATCGACATTATTTAAATTCAATTCGTGTCTGCTCCATTCCGGGCCCGAATGAACAGCAAAATGTTTGGCACAGGCTAAAAGTTTACGGTATTTAGAATCTGCCGGACCTTGGAGTCCTTTAACAACTGAGATTCCCATACGAGAAGTCAAATAGGGATCTTCTCCATAAGTTTCCTGCCCTCTGCCCCAGCGTGGATCTCGAAAAATGTTAACATTTGGAGTCCAAACTGAAAGACTCAAAAAGCGTTTATTTTCATTCCCGTTTTGAATCCATTGGTTGTATTTAGCACGAGCTTCATCAGAAACCGCATTAAAAACATTATAAACTAACTGATCATCAAAAGAAGCTGCCATACCTATCGGTTCAGGAAAAACAGTAACATTATCGTTATTTGCGTAGCCATGCAATGCTTCACTCCACCAATTGAATTTTTTAATTCCGAGTCTAGGAATGGCATCACTTTGATCACACATTAATGCTGCCTTTTCTTCAAGGGTTAATCTTGAAATTAAATCTTCTGCACGTTCTTTTGAACTAAGAGATGCATCTTTAAACCGATATTGCTGTGCATTTACACTAAAAATGCATAGTAAAGTTAGGAGATATAGATAATTAACTTTCATGATTTTGGATTGGAATTAATGTATGTTTTTATTTGCAATAATTAATTAAATAACAACGGAGCAAACATAAATAAATCATGTCTCCATACAGGCCAGCTGTGACCACCAGGATATTCGCTGTATTTATATTTAATACCCATTTGATCAAACTTGCCCATCATTATTTTGCAATTTTCAAAAGCTATATCTTCCTTACCGCCCATTGAAATCCAAAAGTTTTTTATATTTGAATTAATAGCTGTGGCGTTGTTTTTCATAAACTCATATTGCGGTTCTGATAAAGCTGTATTATTGGCCCACCAGCCCGAGCTAAAAATTCCTATGCTGGAAAACAGATCTGAATTTTTTACACCCGCATAAAGTGTTTGCAGACCGCCCATAGACAAACCGGCTAAAGCTCTGTCTTTAGCTTCTGTCGCTACTTTAAAATTACTTTCTACAAACGGGATTGCGGCAATTTTTAATTCATTTTCAAAAGCTTTTAATGCATTTTCATTAAAACCGGCTACTCCTCCGGTATTTCCCATATTTCCGTCAAGCATCACAATTACCATTGGTTTTGCTTTCTTTTCCGCTATTAAATTATCTAAAATTAAATTGGCTTTACCCTGAGTTGCCCATCCGGTTTGGTCTTCACCTCCTCCATGCAACAGATACAAAACCGGGTATTTTTCGGTGGAATTTTCATAACCCGGTGGTGTGTAAACATACATTTCCCGCCAGGAATTAGTAAACTTCGAAAAGTATTTCTTAATTCTGATATCACCATGGGGCACCATTTTTAAAGTATAAAAATCCCCTTCTTTATTCGGAATTTCAATACCGCTGGCCATGCGTCCCATGCCATAGAACGTTTCACTAGACTGATCTGCTACAGCCACACCATCAATAAGCAACGAGTAATAATTGAATCCTCTATTGATTACATCAGTAGTAACAGTCCATAATCCTTCAGAATCTCGTGCTAAGTCGTACTTTTTGCCTAAATCAATTTGTACTTTTGAAGCTTCCGGAGCATTCATTTTAAAAACTACCCGATTGTCTGGTAATATTTGTGGATACTTGGCGTTACGGATATTAGTTTGTGCAGGATCTCCTAAAATAGTGTACAATGGAAAAACAGACGGATCAACAGGCTTAAATAAAAACTGTGAAAACATATACAAACCGTTTTTCCAAACTTTAAAGTCATGAACTCCAGGTTCGATGTAATAAATATGCGGCACATTGTTTTTATATAAATAATCATGAGTTCTTCTGCTATTTTCGATAAGCCAGTCGTTATCGCCACAGGAAATCCATAGTAGTTTTATTTTCTTTTTTGCTTCTTCTGGATTTGGAAGTAATTCTTCAGGTTTTTTAGTATTTGGAGCCGCTGAGAAAGCACCTACCCAGGCAAATTTATCAAGATTTCCTAATCCGAAATTCAATGACTGTCCTCCTCCCATAGACAAGCCTGCAATAGCTCGATGTTCGCTGTCTTTGTAAGCAGGATATTTTTTTTCGATAAAAGGAATTAAATCGTTTAGTAAATCTTTTTCAAATACAGCAAATGCCTGTACTTTATCAGGAGCCATTATATTTCCGGCAGCACTGTCGTCTTTCATCGCTCTGCCATTTGGCATTACAACAATCATTGGTTCTATTTTTCCTTCAGCATAAAGATTATCCAATATAATCTTTGGATTTGCTCCGTTTATCCATTCTTTTTCATCCCCGCCTATTCCGTGCAAAAGATACAGAACGGGATATTTTTTCTTTTTATTGAATCCCGGAGGAGTATAAACCGCTGCCTTCCTTACCGAACCTACAGTTTTAGATTCGTAACTGAGAATTTCTATATTTCCGGATGAAATATTAGAATTTAATTGATCAAAACCTACAGGTGCCTGCACTCTTAAAGGCATTTTAGCTTCTGAGAATTTATAACCCAATAGATAAAGCATTTTATCGGCATAACGTCTTCCTAGTTCTCTGTAACCTGCTGCATTAAAATGCAAAAAATCAGGTTCAGCAGTACAACCTTTAGATGAAATAACATAAGAATTTGCTATTGTCTTTGGCAGTGTTGCAATAATTTTATTCATGCTGCCACATTTGCCATTCTGGTCTTCATTTACGGTTTCTCCTGAGAGCAATGGCACTTTTTTTGGATCCAGATCTAAATCCTTAATCAAATTATCGTACACAATTTTTACTTTTTGCGGCCAAAGTGTATCATTTGTATTCGATTCGCCCTGATGCAGTAAAATACCTTTAATGACTCCTTTCTTCTGTGCAATTTTAGCCATCTCCAAAAGTCGCGCATAAGGATTATCATCATATTCTCTAAGAATTCCTTTCATCCATTCAGGTGCAGTTGCAATATATTCTGCTGTCTTATCTTTATCAAAAAGTGCAATTTTGCAACCTCCAACGGCTATATTTATAATCCCTACTTTTATATTTTTAGGCAAATTAGAAACCATGTTTCTCCCAAAATAATCAACAGGTGTTAATCCTGTATTACAACGGCATAATGGCGGTATTGCGGTATACCAATTTCCTTTTGTACGATTAATATCAGGACAATTTATGACTTGTAAAACCTGAAAACGATCATCAACACCAACTTTATCCTGCGGTTCTATTTTAGCATATCCTTCCATATTAGATTGGCCAAAGCTCAAATAAACATGAAAATTCGGATCTTGTGAATATCCTTTTTGTCCTATTGAAAAAAGAACTGCAAATGCAAAAAATTTAATTATTGATTTCATTATATAAATGTTTTAATGTCAATATTTTCTATTTTATCTGAGCATCATTTGAAGCCGTAGCATATAATCCTACTAATGCTCCTGTAAAACCTCCAGCCACATTTGTGGAAAGAATATCACCTGAAACACTTCCTCCTAAATTTTGAAAATTAATACCATTTAAGGCATAACTAAATTCATAATTGTCTCCTGTTGCTTTTACCTGTAAACGAATATTTTTCTTGATCTCGATTTTAGTACTTGCAATAATTTTCGAATCTCCTTTTTCGGTTCTTTCCAGCAAAATAAAAGTATCTTTTCCTTTTTTCGTTATTCCAAAAACATAATTAAACCGCTCATTCTGAAGACAAACAATTCCTGCCAGGTCTTTTTCAGATGCCGGTTTATACTCTAATGTTGTGGCAAAAGAAAAAGTATTATGCTGCTGTCTGTAAAATAGTGTAGAAGTTGGCTTCAATTCTTTAATATTTACTTCAAAAGGTTTAATCTCAAGTCCTTTTTTAGTTAGCAAAATAAAATTTTCGCGAGGCCCTCTTAAACCTATCCATCTGTAATCTAATTTTGCAGAAGTGAAATTTTCAGTAAACGTAAAATTTCCATTAGGGACAAATCCGTCTTTTCCTGTTTTGTTTTTAGTAACCCCTTTAGGCATTTTTATTTTTGGCTCTAGAGGCACTAATCCATTCTCGAACACCGGAAAAACTCCAGACCAGTCTACAGGCAGCATAAAAGTTTCCCGTCCTGTATTTACACGGTTTTTATCATTCGGACGGATACCAAGAAAAACCCCATAATATTTATTATCCGGTCCCTGAACTAAATCTGCATGGCCAGCCCAGTCAACTTTTTCAGGCCTATCTTGAGAAAAATATCTTTGTGTAAGAATTGGATTGTTTGATGCCGGCTTAAAAGGCCCTTTTGGACTATCGCAAATAAAAATAACTTCACTATGATTATCACCTGTTCCCCCCTCGGCACACATTAAATAATAATGATTGTCTTTTTTATACAAATGAGGTGCTTCAATCCAGATTGGTTTTTTAGAAAGATCTACACCGCCGTCTACTATCACTTTATCTGTGCCTGGAATTACTTTATCATTTGCAACATCGTATTCCCACACTTTAATTACACGATGACCTTGGTAAAGTTCTTTTCCTTTATCAGGAGCATCATTATGAACTATATATCCTTTGCCATCATCATCAAAAAAAATACAAGGATCGATTCCGTTAAAATCTAATTTTATCGGACTTCCCCAACCTTTCTTTGGATCTTTTGTTTTTACTATAATATTTCCCATATTACCTGTAAAGGCCGTGACAATCATATAAAATGTATCGTTGTGAGGGTTATACGTTATTCCGGGAGCATATACTCCCTGACTGATACCCGTATCGTGAGGATTAAATTCGGAAACATTATTTAATACCCCTCCCAAATCTGTCCAATTCACTAAATCTTTAGAATGGAAAATAGGAACACCGGGAAACATGGCAAATGAAGAACAGACCATATAATAATCATCTCCCTTTCTCGTAATAGCCGGATCGGGATAACATCCTTGTAAAATAGGCGAATAAAACTCATCTTGGTTTAATGGATTATTTTTATATATATAATCGTCGCCTCTATAGACAACATTAGAAAAGAAAGGATGATTAGAAAGATTACTTTCGAAGTTTTTTCTATTAAATGAAAAAATAAATAATAATGATAATAATAAAAATATTTGTCGCTGTTTCATTTTAATCGTTCTTATAATAATATATACTAGAAAATATCTGCGTTTTACAAAAAACTTATTAAGTAACAATAAGTGTGCTTATCACAAATATAAAAATATTTTAACACACAACCGGTTGCTTTAATATATTTTTTACTAAAAATATAAAAATAACACCAATTAAAAATATTTTAAACAATAAAGAATTAAAAACAAAATATTTAGTACATCTTAATTTTAGCCGTTAATATGATTTTTGGGATTCTTTACTCAAAAAAGTAAGTACATTATGACGTAAAAAATGCAATTAAAAATCAATATACTGATAGCTTGTTTTCCAAAAAATTAAAGGCAGTTTTTTCGAATTTTTATTTTGTAAGAATGGAATGTTTTTTATGTTATTAGATTTGGGGCAGAATCATGGCAAATGCGTTACCACATTTGATAAAGAGAGTCACGTTCTATGATAACTTACACTTAATATTCAGAGATGTTGGACATAATTCTGTGACTACACAAAAAAGCCTGTAAACATAGGTCTACAGGCTTTTTTTATGCACTTAATTAAATAGCTTTAGACTAATTCACTCTATTTAAAAAAGTACCCGATAGTTATTTGAAAAACTCTATTCTTCATATCGCGATTAATAACATAATTGACATCACTTTCTTTAAAGACATTAGAATAAGATATATTATATCGTAAGTCTGTGTAAAACTTATCTTTAATTTGATACCCCAATCCTAAATTTACGGAAGTATCTATACCTGTTGAATACTCTTTCAAATCTAAATTTTCATAATTTTCGTAACCAAGAAAATTATCTCGATATTCATTATTAGCCTTTAGAAGTATTCCTATCTGAGGTCCGGCTTGCAGACTTAATCCTTTTAGGACATAATATTTTAGCATCACGGGAATGTTTAAATAGTTTAAGTCTATTTTGCTTTTATAGTTTGAATTGGTTACCTCCTGATCAGAAAAGGAAATTTTTGTTCCCTGCTGGCTGTACAATAATTCTGGTTGAATTGAAAAGTTTTTCGCCACTGGAATTTCGACCATTAACCCCGCAGTAAATCCAGTTTTGCTTGATGAATCCAATTCGCTTTCATCAAAAGTAAGGTTCGCCAAATTTAAACCCGCTTTTACGCCAAGCTTGATTTTTTCAGTTTGAGCCATAACAGTCACACCTAAAAAGAGTATGCATATAAGCAATATTGATTTTTTCATAGATAATATTTGTTTAAGAACAGCAGCTCAAAAAAAGAGCTGCCGTATTTATATCTTTAATTTGTTATTTTTTAATAACCTTAGCTGTATATTTCTTGCCTTGTACATCGCATTCTAAGATGTAAACTCCAGGAATTAATTCGCTAAGATTACATTTGATGGAAAACTTGCATACGTTTTATTCCATACAGCCTTACCATCCATTCCGTACATTTTGATTTCAGCCTGTCCTTCAATTTTTTCCGCTAAAAATAGGTTTACATTATCAACAGCCGGATTAGGGAATACTCTAAAAGGATTTGTTATTTTGCCAACAAGCATACCTTTTGAATCAAATGGCGCTGAAATACTATTACATCCATTATTATTCGTCACTTGAAGGCTGTAATTTCCTTCCCAAATTGTAATTATAGTTTTTTCAGTTGCGTTTGGTATCGGTCTTTCGTTCAAAAACCATTGATAAGATGTTCCCTCAACTGAAGTTGTTAATTTCTTATCTCCCACAACCTGAATTTCTGGTACAATATTGTTTTCCAGAATTGAAATCGTAGTGCTAAAAGTTTTACCGATTCCGTTTTCATTATAAACAGTCACAAAATAATCACCGCTTTCTTTTGTCTCGTAAGTTGGTTTTGTTGAACCATCAAACCATTCGTATGCTTTATAATTTCCAGGATTCAAAACAACTTCTGGGCCGCAGACAGCTCCACTAACTAAGTCAGATTCGAAAGTATCAAATGTTGCCGTAATCTTTTCTGTAAGTGTACATCCGTTTTTGGTTGTTACTGTTACAGAATAATCTCCCGCTTTATTGATTTCGATACCATTAGTAACTTCACCTGTACTCCATTTGTACGAAGCAACTTTTAATTTATCTGAATCAAAATTAGTTTGGGCAGCAATATATAAGCTTTTGCCTGCATATCCATGAATTACTGGATTATCAAATATTTTAAAATCTGATGTTGTTCCTTGATAAAGATAGTTTTCGACTTTATTATTTTGTGCAATACCGTCATTTTCCAATTTGGCAGTGACAGTAAATACATGAGAATCTCCACTGTTATCAAGTTTAGGCTGTTTCTTTAAAATATATTCTACGCTTTCGCCAACTGGAATTCCAGCTTCAATAGCTTCTGAAATAGTTTCATTTGTGTTGATATATTCTAAATCTAACTGAATACTATTTGCAGGAATTGCAATTTGTCCTTCATTTGTCAGCTTTACTTTAAATTCATTGCCTCCACATATATCTTTTGGTGATAATATTTGTACTACTACATCTAAAACAGGTTCGCTGATTATTTTTAAATCATCTAAAACCATATAAGAATATCCACCTTCTTTAGCATGTCTAAGTCGAAGCATTACAGATTTTCCTGCATATTTAGTTAGGTTTACCGCTCCCCTTTTCCATTCAGTGTCTGAATAATTTCCTTGTTTAGCGTCTTTCCATATTTCAGTCCATTCACCTCCCTGAGTTTTAATGTCTATGCTGAATGAATTCCTATAATTACATTGCATTGCATAGTAAAATTCTAAAGAAGTTGCATTTTCAGATAACTTATACATTGGCGAAACCAATTCTCCATTTATTGCATAATATTCAAGCTGATTGTAAAGCATTGTGCCTAAATCATCTCCTGTATGATCTTTTTTTGGCAATGTCAGATTTGTATTATCTGGCTTTGGAACAGCTCTCCACGGATAATTATCATCACTTTGATTTGAAGTGTAACCATTTGTTCCAAATATTGAACCCTGAGCTACACTTGAAAAAGTTTCAATATCTAGATTTGGTGCCTTAGCCACAACCTGAAAAGATTTTGTAAGAGTTGCCGCTTCAGCTTTTGGCTGGCCGTTTGTAATTACTTTTACATTGATTTCATAATTTCCTGGTTCTAACTTAGGAAGACCATCTAATGTGTAAACAATAGTTTGATACTGTAAGATCTGATCATTTCGTTCTAAAACAATTGGTTCACCTACAGCTTTACCATTTTGGGTAATTTGATATTCTATCGAAGCTTTTTCTACTTTTTTATAAAATACATTTCTTGCCCCTATAAAAAATTGGTGAGAAGGTGCATCTTCGTACATAATTTCAGGTACACTTAAATTAGACAACTGTACATATTCTGATTTCTCTGTAATCTTAATATTATCTACTGCAAAACCATTAGCAAATAAACCATTATCATCGTGTTGAAATGCTACAATAACACAAGGTTTTCCTGCATACGGAGTTAAATCTACGTGGTATTCTATCCAGTTATCAATGTAATACATTTTAAATGCCTGCTCCCAAGTTTTACCACCATCTGTACTTACTTTTACATATCCGTCAGAAAGTCCTGTTCCGTCTCCAAAGGCGTCAAATGTCAAGTGTGCTTCTTTGTAATTGCTCAAATCCAGCACAGGAGAAGTTAACATATCATTTGCAGCGTCGCAATTACAAATATCATCGTTACTTGCCATAAATTTTGTATGCTCTGTTAGGTAAAAACTTGGAGACCTTAAATCTAAATCTGTTCCGAGTTTCCAGCCTGCAGCACCTTTGTTTTCAAAAGTTCTCCATCCTTTATATCCAGATGCATCTTCAAAATCTATTGTATAAGGCAGTACCGCTATTTTCTCATCTTCATTATTCCAATTATCGTAATCAAAAGTGTAAGTATTATTTTCTGGCTTGATATCCTGAGTCATATCATCAGGAAACACAGAAACTGTAATGGTATTATTACCGATAGTCTTTAAATCAATATTCGGAATAGTGTACGTTATAGTATCTTTAAACTTAGTAAACGCTAATGACGCTTTTTCTGTTTTCGAATAAACTTCATTTTGTAAATTATCCAGAATTTTTACGGCAACATTAACCTGCTCTGCTTTTGTCGCAAAATTATTGATGATTTTAACCGTTATTTTTGTATTTGAATTATCAATTTTACAACTTCCAGCATCTATTTTTGCATCTAAAAGCACTAAATCATAAGGTGCATTGTCTACATGAATATTGTCTATAAAGGCTCCTAAGAATCCGTCATTATAATCATCTGTTGCAACGCGAAAACGAATCGCTCCTTTTTTACCTGCTAATTCATTTAAACGAATACCAATTGGCTTTTTACTAAAATCATTATTAATTCCAGTAAACCATGGGCCTGACAATACACCATCGTCATAAATATGTAAAGTTGAAGGATAATCGATACCTGTAACTTTTTTCCAGTTTTGATTGTCTTCAGAATATTCTACAACTAATCCGTCATATCCGTTATGAAACAATGAAATGATATCAAACTCAACATACGGAAAGGCAACATTACTAAAATCGAATACTGGCGATTGTAATGTAAAATCAGCATTCAAAGCCATTCTTTCAGAAGCATTTGCAAGGTTTTCAGTAGCCCACAAATATTTCGATTTTGTATCTCTAAATGAATAAGAAGATGCCTGCCATATAAATTTTTGATTGGTAGCCAGTGATTTTGAATACCAGCCTCCCGGTGTTCTTTCAAAATTTTGATTGTAAGGAAACTGAGTAATAATACCGCTGTACGAAGCACTTATAGCACTATTATTAGCCGCTACAGGATCTTGGCTGTATGATACAAAAGCTTCATAAGTATGCAGGCCTGCTGCTGATAAATCAATTGTGCCATCAAAAGGAATTGTCATTTCTGTATTCCCTTTAAATGCAGTGCTTAACGTTATATCTTTCCAGATGGTTTGATTTCCAGAAGCTGTATCTGCATATCCCACTTTTAATTGAGATCCTGCTGGTATATCTTTACAGCCCACATTATAGATCGTTGCCGTTAATGCATGATTTGCTGACAGCGAAGTGCCGGTATATTCCGGAAGATTTAATCCTACTACTTTAAGATCAAAATCTTTTTGCTCTGGAACAACCATAAAATTTGTAACAAAAGAAATTCCGTCTTTTGCGCCGAATTCTGTAACAGGGGCAAAATCAAATTTAACTTCTACATAGTTTAACTTAGTTGTACTTATAAAGTAAGGGAGTTTTTCCTGAATCTTTACAATCGTTTCTTCGCCTAATGCCAAATCTTTATCAAAATTAATAACGCCATTGCTGCCGTAAATTTCATTCAATCTACCACCAAAACCTGGAACCATTAATCTCAACTTATAATTTAAAACCTCACTTGCTTTAATTACAGTTGAGCCTGTATTTTTAAATTTAATATAAAAAGGCTCATCTCCTTTTAAAGAACCACAAGATGCTACAGGATTTTCAACCGAAACAAGTGCTATTTGTTTATCTGCATAAGCAGTTCCAATACCAATTGCGTACCAGGCATTACTAACTTGTTTATATTCTTCAGAACCTATTCCGTATAAATCTTCTGTAACCATTAAGGTTGCCTGACGCATATCACTAAAGTTTGAAGAAGGCGATAAATACTCTGTAAGTGTTATGTAGGCAATTTTTTCTGCTTTAGTCAGACCAATAGCTTTAACATCATAACTATTATTAAGGTCATTTACACCTTGACCACCTTCACTTAAAAGGTAAAACCAATAATTCGTGATACCGCTGTTAATGTGCACGCCGCCATTGTCGTAACTAACATTTGTTGGACTTATCCAATTTATTCCTCCATAAGTATCAGGCTGACCCTGAGCTTTTGGGTTACCCATATTTCTCATACTGCCATGAGTGTACAACTCACTTCCAAGCATCCAGATATCTTCTTTTTTGTCTTTTCCAACATAAAATTCAACGCACGTACCAAAGATATCACTGAAAGATTCATTCATAGCACCTGATTCTCCTTGATAAATTAAGCCTGCAGTTAAACCTGTTACCCCGTGAGTTAATTCGTGTGCTGTAATTCCTAAACCAACATATGGAGTACTATAACCATCTCCAAATTGTGCCCATCCGCCAGTCCATGAAGCATTTTCAACGTTAGTACCTAGGTGTGCGAGACCAATAATTGCCATTCCTTTATTGTCGATACTATTTCGGTCAAATTTTTCACCATAATATTCTATGGTTTTCTGCATACCCCAATGAATATCCATAGCAACCTCGTCATGATCTTTGTTATGCAGTTCATTCCAAATATTATCTTCATCAACAAATTCTGTGATTACTTCATCTGCAGCATGATCAGCATGGTTCATATTCCAAGTGTACATTGGCACTTTATATTTACCTTGCAGTCCTTCCAATCTGTATCCGTCAGCATATTGTTTTGTATTAAAATTTACTTCTCCAGCATATCTTGATTTCCCTTTTCCTAAACTCTGATCTCCAAAAACAGCATCACGGCTTAAATCAAGGTTTAAAATTATTTTTCCAGTATTTGCATCTACATAAATAGTATTACTTGATTGTGGATTTGTAGCATAAATATCAAACTTCCAAGCCAAGTAATATTCTTTCAATTCTGAAGAAAAATTAGGTCCCACATAAACGAGTTCCCCCTGTGGCTTTGTGCTAATATTTTTATTAACCAATGAACCTAATTTTTTACTCTCCCAAATATATTGCTTCGCATTTACAGTTTGAAGTGCATTGCCTAAAGCTGTCGCTGCATTTATTTTATAATTGTTGCTTACGGTTAATTTCTTAGCCGTAGCCCCAAATGCATCAATTTTAGTTTTATTTTCTCTAACCTTATAAATTGCTCCTTCAACAGGAACAGAATTATGGAATTGCTGATACGTAACTACTGTTCTCCCATGAGTATCAGAAACCGATTTTAATTGCATTTTATCAGACGCAGCTAAATCAAACTCTCCTTTTTTAACTTCAAATATGTTTTTAGCTGTTACGTTTGCAGTTTTTGCAAAAGATTTAACCTTTGTACTTACTGAATCCTGCGGATTTGTTTTCTCGATAGTATTGGCTACATTTTGTTCAAATAATTTTTGACTTGCCTGCTGCTGCTTTTTTACTGACTCAGTTTCCTGAGCAGAAAGTTCTGTCCCACTTATTTTTTCTTCTTTTTGAGTAAGAAGATTTTCAGCATCATTATTCTGACTTGAATATGGATCACTGGCTTTTTTAGAAACTGGATCTTTTTTCTGGCTCACAGTCGGCGATCCCAGTGCCGTTGTCACACTGCCTTTTAGTTTGTTTGGAAAAAGTGACTGAGCCATTCCTACGGAACAGACAAAGAAACCTAACAAAACAAACAAATACTTGGTTTTAAAGTAAATTTGGTTCATTCGTTTTAAATTTAAAAATTAATAATATAGTATGCTTGGTTAATAAATATTGCGCTTCGATGGCTCATAGCAAAACCATAAAAGCAGTTTCTAAAAATCAATTCGGAGTTTGATCTTTAGGATTTTCTTTTGTTATTTTTTCTAGAATTTTTAAAAGGGTTTTCTTTTTTGTTTCTGTTTCTTCTAAGAGTTGTTCTAAACTTTTAGGAGGGATATCTTTTTTCTTCCTATTCATTCTAACTTATTTACTTCGACCTGCTCGCTAATCGATTTGGTAAATGTAGAAGGGAGATTATGTGTTTATGCAAAAAAAGACTATTGAAAAAACACTCTGAGGCAGAAAAGTTCCACCCAGAAAGCACTCAAAAAAAAATAAACCAAACTAAATCAGATTATTAGCTTGGTTTATTTTATGATATTAAATATGTTAAATTGTATTGAGATAAGTGGAGAGATTTACTTTTTCGTTAGTTAAATCAAACTTTTTACGCAATCTCGTTCGGGCATTTTCTATAGATTTAAAAGATTGTCCTGTAATTTGAGAGATTTCTTTTGTGGTTAAATCCAAATATAAAAGTGCACATAATCTTCGATCTTTTGGAGTAAGAGAAGGATAATCCTCCGTTAATTTGTCGAAAAAAGATTTATGAACCTGCTCAAAACTTATTTCAAATTCTTTCCAAATATCTGTATTCAAATTCTTTTCAAGACGCTTTAAAACTATATCAATAGCCTGCTGCATTTCTTTATTAACAGTTTTGAGTTTTATCTGTTTAAGATCTGTCAGGATTTCGTTAATGCTGTCTGTACGATGTATTTCTGCCATTGCCTTTCCTATGAGAACCTTCTTTTTGGCTTCGAGGCTTTCGTTTAAGACTTGCATTTTTGTTTTTAATTTTTCCTTTTCGAGCTGATTTTTAATATTCTTGTTGCGGTATTTTATCAGTAAAATAATCAAAATCAATATTCCAATAACTAATATTAAACCTACTACATAATATTTAAATCTCTTTTTTTGTTCAATTAGTGTTTTTATCTGGGTTCGGGCTTTATAATCTTGTTCCAGCTTTATTCTTTCAATGTTTACTGTCTTTTCTTCAATATTTTTACTGTCTTTAATAGCATTATATTTCTGAAAATAATAAACAGCATTTTTATAATCTTTTTTAATTACATAAACTTCATAAAGCATTTTATTGAGGTCTAAACCAGAAGAACTATATACATTTTCGCTGCACAATTCTAAACCTTTTTTTGCATTTACAAGTACAGTATCATAGTTTTTTTCTTTTAAATTATATTCAGCAAAAGACTGATATACAAAAGCCTGCAGTAAATTATCAACACGATTGCTCAATAAGGAAAAAGCTTTGGCAAAATACTCTTCAGCTTTTATTTTATCTTTTTTCAAAACATATGCTCGAGCCAGATTAGTGTAAACGTAAACCTTTAGATCATCATTTTTTAAGCTTTTATTTAGTGCTTCGGCTTTATGAAAATAATACAATGAAGAATCTAAATTTCTGCTGAGATATAAAGTCCCTATATTGTTTAAAATTTTTACCAGCTTTACAGCATCATTTTTTGACTTTTGAAAACGATATACGTTTAAGAAACATTGCAGTGCTTTTTCTTTATTTTTCCCTTGTGCATAAATAATCGCAAGATTGTTTTCTAATTTGGATGCTTCTTCAAGATTGTCGTTTTTTTTGTAGATCTCATAGGCTTTCAAATAATATTGAAGGGCAACATCTAAAACCTCTCTGGCAGAATACATTTTTCCTGATGTGATATAAACACCAGCTAAAGTAAGTTCAGATTCTTTTGTTTTTTTAGCTTCTGCCTCAGCCAGTTCAATGTATTTTATAGCTCTGTCCCAATCTGTTTTCTGCAATCTTAATGCAATCTTACGAGAGAGTTCTACTTTTTTCTGATGATTGTTAGTAGTATTTACACCATCTATCAGTTCTTGTGTTGATTGTGAGTAAATACTAAAAGAAAGCAGAAAAAGCCATAAAAAAAATAATCGTGGTATCATTTTAAAAATTCTAATGTAATTTCAAATTTAAACAAATAAACACGAGTGATAAAAGCAAATCCTAAATAAAACAAGCAAATTCTCTTTAAATTTCAACTTACGCAGCTTGATACAGTAGCTCAAAATAAGAATAAATGCAAAAAAAATTGGTCCGAATTTTAGGGTTTCAATCCTGCTCTACATAGTAATAGGATAAAAGAAACAAAAAGGCTATTTTGGGGTTAGCATTTTTTAAAGCGCCCACAAAGGAAGTAAAATTAAAGAAGTTTATTTGGCTAACTGTAGATCGAATCTACAATCAAACATCAACAAAAAGAAAAATAGGCTCAGAAATATTTTTTCTCAGCATTCCGTCTTATTGAAAAAATAAAGGACGTTTAGAGATTCTAAAAAGCTTGCAATAAATGAAATTTTCTTCTTTCAAAACATTTTTCACTTCAGCAGATCCTGCCGGAGTATTTCTCAGGGCATTATTTTTAGAAAATGGTGCAAAACAAAAAACCCTGTCCGGACTGGACAGGGTTTTCAAAGAAAGGCGGCGACATACTCTCCCACATAACTGCAGTACCATCTGCGCAGGCG
>NZ_JADKPU010000011.1:0-155657 GCF_015350695.1 Flavobacterium sp. MR2016-29
AATCTAAGAATCTAAGAATCTAAGAATCTAAGAATCTAAGAATCTAAGAATCTAAGAATCCAAGAATCTAAGAATCCAAGAATCCAAGAATCCAAGAATCCAAGAATCCAAGAATCTGAAATCTCCAATCTAAAATCTAAAATTGTAAATGGGTGCCTTTGTAATTAGTAAGCGATTTAATGATGAATATAAATTTGTGTTTACTTCCAGAAAAGGGAAGGTGATATTTACGAGTTTGAGTTATGAATTGAAATTTGAGTGCGAGGAAGATATAGAGAAGTTTAAATTAAATGTCGAGCTTGCTAGGTTTTTAAAATTTAAAGGTTCTGGCGGAAAATACTTTTTTAAACTGATGCTTGGCGAGGTTCACTTCGCGACAAGTCGAAAATACACCACAGAATTGCTTTTACAGAAAGGAATTAAAGAAATAGTGACGTATTCTTCAAGAGCGGAAATTTTAGACTTCTCATCAAGTGATTCGATTTTTGAAGATGAGGAGGTTGTTGAGGATGAAATGGAGTGATTGGAAAAAAAATAAATTCAAACAAAAAGAAATCCCGAATTCCAATATTTTCAATATTGGAATTCGGGATTTCTTTTTGTTTTTCTTTTTGGCTTCAAATTCTTGGAATTTTCAAAAATATAAGCACAAAAAAAACCATCTCAAGGATGGTTTTAAAATCTTTAGAACTTAGGTTCTAATTATTTTTTTACTTCTTCTACTTTAGCAGCAGCAGAGTCAACTTTTGCAGCAGCAGAGTCAACAGTTGCAGCAGCAGAATCAACTACAGCAGCAGCAGAATCAACAGTTACAGCAGTAGAATCTACAGTAGTTTCAGCTGCAGCGTCAGCTTTTTTACAAGATACAACAGTTAAAACAGCAACAACAGCTAAACTTAAAAATACTTTTTTCATCTTACTTTATTATAAAAGGTTAATTATTAATTCGTGGCAAAGATATAAATTTTTTAATATGTAAAATATTTTTTCACTTTTTTTTTAAAATATTTTCCCTGCTCACGTTTATCTTATTCATCAAAGAATATGCCAAAATAGTAAAAAAATATTATATTATTGTATTTTTTGTGTAATTTATTTTTCGTTGAATATTCAATAAAAAAAATAGCAGTTTGTATTCTATAAGCTGCAGTTTATTTTGCTTTTAATTGAATATTCTGCATCGTTTAAAACGCAAAATAAGCTTGTTTAAGCGCTTTTTATTCAAAATACGATGCAGAAATAGGGTTTTCTGATTTTAAATCGTTTCTGAGACGATTTTCATTATCGTATTTGTAGCTCCTCTATTATCTTGAATATAATCTTTGCAGATTAGACTTTTTTCTTTCAAAAAGTTTGTATCAGAAAGTAAGTGATCAAATTTTTCTTTTAATTCTTCTTTATTAGAGATTACAGCGCATCCTCCAATTTTTACTAATTCTACTCCTTCTGCAAAATTTGAATAATTTGGACCAATTATAATGGGAATCCCAAAAGTTGCCGGTTCTAAAACATTGTGAATTCCAGGATTTCCAAAACCGCCACCAACGTAAGCAATTGTACCGTAGCTGTAAATTTTGGTCAGTAACCCAACTGTGTCAATAATAAAAACACTATAATTTGATAAATCGGAAACGGTATCTTTTTCTGAAAATAAAACAGTTGATTTTGTAATCTGTGATTTTAGAGCTGCAATCTGATCTTGTTTAATATTATGAGGAGCAATGATGAATTTTATGTTCTCAGGAGCTTGATTTATATAATCAGCTATCAAAGCTTCGTCTTTTGGCCAAGAACTTCCTATAACTATTGTCTGATTGTTGTTTTTGAATTTTTCAATAAAATCTACTGAATTGTCTCTTTCTAAAATTGCATTAACACGATCAAAACGAGTGTCTCCAGAAACAATAACATTATGATATCCAAGAGCTTCAATTTTTTCTTTAGATTTTTCATTCTGCACAAAAAAATAAGTAAAGGCATTTAGTGCTTTTCTGTAAAAACCTCCATACCATTTAAAAAACATTTGATTGTCTCTGAAGATTCCGGAAATCAAATAGGTTGGTGTTTTGCTGGTTTCTAATTCCTTTAAATAATTCAGCCAGAATTCATATTTAATAAAAAAAGCCAATTCAGGATGTGCTAGTTTTAAGAACTTCTCTGCATTTCTTTTTGTATCTAAAGGCAGGTACACAGTAACGTCAGCGACATTGTTGTTTTTTCTTACTTCGTAACCTGAAGGAGAGAAAAAAGTAACAATAATTTTGTGCGAAGGATATTTTTCTTTGATTTTTTCAATTACAGGCAAGCCTTGTTCGTATTCGCCAAGCGAAGCAGAATGAAACCAGATCGTTTTATCAGAAGGTTTGATTTTTTCTTCTAAAATGGAAAAAACATTTTTTCGGCCATTTACAAAAAGCTTAATTTTCGGACTAAAAAGCGCTATAATTTTCAGAAAAAACCCCGCAATAGAAACAACTAAATTATATAGAAAAAGCATCTGTTTATTTTTGTGGCTAAATTACATTTCTTTCGGTTATTTTCATTGGTTTGAAGGTATTAAATAACTATTTTTGTTCCTCCTTTTAGAGATTCTGGTTTACAAGCTGATCTCTGATTTTAAAAATATATTGAAAATGAAAAAAATTCAAATGGTTGACTTAAAAAGTCAATATGAAAAAATAAAAACTGCCGTTGATGCTTCAATTCAAGAGGTTTTAGATACAAATACTTATATAAACGGGCCATTAGTTCAGCAATTTCAAAAAAATCTAGAAGATTATTTGGGTGCAAAACATGTGATTCCGTGTGCAAATGGTACAGATGCTTTGCAGATTGCCATGATGGGATTAGATTTAAAACCAGGCGATGAGGTTATTACTGCTGATTTTACTTTTGCAGCGACTGTTGAAGTTATTGCATTATTGCAGTTAACTCCAGTTTTAGTTGATGTTGATGTTAATAATATGAATATTGATATCGAGGCGATTAAAAAAGCGATAACACCAAAAACAAAAGCCATTGTTCCGGTACATTTATTTGGCCGTGCTGCCAATATGGATGCTATCATGGAAATTGCAGCTGAACATAATTTATATGTAATCGAAGATAATGCTCAAGCAATTGGAGCTGATTATATTTCAAAATCTGGAACAAAAAGCAAAGTTGGGGTTATTGGTCATGTTGCGGCAACTTCATTTTTTCCATCTAAAAACTTAGGATGTTATGGAGATGGTGGAGCAATTTTTACAAATGATGATAAATTGGCACACATTATCCGTGGAATTGTAAATCACGGAATGTATGAGCGTTACCATCACGATGTTGTGGGCGTGAATTCACGTTTGGATAGTATTCAGGCTGGAGTTTTAAATGCAAAATTACCTTTTTTAAATGAATATAATACTGCTCGCCGTTTAGCAGCTGCAAAATATAATGTGGCTTTCGCTGGAAATGCGCACATCATTACACCAGAATTTGATGCAAATGAAAATGATCACGTTTTTCATCAATATGTATTGAGAATTATAGATGCAGACAGAAATGCCTTGATGCAGCATTTGTTGGATAAAGGAATTCCGTGTGCAATTTATTATCCAATTCCGTTACACTCACAAAAAGCGTATGTGGATACACGTTATAAAGAAGAGCAATTTCCAGTTACAAATCAGTTGGTAAAAGAAGTTATTGCTTTGCCAATGCATACTGAGCTTGATGACGAACAAATTAAATTTATTACAGATTCTGTTTTAGAATTTTTGAAATAAGAAATTAGAAGAAAGAGTATAGACTAAGAGAATAGAAATTAAAAAGATAATAGAAAAGATATTATAGAATTTAAATCTATATTCTTTACTCTATTTTTATAAGCTAAAAAAACATGAAAGTATTAGTAACAGGAGGATTAGGTTTTATTGGTTCTCACACCGTAGTCGAATTGCAAAATGAAGGCTTTGAAGTAGTGATAATTGATAATCTTTCGAATTCTTCAGAAGATGTTTTGAAAGGAATTGCTTCCATAACAGGAAAAACGCCTTTATTCGAAAAAATTGATTTAAGAGAAAAAAGTGCAGTTCATGATTTCTTTAAAAAACATAACGATGTTACTGGAGTTATTCATTTTGCAGCTTCTAAAGCAGTTGGAGAAAGTGTTGAAAATCCACTTTTATACTACGAAAACAACATTAGCAGCTTAGTATATCTTTTACAGGAATTAAAGGAAAAACCTGAAGCAAGTTTTATATTCAGTTCGTCTTGTACAGTTTACGGGCAAGCCGAAAAAATGCCAATTACAGAAGATGCTCCTGTGCAGGCAGCAATGTCTCCTTATGGAAACACGAAACAAATTGGAGAAGAGATTATTACAGATACTGCAAAAGTGACTAATATCAGCGCGATTTTATTGCGTTATTTTAATCCGATTGGAGCACATTCGAGTACTGAAATTGGAGAATTGCCTTTAGGAGTTCCTCAAAATCTAGTTCCGTTTATAACACAAACCGGAATGGGATTGCGTCAGGAATTATCAGTTTTTGGAAATGATTATCCAACTCCAGACGGAACTGCTGTTCGTGATTATATTCATGTTGTAGATTTAGCAAAGGCGCATGTAATCGCATTACAGCGTTTGTTCAATAAAAAGAATTTGCAAAAAGTTGAAACGTTTAATTTAGGAACAGGAAAAGGTAGTTCGGTTCTAGAAGTAATTCATAGCTTTGAAAAAGTTAGCGATAAAAAATTGCCGTACGTAATTAAACCGCGCCGCGAAGGTGATATTACCGAAGCTTACGCAAATACAGATAAAGCAAACAATATTTTAGGCTGGAAAGCAGAACTAAGCTTAGACGAAGCAATGGCTAGCGCTTGGAAATGGGAACAGAAAGTTCGTTCTTAGTTTTCGGTCTTAGTCTCAGTTTTCAGTTTAAAAACTAAATATAAAAAAATCCCAAATGATTATCATTTTGGGATTTTTTATTTAAATTGAATTTATTTTGTAATTTTCTAAGAGTAAAATGTAAAAATTATGGGTTCGGAAAAAGAAAATAAAAAAATATAAGGTTGAAGAACCCAGAGTTGAATACGAAGTTCACAAACCTACGTTTAAAGGAATAAATCGAGAAACTTTTGATTTTGATGCCGAATTTGCAAAAGGATTTACACCGGAAGAGACAAAAGCGGAATTAATTAGAAGAATCAGAGAATGGTGGGGAAAATAGAAGTTATTTATAATTCAAATGTCATTCATTATCTTGATGATTTAGTTGTCAGTCTGTATAAAAAAGAATATTTTGGTTTTATTCAATCTGCTGAAGAGTATGTTTCACACATTTATGATGCAATTCCTGAGCGAATAAAAAAATCTTCACATAAGAAAGCTCCAAATCACTTCAGTATTTAGGTTTGAATTATATTTTCTACAAAGCTAATACATGAACAACTTGATGTATGTTTTTTGAAAAAAGAAATCAAAATTATTTGGTAACAGGGGCTATAAATAATTAATGCGAAGAAGCATAGGGCGTTTAATTTTGGGTTTTAATTGCTGATATCAAGGAAAAAATATAAAAGAATTAAAATAATTATTTCTAAGATATTTACAATTTTAAGATTAATTTTTTCGACCAAAACTCTATCTATTGACATAAAAATAAGAGAAATTATTACAAGGCCAAATGAGAATAAGGCACCCAGCATTGCTCCCCCATTCAATGTCAAGGCGTAGAGGGTAAATGGAATTCCTGAAATTATTGCTAACATTCCTAAAATTGAAAAGACAGTAGGTCTTTGAATAATTTCGTTAAAAAAATATTTCATAAAATAATTTTGTTTGTAAATATATAAAATCCTCATAAACATTCTGTTCATGAGGATTTTCTTTATCTAGATAGTAACTGAAAAACTGCGATCGAAAACGGAATACTAATTAAGCATTCGCAGTAACCGCTTCTTTATCAATTTTATTAATCAAACCAGCTAATACTTTTCCTGGACCAACTTCAGTAAACAAAGTAGCGCCGTCAGCGATCATTTGTTGTACAGATTGAGTCCATTTTACAGGAGCAGTCAATTGAATAATTAAGTTCTTTTTAATTTCGTTTGCATCAGAAACAGCATTTGCAGTCACGTTTTGGTAAACTGGGCAAATAGGAGTAGAGAATGTAGTTGCTTCAATTGCAGCGGCTAATTCTTCTCTTGCTGGTTCCATCATTGGCGAGTGAAAAGCTCCTCCAACAGGTAAGATTAAAGCACGTTTTGCTCCCGCAGCTTTCATCGCTTCACAAGCTTTTTCTACTGCTGAAGTTTCACCAGAAATTACCAATTGCCCTGGGCAGTTATAATTTGCGGCAACAACAACTCCGTCGATAGAAGCGCAAACTTCTTCCACAATATTATCAGCTAATCCTAAAACAGCAGCCATTGTAGATGGAGTGATTTCGCAGGCTTTTTGCATAGCAAGCGCACGTTGAGAAACTAATTTCAAACCATCTTCAAAAGATAAAGTTCCGTTGGCAACCAAAGCTGAAAATTCTCCTAAAGAATGTCCTGCAACCATTTCAGGTTTAAAATCTTCGCCTAAAGTTTTAGCTAAAATAACAGAGTGTAAAAATACCGCTGGCTGTGTAACTTTAGTTTCTTTTAATTGTTCGGCAGTGCCTTCGAACATAATATCAGTAATTCTAAAACCTAAAATTTCGTTAGCTTTTTCGAATAATTCTTTGGCTAAAGCCGAGTTTTCATATAAGTCTTTGCCCATTCCTGTAAACTGTGCGCCTTGACCTGGAAATACGTATGCTTTCATTTGTCTAATTTAATTTTTACTTTTTTTTTAAAATTGAAAATTAGTTTCAATTGGAAGGCAAAAATAGTATTTTTTTAGCTCGTATAATCTTTAAACATATAAATCCACGCTAATCTTGAAAATCGAAGGTTGAAGGAAGTAAGCAAAGTAATAACAATTGCAATGATCGGAATGATTCTTAAATCGAAATTTCTCTCAAAGAAAAACTGTGCAACACAATAGGTTGCAATACCTTGAGCGACTGTTAATCCATAGTTTACATACATAGCGCCAAAGAAATACCCAGGTTCTTTTTGGAATTTATAATGGCAGTGACTGCAGTATTCATTCATTTTTGGAAGTCCAAAAGTCAAAAATATATTTTTGTCTGTAAACACTTTTCCTTTATGACAAACAGGACATTCGTTACTTAAAATATGAGTTAATGCATTTGACATGATCTTGTTGTTTTTTATTTATACAAAGGTAATATAGAGCAGGATAAAAGTCTTTTTTATATCTTCGCTACTTATAGCACAATAAAGACATTTTGTTTGAGTTTTCAAATTCCAAAATCTACAATCTAAAATTTAATATCGCATGAAAAAATATCCAATTTATAGTGTTCAGAATTTTAGCTGCAATGATGTTCACCGAGATTTTTATGTGAATACTTTTAAAGAGCATTTAAAAAGTCACAGTTTTGTCGAAGAACCGCACCGTCACGATTCCTATTTAATGGTGTTTTTTACGAAAGGTTCAGGATTGCACGAGATCGATTTTGATCAATTTGAAATCAAAAGAGGAAGTCTTTTTGTGTTGCAGCCAGGACAAATGCATCATTGGAGTTTATCTGAAGATATTGAAGGTTTTGTGATTATCTTTTCGCAGGAATTGTACAATTTATACTTCAGACAGAAAAATATAAACGAATATAATTTTTATCATTCTATTCATAATCGACCAGAAATGGTTTTTGAAGAAAATGAAATTCCGAAAATCCAGCCTTATTTTGATCTGCTGATACAGGAAAATAATGAGAATTTAAAGTATCAGCTCGACAAAATGTTGAATTTGTTGGATTCGATTCATATCGAAATTGCCCGTAAATACAATGAAACGTACTCGCACCAAACACATTCGTATAATATTAAAATCAATAAATTCGAATCGCTTTTAGAGAAATATTTCAGAACGGAAAAACTGCCATCTTTTTATGCAGAAAAACTAAATATCACCCTGAAACATTTAAATAGAATCTGTAATGAAATCCTTCAAAAAACCGCCACAGAAGTAATTACAGACCGCGTAATTTTGGAAATAAAAAGAATGCTGATCGATAAACAACTAGCCGTAAACGAAGTTGCCTTTAAAGTAGGTTACGAAGATTATTCATATTTCTCCAGATTCTTCAAAAAACAAACGGGAATGTCGCCAACGGAATTTAGAAATATAAAATGAAGTCGAAGTTCCTAAAAAAAATCCTGCACTTCCTAAAAAGTGCAGGATTTTTAACCAACCAAATTAAAACCTATTATAAAGTATTAAGCTTGTTTTACAAATTGTAATTCAATGTTTAAACGAACTTCTTCACCTACTAAAACGCCTCCAGTTTCAAGAGCTGAGTTCCAGTTTAAACCCCAATCTTTACGATTAATTTTTCCTTCTATGCTTAAACCTACTTTTGTATTTCCCCAAGGATCAGTCATGATACCGCTAAATTCAACAGGGAATTTTACTTCTTTAGAAACACCTTTGATTGTCAAATCTCCAACTATTTCGTAATCTCCATCATCGATTTTTTTGAATGATGAAGCTTTGAAAGTTAATTTTGGATTGCTTTCTGCATCAAAAAAGTCTGCACTTCTTAAGTGTCCGTCTCTGTCTGCATTTGCAGTGTCTACAGAAGCAATATCAGCAGAAAATTCGATTGCTGCGTTTTCAAAATCATTTCCTTCTGTAGTAATTGTAGCGTCATATGTTCCAAATTTTCCTGAAACATTTGTAAACATCATGTGTTTAACTTTAAATCCAATTTCTGAGTGAGTTGGGTCAATTGACCATTTTGTAGTTGCCATAATTTTTATTTTTAAATAATTAATTTCATTTTGATAGGACAAAGTTACTTCGACTGTCTTCATTTGGCACTTAACCTAGATTAAGAAATGAAATAACTTTTAATTGTCCGTTTTGTTTATTTTGTTTTTGTTTGAAAAATTGCTGTCGAATTAATAGTTCATTGGAATATCCATTAATAAAAATTCAGCATCTGTATTGGCTTGAATTTTTAAAATGTCAGTTCCAGAAATTCCAACAGCATCACGAGTGTTTAATTCCTGACCGTTGATGGTTAAGTTTCCTTTTAAAACAAAAGCGTAAACGCCGTTTCCTTCCTTTTTAATTGTATATTCTGTAGATACACCTGAGTCAAAATTACCCATATTGAACCAAGCGTCCTGGTGAATCCAAACTCCTTCATCATCTGCATTGGGAGATAAAATCTGAGAAAGTTTATTATGTCTGTCCGCAACGTCTAAAGTTATTTGTTGGTAACGCGGAGCAACGTTTCTTTTATTCGGAAACAACCAGATTTGCAACAATTTAGTCTGCTGATCTGCATTTGGATTAAACTCACTGTGCTGTACCCCAGTTCCGGCACTCATCACCTGAATATCACCATTTTTGATGATTTCAGTATTTCCCATGCTGTCTTTGTGTGCTAAATCTCCTTCTAGCGGAATCGTAATAATTTCCATATTATCGTGAGGATGTGTTCCAAAGCCCATGCCGCCTGCAATTGTATCATCGTTCAAAACGCGAAGTGCTCCAAACTGAATTCTATCCGGATTGTACCAGCTTGCAAAACTAAAACTATGATAAGCATTAAGCCATCCGTGATTTGCGTTTCCTCTTGTTTCTGCTTTATGTAATACTATATTTTCCATGACCTATGTGTTTTGTTATTTTTATAGTACAAAGATACCGCCAAGGTCAACGAAAAGCACTTAATCTAGATTAAGAAAGGTTTTTGGGGTTTTGAGGTTTTTAGATTTTAGGTGCAAAGGCTCAAAGTTGCAGAGGTTCAAAGGTTTTAAGGTAGAGACGCACAGTAGTGCGTCTAACACACAGTTTGTCATCTCGACGAAGGAGAGATCACACAAGTGGCTCGACAAAGATTTAAGATTACAGGATTGGAGTCTTGTGTGATCTCTCCTTCGTCGAGATGACAAGATTGTGAGAAGATATGTTAGTTAATTATATTCAAAGTGAAATAAAACTTTGCGACTTCGCGTCTTTGCGAGATTTTTTAAAAAAACTCCTATTACTTTATCCTAATCAATTTCCCTTTCCCAACCACTTCATCCAGATAATTCGCAGCTGAACTTTTCTTATCATGCATGAAAAATTCAATAGTATCTTTTTTAATTTGATCTTTTGGGATGCTTATAATTAAATCAGTATTGATAAAATTGTCTAATAATATTGTATTGCCATAAGAAATTTTCCCTTTTGGCATAAACTTGTTATCAAAGACAAAAACACTATCCTTAAAAGTAATTTTATCTTTTTGGATATAGACATTGTCGTTTTCAATTAAATAATTATAACGGCCAGTAAGTTTTTCTGTTTCCTGATTGAAGTTTATAAAAAACAGCATTATTAGTAAGGCAAAATATTTCATAACGTTTTAACTATATTGATTAATAAACTGCTGTACAACAAAATCTGTGTTGTCATGGCGTTTTTTCATTTCCAGGGCAATCGGCGGAGCAGCTCTTTCGAGACAGTTTTTGACATCACAAGTTTCACACGTAACGCCGACAATTCGCTTAATAAGTGGTTTTCCTTCAATGAATTTGAATTTCTTTTTCATTGTCGGATTAATTAAAATTCCAACCGAAATACTTCTAATATTATTTTCTACAAAAGGATCTTTTGTTGCCGATGAAAAAACTAAATATTCGTTCCCGCTATGTACATAACTCGAAATTTGAGCATCAAAAAAATGCGGTTTATTTTGTCTGATCGCTTCATTTATAGTTTTTACCGAAACCCATCTTCTGCAATAATGCTCATTGGTTTCGTTAGCGTGAGGTTCTTGCTGATTTGTAATATGTAATTCTTTTTTTATCTGATAAACATCTGAACCAATAGGATGTGACATTCTTAAAAAGAATAAATTTTTCAGCTGAAAATCTTTCGGTAATAAATTCGTTAAGCGCTGATAAAACGATTCCGGCGAAACTTCAAAGCTTTCAATTAACGAAACAAATTCTTCTGGATTTGGCTTTTCATTATTTAGGAAATTATTGATTTTGTCCACAACCAATTTTCTCGGCAATAATAAAGCGCCTGCAAAATAAGAAGCATAAAAATTGTTCAAAACCTGATCGAAATTTTCAAATTTAATCCAGCTGAAAGTCAGTAATCGATCTGAAATTTTTAGGTAATTATAAGCAATTTCTTTAGCTAAAATAAAAGCTTTCTGCGGAGCGTCGAGTTCTGTTGAAAGTAATAAAGTTTTGCTTTTCGGAACATAAATCGAACGCAAATCGCCCAAAGCTTCCTGATCGGTAAAAGCGATTTCTTTTATAGTATATTCGTATTCTTCTTTTAAAATCGCTTCTAATTCTTCAATAGTAATTTTAGAATCTAAATTAATCTGAAATGACTTCGAAAACCCAATTACCTTCTCTTCTAAATCTTCAAAATAATTACTGTGCGCTTCCTGATAAGATCGCAAAGCGGCTAAAAAGAAACTTTCACGGCTTAAATTATAATGCTGTGCAATTTCTATAATGGTACTAATAAACGCATTGACTTTGGCTGGAGCATTAGCAATAATATCTATTAAATCGGCTTCCTGAATTCCGAAAAGATCAAGGGGAATCTCTTTTAGAATTCCAGATTTTAGAATTTCGCCAATAGGAGCCAAGTTATTATCTAGTTTTAAAGACACCATTTGGTCGTAAGTCACGTCCAAATGTTTACATAAAAGCAAAATTTTGTCTGCTTTTGGATATTTTTTTCCCTTTTCAATTTCGTTTAAATACGATTTTGAAAGATTCGTCAATTTGGCTAAGCCAAAAAGAGAAAGATTTTTTTGAGTTCTGACTTGCTTGAGTTTGAGCCCAAATATCAGCTTTATATAGTCTTTTTCGATATCCATAATATCAAATGTAACTGATTTACAAATAATCGCCAAAAAAATATTTTTAAATTTTAGCGAACGTTCGCTATTTTTATAAAAAACTTTTTGTAACATTGTAGTGTAAAACTTATTAGCTATGACATCGCTAATTAAAATATTGTCTTTTGGAAGGCAAAATAGACTAAGCGATTGCATAGCTGACCAATTAAAATAAAAATCAGCAGCTATGAAAAACCAAATTGAAACTACCGAAACGGCAATGGAATTTTTAGCCGAAAAGAAGCTTCGTTATCCAAAGATCTGGACAGAAGAAGCGATTGCTTTTATAACTGAACTGCATAGAAAATTCGAATCACAGCGAAAACTATTGCTTTTGCAGCGCGATCAAAAACAAGTCACTTTTGATCAGGGAATCATGCCGGTTTTTATTCCAGAAACCAAAAGTATCAGAGAAGGTAATTGGACAGCAGGCGAAATTCCGAAAGATTTATTAGACCGAAGAGTAGAAATTACTGGACCCGTTGATCGCAAAATGATTATCAACGCTTTGAATTCGGGAGCAAAAACTTTTATGGCCGATTTTGAAGACAGCACTTCGCCAACCTGGCAAAATCTGATGGACGGACAGGTAAATTTAATTGACGCAGTAAATAAAACAATCACGTTTACTGATTTGGTGAAACAGAAATCGTATCATTTAAATGAAAAAACGGCAACACTAATTGTGCGTCCAAGAGGTTTGCATCTGCCAGAAAAACATCTTTTAATTGAAGGGAAAGAAGTTTCGGGTTCGTTGGTAGATTTTGGTTTGTATGTTTTTCATAATCATAAACGACTTTTAGAAAATCATTCTGGACCTTATTTCTACATTCCGAAATTAGAGCACTATCTGGAAGCGCGCTGGTGGAACAATGTAATTGATTTTACCGAGGATTACTTGAAGCTGAAAAGAGGAACGATAAAAGTAACAGTTCTAATTGAAACCATTACAGCAAGTTTTCAGCTCGATGAAATTATTTACGAATTAAAAGAACATATCGTGGGTTTAAACTGCGGACGCTGGGATTATATTTTTTCTTACATCAAAAAGTTTAGAAAAAATCCAAAATTCATCGTTCCGGACCGAGATCAGGTAAATATGACTTCACCTTTTATGAATGCGTATTCCAATTTGGTTATTCAAAGATGTCATAAAAGAGGCATTCACGCCATCGGCGGAATGGCCGCGCAGATTCCGATTCGAAATAATGAAGAAGCTAATTCCATCGCTTTCGCGAAAGTGAAAACCGATAAAGAACGCGAAGTTCGAAATGGTCACGACGGAACCTGGGTTGCACATCCGGATTTGGTTTCGCTGGCAAAAGAAATCTTTGATAAAGGAATGCCAACTCCAAACCAGATTCATATTAAAAGAGAACATCGCAAAATTACAGAAGCAGATTTGATTGAACCACCAATCGGAATAATCACTGAAAACGGCGTTCGAAAAAATATCAATGTTGGAGTTTTGTATTTAGCTTCATGGCTTAACGGTCAAGGCGCGGCAGCATTGCATAATTTAATGGAAGATGCTGCAACAGCAGAAATTTCGAGATCGCAATTGTGGCAATGGCTGCAGAATAAAGTGGTTTTAGATAATGGACGAAAATTAGATTTGGCTTATTATCACGAATTGGCTTTAGATGAATTCAGAAAAATAAAAGAGGAATTAGGCGAAGAAAATCACGAAAAACAACAATTTCCACTGGCTGAAAAAGTACTGGAAAGATTAGTCGTAAGTACAGATTTCGTTGATTTCTTAACGATTCCGTGTTACAAATATTTATAAAAAAATCTGCTAAATCTGCGAGATCTGCGGGCGAATAATTTTCTCACGCAGATTTGGCAGATCAGGCAGATCGAATGTGAATGAAAAGATCTGCGCAGATCTTCCGAATACTATTTATTTAAGTCAAGTTAAAACTGATTACTGATTACTGATTACTGATTACTGATTACTGATAACTGAGACTGAAAACTATAAACTTTACTAACCACTTTAACTAAACTATTTATGAAAACAACAGAAGACAGAATTCAGGAATTGATTAACGATTGGATTACGAACCCGAGATGGAAAGGTGTTGAACGTCCTTATACTGCTGCAGAAGTAGTTACGCTTCAAGGTTCGTATCAAATTGAGCATTCTATTGCCAAAATGGGAGCCCAAAAATTATGGAGAAAGTTAAAAAGTCAGGATTATGTTGCGGGGTTGGGAGCATTAACCGGGAATCAGGCGATTCAGGAAGTCGATGCGGGTTTAGAAGCGATTTATTTGAGCGGCTGGCAGGTTGCCGCTGATGCAAATCTGGCGGGAGAAATGTACCCAGACCAGTCGCTTTATCCCGTAAACAGCGTTCCGATGGTGGTTAAAAAGATCAATAATGCTTTACTGCGCGCTGACCAGATTCAGACTGTAAATAATATTGAAGATAAAAAAGACTATTTGGTTCCGATTGTGGCTGATGCCGAAGCAGGATTTGGAGGAAATCTTAATGCTTTCGAATTAATGAAATCGATGATTGAAGCTGGAGCTTCTGGAGTTCATTTTGAAGATCAGCTGAGTTCTGCTAAAAAGTGCGGGCACTTGGGCGGAAAAGTTTTAGTGCCAACGCAGGAAGCGATCAATAAATTAATTGCAGCACGTTTGGCTTCAGATGTTATGGGCGTTTCAACTTTAATCGTTGCCAGAACCGATGCTGATGCAGCCAATTTATTAACGAGCGATGCAGACCCAAGAGACAGAAAATTTTTAACAGGCGAAAAAACCGCTGAAGGTTTCTTCTATGTTAAAAACGGAATCGAGCAGGGAATTGCAAGAGGCTTGAGCTACGCACCTTACGCTGATTTAATTTGGATGGAAACCAGCAATCCAGATTTAGATTATGCGAGAAAGTTTGCAACGGCTATGAAAAAACAATTTCCAAATAAAATGCTGGCTTACAATTGTTCTCCGTCTTTCAATTGGGCAGCAAAATTAACGGTTGCCGAAATGGAAACGTTTAGAGAAGATTTGGCTGCAATGGGTTATAAATTCCAATTTATTACTTTGGCGGGATTTCATGCTTTGAACACCAGTATGTTTGAATTGTCAAAAGCTTATAAAGAACGAGGAATGGCAGGATATTCTGAGTTACAGGAACGTGAATTTGCTTTACAGAAAAACGGATTCCGAGCGGTAAAACACCAAGCGTTTGTGGGAACGTCTTATTTTGATGCGGTTCAAAATACCGTAATGATAGGAAAATCAACCATAACAGCGATGAAACATTCTACAGAGGTTGAGCAATTTTAATTCAAAAGAAAAACCAGTTCAACATTGAACTGGTTTTTTATTTTTCACTATTAAGATATTAAGGGAGTTAAGTGTTGGTGTTATGAAGAAGATTAAGCCTTTCTCTTAATGAAACTTAATGTCTTAATGGTGAAATTATTTTTTATTTCTTCAAAAGCCTCGCTTTCATTTTACTGAAAAATTCTGGCGTCACTCCAATAAAAGACGCAATTTGTTTTTGAGGAACTTTGTGAATTAAGGTTCCGTATTTTTTACTGAATTTTTCGAAACGTTCTTCCGCAGGTAAACTTAAATTGTCCATTAATCTTTGCTGATTCGCAACTAATGAATTTTCAATTAAAATTCTAAAAAAGCGTTCCAGTTTTGGAATCTCCAAATACAATTGTTCCTGATTTTCTTTAGATAAAGAAACCACTTCTGCGTCTTCTAAAACTTCAATAAAAAGCTGTCCAGGTTTTTGCGAAAAAAAACTGTACATGTCGCTCATCCACCAGCCTTCGCAGGCAAATGATAAAACATGCTCAACGATATTATCATTAATATTAAAACTTCTTAAAATTCCGGAGTTAACGAAATAAGAGTGTCTGCAAACTTCTCCCGCACTTAATAAAATAGTTTTGGTTTTGTATGTGTTAGTTTCGAGTTTAGATAAAAAAAGCGCCTGCTCTTCAGGGGTTAGCGAAACGTGTTTGGCTATATTTTCAAGAATTAACTCCATTATTTTTGTTTTATCAAAGTGAATGAAGTAGCCTTAAAACGATTGTTTTCTATTTTTCCAGTAACCGAAGCTTTGCGGATTGCATTGCAAAAACCATCTTTTGCATGTGCGTCGCCATGTTCATCAATTGTTGTTCCGTCAACGAAATAAGGTTTTCCGTCAATGCGAACCGCTAAATCACAGCCATTTCCTTTCATTCCAAATTGGCATTCGCCACAAGCGGTTTCTACAATTTGCGGTTTTTCGACTGTTTTTTTATCCTGAGCTTGGGTTGCGATTCCGATAAATAGGAATACTATAAATAGTGCTTTTTTCATTTTTAAGAATTTACGGTTATTAATTTGGAGGTTTCTTTGGCACGTTCTATCACTTCTTCAATTGGAGTAATTAATGAATCGTGACTTAAAACAACTCCCATTCTTCGATAGGGTCTTGAAGTTGGTTTTCCAAAAATCCTGAAATCAGTTTTTGGTAAAGCGGCGACTTTTTCGATTCCGGTAAAAGTTGGATTTGTTGAATCTTCTGATGCTAAAATCACCGCACTTGCTCCCGCTTTTTCTAAAGTAATCTCGAAAATTGGAAGACTTAAAATTGCACGTAAATGCAATTCAAATTCGTTAAAATTCTGCGTTCCGGCCAAAGTTACCATTCCCGTATCATGCGGACGCGGAGAAAGTTCAGAGAAATAAACACCTTCATTAGTCAGGAAAAATTCAACTCCAAAAAGTCCCGCACCGCCAAGCGCTTCGGTAATTTTTTCGGCCATATCCTGTGCTTCGTACAAATCAGCTTCAGAAACTTGTGCCGGTTGCCAGCTTTCCTGATAATCGCCGCGTTCTTGTCGGTGTCCAATTGGTGCGCAAAATAAAGTTGGATTTCCATTTTGAGTAATCGTCAAAAGTGTAATTTCTGAATGGAAATCTACAAAAGCTTCAACAATTACTTCAATAACATCGCCACGCGAACCTGCAACAGCATATTGCCATGCTTTCTCGATATCGCTTTCTGTTTTTATAGTCGATTGTCCTTTTCCTGATGAAGACATCAAAGGTTTTACCACACACGGAATTCCAACTTCCTGAACTGCTTTTTGTAATTCTACTGCAGATGTTGCGTATTGATATTTGGCTGTTTTTAAACCTAATTCTTTTGCAGCTAAATCACGGATTGCTTTACGGTTCATGGTAAAGTTTGCCGCTTTCGCTGAAGGAACAACAGTAATTCCCTGTTTTTCGTAATCGTAAAAACGTTCTGTGCGAATGGCTTCTATTTCTGGAACTATAAAATCGGGTTTATGTTTGGCTACGATTCGGTCTAAAGCTTCGCCGTCAAGCATATTGATGACTTCAAAACCGTGTGCAACTTGCATCGCCGGAGCATTTTCGTAACTGTCAACAGCTATTATGGTTTGTCCGATTCGTTGTGCGGCAATGACAAATTCTTTGCCTAATTCGCCTGAACCTAGGAGTAGTATTTTCATTTTGGAGTGTTGTATTGTTTGAGTAGTAAAAGTACAGAAAAATGCTTTTAACCGCAAAGTTCGCAAAGAATTACGCGAAGAACGCAAAGTTTTTGTTTTTAAGTGAAAGAAAGATTGCAAAAAGTTTCTCGCAGATTTTGCAGATTCGGCAGATTTTATTTTAGGGTTAATTTTTCCATCACCTAACCACACAGTTTGTCATTTCGAGGAACGAGAAATCGCACTAGAAACTCGACAAAAATTGGTGCTTTACTTTACGGAATCTCGTGTGCGATTTCTCCTTGCGTCGAAATGACAAGATTGGCGTAAATAGCAACATAAAAAAAAGATTCGCAAAGATTAAATATAAAATCTTTGCGAACCTTTGCGTAATCCTCTGCGCTCTTTGCGGTAAAAACCGTTGCGGTTAAATAATATTAATGAAAATGATCTTCTTCAATTTCAAATTCAGCATCTTTTTCCCAGATTTCCATTTCACAAGGTTTGCAGTTGAATTTTAGTTTGTATTCTAACTCACCTTGCTTTAATACCAATGGTTCTTTTACTTTAACGCCCACGATATCTTTTTGATGTATCGGACATTTTTTTAATTCGTATTTGATGCAATATTTGGTTGTCATTACACGAGATTTTCCTGGATCCCATTGTAATTCAAATGCTTTTTCAATTTCGGTAACACCGTGACGTTCATAGAATTTACGAGCGGTTTTGTTTGAAACATTGTACATGAAATCTAATTTGGTTTCAGGATACGGATGTGACGTTTTTACCAATTGGTGTTCTTCACGTTTGTAGTTCGCTAAACGAATTTCGGTTAACTGATCGTAAACGGTTCTTCGCATTTCGTTGATTTTTGAAATAGGAAGGAACCAGTTTTGAGAAAACATAATATTGATTTCATCAGCAGTGTAAGGCGTAAAACCTGTTTTGGCCAATTGTGTCTTGATATTTTCTTCAATTGATTCGCCTGTTTTGGTCTGCTCTTTTACGTGTTCTAAATTTACGACGCTCACATTTCCGTCTTCATCGGTTGCGATTAACTCGAAGCCAGTTTCTGTTTCTGTAAGTAATAAAGTGGTACTTAATTTACGAACGGCACTGTCTTCTCTTTCTACAATTTTGATAAAAGCGGCGTCATTATTTCTATAGATGAAAGTTCCGTCTTTTACTTCTTTTAAAACGTTTGGATATATTTTACCGTTTTCGGCTTTGTTTACATAGATTCCGTCGGCTTCATTGTTTTCGTTGATAAAACAAAGTCCGTCACCATTGTTGAGTAATTCGCCGTTTTCGATTTCGTATGCATTTCCAACAGTTCTGATCAATTTACCAATATACTGCCCTTTTGATTTTGGACTTTCCCAAGAACCAATCGAGCTGTGTCTGTCGTTTACGAAATAATCAGTATACCCACGGTTGAAAGTTCTGCTTAGAGAAGAATCAAAAGTATAGGTACAAGTTCCAGAAGAAGCTTTCATGTATTTTTCGCTTCCTGCTCCTTCTAAATAACTGTCTAGTTTTTGACGTAAATAAGAAACGTTATTTTTAACATAAACAACATCTTTTAATCGTCCTTCAATTTTAAAAGAAACAATTCCGGCTTCAATCAAATTCGGAATTTGTTCTGAAATATCTAAATCTTTTATCGAAAGTAAGTGACTGTTTCTGATTAAAGTTTCTCCGTTTCCGTCGATTAAGTTATACGGTAAACGACAGTTTTGCGCGCAAGAACCACGGTTGGCGCTGCGTTCTCCATTAGCCACACTCATATAGCAATTTCCGCTAAAAGAAACACATAAAGCTCCGGTTACGAAAAATTCTAACTCAACATCAGCTTCGTCGTAAATTGTTTTAATTTGATGAAGGTTTAATTCACGCGCTAAAACCACACGTTTGATTCCGGCATCTTTAAGGAATTTAATTTTATCGGCATCCCGATTATTGGCTTGTGTGCTGGCGTGAAGTACGATAGGAGGTAAGTCCATTTCCATAATCGCCATATCCTGAATAATCAGGGCATCAACACCAATATCATATAATTCCCAAATCATTGAGCGACACGTTTCCAGTTCGTTATCGTACAAAATGGTATTCATTACCACAAAAACCTGAGCATTAAATAAATGCGCATATTGTACTAAAGCGGCAACATCTTCAATAGAATTGTTGGCGTTAGAACGCGCACCAAACTGCGGTGCACCAATATAAACTGCATCGGCGCCACTGTTTATGGCGGCCATTCCTCCAATTAAATCTTTAGCAGGAGCTAATATTTCAATTTTCTTCTTCATTTTTAGAACTTTAGGCTTTTGTGGTATTCACGGAAAAAAGTTTGCAAAGTTCTTATAAATATTTCGAGTTTGCTAATGATGAAGGGATTTTTTTGAAATAGTTAACTAATATGGAATTGTTGTATTTAAAAAAAGATTTTCTTTTCTAATATTTAAAAAAATTAACCTATAGGAAAAGAATACCCTACTGCTACAGCGCCACAAAACTGATCGACAGAGGATTGATAGTAATAAGTGAAGGCTGCTTCAATATTGTGTTTAGGCCCTAAAGCTAGTCCAAAACTTAAAGGGACATGCGTTACTATGCCGCTTTTTTTGATATTGGTAGATGGAGTATAAGTTTCAAATGAACCGATGGAAGCTCCAAAACCTGTTTCAATGAACGGTGCAATCCAAGGAATTGGTGCACAAATACGAGCTTTTCCTCCCAATAAAAATGCTTTTGTTGATATTTTATAATCGGGTTGATCTGTATTAGTATTTTTAGCAGGAGATGTGAAAATAACTCCAGCATAAGGTCGTAATCCAAACCATTTGGTTATTCCCCATACATATTCGCCCTGTGCATAAAAGCCACTTCCATCTAATTCAACGTTATCTTCTTCATAATCAGAGGCCGTAATTCCTAAACCAGCTGTGATATTAATAAACTTGCCTTTTCTTGGTTGAGCGTTTGTGGAGTTAGAAAAAAAGAATGTGGAGATAAGAACTAAAATGAGATTGCGTAAAGTTGATGTCATAAATTTATTTTTGGTTCGGAAACGAAAATAATATTTATTTTTCAGATTTTATAAAATAAAAAAACTACCCAGTTTAAAACCAGGTAGTTTCGCTTCTCAAAAAAATAGTGTCAAATATTATGACAATTTTTTCGCTTTGATTTTAGTCAAAGTATTTTCGATACTGTTTAATTGTTTTGAAACAATAGCTACTTGACTAGCTTCAAGTTCGTTTTTTTCTAAAGCCATTTTGTATTTTTCAATAGCAGCTTCTTCTCCAGTAATACAAGCATTAATGATTGCTTCTGTATCTCCTCCGGTAAATGACGATTTAATATCAATCCAAGTACGGTGTAAAGCTCCTAATGGACCTCCGCCTGATGTATCAGTTGATTTTCCTAATTTGTTGATTTCGTCTTGTATTTCTACAATAAATAGAGCACGCTCACGTGCATAATCTAAGAAATCAGTTTTAATAGCTGGACTGTCTACATGTTCTGCAGCATTTGTATATCCTAGTTTTCCGTCTTCAAGAATTGAAATTAATCCTTCTAATGTACTAACTGCTTCTTTTGTGGTTTCATCTGTATGTATCATGACTATAATTTTTTAATTAATTTATATTACAAAGATGAGAACTTATTAAAGCTTTTGTTTTACAGGATTATACTTGTGATTTATAATATTGTGGAATGGGAATTTTGAAACTCATCATTTAAGTTTATAGGGGTTAAGCACCTTAAGGCAGATTTTCTTTGAAAAACGGAATATCTGGTAGCTTTGGAAAGCAGTGCAAAGCCCAAAGCCAGAAGAAGGGAGCGAAGACTTGCAGCAATCCCTAAATTTTGGGACTGCTCGGAGGACACGCCCATAAAAAAAACAGCTTAAAGTATAAAAGTGATGAAACTTTTAACCTTAAGCCGTTTTAATAAACTTATAATGATATTATGCAGTCAAAGCTTCTTTGATTCTGCGCAATGCTTCTTTTAAAATATCGTTGCTTGTTGCGTAAGAGAAACGAATACAATTCGGGTTTCCGAAAGCGTCTCCAGTTACTGTTGCAACATTTGCCTCCGCTAAAAGGTACATCGAAACGTCGTTTGCATCTTTGATTTCAGTTCCTCTTAATGTTTTTCCGAAGAAAGAAGAAACGTCTGGAAAAACGTAAAATGCTCCTTCAGGAACGTTAATTTTTACTCCAGGAATTTCTTTTAATAATCCAACAACTAAATCTCTGCGTTCGTGGAAAGCCTGAACCATATGATTTAATACACTTGGGTCAGCATCAACAGCAGTAATTGTAGCACGCTGTGCTACAGAATTTGCTCCAGAAGTTACTTGCCCTTGAATTTTTGTACATGCTTTTGCAATAAATTCAGGAGCTCCAATATAACCAATTCTGTATCCTGTCATTGCAAACGCTTTTGCAACTCCGTTTACAGTAATTGTTCTTTCGAACATTCCAGGAATTGAACCAATACTGCAGAACGTTCCTGAAAAATTAATGTGCTCATAAATCTCATCAGCAACTACATATATATTTGGGTATTTTTCTAACACTTTTGCAAGAGCTGTTAACTCTTCTCTGCTGTAAACAGAACCTGAAGGATTACAAGGAGAACTGAACCACATCATTTTTGTTTTTGGTGTGATAGCAGCTTCTAATTGTTCTGGAGTAATTTTAAAATCAGTTTCTACAGACGTTGGAACCTCAACAGGAACTCCGCCAGAAAGTTTTACAATTTCGAAATAAGAAACCCAGTAAGGCGCTGGCAAGATAACCTCATCGCCATCATTTAACATTACTTGTGCAATGTTGTATAAAGATTGTTTTGCTCCTGTAGAAACAACAATTTGAGTTGGTTTGTAATCTAAATCATTATCTCTTTTGAATTTTCTGCAAATTGCTTCTCTCAACTCTAAATAACCTTCTACTGGAGAATATGTGCTGTAATTTTCATCCACTGCTTTTTTAACAGCTTCTTTAATAAAATCTGGTGTATTAAAATCTGGTTCACCTAAACTTAAGCTGATAATGTCTTTTCCTTGTGCTTTTAATTCACGAGCTAAAGCTGCCATTGCTAAAGTCTGTGATGTTGCTAAGTTGTTGATTCTGTCCGAAAGAATATGATTCATTATAAAATTTTTGAATGTCCTTAATTTCAACTTTAATTAAGGATGGTTATTATTAATAGATTTTTTTGTTTTTAAGCTAGTTCCGGTTTCATTCCAAGCTCTTTCAAATGCTTGTAATGCGCTACAACTGCACCTCTCATAGTTCTGAATTCATGATAAGGCAAGTTGCATTCTTTTGCGGTTTGTTTTACAATTTCAGCAATTTTTCCGTAGTGGACGTGGCTGATATTTGGAAAAATGTGGTGTTCAATTTGATGATTTAATCCTCCTGTAAACCAGTTGATTATCTTGTTTTTTGGAGCGAAATTAGCTGTTGTGTACAATTGGTGAATTGCCCATGTATTTTCGATTTCTCCTTCTTCATTCGGAACTGGATTAGAAGTCTCTTCTACTACGTGTGCCAATTGAAAAACAATACTCAAGATTAATCCAGCTGTATAATGCATTACAAAAAATCCAATAACAACTTTCCACCATGTTACACCTAAAATCATCGGCAAGGCCATCCAGATTAGAACGTAGATTATTTTTGTAATTACTAGAACCGTCCATAATTTTGCAGGACTTTGAGGTGCTCCGTAAGATAGTTTTCTTCTTAAATAGTTTTTCATCTGCTTAAAATCGGTTGTTAAAGCCCAATTAAAAGTCAAAAGTCCGTATAAGAAGAATGAATAGTAATGTTGAAATTTATGAAAACGGTGCCATTCTGCGTTTTGTGTAAAACGAATGATTCTTCCTGCATCAAGATCTTCATCATGACCGTGGATGTTTGTATAGGTATGATGCAATACATTATGTTGTACTTGCCAGTTATGTACATTTCCGGCTAAAACATAAATGCTTCCTCCCATAATTTTATTAATCCATGATTTAGAAGAATAAGATCCGTGGTTGCCATCGTGCATCACGTTCATTCCAATTCCGGCCATCCCAACTCCCATAAGAATGTTTAATAACAATTGTGCCCAAAAAGGCATGTCAAGAGTCAAGATTAAAAAATAAGGCGTTAGAAAAACTGCAAAAAGAATAACGGCTTTTAGGTGCAGCTTCCAGTTTCCAGTTTTCTGAATGTTGTTCTCCTTGAAGTAATTGTTTACTCGTGAGTTAAGTGTTCTGAAAAACTTCAGATTGTCTTGTTTAGCAAATGTAGGCGCAGTGTTATTCATAATTAATTTAAATAGTTTTCAAAGGTAATTATTATAAATTTTCAATTTGCAAAATTGAGTTAAATATTTCAATCGTAAAGTAGTACTTTTGTTAAAAAATTAGAGCAATGGATGAGATATTGAAATATTTTCCAGATTTGACCGATCTTCAAATCGAACAATTTCAAAAATTAGACTTTTTATATCACGATTGGAATGAAAAAATAAATGTCATTTCACGTAAAGATATCGACGCCTTATATACAAAACATATTTTGCACTCGCTTGGAATTGCAAAAATCATGAAGTTTGAACCTGGAGCAACTGTTTTAGATGTAGGAACTGGAGGAGGATTTCCTGGAATTCCGTTAGCGATTCTTTTTCCAGAAACACGTTTCTATCTTATTGATGTTATAGCCAAAAAAATAAAAGTGGTTCAGGGCGTTGTTGATGCATTAGAATTAAAAAATGTAAAAGCTGAACAAAAACGCGCGGAATTGGTAAAAGGTGATTTTGACTTTATTGTAAGCCGTGCCGTAACCAATATGCCAGATTTTGTTTCTTGGATAAAAGATAAAATCAAGAAACAGCATAAACACACTTTAAGAAACGGAATCTTATATCTTAAAGGTGGTGATCTAGCCGAAGAATTAAAAGATTTTCCAAAAGCGACTTTATACGATTTGTCGACTGTTTTTGAAGATGAATTTTTCGAAACAAAAAAAGTCGTGCATTTGCCTTTGAAGTTTACAGTATAAGTGCTCAAATAAAATAAGAACCCGACAATGATTACTTGCTGAAGTATTCTTGTCGGGTTTTTGCATTCTAAAGGTGAATTATAATTAAGATGCTTTTCTTGTTAAGTTTAAAAATGGATTTGCTTTATGATTTAAATTGCCTATAAAATTGTTTAACGCTTCCTCAGATGCCGCTGGAGTATATTTAAATTTTGAATCAAAGAAAAATTCGCGAGACAGCAAAGGTTCAGCAGAAGAATCATAAACTCCTTCATCGCTTTCATCTAGATTATCTTGGCTGTATTTACATGGAAATTTAAGTGTTAGCTGTAGGATCATTTCGCCAAGCCAGTTATCAAAAAACTTTTTCTTTGGCGTAATATAACGTGCCAGCAAAATTAACCCTAGTAGTTCACTTTGAAGGAAATAAGATCCTTTTCTGTATTTTACATCAATCATTCGAACATTCATGAGTGCTACCCATAATGGTCCGTTTACAGATCCAGAATCTGATATGTCAAGATTTGGATCAAAAACTAAAGGATTTGTTTCGTCTATATTATGAATAGAACACCAAAGTGCCTCAATACGTTTTTGGACATCGTTTGCTGCTGTCGAATATCCTGTAAAACGCCATGATACCCATTCTAGTAATGAAGCAGTAAGACCAATACAAGCTTTATGTCCAATATTAGACAATGCACATTCAAGGTCTTCATTTCCTTCTAATGGATCCATAAATTTATCCATCTTTTTATTATTCCATTTAAAATCAATTGGATGGCCAACACTTTTTGATTTTAGAATTATTTCAGGTACGTTGTTTAAGTTTTTCATAAATCTGTCTTTTCTTTAATTGTATTTCTGAGGACAAATTTATTGAGGCACTCTTTTTTTAAATGGCACAATAAGTTTTTAAACTATTAAAATAAGATTTTATGAAGATCTATAGTATTGAAAAACAATATAGTAAGAAAATGATTACAAATTATTTTATTTGTTTGCAAAACATTTTAATAAGGATATTAATTTAAAATTTACGCTTGCAAACAAAAGAAAAGTAAAAGCCACAAATTTCATTTGAAATTTGTGGCTTTTACTTGATAAGGAAACTACGAATTAACCCAAAAACGGATATCTATAATCCTCAGGAGTTACAAAAGTTTCTTTGATAGTTCTTGGAGAAGCCCAACGCAATAAGTTCAATGCAGAACCCGCTTTATCGTTAGTTCCAGAAGCTCTAGCACCTCCAAAAGGCTGCATTCCAACAACTGCTCCAGTTGGTTTGTCATTAATATAGAAGTTACCTGCAGCATTTTGCAATTTCGTAGTTGCTACTTCAATAGCATAACGATCTTGGCTAAATACAGCTCCGGTTAAAGCATACTCAGAAGTAGTATCAACTAATTCTAAGGTCTCTTCCCATTTAGCATCTTCATAAACATATATAGTAATTACTGGTCCGAATAATTCGGTTTCCATTGTCGTATATTTTGGATTTGTAGTTACAATTACAGTTGGTTCAATAAAATATCCAACTGATTTATCGTAATTTCCGCCAACGATGATTTCAGCATCAGCATCTTTTTTAGCTTGATCAATAAAACCTGCCAATTTATCAAAAGAACCTTCGTGAATAACTGCTGTAATAAAGTTTCCGAAATCTTCAGGAGAACCCATTTTAAAAGATTTTACATCAGCAATTAATTGCTCTTTTACAGCTGGCCATAAACTTTGCGGGATATAAGCTCTTGAAGCTGCAGAACATTTTTGTCCTTGAAATTCAAATGCACCACGAGTAATTCCTGTAGCAACTTGTTTTACGTTAGCGCTTGGATGTGCAATGATAAAATCTTTACCGCCAGTTTCTCCAACAATTCTTGGGTATGTTTTGTAATTGTGAATGTTTGCACCAATTTTAGCCCATATATCTTTAAATACGTGAGTTGAACCTGTAAAGTGAATTCCAGCGAAATCACGGCTTGCTAAAACAGTATCTGTAATCATCAAAGCATCTCCAAAAACAACGTTAATAACGCCATCAGGAACTCCAGCTTCTTTGAAAACTTCGATAATAATTTTTGCAGAAAATACTTGGCTGTCACTTGGTTTCCAAACTACAACGTTACCCATCATAGCAGCACTTGCAGGAAGATTTGCAGCAATAGCAGTAAAGTTAAAAGGAGTAATTGCGTAAACAAAACCTTCTAGAGGTCTGTATTCTAGACGATTCCAAACAGTAGAATCTGATTTTGGCTGATCGTTGTAAATTTGAGTCATGAATTCTACGTTGTAACGTAAAAAGTCAATTAATTCACAAGAAGCATCAATTTCTGCCTGATGAATATTTTTAGACTGACCAATCATAGTTGCTGCGTTAATGCGTGCTCTGTAAGGACCTGCGATTAATTCAGCGGCTTTTAAGAAAATAGCAGCACGTTGTTCCCATGCCATATTTGCCCATGCAGTTCTTGATTCAAGTGCATTAGCAATTGCCTTTTCGATATGTTGTTTTTCAGCTAAATGATACGTTCCTACAATATGTTTGTGATCGTGAGGAGCTGAAATTGTTTTTGTGTTTCCAGTTTTGATTTCTTCACTACCAATGTATAATGGTACATCAATTTTAGAGTTCCACATTGAAGTGTATGCTGCCTGAACAGCTGCTTTTTCTGGTGAGTTCGGTGCGTAACCTTTTACTGGCTCGTTTACCGCTTTTGGTACATGAAAGAATCCTTTTAACATGGGATAAATTATTTTAAAATTACGATTTATTTAATTTTTTACAAAAGTACAAATGATAATTTGATTAAATCACAATACAATATTAAAAAGTTGTAATTAAATAAACTAATCGTGTGAATTTATAAAACAGCTGAATTTTTAAATAGTTAAATTTGTTAGAAATCTGCCCAAGATTTTTACAATTTCTAAATCGTAATAATATGAAAATACCACTTTTAGCATTTAACGATAAAGGCATTTATTGTCAGCAGGCAGATGTATATTTAGATCCTTGGCGTCCGGTAAAAAATGCAATTATTACCCACGGGCATGCCGACCATTCACGCTGGGGACATCAAAACTATATTACACATCATACCAATATTCCGATAATTCGACATCGCTTAGGCGAAATAAATGTTACCGGAAAAGAATGGGGAGAAACCTTTGTGATAAACAATGTAAAATTCTCGCTTCATCCTGCCGGACATATTATAGGAAGTTCTCAAATACGTGTTGAACATAAAGGTGAAGTCTGGGTTTTTACTGGAGATTATAAAACAGAAGATGACGGTATTTCAACTCCATACGAAGTTGTAAAATGCGACACTTTTATAACCGAATGTACTTTCGGATTACCCGCTTTTAACTGGACACCACAAGCTGAGGTAATTTCAGAAATCAATAATTGGTGGGCAGAAAATAAAGCCGAAGGGAAAACATCTATTCTTTTTGGATATTCTCTAGGAAAAGCACAAAGACTTTTAAAATACCTGGATACTGATATTGGAAAAATATACACACATGGAGCAATCGAAAATATGACTAATGTTTTGCGTCCGATGGTCGATTTCCCGCCCACAACTTTAGTAACGCGCGAAACTAAAAAAGAAGATTTTGCAGGAAATATTGTGCTCGCTCCGCCAAGTGCGCACGGAAGTATTTGGATCAGAAAAATGACGCCTTTTGTTACAGGCGCTGCAAGCGGTTGGATGGCTTTTCGTGGCGCAAGACGCAGACGCGCAATTGATAAAGGTTTTGTTTTAAGCGATCACTGCGATTGGTATTCTTTGCTCGACAGTATAAAAGCTACCGGCGCAGAAAAAATAATCTGTACGCACGGTTACACCGATATTTTCTCTAAATATTTAAGAGAATTAGGTTACGATGCAAGAACAGAAAAAACGCAGTATGAAGGGGAGTCGGCAGAAATGGAAAAAGATGAAAAAGAAGCTGCAATAGACCAAAATGAAACTTCGACTATTCTTGAAAATAATGAATTATAATGAAGAATTTCGCCCAACTTATAAAAACTCTCGATAGTTCGAATAAAACGAACGTAAAAGTCGATGCGCTGACGACGTATTTTAAAAATGCATCGCCAGAAGATAAAGTATGGACCATTGCGATTCTTTCGCATCGTCGTCCTCCGAGACCGGTTAATACTACTTTGCTAAGGATTTGGGCAAATGAACTGGCTAATATCCCGCTTTGGCTTTTTGAGGAAAGTTATCATATTGTGGGTGATTTGGCCGAAACTATTGCGCTAATAATTCCGACAACAAAAGAACATTCAGATAAAAGTTTAACCGAATATCTTCAGGAAATTATTGCTTTAAAAAAGAAATCAGATTCTGATAAAAAAGAATATTTACATCAAAATTGGCTTGCACTGAATTATTACGAACGCTTTGTTTTTACCAAATTAATTACCGGAAGCTTAAGAATCGGCGTAAGCCAAAAATTAATGACACGTGCCTTGTCTAAAGCTGAAGATGTTGATGAAGATGCTTTGGCTTATAAATTAATGGGAAATTGGGATCCGAACACAATCACTTTTCAAGAATTGATCTTAGATGAAAAAAGCAGTGATTATTTATCAAAACCGTATCCGTTTTACCTTGCATATCCTATTGAAGGCGAAGTTGATAATCTTGGAAATCCTGAAGACTGGTCTGTCGAGCATAAATGGGACGGAATTAGGTCACAGACGATTTTTCGTGAAAACGAAATTTATGTTTGGTCAAGAGGAGAAGAATTGGTAACGGATAAATATCCGGAATTTAAATCTTTTGTTGGAATTATTCCAGACGGAACTGTTATCGACGCAGAAATTCTAGCTTTTACAGAAGGAGAAATCGGAACTTTTAACGACTTACAGGCCAGAATCGGGCGTAAGACAATATCTGCATCTTTACTTGAAAAAGTGCCAGTTATATTAAAAGCGTATGATATTTTAGAATGGGAAGGACAAGACATTCGAAATTTACCTTATTCAGAACGACGCCTTTTATTGGAGCAATTATATGATTCGATAAAAGATAAAACGCCTAATTTTCAATTATCAGAAAGAGTTTTACTCCATTCTTGGGAAGATGTAACCAATGAAAGAATGCGTGCCCGAGAAATGAAAAGCGAAGGTTTGATGTTAAAACGGAATGACTCGCTGTATCAGGTTGGAAGAAAAAAAGGGGACTGGTGGAAATGGAAAATTGAACCTTTGGTAATTGATGCCGTTTTAACTTATGCCATGCGTGGTCACGGGCGACGGTCGAATTTATTTACAGATTATACTTTTGCGCTTTGGCAAAATAATGATAAAGGCGAACGTGAATTAGTCACATTTGCAAAAGCATACTCTGGTTTAACCGACTCCGAATTTAGAAAAGTGGATGATTTTATAAAGAAAAATACTTTAGAACGATTTGGTCCTGTTCGAAGCGTTACGCCTCAACTGGTTTTCGAAATTGGTTTTGAAGGAATTGCACTTTCAAAAAGGCATAAAAGTGGTATTGCAACCCGATTTCCAAGAATTTTGAGATGGCGGCATGACAAAAAAATTGATGAAGCGAATTCAATTGAAGATTTAAAAAGTATGATTTTGTAAAAAGGGGGCAAAGATAAAAAGCAACAGAGTTTTAAAGAAAAACTTTGTGCCTTTGTGCCTTTGTAGCTTTGAACCTTAATAAGAAGAATGAATAGAAACGATTTATACGTATTAGCCGAAAACTGGTTTCATAAGCAAGGCTGGAAAGCATTTCCTTTTCAAACCCAAACGTGGACTGCTTTTCTGCAAGGAAAAAACGGTTTATTGAACGCTCCAACCGGAAGCGGAAAAACGTATGCCTTGTGGTTTCCTATAGTTCTCGATTACATCAAAAAAAATCCCGATTATAAAACCAAACATAAACCTGGATTAAAAGCGATTTGGATAACGCCTTTGCGGGCTCTTTCGGTCGAAATAAAACAAGCGGCAGACAGAATTGTTCAAGATTTAGATACTCAAATGACCGTTGGAATTCGTTCTGGAGATACTTCGCAAAGCGAAAGAGCCAAGCAAAGCAAAAAAATGCCTGACTTGCTTATTACAACTCCTGAAAGTTTGCAACTGCTTTTAGCATCAAAAGATTTTGCGAAAACTTTTGCTAATTGTTCTGCGATTGTTGTTGACGAATGGCACGAATTATTAGGTACAAAACGAGGTGTTCAAATGGAATTGGGTTTGTCCCGATTAAAAACCGTTGCGCCAAAAATGCGCATTTGGGGAATTTCAGCAACTATTGGAAATCTCGAATTGGCACAGCAAGTTTTGTTAGGAATAAATTCTGAAGCCTATCAAAATTCGATTTTAATTAAAGCGAACATCAATAAAAAAATAAAAGTGCTCTCGATATTACCCGATAAAATGGAAAGTTATCCGTGGCGAGGTCATATGGGGTTGCACTTAATTGATGAGGTTGCCAAAATTATCCGAAAAAGTAAAACTACTTTAATATTTACAAATGTTCGTTCTGCCTGCGAAATGTGGTTTCAGGCCATTCTTGAAAAATATCCTGAGTTCGCTGGAGATATGGCAATGCATCACGGGAGTATCAGCAGGGAAACACGTTTGTGGGTTGAAAATGCTATTAGGAATGAAGAACTAAAAGTAGTAGTTTGTACTTCGAGTCTAGATTTGGGTGTCGATTTTGCTCCTGTTGAAACGATTATTCAAATTGGAGGACCTAAAGGTGTGGCACGTTTTCTGCAAAGGGCAGGGCGAAGCGGTCATCAGCCTGGAAAAGAAAGCGTTATTTATTTTCTTGCAACGCATGCAATCGAATTGATTGAAGCTTCAGCACTTAAAAAAGCAGTGGACAGAACTATCGTTGAAGACAGAATTCCGTATCTCAACAGTTGGGATGTTTTGGTGCAATATCTTAACACTTTGGCAGTTTCTGACGGATTTTTTCCAGATGAAATTTATAAAGAAGTAAAAAACACATTCTGTTATCAAAATATTACAAAAGAAAACTGGAACTGGATTCTGAATTTTATCACAAATGGAAGCCAGAGCCTGCAAGCGTATGACGAGTTTAAAAAAGTAGAAATCGAAGAAGACGGACGTTTTAAAATCAACAGCCGAATGATTGCCATGCATCACAGAATGCAAATTGGTACTATTGTTGGTGATGCAGCTCTGAATGTTAAGTTTTTAAGTGGAGGTTATATCGGATCAATTGAAGAATGGTTTGCTTCAAAACTGCAGCCTGGAGATGTTTTTACTTTTGCTGGAAAAAGATTAGAATTATATCGAGTTAAAAATATGCAGGTTTTAGTAAAGAAAGCAGATCCTAAAAAAAACTCCAGAACTGTAAGCTGGATGGGAGGGCGTATGGCTTTATCAGTGCAAATGAGTGAATTGTTGCGAGAAGAATTATATGCAGCAAATACAGATAATCTGACGCCAGAATTAAAAGCATTAAAACCTATTTTTGATCGGCAGCGAAAAGAAAGTATTGTACCGAGTGACGATGAATTTTTAATAGAAACATTTAAAACGAGAGAAGGTTTTCATGCTGTTTTTTATCCTTTTGAAGGGCGATTTGTGCATGAAGCTTTAGCAAGTATTTTATCGTATCGAATAAGTTTGTTGTCGCCAATCACTTTTTCTCTCGCTTATAACGATTACGGATTTGAGTTGCTGTCTGATCAGGAAATTGATATGCAGGCCGTTTTTGATAATAATTTGTTTTCTACAGAATATGTACATCATGATTTGCAGAAAAGTCTTAACTCAACAGAAATGGCGAGAAGAAAATTTAGAGACATTGCCGTAATTGCAGGATTGGTTTTCACCGGAATGCCAGGGAAACCAGTAAAAACAAAACATTTGCAAAGTGGATCGCAATTGCTTTTTGAAGTTTTTAGAGATTACGAACCTGATAATCTTTTGCTGCAGCAAGCCTTTATAGAAACATTCGAGCATCAGCTGGAAGAAGGACGTTTGATTCAGGCGATGGAAAGAATTAACAGGCAAACTATTGTTTGGAAACAATGTTTAAAGCCTACTCCTTTTAGTTTTCCTATTATCACAGACAGATTAAGGGAAAAATTATCAAGCGAGACATTACAGGAAAGAATCAAAAAAATGACAGCGAGTTACATGAGATAATTCAAAATTTTGATTCAATAGAAATTATTAAATATGAAGATTACAATAAACGGTCAAAATTTTATTTTGCATCAATCTGGTGCTGTATTTTGGGAAGAACAAAATATGATTTTAATTTCTGATGTGCATTTAGGAAAGGTGGCGCATTTTAGAAAACACGGAATAGGGATTCCTAAAGATGCAATTTTCGAAAATTTCATTCGCCTTGATGCTGTGCTGCAGTTGTTCAATCCAAATAAAATTATTTTTTTAGGAGATTTATTTCACAGCAAAATCAATAACGAATGGGATTTTTTTGTTGAATGGACAAAGAAGCATTCACAAAAAATAATTTTAGTTGAGGGAAATCACGATATTATTTCAAAACAATATTATGACGATTTGAATATCGAAATTTATAGTGAATTAGTAATTGATGATTTTTCGCTCACACATCATCCAATAGAAAAAGAAGGATTTTTTAATTTCTGCGGGCATCTTCATCCTGGTATAAAACTAAAAGGTTTGGGCAGGCAGTTTTTAAGTTTGTCTTGTTTTTTCAGAAAACCCAATCAATTGATTTTTCCGGCTTTTGGAGAGTTTACAGGAAATTCTTATTTGGTGCCTACTGAAAATGATAAGGCTTACGCTATTACAAAAGAAGGAATAATTGAGATTGCCATTAATTAATTGCAAAAGGAGCACACATTCTAAAAGTAGGAACAATAACTTTGAATGTTTTTGTGGTAGTAAAATTAATCATATTAAAATGACCTTTCATCGCTCCATAAGGAGATGATAGCAAACAGCCCGAGCTATAAGTATGATTTTCTCCAGGTTTTAGAACTGGTTTTTTACCGATAACACCTTCTCCGTCTACAACTTCTAAATCATTCAAAGAATCGAATATCTCCCAGTGACGAGATGTCAATTGAACTGAGTCTTTACTGTGATTTTCGATTGTAACTACGTAACTAAAGGCAAAGTGAATCTTGTAGTTCTTGAAGTAAGTACCTTCAAAACTAGTCAAAACAGATATTTTTATGCCTCGTGTTATCTGAGAAACCATACTAAAGTAGTATATATGTGTGCGTTATACTTGCAAATCTACGAAAAAAAATCATTCAACTGAAAACCTTAACAATGTTTTAATTTACTATGTTTATTGAGTTCGCGTTGCCTTTTCCTATGATTCTCTGGTATCGATCAGAACTTTCTTTATAATACACTAATATTGTATATTCATTTTCAGTTTGATAAAAATTTCCGTCAATAGCATTTTCATAATCAATCACACCTTTTTTATCTGCAATTGTATATTGAAAATTAACAAAACCTTGTTTGAGCATAACTGCTTTTTCAAAAACACCCTTATCTGAATTATAATCCATTTTATATTCTGGCGACAGACTGTAGTTGTTGAACATCCCCGTAATATAAATGTCTTTGTTTGCTCTGAAAGTTGGTGCCGAAAGAGTAAAATAAACCCAAGCATAATCAGCTTCAATTTCGTTATTAGAGCCATTAATGTTCTTTACAACAAAATTACCATTTACGTCCTGATAATTAGTATAAATTTGGTTTGCTCTTGCAGCGTTTGTATACAAATAAGCGTTGTAAATATCATTATTAGAGCCCACTCTGCCAACATTGTTATTGGCTGCGCGAATGTCTTTATTTTCAAAATATAAAAATTCATTTCCGCCCCAAAATTGAGTTTCAGTGTCATATTTATACACCATCTGATTTCCTATGGTATATTGAGGTGCAATATTTTTAATTGCAGTATTAAAATTACCATTTTGCAATAAAAGAATTTTTAGGTTTTGCAGCGGAGTCTGAAAAACGATGTCGTTTGACAATACTGCAAAATCAAGGTTTTGCTTGTAATCAATATTGCTGATGTTACGGCTTCTTTTTACCTGCGCCGAAACTGTAGAATGATTTTCATATAAAATAAATTTTCTCGAGAAAACAACTTCCTTGTCTTCATTTAGAATTTTCAGCATATAATTTCCGGAAATTCGAAGCTGGGTCGTAAACTGATTTGGAAAAGCAAGTCTATAATGCGAATATACCTGAAGCGTATTAAATGAATTCGAATAATCGGTAATTCTTTGATTGTCAAAACCTCGTAAATAATCTGTTTTAGGAATATCAGTAGGTTTCCAGTTGTAATCACAATGCACAACTTCAAAATAATAGTTGGCTTCATTGCCAAATAAATCATCAAATTGAAATTCAAATGTATCACCTAATTCAAATATCGGAACTACATTATTACCGTTCTGAATAAATGAAACTGTTTTAATATTATATGGTGGAATTACTTCAGTTTGGATTTCTTGGGCTTTCGCCGAAGTAAAAATAAAAAGCAGAATAAAGATTCTATATAAAAATTTTGGCATCTTATTAGGTTGTAAGATTGTAAATATAACAATTTATATAACGAAAAACAGGACACTTTATTGGTTTTAAAAACAATTTATTAAGAACCTAAAATGTATTCTAAGTTCACTTCAATTTCGTCGTTGATATAGCTTTCTTCTAAAAGTGAATCAGATAAAAGCTTTTTGTTTTCCTGCAGTTTGATTATTTTTTCTTCAACCGTATTTTTCGAAATAAATCGGACAACATTTACCTTATTCAATTGTCCAATTCGGTGCGCTCTTCCAACGCCTTGTTTTTCAGCAAAAGGATTCCACCACGGATCTAAGAATAAAACATAAGAAGCTTTTGTAATATTCAAACCAACACCTCCGGCTTTAAGCGAAATGAAAAACAATAACGGATTTTCGTTTTCTTGAAATAGTTTTACCTGCTGTTCTCTTTTATTGGCAAGTGTTTCGCCTGTAATTTCACAATATTCTACTTTGTTTTCCTTGCACCAAGAAGTGTAAAAATTCAAATTTGTAACAAACGAACTGAAAATAATAACCTTCTGTTTTGCTTTTACTAAATTTTCCAAATAATTAGTGACAGCAATATATTTTCCAGAATCAATTTCTGACTCCTGATCTACCATTTTTGGGTGGTTGCTCAATTGTCTCAACTTCATCAGCGTGTTGATTATGCTGATTTTATCAGGGCTTGATCCATCAGTTTTCAATAAAAAATTACGAGCTTTTGATTTTTCCTGTTCGTATAATTTTTCCTGTTCAGGATCCATGTCGCAATAATAAATCTGCTCTGTTAATTCAGGTAGATCTTTCAAAACCTGTTCTTTGGTTCGTCGCAAAATATAAGGCTGAATAAGATTTTTTAATTCAGATAAGCTATTTTGATCCTGCTTTTTCTCAATCGGAATTTTAAAATTTTCTGCGAAAAAATTATAACTGCCTAAAATATTAGGATTTATAAATTGCATTTGCGACCATAAATCGTCGAGTGAGTTTTCAATAGGTGTTCCGCTCAGCGCAATTTTGTGAGCAGTATTTATTTTATTTATAGCTTTAAAAATCTTAGAATTCTTATTTTTAATGTATTGGCTTTCGTCTAAAATTAAATAACGGAAATCATATTTTTCTAAAATCGAAACATCGCGATGAACGATGCTGTAGCTGGTAAAAATTAAATCGGTTGATTCTAATCTATGTGCTAATAATTTTCTGTCGTTACCTACGTATTGCATTTTCGAAAAATGCGGTGTGAATTTTCCAGCTTCATTAAACCAGTTAAAAACCAATGAAGATGGTAAAACAATCAAGGTTTTTAGTGGTTCTCTTTCTATCGTAGTTTCATTCGCAAACAAATCAAAATTTGTTGTTTTAGTTTTAAACCCCAATTGTTCTTGCACTGCAACGAGAACGGCTAAAGTCTGTAATGTTTTTCCAAGTCCCATATCATCGGCCAGACAAGCTCCTAAATTAGAGTTAAAGTGACCCAAAAGCCATTTTACACCCTCAATTTGATAAGGTCTTAAAGTTGCTTTCAACAAATCAGATGCTGTATATGCTGCTTGATGAATTACATCATTTTTGATTTCCGCAATCGAATCTAAAGCAGTGAAATTACTTTTACGCAAAAGCAGTTTTCCGTTTTCTGTATTGGCTAATTTTGCCAGTGAAATGTATTTGCTGAGCCATTCTAACGGAATCAAAAAATAGTTTCCGTCAGGCAGTAAAAACAGCCTTTCCTTGCTTTTTATATTTGGGATAATCTCACTAAAATTAATAGTAAAATCTCCAATTGTAATGATTATTTTAATGTCAAACCAATCTTCTTTTGTGTCGTCTTTAGAAGCTGAAATAGTATGATTTCCGGTAATAATTTCTTTGCTTTCAAGTTTTAAATTTTGGATAGAAAACCCTAAACTTTCCAAGTTTTGTTTATGATCAATAACGAATTGAATATTGACATATGGATCATGAATTTCTGCATCAGAATTCAATCCAAATAATTCATTTTTGATTTTTATTAAACCAATTTCAAGCAATTTCTGTGTATATATTTCTTCGTCAGCACTTCTTTTAAACTGAATTATTTTAGGTTCATTAACAATGCTGAAATCAACAAAAGAATGTATTTTTTTCGTTTTGCTGGCATCAAATAAATAACCGTTATAGTCAAAATAAAGATTAAGATAATAACAGTTTTTAAAGAAATCGTAAACAGGCTGTATAGTGCTGGAAACAATTTTATCACGAAGCTCTATTTCAAAACCAGTTGCTTCAATATCAATTTTTTTAGCGATTTCAGGAATAAAATTTTTAAAATAATTATCGACTAATTTTGAAGGTATTTCGATTGATTTTTTCTTTAAAAAAGGCTGTAGTTTTTTAGTATTAAGGTCTTTTAGCTGTCCTAATTTTTTATCGACAATCAACCAGCCCGGCTCATCTAAAAGAATTTCAACACTCTTGTTCATTGGCAAAAATGAAGTTTCATTTTCTTTTAAGGAAAGCGTATAAGTAATACCTTCGACATGTTTGTCAAACTGAATTTGAGGTTCAAAATAAAACGGATTGGTATTCACTCTCGAACGATAAAAATCTTTTTCAGGTCCGATGTTGAGCGAAAGCGGAAATTGCTCCTGTACGATTAAAGTATAAAAGGAACTTAGGTTTAGCTGCAAATGCTGGCGAATGGCAAAATCAATTTTAGAATCTTTTTGCAGATCAGCAATTGTTTTTGCCGATTTGATTTTAGCACTGAATTTTTTGAAAATAAAGTCAAGCTTTAAAGATTCGCAGGCACTAAGTATTTTTTTTGTATTGGAATCTAAATTTTCAAAAGAAATTCCAAAACTTTCAAGCACGTTTGTACTAGCTTTTTTATCTAAATATTTAATTTCAGTAGTATTCTCAACTATATAAGCTGTTGGAATATAAGTATTCAGGTTTTTTTCAAAACTGATGTCAAAACAAAATTGAAATGATTTTGAAGGTTCCAAGATTTGAGATTTGGTTGGTATGATTTTGATTAGGCTTATAAACATAAAAAGTTTTCAAAATTGGGCTATTCTGAAAACTTTTTAAATGAACTTATATTACTTATATGGTGGAAAACTAATTTTCTGGTTTAAAGCAAAGGGGGATAATTTCGCCTTTTGCCAAGCAGTATTTTTCAACCAATTCTGGTGTCATTTTATTAGTATAATCTTCTTCAATAACAATAAAGCCTATGCTTCTTAATTTATCGAAATAATCACGGCCGTAAATGCGAACGTGATCGTATTGTCCGAATATTTTAGCACGTTCTTTTTGATCTGTAATCGAATCGTCTGCAAATGTAATTTCACGCGATAAATCCTGTGGAATTTGAAGAATAGCCATTCCGCCTGGTTTTAATACGCGAAATAATTCCTGCATTGCTTTCGTGTCATCCGGAATATGTTCTAAAACGTGATTGCATAAAATCACATCATATTCATTGTCTTTAAAAGGCAAATTACAGATATCTGCTTTTACATCTGCAAGGGGCGAAAACAAATCGGTTGTGGTATAATCCAGATTTTTCTGTTTGCGGAATAGTTTGTAAAAAGCTTGTTCTGGAGCAAAATGAAGCACTTTTTTTGGCGCTGTAAAAAAATCAGTCTGATCGTTTAAATACAACCAAAGCAAACGATGTCTTTCTAACGAAAGTGTACTTGGCGAAAGTACGTTATTACGTTGTTTTCCGTATCCGTAAGGCAAAAACGATCTGAAACTTTTCCCGTCAATAGGATCTGTAAATTTATCTCCTTTTAATGATAAGGCTAAAATTGGACGCGCCACATAACTCAAACGAATTAATAATGGGCGGGGAATTGTATTAAGTACTAATTTGAATAGTTTCTTCATGGGGGCTATTTCGCAAAGTTACACAAAGTTGGCACAGAGCTTCACAAAGTGTTTATAAATCTTTTTATGTTATTTTTTAATATTTTTGAATCAAAGTTAATGAGTAATCCTAAAGGGTAGTTTCCCAGTTTAAGATAAGTTAATATTTGTGCAAAATGTACATTTGTAAAGGCCTCAACAGTTTTTAATTCAATCACAATTGCATTCTCAATGAGTAAATCGATTCTATATCCATGATCAAGCTGTATGTCTTTATAAACTATTGGTAAGACTTTTTGTTTTTCAACACTCAACCCTGAATTTACAATTTCATAAAATAAACATTCCTGATAAGCTGATTCTAATAAACCAGGCCCAAGTAGTTTATGAACTTCAATTGCAAGTCCGATAATTTTATATGTAATTGCATCTAATCTATTACGAGATTCATTGTTCTCTTCAAACATTTTTAAGGCTTGTAAATAAATATTTTTTGTGAATCTTGGCGTACATTTTTGCGAATCTCTGTGGAATAATTACAATACCAACGGCACTTGTCTAAATTCATCTTCTTCATTGCTTTCGATTCCTAAAGCTTTGTAGATATATTGAAAAGTCGATAATAATTCTGGTTTGCCATTAATTAGAGCCACATCATGTTCAAAATGCGCACTTGGTTTTCCGTCAGCGGTTAAAATTGTCCAGCCGTCTTTTAATTGTTTGATGTTTCTTGTTCCCATGTTGATCATAGGTTCAATAGCTACAACCATTCCTTCTACAAAAAGTTTTCCGCGCCCGCGTTTTCCGTAATTTGGCATTTCTGGTTCTTCGTGCATTTTTTGCCCTAAACCGTGTCCAACCAATTCACGAACTACTCCATAACCATGAGATTCAGTATATTTTTGAATTGCGTTTCCAACATCTTCTACGCGATTTCCAGCTTTAAATTCTCTAATTCCAACATACAAAGATTCTTTTGTAACCTTCAAAAGTTGTTTCACTTCTGGAGCAACTTCTCCAATTTCAAAACTGTAAGCATGATCGCCGTGGTATCCGTTTTTAAATGCACCACAGTCTACTGAGATAACATCTCCACTTTTCAAAGGCGTATTATTTGGGATTCCGTGAACAACTTGAGCATTTGGACTCATGCAAAGCGAATTCGGGAAATCATACAATCCTAAAAAGCTAGGAACTGCACCGTGATCACGAATAAATTCTTCGGCTAATTTGTCAAGATATAATGTGGTAACTCCTTCTTTAATTTCAGAAGCAATCATTCCTAATGTTTTAGATACGATCAAAGCACTTTCGCGCATTAATTCGATTTCCTCTCTATTTTTTGGGATAATCATATTTTTCAGATTTTCAGTTCGCAAAAGTACGATTTTAATATTATTTTTTGTCTAATTTTTTTGGGTGACATAAGGTTATTTTCACCACAAATTCACGAAGTATCGCAATGCAAAATTTTCAAAATTAATTTTGTAGCATTTAGTTATGCGTAAAGTTTTGGAGAAAATTCGTGAATTCACGGCTATTTAAACAGCCGTCACAACCCAATATCTCGTAAAAAAGCCCTAAATTAGTAGTAAAAATATTTATAATCATGGAAATTTCTACAGATCAAGATATAGCTAAAATAAAAGCTTTACGAAAAATGAAGCAAAATGCTCTGGCACTTTTGGGCGTTGCTGTGCTTCTGTTTATAATTGCAATTTACTTTAAAATTCCAATGCTTCAGGCTTTTAGCGAAGCTGCAATGGTTGGCGGTATTGCGGATTGGTTTGCTGTCGTTGCCTTGTTTCGTCATCCTTTGGGAATTCCGATTTGGCATACGGCTATTATTCCAACTAAGAAAAATGAGATTGGAGAAAATCTTGGAAGTTTTGTTTCAGAGGAATTTCTGAATCGCGAGAAATTAGAAATTAAATTAGACGAATTCAATTTTGCAACAAAAGCTTCAGATTGGCTTTCGCAGGAAGAAAATGCCAATAAAATTGCCAATTCAATTGCGCTGAATATTATCCCGGGAATTTTAAAAACCATAAAGGATGAAGATATTAAAAGATTCATTCAAGTTCAATTTAAAGAAAAATTAGAAGCTATAAATTTTGGAGATTGGATTGCATTGGCTTTAGAACCTTTACATAAAGGAAATGTGAAAGATCAGCTGCTGACAAATGTTCTCGAAGTAATGAGTTCTGAATTAACAAACAATAAAGATTTGATTCGGAAAAAAGTAAAAGAATCAACACCTTTTTTAAGTTTTGGCTTAGCCGATAAAAGCATTTCAGAAGGAATTTTTAATGGATTGCAAGAGTTTTTGGATGAAGCAAAAAATCCAGAAAGCGAAATCAGAATTAAAATTGACGAATATGTTCATGATTTTCTGGATAAAGTAAAAAACTCCGAAGAAATGAGAATCAAGATTAACAATATGATTTTGGGTTTTGCCGGCAAAAAAGAAGTTCAGGATTACATTAATGGAATTTGGGATGAAATTAAATTGTCAATTTCGAATGATTTAGAGAAAGGCGATGAATCTTCTATTAAAAATAATATAGCCAATTTAATTCAAGGCTTCGGAAGTGGTATAAAAGAAGATGCTGTAATGATTGAAAAAATCAACAATTTCATCAAAAATGATTTGTTGTCTGTTCTTTTAAACAATAAAAAAGTTATTGGAGATTTAATCTCGTCAACCGTAAAAAGCTGGGACGGAAAAGAAGTTTCTGAAAAACTAGAGTTAGAAATAGGCAAAGATCTTCAATACATCAGAATCAACGGAACATTGGTTGGAGGTTTAATAGGACTTGTTATTTACGGCGTCGAATGGACTTATCATTATTTTATTGTTTAAATAGTAATTTATATAAGTAAATATAATAGGTCTGTAAAAAAAATAAACCATATAAGGAATGTAAGTTTGATTTAATAAATTTTAAATAACTTACATTCCTTATGGTTTAGTATAAAAAATGGTTTCCTATAAAAGAGAATGACAAGTCATTGCATTTGGCTGCTGTACGCCCATCAATTCTAAAATAGTTGGTGCAATATCACCTAAAACACCGTTTTGAATGTTTTTTAATTGTTTGTCAACTAAAATAATCGGCACTGGGTTTGTGGTGTGTGCTGTATTCGGGCTTCCGTCAGGATTAATCATCGTTTCGCAATTTCCGTGGTCGGCGATTACAATTGTAGTATAATCGTTAGCAAGAGCTGCTTCGATAACTTGCTTTACACAAGCGTCAACAGCTTCACAAGCTAAAATTGCAGCGCTCATAATTCCTGTATGGCCTACCATGTCTCCATTAGCAAAATTCAGACATACGAAATCAACTTCGCCTTTGTTTAATTCAGGAACAAGTGCAGCTGTAAGTTCATAAGCACTCATTTCTGGCTGTAAATCGTAAGTTGCAACTTTAGGAGAATTTCTTAAAATACGAGATTCGCCTTCAAAAGGAGTTTCTCTTCCTCCAGAGAAGAAAAACGTTACGTGTGGATATTTCTCAGTTTCAGCAATACGAATTTGTTTTTTGCCCGCTTTTTCTAAAACCTCACCAAGGGTTTCAGTAATGTTATCTTTATTGTAAACTACTTTTACGTTTTGATACGTTTCATCGTAGTTTGTAAGGGTTACGTAATACAAATTTAATTTGTGCATGTTTTGCTCATGGAAGTCGTGCTGAGAAAGTGCTTCTGTAAGTTCACGGCCCCTATCGGTTCTGAAATTAAAGAAAATCACAACATCGCCTTCAACAATTGTTGCTAATGGTTTTTGCTCTTCATCGACCATAACTATTGGTGCAATAAACTCATCCGTAACATCGTGTGCATAACTGTCAAGAACGCTTGCAACAGCATTTTTTGAAGGAGTCCCGATGGCATTTACCACTAAATCGTAAGCTAATTTTACGCGATCCCAACGTTTGTCGCGATCCATTGCGTAATAACGTCCAATAATAGAGGCAATTTTTACAGGAGTATCTTTAATATACTCTTCTAAATCATGAATGTATTTTGCTCCAGATTTCGGGTCAACATCACGTCCGTCAGTAAAAGCATGAACATAAACTTGGTCTAAACCATATTCTTGAGAAGCATCGATCAATCCACGTAAGTGTGATGTATGCGAGTGAACTCCACCGTCAGAAACTAATCCTAAAAAGTGTACTTTTTTATTGTTTTCTTTAGCATAAGTAAAGGCATCAACAAGAACTTGTTCTTTGGCAAGTGTTTGATGTGCTACGGCTAAATTTATTTTGGCTAAATCTTGATATACAATTCTTCCGGCACCAAGGTTCATGTGTCCAACCTCGCTGTTTCCCATTTGTCCTTCTGGCAAACCAACGTTTAATCCGTCAGTACGAAGCTGTGCACTTGGGTAATTTTTGTAAAGACTGTTTATAAAAGGAACATTTGCATTGTCTATTGCAGATACTTTAGGGTCAGGAGATTTTCCCCAACCATCTAAAATCATAAGGATAACTTTTTTGTTCATTACTTTTTTGTTTTCTACAAAGATAAGTCATTTCTAAAATTTGCAGGAAAGCATAATGATATTTTATGTTTAATAAAATGAAGCGTAATAAAAAATATTAATTTAATTATAGAAGTCTTTATTTTTTAAAATTAATTCACACTAAGCTCTTTTTCTGAGCTTATTTTTGACAGCATTATAATCAATAAAATATTTTACACTGATTGAAAAAATGTGTTTTAAGGCATCATTGTTTAGTAATCCTGTTACATTGTCTTTGAATTGCTTGTCAATAACGCGTTCAAAATTAGCAGCGCTATTTCGATAAAGAACAGAAACTTGGCTTCCGGGCGCGAACCACCACGAATAAGACAAATCAGCGTTCCAGGAATAGAAACTAGAATTTTTATTGTCAGTGTATTGTGGATAAGGAGTCAAAGTTCCGTTTTGCTGTAATTCGAGAATGTCTTTATTTTCGGCATAAGACCAATATTGACGAACAGCTAAATTGATTGTCATTGCACTGTTAATGGCATATTTTCCACCCAAAGTGTTAGAATACGTTATTACATTTCGATTTGCAAAAACAATAGTTTCGGGAGTGCTTTCATTATCGTCAGCATCAACACTGTCAATATATCCCTTATTATTGTTTTTTCTAAAATAACTAAAAGTATAAGTCAATAAAAGTTTGTCGCTAAAACGGTATCTCGGACCAATGTCAGCTCCATAAGCCATTCTTCCGGATTGATCAGCAATAGATATAGACGGATTTAAATCTATAGCAAATTTATGATTGTAATTGGTCGAAACACTGGCCCATGCCTCAAATTTTCTCGGAATAATGACATAGCGATTTTCAGCTCTTGGTTCGTAATAATCATTAGATTCAAGAGGAAAGAAGGTAAATCCCAAGCCGTAATAATTATTTTTAACCGTAGTTAGGTTTAGATTTGCATTAATGCTGTTGTCCTGAACCTTTCCAGATTCTTTATTAAACTCGGCGTACATGTTATAATTGATTCTAAAACTATTAAAAAGCTTAGTTGGATTTAGAATTCTATAATTGGCATTTCCGTAAAAGTTGTAATAATTAGTGTAAAAATTAATTCCTAAATCATTCGGATCAAAATCTTTGGTAACAAAATCGCCACCTACACTGTAACGGTATTTTCCGCTTGTTTCTGCAAAACCAACAGTAGCAAAAGTTCCGTTTTTATCTTCAGTATCATTAATAATACTATGTTTTATATTTCCAGATAAATTATAAGTATTTGCCTTTGTATTTAAATCCCATGCTAAACCTGTAACGTTAGCATCTCTAAACTCACCATTTCGAGTAACATTAGTATTGATGAAAGTTACAGACGAATTTTTTCGAAACCGCTGATCTAAAACCAATACATTATAATTAGTCAACGGTTCTACAATAACTTTTCGGGTTTCTCCTGAGATAGTATCTTTTATGGTTGCAAATGTTTTTTCAGTAATAGCATTTAGCACTCCAATTCCTAAACCGTTTTTTGTTCTTCCAGAAACTTTTAAGGCATTAATTAAGTTGACATTCTGAACGTTATCAATAATTTCTTCATTATCATTTAGATCGGGATCTACAGACGGTTTTCCTCCAATCCTCCTGGAATAAAACATGTTTCCTTTATTAAATAAGTCAGTCCCTTCAGTAAAAAAAGCTCTATTTTCGTTAAATTGCTGTTCAAACGGACCCAAATTCAAAATTTGTTCATCGTATTTTGTTTGTCCAAAATCTGGAATTAAAATAGCGTCAAGCGTGAAAGCATCAGTAATACCGTATTTAATATCCATTCCGCCTTTAAGTGTTCCATACGTTTTTTGGCCATCAGCAGCATTTAAATAGTAAGATGCGTAAGGCATAAAAAACAATCGGGTAGGAGGTTTGATGTTTTCTATTCCAACTAAATCTCCATTTTGTTGTGTAAATGTTCCAATTTTGGTATCAATTAAAGACCAAGTATATTTTTTGCGTTCACGTTTTACTTCTCGAAAAAAATTAATTCCCCAAGTTTGCTTATTTTCTCCAGAGAAACGCAAAGCGGCGTACGGAATTTTAATTTCGACAATCCAGCCTTTATCGGTTAATTTAGCTTTACTGATCCAAACAGCATCCCACGAATAATCTTCGCCGATTGCATCAGTCATAATACAGTCGCCTTGAACATCTGCGGCAGAAACGAAAAATTCAAAATTTTGCTGGCCATCATTAAAACCATTTATAAAAACGCCAAAAATATCAGCGGTTCCAAAATTATCGCGCTGGGATATTTCTTTTAAAATTTTATTTGGTTCATCATCATACATCATCGCGCCAATATAAATCGCATCATTATTATATAAGACCTTTATTTCTGTTTTTTTTCCTTCTGTAATTGGTTTTCCATTATCAGGTTCAAACATGATAAAATCAGTCGCAATTGGTGCATTTTCCCAAGCGGTTTCATCAAGCTTTCCGTCTATCGTTATATATTGAGAAATAGGCTGTGCCTGCAAAACTTTTTTCTGGCTGTAACTCCAGAAGCTTGATAAAATAAGTATTATGAAAACTGCTTTCTTCATGCTAATTGTAAGAAAATGTAATAATAGGGTTTCTTTATTTACGAACAATAGACTGCATTTTGTTGTATTTGTTACAGTTTAAGTTTCAAAATTACCACTTATTTCTATATTTTTTAAGAAAAAAGCTATAAACGTTAAGGTTTTATGCATAAGTAATTCTCTTACAGAAATAGCATATTTGTGTTAATAATGTTAAAATTTAAACAAAAAGTGCCTGATTTCCAGAGTTGTATTTTGTAGGCTATGAAAAATGTATAATTTTGCCATACCCAAATTTATTGTTTAACCTAAAGAATTTCAATGATTTACAAAATTTATCCATTGCTAGTGTTTTTGTTATTGTCTTTTGGTAAAGATTCAAAAAGCACTCCCGAAGTTAAAAATGAAACAAGTAAAAGCATTGCTAAAGTTGAAAAACTTACAGTTGATGCTAAAATTGAAAGTGTGTACAATACATTAAATTCAAACCATTTTCAATTGCCTGAACTTAGAACTTTTTCTGAAGCCTTAAAAGGGTTTTATCTTCTAAAAGAAAAAGGAGTTATTCAAAAAGATATTTTGACCTTAATTGATTTTAGTTTGTCTTCAAATATGAAACGTTTATGGGTTATAGATTTGTCGACAAATACTATTTTGTTCCAATCTTTAGTAGCACACGGAAGAAATACAGGTGAAGAATTTGCATCTGCTTTTTCTAACACAAACTCATCTTTTAAAAGCAGTCTTGGCTTTTATGCTACAGGCGAAATTTATCAAGGTAAACACGGAGCTTCATTACGTTTAGACGGTTTGGAGAGAGGTTTTAATGATAATGCCCGCGAAAGAGGCGTTGTAATGCATGGAGCAGATTACGTTTCAGAATCGTTCATCAGAGATCATAAAAGATTAGGAAGAAGCCAAGGCTGTCCTGCTTTGCCAGTTGAATTGACTGATGAAATAATTCAAACAATAAAAGAAAAATCGTGTTTGTATATCTACCATCCATCAAGAGGTTTTGCGATGGAACAAAAGCTAATTTCTTAATTTAGCATACAAATCCGAATCTAGATTATAAATATCAGCTCTGAAAATGAGCTGATTTTTTTCGTTCCAAGCGGTCCAATACCATTGATATAAAGCATACTTTTTAACTATTTTGAAACTCATCGTTTTCTTAGATGCAATAATTGTGTCAATTTTTTCTTTAGAGAATCGCAGAGAATCATTCAAAATATGCTCTGCTAATTCTAGCGGGTTTTCGACACGAACACAGCCTGAACTTAAAGAACGATTGCTTCTCCCAAAATAATTTCGATGGTTTGTATCGTGCAGGTATACGCTGTGATGATTTGGAAATAAAATTTTCATTAATCCTAATGAATTGTTATATCCAGGGCTTTGTACATAACGATAGTTGTTCGGTTTGTTTTCATTCCAGGCATTTGGTTCTACCACATTTCCTGAAGTATCATATATTGTAATGTTTTTCTTTGCCAAATAGTTTCGATTACGTTTCATGGCTGGTACAACATCTTCTTTTAAAATAGTTGGTGGAACTGTCCAAGTCGGATTAAAAACAACTGTTTTTAATGCTGAAGTTATAATAGGTGTTTTTCTTTTACTAGTTCCCACTACAACATTTCTTACTAATGTTGTGTCTTGGTTTTCAACAACATTCAAACTGTAATTTGGAATATTAATTATAAAGTAGTTTTCAGCTAAATCAGTTGTATACCACCTCCAGCGTTCTAAATTTGCTATAATTTGCTGCTTTCTTTTTTCTTTAGAATAATTCAAAGCACTAATTGTGCCTTGACCAATAACACCATCAGACGCTAAACCATGTCTTTCTTGAAATTTCTTGATTGACTCAAATGTTTTTTTGTCGTAAATTCTAGTAAGACTGTCTTTGCCAGACATATCATTCCAATACAAGAGTCTTTTTTTGATGTTTATTAGGGCAGAATTAGTGTCGTTTAAAGTTATTTTATCCTTCGCTTCAATAGTTTTAATATTATCCTCTGGGAAAGTATCAATAATTTCAAGCGCTTTTAATAACTGCTTGTATGTTTGTGACTTTGGCTGAACTGCATCAACAATACTGTCTAGTTTGTTTTTGTTAAAAGCTTTTATTAAAACACTGTTGACGTCAAATGTCTTTTCTTCTAAATCCCAATCTGTATATAGTTTTTTAGGATCTAATTTTCCTTTATATAGGTGATTGAGGTATTTTTCAAAATTATAAGTCAATAAAATGTCATAGGTCGCTAAATCTTTGTCGCTTAGAGAACTGATTCTGTCCTCAAATTTTTTCAGTTGAGTTGCTTTATAATCTTCTGGTTCTAAGCCAAGTTTGTCTGATTTGCTTAGTTGAGATAAAACGTATGCTCTTTTTTTAAGATTTCCCCAAACGGTTTTATTTTCAGATGAATTATAAAACTGCTGAAGTGTTTCGCTTTTATAAGCGTTTATTGTAGCAGTATCAATTTGAACTGTTCTTTCATCAGTAAGTATGATGGCTGGTGCCTTTTTTTTGGCAACAGGAATAGATTTGGGCGTGTCTTTTTTACACGCAATAAAAATGCATATTACTAATAAAAAGTAAAGTTTCTTCATTCTATAATTTTTTATACATCAAATAATGTTCGCCGACATCTTTAATATCAAATGGTTCACCTAGGGGTTGGTAGTCCATTTTTTTGTAAAAGCCAACAGCAGCAGTTCTGGCATTAAACCAAATCAAATCAACTTTGTTTTCATTGCAGTAGGTTTCACAATGTTTAACTAAAGCTTCGCCAAATCCTTTTTTTTGATGCGTTTCTAAAACAGCCATCCCTCGAATTTGAGCTTGATTTTGCTCGGCAAATATAGTATTGATTTTATTGAATAACGAAATAATTCCTATTAATTTTTCATTATTAAACAAACCAAAGTGATGCGTAGTGTTTAAATCGTCTCCTTCAAAGATACAGCTTTCTATGGGTTTTCCTTTTCTGAGAACAGGCTGTCTTACACTATAAGTTTCTTTTGAGGTGATTTCTTTAATAATATTCATGATTTTTGAAAAATATTTAATTCTATAACTTTTTAGTTTTAAATGAATTATAGAAAAATGTTGTTTTTAATTAATTTTTTTTGAAAAAAAGCTTGTTTTGAACTTAACTTATTTTTTATATTTGCACCAGTAATGCGAAAGTAGCTCAGTTGGTAGAGCTCCAGCCTTCCAAGCTGGTTGTCGCGAGTTCGAGCCTCGTCTTTCGCTCTAAGAACCGAAACTTAATTGTTTCGGTTTTTTTATCAAAGCTAAATAATTTTTGATTTTTATTTTTTTAAACCATTTAATTATTTATATTTGCACCCTGTTAATGCGAAAGTAGCTCAGTTGGTAGAGCTCCAGCCTTCCAAGCTGGTTGTCGCGAGTTCGAGCCTCGTCTTTCGCTCTTCAAAAGCCTCAAACAATGTTTGAGGCTTTTTTGTTTTTAGGCAATTACGTAAATTCGAATATTTTAAATTTCAAATTCCAGATATTTAGCATTTGCTTTTTTTAAACTTAGAATTTGAAATTTAAAATATTCGAATTTTATTTTAAGTTGCTCAAATCGCTTTCGGTTTCCAGCTCTGTCGGAATTTCATTTTGTTTGAATAAACGTGCAGTCAAACTTCCTTTTAAAGTAATTTTTTCGCCTTTTACTTCAAGCCAGCTTCCTTCTCTTAAACCTAAAACCGGAATTGCATTAAAGGCATGAAATTCTTTAATTCTGGTCTCGCGCGTTTCTCCCATATGTTTTGACTGTAAATCTGGATCTAAGTAATGCGGGTTTAAGTTAAAAGGAATTAATCCTAAAGTCTGAAAACTTGGAGGATAAATTATCGGCATATCATTCGTAGTCTGCATCGATAAACCGCAAATATTACTTCCGGCACTTGTTCCTAAATAAGGTGTTCCGTTTTTTACAGTTTCAGCAAGTAGCTGTATGATATTATGTTTGTATAATTGCGTAACTAATAAAAAAGTATTTCCTCCACCTGTAAAAATGCCTTCAGCATTTTTTATGGCATTTGCAGGGTCTTCAAATTCATGAATTCCTTTTACTGCAATATTAATTGCAAAAAAAGCTTGGGCAACTTTTTGAGTATAATCATCATGCGAAATTCCGCCTGGTCGCGCATAAGGAATAAATAAAATGCTTTTGCAGTTTTTAAAATGAGACTGTAAAGTGGGTAATAAATACTCTAAATAACTGCCTTCGTGAAGGGTAGAAGTACTGGCAATAATAATGCTTTTCATATGATTTTGGACTCGAATTATTTAGGTTAAAGATATTAAAACTGTCTTTTTGATAGTGATAAATCAGGTTTAATTAACATATTTTTACCAAGTCATTAATACTAAATTTGCAATACATTAAGATATTTTTACATCTTTAAGAATAATTCTAATTTTTTATCATTTTGATTAACAAAGTTGCCTGTTTTTTACTCGTTGTTTTCAGTCAGAGTGTTTCTTCTCAAACGCAGGAACGTACTACTATTAGTGGAAAAATTTCAGCTAACACTTCTGATTTGGAGGGAGTTTACGTTGTAAATGCTCAAACAGAAACAATGACGACAACAGATGCTTCAGGAGCTTTTTCGATTTTGGCTAATCCGGGAGAAACACTAGTCTTTTCATCTATACAATTTAAGGAATGTAAAGTTGTGCTGACCGCAGAAAATTTTTCTGATATCAATTTTATCGTAAAATTAAGTATGGTAATGCATCAATTGCAGGAAGTTATTATTAAAAGCTATGATAATATAAATGCAGTTTCTTTAGGAATTGTTCCGTCAGGACAAAAAACGTATACAGAAGCAGAAAGAAAACTGCATACGGCTACAGCTTTAAATCCGCAGGCAAGTGTGAGTGGGATGGTTGGTGCGTCAGTATCTGCAGATCCGTTATTCAATTTGTTGTCTGGACGGACAGCAATGCTGAAAAAGGAATTAGCTGTTGAGAAAAAAGAAGCTTTTATGAAGCTTTTGGAGCGTATGTTTAGTTGGGATCATTTTGTAAATCAACTGCAGATTCCGTCAGAATACGTAAAAGGATTTGAATATTATGCCATAGAGAATGATAAATTTACCGTGATTTTAAACTCTAAAAACAAGACTTCTACAGAGTTTTTACTAGCCGAATTAGCGGTTAAATATAAAGAAATAATTGCAAGTGAAATTAAATAATACTTTACATATAATCCTTTTACTGTTCTTCGTTCAACTTGGTTTTTCGCAAAATACGGCTTCAAAAGAAATTTTGGGTCAAATTTTCGAGCAATCTACTTCTGTTGATGGTGTTAATATAATAAATAATAATACTCAGGTTACTGCTATTTCTGATGCAAACGGAATGTTTTCGATTGTGGTCAGAGAAGGTGATGTTTTGGTTTTTTCTTCAGTAAATCTAGAGCCTTTCAAACGGAGAATTACGGCTGATGACTTAAAGTTAAATAAGCTTGAAATCAAAATGACAGCTAAGGAAATAGAGTTAAAAGAAGTTGTAGTAAATGAAAATGCTAATATTACAACTGAAAATCTCGGAATTGTGCCACACGGCCAAAAAACATATACCCCTGCTGAACGAAAAGTTTATACTGCAACTTCTACTTCAATCGATAAGGTTTTGAATAAGATTTCTGGACGAACTGCAATGCTTAAAAAAGAAGTAAATGTAGAGAAGAAAGAAATGCTTTTTAAGAAAATGGAATACCTGTTTGATGGGAATTATTATACGGAAAGATTAAAGATTCCGGCAGATGATGTTAAAGGATTTCAATTATTTTGTATAGATGATTCTGAATTTGCCGTATCTTTGAATACTAAGAACAAAACAATGAGTATGTTTTTAATAACAGATTTAGCCCGAAAATATCTAATAATTCTCGAAAATGAAAAATAAACTTGGAATACTCGTTGTGTGCTTATTTTGCCAGATCGTACTGGGACAAAATAATTCAAGGAAGCCGTTGCATGGTCAAGTTGTAAATAATACTCTTGCCATAGAAAGCGGTTATGTAATGAATATCAATGCAAACGTTAGAACTTTTATTGGTTCTGGAGGCTTGTTTGATATTATGGCAAAACCCAAAGATACTTTACTGTTCACGGGCTTGGCATTTCAATCTAGAAAAATTGTTTTGACAGAGAAAGATTGTGCTGAAATACTTTTTTCAGTTCCTCTAGATTTAGTAAGCAATGAATTAAAAGAGGTTTTGGTTCATAAAGATTTAAAAGTAAAATCGCTGCAAGGCAGTTCACAGGCGATAGTAGATTTACAGTTAGAAGATGACAGGCAGTCTACAGCAAAAAATACGGTGATGTACTCTGATCAAACAATAAAGTATGGAACTGATTTTGTCCGAATTTTTAAAGACGTCAAAAAACTCTTGAAGAAAAATGACGAAGTTAAAGAAGAAGTAATAACAGATATTGCTTTTGTTGAATATGCTAAAGCTAATTTTACGCCCGATTTTTTTTCTAAAACATTAGGTTTAAAGCCAGATGAGGTTGATTTGTTTTTAATGTACTGCTCAAACGATCCAGAATCAAAAAAGCACGTAAAACCAGAAGAAAAATTTGAATTGATCGATTTTATGATCAATAAAAATAAAGAGTTTAAAAAAGTTGAGGTAAGTCAGAAATGAAAAAAAGATTAATTTATCCTTTAATAGGGGTATTGTTTTTGTCGCTTTCGGCCTTTGCGTTTCATAAATTTTATATGGGCGTTTTTCAGGTAAATTATGCTGCCGAAAAAAAAATGATTCAGATTACTTCCCGCATTTTCGTTGACGATTTGAATAGCGGAATGGAGAAAAAATACCACAAAAAAACCTTTGTAGGTACTGACAAAGAAACTCCGGAAGATGTTGAATTATTAAAAAAATATCTTGCTGAAAATTTTTTAATAAAAGTAAACGGCCAGTCAAAAGCAGTTTCCTTTTTATCTAAAGAAGTTGAGTCTGATGATGTTTTAGTATGTTATTCCAGAATAAAAGATATTGAGAAGTTTAAAACGCTAGAAATTTCAAACACTATTTTAGTTGATTGGAATTCAGAACAGCAAAACATTACACATATTTCAGCATTCGGCACAAAAAGGAGCGTGCTATTTACAGAATCTTCAAGGAAAGAATTGTTAAAGTATTAATTAATAGTTAAAATTATCATTTTAATTATTATTTTCACACCCTGACAAAATTACCATTAAATTTTTATGAAAAAACTTTCATTATTATTGCTTTTTCCAGCTATGCTTATGGCTCAGGAAAAAACACCAACTCCAGTTGTTCCAAAACAACAAGGTAAATACGACACAAACAAATTTAGCCAAATGTATGATTTGCTGGCAACTCCAAACATGTTTCGTACTGCTTCTGGAGCACCAGGTCCTGCATATTACCAACAACAGGCCGATTATAAAATTGATATTGAACTAGATGATAAAAATTCAAAATTAACAGGTTCTGAGGTAATTACATATTCAAATAATTCTCCAGACAGTTTAGAATATTTATGGATTCAGTTAGATCAAAATCAAGCGAGACCAAATACGCAGACTTCTTTAGCAGAAAGCGAAAAAATTAATCAGGTATTGCCTCTTGATGGTTTTTCTAGTAAATATTTGAAAAAAGATTTAGAGCGCGGTTTTAACATCGAACAAGTTAAAGATGCGAAGGGAAATCCAATGTCATATACGATTAATGAAACGATGATGCGTATTAATTTGACTTCTCCTTTAAAACCGGGTGAAAAAATTTCTTTAGCAATAAAATGGTGGTATAACATCAATAATTATAGAAAAGAAGGCGGCCGTTCAGGTTATGAATTGTTTGAAAAAGACGGAAATAAATTATATGTAATAGCACAGTTCTACCCAAGAATGGCAGTTTACAACGATGTTGAAGGATGGCAAAATATGCAGTTCTGGGGAAGTGGAGAGTTTGCTCTTCCTTTTGGAAACTTCGATGTAAACATTACAGTTCCTGCAGATCACGTAATTGATGCGACAGGCGAACTAACAAACAGAAGCGAAGTTTTTACAGCAGAACAAGTAAAACGTTACGAACAAGCTCAAAAATCATTTGACAAGCCTGTTGTAATTGTAACTCAAGCTGAAGCTGAAGCAGCAGAAAAAGGATTTTCTGAAAAGAAAAAAACATGGAAATTCAGTGCTAAAAATGTACGTGATTTCGGTATTGCTTCTTCAAGAAAATTCATTTATGATGCAATGGCAGTAAAATTGGGCGGTAAAATTGTTATGGCTGAATCAGTTTATCCAAAGGAAGCAAATCCGCTTTGGGGAGAAACTTCAACAATGGTTGTGGCACATACTTTAAAAAGTTATTCATCTCATACATTTGATTATCCTTATCCAAAAGCGGTATCAGTTTCTGCAGAAGATCAAGGTATGGAATATCCAATGATTTGCTGGAATTTTGGTCGTCCTGATGAAAATGGAGTGACAAGCAAAGAAGTTAAAAACGGAATGATTGGTGTTGTTATTCACGAAGTTGGACACACTTTTTTCCCGATGATTGTAAACTCTGATGAGCGTCAATGGACTTGGATGGACGAAGGTTTAAATTCGTTTTTAGAATATTTGGCTGAACAAGAATTAGATCCAACTTTCCCTTCAAGACGCGGACCTGCAAAAAATATTGTTCCGTACATGAGTGGAGATCAAAAGTTTTTAGAGCCAATTATGTCGAACTCTGAAACAATTGCTCAATTTGGAAATAACGCATACGGGAAACCAGCTACAGGTCTTAATATGTTAAGAGAAGTTGTAATGGGCAAAGAATTGTTTGATTACGCTTTTAGAACCTACGCAAACAGATGGAAGTTTAAACATCCAACTCCAGAAGATTTCTTTAGAACTATGGAAGATGCTTCTGCTGTAGATTTAGATTGGTTTTTCAGAGGATGGTTTTATTCAACTGATTTTGTAGATATCGGAATCAAAAATGTAAAACAATATTATGTTTCCGAAACGCCAACTGCAGATCTTAAAGACGTAAAAGTTAGAAAGGGACGTTTTGGTTTTGATAAAGGACCGTTTGTTTATTTAGTTGCTGGTGATAATGCAGGAGTTAATGCATCAAGCAAAAAAGCCCTAAAAGTGGATGATGTAAAGCCTTTGGCAGATTATGTAAATCAAACCTTTACAGCAGAAGAAAAAGCCAGCTTAAAATCGCCTAAATATTTCTACGAAGTTGAGTTTAATAAACCAGGAGGTATGATTATGCCAATTTTAGTTGAAATCACTTATGAAGACGGATCAAAAGATAATTACCAGTATCCAGCTCAAATCTGGAGAAAAAATAATGATACGGCTAAAAAAGTTTATGCCACTTCAAAAGCAATCAAAAGCATACAAATAGATCCAAAATTAATGACTGCTGATATTGATGTAACCAACAATGCTTGGCCAAAAGTAGAAGAGAAGTCAAAATTTGACTAAAATGCAATTAAAATAGAATTAAAGAAGACTCCAAAAAGAGTCTTCTTTTTTTTAAGTAAATTTTAAAACTCTAAGCTGCAAAATTTAATATCTTTGTGGCACACTAAAATAAAAGATATGTTTGGTATAGGAGGAGGAGAACTAGTTTTCATACTGTTTATAGTACTAATGCTTTTTGGCTCAGATAAAGTGCCTGAAATTGCTCGTACAATGGGTAAAGCGATGGCGCAGTTAAAAAATGCAACCAACGATATTAAAAGCGAAATTCAAAAAGGAGCAGAGGCTAACGGTCTCGATGCAAAAGCGCTGACTGATATTACGGGTAATATAAATGCTCAAATTAACGATGCAAAATCGAACTTATTAGGCGATACGACTAATTTGTCGAGTAATTTATTAGGAGAGACTGCAACGGAAATTGATAAAGTAAAAGAAGACATAGACTCAATCTCAGGACCTGTTAAACGCCAAATGTAATATGCTTGAAAAAATAAAAGAATTAGATATTAATTTACTGGTATATCTGAACGGTTTAGGCTCTGAAACATTTGATAAATTTTGGCTCATTATAACCAATCAGTTATATTGGACGCCATTTTTTTTATTTCTCTTTTTTCTTATTTATAAAAAAGTAGGAGGTAAGCAAACCTTGTATATATTGCTTTTTATAGCAATTCTAATAGCTTTTACAGATCAGACATGCAACCTGTTTAAACATACTTTCGAACGTTTGCGCCCATGCAATAATCCTGATTTAAAATCGATTATTCGAATTGTTCAAGTGCGAACTTCATACAGTTTTTTCTCTGGACACGCAGCAAATACAATGGCTGTTGCAACCTTTTTATATTTGATTCTAAAACGTTATTTCAAGTATTTAGGATTCTTATTTTTATGGCCGTTAATATTCGCTTATAGCCGAATTTACTTGGGATTGCATTATCCAGGAGACATTCTTGCAGGTTTTTTCTTCGGAGCTGTTTTTGGATTTTTACTTTCTTTGGTTTATAAGAAATTAAAACCACAGTATTTTCCGGGATAGTTTTAAAAGATTCTAATTTTCTAAGATGTTGCGTTTTTAAGTTTTTTAAAAGACTTTAGAACCTTAGTTCCTATGTATCTTAAGAACTTTAAAAAATTAAACAATCCTGCTCACCGTCAATCCATCACGAATTGGCAATAAAACAGTCTCCACTCGAGGATCATTTTTCAAAAGCAAATTATATTCTAAAAGTACTTTTGTGCTGACATCATTCGGGTGAACTGGCTCCAGAATTTTACCGCTCCATAAAACATTATCAGACAAGATAATACCGCCTTTATTCATTTTCGGAACAATCATTTCCCAATAATTCAGGTAATTTTCCTTATCGGCATCAATAAAAACCAAATCAAACTTCACGTCTAAAGTTGGAATAATATCAACGGCTTCTCCTAAATGCTGAAAAATTTGGTTTCCCCAAGGCGAGGCATCAAAATACTTTCTTTGAAAGTCTACAAGTTCTTCTTTTATATCAATCGTATGCAATTGTCCATTTTCCTGCATTCCTTCGCACAAACAAAGCGCAGCATAACCAGTGTACGTTCCGATTTCAAGGATATTTACTGGGCGAATCAATTTAGACAACATGCTTAAAACGCGCCCTTGAAAATGACCGCTCAACATTCTTGGTAAAAGAATTTTTTGGTAAGTTTCTTTATTAAGTTTTGCTAATAATTCTGGTTCGTTTTCAGAATGTTGTTCGATATAATCTTCTAAGTCTTGTGATATAAAATGCATGTTGTAGTCTTCTAATTTGAAAGCAAAAATACAAAAAATATCCGCTAACTTTTTTGCATAAAAAAACCATTCGTAATGAATGGTTTCAGTTTTGAATTCAAAAGAAATTATTCTTTCAAAGCTTTATTTACTTCTTTAGCAGTTTTTACAGTTCCGTCTTTGGCTGCTTTGGCTGCATTTTCTACTTTTTGTGCTCCTTTTTTAGTAGCATCTTTTACATCCTGAGCAGCTTTAGTTGTAGCGTCTTTTACATCTTGGGCAGCATTTTCAGAAGCTTCTTTAGCTTTAGCAGCAGCATTTTCTGCTTTAATCACTGCACTGTCTTTTGCTTGTTCAATATCTGTTGTTAAAGTGTCAACTTTGTTTCCAAGAGTTAAATTCTCTTCTTCCGGTTTTGGTTCTTTCTTCTCGCAAGATTGAACAGCAAATGCTAATAAAGCAACAACAGCTAAGCTTAAAATTTGTTTTTTCATAATAATCAATTTTTTTTAAAGGTTATAAAATTTAAAGGTTATAAAGCTGAAAAATAAAGATACACATTTTAAAATGATTGCGCGCTTTGTAAGATTATTTTCCTTTTGACAGCAAGACAATTCTCGTGCCAATTTTTTAGATTTTAAAAGTTTACTGCTAAAGTTTTTTCAGAAGTAAAAGGTTTCCATAAATACTTAGTAACTTTGCGGCATGCAAATCGAGAAAAAAGACATAAGAGCCTTATCAAAAGATCAGTTACGAGATTTTTTTGTCGCAAATAATGACAAAGCTTTTCGTGGAAATCAAGTCTATGAATGGTTGTGGAGCAAAGGAGCGCACAGTTTTGAGGATATGACGAATGTTGCCAAAACAACACGTTCTATGCTTGAAGAAAATTTTGTTATCAATCATATTAAGGTTGATACGATGCAGCGAAGCAGTGACGGAACAGTAAAAAATGCCGTTCGTCTTCATGATGGTTTGGTTGTAGAATCTGTTTTGATTCCGACCGACACTCGAACAACTGCTTGTGTTTCAAGCCAAGTAGGCTGTAGTTTAGATTGTAATTTTTGCGCTACTTCACGCTTAAAAAGAATGCGAAATCTAGAGCCAGGCGAAATTTATGACCAGATTTTGGCAATAGATAAAGAAAGCCGTTTATATCATAATCATCCGCTTTCGAATATTGTTTTTATGGGAATGGGCGAACCTTTAATGAATTACAATAATGTCATCAAAGCGATAGATATGGTAACGTCATCTGAAGGCTTAGGAATGTCGCCAAAACGTATTATGGTATCGACTTCTGGAATCCCAAAAATGATCAAAAAAATGGCTGATGATGAGGTGAAATTCAAATTAGCTGTTTCACTGCATTCAGCAATCGACGATATCAGAGCTCGAATTATGCCTTTCAGCAAGAATTTTCCCTTAGCAGATTTACGTGAGGCATTAGAATATTGGTATAAAAAAACCAAAAGTAAAATTTCTTATGAATATGTAGTTTGGAAAGGAATTAATGACGATAAAGCTTCGATTGATGCATTAGTGAAATTTTGTAAATATGTGCCTTGCAAAGTCAATTTAATCGAATACAACCCAATTGATGATGGAGAGTTTCAGCAAGCTTCAGAAGAATCAATAATGGCTTACATTAAAGCGCTGGAAAATATTGGAATAGTGGTGAAAGTACGCCGAAGCCGAGGAAAAGATATTGATGCAGCCTGTGGTCAATTAGCCAATAAAGAAGCAGAAATGTAATATAATATTTCGTAGAAATATGTTATCATGAGAAAAAAAATATTCAAAATGAGGATAATGTTCCATCGCAAAATTGATAGCATTATGATAAACAAAAAAGCATTAAAAACGAGAGCCTTCTTGTTTTTAATGCTTTTTTTTTGGGCAAAAAGGATGATTCTATTTTTTCAAATCGATTTCTTCCGTTACTCCATCTTTTGTAATCTTAGCAAGCGTATCACAATCTCCGTTGCCATAATCAATAACTGCTGTTGCTCCATTTTTAGTAATTGAAACAACTCCTTTAACAGCAAATGACTTTTTGCAGGAAGCTTTAAATTCTAAAGGTGTTGTGATTTCAGCTGAAAAAGTATCTCCATTCGGGAAAGTTGTTGTACCGCTTCCTGTTACCACAAAAATATTGTCTTCCCAGTTAAACCACGTGTCATAACCAGCAGTCATTTCTTTAACTAAAGAACCTTTTCTGCTGTATACTTTTCCATCATCAAAAGTAATAGTCAAATCAATAGCTGCAGTCAAAACGGGATGCGCTGTCGCTAATAAATCTGTTGTTTTTACAGTTCGCACTATGCTTTTGCTTCCTTGAAGTTTTTTGCCATTGTGATAAAATCCGTCAAAGGTATAGCTAATAGTCTGGGTCGAAGCTGAAAAATCATTAGAGAAAGAAATCACCATTTTTCCTTTTACTGAATTTCCGTTTTCTAATGTACATCCTTCAACGCCAAAATCGACTGTTCTTGTCCAGGTATTATTCGTTAAAACTGTTGTAATAGTAGCACAGCTCGGAAGAAAGTTTTTTACAGGTCCGCTTGGTTTTGCAGCTATGTTTTGCTGTGCGTTAAATTGATCTTCGGCAATGTTTGTTACATCATCTATCGAGGCATCTATAGTAGAATTTGTAATAATTTCATCGTTTGAAATTTTTGCTGATGAACCGTCATTTGTTTTTTCATCAGAATTACAGCTGATAAAAAAAGATAAAGCGACTAATGTTCCAATAAATAAAAATTTTGTTTTCATAATAAATTAAGTTTTACGTGATTTTAATTAATGAATTCAAATTAGGCTTTAACTAGATTGTGTTTTCGGTGTGGTTTTTTAGATTAGTGTATAAAATATTCATATACTAACATAAAATACACAACGTATTTTTATTTAAAATAGTATATTTGAAATCGAAATGAATATTACTTCTCAAATAAAACAGCCCATCTTTAACGAGATGGAACTTTTTGAAACAAAGTTCCATGAATCGATGACTTCAAAGGTTGCATTGCTGAACCGTATAACCTATTACATCGTAAATCGTAAAGGAAAACAAATGCGTCCGATGTTTGTTTTTCTGACTGCAAAAATGGTTTCTGGCGGTATTGTAAACGAGAGAACCTATCGTGGCGCTTCAGTTATTGAATTAATTCATACTGCAACTTTAGTACACGATGATGTAGTAGATGACAGTAATCGCCGTCGTGGCTTTTTCTCCATAAATGCACTTTGGAAAAATAAGATTGCCGTTTTAGTTGGTGATTATTTGCTTTCAAAAGGATTATTGCTTTCTATTGATAATGGCGATTTCGATTTATTAAGAATTATTTCAGTTGCCGTTCGTGAAATGAGCGAAGGAGAATTACTTCAAATAGAAAAAGCCCGCAGACTTGATATTACAGAAGATGTTTATTACGAAATTATCCGAAAGAAAACAGCAACACTTATTGCCGCTTGTTGTGCGCTCGGTGCAAAATCTGTAATTGAAGATGATGTTCAGGTAGAAAACATGCGAAAGTTTGGTGAGTTGATCGGAATGGCTTTTCAAATCAAAGACGATTTATTTGATTACAGCGAAGAAGCCATCGGAAAACCAACGGGAATAGATATTAAAGAGCAAAAAATGACTTTGCCTTTAATTCACGTTTTAAATACTTGTACCCCGCAGGAAAAAAAGTGGCTGATAAACTCCATCAAAAACCACAACAAAGACAAAAAACGTGTCAAAGAAGTGATTGCCTTTGTAAAAAACAACAATGGTTTGGCTTACGCCGAAAACAAAATGGTGCAATTCCAGCAGGAAGCACTTTCTCTGCTTCAAAACTTCGAAGATTCTGAGTATAAAGAGGCGCTGACTTTGATGGTAAACTACGTCATCGAAAGAAAAAAATAATTAGAAAATTTATTAATTAGATAATTGATTTACTTTGTTGTGAATCAATTGTTTGTTTCTGTGCGAATGGAATTTTGGATTTTTTTTATTGAAAATTTTCCTATCTCATGCAACCATTTCAAATCGACAATCGTCTATGCTAATAGAAGTCTGTTTCTAAAACCAAAAACCAAAAGCGTATAAATGAAAATTATTCATTTACATCAAGAAGAAACCAAAATCATAAAGTTGGCTGTCGAAAATAATCGTCAGGCACAACAGCAGATTTACAGTAAGTTTTCTTCAAAAATGTTGAGTGTATGTCGACAATATATAAAAGACATTCAATTGGCAGAAGATGTAATGATTACGGCATTTATGAAAGTGTTTACGAATTTAAAAAACTTCGAACACAAAGGAAGTTTTGAAGGCTGGATCCGCCGAATTATGGTTAACGAATGCATTTCTTATTTAAGAGTTCAGAAAAAAGTAAAATTTGCCGAAGATGAGTTTTTTGTTGAAGAAAGCTTTAATGAAATCGATAGCCAGTTTACAGTTGAACAAATTCAATTTTTGATAGACGCTTTGCCAGATGGCTATAAAATGGTTTTCAATTTATACGCTATTGAAGGCTACAAACACAATGAAATTGCCAAGATGTTAGGAATTAATGAAGGAACATCAAAATCGCAATTATCGCACGCTAGAAAAATGCTGCAAACACAAATTACTATTTTAAAAAAACAAGATAATGGAACCGAATAATTTTGAAAAGGATTTCCGTGAAAAACTAAACGAGCGCAAAATTGAACCAAGCAACAAAGCCTGGGACAGATTAGATGCTATGTTGAGTGTTGCTGAAGAAAAAAAACAACCTAAAACGAAAAACAGAAAATGGTTGTATATCGCAGCCAGTTTTATAGGGTTTTTGTTGGTTGGAACTTTCTTTTTGAATCAAAATAAAAATGCAGTTGAAATTCCAAAAACTGTAGTTGTTGAAAAAGAAGTTGAAAAAGAATCAGTTGCAAAAACTACTCTAAAAAATGTTGATTCAATAAAAACGGAAAATGTAATTGCTGAAAGAAATTTAGAAGACACTTTAACGAAACAACAAAAAATAAATAATCAAATTTCAAATAAAACCAGTAAAAATGAATCAAAACAAATAGCGGAGTCTTCAATCATCATCAAAAACAATCAAGAAAAACAATCAATCAATAATCAAACTTCAGTCGCAGAAAATCCTAAAAAAGAAACTGTTGATCAGTTGTTAGAATCTGCAGAAAAAACAGTTGTGGCTGAAAGTTCGGAAAAGCCAAAATCAAAAATTAAAATCAATGCCAACGATCTTCTTAATCAAGTCGACGGCGAATTAGAACTTTCGTTCAGAGAAAAAGTAATTACAAAAGTCAATAAAAATTACCAAACGGTAAAAGTGGCCTTGTCAAACAGAAATAAACAAGAATAAGTTATTAAACATCAATTACAATATCAATTGCGATCCAATATAATCTTATATAATAAAAGCAGATAATTTACAATTCACAATTTATAATTCATAATCAAAAATCATCAATCAAAAATCAATCAATCATGAAAAATTTTACCATTTACCTCGTAATTCTAGTATTCTTATTTGTCAGTAAAGTGCTTGGACAAGAGAGTTTTGAATCTAAAGCAAGAAAAATTGCCAATAAAATAGAGAAAATTACAAAAGAAGAAAAAGCAACTCTAAAAGAAGAAGTTGAAGCTGTAAATGTTCAATTATCTGAAGGAAAAATAACTCAGGAACAAGCAGATAAACGCAAAAAAGAATTGGCAGAAGCAAGAGCCGTAATCATCGAAGAAAAAGTGACTTTGGCTCAAAATGAACTTAATGATTTAGTGCAGCAAAAAGTCGACGGAAAAATCAAAGAACAAGATTCAATAAATAAACATACACTGGTTATTCACTGGAATGACAGAGATTGGGAAAAGCGCCATAAAGATTCTATTCGCGGCGAAAGAAGAACTACATCGCAATTTGTTTTTGCAATGGGTTTAAATAATACAATGGTCGATGGCAAACTTCAGGATTCGAATTATAGTTTTATGGGTTCACATTTTTACGAATGGGGTTTTACCTATAACTCTAGATTAATGAAAAACGATAATTTATTGCATGCAAAATACGGACTTTCATTGATGTATAATAATATCCGCCCGACAGATAACAGAAGTTTTGCTGTAGATGGCGATCAGACTAATTTACAGGCAAATGCTATAAATCTTGAGGAATCTCGTTTTAGAAACGTTTACTTAGTAGCACCGGTTCATTTAGAATTTGATTTTTCTAAACCTAAAGAAAGCAACGGAAAAACCTATTTTAGAACGCATAAAAGTTTCCGTTTTGGAGTTGGAAGTTATGCAGGAATCAATGTAAAATCAAAACAAATTTTGAAATTTGATGACAATGATTATAAAAGCACACAAAAAACAAAAGGCGACTTTAATACCAATAACTTCATTTATGGATTAAGTTCTTATATCGGATATAAAGAATTGAGTTTGTATTTAAAGTACGATTTGAACCCTTTATTTCAAGATAATTTAATCAAAGAAAATAATATATCATTAGGATTACGCTTAGATTTGAATTAAGTATATTAAGTTTAGTTAGTGAAAAAAGTGCTTCGAAAGAGGCACTTTTTTTATTTGAAATCGACAAATTTCAAGATGGATTTGTGTACTTTTACAGGCTTTCAACTTAAAAAAATATTTACGTTTTGATTTCACAAAGTACAATTGATTCTGTTTTTGAAACTGCTCGAGTAGAGGAGGTTATTGGTGATTTTGTCAACTTAAAACGTGCCGGAAGTAACTTTAAAGGCTTGAGTCCGTTCTCAGATGAGCGTTCTCCGTCGTTCATGGTGTCGCCTGCCAAAGGAATTTGGAAAGACTTTAGTACAGGAAAAGGAGGGAATTCGGTTAAATTTCTGATGGAACATTCACAATTTACCTATCCGGAAGCTATTCGATATTTGGCTAGAAAATACAATATTGAAATTGAAGAAACAGAACAGACGGATGCTGAAAAAGCCATGACGGATGTTCGCGAAAGCATGTACTTGGTTTCGGAGTTTGCAAAAGATTATTTTCATAAAACACTTTTAAATTCAGAAGAAGGAAAGGCAATTGGACTTTCCTATTTTAAAGAAAGAGGTTTTACAAACGAAACCATCAAAAAGTTTAGTTTAGGATATTCTCCGGAAACTTGGGATGCTTTGACTAAAGAAGCTTTGGGCAAAGGATACAAACTTGAATTTCTAGAAAGTACCGGTTTGACAATTGCCAGAGAAGATCGTCCTTTTGACCGTTTTAAAGGACGTGTAATGTTTCCTATAGAAAGTATGTCCGGACGTGTTTTAGGTTTTGGAGGGCGTATTTTAACGAATGATAAAAAAGCGGCGAAATACTTAAACTCGCCAGAAAGTGATATTTACCATAAAAGTAAAGTGCTTTATGGAATTTTTCAGGCAAAACAAGCAATTGCCAAACAAAACAATTGCTATTTGGTTGAAGGTTATACCGATGTAATTCAGTTTAATCAGGCGGGAATTGAAAATGTCGTGGCTTCTTCAGGAACTGCTTTAACGCCAGATCAGATTCGATTAATTAATCGTCTGACCAGAAACATTACCGTACTTTTTGATGGCGACGCTGCAGGACTACGTGCTTCTATACGCGGAATCGATTTGATTCTGGAAGAAGGAATGAATGTGAGAGTTTGCAGTTTTCCTGACGGGGAAGATCCGGACAGTTTTGCCAGAAAAAATTCGCACGACGATTTAGTAGCCTATTTAGAAGAAAATAGTAAAGATTTTATACAGTTCAAAGCTTCAATTTTAATGAATGAAGCTAAAAACGATCCTATAAAAAAGGCCGACCTGATCAGAGATATGGTAACGAGTATTTCTAAAATACCAGATCGTATTCAACGAGAAGTGTATATTCAGGAATGTGCCAGAATTATGGATATTTCGGAGCAGGTTTTGGTAAGTACATTGGCGCAATTGATTCAAAAAGATATTGCCGAAGCTAACAAAAAGCAAAAACAGGAACAAAAACCTTTTGAGGTTGTCAGAAACCAAAATTCAAAAAATGCTGGTTTTTCAGGAGGAGATCCAGAAGATCCAAGAATGGGACCTCCTGATGATTATCCAGGAGAACTGGGATATCCAGGACAGCAAACTGAAAAAGTAGATATTTTATATCGTTTAGAACGAAAAGTAATTGAGATTTTATTGCTTTACGGAGATAAAACAGAAGAATTTGAAGATGTTCTTTTGAAAAGCAATGAAGAAGGCGAAATCGAAATGATTACGGAAAAGAAAGAATACAAAGTTTTTCAGCGAATTTATTTGAGTTTGCAGGAAGATGAGGTAGAGCTTTCTAATAATTTATTCCGAGATATTTTTACCGACTTAACTTCGTTTTATCTTCAAAATGAAAAATTCAGTTTAGAGCAGTATTTAATGCGTCTACAGCCAGATTTTGCTCAAGAGGTAACGGATATTTTGATGGAAGATGAAAAAGTAACACTTCACAATTGGGAAGGGCAGAATATTTTTGCAAAAGACAAACAGGCGAGTATCGCACAATATGTTACGGAAACCATTATGTCTATGCGCTGGTTTTTGGTTGATCGAATTATCGAAGAATTAAAAAGCTCCATACAACCTGATAATTCAGATAATACGGAGCTTTTGTCTATGGTAGTCGACTACTCAAAACTAGTTAATTCGTTCTCAAAAAAACTCGGAAGAGTAATGTCAAGATACCATTAAATAATTTCTAAAGTCTTTGCCTTATTTACTAAGTCAACTAAATTAGTAACATTCAATTTAGTCAATAATCTTAATTTGTAAGTACTGATCGTTTTTTCGTTCAGGTTTAAGATTTTAGAGATTTCATTGTTTTTCTTACCATCGCTTAAATAGCGTAAAACTTCGATCTCGCGATTTGAAAGTTTTCTGTACAAACGTTCGCTTTTGCTTTGTTTAGCAATTAGAGCCATGTTTTTACGAACAGTTTCGTTGATGATAATTTTTCCTTCATGTACTTTAATAATAGAAAGACCTAATGTTTCAAGTTTTTCTGTTTTGTGCACATACCCAGAAACTCCTGCTTTAATTGCATTTGGAGCATACATTTGTTCAGCGAGGTCACTAAAAATTACAATTTTTGTTTTTGGGAAGTTCTTCAGGATCGATTTAACTTCGAAGATGCTCGAAAGACCTTCTAACTCTAGATCTAGAATTAGGATGTCGATCTCCTTCGTCTGAAGAATATCTCTAACCATTGAAAAATTGCCTACGTTGGCAACAATTGAAATTTGATCGTGGTCTTTGAAATAAGACTTAACGCCAAAGTGAGTCACAGGATGATTGTCTGCAAGACATACTTTAATCATAATTTTTACCTTTTTAGAATTATTATCATGTTTTTGGAACGGTAAAATTAATAAATAAATTCTGTAATTAATAGCTGACAAATGTTAAAAATTTCTACTTTAACGTTTTTGGTATTAAACAAACGGGTATTGCATCCATTTTATGCTTGTTGCTGGTGTTTAAACGTTTATAAATTTCAAAGACAGATTTTTCTCTCCCATTAAAGTCAACCGCCGTCTTTCCTGACGCCGCCGCTTCCATCGCCCATTCAAGCTCATCATAACTTGCTCCTAATTGATCTTCATCGGTTCTATTGTCACCAAATAATCCATCTGTTGGAGCAGCTGTTAAAATTGATTGTGGAATTGTTAAAAATTCTCCTAAAGCATAAACATCAGATTTCATTAAATCAGCGATCGGACTTAAATCGACGCCGCCATCTCCATATTTAGTATAAAATCCTACACCAAAATCTTCGACCTTGTTTCCTGTTCCGGCAACTAAAAGACCATGAATTCCGGCTAAATAATATAAAGATGTCATTCGAATACGAGCGCGCGTGTTTGCTAAAGAAAGGCTCACCTTTGCTTCGTCATCAGATTTTGGTACAGATGCCTTAAATGCTTCGAAAACCGCTGTTAAATCAGTTTCTACATTCGAAACGTTCGGAAAACGTTTTTTTAATTGCTCAATATGTTCTCTTCCTCTTGAAACTTGACTTTCTGCTTGATGAATAGGCATTTCAACACATAAAACTTTTAAGCCGGTCTGTGCGCATAGTGTTGAAGTTACTGCAGAGTCAACTCCACCAGAAATTCCGATTACAAAACCATTTACTTTTGCATTGTTAGCATAATTTTTTAGCCACTCTACAATGTGGGTATTTACTTTTTCTGTTTGAATAGTACTTTTTTTAGCCATAATAGTTCAAGTTTTAAGATACAGGGATGTATATTTGCACAAATATTTTTAAGTATGTGTATTTTTTAAATTTATGCAACACAAATCTAATTAAAATAAAATGAAAATATATCGCTTTGCAGTGGTTCTGTGCTTGTTTTTTTTGTCTTGTGATCAAAAAAGCAAAGTAGAAAAAGAAGTGGAAGAAATTCCGGTTGATATTAAAGTAGAACGTTTTGATAAAGTGTTTTTTGAGACCAAACCAGAAGATTTGGCGAAAGTAAAAAGACAGTATCCTTTCTTTTTTCCGGCTGGCAATGATGACTCTGTTTGGCTAAAGAAAATGCAGGAACCAATTTGGAGAGAAGTATATGAAGAAGTGCAGAAAAAATATTCCAATATTGAGCCTGTTCGCCAAGAATTTAATTCGCTTTTTCAGCATGTAAAATATTATTTTCCTAAAACAAAAACGCCAAAAGTAATTACGGTAATTGGAGAAATGGATTACAATGCCAAAGCAATTTATGCAGACAGTCTGGTAATTGTTGCATTGGAATTGTATTTAGGAAAAGAGCATAAGTTTTATGAGTTTCCAACTTACTTAAAGCAAAATTTTGAAGAAAAACAGATTATGCCAGATGTCGTATCTAGTTTTGCTTACAGAAATATTCCTGCTTTTCCAGACAGAAATTTAGTTTCTCAAATGATTTTTGAAGGAAAACAATTGTATGCAAAAGATTTATTGCTGCCAGAATATACAGATGCTGAAAAAATAGGCTATACGCCAGAACAAATAAAATGGTGTGAAGAAAATGAAGCTTATATGTGGCGTTATTTTATCGAAAAACAAATGCTGTACAGCGATGATCCGAAATTGACAACACGATTTATGACACCGGCACCTTTTTCTAAATTTTATTTAGAAATTGATAACGATTCGCCAGGACGCATAGGAGCTTGGATTGGCTGGCAGATTGTTCGTTCTTATATGAAAAATAACAATGTTGCATTGTCAGAATTATTAAAAGTGAATGCAAAAGAAATTTTTGAAAAGTCAAAATATAAACCTAAGAAATAATGTCAGATACAATAAACTCAGAAATTAGATTCAATATAGAATTAGATGAAAACCGTGTTCCAGAAAAATTAACGTGGAGCGCTCAAGATGGCGGAGTGCAGGCAGAAGAAGCAAAAGCAATTATGCTGTCTATTTGGGACAGTAAAGCTAAAGAAACAATGCGTATTGATTTATGGACGAAAGATATGCCGGTTGATGAAATGAAAATTTTCTTTCACCAGACTTTAGTAGCAATGTCTGATACTTTTAAACGCGCAACAGACGACGAAAAAATGTCAGACACAATGAAAGATTTCTGTGATTATTTTGCAGAAAAACTAGAATTGACGAAATAAAATTTCCTTAAATTTCAATAAATAAAAATCCCAAATTCCAATTTTAAAACTCGGAATTTGGGATTTTTATTTACTATAAATTTGTTTTCTTAAAACTGACTATTATTTTTAAAAACCTCCTGATTTACTTCGTCAATGTAAGCTAAAAGCTCTTCTTTTCCAGTCGATTCTGTAGATGAGGTCACAAAATAATGGGGCATTTCTTCCCAGTTATTTGCAAACATTTGTTTTTTGTATGCTGCAACGTGAGAATCAACTTTTACTTTGCTGATTTTATCTGCTTTCGTAAAAATAATACAAAACGGAATTTCGCTTTCTCCCATGTATGACATAAATTCAATATCAATATTTTGAGCTTCGTGGCGAATATCAATTAAAACAAAAGCGCAAACTAATTGTTCTCTGGTTTCAAAATAATCAGTAATAAATTGCTGAAAAACTGATTTTGTTTTTTTGGATACTTTGGCGTAACCGTAACCCGGCAAATCGACTAGAAACCAATTGTTGTTAATCTTAAAATGATTAATTAATTGTGTTTTTCCTGGTCTTCCTGAAGTTTTTGCTAAATTTTTATGATTGGTAAGCATATTGATCAAAGATGACTTACCTACGTTTGATCTTCCGATAAAGGCATATTCTGGCAAAAATTCCTGAGGGCATTTTGCAACTTCAGAATTGCTGACAATAAATTCGGCGGTTGTAATTTTCATGTTTTTGGGTTTTTAAAACCTCCTAAAGTCGAGAGATAGATGCTATAAATTCTTTTTAACGAGCCATTCTTCAAGAATATTATTAAATTCCTGAGGATGTTCCATCATAGCAGCGTGTCCACATTTGTCTATCCAATACAAAGTTGAATTAGGCAATAATTTATCAAATTCTTCGGCAACATTTGGTGGTGTTACAGCATCGTTTTTACCCCAAATAATACAGGTTTCCACTGTCATTTTTGGTAAATCTTTTGCCATATTATGACGAATTGCACTTTTTGCAATCGTTAATGTTTTAATCAATTTTATGCGGTCATTAACTGTTGCGTAAACTTCATCAATAAGTTCTGGAGTAGCAATAGCAGGATCGTAAAATACATCTTCAGCTTTCTTTCTGATGTATTCGTAATCACCTCTCTTTGGATAACTGTCGCCCATCGCACTTTCATAAAGACCAGAACTTCCTGTAATTACAAGTCCAGCTACTTTTTCTGGATATAATTTAGTGTGATAAAGTGCAATATGTCCTCCAAGGGAGTTGCCTAATAAAATAACCTGATCAAAACCTTTAAAAGTTATAAAGTCTTTAACGTACTTGGCAAAGCTTTTCACGTTAGTTTTTAAAATACTTTGAGTATAGATTGGCAAATCTGGGATTACAACTTTGTATCCTTTTGTTGGGAAATATTCCGCTACAGCATCAAAGTTACTTAGGCCTCCCATTAAGCCATGTAAAATAACGATAGGAGTTCCTTCTCCAGCTTCATAATAGCTGTATTTGCCTTCTTTTTTGTAGTGTTTGTCCATTTAATTTAATGCCAATTTCAATTTGGACAAATATAGGGTTTAATAAATAAAAATGAATTTTTGCTGCCATTTTTTAACTAGATAATTTCAGTAGAATATATAAGTGTCTAACAATCAGATTTTAGGCGTGTTTTTGGTAGTTTTCCTAAATGTTAAGAAACTGACATAATAGTTACTTTTTTAAGAAAATCAGTGCGTATTTTTTTTGAATGATTACTGTTATTGGGAATTCACTAATGATTAGCTAAGGTATTGATTGTCCATAAATTAAGCGTAGTGGTAGAAAAGTGGTTAAACTTATTAACAAAGTGGTATTTTGTGGTAAAATGTGGTATTTTTTTTTATATTTTTGTCCTATAACATATTAATTGATTTTTCTTGAACACAATTGTCGGAACATATGAGTGTAAAGTCGATGCTAAAGGAAGGCTAATGATGCCTGCACCTTTAAAAAAGCAATTGGCTTCTTCTCTTCAAAACGGATTCGTTTTGAAGCGCTCTGTTTTTCAGCCGTGTTTAGAATTATATCCGATGGAAGAGTGGGACTTGATGATGCAAAAAATCAACAAGCTTAATCGTTTTGTGAAAAAGAACAATGATTTCATCAGAAGATTTACTGCTGGTGTTAAAGTGGTAGAGATTGATGCATTAGGAAGGTTGTTGGTCCCAAAAGATTTGGTAGCCTTTTCAAGTATTTCTAAAGATGTTGTTTTCTCATCTGCGGTTAATATTGTGGAAATTTGGGATAAAGATTTATATGAAAAATCAATAAGCGGCGAAGATATGGATTTTGCAGATTTAGCCGAAGAAGTAATGGGAAATATTAATGACGACGACAATGGAATATCATAATCCGGTTTTGCTTCATCCTACAGTTGATGGTTTAAATATTAAGCCTGATGGAATATATGTAGACGTGACGTTTGGAGGCGGTGGGCATTCAAAAGAAATTTTGAGAAGATTAGGGCCAAACGGAAAATTATTTGCTTTTGATCAAGACGAAGATGCACTTGCAAATGCATTGCCAGATGAAAGGTTTACTTTGATAAATGAGAATTTCAGATTTATAAAAAGGTTCTTGCGTTTTCATGGTGTAAAAAGTGTTGACGGAATTTTAGCTGATTTGGGAGTTTCATCACATCAGTTTGATGTTCCGGAAAGAGGTTTCTCTACCAGATTCGATGCCGAACTGGATATGCGGATGAGTCAGAAAAATGATTTGAATGCTTATCGAGTGGTTAACGAATATGAAGAACAGGATTTACGTCGTGTTTTTTTTGATTATGGAGAGTTGAAGAATGCGCCAGTTCTTGCAAGAACAATTGTAGAGGCTAGAGAATATCAGCCAATTAAAACTACAGATGAATTGAAAGAAGTTTTAGCAAAATATTTACCTGAAAGAGTTCGAAATAAAATATTGGCTCAAATTTATCAGGCGATTCGAATCGAGGTAAATCAAGAAATGGATGTTTTGAAGGAATTTATTGAGCAATCACTAGAAATTCTAAATCCGGGTGGAAGATTTTCTGTAATCTCATATCATTCTTTAGAAGACAGATTGGTAAAAAGATTTATTAAGAATGGAATGTTTGAAGGAGAACCAGAACGTGATTTCTTCGGAAATTTTTCAGTTCCTTTTAAAACAATCGGAAAATTGATTGTTCCTGATGATGCAGAGATCAAAATCAACAATCGAGCAAGAAGTGCAAAATTGAGAATTGCAGAGAAGATATAATATATAAGGTATAAAAAAATGAAAGGTGGAGTATTTGGCATATTAAAAGCAAGGTTTCTTATAAATGATGACGCTGTAAAAAATTGGCGATTCATTGTTTTTATCATTTTGCTTGCCATAATAATGATTGCCAATACACAGCGATACGAACAAAAGGTTTTTGAAATTGCAAAACTGAACAATGAAGTAAAAGAATTGCGATCTGAATTTGTAGACCGACGTTCAGAACTAATGAAGTTAAAAATGGAATCAACGATATCGGATAAAATGTTAGAAAAACAGATTTTTCCATCGACAGTTCCTCCAGTAAAAATAGAAGTTAAAAAAGAAGAAGAAAAAAGTTTCTTTAAAAGAATATGGCAGTAGACGATAAACATATATCCTACAGAATTTACCTCGTAGCAGTTTTCATCTTCGTGATGGCAATTGCTATTGTTGTTAAATTAACCAATATTCAATGGGTTGAAGGAGATTATTATAGAAAACTCGCCAAACAGCGTACAGTTAGAAATTTTGTGATTCCGGCAAATAAAGGAAATATTTATTCGGCTGATGGAAGTTTACTGGCAACATCAATTCCCAATTATGAAATTAGATTTGATGCAAAAGCGCCAAAAACAGAAACTTTCGAGAAATTCGTAAAAGCATTATCAGATTCATTGGCAACTGTTTTAAATAGACCAGGAGGTTATTATGAACAGGAATTAAGAAAGGCCAGAGCCAATAAAAACCGCTATTATTTAATTGCCCGTAATTTGAGCTATACAGAATATGTAAAAATTAAAGGTTTTCCATTATTCAATTTAGGTGCTTTTAAAGGCGGGATTATAATTGAACAAGAAACCGTTAGAAAACACCCGATAGGAAAAATTGCTGAAAGAACAATCGGTTACGATCGAATTGATCCTGCAACAGGAGTTGAAGTAGGAAAAGGAATCGAGTGGGCTTTTAAAAGTTATTTAAACGGAAAAGACGGTAAGATTTTAAAGCAAAAAATAGCAAAAGGACAATGGAAGCCAATTCGTGACGTCAACGAAGTTGATCCTCAAGATGGCTATGATGTTATTTCGACAATCGATGTTTTTATTCAAGATATAGCACATCATGCTTTATTGAAACAATTAGAAGATTATGGAGCAGATCATGGTTGTGTGGTAGTAATGGAAACAGAAACGGGGCATGTAAAAGCGATTTCGAATTTAGGAAGAGCAGAAGACGGGTCGTATTATGAAACAACAAATTACGCAATTGCTGAATCTCACGAGCCAGGATCGACTTTTAAATTGGTCGATTTAATGGCAATCTTAGATGATAAAGTAGCAGATACAAGTACGGTTTATGATAGTCATGGCGGAGAAATTAGATATTACGGAAGAGCTGTTCGTGATTCGCATAAAGGCGGTTATGGAAAAGTTTCATTAGCACGCGGATTTGAGCTTTCATCAAATACGGTAATGGTTCAGGCAGTTTACGAAAATTACAAAAGTAACCCCTCTAAGTTTGTAAATCATATTAATGCGTACGGATTAAATAAGACATTAGGATTGCATTTTAAAGGAGAAGGTAAGCCATATATTCCACAGCCTGGAGACAAACATTGGTCAGGAACTACGCTTCCATGGATGGCTTTTGGATATAATGTTTCGGTTACGCCAATGCAGACTTTAACCTTATATAATGCAGTTGCAAATAATGGTGTAATGGTAAAACCACAGTTTGTTTCAGAAATTAAAGAATGGAATAAAACGATTAAAAAATTCGATACAGAAGTAATTAATCCGAGGATTTGTTCTCCTGAGACATTAAAAAAAGTAAAAGCGGTTTTGCAAAATGTGGTAAAAAAAGGAACAGGTTCTAAGTTATATTCTAAAGATTTTTCGATGGCAGGAAAAACAGGAACAGCTATGGTGAATTATGGTAAAGCTGGAAGAGAAGGAATGTATTATGCTTCTTCTTTTGCAGGATATTTTCCAGCTGATCACCCTAAATATTCTTGTATTGTAGTGGTTCATAAGCCAAATACAGCTAATAATAATTATTATGGAGCAGACGTTGCAGGACCGGTTTTTAAAAGAATTGCTCAAAAGATTTTTACAGACGCGCCTTCAACAAATAAAATTAAAAAATTAGATTCTCGAGTGCCAAAACAAGATTCTAGTTATGATAAATATTATGCTGTTGAAGCCAATAAAAAATCAAATCAGGTTCCGGATTTAAAGGGAATGCCAGGAATGGATGCTATTGCACTACTAGAAAACTTAGGTTTAAAAGTAAAGGTCAATGGAGTGGGAAAAGTAAAAAAACAGTCTTTGCAAGCTGGACAAAGTATTAGTAAAAACACAACTATAGTATTAGAATTATCGTGAAAATACTGAAAGACATATTATATAAAGTAGCTATTGAATCTGTAACAGGTTCGACAGAAATCGATATACATAAAATTGATTTTGATTCAAGAAAAATTGAGACAAATGATGTTTTTGTAGCCATCCGCGGATCCCTTTCTGATGGACATGATTATATCGAAAAAGCAATTCAGCTTGGTGCAATTGCAATAATCTGTGATACGCTTCCAGAAAATATTGAAAAAGGAATTACCTATATAAAAGTAAAAGATACAAATACAGCTCTTGCTTTTATGGCTGCTAATTATTTCGGAAATCCATCTGAAAAATTAAAGCTTGTTGGTGTTACTGGGACAAACGGAAAAACAACAATAGCGTCATTATTATTTCAATTGTTTCAAAAAGCAGGATTTAAAGTCGGTTTATTATCAACTGTAAAAATAATGGTTGATGAAACAGAATATAAAGCCACACATACCACACCAGATTCGATTACAATAAATCATTATTTAAATGAAATGATTGAAGCTGGCGTAACACATTGTTTTATGGAAGTGAGTTCACACGGAATTCATCAAAAAAGGACTGAAGCTTTGCATTTTGTGGGCGGCATTTTTACAAATCTTTCGCACGATCATCTAGATTATCATCCAACTTTTGCAGAATATAGGGATGTAAAAAAATCGTTTTTTGATTCATTGCCAAAAACAGCTTTTGCTTTATCAAACATCGATGATAAAAATGGGACTGTAATGCTTCAAAATACGGTTGCACGAAAGTTTACATATGCTCTAAAATCATATGCTGATTTTAAAGCAACGATTTTAGAGAGCCAATTATCAGGATTATTATTAAAAGTAAATGACAATGAAGTTTGGGTAAAACTTATTGGAACTTTTAATGCTTATAATGTTTTAGCGATTTACGGAACGGCTATAGAGCTAGGAATGGATAGTCTTGAAGCGTTGCGCTTGTTGTCTGATTTAGAGAGTGTTTCGGGTCGTTTTCAATATATTGTTTCAGAAGGAAATATTACAGCAATCGTTGATTATGCACATACGCCGGACGCTTTAGATAATGTTTTAAAAACGATAGACGATATCCGTACTAAAAACGAACAATTGATTTCAGTCGTAGGTTGTGGCGGAAATAGAGATAAAACGAAAAGACCAATTATGGCGAAAATTGCTTCAGATCTTAGTGATAAAGCAATCTTAACGTCAGACAATCCTAGAAATGAAGATCCGGAAGTGATTTTAGATGAAATGGAGAAAGGAGTAGAAGCTCATAATTATAAAAAAATATTAAGAATTACAGACAGAAAGCAAGCTATAAAAACAGCTTGTCAATTGGCGCAGCCAAATGATATTATTTTAATTGCTGGTAAAGGACATGAAACGTATCAGGAAATAAATGGAGTTCGTCATCATTTTGATGATATGGAAACTGTGAAAGAAATTTTAATTCAATTAAACAAATAATCGTTAATCGGGCTTCTGTAAGGAACAAACTAACACAAATAAACCAAGATATATGCTATACTATTTATTTGAATATTTAGACAAAACATTAGATATACCGGGAACTGGAGTTTTTCAGTATATCACTTTTAGATCGGCATTAGCTTTCATGCTTTCATTGCTTTTGTCAACGATTTACGGAAAACGTATTATTAATTTTTTGCGTAAGCAGCAAGTTGGCGAAACAGTTCGTGAGTTAGGTTTGGCAGGTCAAAATGAAAAAGCAGGAACTCCAACAATGGGAGGACTTATTATCATTTTTGCTACGCTTTTGCCTGTTTTGTTATTTGCTCGTCTGCATAATATTTATATCGTATTGCTTATTGTTACTACACTTTGGATGGGAACAATTGGTTTTGTTGATGATTATATTAAAATATTCAAAAAAGATAAAGCAGGACTTAAAGGAATTTTTAAAGTTATTGGTCAAGTTGGTCTAGGGATTATAGTAGGAGCCGTTCTTTATTTTAATCCTGCAGTTACGGTAAGAACCGATACTGGAAGAACCGATGTTTTTAAAACAGCAACAGCTACGACAACAGTAGTTTTGCCGGCACCAGTTGAAGAGAAATCTACAGCAACCACAATTCCTTTTGTTAAAAACAACGAATTTGATTATGCTGAAATTTTATCTTTTTTAGGTGATGGATACGAAAAATGGGCTTGGTTAATTTTTATTCCGGTTGTTATTTTTATCATCACAGCAGTTTCTAACGGAGCTAATTTGACCGATGGAATTGACGGACTCGCTGCAGGAACCTCGGCAATATCGGTGCTCGCGCTCGGAATATTTACGTTTGTTTCAGGGAATATCATTTTCTCAAATTATCTAAACATCATGTACATACCCAATTCGGGCGAAATGACTGTTTTTATATCTGCTTTTGTTGGAGCGCTAATCGGATTTCTTTGGTACAATTCCTATCCCGCATCGGTTTTTATGGGAGATACAGGAAGTTTGACTATCGGTGGAATTATAGCAGTTTTGGCAATTGCAGTTCGTAAAGAAATACTGATCGTTTTGTTCTGCGGAATTTTCTTGGCAGAAAGTGCTTCGGTAATTATACAGGTAGCTTATTTTAAATATACAAAAAGACGTTTTGGAGAAGGAAGAAGAATTTTCTTGATGTCACCACTTCATCATCATTATCAAAAGAAAGGATATCACGAAAGTAAAATTGTAACCAGATTTTGGATTGTTGCAATCATGTTAGCCATATTATCAATTGTTACATTAAAATTAAGATAGATGAGGCTAGTAGTATTAGGAGGAGGAGAAAGCGGCGTTGGTACCGCAATTTTAGGAAAGAAACAAGGATACGATGTTTTTGTATCTGATTTTGGTAAAATAAAAGAAAGCTATAAAGAAGTTCTTATCATTAATAAAATTGCTTGGGAAGAAGAACAGCATACAGAAGACCTGATTTTAAATGCCGACGTGGTAATGAAAAGTCCCGGAATTCCAGATAAATCTCCCATAGTAAAAAAGTTAATTGACACTGGTGTAAAAGTAATTTCTGAAATAGAGTTTGCAGCGCCTTTTACAGAAGCAATGACAGTTGGAATTACTGGAAGCAACGGTAAAACAACAACAACAATGCTGACCTATCATTTACTGAAATCGGCAGGGTTGAATGTAGGACTGGGAGGAAACATAGGAAAAAGCTTTGCCTGGCAGGTAGCCGAAAATAAATATGATGCATACGTTCTTGAATTAAGCAGTTTTCAGCTAGACGGAATTATAGAGTACAGGCCAGATATTGCCATTATTACGAATATTAGTCCAGATCATTTAGACCGATATGAGTATAAATATCAAAAGTATATCGAAGCAAAGTTTCGAATTACAATGAATCAGACTGAAAGCGATTATCTTATTTACGATGCAGATGATGAGACGATTGCAGAATGGTTAAAGAACAACACAACAAAAGCAAAATTAATTCCTTTTTCATTGTCTAAAAAATTCGATGAAGGGGCTTCTATAAATAACAACAAAATGGAAATAAAGATCAACCAAGAAGAGTTTACAATGGAAACAGAATACATTGCGTTAGAAGGAAAACATAATATGAAAAACGCAATGGCAGCAAGCTCTGTAGCAAAATTGATGCAAATTAGAAATGCAACAATACGCGAAAGTTTATCAAATTTTCAAGGTGTTGAACACCGTTTAGAAAAAGTTTTAAAAATTCAGAATGTACAGTACATCAACGATTCAAAAGCAACAAATGTAAACGCTACATTCTTTGCTTTAGACAGTATGAATGTGCCTACAGTTTGGATTGTTGGAGGAGTTGATAAAGGAAATGATTACAACGAATTGATGTCATTAGTTCGAGAAAAAGTAAAAGCAATTATCTGTTTAGGAATAGACAATCATAAAATTATTGAAGCTTTTGGCAATGTAGTTGACATAATGGTTGAGGTAAACAATATGAGCGATGCTGTAAAAACAGCACAAAGATTAACAGAAAAAGGAGATGCCGTTTTATTATCTCCAGCTTGCGCAAGTTTTGACTTATTTGAAAACTACGAAGATCGTGGAAAACAATTCAAGCAAGCGGTTCATAACTTGTAGAAGAAAAGTTTAAAGTTTCAAGTTTCACGTTAGGAGGAACTTGAAACCTGAAACTTGAAACAAAAAAATAAAACCTGAAACTAAAGATTATGAAAGAGCTAGTAAATAAACTAAAAGGAGATAGAGTAATATGGTCATTCGTGGCTTTATTAGCGCTGTTTTCGTTTATGCCTGTTTTTAGCGCAAGTAGTAATTTGGCATACATTGGTCACGGAACCGGAAACACTTTGGGTTATTTAGTAAAACACTTGGCTCACATTTGCATTGGTTTCTTGATTATTTATTGGGTACACAAAGTTCCATATCATTATTTTAGAGCAATTTCAAAAATTGCATTGCCTATTGTTTGGTTTTTATTGCTTTATACATTGCTGAAGGGAACTGTAATTGCAGGAGCAAATGCGAGTCGCTGGATTCAGGTGCCGTTTATCGGAATCACATTTCAGACTTCGACTTTGGCTTCTATTGTTTTGTTCATATTTGTGGCGCGTTATTTGTCTAAAACCAAAGAAGAAAATGAACCTTTTCAAGCTTCATTAATTCAGCTTTGGCTTCCGGTTTTTATCACACTAGCGCTTATTTTACCAGCGAACTTTTCAACAACAGCGTTGATTTTTTCAATGGTAATTATGCTGACATTTATTGGTAAATATCCATTAAAATATATTGGTTTTATTATTGGTTCAGGAATCGCAATGCTGGCATTCTTTTTATTAGTTGCCAAAGCTTTTCCAGATTCGAGATTCTTTAGCAGGGTAGGAACATGGGGAAGCCGTATAGAAAATTTCACCACAGATAAACCTGATGAAGATGATTATCAAATTGAAAAAGCAAAAATTGCAATTGCATCTGGAAGATTAGGGGGTTTAGGACCAGGAAAAAGTGTTCAGAAAAACTTTTTGCCACAATCTTCCTCTGATTTTATTTATGCAATTATAGTTGAAGAATACGGTTTAGTTGGAGGAGTTTCGATATTGCTTTTGTATTTGTTATTGCTTTTCCGGTTTGTAATCGCATCGCATAAAGCAAATACGCTATTTGGAAAATTAGTCGTCGTCGGGCTCGGGTTTCCGATGATATTTCAGGCGATGATCAATATGGCGGTAGCAGTCGAATTATTGCCGGTAACAGGACAAACACTGCCGCTGATAAGTAGTGGAGGTAGTTCGATCTGGATGACTTGTTTCTCTCTCGGAATTATCATAAGTGTAACCAAAAAAGAAGAAGAAGTTGCTGAAGAAAGAGAAGAAAAAGAAAGGCGAAAAGAAGCACTTCAAAGATTAATTGATAAAGAATTAGCAGAAGAAGATTTACCTGCTAATGAAATATATGAAGAAGAAGGAATGATGTATTCAATCGAGGATAATTCTAGAAATCCGATGAATGCAGTATTAAATAAATAAAATAAAAGAGCAGTTTTTAAAAACGCTATAACTTTTAAAAATATGACAAATTATAAATTCATACTAAGCGGTGGCGGAACAGGAGGGCATATTTATCCTGCGATTGCCATTGCTAATGAATTAAAGTTACAATTTCCTGATGCTGATTTTCTTTTTGTAGGCGCCCAAGATAAAATGGAAATGCAAAAAGTGCCTCAGGCAGGTTACGAAATAAAAGGACTTTGGATTGCAGGTCTGCAGCGTAAGTTAACATTGCAAAATTTGATGTTTCCTTTAAAATTGGCAACAAGTTTGCTTGAATCAAGAAGAATCATAAGACAATTTAAGCCAAATGTAGTTATCGGAACTGGTGGCTTTGCCAGCGGACCTTTATTGCAGGCAGCGGGATTATTTGGAATTCCAACTGTAATTCAAGAACAGAATTCGTTTCCTGGAATTACGAATAAGTTACTGAGCAAAAAAGCAAATGCAATTTGTGTGGCTTATGGCAATTTAGAGCGATTTTTTCCTAAAGAAAAAATAGTGGTTACCGGAAATCCGGTTCGCCAGGATTTAATTGATATTGACAGCAAACGCGATGAAGCAATTGCTTTTTACGGATTAGATCCGAATAAAAAAACATTATTGGTTTTAGGAGGCAGTTTAGGTGCTAGAAGAATCAATCAATTAATAGAAAAAGAATTGCATAATTTTCTTTCGCAGGACGTTCAGATAATCTGGCAATGTGGGAAATTATATTTTGAGGATTATAAAAAACATGCTCAGCAAAACGTCAGAGTGGTTGATTTTATTGAAAGAATGGATTTTGTTTACGCAGCTGCAGATGTAATTATATCACGTGCTGGTGCCTCATCGGTTTCGGAATTGTGTATTGTTGGAAAACCAGTAATTTTTATTCCGTCGCCAAATGTAGCTGAAGATCACCAGACAAAAAATGCGCAGGCGATTGTAGATGCAAAAGGTGCTATTTTATTAAAAGAATCAGAATTGGAGAGTCAGTTTAGTATCGTTTTCGAAGCTTTGCTGAAAGATGATGGAAAGCAAAAACAGCTTAGTGCTAACATTAAAAAACTGGCAATGCCAAATGCGACTAAAGTTATTGTAGAAGAGATTAAAAAGTTGTTATAATGTAACTTTTAAAGAAAATTATACAACATCAAGAAAATAGATGAATGCTATTTTAGGCATTTTTGATATGTTAAAACTGTACAAATACAAAGGCTTAATTGTTAGTTTATTACAAAATAAATAAGCGAAAAAGTTAAAGGATTAAAAAACAATTAAAAAATAAAAAGTCATTAAGTTAAAGGCTTATAATCTAAAACTTAGTGCTTAAAGCAAAAAATAAAATGAATTTAAATCAAATACAAAACGTTTATTTTATTGGCATTGGAGGCATCGGAATGAGTGCTCTGGCCCGTTATTTTAAAAATATAGGGAAACAGGTTTCAGGTTACGATAAAACGCCGTCTATGCTAACGAATGAATTGATTGAAAGCGGTATAGATATTCATTTTGAAGATAATATAAGTTTAATTCCGTCTAATTACTATTCAGAGAATACGTTAGTAATTATAACTCCTGCAGTGCCTAAAACACACTCTGAGTGGAATTATTTTTTAGAAAGAGAATATCAGGTTAAAAAACGTGCTGAAGTTTTAGGGATTATCACTAAAGACACTTTTAGTTTTGCTGTTGCAGGAACGCACGGAAAAACAACAACCTCAAGTATTTTAGGTCATATTTTATATGAAAGCGGTGCAGATGTTACTGCATTTGTAGGCGGAATTGTAGAAAACTATAATTCTAACTTAATTGGAAGTGGAAAAACGGTAACCGTAGTGGAAGCTGATGAATTTGATCGCTCGTTTTTGCATTTGCATCCAAATATTGCCTGTATCACGTCTATGGATGCCGATCATTTGGATATTTACGGAACAAGTGAAGCAATTGAAGCTTCTTTTGTAGAATTTGCCTCAAAAGTAGAAGATAAAAATAATCTGTTTATAACAAAAGAATTGCCTCTGGAAGGTGTACAATGTGCTATAAATGAAGATGCTGTATATAAGGCATTCAATGTTCGAATTGAAAATGGAAGTTATGTTTTTGATGTGCAGACGCCAACAGAAATTATGAAAGATTTGCATTTTGGATTGCCTGGCAAACACAATTTAATGAATGGATTAATGGCTATTGCGATGGCGAAAACTTTCGGCACCCCGACCATGTCTATTGCAAAAGCCATTGCTTCATTCAGCGGAATCAGAAGACGTTTTTCATATCAGATTAAATCAGATAAGTTAGTTTATATAGATGATTATGCACATCATCCGACGGAGATAAATGCAGTACATCAGGCAGTTAGAGAATTGTATCCAGGAAAAAAAGTATTAGCGGTTTTTCAGCCTCATTTATTTAGCAGGACAAGAGATTTCGCTGATGGATTTGCAGAAAGTTTATCTCAATTTGATGAAGTATTGCTAATGGATATTTATCCAGCACGAGAATTGCCGATGGAAGGGATCACATCAGAATGGCTGTTGGGAAAAATGACAAATTCGAACAAAAAAATTGTTGCAAAAGAAGATTTATTAGTGGCGATCAAAGCCAGTGATGCGCCAATAATTGTAACAATAGGAGCTGGTGACGTTGGCGAAATGGTTCCATCAATCAAAAAAATGCTAAATGAAAATATTTAACTGGACAAATATTCGATTAGTGCTCATTTTTGGGCTTGTACTTTTTTTGTATTCGTTTGCGCAACACCGAAACGGAGATAGAAAATTAAAAAAATCTATGGTTGTTTTTGTAGGAGAAAATACGCTTTTTGTGAAGCCCGAAACGGTTAATAAATTGTTGATAGAAAATAAAAGAGACGCTTCCAGTATCCGAAAAGATGAGTTAGATTTGAAAAAGATAGAAAAATCCCTTGATACGCAAGACATGATTGAAAAGTCAGACGTTTTTGTAAGTATTGATGGAGTTCTAAAAGCGAGAGTAAAACAGAAGACACCAATAGCGAGAGTTTATGATGGTGATCGCTCTTTTTATATTGACTATGAAGGTAATAAAATGCCATTGTCAGATAATTTTACTGCTCGAGTTCCTCTTGTTTCGGGGTCAATAAATGAAAAAAATAACGAAGATTTAGCTGCTCTATTTCGCACAATTTACGACGATGCGTTTTTGAAAAAAAACATCATTGCGATTCAAATTATGCCTAATGGCAGCCTAAAAATGTTTAATAGAAATTATAATTACTTCATCGATTTTGGCAGAACGATGAATGTTGATAAGAAATTTAATAACTATAAAGCTTTTTTTCAAAAAGCAGTTTTAGATAGTTCGTTATACAAATACAATAAAATTGACCTTAGGTTTACGGAACAAGTAGTTTGCACAAAATAATAGAAAATGGAAAAAGATAACATTGCAGTAGGTCTAGATATTGGAACAACCAAAATAGTTGCCATGATAGGCAAGAAAAATGAGTATGGTAAACTGGAAATTTTGGGTATTGGAAAATCCAAAAGTTTGGGTGTGGCGAGAGGCGTTGTAAACAACATTACGCAAACAATTCAATCGATTCAACAAGCGATCCTTGAAGCAGAAAATAATTCCGGTTATAAAATTAAAGATGTTGTTGTAGGTATTGCAGGACAGCACATCAGAAGTATACAGCATACAGATTACATCAGCCGAAGCAATCCGGAAGAAGTAATTGGCGAAAAAGATATTCAGCTTTTGATTGACCAGGTTAATAAACTAGCCATGTTGCCAGGAGAAGAAATTATTCACGTTTTGCCACAAGAGTTTAAAATTGACGGGCAGTCTGAAATTAAAGAGCCTATCGGAATGTACGGCGGAAGATTAGAGTCTAGTTTTCACGTAGTAGTGGGGCAGGCTTCTTCGATCAGAAATGTTGGAAGATGTATTCAGAGTTCAGGAATCGAATTGTCAGGATTGACATTAGAACCTTTAGCGTCTGCAGATGCCGTTTTAAGTCAAGAAGAAAAAGAAGCAGGTGTAGCCCTAATTGATATTGGTGGAGGAACAACTGATTTGGCCATTTTTAAAGATGGAATCATTCGTCATACAGCAGTTATTCCTTTTGGAGGAAATGTAATTACAGATGATATCAAGGAAGGCTGTTCGATTATCGAAAAACAAGCAGAGCTTTTAAAAATAAAATTCGGATCAGCTTGGCCAGGAGAAAATAAGGACAACGAAATTGTTTCTATTCCAGGTTTGAGAGGCAGAGAGCCAAAAGAAATTTCGCTTAAAAACTTATCTAAAATTATTCATGCCCGTGTGGTAGAAATTATAGAGCAGGTTTTTGCAGAAATCAAAGCTTACGGTCACGAAGATCCCCGCAAAAAATTAATTGCAGGAATTGTTCTTACTGGCGGAGGTGCTCAACTGAAACATATTAAGCAATTAGTAGAGTACATTACAGGTATGGATACCAGAATTGGATATCCAAATGAACATTTAGCAGGAAACTCTAGCGAAGAAATCTCTAGTCCGTTATTTGCAACAGCAGTTGGTTTAGTAATGAACAGCATCGAAAATAGTACGCAAAGTGCTATTAGAATGGAAGTTGTAAATGAACAGCCGAAAGTGGTTTATAGAAATGTGCCGCCACCTGTGCAACAGCAATACGAAGTAGAAGAAAACTACGTTGAAAGAGTAGAAACTATTGACGAGCCAAGAGATGTTAGAAATAATATGGCTCAAGAAGAATCTACAGAAACAAAAATCAGGAGATCATTTTTTGATAGATATGTCGATAAAATCAAAGATTTTTTAGACAACGCAGAATAAAGTAATAAAGAGAAAAGGATTACTTTTTTGGCCCCAAGTCAGGAAGTAAAAAATGTATTAAATAAGAATTTCAAAAACCAAAAAGATGATGAGCAACTCAGAATTTGGAAGTATTTCATTTGATTTACCAAAAAACCAATCAAATGTAATAAAAGTAATAGGTGTAGGTGGAGGTGGTAGTAATGCTATCAACCATATGTTTAAGCAAGGTATTAAAGGCGTAGATTTTATCGTTTGTAATACTGACTCACAGGCACTTCAAAATAGTTCAGTACCTAACAAAATTCAGTTAGGAGTTAATTTAACAGAAGGTCTTGGAGCAGGAGCAAATCCTGATGTAGGACAACAGTCTGCTATTGAGAGCATCGCTGATATCGAAAAAATGTTAGACCGTGGTACTAAGATGGTATTTATTACCGCTGGTATGGGTGGTGGAACAGGTACTGGTGCAGCTCCAGTAATAGCACAATTAGCAAAAGAAAGAGAAATCTTGACTGTTGGTATTGTGACTATTCCTTTTCAGTTTGAAGGGAAAGTTCGTCAAGAGCAGGCACTTTTAGGAATTGAGAAATTGCGCAAGCAAGTAGATTCGCTAATTGTAATTAATAATAATAAATTAAGAGAAGTATACGGAAATCTTGGTTTCAAAGCAGGATTCTCAAAAGCGGATGAAGTTTTAGCAACTGCCTCTAGAGGTATTGCTGAAGTAATTACGCATCACTATACTCAAAATATCGATTTACGTGACGCTAAAACTGTTCTTTCGAATAGTGGAACAGCGATCATGGGATCTTCTGTTGCATCGGGCGAAAATAGAGCAAAAGATGCTATTATTTCAGCATTGGATTCTCCGTTGTTAAACGATAACAAAATTACAGGAGCCAAAAACGTATTGTTGCTTATCGTTTCTGGATCAAACGAAATTACTTTGGATGAGATTGGAGAAATCAACGATCACATTCAGGCAGAAGCAGGTTACAATGCTAATATTATCATGGGAGTTGGTGAAGACGAAACTCTTGGAGAAGCTATTGCCGTAACTATCATTGCTACTGGTTTTGATGTTGAACAACAAAATGAAATCGTAAATACTGAACCTAAAAAAATAATTCATACGTTAGAAGATGAGCAAAGAAGTGTTCATAATTTGACGAATAAATCGCTCGCGTCTTTTGATTTAAATCCTGAAACACCTACTGCGAAATCAGAAGAGAAAATTGTTTTTGATTTAATGGAAGAGACATTTGCTGATACGGTTGCTCCCGTAGTGCCAACACCTGTTGCTCCAGTTGCAGTTGCTCCATCTATAAATCAGGAAGAATTGGTTGTAATGTCTGAGTTTATCAAAAATCTTGATGTTACTTTTGAAATCGTTTCGCCAATTACAGATATCGATTTTACAATTTCAGCTCCAGAAGTTCCAGCATTTCAAGAAGCTAAACCTGTTCAGAGAACTTTTGAAAGAGAAGAGCAAACAACGTTCTCATTTGATTTGCCTCTTTTTAGATCAGAGCCAGAAGTAAAGAAAGAGCCAGTTGTTGAAGACAATAAAATTTTATTCGAATTGACAAATGAAACTCGTAATATCAAAGTAAATGATCCAGTACAATTTGTACCGGTAACGGAACTTTCTGATAAAGGAGTTATCAAATATTCTTTAGAAGAGTATATGGAAGTTGAGAATGAATTAGTGACTTCAAAACCAGTTGAAAAAGTAGAAGATGTAGTTCCTGCAGAACTAAATATCACTATGAAACCAAGAGTTGACTTTGCAAGTGAAGCGGATTATTCGACTACTGCAAATGTTTCTCCAATGGAACTGACAATCGAAGAAACTTTACGCTTAAGAGCTGAAGAAAGAAGAAAGAAACTAAAAGAGTTTAATTATAAATTCCATAATAATGTTTCTAGAATTGACGAGCTTGAAAAAGAGCCAGCTTACAAAAGATTAGGTATCGATTTGTCTAATTCACAGTCAAATAATACTAATTCTAGAATCTCAGTTGGAACAGACAGTAACAACGATTTGCAATTGCGTTCAAACAATTCATTTTTGCATGACAATGTAGATTAATTTTACAATCATAATAAATAATATAGCCCGAAAATTGGATTTAATTTTCGGGTTATTTTTTTTATCTTCGCACAGAATTTAAAATTTGACTTCTTTAATAGACTTTTAAAGTTAATCTTGTGGTCAGTTCGAGTCAAGTCGAGAAAATTTTTCAATCCTAATATCAATTTATAAGCATCAGCTTATTCAAATAAAATTAAAAAATGAGTTTACAAACACTAATCATGGACGAGATTAAAACCGCCATGAGAGCAAAAGATACAGTAGCATTAGAAGCATTAAGAGCAATTAAATCTGAAATGTTATTAGCTGCAACAGCTTCGGGTTCTAAAGAAGAATTAACAGAAGATGATGAAGTAAAATTACTTCAGAGATTGGTTAAAACTCGTAAAGAAAGTGCTAGAATTTTTACAGAACAAAACCGTCCAGATTTAGCCGAACCAGAATTGGCTCAAGTTGCCGTAATCGAAAAATTCTTGCCAGCTCAATTAAGTGAAGAAGAAGTAGAAGCGGTAGTAGCAAAAATCATTGCTGAAACTGGAGCTTCAGGAATTGCTTCAATGGGAAAAGTTATGGGATTAGCATCTGCACAATTAGGCGGAACTGCTGAAGGAAAAACTATTTCTGCAATCGTAAAGAAATTATTGGTTTAAAAATGTTTAGATTTTAGAGTTCAGATTTTAGATTGAATCTGAATTCTAAAATCATAAATCTACAATAAAAAAAATGACCGCGTAGTTCAACTGGATAGAATATCAGATTTCGGCTCTGAGGGTTGGGGGTTCGAACCCCTCCGCGGTCACTTTAAATTTTAAAAGCCTGAGAATTTATGTTCTCAGGCTTTTTTTGTGGTTCGAAAATTTTCAACATTTTCTTCTATCTTTGAAACCGCCTATGTTTACTGATATTTTAACTCGAACTCATCATGGAGCTGTTATTTTTAGAATTCTATTTCAGGTTCTAATGTTAAGATTTAGCTCCATAACTAGTGCTCAAATCAGTTGTAGTAGATGTTAGCGGTTATTTATTTTTTAGGGATTTCCAATTTTTCAATCTTAATTTTTAGTTCTTGAATTTTTTCAATTTCTTCAAACTGTTTTAACTCCAATGACCCATTTGTAAATCTATCTATCGCTTTTGTAACGAATTCTCTTTTTTCAAAAACAAGATGTACATAAGATTGCGTTTGCTTAATCTTACTCTGCTTATGATGCCACTGAAAATTACTAAATCTTATCTTCACAATATTATTCCACAATTTTATAAATGGAATTGAAAGTTTTTCTTTAGAAGAAATTGTTCATACTCTTCTATAAAATCGGTGTAGTCATTAAAATCTCCATTATCCCATTCGCTTTTAATGTAAGCTATCAATTCGTCATGCCTATTTTCTGAAATCCATTTATCTCTAATGTATTTGTCGACATTAAAAATACTTACGTCAACTGGAAGATTATTCTTCAATCTCCAATCATGATATTTCATTGATTCCTTTATGAATGTTGTTCTGCTCATAGTGTGGATAATGTGGATAAATAACCACTAACGTTCTGATTCTACAGCGGGCTTGGGATTAAATTAAGCCCATTCTTCGGATTTGCCAAATCTTCCAAATCCAACACCATATTTAAATTAAGCCAAATTCCCAAATTGCTTTTAGCGTGTGTTACAAGCAGTACGTATTATAAGTTATCGATGTAACATTCAAAAAATGGTTTTTCGCGGTTAATTGTTTGAAGTTTTTCCATGTTTTGTTGAAAATTCAAAAGAGATTTGTGAGGAACAATCTCATTTTCTTTTGACAAATAACATCCGCTGATAATATTCTTTATTTCACTAAAATTAAAGCCTTCAGGCAAATCAAAAAACTGCCAATTCCATCTTGTTCCGAAACTTAACTTTCTGCCATCTTCAAATTCAGCTACAAAAACTGTCCAACTCATTGCCGTCTCGCCTTCAACTTTTTTGTAAACTTCTAATGGCATTTCAAATCTACTTTTGGTAACATTTGTTATATCATATATATTTATGCAGTTTCCTTTTGTTACAAAATTTTTTACGATTTCTCTATATCCAAATTCTTTTGATTTATTAGAGAAGATACTTTTATTAGATTGTTCTTCTTTAAATCTTCTGATTGCTAAGTCTAAAGTTTTTTCGGAATTTCTAAAAATCACACACGGTAAAAAAGTTCCATCAGTTAATGTAACAGAAGCTCTAAAACCTAAGCCAAAGTTGCTATCTGGGACCGGTTCTACATTATGTTTTAAAAAGTGAATAATTTCTGTTTCAATTAATGGTTTCATCGGTGGTAGTTTGCTTTTAACGTTCTGGAACTACAGCGGATTTGGCATAAATTAGAGCCATTCTTCGGATTTGCCCAATCATTCCAAATACAAGACGAACTTTCTTTTAAGCCTATTGCCCAAATTGCTTGTAGCTGTGTTGGCACAATTTTCAATTTCTATAAGGTATTTCACTTTGGTTTAATTTTTCAATTTCTACATTGTACTTATTACACAACATTTTAAGAGATAAACTACATAATTCTTTTTCAGAGTTTGGCCCCATCGTTACTTCATTAATACAATCATTGAGATTATCAATTTTAATTTTTTTATAAGGTCTAAAATAATTTCCTTTGTTTAAAAAATTAATTTCGCTTTTTTCATCAAATAAAAGTAATCTCCATTCATCTTCTTCAATAAAACTTTTATCTTTTATTAAACTACAGAAAAATATTGTTCTATCAATAAAATATTGTCCCGCAATACTTACGGCTTTATCATATTCACTAAGTTCAATTTCTTCTGATGTTTTAAATATTCCTTGAGAGTCAGCAATTCCAATAAACATAAAAATTGATTGTGTTAATATATGATTAACTATTTCCCTTTGTTTTTCAACTTCATAAATGCATTTATAGACTTTTAGTTTATTTTCTTCAAAAAAATTATTAGAAAATCCGATATTAACTCCAACACCATTATCTGTATAACCTCTCCACTGGCTTAATAAATCATTATTTGTTGTCATTGAAAGTATATATGGAGAATCTTTTTCTTTAATAAAATCTATTGCTTTTTCTAAAGCTTCTATAAAGTATTTTGTCGGCTTTAAAACTGAAAATCCACCTTTATATATTTCTAATTGCTCAATTACAAACCTAAGTCCGAGCTCGAATTCATTTTTGTCATTCAAAAAGTACATATTACTCAACCAAATTTCTGAATTATCCAATATTCCGATTAATCCGTTTAGATTTGTATAATGAAATAGTTTATTAGGTAATTTACCTTCTAAAAATTCATTCAATTCTTCTTCAATTTGGTTGCTTTTTTTGCTCATTTTAATATGTTATTTTCTACGTCATTTCGTAAAATTATGATTAACGTTCTCGCACTACAAGCAGTTTGGGGCTAAATTAAGCGCATTCTTCGGATTTGCCAAATCTTTTTTAAAAACAAAACTATTTTTCAATTAATCCTATTGCTCAAATCCGTTGTAGCTGTTATAAGCTTTTTTATTTTCTCTTTCGCCAGTTCTCTAATGTCACTACAGTTTTAGTTATTGGATTGAAGTGTTTTATTTCAAATGTTTTTTGGTCTACATAATAATTTAATTCTTTATTTCCAACTTCTACTCTAATCCAATAAAAACTTTTTCCAGTATCGTATGGAGATTCTAAAACAGTAGTTGAAGTCCAATGTAGATTTTCAGGCATCTTTATGAGTAATTGCGTAATCTTTTCTCGTTTTTCATTGTCGGCATTACAAATCTGACAAATTTCAAAACTTGGATTTCCAGTAGGAAAAAAAACTTCATTGAGTAGAGGTTTATTCTTTTCAAGCGCTTCAACTCTTTTTTGAGTCCAAACATAATAAATGAAATGCTTTCTAGATTTGTCTTCTTCAAGATTATATTTATACGTTTTAAGAGCGGAGGTTTTGTCTCCTATGCTTTCATAATAATTTCCTAGGGCATAATAGTTACCATTCCAATTACCAATACTGTCGATAAATGATTTAGCAGTTTTAAAGTCTTTTAACTTAACATAGTTTGCAGCATAAGCGATAGCCGCATCTCCAGTTTTATCACCTTTAATATTTAGTTCGCTGAGTGATTCTTTGTATTTGCCAATATTATAAAACAACTCTGCTTTAAAGCTATGTAAACTGCGGTCAATATTAGGTTTAATTTGTGATATATATTTATCTTTTTCGTTTTTATTTACGAGTAATAAACTGTCTATTTTCGCGAGAACTTTGTCTGGATTTTTTCAGATTCAGCATATAGTTTATTTAAAAAATTCTCGAAATTTGTAAATGCTTCCGAAATTTTTTCGTCTTCTTGATGTATTTTTTCGTGCTCCTTGTCAAAAGATAAATCTGGTTTATCGTTCTTACAAGAAATAAGAAGTAAAAAAATTAAAAATGTTATTTTTTGCAGTGCTTTCATAAAATGGCTAGGACTGTAGGGTGTGAGGTACTAAATTTTGTCGATTCTTCGGATTTGGCAAATTATTCAAAAAAAAAATTCCTAAATCCGTTGTAGCTATTACATGCCGTTTTTTTTCTCAATAAGTGGTGGCGGTGGAGGTGGAAGTACATATTTTGCACTTTTCAATTTCAGTTCTTTTTCTGTTTTAGTGAGTTTTAATTTCTGTTTGAATTTATAAATCCACCTTGCTAAACTATCAAGTTCTTTAGGAGCATTGTGGCTATGAACAGAAATTGACTTTTTTATTGAATCTTTATCTATAAATACGGCATAAGTAATGCCGTCACTATAATCTTCAAAATATTCATCTTTGAGTTTTCTAAGTTTCAATTCTGAAATAAGTTTTATTAAGCTTTGTTCATCACTTGCGTTAATTTTGGCAGAATAGTTTGTTTTGCCTTTCGGTATTTTTAAACTATCAAATACTTCGCTTGCCGACCAATGCTGTCTCAAATATAGACTGTCTTTCGGCTGATAAACTAGCGTAAAGCTTGAACCAAAAGTATCATTATAACTGTACTCGAAATACTTAATTGGATTTTTCTCTTCTTTTTTCCTGATACAAGAAAGTGAAATCAAAAGGAAAAGAAATAATATTCTATTAGTTCTATTTTTCATAGTCTGTTTTAAAATGGCATATAAAGTTCTGGAACTACAGCGGATTTGGCATAAATTAGAGCCACTCTTCGGATTTGCCAAATCATTCAAAATGCAAAATTATTTTTCCATAAATACTATTGCTCAAATTCGTTGTAGTAGCTGTTAGCGGTTCGGTTTTTTCTCAAGTTGTTCATTTAGACAATTCTTTAATAGTCTTTCTAAATCGTCAAAATCATATTTTAAAGTATTGGAAGTTATAGACAAAGGAGTTCCGTACATTTTTTCATTTGCAAGCATTAGTTTACGGCGAATTGATCCAACTCTATCAAGATATTTCTCTGTATTATTCGTAAAAATCAATAAAAATTTTGTCGACATTATTTGTTCAGTTTTAATTTCTGTAATGTCTATCCAATTTATTAAACCAACACTTGATGCGTTTGTATTATCAGTAATTCCATTTTCGTCGACTGTTAAGCCAATTCTATTGTCAAACAATTTTATAATTCCATAAATACCTGCTAGACCAAACAATAAAATACTTGCGATACCTGAAATTCTTATAAATTCTGTGCTTCGCATTATCGGTGAAATAAATTTTTCAGGATTAATTACAAAAAGCGTTCCTAACATCACAAAAACCAATGCCCCAAGTAATAAAAAAAATATTTTAGTCTTGCTTAATGGAATTTCAATTTTATTCATTTTAACACTATTATTTTCAGTTCTTTTTTTGGTCTAGTTTCGTTGTAAGCTGACCGCTAACTTGTCTATACTCTGACAAGGGTCAGGGTTTATTTATTATCAAATATATAATAATAAACTTATAAATAATCAAAAGAACTTTTAATTCGTTGAATGCTTCTCGTGCTGACATGGGTATAAAATTCATTGGACTTACTGCTTTATTGAATCAGCACAAACACGATTAATCAATAGTAATATTAACGTTGAATCAAAAGATTAAACATCATTTAAAATTTTCAAATCTTCCATTAAATGGTTCGAATTCTGTACCGCCAAGGTCACTAAAAAAATAAAAAGCCTGAGAACATAAATTCTCAGGCTTTTTTTATTAAAACAAAAACTAATATAGTTCCAATATTCCATTCTTCTAAGTAACTTTTTCATATCTCATTTCATTCAAATAACTGCTTCAAACTAGATTATAATAAAGATTTTATCTCAGTTTTTTCGTATAAAAACAATCAACATACAGTCCATTTTTCTCTTATATCTATAATTTTCTCTTCTTTAATGACAGAATTTTATTGATAAACTATATTTTTGTGAGAAACCACTATGTATGATTTCTTCCAAATTGTTAAAAATATACTTTTTGCTTTTTTTGTCATTAAGTGTGTTAGGTCAAAATAAAACCAAAGACCTGACTAAACTTACGTATAACGAGCTGCATGATTTGTATTTTGACAATGAAAATAATCCTAAAAAGCAGATTTTATACACGAATGCCTACATGGCAAAGGCAATTCAGGAAAACAGCCGTATTCGAAAAGCTAAGGCTAATTACCAAATCGCATTATTATATTATGCTTCTGATAAAGATAAAGCCATTCAATATTTAGATAGCGTTATCAAATACTCTGAAAATACTGGCGATAAGTTTTTTCCAGCGGCAGCTTATTGTGAAAAAGCTGATTTTCTTAAAAGACAATTGAAGTTGGAAGAAGCGATGAATAATTACAAACTCGCAGAAAAAATAGCACTTCAAACGAATATAGATTATTATTATGTAGTTAGAGATTATATAGGAACTACTAAATCTGAGGATTTGGGCGAGTATAAAGAAGCATTAGCTATCTATAAGGAATGTTATAATTATTATATAACAAAAAATTATAGAAAGCAGTATGCAAATGATTTTCAGATTACAATTTTTGGAATTGCAGACTGTTATAAATCACTACAGAATACAGATTCTACAACATATTATAATAAATTAGGTTTTCAGGAATCAAAAATTACAAAGGATGGCTACATGCATTATCTTTTTATATTAAATGAAGGCGCAAATCAAGTTTTAAAAAAAAATTATAAAGCAGCATTAGACAGTGTTCATAAAGCGCTGCCTAAAATGATAGAAAATAAGGATTTAGGCAATACTTTAGCATCTTATTTTTATTTGGGAAAAGCGTACGACGGTTTAGGGCAAAAGGAAAACGCAGTTAAAAACTTCTTGAAGGTAGATTCTATTTATGCTGAAACAAAAGAGATCACGACAGAATTTATTGATGGTTACCCATATTTGATCAGTCATTACAAAAATATTGGAGATAAAGAAAATCAGCTGAAATATATTTCAAAATATATGGTTATCGATAGTATTCTGCAAAAAAAATATAGAAACCTAAACAAAATAGTGCATACTGAGTATGATATTCCTCGTCTGATTTCTGAAAAAGAAAGCCTGATTACATCATTAAAAAAAGACAATGCAAAATCTTATTTGGGAATTGGAGCCTTGATATTAATAATACTTACTGTTTCTACATTTGGGTTTTATCAATTTGAACTTAAAAAAAAATACCGTACCCGATTTGAAAGAATAATGCAGCGGTCTGCCATTAGAAATAATGAAGAACATAATTTCGAAAAAGCAAAAACAATTAAACCAGCTATTTTAAAAAGTGAAGATATTGGTATTGCTGAAGAATTGATTCAGGAGATTTTAGGGAAATTAGATGGTTTTGAAAGAGAAAAAGGCTTTTTAAAATCAGATCTTACTATACAATCCTTATCAAATCTATTTGAAACCAACAGCAAATATTTATCTAAAATTGTAAATGCCTATAGATGCAAAACTTTCATACAATACATAAACGATTTGCGAATTGATAATGCTGTCGAAAATTTAAAAGCAGAATCGAAACTAAGAAAATATACTATTCAAGCACTAGCTTTAGAGTTTGGTTTTAATAGTGCAGAGTCTTTTTCGGCTGCTTTTTATAAAAAACTCGGTATAAAACCTGCTTATTTTATTAAACAGTTAGAAGATTCGTTTAAAATTAACTAATTGAAAATCAATTAATTAAAAATAATTCAATGCCGAAATTCCTGAATTCCGATAAACATAAGCCATAGTTATGCACTTATTTTGGCCTTCAATACATTCAACATTTTATATTTGTAACACCTAAATCAAAAAACATGAAAACAGAAAAGCTTAAAAAAGAAAACAAAAAATTTGACATTGACAAAAAGGAAGTAGCGAAACTGAAAAACCAAACTTTACAACCAGAAGTTCCAGAAGAAGGTTTAGAAACTCCTGAAGATACAAATAAAGATACCGCAGGTTCGTCAAGAAAATGCGGTGGTGATAATGAATAGTATAAAAAACGTATGATTAAATTACGGTTTTTGTTTTTTTTAGCAGCGGTTTTATTAGTAGGCTGTAAGGCTAAGAAAGATTTAAATACTATTACTTCTAAGGGAGTTGCTCTTAAAACAGAGCTTACTCCTTTAGAATTAAAAAATTGGTATTTAAAAGACAATATTGCAGATGGAATTCCTGGAATTTCATTAGATAAATGGTACAAGCAAAATAAGAAGAAAGCAAAAAATACAATTGTTGTTGCTATAATAGATACACCAATTGATACAAAACATGAAGATTTAAAGGGAAAACTCTGGATCAATTCTAAAGAAATTCCAAATAATGACATTGACGACGATCAAAATGGTTATGTAGATGATGTTAACGGCTGGAGTTTTATCGGAACTAAAAAAGGAGATTATGCGGTCTGGAATCATTATGAATATGTTAGAATAGTAAAAGAATGGGGGCCAGTTTTTAAGGGCAAAACCGAAAGCGAAATTGGCATCAAAGAGCTGGCGAATTATAAAGAATACCTGCGAGCCTCAAAAAGATTAGAGGAAAAGGAAAAATATTATAAAAATTGGCGCAGATCTGCAGTTCATAGTATTGAGGTATTTCCTTTGGTAAAAGATACTTTAAAGCATTTTTTTCCTAAAGAAGATTATACGTTTGCACAGTTAGACAGCTTGTATAAAAAGTATAAAATTAATGACAAAACCTATAAGCAGCGGCGAAATAGCAATGATCTTGATTTAGGTGCTTTGATCGATTATAGGATGGTAAATCTAGAGGTTAATGAGATAACTCTGGAGGATATTGTGAATAAGCGAATGGAACTGGATTCTATAGTATTAAGAAGCTTAAACGCTGATTATAATGAAAGATTGCAGATTGGCGATAATCCGAATATGCTGGAAAAGGGTTACGGCAATAATAATATAGGCAGTTATAAAATAGGTGAACTGCCGGTTCAAGATCATTGTACAAAAATGGCTGGAATTATAGGCGCAGATCGTGAAAATACCATTGGTGTAAAAGGAATTTTGCAAAATGTAAAAATTATGCCCTTAAACGTTTCACAGTCTGGAGAGGAGAATGATAAAGATATCGTGATGGCAATTCGGTATGCGGTAGATAATGGTGCTAGAGTGATAAATATGTCATTGGGCAAAGAATTTTCACTGCATAAAGATTGGATGTTTGACGCTCTTAAATATGCTGAAGAACACAATGTTTTGGTGGTACACAGTGCTGGAAATTTTTCTTTAGATGTAGATCTAAATCAAGAATATCCAAGTGATGTAGCTTTTGATGGAACGCCAGAAGTTTGTCATAATTTTATAAATGTAGGGTCGACAACTTATAAGTTAAATGAATATTTTGTTTCAGACTTTTCAGATTATGGCAAAGAGAATGTAGATTTATTTGCGCCGGGCGCAGAGGTATATACAACCACTGCAGGCAATGGTTACGAAGCCGATTCAGGAACATCTATGTCTGCAGCAGTAGTTTCAGGAACCGCCGCGCTGATTTGGTCTTATTATCCGAATTTGACGGCGAGCGAAGTAAAAAAAATAATAATAGATTCTGGAACTGCTTATAATCTAGAAGTGATTGTTCCGGAAACGAAAGATAAAAAGATTGCATTTTCAGAATTATCTAAATCGGGTAAGGTTTTAAATGTATACAATGCCATGATATTGGCTGAAAAAGTAAGTAAAAATAAAAAATGACAGCGATGTCTAAGATCTTGCCTTTTACGGAATATGTAGTCAGAACACCGTTGTTGCCCATGTCTTTTTACCTGAATTTAATCGAAAATTATTCAGCTGAAAAAGCAAAGGAGCTTTATCAAAATTCTTTAATCAGAGAAGCCATTAACTTGGCTTCTCCAGATTTGAAGAAAGAATTGGATAAATGGGTTAAAAACGATTCTGATTTATCAGATGAAAAAGAAAAGAAGCTAGAAATTACGCTCTTAAAATATATTGCCAGAACATCCTCTAGATGTACGCCTTTCGGACTGTTTGCTGGCTGTTCTTTGGGGGGAACAGCTGCGGAAACAAAAATTACTCTAGAGGGTTCTGACAAATATAAACGCGTCACACAATTTGATATGCAATTTTGGGTGGCTTTACTACAGGAAATTGCCAATAAAAAAGAGGCAAAATCGCATTTAAAATACTATCCTAATAACAGTATTTATAAAATTGGAGATTTCTACCGCTATGTCGAGTACAAGTATGTGGAAACCAAAAGAGAACATAGCATTACTGCCTTGCGAAAATCTGATGTATTGGCGAAATTGCTTCTAAAAGCCAAATCCGGCTTGACAATAAACCAAATGGTTTTGCTCCTTGCAGATAACGAAAATGAAAAAATAGAGGCTTATCAATTTATTCTAAAACTTATCGATTTTCAATTTTTAGTAAGCGAATTAGATGCTTCTATTACTGGAGATCAGGATTGGAAAAGAGTTTTGACTGTTCTGCATAAAATTCCAGGCTTAGAAAAAGAATGTCAGTTTTTAGAAAATGTTCAAAAGCAGCTTTCTGGTTTAGATGAGACCCTTATTCCTTCTGAAGAAAAATACGAGGAAATCAAAAATGAAATCAGAAAAATTGGAATTCCATTTGATGAAAAATACCTTTTTCAAACGGATTTAAATACATCCGCTTCTGTAAATACATTGAGCGCAAATGTTTCTAAAAAAGTAATTCAGGCGCTTTATTTCTTAAACGGAATACAGCCTAAAAACACGTTTAAAAATCAAGAAAATTTCAAGAAAGCTTTTATTGAAAGATACGAATCCAGAACGATGCCGTTGACTACTGTTTTAGATACGGAAATCGGGATTGGATATCTTCAAAATCAGGAGATGAACGACAGTCATGACATTCTTGAGTTTCTTTCACTTAAATCTAAAAAGACAAAAACTCAAAACCAGACTTGGACCTCGTACGATTTTGTTTTGCAGAAAAAACTTGTCGACTGTATGCTAAAACAAGAGAAGGTAATTTCATTATCTGAAAAAGATTTTACCCATTTTAATGCTGATTTAAAAGATGTTCCGGCAACATTTTCGGTAATGATTGAAGTTTTTGGAGAAGATGAAATTGTACTAGAATCTTCGGGAGATGTAAGTGCAGCCAAATTATTAGGAAGATTTTGCACCGGCAATCAAGACATTCATAATTTGACCAGAGAAATTATCCAGAAGGAAGAGGAATATTATTCTGATAAAATAATGGCTGAAATCGCTCATATTCCAGAATCAAGAACGGGAAACATATTGCGCCGTCCGGTTTTACGAAAACACGAAATCAGTTATTTGGCAAAATCTGGGGCGGACGAAAACTACAATATAGATTTGAATGATTTATCGATTGCTGTTGAAAATGATACCGTAATCTTGCATTCAAAAAAGCATAATAAAGTGGTAATTCCGTGCCTTTCAAACGCACATAATTTTTCAAAAGGTTCATTGCCTATTTATCATTTTTTATGCGACTTGCAATCGCAGCATATAAAACCTATTTATTCTTTTGACTGGGGAGTTTTAAAAAGTCATTATGATTTTTTTCCGAGAGTATTGTACCGCGATATCATTTTATCAAAAGCCAAATGGATCGTAAAAAGAGAAGAAATAAAAGATTTTTTTAAAATGAATGACAAACAGCTTAGTGAAGCATTTTCAATTTGGAAATCGAATCGAAATATACCGCAATATGTAAACTGGGTAAATGGTGACAATACGCTTTTATTTGATTTTGAAACTAAAATTGGAGTAGAATTGTTTTTAAAATCAGTTCAGAACAGAGAAAAAATTACGCTGGAAGAATTTCTATTTACAAAAAAATCAGTTGTACAAAATCAAGAAGACAATGACTTTTGCAATCAGTTCATATTATCATTTTACAAAGAATAAAAGCATCATGCAAAGAGATTTTAGTTTAGGAAGCCAATGGCTGTATTATAAAATTTATACCGGTGTAAAAACAGCCGATACTATTTTATTAGAAAAACTAGAACCTATTATTGCTCATTTAGAACAAAAGAAAAAAATCCAGAAATGGTTTTTTATACGATATCATGACCCTAAGGAGCATATCCGACTTCGGTTTTTGGTAGACGATACTGATAATCTAGCCATAATTATAAATTCATTTCAGTCGGTTTTTAAAGAATTGATGACTGAAAATCTGGTTTGGAAAATACAAACCGACACCTACCAGCGCGAAATAGAACGATACGGAAAAGAAACAATGTATGCATCTGAATTTCTTTTCTGGAAAGACAGCAAAATGATTTTACAATATTTAAGCATTAAAGACTCTTTTTCAGAAAAAGAAATGCCACTTTTTTTTAGCTTTCTGGCTGTTGATTCTTTTTTAAATTCCTTTAAGCTTTCTAGTTTAGAAAAGCTTTCGCTGATGAGTGAATTGCAAGTTGCTTACAAAAAAGAGTTTGAAGTAGATAAAGTTCAGAAAAAGCAGCTGGATCTAAAATACAGATCTTTAGCTCCTCAAATAAAGCAGTTTTTAGAAGGTTCGATTCAAAATGATTTTTCAGAAATGTACGAGGTTGTCAATCAAAAAGCAGATAAAATCAGGAAAACAGCTTTAGAAATTAGAACTAAAATAGAAATTCCATTAAATGATTTTCTGGCAAGCCATGTTCACATGATGATCAACCGCCAGTATACATCTAAGCAACGCATCTACGAACTCGTCATTTACGATCATCTGTACAGGTATTATAAAACGTTAAGTTATACCCAACAAGACTAATTTATTTTAGCTAAAACCTTTTTTAATTTCTATTTTAGCCATGTAGAGACCATTTTATGCTCTATTTCTAAAACGAAATTAATCTATGTTTTTACCTCTTTTTCTTGGAGCTTTATTGGTTGCAGTTGTTCTGATTATTGTTTTCAGAATAATCGAACCCGCTTATTTATGGATGTTTAATAAACCATTGTATTTGTTTTGGTATCCTATTTTACAGCGTTTAGAGCCATTAGAACAAACTATTCTACGAAGAGAATTTCAGTTTTATGAAACCCTTTCAGAAAAAAAGCAAGGCTATTTCGAGCATCGCGTAAACAGTTTTATTAGGCGTTATAATTTCTCCGGAAAAGATATTGAAGTTACCCAGGAAATGAAACTGATTATTGCCGGAACCTATGTCATGCTGACTTTCGGAATGCGAAACTACCTTCTCGAATCATTTGAAAACATTATTATTTATCCGAGTTCTTATTACTCCGTTATCAATAAGGATTATCACAAAGGCGAATACAATCCGAGACTGAAAGCGATCGTTTTTTCTTGGGAAGATTTTATAAGCGGTCATCAGACAAAAGACAACATCAATCTAGGATTACACGAATTTACGCATGTACTTCATTTTAATTCCAGAAAAAGTTCTGACCCAAATGCGATTATTTTCTTTGATGAATTTACCGAAATCGAAAAATATTTTGACGATGAAAAGCTGAAAACACAATTGCAGCAAAAAGAATATTTTAGAGAATACGCATACACCAATAAGTTTGAATTTTTAGCCGTGATTTTAGAAAACTTTTTCGAAACTCCAGAAGTGTTTAAAAAAGAATATCCAGAATTATTCGATCGCGTAAGAACCATGATAAATTATCAAAATATGATTTAATTTGCAATGCTAAAATAAGTTTAGAAATATGATAACAAAAGGCTTCAAAACGACATTTCTTTTTATTGTATCTGTCATTATGCTTTTATCTGCGTGCAATTCTAAAGATAAGAATACTGACCGCCAGATTTATCAGGCCATCCACAACAAAGACACCGCAATTTTATCGATCTGGATCAATAAAGAGCGTTTTCATGGCCAGTATGAAATTCGATATTATAAAACAGGCAAAGATTCTGGAGACGTTCGAGGCAGTGTTTTGAATGATAGTTTGCTCCGCGGCGATTTTCATTATCATAGTTACGGTGGCGGAATGAAGCGTGTGCCTATCGCTTTGCTTCGAAAACAAAATAAGCTTTTTTTAGGCACCGGCGTAATAGGCACTATTTTCAATCTTCCGTGCTACGTTCCGGAAGTTCCTATCGATTACAGTAACCCAGATTTTGTTTTTGAACCTGTAGCATCATCCAAAAAATAAATCATTTTCAAGAAACCGAATACGTTTTACTCTCAGTCGTCTTTTATTCTTCAAATACTTTTTCAGTATCAACCGGATTATTTTCCTGATAGAGTTTTTGACCAATTTTTCCTTGATCGCCTAAAGCACGTCCTTTTATCAGCCAGGCAATTCCGAAAGCAAAAAGAGCAATTGCCTCAAAAACTAAAGTTGAGTAGGAAAACAGTTTTAATTGATCTGCAACCGGAACAAGAATGACAGAAACTAAAATCGAATAACCGCAAGCGCGATAAATATTGTTTTCGTTTAAAATGCTTTTAGGCGCTCTGGTTTCGTTTTCCTGACCAATGGTAAAAACATTAATCGCCAACAAAGCCAAAATCAAAAATAAAATGGCCGCAAAACCATAATGAAGCCAGCCAAGCCATTTTTCTGTTAACGGAATAATAGTGTATATTTTTTGTAAAAAATCTTCAGGATTTGTTGGAATCAGTGCCACGCAAATTGCCATAATTCCGGCAATATTGGTCAGTAAATTATCGTTTTTCCAGATTGATTTGTTTTTATGTCCTTTATAGCAAATTAGAAACAGTCCCACGGCGCATAAAGTTCCTGTGAAAATCTCCCTTAAATTAGTATAATAGTAATGACTTATAGAAGGCTGAATCTGGGTGTGGAAAAAAGAAATGAAGGAAAGTCCAACCAAAAGTATCGGCAGACTGATGCCTAAATACCCAATCGCACGCCTAATTCGTCTGTAGGTAAAAATGTCATCACTTTCAATTTTAATCTCCGTGTTGTTTATTTTCATAACCTATTTTTGATTGTTGAAAGATAAAGTTACGAGAATATTCTGTAAGTATTTGAATTGTAAAAATTAAGAGGTTTGTTTTTGTCATTTCTAGGAATAACGATTTGGCTTGTTCACTTATTCGTTACAATGAAAAGATTAAGAGAGACTAAGAAAATTAAGTACAAATCTGCAGGCTATTATTTCCTAGAAAATAAATTCTCTACAACCCAAGCCGGACCAATCATTAAAAACTGAAGATCTTTTAAGAAAGAAGGTTTTTTGCCTTCAATATTATGTCCGTAAAATTGTCCGATCCAGGCGATTACAAACACACCAATCGAAAAAATCCACAAAGGCACAACTTGTCCGATGTAATAATTTGCAACCAGGCAAAGTGCAGATAAAACAGCAATTTTAATTGCCATAGAAATCGATAATCTGATGTAGAAAATAAGTACAAAAATTAAAACAAAAACAGCCCAGTTTTCAATAATTGGCGCATTCAGTTTTAAAGTATTGGCAATAATACCACTCGGAATACTCATTAATAATCCCACAATAGAAAAGTAAATTGCAGGCACACAAATATAATGTATTGCTTTGTTTGTTGGGTTTTGATGACTTACAGCATATTCTGCAAACCATTGGTCTAATGTTCTCATTTTTTTGGTTTTAAGTTAGTGAAGTAAATCTAATGAAATTTCTTTTAGTTTGATTAAGCAATAAAAAAATGCGCAAAGTCTTTTTAATTCTTTTGCGCATTTTTTTATAAAACATTAAAAAATATTATTAGTATCCGTAACTAATATCAATTTTTTAAATCGGCTTTTGTCGTAATCGATTCGGCTTGCCTTTACGGCTATCGGAAAATGAATTTCGGCACTCGAAACCATATTCAGTTTGTTCTGATTGCTTATTGTAAAATCAAGTTTACCGCTCGCCACTTCGTTTAGACTGGCTACTAAATTGCTGTCTAAAGTAAAATCAGTCTCAATGTCGACAATCAGATTTTTTGCAAATACAGTTCCGGTGATAAGCAGAATATAATTTCGGTTTGCATTTTTGAGAAGCGACGGATTTGGATGCAGAAAATCAGCGCCATACATAAAATCTTCCAGATTGCCTATTGCATATTCTTTGGTAATCGAATTGTCATAACTGATCGTTACCTTTTTTCCTGTTTTAATTTTCGTTGACAATTCAAATGTTCCGAGACCGAGAGTTTTCAGGATTTCCTCTAAAAGTGTGATCCCGATATTAAATCCGTACTCATCTGTTTTATTAGAGTTTACGCTTAATGCCGGATTTTCAATTTCGGTTAAAACAACATTGCTTTTAAACGCGTGTTCGATATGCGCGTAATAAAGCTGTGCGTCGTCAAATGGTTTTTTTAGCCATAACTGCAGTGGTTTATGGTTTCTGATAGGTCCGTCAATTATGTCGTAACCTTGTTCGCTTAAAAAAGTTGTAAGTTTCATTTTGGGGTCTTTTAAAGTTATCTTACTTGTTTGTACTCTAATTTAATGAATTTGAAAATTCAAACTGTTTTGTACAAAAATACGTATAGAATTTGAAGAAATTCTAAATATTATAAAAGCTTTAAGACTTGTAAATCAAAATGTTACTTTTGGTTGTATGCAAAAACGCTATCCCACAATTCATCAATGGTAATAAGCGCCTGATTTAGCGGAATAACTTCCCATTTTCCATTGGTTTCTATTCCGAGGCCAATATTTTTTAGTTTCTGCAAAGCATCTTTTACATCAAAATCAAGATCGGTATTTAGTTTAGTTGAAAACCAAGATTCAATTTGATCGTCGAGCTCAACGGCGGTTAAAGGTTTTTCGCTTTTGTATAAAAAAGTATAGGCTAAAATAGTTTCCTTCAGTACTTCTTCTTCAGAAGAATTTAGCAAAGAATAAAAAGCACCGCTGTTGTTTCCGAGATTCTTAAAATAAAGACTGTCCGAAAGTATTTTAGAATATTTGATTTTCTTGTTTACGAAATTGTTGTACTGACGAAACAAATACAGCGACAAAATTCCGAGTGCAATTAAACCCTGATTCAGCGAAGTTTTACTGTTTAATAAATCAATGGTTTCGCCAGATTGGTATGCGTCGTACATGCTGATCAAAGCCGGAATTACTTTTGTACTCAATAATGAAACTCCACCAAAAATTCCAGGAACCCACAAAAGCAGTTTGTCTGTAGTAGACATTCTCGGAATTGCATTTGGAAAAATCGTTTCGAGATCATTTTTAGGAACACGTTTAAAGATTTTTAAAACTACAGATCCGGGTTCAATGGGCATTTTTCCTAATTTAACTTTCTTTTCTTTTAGAAAATGAGTGTCGTTGTAATGCAGATAAATCATAACGCGATCGTAATATTCTATCTGTACTTTTTTCTTCCAAAAGAAATATTTAGTTACTTTTTCTGTCGATGTATGGTGTCCGCGAACATACATTTCATAATCTTTAAAAGCGTTAAAATCGATCGAAAGATTTAGCCCAATCAAATCTGATTCTTTAAAAGCAATATTTAAAGTTTCCTGATCAATACGAGTATAATTTCCCTGTTCTAAAACCGTCAGCAGCGTTTCTTTAAAAACCGTAAAATCACTTTTGTCAATAAATCCTTTTCGCTCTTTTGTACTCAAATCCGGATCGAACAAAGCATAATGCTGTTTTAGATTTCGGTTCAGGTTAAAAGCTTCATAATGAAAATAATGTTCGATAATATCAAACAATTTTTTAAAATCATCGACTTTTTGCTGGTCTTCGGCGAAAGCGTTAATTTGTTGTTCGAGTAAGAATTCCTTGTTGAAGGGAATATAATGTTCTCGTGTCATATTTGTAGGTTCTGAGGATTTGTGCTATTGAGGCTCAAATATACAAAGGATTTTTCTTTAAAGGTTCAAAGGTTGAGAGGTTCATAGGAACAAAGGTTTTTATAACCTGAAACCTGAAACCTGAAACTTGAAACTTGAAACCTGAAACTTGAAACTTGAAACTTGAAACCTGAAATTTAAACCTAAACTCTTCACAATAAAAACCATAAAGCAGCTTGAGCCATTTCTATTAGCCTACCTTACAAAAAAACAAATGGCGATAGAAGACAAGGTTCGGGAAGTTGAAGCGTTATTTGACCGCCTTGAAATTGAAATTAATGTTTTCAAATCTAATACACATTTGTTTTGCAATGTGGGTTGTGGCAAATGCTGTTCGACACCCAATATCGATGCATCGCCTTTAGAATTTTTGCCTTGGGCGTTTCATTTGTTTTTGAATGGAAAAGCCGAAGAAACTTTAGAAGAATTAACAAAAGTTTCGACTAAAAATTGCTTTTTGTACCGTCCGCTTTCGGTTTTAGAACATCATAAAGGGAATTGCAGTAATTACAAGTATCGTGGCTTAATCTGCCGTTTGTTTGGTTATGGTGCAACCACAGACAAATTCGGGAAACTGCGATTGGCGACCTGCAAAATTATAAAAGAAGAACAGCAGGAAAATTTTACAACAGCCGAAGAAGTGATGAATAACGGAATACACGTGCCAATTTTTACCGATTATTATATGCAATTGGCTCAAATTGATCTTAGAATGGGAAGGACTTTGCTCCCAATAAATCAAGCATTAAAAATAGCGATTGAAGAAGTCCTGCATTATTATGCTTACAGACCATTTCCGGGCGGATTAGAAAATATTGCTTAAATTAATTCAGTTCTGATTTTTTTAATTTAATTACTCTCTCAAAATATTGAATCAGGTTTTTTCTTTCGACTGAAAATTGCGCGGATTCATTTTCTGTGCTTAAATATAAATCGGCGATACACTCTGCATCCATTCTGCTGTTTAGGTAATGCTGTTCGGCAAATTTTATAAGATTGTCGAAGAAAAGTTCGCGCATTCTTCCTTTTTCGAGCGTTTCTTCGTTGCCTTCTTTGATTCTTTCCATTTCAGATTCTGGCAAATCTATCGTGAGGTAAGTGTAGTCTACGGGAACCTGAGAAAGCATTTCTTTCGGGACTTTTCCAGTGCCGTAACAGTAGGCGCAGGGGGCTGGAGTCCATTTTAGGAGTTTGTTTAAGCGTCTTATGTCGTCCCAGTCAACAAATGTTTTTCCGAGACATCTGGGGCATTCTACTTCTGATTTTCTGAATAGAAATTTAAAAAAGCTCATTTTGTAATATTTTAACGATTTGTGGCATGCTAATATAATTATTTATGTAAGAAAAATTAGTTTGGTGCCAATTTTTTTTTGGAAGAAAAGATTTACGCTTGCTAAAGATTTAGCATAAAACATTGCACACAAGTATTTGCAGTGCTTTATGATGCTATTTTATGGAGTGAGACCAGCAAAATAGCCTAAAAATAAAAAAGAGATTTAAATCGTTACCGATTATAAATCTCTTTTTATGCCCCAAAAAATTAATAATACCATTCAAGATTTCTACCTACAGAAAAACCATGATTATATGTTCTTATTAATAGCAAGTATAGTACTTATTTGGGATGTGGCGCCGCGTATTTATACGTGTTTTTGTTATTTGTAAATTATTATAATAGTGGAAGTTTAATTAATTAAAAATAGAAAACTAATAACACCGCAAATAATTCCGCAATAAAACCAAAATTGCAAATTTGCTTTTATTCTTTCGTTACTTTTCTCAATGTTCATTAAATAGATAGTTTGTTTTTCTAACAATTCTCTATCACTAAATTCTTTTACAGATGTAGATGTCAATGATTTTGTTTGATTCAAAAATTCTTTTTCTTTTTCGGTTGTTGAATACATAATTGATATTAATTAAATTTTAAATCTTTTTTCTCATTAGATAATGATAAACATTTTGACCGCCTACAGTTAAAATATTTGCCGTAACAAAATCATATCCATTTGCAGACATAAAATTTAATGCATCTATCATAGAATTAAATATTAAACCTTCTCCATTTTCATCTTTTAAAAGTGTTGTATCCGTATTACTTGAAAATAGCTTTGTTCTTTGTCCAATATCTATTGCAATTGTAAGTTTTGAAGACAACATTTTTGAAGTTCCAACAATCTGTAAATATTGTACATCTAAGTCTTTAATTGGAATTTCATTTATAGTTTGTCCAAAAGATGACAGGCTGAACATTAATACGAGGGCTAATAATATCTTTTTCATTTCTTTTAATTAAATATTTGATAAATTCATCAGTTTCTAAATTTGGAAGTTTATTTTTTAATTATTTCCCAAATTGGAACAGTAGCTGCATTATATAAATTTACTTTACACCTAAAAGTATGTTCAATTTCTTTGATGTAGTCGAGATTTCCTTGAGAATAAATTCCTATATATACACTAAATAATTTGCTTCCCGATTTTTGTCCAAAATTGGAGGCTTTATTAATTGCATCAATTATATGAGTGTCATATTCACCGAAATTAAATCCAAATGTTATCAATGATCCCTCGATTTTACATAGTTCTTCATAGCAGAATGACAAATACTTATTGTGCATAATATGATTAAGCTTCTCTTTTGCACTACCTGCTGTTACAAAGATTGGATACTCTTTGTTTGCCATACGCTCGTGAATTTTTTGAAGTAAATAATTTTGAGTATCATATTCTTCTTTTACAATATCAATACCTGTATCAAATATTGGTAATGCACCATGTAAGTAAAAAACATTTTGTTTTTCTTTATATTTTCCCCATCTTAACTCAGAAAATTGTGGATTTCCCCCTTGTATTGTTTCTTCCTGATTTTCCAGATCTCTACCGAATCCATCGATAGCAATTTTTGAAGCATTTCTCATTAAAACCCAATACGGTAGTAAGTCATAATTTGTAGAAAAAACTTTTCCTTCATTTGCAAGGAAGTCATTCAGGTAATTATAACAGCATTCACTTTTTTCTTGGGGAACTACAAATACATGTTCAGGATGAAGTGCTTTTACTGCTTCAATTAAACTGTTTTTTAGTGTAGTACTGGCTTCTTCAATTTTTTTGACAAGCTGATCATCAGTACTAAAAACTTTAGCTATTTCTGCAAAGTTATCCAATTGTTGCATTATCAATTCAAAGTTCTTAGTATTAATAATAGAAAAGAGTTTGATTAGAAGATCGTTTTTGGAGTCATCAATGAAAGTACTTAATGCATTATAAGAAAATATTTTTGGATCATAAGCCATACTAAATCCATTTCCAAACAGAAGATGTTTGGTGCGTTTTTTTTCTTTTAGAGATTTAACAACTTCATCAAAAGATTGTAATTCATTAATTTTCATATAATAATGTTTTATAAAGAAATCAAATATAAATATTCGCAAAATCCGATATTTACGGAAATCCATAATACACTAAAATATTTATTTCCAAACAAGTATACACTAATTAAACCCCAAACCACCAAGTACAAATACCCGTTTTTACAAAACCTCCAAAAACAAAAAGCCCAACCAAAAAAGTTGAGCTTCTAAAATTATCTAATTATCTAATTGACAAATTACCTAATGATCAAATTATCCAACAAAATCTGATATTTCCTTCCAACCGGAATCGTTTCTCCGTTTGACATCGAAAGCGATTTAAAAGTTGTTGCTGTAATTTCGCGGGTGTTTACAATGTAGGAGCGGTGTACTTGCACAAAATCGGTGCAGTCGATTTCGTCGCTTATGCTGGCGAGCGAGCCGTAAATAATGGCAGGCGATTTTAGTTTTTTGCTGTACAATTTCATGTAATTACCCAGGCTTTCGATATAAATAATATCATGAAGCGGCATATCGGTCATTTGTCCGTTTGTGCGGTACGAAAGCACTTTTGCATTGGTATTATTTTCTTTTTTCAGGCTGTTTCCAGAAAAATAGGTTTTGGCTTTTTCGATTGCTTTGGCAAATTTTTCGGGCGAAATGGGTTTCAGCAAATAATCAATCGCATCGTTTTGGTACGCCGAAAGTGCAAAATCAGAATAAGCCGTGGTAACAATCGTAAGCGGTCGGTTGGGCTGTAATTCCATTAATTCAACACCCGAAATTACGGGCATATTAATGTCTAGAAAAATAATATCATATTGGTTGGCGTTCAGCATTTTTATGGCTTCCATACCATTAAACGCGCTCCCGGAATGTTCCAGTTCGTCAAATTTTGAGATGTGCGAAGCAAGCGCTTTGTGCGCCGGCGACTCATCGTCGATTATAAGACAGCGGTAGGTAAGTGCCATATGCTTAATTTTACAACAAAGCTGTTTTTTTCTTTTTTACAGCTCAAATCATGTTTTAAACCGTAAACCTCTAAACGTCTTTTTAGGTTTTCGATTCCAATTCCCGTACTCGAAAGCCTTGATCCTGAATCCAAATAATTGTTTTTTAAAGTAAAGGTCAAATTTCGGCATTTTACTTTTAAGTCCAATACAATAAATGGTTCGGCAGTTTCGGCAGAAAATTTAACTGCATTTTCTACTAAAGGCAAAAAGAACAAAGGCGGAATTTCGATTTCATCAAAAGCACCTTCAAAGTTTTGGGTAACCTCTAATCGTTCATTTCTAAAACTGTAATATTCAATGTATTTTTTTACGAAAGCAATTTCTTCTTCAACCAAAACATAATCTTTTTTGGTTGCTTCAATCTGGTAGCGCAGCATGTCTGAAAGATTCAGGATTCGGTCTGGCACTTTATCCGGTTCCGCCAAAGCTTCTCCATATAAATTATTCATCGCATTCAATAAAAAATGCGGATTCAGCTGCTGTTTCAAAAAAGAAAGTTCTGACTTGAAATTCATGATATCCTTATCCGTATCGGTAATCTTTTTAGTGATGACAATATGAATAAAATAGAAAAACATTCCGTTGATAATCAGCGATAATATCTGCAAGGTTTTTAAATTTCCTAAACCAACATGCGGGAAGAACCAATTCATGAAAAAGTAAAAAGAAGTCCAATAAAGAGCAAAGAGCACAAAAAATAACTTAAGCTTTTTTTTGAACAGAAAAGGTTTGATTATAAAAAGATTGAAGATTGTAATCCAGATAATACAAGGCAAATAACCAACCGCAATTTTATGAAGCAGATAAGGCCAGTCGTGGCCGTCTAATCGTATTTCGTCGTACACACAAGCCAAAATTATGACAATTATGAATGTATGTACGATGAGGTTTCTCAGTAAAAAGTTCTGATAAATTTTAAGAATCTTCATAACGGCAAAAATACTATAATAGTATAGTTTATAAACATTTATGAAGTATAAATTATACAAACGCCATTCGTATAAATGATACGCCATTTGTATAAAAAGGTTATTATAATAAGGACTTCGCCGTTACATTTGCCTCAAGTTTCCAAAACAATTTTTAATTTTTAAACCAGTTTATGAGAGCAAAAATCATTTGTGTTTTAGTTGTTTGCGCGTCTTTAAAAACAATGGCTCAGGAAAAAGAAGTGCCAATGAAAACCTTGGGCAAAGCAATTGTAGACAAATTCCCTACAACGCGAACGCTGGATGTGCAGTACGAACAACTGGGACCAACAAATTACGATTCTGATCTCTTTGGAAATAATTTTGAAAAAGGCCGAATTGAAAGCCACAACCGCTTTAAAGCCGCTTTTAATTTGCCGTTTTATGCCTCAAAATCAAAACGATTTGTGTTAACAGCTTCACTTCGTTATAAATACGAGAGTTATAGTTTTGGATCTATTTACAATTACAATACAACGCAGACATATACCAGAAACACAGAAGATATTCATTATTGGGCGGGAGCTGTAAGCGCAACGTATGTGTCGTCACTTTTTAAAAAACCGGTTATTTACAACGCCACAGCAACTGTTGACGGAAACGAAGATAATTTGCAGCGCTTAAAAGGATTTGTATCTGCCGTTATAGTGCTGAAACGAACGCCCAGCACAACCATTACGATTGGTGCTTTAGCTATGCTCGATCCTTCGTCGATTATTCCGGTCACGCCGCTTTTTACTTTGAATCATAAATTTAAGGATTCAAAATGGGACATGGATTTTATTATGCCACAGCGCCTTTTGTTTAGGAGAGAATTATTAGAAAACGGAAGAATTTCCTTGGGAACCGAATTGAATTCTGAAAGTTTTTACTTAAATTTAAATACCTCAAACTTAAATGGCGTTTATGAGCTAAATCAACTGGAATTAAAATCCGGTATTACCTACGAATATTGCTTTACGCCAAAAATAATTGCATTTGTAAAAGGTGGTGTCAATAATGTGTTAAGTACACGCATTACCGAAAAAGGAGAGCGTACCAGCCGCTACGTTTACGATCATAAAGAAGATGCACAAGGTTATTTTAGAGTAGGAATATCATATAATCTTTTTCAGCGAAAATAATTCAGGAACTTAAAAAAATAAATAACTATGGTTGTTGAGGTTTTTAAAACAAACGTTCAGAAAGAATCAGATAAAAATTATGTAATAGCTGTTATTCAAATGCAGTTTCCCGATTATAAAATTAATTTTGATCTGGAAGACTGCGATAAAATACTGCGTGTAGAAGGTGTTGAACCTCAATATGATGATATTATTGATTATGTACATTGTCTGGGATATACCTGTACTCGGCTGGAATAAATGATTTTAGATTTTAGAGTATAGAATATGAAGAAGAGGTAGAATCAAGAAATTATTTTTTTATTTCTATCTCTTTAAAATAGGTATAAATACGCAGCTTTATATTTTAATTTATATCTAGTTTTGTATGATAATTTCTTCAAAAATTAAAATTAATAAAATGACAAGTTTCATCCTTTCGGTTTTCGTTTTTCTTTTAGAACAGTTGAGCTAGAAAACTGCTGTACTATTTTGTTAGAACTTTTTCAATACGGAAAGAGCAGTTCTCTTTTTGGGCATTATTTTCTACATTTGTGCTCTTATGAAAAAAGCTTTCCAACTCTTCGACTTTACTCAAAAAGTTAATTATAAAAATGAAATTCTCGCCGGTTTAACGGTCGCTATGACGATGATTCCTGAATCGTTGTCGTTTGCTATTTTGGCTGGATTTCCGCCTTTGGTAGGTTTATATGCTGCTTTTATTGCAGGTTTGGTTACAGCAATTTTTGGAGGAAGACCCGGAATGATTTCTGGCGGAGCGGGAGCAACGGTTATTGTTTTAATCGCACTGATGAAGTCGCACGGAATCGAATATGTTTTTGCTGCCGTCGCACTCGGAGGTGTTGTGCAAATCTGTATCGGACTTTTTAAACTCGGAAAATTTATTCGGCTAGTGCCACAGCCCGTTATGTTTGGTTTTGTAAATGGTCTTGCCGTTGTCATTTTTATGTCGCAGTTAGAGCAGTTTAAAACTATTGTAAACGGTCAAGTTTCTTGGCTTCAGGGAACTCCTTTACATATTATGCTGGGTTTGGTTGCGCTGACAGTGGCGATTGTTTTAATTTTTCCGAAGATTACAAAAACGGTTCCGGCTTCTTTAGTGGCTATAATGGTAGTTTTTGCGCTTGTTATTATCTTTAATATCGAAACCAAAACGGTCGAAGATATTGCTTCCGTTCAAGGCGGATTTCCTCCGTTTCATATTCCGAATATTCCAATTTCTTTTGATACTTTTAAAATTATATTTCCGTATTCGGTAATTGTCGCAGCTGTAGGTTTGACAGAAGGTTTGCTGACGCTGAATTTAGTTGACGAAATAACCGGAACCAGAGGAAATACCAACAGAGAATGTATCGCGCAGGGAAGCTCGAATATTTTAAATGGTTTTTTCTACGGAATGGGTGGCTGTCCTATGATTGCACAAACTTTAGTAAATCTTGGAGCTGGTTCGCGCGCACGTCTTTCGGGAATAATTGCATCTTTGACTATTTTATTAATTATACTTTTTGGCGCGCCTGTAATTGGAAAACTGCCAATGGCAGCTTTAGTTGGTGTGATGATGATGGTTGCCATTACTACTTTTGAATGGGCAAGTTTCAGGATCATCAATAAAATGCCAAAACACGATATTTTTGTTGGAATTTTAGTCGCACTGATTACGATTGTTCTGCATAATCTGGCTTTAGCGGTTTTGATTGGGGTAATAATCTCGGCTCTGGTTTTTGCCTGGGAAAGTGCTAAAAGAATCCGAGCCAGAAACTTTATTGATGAAGCAGGAGTGAAGCATTATGAGATTTACGGACCTTTATTTTTTGGTTCAGTTGCTAATTTTATGGAAAAGTTTGACGTTCAAAACGATCCTAATCATATTATAATAGATTTTAAAGAAAGTAAAGTTTCTGATATGTCTGCGATTGAAGCTTTGAATAATCTGACCAACAAATACAAGAAGGAAAATAAAATAGTAGCATTACAGCATTTAAGCGAAGACTGCAGACAGTTACTTAAAAATGCTGAAGCCGTTATTAATGTCAATGTGATCGAAGATCCTACTTATAAAGTGGTTTCTTAAATAATGAGTTAATTATCAAATTGACACATTCTCTAATTAGTTTGATTTTCGTAACTTTGCTAAATGAAACTCACAGAAACCCTCGAAGATTTTTACACGATAAAAGTAAACGGAATGCCCGAGAATCTTAGAAAAGAAATCGGACATTTTAATGTTTTTAAATTGGATGATTTTGTTGGAAGTATCTGCAAGCCATTTCCTTATACTCGAAAGGACTTTTATAAAATAAGTTTGATCATTGGTAAAAATAAAGTGCACTATGCAGATAAAGTCGTTGCTTTTGAGGATCAGGCATTGTTTTTTGCAAATCCACAAATTCCGTATAATTGGGAACAGTTAGATGAGAATCAAACTGGATTTTTCTGCATTTTTACCGATGCTTTTTTTAGTCAGTTTGGAAATTTAAAAGAATATCCTTTGTTTCAGCCCGGCGGAAATCCGATTGTTCCGATTTCAGCGGAACTAGCCGAATCTTTAAAAACAGTTTATTTAAAAATGTTTGATGAAATCAATTCAGATTACGCTTTTAAATATGATGTACTTCGAAATCTTGTTTTCGAAATTATTCATCTCGCCCTCAAAACACAAACTGTAACTACTTCATTATACAGTAAATCGAATGCTACAATTCGAATTTCGTCTTTATTTTTAGAATTATTAGAACGTCAGTTTCCAATTGAGTCGATTTCGCAGCAAATTAATTTTCGCTCGCCTTCAGAATTTGCAAACCAGTTAAATGTACATGTAAATCATTTGAATAAAGCATTAAAAGAAACCACAGGAAAAACCACTTCGCAGATTATTTCGGAAAGAATTGTTCAGGAAGCGATGATTCTTCTAAAACAGACCAATTGGAATATTAATGAAATTGCATGGTGTTTAGGCTTTGAAGAATTGTCCCATTTTATCAATTTCTTTAAGAAAAACGCTCACGTTTCGCCTAAAAACTACCGTGTGGCCGAAATTGTTTGATTTTTGCAGCTTCTTGCTTGATTGCTTTAATTTTTAAGAAGCACTTCGCCTCTACCTTTGTCCTGTAATTAAACATAAAAATTTAAAATCATGGGAAATAACAAAGTTTGGTTTATCACAGGTGCTTCAAAAGGACTTGGTTTAGAATTAGCAAAAAAATTATTGGCAGAAGGTTATAAAGTCGCAGCTACATCTAGAAGTGAAGAAGCTTTAATAAAAGTATTAGGAAGTGCATCTGAAAATTTTCTTCCTTTAGAAATGGATTTGGTTGATGAAAAAAGCGTCAAAAATGCAATCGAAATAACGGTAAGCCATTTTAAGACAATCGATGTTTTAGTGAACAATGCAGGTTACGGTTTATTAGGTGCGTTAGAAGAGTTAACGGATGCCGAAGCCAGAAAAAACTACGAAGTAAATGTTTTCGGATTATTGAATGTGATCAGAAATACAATGCCGTACATGCGCGCCAACAAATCAGGATATATTTTTAATATTTCTTCTGTTGGAGGTTATTATGGAGAATTTCCAGGCTGGGGAATTTACTGTTCGACAAAATTTGCAGTTGCGGGTTTAACAGAATCGTTAGCCGCAGAAGTAAAAGAATTTGGAGTTCATGCTACGATCGTTTACCCAGGTTATTTCAGAACCGATTTCTTAAAAGACAGTTCGTTACTATTGCCTCAAAATCCGATTGCAGCGTATAAAGAAGTAAGACAATCTGAAAGTGCGCATAAAGAAGATATTAATGAAAATCAGCCAGGTGATCCTGAAAAATTAGCGAATGCTTTAATCAAAATGAGCCACGAAGAAAATCCACCACTGCATTTATTCTTAGGTGAAGATGCTTATAATATGGCAAATCAGAAAATTGCAAGTGTTCAAAAGCAATTAGAAGAATGGAAATCGGTTTCTGTTTCGACTGGGTTTTAATAAGTCAATTAGAAAATTTGATAATTGTTGCTTTAAAATTTGAATAGACTCCAGCTTTAGCTAGAGAAATCAATTAGATTAAAAGAAAAAGGCTTTAGCCAAACTTTATAGTTCGGCTAAAGCCTTTTTTGTATATTCAATGAGCTAACTCCAGCTAAAGCTGTGGGGTCTATTCAATTCGATAATTTTTAATTTTAAAAATTATCGAATTGACGAAGCATCGCTTTTACATCGCTCAATTTTCCATCAACTTCCTCAATCTGCAATCCTAAAATATGAGCAATTAGAGGATAAACCGATACGTTTTGAAAAGTTTTAATTTTTTTATCTACTTTAAAAGCTGGACCTTTTGCGTAAAAAATAGCGTGCATATCTTTTTCTTTGTTGTCATAGCCGTGCGTACCGCCTTTTATATTTTGATCGATTTTGGAAACTAAACTATATCCTTTTTTAGCTTCTATAACAAAATCATGTACACGCGGATTAGTACCGTAATGCAGTCTTTTCGGAACTTCATTAGATTTCCAAAATTTAATGTGTGGCACTTTCTTTAACGCAATTGCAATAGAATCTTGATAACCAGCTTTTGCCTGAAGACTCATAATCGGATTGATTACTGCTTTATATCCAAGCCATTCTGGTTTTAAGTAATCTAAAACTGCTACTTTTTTATCATTGCTGATATCGGCCATTCCGTGATCTGAAACAATAATTAAATTGATTTGTTTTCCGATGGCTAATTGATCTAATTTTCGAGATAATTCTCCCATAATCGAATCCATTTTAATGACCATTTTTTTGTTTTCCGGAGAAAGCGGGCCAAAACTATGCCCGGTATGATCAGGTTCATCAAAATACAAAGTGATTAAATGCGGACGTTCTTTTTCAGGAAGCTGCAGCCATTTCATAACGGTATCGATTCTTGTTTCGAACGGAATTTTATCATCATACTTTTTATAATAAAAAGGCCTTTTTTGATCTGTATCTGATCCCGGCCAGAAGAAAGAAGCTGTTTTTACACCTTGTTGCTCCGCAACATTCCATATCGGATTGCCACCAAAAAAACGAGAATCATTTTTCGCATTTGTTGATAATGAAAACGATTCATTTAAGGCCGGATCGAAAAAAACATTATTTATAATTCCGTGGTGATCAGGGTAAAGTCCCGTTACAATAGAATAATGATTTGGAAAAGTTTTACTCGGATAAGAAGGGCGCATTGATTTGGCATGAACACCTTCTTTTGCTATTTTATGCAGATTTTGAAGTTTAAAATGTTTCGCATAATCCCAGCAAAAGCCATCCATAGAAACCAAAACGACATAAGAGTTCTTGTCAGACTGAGCATGTAAAAGAGTTGTAAGAAGGAAGAATGTAAAAGATAAAAGGTGAGCAGTATATTTTCTCATTTTGCAATTTTAATAGAATTGCAAAGGTACTGATAAAGGCTTTTTTAATGAAAAAGAGAATGTTAAACTAAAGAGAAGTTTACACGAATATTAGGGTGTAAGAAAAAATATCATCACGAATTCAGGAATTTATTTTTATTTATAATGAAATACAATTCGTGAATTTGTGGCGAAAACAAATAAAAAAAACGCCAAATAGAATTCTCTATTTGGCGTTTTAAATTTTAAGAAGTTAGAACGATTACATCATTCCTGGCATACCGCCACCCATTGGCATTCCGCCAGCGCTTTCTTCTTTAATATCAATTAGTGCACACTCAGTAGTTAAGATCATTCCAGCAACTGAAGCTGCGTTTTCTAGAGCAACACGGGTTACTTTTTTAGGATCAATAATACCTGCTTTAAGCATGTCTACATATTCGTCAGTTTTTGCATTGTATCCAAAATCACCAGAGCCTTCACCAACTTTTGCTACAACTACAGAACCTTCAAGACCTGCATTTTCAACAATTGTTCTTAACGGAGACTCAACAGCGCGAGATACAATCTGAATTCCAGTTGCTTCGTCAGCGTTATCAGCTTTAAGATCTGCTAAAGCAGCTTTAGCTCTTAATAAAGCTACACCGCCACCAGCAACAATTCCTTCTTCAACAGCTGCACGAGTTGCGTGTAAAGCATCGTCAACTCTGTCTTTTTTCTCTTTCATTTCAACTTCAGAAGCTGCACCAACATAAAGAACGGCAACTCCGCCAGCTAATTTAGCCAAACGCTCTTGCAATTTTTCTTTATCATAATCAGATGTAGTAGTTTCCATCTGACCTTTAATTTGGTTTACTCTGTTTTTGATGATATCAGCTTCACCAGCTCCACTTACAATTGTAGTGTTGTCTTTATCGATAGAAACTCTTTTTGCAGTTCCTAACATTTCGATAGTTGTATTTTCAAGAGTATATCCTCTTTCTTCAGAAATTACAGTTCCACCAGTTAAGATTGCGATATCTTCTAACATTGCTTTTCTTCTGTCTCCAAAACCTGGTGCTTTTACAGCAGCGATTTTAAGAGCTCCACGAAGTTTGTTTACTACTAATGTAGATAAAGCTTCTCCGTCAACATCTTCAGCAATAATTAATAATGGTTTTCCTGATTGAGCAACTGGCTCTAAAACAGGTAGTAATTCTTTTAAAGAAGATACTTTTTTATCGTATAATAAGATGTATGGAGAGTCTAATTCAACTTCCATTTTCTCTGGGTTTGTTACGAAGTAAGGAGAAAGATATCCTCTGTCAAACTGCATACCTTCAACAACATCCACGAAAGTGTCAGTTCCTTTAGCTTCTTCAACAGTAATAACACCTTCTTTTCCAACTTTAGCAAAAGCAGTAGCGATTAATTCACCAATTACTTCGTCATTATTTGCAGAGATAGAAGCAATTTGTTTGATTTTATCAGAATCACTTCCAACTACTTTAGCTTGTTTTGCAAGATCAGCAACGATAGCTTCAACCGCTTTATCGATACCACGTTTCAAATCCATTGGATTTGCTCCTGCAGCAACGTTTTTTAAACCTTCTTTTACGATTGCCTGAGCTAAAACTGTAGCAGTTGTAGTTCCGTCTCCTGCTAAGTCATTAGTTTTAGAAGCAACTTCTTTAACCATTTGCGCGCCCATGTTTTCTAATGGGTCTTTTAATTCGATTTCTTTTGCAACAGAAACACCATCTTTAGTAACCGTTGGTCCACCAAATGATTTTCCGATAATTACGTTACGACCTTTTGGTCCAAGAGTTACTTTTACAGCATTTGCTAATGCATCAACACCACGTTTTAATCCGTCACGTGCTTCAATATCAAATTTTATATCTTTTGCCATTTTTTTAATTTTTGTTTAAAGTTTAATTTGTTTCAAGTTATTTTAGTCTTAGTTCTTAGTACTAAAATCTTAATACATATTTTTAGATTATCGCTAAAATATCATCTTCACGCATGATCAAATAATCAGTTCCTTCCAGTTTTAATTCTGTACCGGCATATTTACCATAAAGAACAGTATCGCCAACTTTTACGGTCATAGTATGATCTTTAGATCCGTTTCCTACTGCTACTACAGTTCCTTTTTGTGGTTTTTCTTTGGCAGTATCTGGAATAAAAATCCCTGAGGCAGTTTTGGTTTCAGCTGCAACAGGCTCAATAAGTACGCGATCTGAAAGCGGTTTAATGTTTAAAGCCATGATTTTATAATGTTATAAGTTATACGTTTTTTATGTTCTATTGGATTTCAGAAATTGTGCCATGCTTGTAAAACTGACATTATTTCTTAAAAAAAATGCCAGCTTTGACAGGCTGGCATTTTATATTTATATCAAAATTATTATTTTGCTGCAGGAGTTGCCGGAGCAGGAGTTTGTTGAACTGGAGCAACTGGTGCGTTGTTCGCAGGAGCTTCAGTTTTTTCAATAATTTTAGAATCAGTATCGCTTAATGATCCTGAAAAGCTTAAGCTTGAAAGCAAAATTAAAGCAATCAAAATAGTAGCTAATGTCCAAGTACTTTTATCTAAAAAGTCAGTTGTTTTTTGCACTCCGCCTAACATTTGAGTTCCGCTGATAGTAGACGATAATCCGCCTCCTTTAGGGTTTTGAACCATGATTACTACGATCAATAGAAAACAAACTATTGTGATTAAAACTAAAAAAATTGAAAATGTGCTCATTGCTTAATTGTTATTGTTATTTTGTTGTAAAATCTTTATATCCGAAATACGGTCTGCAAAGAAACTAATTTTTTCTGGATATTTCAAAATTAATATTTCATATGCTTGTATCGCTTTTGTATATTTTTTTTGTTCCAGATATACTCTGGCCAAAGTCTCTGTCATTAAGTAAGAATTATCTTCTTTATTGATATCGAATTGTACTGCAGGCGTTATTGCAGTTTGTTTTATTGGAGAGATTTTTGGGTTTGTTTCAATAAATTTATCGATTATCTCGGCTTTCTTCTTTTTCTCTTCATCCACTATTTTAGTTTCAACTTTTGCCTCAACTTTTGTTTCGGTTACTTTTTGAACTATTTTTTCTGATTCTATTTCTTTTGGAGCTTCTTTACTGCGGTCAATAGGTTCAGTTCTTGATAATTGAAGCCATTCCTGAAAAGAATGTTTTTCATTAGCAGAAAAATCTAGAGGCTTTCCTATTTCTAAATTTTCTTCTGCTTTTTTTATTGTTTCTTGAACTTCAGTTGGTTTTGGTTCTTCAATATCTTTTGCCTCTTCAATTGGATTTGTTTCTTCAGCTGTTTTTGCTTCTTCAAAAACCACTGTTGAAGCTTCTTTTATAGAGGTAAAAATCGATTCTTTAATTGGATCAACTCTTATGTACGGACTGTCTTCATCAACAATTTCTTCAAAGAAAGTTGGAGTTGGTTCTTTAATAATAGGAGCTTCAATAACTGGAGCTGTCTCACCAATTGGAGTTTCTTCTTCAATTGGCTTTTCCTCTATAATCGAACTCTCTACTATAATAGGAGTAGCTTCCTTAATGGAAGTCAGGATTGACTGCTCAATCGCTGGATCAATTGGTTTTTCTTCAATTTTTGTGGGTGCCTCAAAAGTTACTGTTGTGGCTTCCTTAATAGAATCTAAAATGGATTGCTCAATCGGATCAATTCGAACTTCAGTCACTTTTTTGATTTCTTCAGGCGATATAATTTGGCTGTCAAAAACTTTTATTTCTAAAAGATCCCTCAGTTTGCGATCATAATATTCGCCTTGAATAGTGGTAAAAGTTTCAGAAGTAATAAAATCAAATAAAATTGAACGATCTGTTGTATATGCCGCCGCAACTTTTAAAGCATAATTATACTTAAAGCTATTTTGATTGTAAAGTCCTTTTAATCGCAATGCGCGTGCACTTTGAAAATATGGAAATTCATTCAGAACACTTCCTAACGCTTCTGCCTGCTTTTCTGTAATTGCATCAGGTTTATTTATTAGGTATGTATAATCGGTTACATTCATTATTTATTGTTTAATCGCGGTTTTGTTATTCGTATAATCGGAAATTTGTTTAAGTGTTACCTATTGATTAAACGATTGAAAATTTAACCCAAATTACCATTTTGCCAATGATTCATTAAAAATATCCTGTGTAATTCTTTCAAAGATAGTTTGAATAGCGGTATTCAAAACGGCTCCCGTTGGAAGATCAGTTCCTTCAAAATCATTGTAAAATTCAAATGTTTTGTCGAAATCGTCTGCTTCTTTCTTTTTATTAGTAAATGTCACATGTACTCGAATTGTCAAACGGTTTTGTGCAGCCTGTTGATTAGCAGTTGCTGTCATCGGACTAATTCTATAATCTACGATTTCTCCTTCGTAAACCAAATCACCAGCTTCGCTCACTAAGTTTAGATTGGTTTGATTCTGGATTAAATCCTGCAGAGCTAATGTGAATTGCCTGTCTATTCCTGGTTCAATCAAATCAGCATTATTCTGAAAAAAGTTAACCTGAAAAGTTTTTCCAGTAATTTGCCCTGTTCCTGTAAAATTGTAAACGGAACAACCACTGAAAGTTGTAGCGATTAACAGAATTAAAATATATTTTAAGTGTTTCATTTTTATTTTAAGAATTGCTTCGCCAGTTCGCTGGCTCTTGGTCAAAGATATTCATTTTCGTTTAAAACATTTTGCAGCTAAGCGTCTTTATAGCAAAACTACAAATCAAATTGTTTTATTTTTCTGTACAAAGTTCGCTCAGAAATTCCTAACTCATCTGCAGCAGCTTTCCGTTTTCCTTTGTTTTTTTCTAATGATTTTTTGATCATTTCGATTTCCTTTTGTTCTAAACGTAAAATCTCTTCTTCTTCAATCGTTTCAGCAAAAAGATAATTGTCGTCCTGTATCTGATAATTTTCTTCTCTGGTGGCTGGTGTCATAACAGCAGTTCTTGGTTCTTCTTCAAAATCAATTTCACTGTCATTTTCTTGGGAGCCGTATATTTTTTGAATTAAATTCGGATTGATATCTTGGACTTTAGAAGTGCCGTTTTTCATTAATTCTAAAGTAAGTTTCTTTAAATCATTCAAATCGCTTTTCATATCAAAAAGCACTTTGTATAAAATATCTCTTTCAGTACTAAAATCGTCTTTTTTCTTATCACTGATTACAGATGGCAAATTGCTTCCTTCAACAGGCAAGTAAGATCTTAAAGTTGCTAATGTAATGTCGCGATTGGTTTCTAAAACTGAAATTTGTTCTGCTACATTTCGAAGCTGACGAATGTTTCCGTTCCATCTAAATTTTTGCAAAAGCTGTACTGCATCGTCGTCCAACTTTAATGGAGGCATTTTGTATTTATGAGCAAAGTCAGCCACAAATTTTCTGAACAATAAATGAATGTCTTCATTTCTTTCGCGCAAAGGCGGCAAAGTAATTTCGACAGTGCTTAAACGATAGTATAAATCCTCACGGAATTTCCCTTTTTCAATAGCATTAAATAAGTTTACGTTTGTAGCAGCTACAATTCTAACATTGGTTTTTTGAACCTGAGAAGAACCCACTTTTATGAATTCACCGTTTTCCAAAACACGAAGCAGTCTTACCTGCGTTGTTAATGGTAGTTCACCTACTTCATCCAGAAATATAGTTCCACCATCGGCTACTTCAAAATAACCTTCACGTGTACTTGTTGCACCTGTAAAAGCTCCTTTTTCGTGTCCGAAAAGTTCACTATCTATAGTTCCTTCTGGAATGGCTCCACAGTTTACTGCAATGTATTTTCCGTGCTTTCTATGTGAAAGTGAATGAATTATTCTTGGAATATTTTCTTTACCAACACCACTTTCCCCGGTCACCATTACTGAAATATCAGTAGGAGCAACCTGAATGGCTTTTTCAATGGCGCGATTTAATTTCGGATCATTACCAATAATCTCAAATCGTTGTTTTATTGCTTGAACTGTTTCCATGTATTTTGTTTCAAGTTTTTATTTGTTTCAGGTTTCAAGTTTCTCATTGAAACTGAAATTTAACTTTTAACCTTGTGCTTATATTTTGTTTTAGGTTTCAAGCTTCAAGTTACGCAAAGAACCTGAAACTTGAAACCTGAAACTAACTTTTTAATTCATTTCACTTAATCCAACCGCTTCACCTTTAAGAGTTCCGCTTGTGCAGCTTGTGATTTTTACGTTTACAAAATCTCCAATTTTATAATTCTCCTTAGGGAAAACAACTGTAATGCTTTGAGAATTTCTTCCTGAAAATTCTTCGGTTGATTTTTTAGAAACTTTTTCTACCAAAACTTCCACAACCTGACCAACAAATTCCTCACTTCTAAACCAGGCATGTTTTTGCTGTAAATCGACAATTTCCTGTAATCTTCTGGCTTTTGTTTCTTCTTCAACATCATCTTTCATTTTTCTTCCTGCCAAAGTTCCTGGGCGTTCAGAATACGAATACATATAACCGAAATTATATTTTACATATTCCATTAAACTCATGGTGTCTTGATGATCTTGTTCGGTTTCTGTTGGGAAACCTGCAATCATATCTTGAGAAATCGAAGCATTCGGAACAATAGCTCTGATCTTGTCAATTAAAGCCATATATTCTTCACGAGTGTGCAGACGATTCATTTCTTTTAAAATTCTATTGCTTCCAGATTGAACAGGCAAGTGAATATGCTTGCAGATATTTGGATATTTCGCAATAACATGCAAAATGCTTTCGTGCATATCCTGCGGATTAGAAGTCGAAAATCGAATACGCATTTTAGGAAAACCAACAGCAACCATTTCAAGCAATTGATCAAAATCGACTGCAGTTGCTTTTTGCATTTCGGAGGCATTTACAAAATCTTTTTTCAAACCGCCCCCGTACCAAAGGTAACTATCAACGTTTTGTCCTAAAAGTGTAATTTCCTTAAAACCTTTATTCCACAAATCCTGAATTTCAGCCATAATACTTTGAGGTTCACGGCTGCGCTCGCGTCCGCGCGTAAAAGGTACAACGCAGAAAGTACACATATTATCGCATCCGCGAGTGATCGAAACAAGAGCTGTAATTCCGTTACTCATTAAACGAACTGGCGAAATATCTCCGTAAGTTTCTTCTTTTGATAAAATTACATTAATAGCGTCTCGGCCTTCTTCAACCTCTGCTAATAAATTTGGAAGATCTTTATAGGCATCAGGACCAACAACAAGATCGACTATTTTTTCTTCTTCTAAGAATTGACTTTTTAAACGCTCGGCCATACAGCCCAAAACGCCTACTTTCATTTTAGGATTAATACGTTTTACTGCATTATATTTTTCTAAACGTTTACGAATAGTTTGCTCGGCTTTATCTCGAATAGAACAGGTATTTACCAAAACCAAATCAGCTTCTTCTAAAATCGAAGTTGTATTGTATCCTCCGTCAGACAAAATGGAAGCTACGACTTCACTGTCCGAAAAATTCATCGCACAGCCGTAACTTTCTATAAAGAGTTTTTTAGTATTCTCAGGTTTATTTTCTAAAACAAGACTTTCTCCTTGTTTACTTTCTTCAATAATCTTTTCCATTGTAAAATTTCAAAGTGCAAAGATAACGCAAATGCGGTCAATCTGACAAGATGGCAGAGAAAGAATTAACAATGTTTTCATAAATGTTGATAGGATAGGACTATAAATTTGATAAATCAGAATATTAAGATTTAACTTTTAAAAATAACAACACTCAAAAATGATTTTAATATTTTATAATAAAGTAGGTTATATAAAAACCAATAAAAGTTTTTTCTCGTAATTGATGATCAATTATGTATGAAATTATTTTGCCCTTAATCATTATTATAGGTTTTTTTTGTAATTGAAGTATTTATGGATAAATACTGTAAGTATAATTTTAGGTTTATTTTAAGATATTAATAAGGTAAATGTGCTATTAAACCATTAAAAATTATACCTATATATATAATACATCAGATAATAGATAAATCTGCAATTTTTGGAAACATAATACTAAAATACTTCAAAAATGAGATAGCAAGGTTGATATTTAAAAAAAATAGATACTTTTGTTGCAGAAAAATAGAGCAATGGCAAAGAATTTAGTAATAGTGGAATCACCTGCAAAGGCGAAAACGATAGAGAAATTTCTAGGAAGCGATTTTCAGGTGGAGTCAAGTTATGGTCACATAGCCGACTTACCATCAAAGGAAATAGGAGTAGATGTAGAGAATGGTTTTAAACCTAAATATGAAGTTTCTCCAGACAAAAAAGCCTTAGTAAGCAAACTAAAAACACTATCTAAGAATGCCGAAATGGTTTGGTTAGCAAGCGATGAGGACCGCGAGGGAGAAGCTATTTCCTGGCACTTGGCGGAAGAACTAAAACTAGATATTAAAAAAACCAAAAGAATAGTTTTTCACGAAATTACCAAATCTGCGATTCTTAAAGCAATCGACAATCCAAGAGAAATTGATTATAATCTGGTAAACGCACAACAAGCACGTCGTGTTTTAGATCGTTTAGTAGGTTACGAATTATCTCCGGTTTTATGGAGAAAAATTAAAGGTGGTTTGTCTGCAGGCCGTGTACAATCTGTTTCTGTTCGTTTAATTGTTGAAAGAGAACGTGAAATTCAGAACTTTAGCGCAGTTGCAAGTTATTCAATCGTAGCAGAATTTGTAAATGAAGCAGGGAAAGTTTTCAAAGCAAAATTGCCAAAAAACTTCAATACTAAAAAAGAAGCCGAAGATTTCTTAAAGAAAAATATCGGATCACAATATAAGGTAGCCGATTTAGAGACTAAACCTACCAAAAAATCACCAACAGCACCTTTTACAACTTCTACGCTGCAACAGGAAGCAGCGAGAAAATTATATTTGCCAGTTGGAATCACAATGCAGTTAGCACAGCGTTTATATGAAGCCGGACTTATTACCTATATGAGAACGGATAGTGTGAATCTTTCTAAAGATGCTATGGATGCTGCAGAAGCTGAAATTATAAAATCATACGGGAAAGAATTTTCGAAGCCAAGAACTTTTGCTAACAAAAGCAAAGGAGCACAGGAGGCACACGAGGCAATTCGTCCTACTGATATGTCACGTCATTCAGTAAATATTGACCGTGATCAGGCTCGTTTATACGATTTGATCTGGAAAAGAACTTTGGCATCTCAAATGAGTGATGCACAATTAGAAAGAACGAATGTAAAAATTGAAGCGAACAATCATAGCGAAATTTTTACAGCTTCTGGAGAGGTTTTGCTTTTTGAGGGTTTCTTAAAAGTATATTTAGAAGGTCACGATGATGATGAAGAAGAACAAGAAGGAATGTTGCCAGCATTAAAAGTGAATGAAAAATTAGCTAATAATTATATCACGGCAACGGAAAGATATTCTAGACCGCCGGCTCGTTATACAGAGGCTTCTTTAGTAAAGAAATTGGAAGAATTAGGAATTGGCCGTCCATCTACGTATGCGCCAACTATTTCGACTATCATCAACAGAAATTATGTTGAAAAAGGAACTTTAGAAGGTCAGGAACGTAATTATACGCAGCTTACATTGCAAGACAGCAAAGTAGGGGAGAAACTGCTTAAGGAAAATACAGGTTCAGATAAAGGGAAATTAGTTCCAACAGATATCGGAACTATCGTTACAGATTTCCTAGTTAAAAACTTCGGTAATATATTAGATTATAATTTTACTGCGAAAGTAGAACAGGATTTTGATGAAATTGCCGAAGGAAATATTGACTGGGCAGTTATGATGCAGGAGTTTTACAATAAATTTCATCCAAATGTAAAAGAGGTTGAAGCTAATGCAGAACGTGAGAGCGGTGAAAGAATTCTAGGAAAAGATGCTGACGGGCGACAAGTTTCTGTTCGTTTAGGAAAATTTGGACCAATGGCTCAAATTGGAGAAGCAGATGATGAAGATAAAAAATTTGCCAGCTTAATGTCTGATCAGAATATCGGAAATATTACTCTGGAGGATGCATTGAATCTGTTTTTGCTTCCAAAAAGCTTAGGTGATTATAAAGGAGAAGAAGTAGAAGTAAGCAATGGTCGTTACGGTCCTTATGTTCGTCACGGAAGTGTTTTTATTTCATTGCCTCGAGGAGAAGATCCTTTAGGAGTTTCTAAAGAAAGAGCTCAGGAATTAATTGACGAAAAAGCACTTGCTGATGCGCCAATTGCTGTTTATAAAGGAGAATCTGTTCAAAAAGGTGTTGGACGTTTTGGTCCTTTCATTAAATGGAATGGTCTTTTTGTGAACGTTAGCAAAAAATACAATTTTGATGATTTATCACAGTCTGATGTTGAAGAATTAATTGAGGATAAATTACAAAAAAATATAGATAAAGTTCTTCATAATTGGGAAGAAGAAGGAATTTTGGTTGAAAAAGCACGTTGGGGCCGTTCTGTTATTACAAAAGGAAAAATCAAAATTGAATTAAGCAAAGATGTTGATGCAACAAAATTGACATTAGCTGAAGTTCAGGAAATGATTGCAAAAAAGACGCCGGCTAAAAAAACACCAGCAAAAAAAGCAACAACAACTAAGAAAGCTGCAGTTAAAAAACCAGCTGCTAAAAAGAAATAAAAAATGGAATTTGATTTTCTAGAACCAGTTAACGACGGAATTGTAAAATTCATTAGTTCGTTGTCTTCACAAGAATTGGGCAGTAAAGTAGTTTTGCATACCCAAGATCAATTTCCGGATATAAGCAAAGTAAATATTGCTATTATTGGTGTTTTAGAAGATCGACGAAACATAAATATGGTAAATGAAGTTAACCTAACTGCAGTTCGTAAAAAGCTTTATGGCATGTTTCCAGGTAATTGGGACGCTTCAATTGCAGATTTAGGAGATATATTGGCGGGAGATTCTGTAGACGATACTTATTTTGCACTTAAGAAGGTTGCATCTTCTTTGATTAAGAACAAAGTAATTCCTATAGTCCTAGGGGGTTCTCAGGATTTGACTTACGCATTATACCGTGCTTATGACGATTTAGAGCAGATGGTAAATATGGTTTCGGTTGATAATCGATTCGATTTTGGTAAGGAGAATGAAACGGTTTCCGCTAATTCTTATTTAACGAAAATCATTATAGATGAGCCTAATAACCTGTTTAACTATTGTAATATAGGTTATCAAACCTATTACAATTCGCAGGAAGAAATAGATTTAATTGAAAAATTGTTTTTTGATGCGTATCGTTTAGGTGAGGTTTCAAACAAAATAGCGCTGGCAGAACCTGTTTTTAGAGATGCTGACTTGGTTAGTATTGATTTAAATTCGGTAAAGTCTTCAGATTCAGGAAATACGATTTCTTTTGAGCCAAATGGTTTTAACGGAAAAGAGATTTGTTCATTGGCAAGATATGCAGGAATTAGTGATAAAGTTTCTTCTTTTGGAGTATTTAATCACAATAGTACAATGGCAGAAGCTGCTATTATTGCACAGATAGTTTGGTACTTTATTGAGGGATATCATTATCGTTCAAAAGAGTATCCTTTTGGAAGCCGAACAAATTATTTAAAATATATTGTACCTCTAGAAGATGAGGAACTTATATTTTACAAAAGCGACAAAACTGATCGCTGGTGGATCGAAATTCCGTTCGAATCTAATGGTCATAATAAATTGAAAAGAAATACGTTATTACCGTGTTCATATGACGAATATTTGTGCGCTTGTAACCAAGAATTGCCAGAAAGATGGTGGAAAGCACAACGAAAAAATGCACTATAAGAAAAATTACGAAAGGAATTCTTAGTTTTTTAAAATTTTAAAAATTTTGTTAAGAAAAATTAGTAAGAAAATAAATATAAAATATAAAATTTAACGTTTTACGTCGATTTTTTAGGTTAGTTTATCGATAAAATATTTTTTTTTTATTTTATTTAACATTATTTTTGAACGGTCAAATAAAATTCGCAACTAGTATTGTTTTTTAGATAAATAATAAATACGTTTACGGACTTATAATAATGAATAGATAATCCCAAATTTATATGAAGAAGTTTATTGCATTTGCAGCAATGTTAACACTGGTAATTGGCTGTGGTAAATCAGGTGACAAAGGTGAGTTAGTTGGTGTTACAGGAGGGAAATGGCATCCTGAAAAACCATACGGAATGACTTTGGTTCCAGGTGGATCTTTTATTATGGGTAAATCAGATGCTGATTTAGCTAATGTGGAAGATGCTCCAACTAAGACAGTAACGGTTCGTTCATTTTATATGGATGAAACTGAGATCACTAATAGTGAGTATCGTCAGTTTGTGGAGTGGGTAAAAGACTCTACAATGAGAGTTCGTTTGGCCATTTTAGCTGATGAAACTGGACAGAAATCTACAGGTGACGCTAAAGGTAAAAAAGGAGGAAGTATCTCTGATTATGCTTTTAACGATTCTGAGCCAGATAAAATGACGGCTTATGATAAGTACATGTACGATAACTACTATAGTGTAGGAACAAAAGACGATCCTTATGCTGGTAGAAAGTTAAATAAAAAAGTTAAGTTAATTAAAGATACAAAAGCTTACCCAGATGAGTATTATACTGAGGTAATGGATTCTATGTATTTGCCAATTGAAGAATCATATAATGGTTTGAGAACAATTGATGTAAATAAATTGAAATTCCGTTATTCGTGGATGGATATTCAGGCTGCTGCAAAAGCTAAAGTTGGAAAAAGAAAAGATTTCGTTAAAACTGAACAAGTTAGTGTTTACCCAGATACAACAGTTTGGATTAAAGATTTCGCTTACTCATATAATGAGCCAATGCACAATGATTATTTCTGGCACAAAGCTTATGGAGATTATCCTGTTGTTGGTGTAACTTGGAAACAAGCTAAAGCATTTTGTGCTTGGAGAACTTTAAATAAAAACAGTTACATTAAGTCTAAGAAAAAAGGACGTGATTTAGTAAATGCTTTCAGATTGCCAACAGAGGCAGAATGGGAGTACGCTGCTAGAGGAGGTCTGGAATCTGCTACTTATCCTTGGGGTGGTCCTTACACTAAAAGTGATAGAGGTTGTTTCTTAGCAAATTTCAAACCAAGCAGAGGAGATTATGCTGCTGATGAAGCTTTATATACTGTTGAAGCTAAATCTTACGAAGTAAACGGATACGGATTGTATAATATGGCAGGAAACGTTTCAGAGTGGACAGATTCAGCTTACAATCCAAATGCATACGAATATGTTTCTACAATGAACCCTAACGTAATTGATGGAAACAACCAAAGAAAAGTGGTTCGTGGAGGATCTTGGAAAGATGTTGCTTACTTCCTACAGGTAAGTACTCGTGACCACGAATATGCTGATTCAGCTAGAAGTTATATTGGTTTCAGAACTGTACAAGATTACATGGGAACTCAAGTAACTGGAGGCAAAACAAAAAAGTAAATTAATTAAATATCAATAACCAACAAATCTATTTTAAAACCTAAAAAAAAAGTATTATGGCATTATTAAGTAAAAAAGCAATGAATTTCGCTTATGGTATGGGAGCGGCAGTAGTAATCGTTGGAGCATTATTCAAAATTACTCACTTTGAATTGGGACCATTAACAGGAACAGTTATGCTTTCAGTAGGTTTATTAACTGAAGCGTTAATCTTTGCACTTTCTGCTTTCGAACCAGTAGATGATGAGTTAGATTGGACTCTTGTTTACCCAGAACTAGCTAACGGTCAAGCTAGAAAAAAAGAAGATAAAGCTGAAACTCCATCTGATGCCCAAGGATTGTTGTCTCAAAAATTAGACATTATGTTAAAAGAAGCTAAAATTGACGGTGAATTAATGTCAAGCTTAGGAAATTCTATCAAAAATTTCGAAGGAGCTGCAAAAGCAATTTCTCCAACAGTAGATTCTATCGCAGGACAAAAGAAATATGCTGAAGAAATGTCTATGGCAGCTGCACAAATGGAATCATTAAACAGTTTATACAAAGTTCAATTAGAAAGTGCTTCAAGAAATGCACAAGCAAACAGTGAAATCGCTGAAAATGCTTCTAAATTGAAAGAACAAATGCAATCAATGACTGCAAACATTGCTTCTTTAAACAGTGTTTACGGTGGTATGCTTTCTGCAATGAGTAACAAAGGATAATTAGTTTTTGACTATATATTAAAATTATTAATAAGAACTAATTAGAAAAAAATGGCAGGAGGAAAATTAACCCCTAGACAGAAGATGATTAACCTGATGTATCTGGTTTTCATCGCAATGTTAGCAATGAACATGTCCAAAGAAGTTTTATCTGCTTTTGGATTAATGAATGAAAAATTTGAAAGCGCTAATACATCTTCAGAACAGTCAAATGCTGGTTTGTTGACGTCTTTAGATCAAAAAGCTGCTGAAGCAAAAGGAGAATTCGCAATTGCTGCAGTTACAGCTCATAAAGTTGAGACAACTTCAAAAGAATTTTATGCATACATCGGATCTTTGAAAGGTGATGTTTTAAAAGGATTTGAAACTGATAAAGAAACAGGAAAATTACCTTATGAGTCTATGGACAAAGGTGATAATATCGACAACTGGTTTACTGGTGAAGGATATACTGCTAAAGGAAAAGAGATTATTACTAAGATCGAAAAGTACAAGGCAGATATGAAAGCTGCTTTAGCAGATAAAAAATACGCTGCTATCCTTGCAGAAATTGAAAAGAAATTTGATGTTTCTGATGTTAAAAACAAAGAAGGTTTAAAAGATAAGTATTTAGCTTACCACTTTAAAGGTTTCCCTGCAGTTGCTTCATTAGCTAAACTTTCAGCTTGGCAAAATGACGTTCAAAAAGCAGAGTCTGATGTTTATAGTGCTGCTTTAGGAAAGGCTGCAGTTGCGGCTGCTTCTTACAGCAATTACCAAGCAATCGTTGTTTTAGATAAAAACGCTTATTTCCAAGGAGAAAAAGTTACAGGTAAGGTAGTTTTAGGTCGTTATGACGAAAATACTAAACCAACTTCTTTCCAAGGTCCAGGACAAATTGTTAACGGACAAGCTGTTATCTCTTTAACTGCTGGTGGTGTAGGAGAACAAGATATCAATGGACAATTTACATTCTTAGAGGATGGAAAAAATATTCCTTTGAAATTTAAAGGTACTTATGTTGTTGTTCCAAAACCAAATTCAGCTACTATTTCTGCTGATAAAATGAATGTTGTTTATAGAGGTGTTGTTAACCCAATCTCTGTGTCATTTGCTGGTGTTGATGCAAACAAAATTGCTGCAAGTGCTCCAGGATTAGTTTCTGCTGGTAAACCAGGGAAATATAACATGAGCCCAGGTTCAGGTACTGAAGCTACAATTTCTGTTACTGGTACATTGCCAAACGGAGATAAAGTTACAGATAAGAAAACGTTCAGAATTAAAGGTATTCCTGGTCCAACAGGTACAATTAGAGGAGAAATGGGTGTTGTTAAGGGACCTAAATCTAACTTAGAGATTGCTACTATTGGTGCTAAATTACTTGATTTTGATTTCGAAGTTGGTTTAGATGTTGTTGGATTTAATTTAAAAATTGCTGGACAGCCTACAGTTGTTGTTACTGGTAATAAATTAAGTGCACAATGTAAATCAGTTCTTGCTAAAGCAGGTAGAGGAGATCAAGTTACTATTTCTGAAATTAAAACAAAACTTGTTGGAGCTGGTAGTTATTTATTGCCAAGAACTGCTCCGGTAATTTACGAAATACAATAATTTAAGTAGTTAAAAACTACGTTCAATATCTTATAATGATATCATGATGAAAGTAAGAAATTTTTTAATAGCTATTGTTTCTATCGCTGGAGGTTTTGCTTCTAATGCGCAATCGAATCTGCTTAATGCAAAAACACCGGCACAGATAGGACTTAAGACTCCTGCACAACTTATCTCAGACAATGATAAGCCATTGGCTTACGGGTACGTAGATGATAGAGATGTCTTGATGGGAAAAACAACTTGGGAGATTATTGATTTGAATGAAAAAATCAACTTCCCTCTTTATTTTCCAGTTGATACAGCTAATATTGGTTCTGACAGACGTTCACTTTATGACGTATTGACGAAAGCCATCAAAAGTGGTAAAGTAACTGAAATATATACTGACAGTTATTTCAATACTAAAAAATCTATGAAAGACATCGAAGGATCATTATCTCGTATTGATACAACTGATGCTGGTAGAGAGCTTATCAACCAATATCCAGATGACTACAAAACTCACGTTGTGAAGAAAAAAGTGGTTACTGGTACTGGAAAAAAGAAAGTTGTTACTTATGTTGATGAAACTGTTGGTGCAACAAGAACAGTGCCTTCTGAGTATATCTTAAAGCAAGATTTAACTGCACAAGATGTTACTCAATATAAAATTAAAGGATACTGGTATTTTGACAAACGTCAAAGTGAATTGAAGTATCGTTTGCTTGGTATCTGCCCTGTGACGCCAGACGTTTACACAATGAATAGTGATGAGAAGGATTATATCGAATTATTCTGGGTTTTCTTCCCGAATGCAAGAGGGCCGCTTCACGAAGCAAAAGCTTTTAACGATAATAATTCAGCATTGCCAATCTCATTTGATCAGATCTTAAATTCAAGAAGATTTAATGCAGTAATCTATAAAGAAGAAAACTTGTATGGAGATCGTGAGATCAAAGAATACATGAAAGATAATGCACAAAATCAATTGTTAGAATCTGAAAGAGTAAAAGAGAAGATTCGTAACTTCGAGCAAGATATGTGGAACTACTAAGTACTATATACATTATAACAAAAACTCTCGCTACAAATGTAGCGGGAGTTTTTTTTTGGAGTCCTATTTAGAAAGCCTAAATATCAGTTAAATTTTGAATACTTTTCGTTGTATTTATTTGTAAGAAAAAAAATACAATAAATGTAATTATTTTACGTTTGTATTTTATAATATTTACGAGGATGAAAGTGAGAATTTTTTTAACAGGTATTTTTTTGATAGCTATCAGTTTTGCGTCTAACGCGCAATCAAATTTGCTTAATGCAAAAACAGCTGATCAAATTGGAAAGAAGACTGCCGCGCAGCAGATTTCTGATAACGACAAGCCACTGGCTTACGGTTATGTAGACGATCGAGATGTATTAATGGGAAAAACAACTTGGGAAATTATTGATTTGAATGAAAAGATCAATTTTCCTTTATATTTTCCTGTTGATACAGCTAATATTGGCAAAGATAGGCGATCACTTTATGATGTCTTGACTAGAGCTATTAAAAACGGAAAGATAACAGAAGTTTATGCAGACAGTTATTTCAATACTAAAAAATCGATGAAAGACATCGAAGGATCCTTATCTCGTATTGATACCACAGATGCCGGCAGAGAATTGATTAATCAATATCCTGATGATTATAAAACTCATGTTGTCAAGAAAAAAGTAGTAACAGGTACTGGAAAAAAGAAATCTGTGCATTATGTTGATCAAACAGTAGGACCAACAAGAACAATTCCTGCTGAGTATATTTTGAAGCAAGATATTACTGCAGCTGATGTTTCTCAATATAAAATTAAGGGATATTGGTATTTTGATAAAAGACAAAGTGAGTTGAAATATCGTCTTCTTGGTATTTGCCCAGTAACTCCTGATGTTTATACGATGAACAGCGACGAAAAGGATTATATAGAATTATTTTGGGTGTTTTTTCCGAATGCCCGCGAAGTACTAAACGAAGCGAAAGCTTTTAACGATAAGAATTCTGCACTCCCAATTTCATTTGATCAAATCTTAAACTCTAGACGTTTTAACGCAGTTATCTACAAAGAAGAAAATATGTACGGCGATCGTGAAATCAAAGATTATATTAAAGATGATGCACAAAATCAATTGCTAGAAGCTGAAAGATTGAAAGAGAAGATTCGAAACTTTGAACAAGATATGTGGACCTACTAAAGAGCTTCATAATAGAATACCAAAAACTCTTACTACCTTTGCAGTAAGAGTTTTTTATTTTACTTAATTTATAAAAATGATTGATTATCTCATTATCGGATCTGGATTAGCTGGAATTTCTTTTGCTGAAGTTGCTCTTAAAAACAATAAAACTATTTTAGTGCTTGATGATAACTCTCAAAATTCTTCGAGAGTTGCCGGAGGTTTATATAATCCTGTTATTTTAAAGCGTTTTAGTGAAGTTTGGAAAGCGGAAGAACAATTGGTCTTGATGAATGATTTTTACGATCATATTGAAGCTAAACTTCAGACAAAGTTTAATTTTAAGCTTCCTATTCTAAGAAAATTTTTCTCTATTGAAGAGCAAAATAATTGGTTTGCAGCTTCGGACAAAAAGAATTTGGCACCTTTTTTATCTACCAAATTAATTACTAAAAAATACAATAGTATTGATTCTCCTTATGATTATGGTGAAGTTTTGCATACGGGTTATGTCGATACAGCTTTATTGCTGGATACTTATAAACAGTATTTAAAGGAAAAGAATTTATTAATAGAGGGTTTTTTTGATAGCCTTTATATTGAGTTTTTTGATTATGGAATTCAATACAAAAACATTCAAGCCCGTCACATTATTTTCGCAGAAGGATTTGGACTTCATAGAAATCCGTTTTTTAATTATTTGCCATTAGATGGTACAAAAGGAGAATTGTTTATTATAAAAGCTCCACAATTAAATCTTGATGTTATTGTAAATACCAGCGTTTTTATATTGCCATTAGGCAATGATTTATTTAAAGTTGGTGCAACCTACAATTGGCAGGATAAAACAGATACGCCAACTGAAGAAGGAAAACAAGAACTTCTAGATCGTATTAAAGAAATTATTACCTGCGATTTTGAAATCGTAAAACACTTTGGCGGTGTTCGTCCTACAGTTAAAGACAGAAGACCTCTTATAGGCACACACCATGAACGAAAATCACTTCATATACTAAACGGCTTAGGAACAAGAGGCGTTATGCTGGGTTCAGCAATGGCAAAGGCCTTATTTGAAAGTATTGAGAATGATATTCCGCTGGATCGTGAAATTGATATTCAGCGATTTCATAAAAAATATTTAAAAACTCTTATTTTCGACCGGCCTTAGGATCATAAGAAACAAACATATTGATATAGATGTTTCTGGAAAGTCGTAAAACGAATGGAAACAAAACAATCAAAGTAATTATAATTGATAGAAATGATTCTTCGATTGTAGTTTTAAAAAAGACAAACGAAACAATAAATGCTGCGATTCCGACCGCGACATTTAGTCCGTAACTCACATACATAGCGCCATAAAAAAACGAAGGTTCGATTTGATATTTTAAACCGCAATGACTGCAATTTTCATTCATTTTGAGAACTTTAGTCAAATGAAGCGGATTTTTGTCCGAATACATGCTCTCATTTTGACATTTTGGACAACTTCCTGTTAAAATACTATTTAGTTTGGATCCTTTTTTTAACATTTGCAAAAAATTTAAACAAAGGTACATTTTTTAAACCTTTACTGCTCGTAACAATAGTCACAAATTATGCTTAATATACACAATCTTTCTGTTTCTTTTGGAGGAACTTATTTATTTGAAGAAGTTACTTTTCGTTTGGGTGCCGGAGACCGTGTAGGTCTTGTTGGTAAAAACGGAGCTGGTAAATCTACCATGCTTAAAATGTTAGCAAGAGATTTTGCTCCTGATTCTGGAGTTATTTCTCAGGAGAAAGATATCCGGATGGGATTTTTACGTCAGGATATTGATTTTGAACGCGGAAGAACTGTATTAGAAGAAGCTTATGAAGCCTTTACTGAAATTAAAGTTGTAGAAAAAAAGCTAGAAGAAATCAATCATCAATTGGTTACAAGAACCGATTATGAAAGTGAAGAATACGGACAGATTATCGAAGACTTATCTGATTACACGCACCGTTTTGAACTTTTAGGAGGTTACAATTATGTGGGTGATACAGAAAAAATTCTTTTAGGTCTTGGTTTTAAGAGAGAAGTTTTTAATAACCAAACTGAAACATTTTCAGGAGGTTGGAGAATGCGTATTGAATTGGCTAAATTATTATTGCAATCTAATGATGTATTGCTTCTGGATGAGCCAACGAATCACCTTGATATCGAGAGTATCATTTGGCTGGAGAGTTTTCTAAGAAATTATCCTGGAGTTGTAGTGATTGTATCGCACGATAAGATGTTTTTAGATAATGTTACGAATCGTACAATCGAAATTTCTTTAGGAAAAGCATACGATTTTAACAAGCCATATTCTCAATATTTAGAATTACGTCATGAAATTCGCGAAAAACAATTGGCGACTCAGAAAAATCAGGCGAAGAAAATTGAGGAAACAGAAAAATTAATCGAGAAATTCCGTGCAAAAGCTTCAAAAGCTTCAATGGCGCAATCCTTGATAAAAAAATTAGATAAAGTAGAACGAATTGAAGTTGATGAAGACGACAATTCTGTAATGAATATTTCTTTTCCAGTTTCGAAAGAACCAGGAAGAGTGGTGGTAGAAGCTGAGCATGTTACAAAAGCATATGGAGATAAAGTTATTCTAAAAGATATCGATTTATTGGTAGAACGCGGCAGTAAAATTGCATTTGTTGGCCAGAACGGCCAAGGAAAATCAACTTTTATTAAAGCTATTGTAAATGAATTTGAATACCAAGGAAATATCAAATTAGGACATAATGTACAGTTAGGATATTTTGCGCAAAACCAGGCAGAATATCTTGACGGCGAAATTACCTTGCTGCAAACCATGGAAGACGCAGCGATGGATACGAACCGTTCTAAAGTTCGTGATATGCTGGGTTCATTTTTGTTTCGTGGAGATGATGTAGAGAAGAAAGTAAAAGTACTTTCAGGAGGTGAGCGTAACCGTTTAGCACTTTGTAAGCTATTGTTACAGCCAATAAACGTTTTATTGATGGATGAGCCTACCAACCACTTAGATATTAAATCTAAGAACGTTTTAAAGGCCGCTCTTCAAAAATTTGGCGGAACTTTGCTATTGGTTTCGCACGATAGAGATTTCCTTCAAGGAATGTCTAATATCGTTTACGAATTTAAAGATCAAAAAATTAAAGAATATTTGGGCGACATCAACTATTTCTTAGAACAGCGCAATCTTGAAAACATGCGCGAAGTAGAGAAAAAAGATGTGGCAAAAGCGGCAGCGCCAAAAGAAACCAATAAAGCTTCGTACGAAGATCAGAAAAAAGGAAAGGCATTGCAAAACAAACTAAGCAAAGTCGAAAGCCAGATCAAACAATTAGAAAAAGACATTCAGCACGATGATAAATTGTTAGCTTCTAATTATGACAAACATATCGAAGACGCATCTTTTTTTACAGCTTACAACAAAAAGAAAAATGATCTTGATCAATTACTTTTAGATTGGGAAATTGTTCAGGAAGAAATTGATAATTTCAATGCTTAATTAGTTTTTGTTTCAGGTTTCAAGTTTTACGTTACAATTGAAACCTGAAACTTGAAACTTGAAACCTGAAACTTGAAACTTGAAACTTGAAACTTGAAACCTGAAACCTGAAACCTAAAACTACTTTATAATCCCAATAGATTTAGAATGCATAATCGCTTCACTGCTGTCTTTAAAATAGCAGACAGAAACGTTAAGCGATTCTAAATTCTTCATGATTGTTTTTACTTCTGTTTTTTGTGATTTGCCTGTTTGCCTGATATAAACTGCGATTACCGTTACCGGAAATATTTTGCAGATACGTTCGTACAAAACCGGATCGTGCTGCGAATCATCTCCTAGTAAAACATATTTAAGATTTGGGTAAAACTCCAAAACATGTTTTATTTTATCAAATTTATGATCGTGATTACCGCGTCCGCTCATTAAAAAGTCGGTTAGTCCTCTTTTAATATCTTTCAATAAAATAACCGCTCTGGGCAGTTTATGTATTTTGGTGAATTTTACAATAAATCGGTACAAATTCCATTCGCTGCTAGAAACATAAAAAAAAGCATTTTCTTCCTCTTTATTGTTTCGTCCAGCTGAACTTAAAGCTTGATAATGAGGCACGACATCTTTAAAAATTTTCCTGTCATTTACATTTTTAAAAAGTAAAATATACATTTTTTTGAAGACATTGCGAGTATGAGAAATCAGGAAAGTATCATCAATATCAGATATGATTCCTAAGTTTCCTTTATGCGGTCTGATAAAACTTCCTTTTGAAGTTATGATTTGTGAGTCGTATTTTAAACTTACTTCATACTCCATCCATCCAAAGCTCATTTCTTTTTCAAGCGGAATGCAAAACTTAAAATAACCGTCGTCTAGCGTTTTTGTGTGAATTTCAACATCGCCTAATTTAAGGTATATATCAAAATTTTTGATTGTTTTGATTCTAAATTGATTGATTATCGAACGTGCATTTTTTAGGTTTTTCTTCTGAAAATCATAATCATATGTTCTTTTAAAAACATGCCCCATTACAATTAATTCTTCTTCATTGGCATAACCTCGATATAATTGTAGTATTGGTTTCATTAATTACGTATATTTATATAACATGTAAATTAATTATTTTAATTGGTTTTAAAAATAAAATTTTGAAAAAGAATATCATATTTGTTGTTAACCCTATTTCCGGAGATCTTGATAAATCAGATTTAATCGAGGCTGTCGAAGAGTTTGCAACTACAAATCATTTTGATTTGGAAGTTTACGAGACTAAAGGAAAAAGTGATATAAAAGAAATACAATCACTTTATAATCAACATCAACCAGAGCGAATTATAGTTGCTGGCGGGGACGGAACGATAAAAATGGTTGCAGAAGCGGTAGAACAATTCGATGTAATCATCGGAATTTTGCCGGCTGGTTCAGCAAACGGATTGTCTGTCGATCTTAATTTGCCTACGACAATTGAAGAAAATCTTAAAATTGCCTTTTCGAACAAATGTATCGAAATGGATATGATTTGCATCAACGGTAAAAAAAGTATCCATTTAAGTGATATTGGCTTAAATGCTAATTTGGTAAAAAATTATGAAGAAAGTGATACGCGTGGTTTTTGGGGTTATGCGTTACAAGCTTTTACTACACTAAATCAATCTGAAGAACCTTTTGTCGCAACAATTTCGGCTAATAACGAAACCGTCGAACATACGGCAAGAATGATCGTAATTGCCAATTCTCAAAAATACGGAACTGGCGTAGTTATCAACCCAAATGGTGTAATGAACGACGGAAAGTTTGAATTGATCATTTTAAAAAACCTGGATTTATTGTTGATCGGAAAAATTATTACAGGTAATATGCCAATTGATTCTGACGACGTTGTTATTATTTCGACAGATAAAGCAAACATTAAAACAGATTATCCGGTAAATTTTCAAATTGACGGAGAATATTGCGGCGCACAAAGTAATTTAGATATTTATATTTTGCATAAGCAAATGAAAATTGCAATTCCTTAAAATTAAACTTGTGAAAGTTATTATTTAAAAGGATTTCGTTCCTGCCATTCTGTTTTAGGTTCCAGATAATTGAAAAAGCGAGAAATATTGTGATTGATAAGAGCGTTGCTATGCGTAATTAAACCGTACATTTTTACAGGTTTTGCACCAACAGAACTTTTAATTTCTAAAGCAGTTCTTGCGAAAACAATTTCTCTGAAACCTTGATTGATAGAGTACGCAATCATGTCGTATAACATGTTTAAATAAAGCATTTTATCGCGTTGAATACTTTCGTCATAACCAAGAAAATAAGTGTCCATTACAGATCCATTTTTTATGAGTGTATTAAAGCCAATTAGTTTTTCATCTAAAAAATAACCATAAAGCAAAAAGTCGTCTTTCATGATTTCTTTAAAAAAACTAAAATGATTTCTGGCTAGAAAAAAAGTATTAAATGGTGCATTTTTAGCAACATGAAAATAGAGTTCGTAAATCACATCTTCATACTGCCTGATATCAGACAATGACATTTTTTGTTTTTTGATTCCTTCAGATTTCTTGCGGGCGCGTTTGTATTGGTCTCGATATTTTTTTGATAATGCATTAATATAATCTTGCTCTGTTTTCCAGTTTTCATTGATTTCAAAAATCATATTAGGCTGGGTAGAGAATGTATAATTGTTTTTAAACTCAGCTTGCAAGGGTTCAATTTCTTTTGCTGTAAAATCTTTTATACTTGTTATATGAACTTTTTTTCCAGAAGCTTTCAAATCTTTTTTAAGCTGATTAATAGCTTTATGAAGTGTCTTAATTGCTTTTGGCTCTTTTACACTTTTATCAAAAGCAAAAGCATTTTGACCCGTAAGCATATTATTGCCTACAAATAAAACATGTGAAGCAAAATTCTTAAAGGCAAAATTGCGGACAGAAGTTTTTAGGCACTGATCTCGTTCTCCAAAAGATTCTAATTTTTCTGCAAATAAAAATTGAGTTAAGACAATTCCGATAAGTTTTTCTTCTTCAAAGATTCCAATAAAATGACAGATCATGTTTACTGGACACGAATTTTCAAGTACTTCGAGGTATTCTTTAGTTAAAAAGATGTTTTTTGGAGTCAGCGAATTCCATTCTAAAGGCAATGATGATGCGCTATTGTATATTTCGAAAGAATAAGTTGTAGTCAAAGGTGTGAGCTAATTTCGTCAAAATTAGGTAATATTTATAATAACTCCGTTAGATTAAGTTATTATTAAGAAAACCCGCTTGAATTTAGTTTTCAAACGGGTTTCATTTTTTATAATTTATGCAAATCCACAGATGATGCCTCCCATTAAGGTTAGGGTTACAATCCAGAATCCGGCATGAATCAATATATATTTCCAAGATTTTCTTTCGAACAGTCCGTTAATTCCAATTACTGGAAAAGCAAAAAATAAACCTGACATAAAACCATGAAGTGCTCCATGCTTAAAAGTACGATATGCTTGTCCGTAATCAGCCATAAATGCCGCAAATGATGGTTTGGCACTGTCTATTAATGGTGGTCCGCCAACCATTCCGACTGCTCCAGACTGATGAATTGTTAATGACATTAAAGTCATTGTAATCATTAAAGAAAAAATATACGTTAACCCGAAGATTTTCAGCATATTTCCTGTCCTAAGTTGTTCTTGAGTCAGATTGTTCTCTTTCATCCAGATCGTTCCAAAGACTTTGGGATTGTACCAAATGAAACCCACTACCAATGTGACAATACCTGCAAGCAGCAATGCAATAAAGTTAATTTCCATAATATGAGGTTTTTAGAATTAGTTGGTCAAATTTAAACAAAAATTATCAAATTCAATTTTTTAATGAAAGTAGTATAAAGTATGTTAATTATTTATTTATCAACAGTTTATCGACATAAGGTGCATTATAGCACTGAAATACGTAATTTTGCCAATGAATAACAAAACCCAAATCTGTTATGAAAATCTTAGCCACGTTATTTTTAGCGATTGTTTGTACTTTTCAAACTTTCGCAGATACTGTTTCTGATAAAGAGAAAGATGCTCTTGTAAAATTATACTATGCGACAAATGGTGCAAAGTGGAAGAAAAAGTGGGATTTATCTCTTTCTGTATCTACATGGTACGGAGTAAAGACTGAAAATAATAAAGTTATAGCGATCGATCTGTCGGATAATAATTTAGAAGGAAACTTGCCTGACGAACTTGCTGACTTAGTAAATTTAGTCGAAATTGATTTGCATAAAAATAAACTGAAAGGAGAATTGCCTGTAAATATTGGCAAACTGAAACAGTTGGAGGTTCTTTCGTTGTTTGATAATGAAATCCAAGGGCAATTGCCAAGTTCGATTTATAAGATTACAACTTTAAAAATCTTGTTATTGAACAACAATAAGTTATCAGGTAATTTAAGTAATGAAATTAAGAATTGCAGTTCTTTAGAAAACTTAAGTTTATTTGATAATAATTTTGAAGGCATGATTCCGAATGAACTTGAAAAATTACATCATTTATCAGAAATGAATCTTTCTTATAATAAATTTACAGGAACAGTTTCGAAAAATTTAGCTTTGTTAGACCCTTTAAATATGACAATGTTTGATGAAAATGGAAATCCGTTTTTATTAGAAATTAATGTAGAAAAAGAAACCACAATTGTTACAGAAAATTAATCGTCCTTATGAATGAGTTTTACAATCGTTAAAAAAGTTGATTAAATATATTTAGTTAATTGTTTAAAACCCGTAACGTAATCCGTTACGGGTTTTTTACTTCTAATATTTTGATATTTAGATGAGAATGAGAATAATTCAGCCAAAAAAAAGATTTCCTAAAAATATAATTTATGCTAACTTTGTGCCATATTGATAATTTAATATCGGTTTTTGTAACAACTTACTTTTTTTTCATAACTTTAATATGGAATTCAACATAGCTGAAGCAGTGCAAGAATAATTAACCTTTTTAATAATAAAAATTATGATAATACAATATCAAGGTGAACAATACGGAAAAGCGACAACGTTTACATTAAGAATCATAGGGAATAACCTCTCTAAAAGCAGTTCTAATTATCAAATAGATTTGCTGGTAGGCGATAAGCAGCTGCCGACTTTTACAACTTCAATTCACCAAAGTTTATCTAATTGCTTAAAAGAAATCTATTTATTCAGAAAACATAACGGAATAAAATTCAATGCTTCTTCTGAAAAAGTCTCGTTGCCTTTAGTACCGTATGATCAAGTTTTATACAATTATAATAAATATGCTTTGTTTATGGCTTAATTGCTTATAAAACATAGAAATATAAAAAAAGACCGTTCTCTTTGAATGGTCTTTTTTTATGTCATAACTAATATAAAAAAAAGCTCCAGATTTCTCTGAAGCTTTTTTGCATTTTGTTTAAATTTTATTACTTCAAACGAATCATTTTAGTTTGTGTATTAAAAGAAACTTCAATAGAATCTTTATATCTCTTTTTAACAATTAATCCGTTTAGAGGATCGTTGACCTTAAGCTTACAAACTTTTGAATCTATCTTCAGCAAAACTAATTCTTCATTTTTAGAACCAATGTATCCGTAATAAGTTAGGGCAGGCCAGTGAAGGTTTGGATCTGATTTTGGCGCAGTTGGTGTAACAGCTTTTTTTACAGGCTTATAATAACTGTGAGAAGCGATTTTTCTAGGAACTGCAACAGCAGTTTGAAATTCTTTATTTAAAAACGGATCTCGGTTTATTTTTTCTAGTTTAAAAGTGTCTTTATTAATTTGATTTATAGTTGTATTGCCATGCTGATTCTCTTTTTCAAGAATCATTTCACTGCTAGAAAATTGACGATTGATTGCCCTATACCCAACAGTTCCCCAAAGCCCAAGAACGACTATAATTAAAATTATATTTATTTTCTTTTTAGCCATATTTAATTAACCGTAAACTTAAATCCTGCACTGTTTGTACCAATATTTCCTGCTTCATCAACAGCTCTAACCCTCCAATAATATACACCTGTTGCTGAAAAAGATTGTTGTAAAGTTGCAGTATTACTGTTTTGAGTCTGTATAATTGTATTGAAATCAGCATCGCTGGCAAATTCTACAATATAAGAAATTGGTGATTTTGCATTTCCAGTATCTGTTGCAATGCTCCAAGTATAAGCAACACTCGTATTGGCAGTTTGCGTTGAATTATCTGCTGGCGAAGTGTTTTTTGGCTGATTTGGAGGTGTTGTATCAATATTAAATTTACGTGCTGAATACTGCTTTGTTTCACTGTCAGTGTTTTTGGCTTTTAGTCTCCATTCATAATTCCCATCTGCTAAACCAGTCAAATCAAGGGTTACTGTCGTAGTTGTCAAATCAGTTTTAGAATATACTTCTTGGCTGGTTGCTGTATTTACAACTTTAACACTATAGCTTGTTGCATTTTTTAATGCTTGCCAATTTAAGGTAACAGCAATAAAATTCAAAAATTTTTCATTATCAGGACTTGACAAAATAACTTGCTGATTGGTTAAATCATTTGGGATTGAGGTCGAAAAATTCGAAGGAAATGAGTAAACAGATTCATAGGCATAATTTTCTCCTCTTACTCTCCAAACATATTTTCCCGAACTCAAAGGCAATGTAATGCTAGTTTTTGTAGTTAAGGAATCTAATATTAAAACCTGATCTGATTCGTATACCTGAATGCGGTATTTATCGGCACCCTTCAAAGTGTTCCATTTAAAACTTGCTACATTACTCTCAATAACAGCATTGTTTATTGGAGAAATAATTTGAACAGTATCGTCGCTGATGTCTTCTTCAAGAATGTCTTCGCAAGAATAGGTAAGGATTGCTAAGGCAATTAGTATAAGTTTATTTATTGTTTTCATAGTTTTGGAAAATCATTTTTAAATGTAAAACTTCAGATTTGTTGTTCTTTTTTGTAGTGTAAAAATTCATGCTTACTATTCTTGACAGATTAAATTTCTTTTCGAAATTATAAGCCAGATTCAAAAGCTGATTGCTGTTTCCTGTAACATCCAGCTGGTTTGTAATAATATGATAGTCATCTTCAGGAAAGTCATGTATAGGTTTTAAGTCGCTTATTGAAACTTCAGGAGAATTTTCAGAAGCAAAACTTACGATTCCTTGCTGTACCATTTCTTTGGTAACTCCTTCTTTTCCGATAATCTTGTCCAGATAAGTGATGTCTTTTGTTAAGCCATCGGTATTTTTGGCCTTTTTATTAATGTCATTTGCTTTTTTTGATAATGTTCTGTATTCCATAACAACATCAAATAAAGTATGAAAGGATCTTTTATATGCTGTAATCGACAGTATACAAAAGAGCACTATCAATGCAAAAAACTTTTGTTTATATGAATAATTTTCAAACATTTTTCAGGGTTATTTTTATTTCAAATATTGATTTATTTTTCTTGTCCTTTTTTAAACTGATAATTTCAAAACGCTGAACCCAGTCCATTTTTTTTAAGCCTTCAAGCCAATTATTAAACGATGATTCCTGAAATGTCTCACCTTTGATTATGATAATTTTGCTCTCAAAAAAAGCTTTTTTATTTTCTTTATACTCTTCTTTTAATGGAATAATATTTAACTCATTTAAAGAAATATTTGCCGGAACAGTCTTTATAAGTTCATAGCCGTAATACGAAAGAAATTTGGATGATAAAACGCCTGACTCTTTTAGAATGTTTAATTTTTTTTCTTTCTGCGCTTCTAAATCTAATATGAGCTGATAAGACTGATTTGAATATACGGTCTGCAGATTGAGTTCTGAATTTTTTGTGCCATAATATTGAATCATAAAATAGCTGGCCATTAATGAAATAAGAAAACCAATCAAAATAGCAGCACCTAAAAATTCGAAAGATTTTTTATAAATTAATTCTTCACTGCTTAAAGTTGGATTGATGGTTTTTGAAACCTCTTTTGGCTTTATAAAAAAGTGAATAATAGCTCCATATAAAGGTAAAAAAGTACTTGAAACATTTTCTTCTCCAATTTTGTACTCTGTTTTTTTAGTTTCATTTTGCTTTGCAAAACTTAAAATTTTATCATTTTCAAATTCTAAACGCAGATCATTAGAAAATAAGATTTGTTTTTTCAGCACATTATTCAACAACGCTGCCAAAAACGAACCGATATAAACATCGACAATTTGGAAACCGTTTTTTTGAAATTTTGATATAATTTCTTCAACAATATTTTTTCTGCAAAAACTGATGAAATTCGATTTTAATCCTTTTAAATCGGTATAGTAAATGGCGTTGTAATCGATGTTCTTTTGCCAGTTTACATCAGCTTCGTTTTCAAAATTAATTTCTTTATTTAAAACTCCTTTTCCTTCAATCACAATCAAAAGTGGCGTCTTTTTATCGGCTGTTTTGCTCAGTTCTTCAAAGCTTTCAAAACTTTGTTTTGATACAATAGAAATCTTGTTTGCTTTCTTTTTTATAGTAAGCAAGTTATATATTTCATAATCTTCTTTTTTGATTACTCCAACGACATTTATGTCATTCAGTTTTATGAATTTAGATAAAGTAGCTAACATTAATAAATAACGGTTGGTTTAATAAAAATATGAAGCTTCGAATCGCTTTTTCCTTTCTTTCTGCTGCTGAAAAACCATTTTATAATTGGAATTCTAGAGATTAGCGGTGTGCCAGTTCCTGAATTTTCTTTCTTTAATTCATCTAAACCGCCAAGTAAAATCATTTCACCATTTTTTACTCTTACTAAAGATTCAAATTTTTGAGTTGCTTTTCCTGGAGGTGCATCTTCACCAACTCTGGCCAAGAAAGAACTTTTTTCTACAGCAATTGTTAAGGTTACATTCTCATCTGTAGATACATATGGTTTAATAGAAACACTCAAATTAGCATCAGTAGATTTCCAAGTTCCTGAATTCAAGATGTCATTACCAATATTGCTGTTTATCAATCTATTGTTTTGTTCAAAATAATAACTGGTTTCTCCAATAGATAATTTGGCTTCGTGTCCGCTTATTGTGGCAATTTTAGGAGTAGATTCTATTTTTAAAACAGAGTTGTTTTCAAGAAGTTTTAAATTAAGATAAAATGATTCTGTTACTTTTCCGAGTTTAAAAAGGCCAAAACCATTAAAAGCATCTATCAAGCTGTTTACAGAAGACCCGTTTAAACTTACATCAGCATTTGGAAATAAAACGCCTCCGGTTTTGACAGAATTTATTTTGTCTAAACCAGCTTTCATGCCGGTTTGAATATCATACGATTTGTTATACTGAACAATGATAACCTCAATTTGTACCATTGGCACTACCTTGTCAATTTGCTTTATGTAGATTTTTAATTCTTCAAGAATAGAACGTGAACCCGAAACAATTAATCCGTTCAATTCTACGAACTCTTTTATTTCTAACTTTTCAGAAAACACTTTAGGCAATGTAGAAATAATAGATTCAATAGATCTGTTTTCGAGCTGAATTAATTCAGTTACTCTCAAACCTTCTGTGGCTTCTTCTCCAATTAAATATAAGTTGCCTTGCTTCTTAAAAGTATATTTTTTTCCTTTAAAGATGTGTGCTAAAAGTTCATCAAATGTAATATTGTCGGCAGAAAGAGTTGTTTTCTCGTTTTCAGGCTTGTTGTATAAAAAGTAATTAATGTGAAGTTTTTCAGCTGCTTCTGTCAATAAATCAGATGCGTCAGCGATATAAGCATTCACTTGTAAAAAGCCTTGTTTATTAATATTTACTTCATAAAAACCTGGAACTCCCAGGCTTACTTTTGGCTGTTTTGCTTTTGTAGTTGTACTTTGTATGCTGGCATTTGCAGCCGTGCTTTTTTGTATGAAATATAAACCATTATCGTCTTTAGTTGCTGCTAAATCATTTGATTTTGACATCATTTCAATTACCTGATCAAACGGTCGATTTAAAATGTAAGATGAAACTCTAATGTTTTTTACATCCTGCGCTAAGATTAGATTCTTGCCAGATTTATCAATAATGGCTTTTACAACGGCTGATAAAGTATCATTTTCCAATCTTACAGATAAAAAATCATTTTGCGGATTATAGCTTACATCAATAACCTTAGGCTGTTTTTTTTCTATAACAGCAATAATTTTTCTTTTTTTGAAGATGATAATGTTGTTCATAAACGAAACTTCAAGATCATATTTTTGAACAAGATGTATAAAAACATCTTTTACAGTTACATCAAAAAAGTTATTAGCAACAGGCTGATTCATATCAATATCAACATCTACATTTAGTTGATGTTCTTCTGCAATTGACGAAATAAAATCATGAAGCGTAAGTCCAGAAACATCAATTTTAATAGTTTCATTTAGCCCTTTTTTTTGTATCGACAATTCGTCAAATTTTCTACTTAATTCAGTAATATCCTGTTGCGCCACAATGATATTAGTGAAAAATAACGCAACTAGTACGCAAACAACTTGTTTAAGCATTTGTTTATATGTTTATTAAAATTGAATATATTTCTTCTAGAGATGTTTCTCCTTTGGCTAAAATCTCAAATGCTTTTTCTGGCAATGATTTATAATTTTTGTCATTACTGTATAATTTTGTAATTGTATTATTTTTAATTGCTTCTGTAATCACATTGTCAATATTTAAAATTTCATAGATAGCTGTTCTGCCTTTGTATCCGGTATGAAAACATTTATTACAGCCAACAGGTTTGTTGTAAGAAGTTATTTCATAAGGGAATTTAAAATTCAGCGGAAAATCTTTTGGATTACAATTGGTTTCTTTTTTGCAGTTATCACAAAGTTTTCGAACTAATCGCTGTGCAACAGACAGATTAAGAGTTTCTGCAATTAAATAAGAAGGAACTCCCATATCTATCAGCCTTGAAATCGTACCAATTGCCGAATTTGTATGTATCGTGGACAGCACCAAATGCCCAGTCAATGAAGCACGAATTGCCATTAAAGCAGTTTCAGAATCACGAATTTCTCCAAGCATAATTACATCAGGATCCTGACGTAAAAATGATTTTAAGGCAGATGAAAAAGTTAATCCAATATCTTCTTTTAGCTGTACCTGATTAATACCTTTTAAAGTATATTCTATCGGGTCTTCGACCGTAACAATGTTTCGTCTGCTATCGTTTAAAAGTCTTAAAGTGGCGTATAGGGTAGTGGTTTTTCCAGAACCCGTTGGACCGCTTATTAAGATAATGCCATTAGGTTTTTTAACCGCTTCTAAATAACTTTCCAGTTCTTCTTTTTGCAGGCCTAAAGTATTCAAATCTATATTAGAAGCATCCTGGCCTAAAAGACGCATCACTATTTTTTCTCCAAATAAAGTGGGCAGAATAGAAACCCTGATATCAAAAGATTCATTGGTAATTCTACCGTCTTGTGGCAATCTTTTCTCGGTAATATTTAGTTTTGCTTTAATCTTTACCTTATTCACTAATTCAAGATAATTTTCGCGCTCAATTTTGTAGCGCTCAATTAACTGACCGTCAATTCTAAATCGAATGCGGGATGAATCTTCATAAACCTCAAAATGAATATCACTGCATTTTAATGATTTTGCTTCTGTTAATAAATTTTCCAGAAAATCACCTTTGTCTACATTCAATGATTTGTTTGAGCTTAAGGCTCTTTCTTTTCTATAATAAATAGATAATGCTTTTTCTATTTCAGAAGCATCTACGGGATGAAAAACAATATTTTTTCCTAGAAAAAGTTCAAGTTCATCTTTTGCGTCTTCATTATTATTCGAATCATCAACATATAATTCCAGAGTGTTTTCGAAAAAAGATTTTGGTAATATTCGATATTGATTTGCAAGATCATTAGTGACCATGTGCTGTACTTCAGAAACGATTACGATATCTTGTGTCATTATAGTAAAGTGATTTTTTGAAAAAACAAATAATGGTCTTTCAGTAGCATAATGAATAAAAACAAAGATGAAAATCCAGCCAGTGGAACCGTTTCTTCTTTAATAAATTTCTTTAATCCAAATTGAAGAAGAATGGCAAATATCATGGATAAAATAAAAAACAAAATGTAATTCTTTAATAGAAACAAAGGCGTAATCGCTGCATAAAATAGCAAGTCACCCAATCCAAAATAATGCTGGAAAGGATTTAGAAATTTTTTAGATTTCAGACTCATGTATGTTGTTAAAATGCTTAATGTAATTAGAAAAAAACTCAGGTTAAAAGCTATAATTTTAACCCAATCATAGTTTTTTATCGAGATTATTAAGATGGATAAACTGAAAATTAATATTGGCAATACAATATGAATTTTGCGGTATTTCCAGTCCTGAATAAAAATTACGATCAAACATAGCAACAAAATTGCTGGGGCTATTTTCAATTTATTCTTTTGTTACTTCTGTTAATATTTTTTTACTGTCGATCTCCCATGTATTAAAACTGCCGTCACTGTCTAAATCAGATGTGGCTGTTGCTCTAGCTGAAAAAGAATCGTTTGAAGCTTCTAAAATTTCGATTTTGTAAACTGCCTGACCTCCTTCATCAACTGTTTTTTCTTGTTCAAAACCAATTTCTTCTAAACTGCCAGAGTATTTCGAATGTCTATAGAAATAACTTTTTTCAAGTCCATACACTTGATTAAGCATCGCTTGCGCTTCAATAGCTTTTGCTTGACCAATTACTGAAGTTTGATTTGGCAAAACCATCAAAAGCAATATGCCGATGATGCATAAAACGATTAAGATTTCTGTCAAAGAGTACGCTTTAACTTTAAGCTTTTGGTTTAATTTGTGGTATTTTTCAATCTTATTTAACATGTATGTGATTTTTTTCTTTGTTATTGATATTCATGCTATTTGTTTATAATCTTACTTAAATCGAACATTGGGGCATACATAGACACCATAATAACCCCGACAATTGCGCCAATCACAATGATAATCATGGGTTCTAAAATGACACCAATCATCTTGGTCTGGTGACTAATTTCTTCGTTGTATTGCTCCGTTAATCTTTCAAACATTGTTTCCAGCTGATTGACCTGCTCTGCAACTTCTACCATTGAAACCATCTTGTTTTCGAATACACTGTGTTTCTTTAAACTTTCGTGCAGAGAAGCTCCTCTTGTAATGTCTTCCTTTATCTGATGAATAGCAATTTCGATCGGATAAAAACTAATCATTTTTGCAGTTAGTGATAATGAATTTATTAAAGTTGTTCGAGACGTGATCAATAAATTCATCGCTTGACAAAAACGAGAGATGTATATTTTTCGAATTAAATTTCCAAAATATGGGATTTTTAAAATCATTTTTGTCGTAAACGATCTGTAGCTATCCTTTTCTTTTAAAAGCATATGAATGGCTATTAAACCCATTATTACTCCAATTACGACAGAAAAAATTAATCCAGAATGATTTGATATTTTCAGGATAATCTGTGTGCTTTTTGGCAATTCACTTCCAAATTGTTTAAAGACCGAGCTAAACATCGGAACTACTTTGTTCAGCATAAAATAAAGAACCAAAATCGTTACCAGCATAACAATCGTTGGATAAGTCATAACTGATATAATTTGCCTTTTCATCTGAATTTTTCGGTTGAAGTACTTTTGCAATTCACCTAAAACCTCTTCTAATTTTCTGGTTTCTTCACCAATTTGAATACTGTAATATTCATACGCTGAAAATTGATTGCTTTCTCGCATCGATTCGTAAATACTTCTTCCTTCGACTACTTTTTCCTTAATTTGAAGAATCAATTCTTTCTCGAATTTATTAGCAGATTGATTGCTCAGAATTTCCAGCGCTTTTTTAAAATCAACACCCGATCTTAAAAGCATGCCAAGCTCTCTATAAAAAATTTCCTTTTTTTTATCAGAAAGTTTTTTAGAGAACTGAAAAGAACCGGTTTCAATTTTGAAATCCTGTTTTTCTGCTTTTGGGGCTTTATATGTGGTTAAATCAAAACTCATTATTTTTTTATCGTTTGCAATAATTCATTAGGATAAACTCTTTTGTAAAATCGTAAATCCAGCTCTTTTTCATTTGATTCGATGCTTAATTTCAATTTCTGAAATACAAACTGCTGTGATTTGCTTTTTACCGTATCAATCAATATTCTATTTAATTTGATTTGGAACGTATCGACAAAAGTTTCGCTGGTTCTCAAAATATAATCTTCTGAAAACTGATAAGAAACGCTTTCGCCACTGTATCCATTAAAATTAATTTCACTTTCTAAAACCGTCATTTTTTCTTTCTCAAAAATATCTTTGTTTATACTGTATGTCAATCTGTTTAAATCATTTACCAATTGATTTTGATTTTTAAAATCCAACATTCTTCCTGTAATAATCGAAAAAATAACAAACAAGACACCCATAATAATAGCCGTTATAGCCATACCTACTACTGCCTCGATTATTGAGAAAGCGGGTACTGATTTTGAGCTATTTTGGATTTTGAACATAAAAACTTTTTTGAAATTTAAATTGCGAACTGTCTTTATATTGTATTGATATTTTTTTTAAATCATCATTAATTGTTTCTTCTTCTATCAGCAGATTTTCGTTGTCACTTTCAGTATTTAGCGAGTCACTTTTTATTTGCTGTAAATAAAAAAGTTCATTGACTTTATTTTGAGTGCTGTAAAATTTAGCAGATGTTTTTGGCGTGTAAACCGATGCAAAGATCATTACTGCAAAATACAGACAAATCGAAATTATTGTTAAAGCAATAACCGATTCTAATATAGAATTGGCTGGGACTTTATAATACCTTTTTGATAACACCATAAGTTGTTTTTTGAGTGTTAAACAATGGAATCGAAACGTAATAATCTGGACGTTTTAAGACGTTAATTTCAATATTTTGGATCAAATTTTCATAGTTAGATGCTTCAGTTTTAAGAAAGAAGCGATTGGTGTAAACAGAACCATAAACATCACTTTTAAGCATTAATTTTCCAGAGCAGTACAGATCGCCAAAAACCAATCCATCTTCATCTATTTCTATTGAATTCTTATCAATAAGGTTATCTGTATTTCCAAATAAAACAACAGCACCAGTTATCCTACATTCTTTTTTTATTTTAATTTTTGATTCCTCTGAACTTTCATTATAAATGCAAATTACAGACGGATAATCTAAAATTACTTTTTCTTCAAGTTCAATTCCCTTTGTAGCAAATACTTGTACAGTTCCTTTAAAACCGGTTTCAAAAGTTATTTTCGGCGCTATTAAAATAACATCTTCAAGCACTGTACTTTTTTTTATGCGAATCGAATCTTCAGATCTTAAAATAAAGTTTCCTTTAAAAATTACATTAGCTAAATTTGATCCTACCTGAATCTCTTTTGTGCTGTTAAAAAAGGAATTATAATATAAAGAATCTTGAGGTTTCTCGACATTAGAAAGTTTTGCTTTTTCTGATTTCAATCCCTGAAACATTTTTTTGAATTCAGGATTGATTTCAGGTAAATGCTTTTCTGAAATTGTAATTTTTCCTTCTGCTGAAAGTTTACTTAGATCATTGTTGATGTAGGAAGTTTCAATAAAAGTACTCGGCAATTGATTATTTCCAACCAATTTTACTGTTCCCGAATAGAATAGTGGTTTTGAAAAATCAGTTAAATAAACAGCATTTTTATCAAGATGATGTGCTCCGGCAAAATGTACCGAAGACACCGTGTCATTTGAAATATAGGATTGCGCCAACACAAGTGTAAGTAATCCATAGGATTTTGTTTCATAACTGCCTTCAATGCCTGAATCTTCATCCTTTTCAATTTCTTCAGAAACCATTTTGTTACCCAAAGCAAAGTTTAAAACCGATTGATTTTGAATATAAAGTTCTTCCTGAAGATTATAGTATAAATTAAGCTGATTGTACAAATTTGAAAAATAAAGCAGTGCTCCACAAATAATAGATACAATCAAACAAATGTAAATGGCATATAACAAACTGTGCGCCTTAACCATTACTGTTGAGTTTTATCCTTCTTTTTAAAAAGATTTTTAAAGAACGCTTCAATTTTTGAATCTTTTTTAGGCTCATTTTTAGCTTGTTGTTTTGCTCGTTCTTTGGCTTCCTTTTTTGCTGTCTTATTTGCTTTTTTAGTTGTTGATTCTTTCTCCTTTTCTACCTTGGCCTTTTCTTTGGCTGCAGTTTTTTCTTCTTTTGTTTTTGCTTTATATGCAGCAAGTTTAGCGGCGTCAGATGTTGCGTCTAATTCTTTTTGCATTTCTTGAGCATTTTGTAATCTAATGCTGTCGTGCTTGATTCTGTATTTTTCAGATTTGGTAAAAGTTTCTTTTTTCTTAACAATTACGCCTCTTTTGTAAGTAAGTATTTCTTTGGTCTCGTTATTGGTCCATTTTCCAGTTTTAAGATCGGAACTGAATTTTCCGTTTTCAATTAATTGACCGCTTTCATTATATCTAAAATACTTTCCAGATCGTAAACCATTGCTGTAAGATAGAGTAGTAGCGATAACACCGTTTTGGTGCCAGGTTTTCCACTTGCCGACACGCAAACCATTTTTAAATTGCCCTTGTTCTGCCAATTGGTTGCTGTGAAACATTTTAGTAAACTTGTCATCAAGCAAATCTCCTGCGATACCTCCTTGCGCTTCATGAATAAGACCGCCTTTAAACCAGTAATATGTTTTTGTAGTTTTAGGCGTTATTTTTTTGTCAGTTATGTAAAATTCATATCTGAACTCTTTATCAGAAATTCGTTTGATCGCATAAGGATCACCAAACGAAACTAATGCGAGCGCAAAAAAGGCTAAAATATAACGTGGTATTATAAATGTTTTCAATGGACAGTTTTAATTTTAAATGTGAACAATATACTTTTTACTAATACCGCAGTTCTTTATTTCTGGCAGTACTCTTTACACCTAAGTTATTTTGCTGAACAAAAGTATTTTATATTTATTTAATTTGTTTACGGCTTTCCTCATTTTGGTTTTTTTTCATGAAAATTTATTTCTGATAATTTCTCATCATAGCTAAATAAATTTCAGCAAAGAAAATAACACAATGCAAAAAGAATATAATAGGGTATAGAATATGATGTAGCGGAATTTTATAAACAGCAGAAAGATATTTTTTTGTTTTCATAGAAAAATAATTTGTACGTTTGATAGGACTAATTTTTTATTAAATGGAGTAGGGAATTCTTACTTCTTAATTTATTTCTTTTGAATATTGATTAACGGAATGTAGATTAAAAAACTTCATTTAATTAACTTTTAAATGTCAAAAAGTGCCTGAAAATGTATTTTTAAAGGTTTTAATATTGCTTGAAAGTTCTTTTGTTTATTGGGTTTAATGATGTTT
>NZ_JADKPU010000012.1:0-84168 GCF_015350695.1 Flavobacterium sp. MR2016-29
AACTGTAACCGCACCTATAATGACTGTAACTGCAACAAGTTACTGCTCAAATAATGTTCCGTATGTATCATACACCGTTACACCGGATAATTTTACACCAAATAATTTATTAACAGTAAAATGGATCGACAGTGCAAATAATGTAGTTGCAACTCAGACCAATTTACCACTAAATGGTACTATTTTATGGCCAGGTGCAATTGTTGATGGAAATGGTACTGGTGTTGATTGGCCAGGATGGTTATTGACAAATGGCCAATGGATTGAAGGTGCTGACGGATTTGAAAATACCAGAACAGGAGTTACGATGGAATTTTCATTAAACCCTACTGTAAATGTTGCCGTAAATTACCCGACAGCAACGCCACAATGTAATGCAAGACCAACTTTTGCAATCAAAGCAAATAATGATACTGCAGGGCCAATAGACACTAATAAAGGAATAAGTACATCATTAAATATATATGATAATGATACTTTAAACGGAGTTTCTATAAATCCAGCAAATGCTGTTTTAAGTACTGTTGTTCCAAATGCTAACTTGATTTTGAATGCCAACGGTTCGGTTGATGTGAAATCAGGAACAGCATCAGGAATTTACCAGTTAACATACCAAATCTGCGATGCTTCAAATTCGTCAAATTGCAGTCAGGCAATTGTAAAAGTTACCGTAGTCAACACTGTAGCTTCTCTGCCAACAGTGATTATTACAAAAGATGATTTGGGAGCAAATGTAGATGGAATTAACGGAGAACTTGAGTTTATTAATGTTTTAGCGAATGATGTTTTAAATGGATTGCCAATTAATCCAGCAAATGTTGTAATTGCTAATACTCCACAAAGTCCGTATTTTGAATTTAATTCAGACGGAACTGTAAATGTTAAACCAAATACACCTGGAGGAAATTATGCATTAACATACCAAGTTTGTGAAAAAGCAAATTCATCTATTTGCAGTACAGCAACATTAAATGTATTTGTTGAGGTTCCTAATATTGCCATTATAAAAACTGCTGTTTTTAATGACGAAAATGCAAGTGGATTTGCAAATGCAGGAGAGACTATTACATATAAATTTAAAGTAACAAATACCGGTAACGTTCCATTAAAAAATATTAAGATTTCTGATCCTTTGCCAGGAGTTGTAGTTTCTGGACAGCCAATTACTTTAGAGCCGGGCGAATCAGATGAAAATACCTTTACAGCTCAATATAAAATAACTCAAGATGATATTAATCGAGGCAGTGTAAGCAATCAGGCGACTGTATCTGGTTCAAGTGAAAAAGGAATTACTGTTGATGATAAATCTGATGATGCAAGTAACGGAGGAGATAATCCAACGGTATTGAACTTAAACGGCTGTCAGATAAAAGTCATGAATTCTTTCTCTCCAAATGGAGATTCTAAAAACGCAAGATTCTACATTCAAGGATTGGAATGTTATCCTGACAATACGGTTGAAATTTATAACCGTTGGGGAGTTCTGGTATTTGATATTGATCATTATAATAATGAAGATCGAGTTTTTGTGGGAATCTCAGCAGGACGAGCAACCGTAAAACAATCAGACGGACTTCCGGTTGGAACGTATTTCTATATCCTTAAATATAGAGATAGTGATTCAAATCAGCATGAAATGTCCGGTTACGTTTATATCAATAAATAAAAAAATGATAGACGGTTTAGTTTCAACTAGACCGTTTTTAAAGCTTATTAAATGAAGAGATTAATTTTAGTTTTTATGTTTTTTTCGGTTGTGTGTTCAGCGCAGCAAGATGCTCAGTATTCTCAATACATGTATAATACAATTTCAGTCAATCCTGCTTATGCGGGTTCACGAGGTGTATTAAGTGTTTTTGGGTTATACCGTACACAATGGATTGGGCTTGATGGAGCACCAGAAACCAGTACTTTTTCAATCAATACGCCTTTAAATAATAGTAAATTAGGATTGGGTGTCTCTTTAGTAAACGATAAAATCGGACCCACTAACGAGAATAATTTATCGGCAGATTTATCATATAGTATTCCAACTTCTGAAACTTTTAAACTCTCTTTCGGAATAAAAGCTTCTGCAAATATTTTTAATCTTGATGTGAGTAAATTAAGTTATGAAAATCAAGATGATCCTCAATTTCAAAATTTAAAAAATAGAATTACACCAAATGTTGGAGCAGGAGTTTATTGGCATTCAGACAAAGCTTATTTAGGATTATCTATTCCTAATTTTATCGAAACAAATCGTTACGATGACAATGATACGGCTATTTTCAAAGAAAAAATAAACTATTATTTTATGGCGGGTTACGTTTTTGATATCAATTATGATGTTAAATTCAAACCAGCATTGTTGACAAAAATGGTTCAAGGCGCTCCTTTACAGATTGACGTTTCGGGCAATTTTATGTTTTATGACAAGTTTACGCTTGGTGTTGCTTATCGCTGGAGTGCTTCATTAAGTGCTATGGCAGGATTTCAAATTTCAGACGGTTTGTATCTAGGATACGGTTATGATCACGAAACAACGAATTTAAGAAAATACAATTCTGGATCGCATGAAATTTTCCTTCGTTTCGAGTTTTTTAATAATTATAATAAAATGACATCCCCAAGATTCTTCTAATTAAACTACTATGAGAATTAAAAATTTAAGCTATGCCGTTTTGTTTCTATGTGTTTTTTTCAAAACAAACGCTCAAACAATTAATACAAATTACGCAGATAAAAAATATGATGAATACGCTTACGCGGATGCTATAAAAGCTTATGAAAACATTGTAAAAAAAGGTGTAAAGGATGAGAAAATTGTACAGCGATTAGGAAATTCATATTACTTTATTGGAGAATTAACTGAAGCTGTAAAATGGTATGATGAATTGTTTTTAATAAATGAAAACCAAGAATCTGAATATTTATACCGATATGCCCAATGTTTAAAATCAGCAGGAAACTATCGCAAGGCAGATGAGGTTTTAGAGAAATTCAATCAAAAAGCAGGTTTAGAAAAAAGAGCAGCTTTAGTACGAAATGATAAAAATTATTTAGAAGAAATAAAATCAAATTCTGGTCGATTTGAAGTTGCCGATGCCGGAGTTAATTCTCCTTATTCAGATTACGGAAGCGTTGTTTATGATAACAAAATAGTTTTTACTTCGGCTAGAGATACTGGCGGAGTGGCAAAAAACAATTTTAAATGGACAAATAAATCGTTTTCAAAATTATACAAGGCTGCATTAATGCCTGACGGAAGTGTTGGGAATCCAGAACTTTTTCAGAAAAAAGAAAATACAAAATTCAACGAGTCAACTCCTGTTTTTACAAAAGATGGCAGAACAATGTATTTTACACGAAATAATTTTATTGATGGAAAAAGAGGAAGAAGCGAAAATAAAGTAACGCTTTTAAAATTATACAAAGCAGAATTGGTTGAAGACGAATGGATAAATATAAAAGAGCTTCCGTTTAACAGCGATCAATACAGTACGGCCCATCCTGCGTTAAGTCTGGATGAAAAAACATTGTATTTTGCGTCAGATATGCCAGGAACTTTAGGGCAGTCTGATTTATATAAAGTAACTATAAATGAAGATGGCAGTTTTGGAGAACCAAAGAATTTAGGCCCTTCAATTAATACTGAAGGAAGAGAAACTTTTCCTTTTATTTCAGGAGATAACGAACTTTATTTTGCAACTGACGGGCGTCCAGGATTGGGCGGGCTTGATATTTTTGTTTCAAAAATAAACAACGACGGCACTTTAGATGATATACAGAACGTAGGCGAGCCAATAAATAGCAAGCAAGATGATTTTGGATTTACTATTGACAGTAAAAACAGAAACGGATTTTTTTCTTCTAATAGAGAAAGCGGTCACGGTTTAGATGATATTTATCGCTTTACAGAAACCAGAAGATTAATTTGTGAACAAGACTTGATGGGAACTGTAACTGATGCTGAATCAAAAGAAGCAATAGCAAATACATCTCTAACTTTGTTTGATGAAAATTTCAATTTAGTTTTAAATGTTTTGTCAGATGGAAATGGAAATTATTTGTTTCCGAAGGTAAAATGCGGTAAAAAATATGCAATAAGAACCGCTAAAGATGATTACGGAGTAAAACAAATTTCAATAGCAATCAAGAGAGAAACAGGAAAAACAGTTTTGCCAATTTCTATTGAAAAGAATTTTGTGCCAATGACCGCTAAAGTAATAAATGTTAAAAAAGTAACGATAGCGCCGGTGAAATTTGGTTCTATAAAAGTTGGAACAGATTTGGCTAAATTACTTCATATTCCAATGAACTTTTTTGATCTAGGCAAAGCAACTATCAAAAAAACATCTGAACCTCAATTGCTGAAATTAGTAGATGTTTTAAATCAATATCCAAATATAAAACTTGATATTCGTTCGCATACAGACAGTCGTCAATCGGCTTCAAATAATCAAATTCTTTCAGATAAAAGAGCACAATCAACTAAAGAATGGCTGGTTCAGAAAGGAATTGATGCAAACCGATTAAACGCGAAGGGTTATGGAGAAACACGATTAGTAAATAAATGTGCCGATGGTGTAAAATGCACAGAGAAAGAGCATCAGCAAAACAGAAGAAGTGAATTTATTATTACGAATATGTAAAATAGATCTAAAGCATAAAAAAGCCTTTTCTAAATTTAGAAAAGGCTTTTTTGTAAAAGTGTTTATAATCAAAATTGATGATTTATTCACAAAAAAAACCTCTAAATCATTCCTTTATTTATGAGAAAATTTTGATTTTTTTAAATTTCATGTATTATGTTTAAAATGAATTAATTAACTTTTAAAAAATCGATTTCGCTGTAATTTATATACATTTCTTTTTTAACTTTATAGTTCTAAAATTTTTCAGATATGACTGTAAATCAAATACTAAACGCAAAAGGGAAAAATGTTTATTCGGTGCTTTCAACAACAACCGTATATGAAGCGTTGAAAGTAATGGGAGAAAAAAACATTGGGGCTATCCTCGTGATTGATGGAACCGACTTAAAAGGAATATTGTCTGAAAGAGATTATGCTCGAAAAATCGTTTTAAAAGACAAGTCATCAAAAGAGACTTTTGTACATGAAATTATGGAAAGTAACGTTTTTTCAGTAAACCTTTCAAACAATATCGAAGATTGTATGGAGCTGATGAGTACAAAGAGAATCCGACATTTACCAGTTTTAGAAGATGGAACTGTTGTTGGAATAATCTCGATCAGCGATGTTGTAAAAGCAATTATAGAAATTCAAAAAGATACCATAAATCATTTAAACTCTTATATTTCGCAGTAAAATAGTTCTTAAAAATATACTTTTAAAAATAGTCCAAATAACAGTGGACTATTTTTTTTTGACCGCTAAATATTTTATTTTAAGAAAAGAAAGCCATAAAAAGACGCCTTTTTAAACCAAGACTTATATCTTTGTAAGCTAGAATAAAAGCTAAAAAATAATGAACAAAGAGAGTAAAAGAAGAGACGCGTTACTGTACCATTCAGAGCCAACTCCAGGAAAAATTCAGGTAGTTCCAACAAAAAAATATGCAACCCAAAGAGATTTATCTTTGGCTTATTCGCCAGGTGTTGCTGAGCCATGTTTAGAAATTGCAGCAAACGTCGATGACGTTTATAAATATACAGCAAAAGGAAATTTAGTTGCCGTTATATCAAACGGTACAGCTGTTTTAGGACTTGGGGATATTGGCCCAGAAGCTTCTAAACCAGTTATGGAAGGAAAAGGTTTGTTGTTTAAAATTTTCTCTGATATCGATGTTTTTGATATCGAAATCGGAACAAAAGATATAGAAGAATTTATTCAGACCGTAAAAAATATTGCCCCAACTTTTGGAGGAATAAATCTAGAAGATATTAAAGCGCCAGAATCTTTTGAAATTGAAAGAAGACTGGTTGAAGAATTAGATATTCCGGTAATGCACGATGATCAGCATGGTACTGCAATCATTTCATCTGCAGCATTGATTAATGCACTTGAATTAGCAGGAAAAAAAGCTGAAGACGTAAAAATGGTAGTTTCTGGCGCAGGTTCGGCTGCAATAGCTTGTACTGATTTGTATGTTTTATTAGGTGTAAAAGTGGAGAATATTTTAATGTATAACAGTAAAGGACTTTTAACAAAAGATAATCCTTCACTATCAGAATTACAATTAAAATATGCTGTCGATGGTCCTAAAATTGAGTTAGCTGAAGCTGTAAAAGATGCAGATGTCTTTATCGGACTTTCTTCAGGAGATATTTTGTCTCCTGAAATGTTATTGGGAATGAAAGATAATCCGATTGTTTTTGCAATGGCAAATCCAAATCCGGAAATCGATTATAATTTAGCTACAGAAACTCGTAAAGACGTTATTATGGCTACAGGACGTTCAGATTTTCCTAATCAGGTAAATAACGTTTTAGGTTTTCCTTATATTTTTAGAGGAGCTTTAGATGTTAGAGCGACTAAAATTAACGAAGACATGAAAATGGCAGCTGTAAAAGCTTTAGCTATTTTAGCAAAAGAGCCAGTTCCAGAACAAGTTAACGTAGCTTATGGTGCAACAAAATTAGGTTTCGGAAGAGATTATATTATCCCGAAACCATTTGATCCAAGATTAATTACTGTAGTAGCGCCGGCTGTTGCAAAAGCAGCGATGGAATCTGGAGTTGCTAAAAATCCTATTACTGACTGGGCCGCATATGAAGATGCGCTTCGCGAACGTATGGGTAATGATAACAAAATGGTGCGTTTGATTACAAATCGTGCTAAATTAGATCCTAAACGAATTGTTTTTGCAGAAGCAGACCAATTAAACGTTTTAAAAGCAGCTCAAATTGTTTATGAAGATGGTATCGGTTTTCCAATTCTATTAGGAAATAAAGACGTAATTCTAGAGCTTAAAGCTGAACTAGGTTTTGATGCCGAAATTGAAATCATTGATCCTAAAACTACTGAAGAAGAGGCAAGAAGAAATAGATTTGCTACTTCATATTGGGAAACAAGAGAAAGAAGAGGCGTTTCTTTACTCGACGCTCAAAAATACATGCGTGAAAGAAATTATTTCGCAGCAATGATGGTAAACGAAGGTGAAGCAGATGCTTTGGTAACAGGTCATACAAGAAGTTACCCTACCGTAGTAAAACCAATGTTGCAGTTAATTGATAAAGCACAAGGAGCTTCTCTTGTTGCAACAGCAAATATGATGCTGACTTCAAGAGGACCAATGTTTTTATCGGATACTGCTATAAATATCAATCCATCTTCAGAAGACTTGGTGAATATTGCGATCATGACTGCTAAAACAGCTAAAATGTTTGGAATTGAGCCTGTTATTGCGATGGTTTCATATTCAAATTTCGGATCATCAACACATCAAAATGCTTCAAAAGTAAGAGATGCAGTTGCATATTTGCATAAAAATTATCCTGATATGATTGTTGATGGAGAAATTCAAGCTGACTTTGCATTAAATCCAGAGATGCTTCAAGAAAAATTCCCTTTCTCTAAATTAGCAGGTAAAAAAGTAAATACTTTGGTTTTCCCTAACTTAGAATCAGCAAATATTACATATAAATTATTGAAAGAATTGTACAAGGTAAATTCTATAGGTCCTATCATGATGGGTATGGGTAAACCAGTGCATATTTTCCAATTAGGCGCAAGTGTTGAAGAGATGGTAAATATGGCTGCAATCGCAGTTATTGATGCTCAGGAGAAAGAAAATAAAAAGAATAAATTAGCTAAATAGTCGATATAATAAGGATCGAATAATATTGTCTTATTTTTATTATATTTGATTACTATAAATTATACTATGATAGCACATTTGCAGGGAAAATTAGTTGAAAAGAATCCTACAGAAGTTGTAATTGATTGCGGAGGTGTGGGATATCATGTAAATATATCATTACACACTTTTTCATTACTTCCTAATGCTGACTTTATAAAATTGTATACGCATCTTCTAATTAAAGAAGATGCGCATACTTTATTTGGTTTTGTCGAAAAATCGGAACGCGAAATATTTAGAATGCTGCTTTCAGTTTCGGGTATTGGAGCCAATATCGCGCGTACGATGTTATCTTCAATAGAGCCAAGACAAATTATCAATGCTATTGCCTCTGGAGATGTTGGCGTGATACAATCTATCAAAGGTATTGGAAACAAAACAGCACAGAGAGTTATACTTGATTTGAAGGAAAAAGTGTTAAAGTTATACGATTTAGACGAAGTTTCAGTAGTTCAAAACAATACAAATCGAGATGAAGCGTTATCTGCTTTGGAAGTTTTAGGTTTTGTTCGAAAAACTTCAGAAAAAGTAGTAGAAAAGATTGTAAAAGAGGATCCGGAAGCTACAGTAGAAGCAATCATAAAAAAAGCTTTAAAAAGCTTGTAACTCAACTAACATAAACGAATTGTATGCGTAAAATTTGTATTTTTTTACTGGTTTTATTTTGCGGTAATGTTTTGCGATCGCAAGTAAATCCAGCAGTTCAAGATACAACTAAAACTCAGTTTTCTACAGGAAAAGTAGAGTTGAAAGATCCACCAAGCGTACTTTCAGGTTATAAATATGATCCGGTTACAGACCGTTATATTTATACCAATTCAGTTGATGGCTTCAATATCAATTATCCTCTTGTTTTAACTCCCAGAGAGTACGAAGATTTAGTTTTGAAGGAATCTAGAAGAGATTATTTTAGAAAAAAATCTGATGCTATTGACGGTAAAAAGACAGGAAGTGAAGCTGCAAAAAAAGATCTGCTCCCTCGATATTATGTCAATTCAAGTCTTTTTGAAAGTATCTTTGGAAGTAATACTATCGATGTAAAGCCTACAGGATCAGTTGAAATGGATTTAGGTGTTCGTTACACTAAACAAGATAATCCTTCATTCTCACCTCGAAACAGATCAAGCCTTACATTTGACTTTGATCAGCGAATCAGTATGAGTTTAATGGGTAAAGTAGGTACTCGATTAGCGGTAAATGCTAATTATGACACTCAGTCTACATTTGCTTTTCAAAACTTATTTAAACTTGCCTATACGCCTTCAGAAGATGATATTGTTCAAAACGTAGAAGTTGGTAATGTAAGCATGCCTTTAAACAGTACTCTTATTCGTGGAGCACAAAGTTTATTTGGAGTTAAGACAAAACTTCAATTTGGCAAAACTACTGTAACCGGTGTTTTTTCGGAACAAAAATCTCAAACAAAGAGTATAGTTGCAGAAGGTGGCGGAACAGTTCAAAATTTTGATTTGTATGCTTTAGACTATGACAATGACAGACACTTTTTCTTATCTCAGTATTTTAGAAATAAATATGATGCTTCTTTAAAAAACTATCCATTTATTGATAGCCGTGTACAGATAACAAGATTAGAAGTTTGGGTAACCAACAAACAAAACAGAGTTAGCACAACAAGTAATAACTTGCGAAATATTATTGCCCTTCAAGATTTAGGTGAGGGACAGATTACAGGAGTTACAGATAATGAAGTTGTGGTTATCAGTTCTTCAGCTGGTTTCTTTAATAATGCTCCAGATTCTCCAACAGATAACGATAATAATAAATACAATCCTGCTGCAATTGGACAGGCGGGTTCGTATTTAAATTCGAATATTAGAGAAATTGTAACTGCTAAATCAGGTTTTAATAATACGAATGTAAGTGAAGGAACAGATTATTCAGTTTTAGAAAATGCACGAAAATTAACTTCGAACGAATATACTTTTAATTCACAATTAGGATATATCTCTTTACAGCAGCGTTTGGCAAATGATGAAATTTTAGCCGTTGCTTTTGAATACACTGTTGGAGGTCAGGTTTACCAAGTAGGAGAATTTGGTAGTGATGGAGTTGACGCTACAGTTGTTACGGGAAACAATAATGCAAATCAGGCGATTATTTCTCAGAGTTTGATCTTGAAAATGCTTAAAAGCAATTTGACCAACGTACAAAATCCAGTTTGGAATTTGATGATGAAAAACGTGTATCAAATTCCACAAGCTTATCAAATTAAACAAGACGATTTTAGATTAAATATTCTTTATACAGATCCTTCGCCTATAAATTATATTACGCCAGTTTCAGGAACGACATTTCCGGCCAATCCTACAGCAGATAATAAAGTAGATCAAACTCCATTATTAAATGTATTCAACTTAGACCGATTAAACTACAACAACGATCCACAGACAGGCGGAGATGGTTTCTTTGATTACCTTCCAGGTATAACAGTTGATGTACAAAACGGGCGTATCATTTTTACAACTAAAGAACCTTTTGGGGAATTATTGTTTAAAAAATTACAAAATTCAGGTTCTGGAGAAACGTATAATGATCCAAATACTTATAATGCAAACCAGCAGAAATATGTATTTAGAAACATGTATAGAAATACTCAATCTGGAGCTTTGCAGGACAGTGATAAAAATAAATTTTTATTGAGAGGAAAATACAAATCTTCAGGAAATAATGGTATTCCTATCGGAGCATTTAATGTACCGCAAGGTTCTGTTGTGGTAACTGCGGCAGGTCGGGTTTTAGTTGAAGGAATCGATTACAGTGTCGATTATCAGTTGGGCCGTGTGCAGATTTTAGATCCTTCGCTTCAGGCTTCGAATACACCAATTGAAGTTTCTTTAGAAAACAATTCTATTTTCGGGCAACAGACTCGAAGATTCATGGGTTTTAATATTGAACATAAAATTTCAGAAAAATTTGTTATTGGCGGTACATATTTAAAAATGACCGAAAGACCTTTTACACAAAAATCAAGTTACGGACAAGAATCTGTAAACAACACGATTTTTGGTTTTAATGGAAATTACGCAACAGAGGTTCCTTTCTTTACGAGATTAGTAAATAAACTTCCGAATATTGATACTGATGTTCCATCAAATCTTTCGGTACGCGGAGAAATTGCATTCTTAAAACCAGATGCGCCAAAAGCAAGCGATTTTGAGGGCGAAGCTACTATTTATGTTGATGATTTCGAAGGCTCACAATCTACAATCGATATGCGATCAGCTTATGCTTGGAGTTTAGCCTCTACACCATTTTTGAATTCAATAAATGACAATACTTTTAATGCCAACTCCAATACTTTAGAGTACGGCTATAAACGTGCAAAATTGGCATGGTATACGATTGATCCAATTTTTTACTCTTCAAAACCTTCCGGTATTTCAAATGATGATCTGTCATTAAATACAACAAGAAGGGTTTACAGTAAAGAACTTTATCCAAATACAGATATTGCTCAAGGCCAAATTCAAGTCATTAATACGCTTGATTTAACTTATTTCCCGGCTGATAGAGGGCCTTATAATAACAATCCAAGTTTTGGTACAAGTCCGGCTACTTCCAATTTTGGAGGAATTATGCGTTCTCTAAACTCTACTAATTTTGAACAAGGAAATGTAGAGTATATTCAGTTTTGGGTACTTGATCCTTACGTTGGAAATGGAGAAGCATCAACGAATAACACAGGTAAAATTTACTTCAATTTAGGTGAGATTTCTGAAGACGTATTAAAAGACGGAAGAAAACAATATGAAAATGGTTTAGGTCCAGATCAGGTATTGGTAAACCCACAACCGCTTTGGGGAGATGTTCCGGCATCTCAATCTTTAATTTATGCATTTGATACCAATACAGACAATCGTAAAAGCCAAGATGTTGGTCTTGACGGTTTGCCAAGCGCAAGAGAGGGTTCTATCTATACCAATTACGCAGGAGAAGCAGATCCAGCAGCTGATGATTATAAGTATTATTTGAATACAGATGGAGGAGTTTTAGACCGCTACAAGCAATATAATGGTGTTGAAGGGAACTCAGCCGTAAGTGTTGATGATCCGAATAGAGGGGCAACAACTTTGCCTGACGTTGAAGATATTAATCGTGACAATACAATGAATACGATTAACGCATATTATGAATATAGTGTTGATGTTAGACCTGGAATGCAGGTTGGACAAAATTATATTACTGATATTCGTGAAGTTAGCAATGTTGAATTGCCAAACGGCGGGACAACAACTGCAAGATGGATTCAGTTTAAAATTCCTGTTTCGCAGCCACAAAATACAATCGGGAATATTACTGATTTTAGATCAATCCGTTTCATGCGTATGTTTATGACTGGTTTTAATGATCAAATGACGGTTCGTTTTGGAGCTTTAGATTTAGTAAGAGGAGAATGGAGAAGATATACAGGTACTCTTGATGCTAATGATACAAATCCAGATGATGACGGAGTTGAATTTGATGTTGCTGCAGTTAATATTCAAGAAAACAGTACAAAATGCCCGGTAAATTATGTGATTCCTCCTGGAGTGCAGCGAGAGCAATTGTACAATAATAATACAATTATCAATCAAAATGAGCAATCTCTAGCAGTTCGAGTTGGAGGAGCTGGATTGCAGTACCAAGATTCTAGAGCAGTATTTAAAAATGTAAGTGTTGATATGCGTCAATACAAGAAACTTAAAATGTTTTTGCACGCAGAATCTCTTCCAAACGAAAGCACTTTGTTAGATGATGAAATGGTTGGTTTTATTCGTTTTGGTAATGACTTCACACAAAACTATTATCAAGTCGAAATTCCGTTAAAAGTTACCGGTGCCGGCGGATCTTGTACTATAAGTCCTGATCAGGTTTGGCTGGATGATAATAATATCGATTTGGCACTTGAGTTATTGACCAAAATGAAAATTAAGGCAATGAGTATTGACATCAATTCAGATAAGCGAGATATTAATGGCGTATATTATCCTGATGACGATTTAAGTTTAAATGGTGGAGACGGTGACAGTAAATTAAGATTAGGTATAAAAGGAAATCCAAATTTTGGTTTGGTTCGAAATTTAATGGTCGGAGTAAAGAGCAGGGCAGATCATAAAGATATTAAAGGAGAAGTTTGGTTTAACGAGCTTCGTATGTCTGATTTAGATAATAAAGGCGGAATGGCGGCATTATTAAATGTTGATACCAATATGGCCGATTTTGCAACTGTTTCTGCAACGGGTAAAAAAAGTACGATTGGTTTTGGATCTTTAGAACAAGGAGCAAACGAAAGAGACCGTGAAGATATTCAGCAATATAATATTGTAACGAATTTAAATTTAGGAAAATTATTGCCACGCAAATGGGGAATTAATTTGCCATTTAATTATGCAATTGGTGAAGAAGTAATTACACCAGAATACGATCCTTTTAATCAAGATATAAAATTAGATCAGTTGCTTAGAGAAACCACTGATGAAGCAGAAAAAGATAATATCAGGACTCGTGCTGTAGATTATACAAAACGTACAAGTGTTAATCTTATAGGAGTTAGAAAAGATAGAGCACCAGAACAAAAACCACACGTTTATGATGTCGAAAACTTTACATTCTCGCAGTCCTACAACCAAGTAGATCGTCATGATTATGAAGTAGAAGATTATCAGGATCAGCAGTCGAATTCGGCTGTGAATTATGCATACACTTTTCAGCCTAAAGAAGTTGTTCCTTTTAAACAGACCAAATTCATGAAGAAAAGTGATTATTGGAAGCTCTTAAGTGATTTTAATTTTAATTATTTGCCTTCTAATATTACTTTTAATACTAATATTTTAAGACAAAGCAACCGTCAGCAATACAGACAAGTTGAGGTTGAGGGAATTGGTCTTGATCCTCTTTACAGAAGAAATTTTGCGTTTAATTATCAATACGGATTTGGTTATAATTTGACAAAATCTGTAAAAATAAATTATACTGCAGCATCAAATAATATTGTAAAAAATTATTTGAATGAAGATAATACGCCTAAAGAAGATTTTAATATTTGGGATAATTATTTTGACATAGGAACACCAAATCAGCACTTGCAGCAGTTTATTGTGAATTGGGATCTGCCAATCAATAAAATTCCCGTTTTAAGTTTTGTAAAAGCGAGTTATTCGTATACGGCAGATTACAGCTGGCAAAGATCTTCGACTGCTTTATCTGAATTTGTTGATGAGGACGGGACTTCATATAATTTAGGAAATACGATTCAAAACGCAAATTCAAATACATTGACAACAACATTTAATATGAATATGTTGTACAAGTATTTAGGTTTGACTCCAGGCGCTAAAGCAGCAAAAGCAAAACCAGCAACACCTCCGAAACCAGGTGAGAAAATTGTTAATACAGCCAAACCGGTTGCCAGCAGTAGTCCTTTTTATGATAGTATGATTGGAATTTTGACAAGTGTAAAAAATATTCAGGTTAATTATACTAAAAATAGCGGAACTGTTTTACCAGGTTATACACCAAGCGTTGGTTTCTTAGGAACTTCAAAACCATCATTAGGATTTGTTTTTGGAAGTCAAGATGATGTTCGTTACGAAGCAGCAAAAAATGGCTGGTTAACGAATTATGATAATTTCAATCAAAATTTTACTCAGGTAACCAATAAGCTTTTAAAAGTAACAGCTAATATAGACTTATTGCCAGATTTAAAAATTGATTTAACAATGGATCGCGCATATTCTGAAAATTCATCTGAGCAATATAGTGTTGTTAATGGAGAATATATGCCTTTGTCACCTTATACTTATGGAATGTTTTCTATTTCAACAGTATTGATAAAAACTTCTTTTGCAACTAGTAATGAAACACAATCTGCCGCTTTTGACGATTTTAGAAATAATCGTTTAGTTATTGCAAATCGTTTGGCTGAGGAGCGTTACGGCGCAGGCAGTGTGATTCCGAGATATGGGGATGCCAATAATCCTATTCCGGCAGAAACAGATGCTAATTATGCTTTGTATACTGCCAATCAAGGATATCCTATTGGTTTTACAAAAAGCAATCAGGCGGTTTTATTGCCATCATTTTTGGCGGCATATTCTGGAGGAAATGCATCAAGCAGTTCAACAGATATTTTTAGAAGTTTCCCAATTCCAAACTGGAGTATAAAATACAACGGTTTGATGCGCTACAAATATTTTAAAGATAAGTTTAAACGTTTTTCATTACAGCATAATTACAGAGCATCTTATACTATAAATCAGTTTAGGTCAAATTTTGATTATAATGAAAACCCAGGCGGACAAGATATAAATACCAATTTTTACAACAAAACAATTATGTCTAATGTCAATTTGGTTGAGCAGTTTAGCCCGCTTATCCGAGTAGATTTTGAGTTGAAGAGTTCATTGCGTCTGCTTACTGAAATCAAAAAAGACAGAGCATTATCAATGAGTTTTGATAATAATTTGTTGACAGAAGTTAAGGGAATTGAATATGTTGTTGGTATGGGATATCGTTTTAAAGATGTTATTTTCTCTTCTAGATTAGCAGATAATCCAACAGGAATTATCAAAAGTGACATCAATATAAAAGCTGATTTTTCTTTTAGAAATAATGAAACATTAGTGCGCTATTTAGATTATGACAACAATCAATTGGCAGCAGGTCAAAATATTTGGTCATTAAAACTGACAGCAGATTATGCATTCAGCAAAAACTTGACTGCTATATTCTATTACGATCATTCATTTTCAAAAGCAGTAATTTCAACGTCGTTTCCGTTAACAAATATTAGATCAGGATTCACGCTTCGATATAATTTTGGAAATTAATTTTTAGTTTCTAAACTAGATTTCATTAGAAGATTGTTACATTTGTGGCTTAAAAATTCAATTATCAATTTCAAACATACTATTATGAGCATACCAGCAAATTTAAAGTACACAAAAGATCACGAATGGGTTAGCATCGAAGGAGATGTTGCAACTGTAGGAATTACTCATTTTGCACAAAAAGAATTAGGAGATATCGTGTATGTTGAAGTAGAAACTTTAGATCAAACACTTGATAAAGATGAGGTTTTTGGAACCGTTGAAGCTGTAAAAACTGTTTCGGATTTATTTTTGCCTTTAACAGGAGAAATTATTGCTTTTAATGAAAGCCTAGAAAGTGCTCCAGAAACAGTAAACTCTGATCCTTACGGAGCTGGATGGATGATTAAAATAAAAATTGCTGATGCATCAGAAATAGATACTTTACTATCTGACGAAGCTTATAAAGAACTTATTGGTGCCTAAACAACTGCTGTTAATTTGGGCAATTTTATGCTCAGGTATAATCACTTATTTTTGTTTGACAGATGCAAGTAATATTCCTGCCGTAAATTTCCCAAGTATAGATAAAATTGTACATTTTTGTTTTCATTTTGGATTTACAATTTCTTGGATTTTGTTCTTCAAAAAGGAGCTTAAAGGAAAAGCACCGGATGATTTTAAGGCCTATTTTATTTCGTTTATATTTTCTGTTTTTTTCGGAATTACAATCGAAATACTGCAAGGTGTTTTTACAATCACGAGAGCAGCTGATGTGACTGATGTTTTAGCAAATGCACTTGGAGCTTTAATTGGTGTTTTTACAGCAATAGCTTTTAAAAAGCAAATTGACAAAATATAAGAATATAATTACCCACTTCGGTGGGTTTTTTATTGGAATAAAATGAAGCTTTGCAAAGAGCACTTTTTTTCAATTTAAAATGTATTTTTGTGCCATTCAATGTAATAGTATAATCATGAATGTTAAGCAATATTTAGATTCGACTTATTTAAAAACTGCCTCTCAAGCTGGACTTTCAGAGGAAGAAAATAATATTGTAGTTAAAAATACTATTGCCGAAGCAATTATAGAAGGTTTTAAGCTAATTATGATTCGCCCAGAAAAGGTGAGTTTGGCTAAAGAAATGATTTTAAAAGCCAATTCGACTTTGCTGGTTGGTACAGTTATAGATTTTCCAGAAGGTAACTCAGATTTGGAAACTAAGATAAAAGAAGCAAATGAGGCTATTGAAAATGGAGCTGATGACTTGGATTTTGTTTGTAACTATGAAGCTTTCAAAAATGGTGACATTACTTTAGTAAAAAAAGAAATCTTAATTGGAACTCAAATAGGATTAGCCAATAACAAAACAGTAAAATGGATTATAGAAGTTGCAGCTTTAACGGATAAAGAAATTATTCAGCTTTCGGCTTTGATAAAAAATGTTGTTATTACAAATTTTAAGGAAGAAGATTATGCTTTGGTTTTTGTAAAATCATCAACAGGTTTTTTTAAAACTGAAAATGATTTGCCAAACGGAGCAACAATTCCAACAATTATTATGATGTTAGAAAATGCATCTCCTTTGCCAGTTAAAGCGGCGGGCGGTGTACGTTCATATGATGATGCAATAGAAATGATTCGTTTAGGAGTTAAACGTATCGGAACTTCAGCAGCAAAATTAATTGCTAATGGAGAAAATACTACAAATCAATATTAAATGAAAACCAAAATCTGCTTAAATAAAAGTGCTTTATCTTTTGTTTTGATATTCGCCTCTTTATCCGCCTTTTGCCAAGAAAATAATTCCTCTGTTAAACCTGGATTTACAACGGAGCAATTTCCTGTTTTTCCTAATTGTGAAAATTTAGAATCTAAAAAACTCGAAAATTGTTTTTATAAAGAAGTGCAGGATTTTGTGTTCCAAAATTTTGAAGTTCCAGAAAATTTAAAACAAACTAATTATAAAGGCGAGGTAAAAGTGCTTTTTGAAGTTGATGCAGAAGGTGTTTTTAAAGTGATTTATATAAATGCAGCAAATGATGAATTATCTGAAGAAGCAAAACGTGTTTTTGGTAAATTTCCTAAAATAAAACCTTCAACTTATAACGGTAAACCTACTTATTCGAAATATACAATTTCGATTGATTTGCCATTAAAAAGCGCAGATCAAATTGCTTCTGAAGCTTTAGCTGCAGCTGAAATTTTGCGTCCAGTAGAAAAGCCAATGACAGAATTAGATAGTATTGTGTATAAAAAGTACAATAATCCTGAATTTGAAAGTCATTTGAATATTCCATTTTCTCATAGCTATTATGCACAATTTGATAGCGCAATGAACCAAGTTGGAGCTAATAATCACACGGCTTCAAAACCGTATACTTATACTGAGGTTTCTAAATATTATAATTTGAAAGCAGTAAATGAATCGCTTCAAAAAAACGTTTTGACTTGGTTGGGAAGAAAATGGTGGAATGAAAATTTGGTTCAGATTCAAGGTGAAGATTATTGGCTGGCATTAAATCCTATTGTAGATCTGCAAATGGGCAAAGCTTCTGATCTTGATGCTTCATATACTTATGTAAATACCCGTGCGTTGAATTTTAGAGGTGGCTTAGGAAAACAAATAAATTTTACAACAACCATTTTTGAAAGTCAGGGAAGATTTGCAGGTTACTATAATGATTATGCTGAAACGCTAAAGCCTTCAGGAGGAAATCCTGCCATAATTCCTGGAATTGGAATTGCTAAGCGATTCAAAACAGATTCTTATGACTTTCCTTTGGCAGAAGCAAATATTACCTACGCACCAAGTAAAATCTTTGATCTGCAGCTGGGATATGGCAGGAATTTTATTGGAGATGGATATCGTTCATTGCTAGAAAGTGATGGAGCAAGCCCGTATCCGTATTTTAAAATTAATACTACTTTCTGGAAAATCAAATATACAAATACTTATATGTGGCTTAAAGATGTTCGTCCTGATGTTACGGTTGATAAAACATACGCGACAAAATTCATGGCCAATCATTATTTAAGCTGGAATGTTTCGAATAAACTTAATTTAGGTTTCTTTGAATCAGTTGTTTGGACAGATACAAACAATAGAGGTTTTGATATCAATTTTGTAAACCCGATTATTTTTTACCGTTCGGTAGAATTTGCATCGTCGTCTAGAAGTGGAAATGCCCTTCTTGGATTCACATCAAAATATAAATGGAATAATAATGTTAATTTATATGCTCAATTTTTATTAGATGAATTTTCATTGGGAGATATAAAAGAAGGAAATAATAGCTGGAGAAATAAATATGGATATCAATTAGGGGCTAAATACTTCAATGCTTTTAAAGTAAAAGATTTATTGCTGCAGTTAGAATACAATCATGTCCGTCCGTACGTGTACTCACATAGCGCTGTTATTACAAATTACGGTCACAATAATCAAAGTATAGGGCACCAATGGGGTGGAAATTTTGAGGAATTTGTTGCGATTGGGCGTTATCACAAAGGGCGTTATTTTGGAGATGCAAAATTCACAGTCGGCAAGCGAGGTTTAGATTTTGATACAGCAGAAGACAGCTATAATTACGGTGGGAATATTTATAAGAGTTATGATGAAAATCGTCCATATGATTCAGGTGTAAAAATAGGGCAGGGTAATAAAACAAATGTTTTTATTGCTGATATCCAAGGAGGATATTTAATAAACCCAATGACAAACCTGAAATTGTTTGGAAGTTTTATCTATAGAAACTTTGATCCCACAAAAGATACAGCTACAACTTTTAAACAAAACACAACTTGGTTTACTATCGGATTGCGTTCTGATATCTTTAATTGGTATTTTGATTACTAGTATTTTTAATAAGATTTTTCGAAATAATTGTGTTAAAGATTTGCAAGTCCTTATTTTGTAAAGGTTTTATTGAAAAAATCTAAATTTATAGTTCTAGATTCTACAATCTAATTTGTACATTTGCACCACTCAAAAAAATATACAAACAATAAAAGGTTTGAACGCTACTAAAAATACAATTTCACTAAAATCAATATTTCTAGATTTCAAAGAGATCACTAAGGCAGGTTTAGCTATTAGTGTTTTGTTTTCCTCTATTGCGGGATATTTATTAGGTGTAAATAATGAACACCCTTTTAAATGGAGTGTTTTGGTGGTTTTGTCTATCGGTGGCTATTGCATGGTTGGAGCTTCAAATGCATTCAATCAGGTAATAGAAAAAGACATCGATTCTTTGATGGACAGAACTAAAAACCGCCCCGTTCCGTCAGGACGTATGTCTCCAAAAATGGCTTTGTTTGTGGCAAGTTTACTGACTATTATTGGAATTAGTTTGCTTTATACGATCAATGCAAAGTCTGCAATGTTTGCCGCTATTTCAATATTTTTATATACAAGTATTTATACACCTTTAAAAACAGTAACTTCGTTGTCTGTTTTTGTTGGCGCTTTTCCCGGTGCAATTCCATTTATGTTAGGATGGGTTGCGGCGACAGGTGAATTTGGTATTGAAGCTGGAACGTTATTTTTAATTCAGTTTTTCTGGCAATTCCCTCATTTTTGGGCAATTGGCTGGTTTTTATATGAAGATTATGAAAAAGCAGGAATCTTTATGCTTCCAACAGGAAAAAAAGATAAAGGGACTGCTCTGCAGATTATTTTATATACAATTTGGCTTATTATAGCATCGTTATTACCTGTTCTAGGCTATACAGGACAATTGTTTATCTCGCCAATTGCGGCGGTTTTAGTGTTCTTATTAGGATTGTGGATGCTGTTTTACGCAGTAAAATTGTATCAATTGCGTACTGCAAAATCAGCAAGGACGTTAATGTTGGTTAGCGTTTCGTATATTTCGTTGCTGCAGATAGTATTTATAGTAGATAAATTTTTAAGATAGTTATGGAAATGACAATGACAACAGGCGAAGAACAAGTAAGAAAATCAAAGTCAGCAAAACTGATTTTGTTATTCGCAATGGTAAGTATGACCATGATGTTTGCCGGACTTACAAGTGCATTTGTAGTAAGTAAATCAAGAGCTGATTGGTTGAAGAATTTTGAATTGCCAACAGCATTTTATTACAGTACAGCTGTTATTATAGGTTGCAGTATTACTTTTTATTTAGCAAAAAAAGCGATTCAAAAAGACAATAGAAGCGCTACGACAGCTTTGCTTTTAGGGACATTAGCTTTAGGAATTTTGTTTGTAGTTTTACAATTTGTTGGTTTTGGACAAATTGTAGACAGCGGTTATTATTTTACAGGACAAGGTAGCTCAATTACTACAACTTTTCTGTATGTTGTGACGGTAACGCACTTATTACACTTGGCTGGCGGGCTAATTTCACTTTTAATTATAATTTATAATCATTTTAAACAAAAATACAATTCGACTCAAACTCTTGGTATAGAACTAGGTGCGATGTATTGGCACTTTTTGGATTTATTATGGGTATATTTATTTTTATTTTTATATTTCTTTAAATAAGAAAAAAACGTAAATTTGGGAACTTTTTAACGAATATCTTTTATGGAAGCGACAGTTACTACTGCAAATAACGACGAAAAAACTTGGGGAGGCGGAGATATCCAGCCATTAGGAGCAAGTTATGGTAAAATGATGATGTGGTTTTTTATCGTATCAGATGCCTTGACATTCTCTGGATTCCTTGCTGCTTATGGTTTTTCTAGATTTAAATTTATTGAAACTTGGCCTTTGGCTGACGAAGTGTTTACTCACTTCCCATTTATGCATGGCGTTTCGGCTCCAATGTATTATGTAGCCTTGATGACTTTTATTTTGATTTTCTCATCTGTAACAATGGTTTTGGCTGTTGATGCAGGTCATCACTTGAAAAAAACAAAGGTTGCTATTTACATGTTCTTAACTATTATTGGAGGTCTTATTTTCGTAGGCTCTCAAGCTTGGGAATGGAAAAACTTCATAAAAGGAGAATATGGTGCAGTTGAAACAGTAGGAGGAAGTTTATTGCAGTTTGTTGATAAGGACGGTAAAAGAGTAGCTCTTGAAGATTTTGCTGTAAAATTGCCTGAACAACCTGAAGCGCTTACTAGAGCTAAAGGGAAATGGTTTATGGAAAGTGCTGAATCAGTATCTACATATTCGGTTGCTGAAGTTCAAGCAGGTTTTAAAGCACATCCTGAATTGTTGATAAGAACAGAACAGATTGTTGTTGAAAACGGAAAAAAGAGCAAAAAACTTTTGAGCAGAGCAGAATCTGAATCTCGTTTGAGTTCTGCAAAATATGTAGTAGAAGGTGCAAACCTTACAAGAAACGAATACGGAAGTAAATTGTTTGCTGATTTCTTCTTCTTCATTACTGGATTCCACGGATTCCACGTATTTTCTGGAGTTATCATTAATATCATTATTTTCTTTAATGTATTATTAGGTACTTATGAGAAAAGAAGAAGCTATGAAATGGTAGAGAAAGTTGGTTTATACTGGCACTTTGTCGATCTAGTTTGGGTATTTGTATTTACAGTTTTCTACTTAGTTTAATTTTAGATTTTAATTATTATGTCACACGAACACGTATCAAATACAAAAAGAATCTGGTTTGTTTTTGCATTACTATCAGTAGTAACTACAGTAGAAGTTATTCTAGGTATTTTGAAGCCTGGATTTTTAGAGGGTAATCATTTTGTAGGTTTGAATTTGTTGAACTGGATTTTTTATATCCTAACAATTTTCAAAGCTTATTATATAGTATGGGCATTCATGCACATGGAAGGTGAAAAAAGCAGTCTTAGATGGTCTGTTGTTTCACCAGTTATTTTCCTAGTTTTATATTTATTGTTTATTCTGTTGACAGAAGGACATTATATTTATGGGGTTTTTAAAGATTCTACCATTAAGTGGAATTTTTAACATGATATTAATTCGAAAAGAGTCCCGATAACTATCGGGATTTTTTTATTTTTGTACCTCAATAACTTCCCGCATAAACAATGAAAAAAAATATAGTTCTCTTTGTACTTTTTGTCCTGCCAATTGTAGCGTATTTGTTTTTTGCTTCTGGAGTAAATAGTTTTACTAAACTTCCAACGATCACCCCTAAAATTGCCGATTTAGGTAATTGGAAATCTCTTAAAGGCGAAAAAGTAACTTTAACTGATAAAATTACAATTCTTGGTTTTTCTGGTTCTGAAATTTTAAAAAACAGAGGTAATTTTTTTAATCTAAACGAAAAGATTTATCAGCGTTATAACGGTTTTAAAGATTTACAGTTTGTAGTTATCTGTCCGTTAGGAACAGAGAATGATGCAAAAAAAATTGAAGAATCGCTAGGTGCTTTTACAGATGTTTCTGGCTGGCATTTTGTTTTTGCTTCTCCAGATGAAATCAAAACATTTTATAATCAATTGCACTTGAAAGGAAAACTGGATGAAAATCTAGGAACATCAAATGTTTATATTGTAGATAAAGAAAGAAATTTAAGAGGAAGAAAAGATAAAGACGAATACAAGGAAGGGTATGACACTTTTCATCCGTCAGAGTTGAGCAACGACATGTTAGATGATTTTAAAATTATTTTATACGAATATCGTGCAGCTCTTAAAAAGAATCACAACGCAACAAAAGAACTTTAATCTTTATAGATATGTTTAAAAATAAATCTTATATCGGAATTTCGTTTATTGTTTTAATCTTCGGAATTTATGCTGTGCCTAAAATTGTAGACAGAATAAAAAATGGTGAAGTCGTTAAAGGAAATCGTTTGGATAATGTAGGTTTGAAAACGACAAAGTCAGATGCAAAATTATTGACCATTGGCCCAGCACCTAAATTCGAATTAACAAATCAGGATAATGCTAAAATTTCTAATCAAACTTATAAAGGGAAAGTTTATGTTTTAGAATTTTTCTTTACAACTTGTCCTTCAATTTGTCCCAAGATGAATTTGAGTATGTTGGAAATCGAAAAAACTTTTTTTGGTAATCCTAATTTCGGAATTGTATCTATTACCATTGATCCAGCTCATGATACATCTAAAGTTTTAAAAGATCACGCTAAATTGCTTGGTGTAAAATCTTCGAATTGGAATTTCTTAACGGGAGATAAAGCCACGATTATGGATTTATCCAACAAAGGATTCAATTTATATGCAGGTGAAAATTCAAAAGTAAATGGAGGTTTTGAGCATTCAGGCCTATTTGCATTGATTGATAAAGATGGAAATATTCGTTGTAGAAAAGATGATTTTGGAAACCCTATTTTATACTATGATGGCTTAGATAAAAAAGGCGTTAGAGATATTCAGGAAGATATTAAAATATTATTAGAAGAATAAAATGGAAGATAATTCATTAGAAAAAAAATTCAGCAAGTTTATTATAGCTGTTTCAATTGTAATTCCGCTAGTTGTAGCAATCTTGTTTGGAGTTAAATTAAAAGATTTTGGAATTAATGTTGAGCCTCTTTCATTTCTGCCTCCAATTTACGCTACAATAAATGGAATTTGTGCTATCGTTTTGGTTTGGGCAGTAATAGCTATTAAAAATGGAAAACGTAAACTGCATGAGTGTTTAATGACTTCAGCAATTGCATTAGGAGTTGCTTTTTTAGTTATGTATGTTGCTTATCATATGACAGCTGATTCTACTAAATTTGGAGATTTAAATCACGATGGAATCCTTGATTTAGCTGAAACGGCTAAGATTGGCGCAATACGTTACATTTATTTCTTTATTTTAATAACGCACATTTTATTGTCTATCGCAATTATACCTTTAGTATTAATTACTTATGTAAGAGCGCTCGCAGAAAGATTTGACAGACATAGAAAAATAGCTAAAATAACTTTTCCGCTTTGGCTTTACGTTGCGGTTACAGGTGTTGTAGTTTACTTAATGATTTCTCCTTATTATGTACATTAAAAGTAAAATAACAAATTTTAAAATAACAAATTCTAAACTTAAAAAGTTGTGTTTCGGAATTTGTGTTTTCCTAATTGGAATTTCCTCGCATGCCCAATGCGCAATGTGCCGCGCGGCGCTTGCAGGTGATTCGAATGTTAAAAAAGCCGAAGCAGTAAATAATGGTATTGTGTATTTAATGGTAATTCCATATTTGCTTGTTGCTATAATTGGTGTTCTTATTTACAGAATGTACCAATCTAAAAAGAAAAAAGCAGTATAATTTTTATACTGCTTTTTTTATTTCGTCAACTATTTCAATCCGTCAACAGAAACATTTACTGTTCCGTTTATTTTTATAAAAGCAATAATAGCCTGATTGGTTAATTGAATTTTATCAAACTGAATATCTTCCATTTTGCCATTTACAAATACGCCTGGCATTGGCGAATAATTTTTTAGATAAGAAGCCATGCTCTTTTTGCCTTCTTCTAAATTAGGCTGTATCGAATAACGACAGCTTGCTTCCATCTTTTTCAATATATAGCCTTGGCCCAGCCAGCTCGCCGTTCTCATTAATTTGCTTTTGGTGTCTAAAACATAATCGAGTTTGTCAAAATAAATTTCTTTAGTTTGAGGATTATACTGTGGAAATCCGTTTAAGTAAAGTGTTCCGTTTATAGAACCTAAAACATCAAGTGCAATTACCATTTTGCCATCTTTATGCCAAATCGTAACATTTTTCACAGTTACTTTTTTGCTTCCTGACCCAAATTCCTGGCCAGCAAAATTTTTAGTCATAATTTTAGAAGCATCAATATAAGTTGAAATAGCCGCAATATTAGCTGAAATTTGATTCGGAATTTTAGCAACAGGTTTTAAAACAATTTTACTGGAGCTGAATTTTGATTCGGGCTGTTTTCCAACGATGGTTTCCATGTTGCACTTCATGCCCATATCTAATAGAAACAAATCATTTTTAAGTTTTGCGTTAGTTGAGTAAACCTCAATAGGAACAATTCGCAGCCAGCTTTCGTAAGTGTCACTCATCTGAAAAGGTGTGCAGATTTTTTCTAAAGCAGATAAAACATTTGGTTTAAAATCCATAGATTTTTCAATAGCTTGATCTATACTTTTTTCAATTTTAGATTTAAAAATAGAAATCGCGGGATTTACTAAATAGGTTATGGGTAAACTTTTTCCAAAAACAAGCATTGTTGGACTTTCATTCCAATCTAGTGATTTGAATTCGGTTTTGGTATTCAGTTTCCAGTTCGTCAGTGCAACTTCACTCGATAAAGTAATTACGCCATTCAAATTGAATTCGCGTGTATCGTAAAGTTCAACCCCTAGCTTTTTAGTCCCAATTCTATACTTGACAGTTGCTTTTAGAGGCAAAATTGTTTTTATCTTTTTATCGGGATTTGCTGGATCATTTTGAATTTTTATAGGAGCCTGTTTCCAGATTTTCATTTCGATGTCATCATCTTCAATATTGTTATCCTCATAAATTAATCCATTTAAAAGTGAATTGGTTTGATTTTCAATATCACTCAATTTTACTGTTATAGGCAAATTGATAAAAGATGGATTTGCATCATAAACCAAAGGACTTGCATCGTCTGGTTCTGGTTTTAAGGTTTCTAATTTTTGAGATGTTGAACAGCTGGAAAGTACTGTAAGTACTGCAAATAAAGAGAGAATTGAAAAAAACTTCATCATTAAGATTTTTTTAAGTAAAGCAAAATTAAGAAAACAATTATATTATTGTAAAAAAGTGTAACATTTCACAACGAATTGAGTCTTATTCAAATAGCAAAACGAAATTATTAACGTTTTCTTATAATAAATTACTTAATAAATATGTTATTATTGTTTTAAAATTTAACAATACCATGATCGAAATCAAAGATTTACACAAATCCTATAAAATGGGAAGTTCAGAGTTGCATGTGTTAAAGGGGATTAATTTTAATATCGAAGAAGGCGAGCTTGTTGCTATCATGGGATCTTCAGGATCAGGTAAATCTACGCTTCTTAATATTCTTGGAATTCTAGATGAGGCTGATTCTGGTAGTTATATTTTAGACAAAACTCCTATAAAAAAATTAAACGAAACGATAGCTTCCAAATATCGAAATAAATTTTTAGGTTTTGTTTTTCAATCTTTTAATTTGATCAATTATAAAACTGCTCTTGATAATGTAGCAATGCCTTTATATTATCAAGGTGTAAAAAGAAAAGAGCGTTACGAAATTGCAATGCGATATTTAGAGAAAGTGGGTTTAGGTACACATTCGCACCATTTGCCAAGTGAGCTTTCTGGAGGTCAAAAACAGCGTGTTGCTATTGCTAGAGCGTTAGCTTCAAACCCAAAGGTTTTATTGGCCGATGAGCCAACGGGAGCTTTAGATACCAAAACTTCTTACGAGGTGATGGAACTTATTCAAGGAATTAACGATGAAGGTAAAACTATTTTGATCGTTACACACGAACCTGATATTGCCGCAATGTGCAAGAGAAATGTAGTCCTGAAAGACGGATTAATTATCGATGATAAAATGGTAGAACAAGTTAGAGCTTCATCATATGTTTAATATTGAGCGTTGGCAAGAAATATTCGAAGCAATCTCTAAAAACAAGCTAAGAACATTTCTTACAGGAATATCTGTAGCTTCAGGTATTTTTATTTTAGTGATTTTGCTTGGTGCAGGAAAAGGGCTTCAGAACGGAATTGAAAAACAATTCGAAAATGATGCTCAAGGAATTATTGAAGTTTGGTCAAATGTAACTACTAAAGGCTATAAAGGATTAAACCCAGGAAGACAAATTCAATTAAGAAACAGTGATTATGATCTTCCGATTACAAAGTTTAATGACCAAATAGATAAAAAATCTTCTGTCAGAAGTACTTGGGGAGGTATTGTAAGTTATGGAAAAGAATCGGGAAATTATCAGTTTCGAGGCATTACTCCAGATTATTTGTCTCTTGAAAATGCGACTATTATTAATGGACGTTTCATAAATAATACCGATATGGTAAATAATGAAAAAGTCGCTGCTATTGGTTTGAAGGTTAAACAAGATCTGTTTAAAGATCAAGATCCGATAGGAAAAGAGATTTTAGTTAATAATATAAATTTTAAAGTAATTGGGGTTTTTACAGATCCTTCGGGAGAAAGAGAAGAATCTAGAGTTTATATGCCTGTTACCACTAATCAGCGTGCATACGGAGCTGGTGATAAAATAAGCGGGATGCAATTTGTTTTGAATAAAAAAACCGATTATGATCAAGCTTTAGCACAGTCAAAACAATTTACTCAAGGGATAAAAGACCTGCTTAAAAGCAAAAATATTGTTGCTCCAGATGATGACAGTGCAATTGGTGTTTACAATTCGGTGGAAGAAGCAAAACAATTTTATGACTTAAATCTTTATATCAGATTGTTTTTTTGGTGGGTTGGAATTTGTACTATTATTGCCGGAGTAGTTGGTGTAAGTAATATTATGCTAATCATCGTAAAAGAGAGAACAAAAGAAATTGGAATCAGGAAAGCTTTAGGAGCGTCACCTTTTTCTATTATTTCGATGATATTGCATGAATCTATTTTTATTACGACAATTGCTGGTTTTACAGGATTATTAGCGAGTTTGCTCTTGCTTGAATTTGTAGGGCCAATGGTTCAAAGTGAATATTTCAGAAACCCAGAAGTCGATTTTAGTGTGGCTTTGACTACGCTAGTTTTGCTTGTATTTGCAGGTGCATTGGCTGGGTTTTTTCCAGCTTACAGAGCAGCCAAAATAAAACCTATTGTAGCACTTAGAGACGAATAATTATGTTTAAGAAAGATAATTGGGATGAGATTTTACAAGCTTTAACAGCTAATGTTTTCAGAACGGTTCTGACTGCATTTGGTGTGTTTTGGGGTATTTTTATTTTGGTAATATTACTTGCTGCGGGCAATGGATTAGAAAATGGCGTTAAAAAAGGTTTTGACGGAATTGCCACAAACACAATGTTTATGTGGAGCCAGACAACCACTAAAGCATATAAAGGTTTGCCAAAAGTACGCCGTTACGATTTTAGAAACAGTGATGTAGCAGCTCTAAAAGCGGCGATGCCAGATTTGTTATATGTTTCGCCAAGAAATCAATTGGGAGATTTTAACGGAACAAATAATGTGGTTCGTGGTACAAAAACTTCTGCTTTTACGATTTATGGAGATTATCCAGAATTGATTAAACAGCAGCCAATGGATATCATAAAAGGACGTTTTATCAATCAGCAGGATATTTTAGAAAGAAGAAAAATAGCTGTAATTGGAAAAGGAGTTATTAGTGAACTTTATGGAAAAGAAGAAGAAGCAATTGGAACTTACATAAAAGTAAACGGAATTAATTTTATGGTTGTTGGAGTTTATAATTCTAAACAGCAAGGCGGAAATGCAGAGCAGGAACAAAAAAATATATTCGTTCCGTTTACCACTTTTCAGCAGGCTTTTAATTATGGTGATAAAGTAGGGTGGATGGCACTTACCGCAAAAGATGAAACTTCGATAACTGACTTGAAACCAAAAATTTTAGAGTTAATCAGAGCGCTTCATTCTATAAATCCGGAGGATGAAAGAGCGGTTGGAAATTTCGATTTATACGAACAATTTAATAAAGTGCAGAGTTTGTTTAACATCTTAAAAGTCATTGCTTATTTTGTAGGAACGCTGGTTTTAATTTCAGGAGTCATTGGGATTTCAAATATTATGCTTATTGTAGTTAAAGAACGTACTAAAGAAATAGGAATTCGCAGAGCATTAGGCGCAACTCCAAGAGCCATTCGAAGTCAGATTTTATCAGAATCAATCTTTTTAACTATTATTTCAGGAATGTTGGGAATTGCAGTCGCAACCGGAATTATTGCCCTCTTAAATATGGCGCTGGATTCTATGCCCCCCGGAAGCAATACGATGTTTGCAAACCCAAGTGTTGATTTAGGCGTAGTATTTTTTGCGTTATTAATATTAGTAGGATCAGGTTTGCTTGCAGGATTTATTCCGGCGCAAATCGCAATTAATGTAAAGCCGGTAGATGCTTTGCGAACAGAATAAATTATCAATCAAAATATAATCGATTAAACCAAAAACAAAATGAAAAAAGGAGTAACCGTAACCATTTTAATCTTTATTGCTTTAGTTTTCTTTGGCGCACTTTACTATTTGTATGCGAAAAATCAAGAGTCGCCAATCGTCTTTAAAACAGAAAAAGCAGAGATTAAAACGATCGTAAAAAACACCATTGCAACTGGTAACATTCAGCCTGATGAAGAGGTCCTAATCAAACCGAATATTTCAGGTATTATTGAACAAGTGTATATCAAGGCAGGTGAAAAAATTAAAGCAGGCGACATGATTGCTAAAATTAGAGTTGTTGCCAACGTATCCAATGTAAGCAGTACTCAGAACCAAGTACAGACGGCTAAAATTGCATTAGACAATCAGGAAAAAATTTATAAAAGACAAAAAACTTTATTTGATAAAGATGTAATTTCTGCAAATGATTTTGATGCGGCGCAATTGGCTTATACACAAGCAAAACAAAACTATGCAGCAGCAAGACAGAGTTTAGATATCGTAAAAACAGGAACAACTTCGTCTTTAGGGAGTTATGCGAATACTTTGATTCGTTCTACTGTAAACGGAATGATTTTAGATGTTCCGGTTAAAGTGGGAAATCAAGTTATCGAAAGTAATAATTTTAATGAAGGAACTACAATTGCCAGCGTTGCCGATGTTGGAAGAATGATTTTTGTTGGAAAAATTGACGAATCTGAGGTGGGGAAAATTAAAGAAAAAATGCCTATCGAAATTACAGTTGGAGCAATTGAAAACAAAAAATTTGTGGCAGTTTTAACTTATATCGCTCCAAAAGGAGTGACAGAAAATGGTGCAATTCAGTTCGAAATAAAAGCTTCTTTAGAGAACAGAGATGCTACTTTTATTAGAGCCGGCTTAAGTGCAAACGCTTCTATTATTTTAGAAAAAGCAGATAAAGTTTTGGCAATTAAAGAATCTTTAGTTCAGTTTGACAAAAAAACTCAAAAACCTTATGTTGAAGTTGAAACAGCTCCTCAGAAATTTGAAAGAAGAGATGTAGTGCTTGGAGTAAGTGACGGAATCTACGTTCAAGTTAAAAGCGGGGTTAAAAACACAGATAAAATTAAAATCTGGAATCAAGGTTTGATCAGCGAAGGAGAGAAAAAATAATTTGAAACTATAAAGAGTTTTTGGGTTTAAAAAATGTTAAATTTGCGTAGTATCTTTGCTATGCTTTCATTCAAAATATATGAAAATAAATAAATATAATAGCCTTGTTTTTGCCATTCTTTTTGGGTTTGGATTATCGGCGCAAGCGCAAACAAAACAATGGACACTAGAAGAATCTGTGCGATATGCACTGGAAAACAATATTACAATTAAACTGTCAGAGCTTGATGTAAAAAATGCTGATATCGATAAGAAAGATGCATTTGGGAATTACCTGCCATCAGTAAACGGAAATGCTTCGCACTCATGGAATATAGGTCTTAATCAGGATGTTACTACAGGTCTTTTGCGTAATCAGACTACTCAATATTCATCTGTAGGATTAAGTGCGGGAGTTGATATTTACAAAGGATTGCAAATCCAAAATACGTATCGAAGAGCTAAACTTTCGATTATAGCTTCGCAATATCAACTGCTGAAAATGCAAGAAGATATTTCGCTTAATGTGGCAAACGCATTTCTTCAAATTTTATCTTATAAAGAAGAGCTAAAAGTTAAAAAAGAACAATTATCAATTGATGAAAAACGATTAAAGCGTTCTGAAGAAATGGTAAATGCAGGAACAATTCCAAGAGGAGATTTGTATGATCTAAAAGCTACTATTGCAACAGATCAGCAAGCAATTACTGTTTCGGAAAATAATTTGCTGATCTCAAAATTAAGTTTAGCACAGCTTTTACAATTAAAAGAATTTGCAGATTTTGATGTTGTAGATGATACAAATGCCAAGGATGAAAATAACATCATGGCTCAAACTCCAACTGAGATTTACAATAAAGCTAAAGAGACAAGAACAGAATTAAAGCTTGCTCAGACTAATCTTGAAATTGCAGAGAAAAATGTAGCTATTGCAAAAGGTGCTTATCAGCCTACACTTTCTGGTTTTTATGGGTTTAACACCAGAGCAAGTTATAGTGATAAAGTAATTGGAGTAGATGCTAATGGTGATCCAATTTTAGGAGGTCCAGATCCTGTTTTCCAACAGTTTAGTGATAATAAAGGACATAATTTTGGTTTTCAGTTAAATGTGCCTATTTTTAATGGATTTGCTGTGCGAAATAATGTAGAACGCAATAAAGTAAGTTTAGAAAAATCTAAAATAGATTTAGAGCAAAAAAGTTTAGATTTGCAACGTAACGTTTATACAGCTTTTACGAATGCAAAAGGAGCATTAAACACTTACGAATCATCGACTGTAACTTTAGAAGCGAGACAACAGGCATATAATTATGCTAAAGAAAAGTATGATGTTGGGTTAATGAATTCATTTGATTTTACTCAGGCTCAAACTTTACTGACTAATGCGCAGTCTGATGTTATCAGAACGAAATACGATTACATGTTTAAAATAAAAATACTTGAATTCTACTTTGGAATTCCAATAGTTCCAATTATTACAAAATAATTTATTATGTCAAAAAAAACAGTTTATTTCTTAATAGGTGGTGCATTAGTCATCATTGCAATTTTAGTAGGTCTTTCAAAATCGGGAGTAATAGGAAATAAGGATGAAGGAAAAGAAGTAGAAATATCAAAAGTTGTGGCCTCAACAATTGTCGAAACTGTTTCGGCAACTGGAAAAATTCAGCCAGAAATTGAGGTAAAACTTTCGTCAATGGTTTCAGGGGAAATTATTGCATTAAATGTCAAAGAAGGCCAAGTTGTAAAAAAAGGCGATTTATTAGTAAAGATAAATCCAGATTTATATACATCTGGCTTAGATCGATCTGTTGCAAATTTGTCTGGTACAAAAGCCAGTTTATCACAGTCAGAAGCAAATTTCAAAGAAGCAAAAGCAAGTTATGAGCGTAATAAAACCTTGTATGATAAAGGTGTTATTTCAAAATCAGACTGGGATAAATCGATTGCAACTTTTGAAGTTGCTAAAGCTACAAGACAAAGTTCTTATTATAATGTGCAAAGTGCCTCAGCATCTGTAACTGAAGCCAAAGACAATCTAGGTCGTACTTTAATTTATGCCCCTGCAGACGGAACTATTTCTTTATTAAATGTTGAATTAGGAGAGCGTGTTTTAGGTACACAGCAGATGGCTGGAACTGAACTTATGCGTGTAGCAAACCTTAATAACATGGAGGTTGAAGTTGACGTAAATGAAAATGACATCGTTAAAATTAAAATTGGAGACGAAGCAAATGTTGAAGTAGACGCGTACTTAAAAAAGAAATTTAAAGGTATTGTAACCAGTATTTCTAATTCGGCAAGTACTACTTTAACATCGGATCAGGTTACTAATTTTAAAGTTAAAGTGCGTATTTTAAAAGAGTCCTATCAGGATTTGCTGGAAGGTCAGTCAAGTGCTTATTCTCCTTTTAGACCAGGAATGACTGCTACAGTTGATATCATTACAAAAACAAAACCAAATGTTTTGGCAGTACCAATTAGTTCTGTTGTTGTAAAATCAGATACAGCTGCAGTAAAAGATTTTAAAGTAGAAGATCCTAACGAAGATAAAAAAGCCGCACCAAAAAGCGATAAAAAATTCGAATGTGTGTTTGTAAAAGTAGGAGATAAAGCTAAAATCAGAATCATTAAAACAGGTATTCAAGACGATACTAACATTGAAGTAATGGACGGCCTAAAACCTGGTGATGTTGTGATTACGGGACCTTACACTACAGTTTCTAAAGACTTAAATTCTGGGGATAAAGTAAAGCTTAAAAAAGCTGACGCTCCAAAAAAATAATAATCAATTTTAAAAATAAACATTTTGTCTTTTATTCTCAATATCGAAACGGCTACGAAAAACTGTTCAGTATCTATTGCTAAAAATGGAGAAACCATTATTTGCAAAGAAATCGCCGAAGAAGGGTATTCCCACGCCGAAAAACTGCATGTTTTTATTGAAGAAGTAATTGAAGAAGCTAAAATTTCAGTTCAGGATTTAGCTGCAATTGCAGTAAGTCAAGGCCCGGGTTCTTATACGGGTTTAAGAATTGGAGTTTCTGCAGCAAAAGGATTGTGTTTTGCCTTAAATATTCCGTTGATTGCTGTAGATACTTTACAGACTTTGGCTTCGCAGGCAAATGTTTCAGAAGGAAAAATTATTCCGATGCTTGATGCACGAAGAATGGAAGTTTACAGTGAAATTTTTAATGCTGATCTACAAGTTGAAAGAGAAATTCTGGCAGAAGTTATAGATGAAAATTCATTTAAGGACTTTACAGAAAAAATATATTTTGTAGGCGATTGTGCCGACAAGTGCAAGGCAGTTTTAACGAAAGATAATTTTGTTTTTTTAGAAGAAATAAAATATCCTTCGGCAAACGCAATGAGTAAAATCAGTTATAGTAAGTATCAAAAAAGCGACACTGTTGATGTCGCTTATTTTGAGCCTTATTATTTAAAAGATTTTATGATGACAACTTCAAAAAAGTAAACTTATTTATTTTTGAAGCGTAAAAGGCTGAACAGAGATTCCTGCTTCATCTAAGGCTGTTTTGCAATTCTCTAAAGTCTCAGAAAAAACAGCTCCATAATTCACATTTTTAGCCCAAGGACGCACTGCAAATTCTACTGAACTTGCGGTTAAATTCTTTACAAAAACTTCTGGCGCTGGCTTTTTAAGTACTTTCGGGTTTTTAGTTAAAACCTCTAAAAGTATGTCTTTTGCTTTTTTGATATCTGAATCATAAGAAACTGCAAAAGTCAAATCGGCTCTTCTTTCTCCCTGCATCGAATAATTAATTATTGTACCGTTTGACAATGCGCCATTGGGTACAAAAACAGTCTGATTATTTGCAGTAAGCATTTTAGTTACGAAAATCTGAATTTCTAATACTGTTGCAATAACACCTTGTGCCTCAATCGTATCACCTACCTTAAAAGGTTTGAAAACGATAATTAGCATTCCTCCGGCAAAATTAGAGAGTGAACCTTGCAATGACAAACCTACAGCAAGTCCCATTGCACCTAAAATGGCAACAAATGACGAAGTTTCAATTCCTAGTTTAGAAATAAACGATACAAACAACAAAATTCGAAGTGCCCATAATAAAATATCTGCAAGAAATTTGGTTAATGTCGGATCTAAATTTCTCTTAACCATTATTTTTCTAATCAATCTGTTTATTAGTCTTATGGCATACAAACCAATAAAAAGAATAAGAAATGCAGAAATTAATTTTGGAGAATAATCAACTAATATGTCGATGAATTTTGTAACGTAACCGCTAACTTGATCTGGACTAAGGTTCATGATTTGATAATAAAAAAACCTCCTCAATTGAGAAGGCGTATTAGTTTTGCAAATATAAAAATATTTATTTTTATAAGAAAGAAAGTAGTTTTATTCCTTATCAGCTCCTCCTTCAATAATGTCATCTGTTTCTTTGGTGCTCTCACTGACGTCTATTACATTTTCTACAATTGTGGGTTTGCCGTCGCTTACCGTTTCACTTGTTTTTTCTTTCACAGAATCAACTACATCGCTTATGGATTCAGATGCTTTTTCAACATATTCGCTTACAAGATCTTTTGCTTTATGAGCATATTCTACAGCGCTTTCAAATACAGGTTCTGATGCTTCTTTAGCTTTAGCGAATGTTTCTTCTGCAAAAGTTTCTGCCTTTTCAATATAAGGAGCAGCAGTTTCTTTAGCTTGATCAAAAGTCGTTTCAGCCTGAACAGCCAAATCTTGTGCTGAATCTTTGGCTGAACCAAATAAATTCTTAAAAAATGATGATAATCCCATAGTTTTACATTGATTAGTTTAGAAGACAATATAAAACTTTTTTAAAGAATTGCCGGCTTATTGTTTAAATAATTTATTGAATATTAGGAAGATATGGATTTATAAAAAAAGCGCCTCATTTGAGACGCTTTTACTATTTTTAAGCTGATATTTTTATGCATTTAAAGCTTCTACCTTAATCGCTTCATCGTTCAGCATACTTTTCAGCATGTTCTCTATACCACTTTTTAAAGTAAATGTTGATGACGGACAACCGCTGCAGGCTCCTTGTAAAATTACTTTTACTGTTTTGTCATTTTCGTTATAAGAATCAAAAGCAATATTTCCTCCATCAGCTGCTACGGCTGGTTTTACATACTCTTCTAAGATATTTATAATTTGTTGTGAAGTCACATCTAATTTATCAAAAGCCTCATCTTTTGTTACATCATTTTTAGTAGCAACTTCAATTAAGCTTTCATCTAAAACAGTTCCTCCGTTTTCGATAAATTGTTTGATAAAAGTCCTGACTTCTAAAGTGATTTCCTGCCAGTCGTTAATATCGTATTTTGTTACAGAAATGTAATTTTCATCAATAAAAACTTCTTTTACATAAGGAAATTTAAACAATTCTTTTGCCAATGGCGAAGAAGCAGTCTGATCTATGTTTTTATATTCAACAGCATTTTTGGTTAACATTCTGCTGACAACAAATTTTAGGGCTGATGGGTTTGGAGTTGTTTCTCCATAAACGGTAATAGGCTGTTTTTTAGCTTTGCTTTCGTCAATATTTACAATAATACCACCTTTGTCTACAAATGCTTCAATTTGCTCTGCAACAGCATCTTTCACATCATCCCATTCGACGATGCTGTATCTTTCAATAGCGATAAAATTCCCGGAAATATATACTGTTTTTACAAACGGAAGATAAAATAATTGTTGTGCTAAAGGAGACGCTTGCGCTTCATCTATATTTTTGAATTCAAAATTTTGAGTTTTTGTGATGAAATCCTCAAATTCAAATTTTAATATAGTGGGGTTTTGAGTCTCTTTTATAGTGATTTTTGTCATGGTTGTAGATTTTTTACAAATTTAGTAAAGTTATTTTCTACTAATACCTATATTTGATTTTTTAATAAAATAATTAAGACTCTTTTCAAATAATTCGTATTAAATTATGGAGAGTGTAAAATATCTATAAACTAATTTGCCATTATGAAATTAAGAATCAAGTTTTTAATTGTTTTTTTAATCACCACTTTTTTTTCTTACGCTCAAGAAGGAATTCCAGTTTATTCAGATTATTTGTCTGATAATTATTACTTGATTCATCCTTCTATGGCGGGAGCGGCAAATTGTGCAAAAATTAGATTGACAGCTAGAAAACAATGGTTCGGACAAGAAGATGCACCATCACTTCAAACTTTGAGTTTTAACGGAAGAATAGGAGAACGTTCTGGAGCAGGGATTATTGTTTTTAATGATAAAAACGGTTATCACTCTCAAAAAGGAGTAAAGCTTACTTATGCGCATCATATTATGTTTTCTAGAGATGAGGTTGATTTGAATCAGCTTTCCTTTGGTATTAGTGGTGGCATTATTCAAAGTCAATTAGACGAAACTACATTTGGAGGAAGTTTTGATCCGATCGTTTTCGGATCGATTCAAAAAGATTCTTATTTTAATGTAGATGTTGGAGCTTCATACAATTATTTAGATTTTTATGCTCATGCTACTGTTCAAGGCTTGCTTGAAACCAGAAGAGAATTATATACAGACTACGAAAGCGATAATTTAAGAAAGTATTTGCTGAGTGTTGGATATGTATTCGGAAAAAGAGAAAACATTACTTGGGAGCCATCTGTACTACTTCAAATATTTGATCAAACCAAAGAAAAGTCAATTGACTTAAACATGAAAGCTTATAAAAACATGGATTTTGGAAGCCTGTGGGCAGCATTTTCTTATAGAAGAAGTTTTGACGGAGCACAATATAATACTGGAAGTGGCATACAAGCTCAAAAACTGCAATATTTTACGCCAATAATTGGAATCAACTACAATAATTTTATGTTCGCTTATACGTATTCGCAAGTTGCGGGCAACGTAAAATTTGATACTGGAGCTTATCACCAAATTACTTTAGGAATCAACTTATTTTGTAAAAAGGAACGTTACGATTGTAACTGTCCGGCTATTAATTAATTTTTTATGTTAATCAAGTCTGTAAACGGAAAATCACCTCTAATTCCAGAGGATTGTTATGTTGCTGAAAATGCTACAATTGTTGGCGATGTTAGTTTTGGAGCTTCGTGCAGTATTTGGTTTAATGCTGTTATTCGAGGCGATGTTCACTTTATTAAAATAGGAAATAAAGTAAATATCCAAGATGGAGCTATTATTCACTGTACTTACCAAAAACACCCAACTATTATTGGGAATAATGTTTCAATAGGACATAATGCGATTGTGCACGGCTGTACAATTCATGATAATGTTTTAATAGGAATGGGCGCTATTGTTATGGATAATTGCGTAATCGAAAGCAATTCAATTATTGCGGCTGGGGCGGTTGTAACACAAAATACTGTTGTGGCTTCTGGAACTATTTATGCAGGTGTTCCGGCTAAAAAAGTAAAAGATATAGACCAATCTAATTTTGCAGGCGAAATTGAGCGTATTTCAAATAATTACGTAATGTATTCCGGCTGGTTTAAAAACGACGAATAAAATACTAAATATTAAAATATTAAAAATTCCAGATTCCAAGAGTGATTGACTCTTTGGAATCTGGAATTTTTTATTTTGGGATTTTTAAAAAATCTACAAATTAATTTTCTCAAAAAAAGCATTTTTGTAGCTTTCGCTGATCGGAATTCGTTTGTCGCTTATTAAAACTTTATTTTTTTGAATCGACTTAACATGTTTTATATTTATGATATAAGACCTGTGAATTCGTGAAAAACCCTTGCTGGAAAGCAAATTCTCTAATTTTATTAAGCTGATCAGAGTCAATGTAAATTTATTATCTGTAGTATAAATTTTTACATAATCTTTAAGACCTTCAATAAATAAAATATCTGAAAAATTCATTTTTACATTTTCGTATTCTGCTCTCACAAACATAAAATCCTGTTCTAATTCTGGTGAGATTGTGTTTTCAGAAATGGTTTGAACAGCCGTCGCTGGATTCGATATTTGTTGTGCCCGAACAACAGATTTTAGAAAACGATGAAAGGGAATAGGCTTAACTAAATAGTCAACAGCTCCAAGATTAAAACCTTCAACAGCATAATCAGAATAGGCAGTTGTGAAAATTACTAAAGGTTTTTTTTCAATAGTATTTAAAAAATCAATTCCAGAAAAGTGTGGCATCTGAATGTCGAGAAAAATTAAATCTACATTTGTCTGATTGATAAATGATACAGCATCAATAGCGTTATTAAAAGTGCTGACCAATTCAAGAGAATCTACTTTTCGGACAAAATCTTCTAATAATTCAACCGCTAACGGCTCATCGTCTATAATTACACATTTCATCTGGTTAAGGATTAAATTTATTTAAATCGTTTTGGCATTCAAAAGTAGTTTGAAACCAGTGAATTAAGTTTTAAAATTTTCATAAATTCCTGATTTTATTTTACTACGTAATTGTTGTCTGTATTTCATCAAGATTTAAATTCAAATGAACACGGTAATATTGATTGTCTTGCGTAATGTCAAGCTTATGTGCATTTGGATAGAGCAAATCGAGTCGATTTTGAATATTCACTAACCCAATTCCAGAATTTTCAGGATCTTTCACATAGTTTTCTATAGTATTTTCAATCCAGAAATCAAGACTATTCTCTAGAATGAAAATCTTAATTTTTACATGTGCAGCACCTTTATAGTCTGTTCCGTACTTAAAGGCATTTTCAACAAATGAAATTAAAAGAAGAGGTTCTATAAATTTATTGCGGGTGTCGCCATGAACATTTATTACAATGTCTTCAATGTTATTGAGTCTGAGTTTTTGTAATTCGATGTAATTTTGAATGTAGTTGATTTCTTTTTCTAAAGCCACCGTTTTATTATCAGTTTCATACAGCATATACCGCATTAATTCGGATAATGTCACGATGGCATCAGGGACCAAATCAGATTTTTTGTGTGCTAACGAATAAATACTGTTTAGGGAATTGAATAAAAAATGCGGATTAGTTTGTTTGCGCAGATATATCAATTCAGTACTTGTTCTATGTGTTTCGGCAATTAATTTATTTTGCTGATTGTTGTAAAACTCAGTCAGTGTTCTAATAATTGCACTTATCGTTATAATTAAAATATAGAAAAAAGAAGGGCCAATTTTAAAAAAAAGAGGCTGTCTCATTTCTATTCTTCTGTGCGGACCTCTATCAAAAAATCTCACATCAGAAGGCATCATTCTTGGCGCTATGTTTTCAGGTCTTAAATGTCTGAATTCAGGAATAAAATAATTGATCCTGATGACCATAAAAAGAACAATAAGAGAAAATGCAAAAGCAAAATAAAGCCAATATTTTTTTTCTAAAAGCAACGCAGGAACCATGTAAAAGTAGTTCAGATAAAACAAAATAATTCCTGTACTCCACTGCGCATAAAAATCAGTATTGATTCGGAACGGACTTTCGTAAAATTGAATTAAAGAGGTCAATATAAAGAAAACCCATATTATGCAATGGAATAAAATTTTATTTGAACTTGTGCTTTTAATGGTATCGATCTTCATTTAGAATTTTATTTTCAATAAAATTAAATCATTTTTGGTTACCGTTGGAGATATATGCTGGTTCAGTTTCTCAACCACTAGATTACCTACTTTTAAAGCGTCGTTTTCAGAAGAAAAACTTTTGGTATCATTGATCACCGGAATCACAGATTGTTTTATTAAAACTTTGTTTTTGTGAGCAATTGTATATCCCCAGCCCGTTTGTGTTTTAAAGGATTCTATTGTAAGAGTTTCTTTTTTTGCACAAGCGGCAAATTGAAATACAAGCAGAATAAACAATAAATTCTTCTGGATTTTACTCCAGAAGAATTGTTTTGTAATATTAATTATCATCGTCGTTTTGTTCGTCTAAAGGTTTAAATTCCCAAGCATCATCAAAATAAGTCGATCCGACTCTTCCTAACATATAAAATCCACGATTATTGATTGCGAAACCAACAGCATCTGTTCTTGTTGCGCCTTCCATTGGAGTTCTCTCAACCCAAAGATCTGTGGTTGGATTGTATTCCCAAACTGTTTTTACACTTTCTCCACCAACAATATAGCCTAAATTGTTCATGCTGAAACTTGATGCGTTCGAGCGAACTATAGCATATTCGTCATTGTATGTGTAATCATCATCTGTATCTTTATCAATGTCGCGTTTTCTTGTCCATACGTCAGTCGAAGGATCAAATTCCCAGAAATCTTCTTGATAAACACCATTATTAATTCCGGTTCCTAAATAAGCTTTATCGCCAATTACAAATACGGTAGCATTACGTCTTTTGTTTCCGCTGAATCCGTTTACCAAAGTCCAAGTGTTTGCCTGGTCATTGTACTGATAGAAATCTTTCAGATAATTTCCGTCATAACCAGTTCCAAAATAAGCTTTTCCGCCCACTTGAAATCCTACTGCAGCGTAACGTGCAGTTCCTGCGAAATCTGTTTTTTGTGTCCAGGTATTACTTGTAGGATCGTATTGATAAAAATCTTTCAATTTATTAGTCCCGTCATAACCCAGGCCAATGTAGCCTTTTTCATTTAGTGTAAAACTCGAAGCAGAACTTCTTCCTACTCCAGTAAAATCAGCTTTTTGTTCCCAATAATCTCCATTAGAATTATAAGCCCATAAATCTTTTAAGTATTCATCGCCTGTATAGCCGGTTGCAATATAAGCATAATCACCAATAACAAAACTAGTTGCACTAGATCTTGCAGGTCCATCAAAAGCTGATTTTTTCACCCAGTTTCCAATTAAATCATCATCGTCATCATCATTGCTGCAACTTACAAGAAAGAGAGTCGAGAACAGTGTCGCGAATAATATTCCTTTTTTAAAATTATTCATAGTGTATTAAATTTATTTATTGTTTGTATTTGATGCCAATTCCTAGAATGTATCCGTTGCCTGTATTAAAGTCATATACTTTATGATTGTCGGAATCAATCAGATTGTATTTTTTATTAAAATCATAACCTGCCTTAAAATTTAAAAACCAGTTTTTATCTACATTTCTTTCGTATTCAAAAGCCGAAGTCATTTGAGATAAAGTCATTTTTTCGGCATTGTTTAGCGTATTCTTTTCATCTAAATTGTAAAAGTTTCCATTAAAGCTATTCGTTAAACTGAATTTGTTTCGGATATTATTTGAATATGAAAATCTAGAATCTGGAAATCCAATAGACAACGCACTCGCATTATTTAATTTATAATTTAAAGATAGAGTTGGCATCACTTTAGGATAACCAAAAACGGTTGTTCGAGCTGCACCAAGCATAATACTTGTATTTAAATTTAATTGCTGAACTATTTCAAAACTTCCTAAGATTGCAAAATCCGACATGTTTAAATTCTGTTGAAAATTTACCATTGGGGTTACAGAGAAAATCAGTTTTGTTGAATTTGAAACATAATGTGAAAATTCAATTTTATTTTGAAGCTGATTAAATCGATCCAGATTTTCTTGCGATAAAAAATTTCCTTCCTCATAATTCACATTCAATTTTGAATACTCAAATGTGTTTTTTATCTCGTTTTCAGTGTTTATCTTTTTATTATATGAAACGATTATATTGGTTTCATTAAAATCAATTTTATCAGTAGGTTCTGTCTTTAAATTCATTTCTGCTGAAAGGGTATCTTGAGCTTTCATACTAAAAAATGAAATTGTAAAAAACGAACATATTAAAAGCCTTATTTTCATTACCTATTTATTGGTTCAAAAGTAGTTGCCTAATGGTTTTAAAAAAAAGAATATATATGTATGGCACTTTTTGATAGACTAAACCGCTTTTTTTAAGGTTGAATCAAAGATTTGTTTCTATAACGCTATTATAGATGGTTTTTTGCTATTTGTAGTGCAAATATGCTAAGCTGTATATGTTATAGTGTGCTGCAGAAGAGTGCATTTTATATTTGTTGAAAAAATTTATTATGCACAAGTTTATATTGATGTTGTTTTTTGCCATCACCTTACTTTCATGCGGAACGGATACAGATGCTGGAGAATTTGTTGTTGGGTCAGATTATTTAGCTGTAAGCAATAAAGCGATTTTGATCGATACTGTTACAGTCGACATGTCTACAATAAATTTTGACTCATTGGTTACTTCGAGCCAAGCCCGAATTTTAATCGGAAATTATGATGATCCGATTTACGGAAAGGTAAAATCAAACAGTTATTTTCAATTGGCATCTTCCTCTTATAATTTAAATACTAGCGGATCAGATACTGAAGCAACAAATTTTGTATTCGATTCTATATCCATGATTCTAAAGTATGATAATTATTATTATGGCGATACTACAAAAGTGCAGACATTCGACATACACCGATTAACACAAAAAGTAAAGCCTAATGCAGAGGATAAAAGTTTCTATAATAATTCTACATTAACTTACAGCGATGAAAGTCTCGGTACAATATCGTATAAGCCAAGGCCTACAGAAAAAGATTCTATCAATATAAAAATGAGCGATGCTTTTGGAGCAGCGCTTTTTCAAAAACTCAAAAAAAGAGAAATTACAGATTTTGATAGTTTTTCAGAATATCTAAAAGGGCTCGTTCTCGTGCCGTCAGATCCTAATTCCTCGAGTGTCATTGGTTTTCATGTGGCGACGAGCAAGGTTCGGCTTTACTATTCCAAATATCAGGCTGATACGGAAGAAACGCCATATATTGTAGATTTTACCATTTTAGATGCTACTAAACAGTTTAATTCTATTTCATTAGATAAAACCGGAACCATACTTCAGAATTTGCCCATTTCAACCAGTAAATTATCAAGTATTCTTACCAACCAGCAGGGTTATATACAATCAGGAACAGGAGTGGCCTGCCGAATTGATTTTCCTAATATTAAGCAGTTAAAATATATATCAGACAATGGCGCAATTGTTAGTGCTGAATTGATTTTAAAACCTGTTAATAATACGTATTCAGAGAAATATCCATTATCAGATTCCTTAAAAATTTATGTCGCTGATAACTTAAATCGTATTAGTGCATCATTAGTAAACTCTGCAGGAACAGCAGTGTACGGTATTTTGAATAAGAAGAGTGATGAATTCAATGAAAATATCGGATATACCATTCCAGTTGGTAATTTTTTACAGAAAGAAATGCTGAAAAAGACAGATTCTAAGTCATCTCTTATCTTGACATTGCCTGGAATTTCTAAATCAGTAAATAGAATTGTTCTAGGAGACCAGAAACACTTGAATAACAAAATTCAATTGAAAATTTATTACATCTCATATTAAATGAAAAATAAAATAATTTATTTAAGCTGCTTCATTTTATTGTCGCTTACTTCATTTTCTCAAAGTATCTCAAGTTCGCCATATTCATTGTATGGTGTTGGAAGTTTGTATGAATCTGATTTTGGTATTTTGCCTTCTATAGGATCATCAGGAATGGCTTTGCCATCGACAACTTTTATAAATAATTTAAATCCCGCATCATTAGCTTATCTGCCTTTAAATCACTTTATGTTTGATATTGGCGGAAAAGCAATTGCGACGACGTATCAAAGTGGTTCAAGAACAGAGAATCGTAATAACTTTCAGTTTTCCCACATGGCCTTTGCTTTTCCAGTTACTAAAAATTCAGGATTTAGTGTGGCTTTGCGTCCGTATTCCAGCGCAGCTTTTAAAATTTCTAATTTGAAATTGCCCATTACAAACAGTCAAGAATATTATTATTTAACTGCAGTTGGTTCCGGCGGATTAAACAACTTTGATTTTTCATACGGATACAGATTTGGTAAGAAGTTTTCAGCTGGGGTTTCTGGATCGGTATTATTTGGAAATACTGTCGATGAAAGGAATTTTTTGATTACAAATACCCTTACAACGATCAGCAAAAAAACAAATTATAATGGTTTGCGTGCCACTTTGGGAGCTCAATATAAAATAGATTCTACTTTTACAGTAGCTTCAACAGTTAAATTGCCAGCTCAAATTAAAGCTTCAAAAGTTCAATCGGTAGAAACAATTGCAGATGAAGTAACAACTACTGTAGAAACTGATGTGGCTTCAGATGTCGATGATTATTATATGCCTTTAGAAATAGGAGTGGGGATCAGCAAGAGGTTTAAAAACAATTTAAACATGACTTTTGATTATGAAAAAAGTTTGTGGAATAACACCAGTCAATCAGAATTGTATGGAGATTTTGTAAATCAAGACCGATTTGCTCTTGGATTTACATATAGTTCTAAAAAGAATGTTCGGAAATATTGGGACAGAATTCAATATGCAATGGGTGCAAATTTTGATAATGGTTATTTAGAAGTTGATGGAAAAAGAATCAGCAATGCAGCAATTTCTATCGGACTTTCTCTGCCTATCGAAAACACATTTTCTACTTTAAATATTTCCTATTCGTATGGACAAAAAGGAAGGATCTCAGATAATTTAATAAAAGAAAATTATCACAAAATATCTCTTAATTTATCCTTAGATGGAATTTGGTTCGTCAAGCGAAAATTTGAATAGTGTATTAGAAATCCTTCTGGATTACAGAATACTTATTTTCTAAAATTGATTTTAAAACAGCGGGATCTGAATTGATATAAAATTCAGGCTCGCTTTTTTGATAATCAGAAAAACCAACTCTTTCACGCAGTACATTTTGTGTCTGACGTGCCACAGCTTCACCAGAATCGATAATCTGAATATGTTCAGGAAGAATTTTTTTAATCTGCGGAATCAAATATGGATAATGACTGCAGCCTAAAACTAGATAATCAATATTAGCATCGATCATAGGTCTAAGATAAGATTCTAATAATTGAGTCATTTCCGGCGAATACAAATTTCCATCTTCAATAAGCTGTACCAGACCATGACCAACTTGCTCAATTATGGTTGTATTTTGAAACATTTCAGCAGTTTTGTTAAATAGCTCACTATTCAAAGTTCCTTTAGTAGCTAATATTCCAATAACTTGTGTTTTAGAATTATTCGCAGCAGGTTTTATGGCAGGTTCAATACCTATAAACGGAATATCATAATCTGCACGAAGTTCTCGAATAGCATTTGTGGTTGCAGTATTACAGGCAACGACAATTAGCTTGCAATTCATATCAAGTAATAAATCAACATTCTTTTTGCTTAGTGCAACAATTTCTTCTTTGGTTTTTTGACCATAAGGAGCATTTTTGCTGTCGGCTAAATAAATAGTTTTTTCGTAAGGAAGAAGATCGTGGATGGCGCTCCAGATTGAAGTTCCTCCAATACCAGAATCAAAAACGCCTATAGGATTGTTGTTCGTCATAATACAAATTTAGTATTTTTTAGAATAAATTTATATTCTAATTTACTTCAAATCTGCAAATTCTTTTGCTTTTTAATTTTAATTTAATGTAAAAAAAAACTGCTCAAACTTTTTAAAGAATTGAGCAGTTTTTTTATAATAAAGAATTCGGTTCTTAGAATCCTAAATCTTTTTTTACATCAGCAGTAATGTTTGGACCATCAGCTAAGATAAGAGTAGAACCATCTAATACATATTGGAAACCTTTTGCTTTTCCAACTTTTTGGATAGAAGCTCTAACTTTTTCCATGATTGGTTTCATGATGTCAGAATCTTTTTGTTGCAATTCTTTTTGAGCGTTGTCTCTGTAATCAGTAATTCTTTTTTGCATGTCTTGAACTTCTTTAGAACGTTCAGCATTTACATCTTCTTTTACTGTTGCAGCTTCAGCTTCGTACTTTTTGATTTTAGTTTGATATTCTTCAATCATTTTTTTGTATTCAGCATCGTATGTACCACTTAATTTTTGTAGTTGATTTTGAGCATCAAGCATAGCAGGCATTTTCGACATAATCTCGCTAACATCAACATGGGCAACCTTCGCCTGTGCGTTCATTGTGTTACTTGCTCCTAAAATTAGTATGGCAGCAATTAGTAAAGTTTTGATTTGTTTCATCATTTTTAAAAATATTAATTAATTATTGGTCGTATTTGATTTTTGTGCTTCGGCTTCTTTCGCTTTTTTAGCCGCTTCTCGTTCTTCGATTATTTTCTTTCTTCTTTCTTCTAACTCTTTTTTACGTTGTTCGTATAACTTTTGTCTTTCTTCAGCTTTGCTGGCAGCAGGATCTGTTGTTGCAGGTACCGTTTCTGTTGTTGCAGCTGGCTTGGCTGTTGCATCAGTTTTCGCTGTTTCTGTTGTTGTTTTAGCAGTTTCAGAAACCGTGCCATTTTTTTTAGCGTCTCTCTCGGCTTGTATTGCTTTCCTTCTGTCGTCGTATTCTTTTTTCTTCGCTTCTTGTTCTAATCTTCTATCTTCAATTAGTTTTTCTCTAGCTGCTTTCTTTTCGTCTAATGCTTTTTGTCGATCTGCCATTGCTGGGTTCTCATCTATGGCATTTTCAAGATTTTCTTTCGCTTCTTGGTCTTTCAATTGTTTTTTAGTCAATTGTTCGCGTTTGTCAGTTCTGTTTAAAACTCGTAAAACCTGATCGCTTATGTCAAATCTTTTGTTGCTGAAAAGCATTGTCAAATCTGATGATTTATCAAAAATAAAATCATAATTTTTAGCTTCAGCAATATCTTGAACGGCAGTAAAAACTTGGTCCTGAATTGGCTTTGCTAATGCTGCTTTCTGTCTAATCAAATTACCATCAGATCCAAATTGTTTTTGCTGATAGTCTAACATTTCTTGTTCGAGAAATTTAATTTCAGTTTCTCTCTCATCAATAAGTTCTTTAGTAAGCAAAGCTCTTTCGGCTTTTAGACTCTCTTTTCTCGTATTGATTTCTAATTTTTTGGTTTCAATTTCTTGTTTCCATTTTTGAGCTTTTAACTCTAATTGGGATTTTGCTTCTTTGTAATCAGAAACATTTTCCAGAATGTACTCCATGTCAATGTAGCCGATTCGAGTCGTTTTTCCTTGACCCTGAGTTGTATTGATTACAATCAAGGCTAAAAATATAAATAAAAATTGCTTTTTCATAAACATTACTTTATTTGATGATTTTTAACCAAACGGGAATTTTCTAGAATTGTTGTCCAATAATGAAATGAGTTTCCCAACCATTTGCCTTATTGGTAACAGAACCAGGAAGAGCATCAAATCCGTAACCCATATCGATACCCAATAATCCGAATGCCGGCATGAATACACGTAAACCAAAACCTGCAGAACGACTTAAGTCAAACGGGTTATAATCTTTAAAAGTTGGGTATGATGAACCTGCTTCCAAGAACGCTAATCCATAAATAGATGCTGATGCTTTTAATGTAATTGGATAACGCAGCTCCATAGAGAATTTGTTGTAAATAGTTGCTCCAATTTGCTCACCAGCCGCATTTACTGGAGTTAGTGAATTATTAGGATAACCTCTTAACTGAATCGTTTCTCTACCATCCATTGAGTAATTCGCCATTCCATCTCCTCCTAAATAAAAACGTTCAAATGGTACGACACCTCTAGATTGGTCATAAGCTCCTAAGAAACCAAACTCTGTTAATGTTCTTAATACTAATTTACCATAAACTTTAGTATACCAGTCTGCTTTAAACTTAATTTTGTAATATTCTAACCAATTGTATTTCTTCTGATCGACTTTTGCAATATCTGTATCAGCACTTGCAAAGTCAGAACCAACACTATTATAAGGAGGAGAACCATTAACACTAGCAGCGGCAACTACATAATCACCAGTGTTAAGAGGCTGTCCGTTTGCGCCTGATGTTGGCGTTCCTGTATATTGTGTTTTGTATTCTTTTTGATTTTTCAAATCGCCATAATCAATTCCATTAAATAATGAATATGGAGGTGTTACTTTTGCCGAAATACTAAATTCTGAACCATATGTTGGGAAGATAGGATTCACTCCTTTATTACTTCTTGAAAGTCCAATTGTATACGCTAAGTTTCTTGAAGCTCCGTTACCAAAAGTAAATAACCCTGTGTTATAATTGTTCAAATCATAATGTTGGTAACTTACTGATTGTGATAAAACGAAATAATCATCTGGCACTGTCAGCCTTTTAGCCAATCCGACTTGTATTGTAAAAATATTAAAACTTTTGCTTTTGTCTACACTTCTTGTAATATAATTGTTCAAGAATTGTTTACTATACGAAATAGAAGAGCTGAACTGTACTGGTTTTTTACCTCCAAACCATGGTTCAGAGAACGATAAACTATACGTCTGAAAGTATGTACTTCCTTGTAAACGAAGCGCTACTTTTTGACCGTCTCCCATTGGCAATGGCTTGTACGATTCTTTGTTAAAAATGTTTCTCGCTGAGAAGTTGTTAAATGAAAGCCCTAAGGTTCCGATGAAACCTCCACCACCATAACCTCCTTGAAGCTCAACCTGGCTAGATCCTTTTTCTACAAGTTGGTATTCGATATCAACTGTTCCTGCCGCAGCATCAACATTTCTAAATTCAGGCTTGATAGATTCAGGGTCAAAGAAACCTAATTGACCAATCTCACGAATTGTTCTAACTAATTCTTCTTTACTGTATTTATTTCCTGGTTTAGTTCTTAATTCACGATAAATAACGTGATCGTTTGTTTTGTCGTTACCTGTAACGTATATTTTGTTGAAATAAGCGATAGGACCTTCTGTAACTCGAATTTCAAAATCGATTGTATCATTTGCGGTTCTTACCTCTACAGCATTAATATTAGAGAACAGGTAACCGTTGTTCTGGTACAAGTTTGTAATATCTTCAGCGTCTGGTTTAGTTTTGTCTGCAATTCGTTTTTCAAGTAAAACTCCGTTATAAGTTTCTCCTTTTTTGATTCCTAAATAACGGTTTAATTGTTGATCAGAGTATACTGTATTTCCTAAGAATTTAATGTTTCCGAAGTAGTATTTGTTTCCTTCTTCTACATTAATTTTAATAGCAAGCATATTTTTTTCTTTGTTGTAAGCAACAGAGTCATATATAATACGAGCATCGCGATATCCTTTTTCTTTATATGCAGCTACTACTTTTTCTAAGTCACTTTTGTATTTTTCAGGAATAAATTTTGAGGCTTTTAAAACACGGAAAAAGTTTTTTTCTTTCGTGTCTTTCATTGCTCTTTTTAATTGAGCGTCAGTAAGTTGTTTGTTTCCTATGAAATCAATACTGCTTATTTTTACCTTATCGCCTTTGTCAACCCGAACAAGCATATTTACTTGATTTCCGGCAATAGTGTCAGGTGTATTTGTGATAGTAACTTTTGTGTTATAAAAACCTTCTTTTTTATATTTATTTTCGATATAATTTTTGGTAGTTGTGATTAAGTTTTCGTTGACAATTTTATTTTTTGTCAAGTTGTTATCCTTAATTAATCCTTCTACCTTACTTTTCTTGATACCAACAAATTTAACTTCGTTTAACTTAGGAAGTTCAACAATATTTAAGTCCAGGTAAATGCTGTCATTTTCTACCTTATTAATGTAAAAAGATATCTCATCGAACAGGCCAAGTTTGCCTAATTTTTTGATTGCGCCACTGATTTCTTCACCAGGAACGGTTATTTCCTGACCTTTTTGAAGACCAGTAAAAGTAACCACGGTTTGTTCATTGAAGCTTATTTTACCAACAACAGAAACTTTAGCAAGAATATATTTTTTTCCTTGATCAAAAGGAACTCTATCTTGTGCTTTTATTTGTGAAAAACTACCCAAAAGAAGTAGGGTAAGGACTATTTGTACTCTTTTTTGTAACACTAAAAAATTATTTAATTTGTTCACTGGTTTTTCCAAATCTACGTTCTCTTTTTTGATAACTAATAATAGCCTCATATAAATCTTGATCTTTAAAGTCTGGCCACAAGACGTTAGTAAAATATAATTCTGCATAGGCTATCTGCCACAGCAAAAAATTACTTATTCTATGTTCTCCACTTGTTCGTATTAATAAATCTACATCAGGTAAATTTTGCGTGTAAAGATGCTCATTTATAATTGAATCGTCAATAGTGTCTATTGAAATTATATTATTTTTAACTTTATCGCTGATGATTCTAACGGCATTTACTAATTCTTCTCGTGATCCGTAACTTAAAGCCAGTGTTAGCGTGAGGCGTGTATTGTTTTTAGTTTTATCAATAACGTCTAAAAGTTCTTTTTGGGCTGATTTTGGTAATTTCTCAAGATTTCCAATTGCATTAAGACGGATATTGTTTTCTTGTAAAGTAACAAGCTCCTTTTTTAAAGAATTGATCAATATTTTCATCAATGCATCGACTTCTAATTTTGGCCGATTCCAGTTTTCTGTCGAAAAAGCGTATAATGTTAAGTACTCAATACCAATTTTGGCACAAGTTGTAATTGTTTTTTTTACTGATTTTGTTCCATTTTCATGTCCAAATGCACGTAAAAAACCTTGTTGTTTGGCCCAACGACCATTTCCGTCCATAATAATGGCCAGATGTTTGGGTAAATTTGTGTGGTCTATAGAGTCTAGTAAATTCATTTTATTATTCTGCGCAATAGCAAGGTTTTTGTCCAAAGGTATACGTTAAAGTAATACCAGAGAAAACATACCAGTCATTATTATTTAAATTTCCAAAACGCAATGGCGATAAATTGCTATTGCTTGGATTACTTCCGTCGATATCATCTGTGAAGGTGTAGCGGGCTCCAACTTCAGCAGCTAAAATTAAATGAGGCGTTACGTTTGATTTGATTCCTAATGTCATAGGTATAGCAAACGAATTTGAATTTTTATCTTTTCTAGTCTGGCCTCCTGAAATGTATAATTCATCATACATAAAGTAACTTAATCCTGAATATATATAAGGAGTAACTTTTGGATGATAATCATGAAGGTTAAAGTCGAAAAAGTTGAATTCTAACCCAGCAGAAAGCTCTTTTACTTTATTTTCAAAGCTATAGCCTCTATTGCTTCGCCCTGTTTCTTTTGAGTCTGCATCATTTCCAGCAATTGTCGATTGTGTATAGGAAAAGCGATACGCATGACGCGGACTCTTATTCCATTTATACAAAACACCAAAAGCCAGTTTTTCAGGAGCAATATAAGTTGTGCTTCCTACGTCTCCTACAAAGTTGCTTCCGCCAAGAAAAACACCAATCTCATTGATTTGAGCATTTAGTGTAATAAAGGGGAAAAAACATAACAATAAATTAAAAATTTTCTTCATTTAATTCAAAATTGCGTGCAAATATAATAATTATCGATACGAATCAACGTCGCTTTGGTTAAATGTGCTTTTTTTTCAATTTACAATATGATTTTGAGACATTTAATGAGGATTCGATACATGCAGAACGAGAAAAAGTAGTATTATCGTATAGTAGGTCTCTAGAAAAAGGCTTAATTCCTTTTGTCTTCTCCCCAAAGCAATTTGTTTCTCAATGTTTTTAAGAAAGTTTCGCCTGGAATTTCAACCATTTTTATTTTAAAATCTGTTTTCTTAATCGTCAAAACCGATTCATTTTTTACAGAAGCTATTCTGGAGTCTAATGAAACTAAATATTGATCTTCCCTTCCAGATACGCGAAGTTTAATTTCAGTATCATCAGGAATGACAAGTGGCCTGGCAGTTAAATTATGAGGAGCAATAGGTGTAATTACTAAACTTTTAACCTCTGGGGTTAATAATGGTCCTCCGCAGCTCAAAGAATATCCTGTAGAACCAGTTGGTGTTGAAATAATCAAACCATCTGCCCAATAAGAATTTAGATATTCATTATTCAAATAGGTTTCAACGGTAATCATCGAAGTAGTATCTTTTCTGCTTACTGTTACTTCATTCATTGCGAAGTTTAAGTGGTCTTCGATTGCATCGTTTTTTGGATCACAGGTTAAACTCAATAAAGTTCTTTCAGAGATGGTATATTTTTTATCAATAACAAATTGTAAAAAGGTGTCAATGCTTTCTTTAGGAACAGTTGCTAGAAAACCTAATCTTCCTGCATTAATACCTAATATTGGTACACCAGAATTACGAACTAAGGTTGCTGCTCTTAAAATAGTTCCGTCGCCTCCAATACTAATTAACATTTCAAAACTATCATCCAATGAATTGCTGGAGGAAAAAGTTTTGTATTCTTTTTTTATAAGTTCTTTTTCAAAGAGCATTTTCAAAAAAGTTTCTTCAATTACCATTTCGACATTATTTGAGTTGAAAAATGCAAAAATATCTTTGATAATAGGTTCGGTACTGTTTTGATAATACTGTCCGTAAATAGCTACTTTCATTTTTTCTAATTAGATAATGAGGAAATGTGTTAATTTTATAATTTATTTAGTTGAGATCATTTTCTAATTTTCTCCTTGACCAATTTCTAATTTATATATTAAGGTATTTGTCTAAATAATCAGAACGCTCTTTTAAGCTATTGATATAAGCATCTTCTTGATGCTCTGAAATAATTTCATAATTATAGCGTCTAAAAGTCTGTATAATTTCATTCATTGGGCCTACGCCAATTTTTACTGTAATATGTACATTTTCTAAATCCGCTTCAGATATAAAACAGCCAAGAATTTTACCGTTATTGCTTTCTACAATCTGAGCAACTTGTCCCATTGAATAGTCTAAAAGTCCTTTTTGAACAATAATAATACCGCCTTGTTCTTTTAAAAAGGGAGTTTCCTGAAAGAATTTCATGATATCTTCCATTTCATAATAGCCTATATAGGTATTATTTTCATCAAGAACGGGAACCGTGTTAGTGTGATTTTTTGCAAAAACCTCTAAAACGTCTAGCCACATCATCGATTTTCTGGCAAAGAAACGCTCTAAAGTATATTTGTAATCAATCGCTTTTTTGTCGGTATCAAAAGTTTCAACATCATCAGAAGCGATACTTCCAATGAAGATTCCGTTTTCCAAAACTGGAAAATGTGAAAAATCCACATCAGCAAAAAAGTCCTGAACCGATGCTATCGTTTCCTGGCTGTCAATCGCTCTGAAATCATTGGTGATATAGTTTGTAATTTCTGTCATAAATCAATTGAAGATATTTCATTGCAAAATAATCAAAAAATACCAAAAACTGCTACGTTTTACTTTGTATTTTTGTCGTAACAAATATAATGTTACTAGAATTAATTATCTATTTATATGACAAAGTTAAGTGTAAATATCAATAAAATTGCAACCTTAAGAAATGCACGTGGCGGAAATGTTCCTGATTTACTAAAAGTGGCAACTGATATTCAGAAATTTGGTGGCCAGGGAATCACAATTCATCCGCGTCCAGACGAACGTCACATTCGTTATCAGGATGCACGCGATTTAAAAGCAATTGTATATACAGAATATAATATTGAAGGAAATCCGCAGCATAACTTTATCGATTTGGTTTTAGAATGCAAACCAACTCAGGTTACTTTAGTTCCTGATGCAATAGGCGCCATTACTTCTTCTGCTGGCTGGGATACTATAAAAAATCAGGAATATTTAACAGAAGTTATTCAGGAATTTCAACGAAACGGAATCAGAACTTCAATTTTTGTTGATCCGGTTTTAGAAATTATTGAAGGTGCTAAAAAAACTGGGACGGACAGAATTGAATTATATACTGAAGCTTTTGCACACCAATACGATTTAGGAAATAAAAACGGAATAGATCCGTACGTAAAAGCTGCAGAATTAGCAAACAAATTAGAGTTGGGAATAAATGCTGGCCATGATTTAAGTCTAGATAATATTCAGTTTTTCAAACAAAATATCCCAGGCTTATTAGAAGTTTCTATAGGACACGCTTTAATTTCTGAAGCGCTATATCTAGGTTTAGATAATGTGGTGAATATGTATTTGAATAAATTGAAATAATATTTTGTAAAGGCATATTCTCAGATATACACAAAAAAAACAGGGAGATTCTCAAAGAAATTTTTGTGTTTCTCTGTGTAAAAAACCTTTGAATCTTTGTGGAATAAATTTTTCAATAAAAAATTATATGATGTTATACTCAAAAATAGAAGGCGAAGGAAAACCATTTATTATCATGCACGGATTTCTGGGCATGTCTGATAATTGGAAGACTTTGGCAGGACAGTATGTAGAAGCTGGATTTCAGGTTCATATTTTAGATTTAAGAAATCACGGGCGCAGTTTTCATTCAGACGAATGGTCTTATGAAGCGATGGTGCAAGATGTTTTCGAATATTGCCAAGCAAATCAACTGTCTAAAATAGATATGCTAGGACATTCGATGGGAGGAAAAGTTGCAATGCTTTTTGCAACAACACATCCTGAAATTGTAGATAAATTAATTGTGGCAGATATTGGTCCGAAGTTTTATAAACAGCATCATCAAGATATTTTGGCAGGTTTAAATGCAGTTGATTTTTCGGTTAAACCGAGTAGAAACGATGTTGAAGCAATTGTAGCGCAATATGTTTCTGATTTTGGAACACGCCAGTTTTTATTAAAGAATTTATATTGGATTGAGCCAGGACAATTGGCCTTTCGCTTTAATCTAGCGGTTTTCAATAATAACTTAGAAGCCATCGGAAAAGCTTTGCCAGATGATTTGGTTTTTGATAAACCTACCTTATTTATAAGAGGAGGAGAATCGGGCTATGTTTTAGATTCAGATTTTGATTCAATACGCCAACACTTTCCTAAAGTCGAGTTTGAAACTATTCCAAATGCAGGACATTGGCTTCATGCCGAAAATCCGAAAATGTTTTTTGAATTGACGGCTGGGTTTTTGAAAGAGTAATGATTTTGATAAAAATTTTATTACTTTTATTAAAAATTTAAACCACAAAAATATGAAACTATTACTCAGACTTCTTGTTACCGCAGCCTTGGTTTTGTTAATTGCAAACCTTTTGCCGGGAGTGCATGTTGCCAGTTTTACTACTGCAATTATTGTTGCAATTGTTTTAGGATTACTAAATCTGTTTATAAAACCAATATTAGTAATTTTGACTTTGCCTGTAACAGTAATTACTTTGGGGCTCTTTTTATTAGTTATAAACGCAATCATTATTTTGCTGTGTACTAATATTGTTGGAGGTTTTGCAGTAGATTCGTTCTGGACAGCATTATTCTTCAGTATCATTTTGTCTATCCTTCAATCTATCACATATAAAATATTGGGAGACGATAAATAATCGAAATAAAGCAGACTAAAAACCGCTTCAAATACAATAGATTAAAAACTTGGTTGGGTTGCAAAAATTTTATAATTTTGCAACCCAATTTTATTATGTAAATTAAAGAAGAAGATGGATATTAAAAGAGTAGCAATAGACGCTGTGAACGAAACGATTGTAATGACAGTTGTTCACATGGATTATAAAGGTCAAGTAGCAAAAAGAATAAACGAAAAAATGCCATTGGCTACTGTAAAAGGTTTTAGAAAAGGACAAGTTCCTAAAGATCTTGTTGAAAAACAATACGGAAAAGCAATTAAGCAAGAAGAAGTTAAAAAAGTAGTTGATTTGGCTTTAGAGCGTTTCATTCAATCTGAAAGATTAAATCTTTTAGGAACTCCTCTTGCTAAAGAAAACGAAAACTTTGATTGGGATGCTGAAGAACTAACTTTCGAATACGAAATTGGTTTGGTTCCTAACTTCGAAATTGATTTAGAAGCAAAAAATAATATCGTAAAATATATCGTTACGGCTGATGATAAATTAATCGACGGTCAAGTAGAGCGTATCCAAAAACAATTCGGAAAAGCAATTCCACAAGATAAAGTTGATGCTGATTCTGATTTAACTGGAACTTTCTCAAACGAAGAAAAAGGAATTAATAATACAACTACAATTTCTGTGTCTACTTTCAACAAAAAAGCTGGAGATAAATTCATCGGTAAAAAAGTTGGAGATGTGGTTACAGTAAGTACAAAAGGTTTATTCGAAGACGATCACCAATTAATGGATTACTTAAAAGTAGCTCATGACGACGTTCACGGTTTAGATATCGAAGTAAACTTTACTATCGAGGCTATCAACGGAGCTGAATTGGCTGAATTGAACCAAGAGTTATTTGATAAACTTTTTGGTGAAGGAAAAGTTGCTTCTCTTGAAGATTTAAAAGCTAAAATTAAAGAAGATGCTGAAGCACAGTTCGCACAGCAAGCGGATCAAAAATTATTATTAGATGTTCAAGATTTCTTGATCGAAAATACAAAATTTGATTTGCCAGCTGCATTCCTTAAAAAGTGGCTTCAAACTGTTGGAGAGAAAAAACTTTCTGCAGAAGAAGCTGAAGTTGAATACGCAAGATCTGAAAAAGGTTTACGTTTTCAATTAATCGAAGGAAAAGCAATGGCTCAAAGCAACATCCAAATTACTTTTGAAGATTTGAAAGCTTTTACAACAAACGCTATCAGACAACAAATGGCTCAATTTGGACAAACAAATCCAACTGACGAAGAAGTTCAAGGAATTGTGGCTAGAGTTTTATCTAACCAAGAAGAAGTAAAAAGACTTTCTGAGCAAGTTGTTGCTGAAAAATTGTTAGAGGTGTTTAAAGAAAAAGCAAATCCTACAACTAAAGAAGTAACTTACGAAGAATTTATTGCAGCTTCTTACGGAGAATAATTGAAGTCAAAAGTTTTAAAGTCAAAAGTTGTTCAGCATAGAGCAGCATGTAAGCTCTATTTTAAAATTTAAGATTTTATTACAGAAACCGAAAGATAAAAAAAGTTATATTTGAGCGTCAAAAAGATATTTTTGGCGCTTTTTTTTTGTTTCAAATTTTATTTTGTTTCAAGTTTCAAGTTTTCGAACTTCAATAAACCTGAAACCTAAAACTTGGAACCAAAAAAATAGGACAAATTGGCATCCCTTTATAAAAAGGTATGAACTTTGTTTTAGCAGTTTAAGTCACTTTCCGACTTAGACTTTCAAACTTTAAACTAAAAATATGAACTACGGTAAAGAATTCAAAAAATTTGCTACAAAGCACCAAGGAGTAAACGCAATGTATTACGATAAAATCGTAGCAGCGATGAACCCAACAAACATGACTCCATATATTATCGAAGAGCGCCAGTTGAATGTTTCTCAATTAGATGTTTTTTCAAGATTAATGATGGACAGAATTATCTTTTTAGGAACTGGTATCGACGATCAAATCGCGAATATTGTTCAGGCTCAGTTATTGTTTTTAGAAAGTGCTGACGCATCAAAAGACATTCAAATTTATTTAAATTCTCCTGGAGGAAGCGTTTACGCAGGATTAGGAATTTATGATACAATGCAATACATCAAACCAGACGTAGCTACAATTTGTACAGGTATGGCAGCATCTATGGGAGCTGTTTTATTATGTGCTGGAGCAACAGGAAAACGTTCGGCTTTGCCACATTCAAGAGTTATGATTCACCAGCCATCAGGAGGAGCACAAGGTGTTGCAACAGATATGGAAATTAATTTACGTGAAATGCTGAAATTGAAAGATGAATTATATCATATTATTTCTCAACATTCAGGTCAGACTTTTGATAAAGTGCATAAAGACAGTGAGCGCGATTACTGGATGAAAGCTGACGAAGCAAAAGAGTACGGAATGATTGATGAAGTATTGAGAAGAGGATAAAACTTAGTTTCAAGTTTGAGTTTTCAAGTTGCTATAATTAACTTGAAACTTGAAGCAAATAAAACTTGAAACAAAAAAATAAAGTTAATAGGTTGCTAAGTTTTTGATGTTTTAGTGATAAATCTCAGAAACTTAGTAACTTTGCAACTTAGTAACTAAAAAAGAATGGCTAAAGTAGTATTAGAATGTTCGTTTTGTGGAAGAAAAAAGCCAGAAACCAATTTATTGATTGCAGGCATTAATGCACATATCTGTGATAAGTGTATCGAGCAGGCACACGGAATTGTATTAGAAGAATTAAAATCAAGCGGAAGTGCAAAATTAGTTGGTGACTTAATTTTAAAGAAGCCAAAAGAAATTAGAGCTTTCTTAGACCAATATGTTATTGGTCAAGATCAAACTAAAAAAGTAATGTCGGTTGCAGTTTACAATCATTACAAACGTTTAATGCAACAGCAATTAGACGATGAAGTAGAAATTGAAAAAAGTAACATTATTATGGTAGGTCAAACCGGAACCGGAAAAACATTGGTAGCAAAAACTATCGCTAAAATGTTAGATGTTCCCTTGGCTATTGTTGATGCAACTGTACTTACAGAAGCGGGTTATGTAGGAGAAGATGTTGAAAGTATTTTAACTCGTTTATTACAAGCCGCTGATTATGATGTAACCAAAGCAGAAAGAGGAATCGTTTTTATTGATGAAATTGATAAAATTGCCCGTAAGAGCGATAATCCATCAATTACACGTGACGTTTCTGGTGAAGGTGTTCAGCAGGCTTTATTGAAATTGTTAGAAGGAACTGTAGTTAACGTACCGCCAAAAGGAGGACGTAAACACCCTGACCAAAAATTTGTTGAAGTAAATACTCAAAACATCTTGTTTATCGCAGGTGGAGCTTTTGATGGAGTAGAACGTATTATTTCGAAACGTTTGAACCGTCAGGCTGTTGGATATTCGACTTCTAAAAATGTAGATAATATCGACAAAGACAATTTACTACAATATATTATACCAAAAGATATTAAAGATTTTGGTTTGATTCCGGAGATTATTGGTCGTTTGCCAGTTTTAACGCATATGGATCCTTTAGACAGAGAAACTTTGCGTGCAATTTTGACACAGCCTAAAAATGCTTTAATCAAACAATATCAAAAATTATTTTTAATGGATGATGTTGAGTTTAATATTACGAACGAAGCATTAGATTTTATTGTTGATAAAGCTTTAGAATACAAATTAGGAGCTCGTGGATTACGTTCGTTATGCGAAGCTATTCTAACTGATGCGATGTACGAACTGCCAAGTTCTGATGATAAAGTTCTGACAATTGATAAGGATTATGCAGAACATACATTAAGTAAAAATTTATTGAAGCGAATGGAAATTGCTTCTTAAAGATAATTTGATTTTTATAATTCATAAAACCTGCTCAATTATTTTGAGCAGGTTTTTTTATTTAAGATTATTAATTTAATTTTTTTCTTACTTATTATTTAATCATTGGATTAAAATTATATTTTTGGATAGTAATTTAATATATCTATTGTGAGCCAGATTTATAAATATTTAATATTCTGTTCTGTATTATTATCATTTTCTTGCAACAAGGAAGAAATGACTGAGAATGGTAAGATTGCAAGTATAGATCGAGTCAAAAATGATTTAGATCTGAGTAAATTTTCCAATGTAAATATCTCTGAAAATGTAGAAATAAATTGGAAAAATATAAGAGTGACAAAAAAGGACAGTCTTGAGATATTCGAAATTGAAGCAAATGAAAAAACAGCTACTAGGTTGCAGTCTAATTTTTTGCAGAATAACATACAATACCAAATTGTTACAATTAATTCAGAAAATCAGATTTATTCTTATTTATTAGAAATATTCGGAGATAAAGACAGTGCTCTTTATCCTGAAACAATTACAAAACTGGATTTTTTTAAGGGAACCTTGAATGTATTTTCATTAAAGGGAAAAAATTTAGGTTCGTTAGGAATTTCAAAAGGAGGAGCTAAAAATATTTCAAAAAACGATAATTTGGATATTTTAGCAAAAACAATAAATATGTTTTTAACTAATTCAAATTTGACGAACCGAATTCCACCATGTAATACTCCTTATTATCTGCCTATGCAGTTTACTGTTGACTGGTATAAAGAAGTTTCAGTCGACGGGCGTATCCTAACTTCGTATACTTATGAAAAGACCACAACAAAAACTGAGCTGGTACTGATGTCATATCCATGTGATGCATTACCCAGTGAAGTGAGTCATGCGTATACGAAAGCAGTAATTAATGATCATGGAGCCGGTGGTGGGATATCAAATTTTACAAATACTATACTTACAGATCCTTCCTTTGCAAACAACCCTTGCCTGACCGCCGTATTTAATAAATTAGGAGGTTCTCCAACTTTTCAAAATTATTTAAAGAAATTTGATAGTGATTTTTCTGTGGCAGATTTAAAGCTAAGTGTGGGTGTTGATGCTAGCCACCCAAATGTAAGTGCTGTAACATATCAGCCTGACAACGGACTAATAGAGATTAGATTTAATCCTGGAAAATTAAATACACCTCCTCTAAATATAGCTAAGAATTTTGCACATGAAATTTTACATGCAGAAATGTTTGAAAAACTTTTAAAGCTTTCTGGGAAAAAAGAAATCCCATGGTCTCCAGAATTTATTGAAAGTATTCGTAATGATGAACCTAAAATAGTAGAATATTATACAATGTATTGGTATGATATTCCGATTGGAGGATCAATTTCTGATCCTCAACATGAATATATGGCACAACTTTCAATTAATACTATTGTAAGTGTACTTAAAGAATATGATAATACACAATCTGAAGATGTTTATATTGCTATAGCTTGGTGGGGATTGATGGGAGCTGGAGAACCTAATTTACTAACTGGTCTACCTCCGCAACCTACCGTGGCTTGGACAAATTTGCCTCAAACAGAAAGAGTAAGACTTATAAATATTTATAATAATTTTAAAAATACAAATGCACCATGTCAACAATAAAAATAATTTTTATTTTTTTATTTTTAAATTGTTTCTGCTTGTCATTTTCGCAAGCAATGAAAAAACGAAGTGATATAGTAGTTTATTTAGATTTAAAAAATAAAGCACTGAGAGAATATACTATCGATAAAGATACGATGAGTGCTCATTTTAGCATTTATATAAAAAAATATGAATGTAAAAAAGAGAGAGATAAGGCAAGTGAAATTTATAATAAAAGGATAAAAAACAGAAGAACAAGTGGAGAAAATCCTAGCGAGGTGAGTCTTCCTATTTTTTCTATTGGGTTATATGTTTTTAATCAAAAACCAGAAAAATTAAAATCTCTTAAAGGTATTAAATTTACATCAATCAAACAGTTTCAAGATAGTATTGATTTTGCAACAAATCCTACTTATGTCATTCATAAGTTAAAAGATGGTTCGTATTTAAAATGGAAAACAACTCCAATGGATTGATACAACGAATGAATTATATGTTATAGAAATTACTTTTTTTATAAAGCATATAAGTTGTTGCATCATTTATTATTTTTCTTACTTTTGACAACAATTAAAATCTAAAACTCATCAATCATGAATAAAACAATTGAAGATTACAGTACTAGTTTATTACTTTGGCAGGTTATAAATATTATTGGGTTTTTAATCATTTTATATTTATTGTATTTGCTGATAAAGGTTTTAAGAAAGAAACTTAAAGAAAAAATTTAAGTTAAAATAAAAAGTCCAGTTGTCGTTGAAAATTTTTTATTGAACTCTGAACTTTTCTCGATATTCAATAGGTTTCATACCAACCATTTTATAAAATACTTTTCTAAAAGCCTTCGGGTCGTTATAACCAGTTTTTTCGATAATTTCAGAAATCGAAAGCTGTGTTTGTTCTAAATATTTCTTAGAACTTTCAACTCTTATATTTTGCAGATATTCAATTGGCGGAATTCCGGTTACTTGTTTAAATCTTCGTGTCATGTTCCGCGCACTTGTCGGAATATCTTTGGTGATCTCTTCTAATTTTTCGATAGTGCTGTAATGACTTTCAATTTTTTGCTGTAACATGGCAACCAGAGTATCATTGTGCAAATGATTCGGTCGAAACGTACTAAAATAACTTTGTTTGTATCGGTTTAAATCAATAGAGAATATTTTAGCAATTTGAACAGCAATTTCATTGCCGCAATATTTCTGAACCAAAAGAATTAATAAATGAAATGTTGAGGTTGAGCCGCCACTTGTATACAAACTTCCGTCGGCAGTTAACGTTTCTTCCGGTTTTAATTTTACCAGCGGGAAAGCTTTTGTAAAAGCACTGCAGGCATCAACATGTGTTGTGGCTAATTTTTCATTTAATAATCCGGAAGCGGCAAACAAAAATGCGCCAGTACAAAAACTTGCTAATTCGGCTCCAGATTCGTGCTGTTTTTTAAGCCATGGAATAAAATTTTTGTTCTTCGCGATCATTTCGCTCATATTATCAGTAGTGAAAGCTGGAATTAAAATCAAATCCAGAATTTCTTCAGAAGCTTCAATCGATTGTACTTCATAACCAAATAAATGTTTTTCGCTAATTTGTTCGGCCGATTGAAATACCATAATCTCAAAAGGTTTTTCTGTCTGCTTACTTAATTTATTAGCTGTTTCAAAAACTTCTAAAATCGCAGCGATACTCAATAATTTATAGTCGTGCGGTACAATTAAACCTGTTTTTTTACTCATGTTATTTGATTTTTAGAAAGTTGCTTTCTGTACAAAAATATAAATTTTGTCTTAAATGACCCTAAAGTTGACTTTTAATGTATCATAAAGCCAATTGTAATATTCTAAATTTGTTTTAAATAATTTGTAAATTTATATAAAGATGGAAACAAAAATTTTCTTAAATCTTCCTGTAAAAGATTTAAATCGGTCAATTTCATTTTTTACCCAATTGGGTTTTTCATTCAATCCACAATTTACAAATGATAAAGGAACCTGTTTAGTTATTGGCAAAAACATCAATGCAATGTTGCTTACTGAGGAGTTTTATAAAACTTTTACCCATAAAGAGATTTGTAATACAGCAACCACTAACGAAGTAATTATTTCGGTACAAATTGAAAGCCGTGATAAAGTAAATCAAATTATTGAGGATGCTGTAAAAAATGGAGCGACTGAATATTTAGAAGCCAAAGATTATGGATGGATGTATTACCGATCTTTTTTTGATTTAGATGGACATCACTGGGAATTTTCTTTTATAAATGAAGATCAAATTCCAGATAAAATGTAAACTCAAATGGATAAAATGATAACAGTTCAAAATACCATAAATGCAACTATAGAGAAAGTTTGGGATGTCTGGATATTACCAGAACACATTATGATTTGGAACATTCCTTTTGCAGATTGGCATACTCCATATGCAGAAAATGATCTGAAAGTGGGCGGTAAGTTCAAATTTACAATGGCTTCAAAAGATGGAAGTGAGGGCTTTGATTTTGAAGGCGTATATACTAAAATTGAAAAATTTTCATTAATAGAATATCGACTTTTAGATAACAGAACAGCTAGTGTTCGTTTTGAAAATTTAGATACTAAAACAAAACTAACCGAGACATTTGAGCCTGAATCTAAAAATTCTGAGCAAATGCAAGAGCAATTTTGTAAAGGTGTTATTCTGAATTTCAAAAATTATGTTGAAAATTTTAAAAAATAAATCAAGCTAAAAAATAACAAGCAAACAATAAAAATAAAATGATTACAGTAAAAAACACAATTAATGCATCAATAGATAGAGTTTGGAATTTCTGGACATTGCCAGAACATATTACACAATGGAGCTTTGCCTCACCAGATTGGCATACGCCTTATGCAGAAAATGACTTGAGAGAAGGCGGAAAATTCAAATCGACAATGGCAGCAAAAGATGGCAGTATGAGTTTTGATTTTGGAGGTGAATATACTTTAGTAGAACAAAATAAAGCGATCAAATATGTTTTAGGTGATGGAAGAAAAGTAGAAATTACTTTTAACGAAACTCCAAACGGAGTAGAAGTTATAGAGAGTTTTGATCCAGAAACTTTAAATCCTGAAGAAATGCAGCGCGGTGGGTGGCAGGCGATTTTGGATAATTTTAAAAGTTATGTTGAGCAAAAATAGGATCAAAGTGGCAAGTTATAAAGGTTCAAGATTTAAAATAACTTAAATATCAAAAAATGACAAAACAAATTTGGCTGAACTTGCCAGTAAAAGATGTGGTGAAATCGAAAGGTTTTTTCTCAAAAATAGGTTTCTCTTTTAATGAAGAACATGACACGCCAAGCTCAACTTGTATGTTGGTGGGTGAAGGAAAATTTGTAGTGATGCTTTTTGAAGAATCATTATTTGCCAGTTTTTCTCAAAACAAACTTACAGATACGCAATCAAGCTCAGAAATTTTGATTTCGATTGATGCTGAAAGTATTGCAGAAGTTGATGAATTAGCAAAGAAAGCAGCAGAAGCGGGCGGAAATGTTTTTGCTCCTCCTGCAGAAAGTCAAGGCTGGATGTATGGTTGTGCTTTTGCTGACTTAGATGGCCATCGCTGGAATGTTTTATATATGGATTTTAGTAAATTATCGTAATTATGGAAACATTAGAATTTAAAATTAGAATAAAAGCTTCGGCAGAAAAAGTCTGGGCTGTTTTATGGAATGATGAAACCTACCGAAAATGGGCAGGAGTTTTTTATGAAGGATCATATGCAATAAGTGATTGGAACGAAGGCGGAAAAATACACTTTCTAGGACCTGATGGTGGAGGAATGAATAGCATAATAGAAAAAAAAATCCCAAATGAATATATGGCTTTTAAACATTTGGGAGGAATAAAAGATTTTAAAGAACTGCCTCTCAATGAAGAAACAAAGGAATGGAGCGGTGCAATGGAAATCTATCGATTGACTCCTGATGATGAGTTTATAGATCTTGTGGTTCAGGTTGATGTAGTCGAAAAATTTATTGACTATTTCAAGGAGGCTTTTCCAAAGGGACTGGAAATAGTAAAAGAACTTTCAGAGAATTAAGAAAATAGAATAAGAAAGTAAACAACAAAAAACAAAATATCATGACATCAGTAAACCCATACTTAATTTTTAATGGAAATTGCGAAGAAGCGTTTCTATTTTACAAATCCGTTTTTGGAGGAGAATTTCCGTATATCGGAAAATTTAAAGACATGCCTAAAGATGAAAATGGCAGTTGTGATCAGATATCTGAGAAAGATGCAAACAGAATTATGCACGTTTCATTACCAATTGGAAATACTATTTTAATGGGAAGTGACAGCAACGAACAATCTGGTGACGTAGCTTTTGGAGGAAATTTTTCAGTTTCAGTTAATGTAGAAAGCGAAGCAGAAGCAGATAGAATTTTCAATGGTCTTTCGGCAAATGGAACGATTTATATGCCAATGAATAAGACTTTCTGGGGGGCCTATTTCGGAATGTTCAAAGATAAATTCGGTATAAGTTGGATGGTGAATTTTGATGAACATAATCCAGCTAAATAACAAATAGAGTTATGTTATTCTAATAGCGGAACATTATTGTTAAATTACTCGAAAAAGCACATAATTATGTGCTTTTTCTTTTGAAAAAAACAAAGATTATTCTTTTTTATCACCAAGAGATTGCCGATTTTTGTCGCTTCTTAAATCAATAAAGATAAAATGGCAATAGAAGATAAAGAGATTATTTTATTAAAAGTTTCAGGACATGATAAAATAGGAGTAACGGCAGGTTTAACAGCAGTATTGGCAACTTATGATGCCAATATTTTAGATATAGGTCAAGCCGATATTCACGATACGCTATCTTTAGGGATTTTATTTGAAATTGAAGCCGGATCTTCTTCAGCACCCGTTTTAAAAGACTTACTTTTCAAAGCTTATGAACTTGAAATTAAGGTAAAGTTTATTCCAATTTCTATTGAAGATTATGAAAAGTGGGTTAAATCACAATCAAAACAACGTTATATTATTAATATTTTAGGCGAAAAACTGGCCGCTTCTCAATTGGCAGCAGTAACTAAAATAATGTCAGATCAAAATCTGAATATCGATTCTATTATAAGATTAACCGGAAGAACTTCTATTGTCGAAAAAGAAGAATACCCGCGTTCTTGCATACAACTATCTGTTACGGGAGAAATCGTAAATAAAATTGTCATGACGGCAAGTTTTATGGAAATTTCAAGAACTTTAAATGTAGATATTTCTTTCCAGGAAGATAATATTTACAGAAGAAACCGTCGTTTGGTTTGTTTCGATATGGACTCAACTTTGATTCAAACTGAAGTTATCGACGAGTTGGCAGAACTAAATGGAGTGGGAGAACAAGTACGCGCCATTACAGAATCTGCCATGAACGGAGAAATAGATTTCAACGAAAGTTTTAAACAGCGAATGGCTTTGTTAGAAGGTTTAAGCGAGGATGTTCTTCAAAACGTGGCTATCAATTTACCTATAACACAAGGCGCTCATCGCTTAATGAAAGCCCTTAAATATTACGGATATAAAACTGCAATTCTTTCTGGAGGATTTACATATTTTGGAGATTATCTGCAAAAAGAACTTGGAATCGATTATGTTCACGCCAATCAATTAGAGATTAAAGACGGAAAATTAACGGGTAAATATTTGGGAGATATAGTAGACGGACAAAAGAAAGCAGAATACCTAAAAGCAATTGCTGAAAAAGAAGGAATTCATATCAACCAAACTATTGCAGTTGGTGACGGAGCTAATGATTTGCCAATGCTAAACCTAGCAGGTCTTGGAATCGCTTTTCACGCAAAACCAAAAGTAAAAGAAAACGCCGCAACTTCAATTTCAAGTCTTGGTCTTGACGGAGTTTTGTATCTTTTAGGCTACCACGACCGATATATTGATATGATGTAATGTTATTCGCGTGACTTTAATTCTTTTTTAATTTCGTTTAAAGTGCTTAAATTAAAAATTAAAATCGGAAGCAATGCAATTGGTATAACGTTAGAAACGCTAAATCCTTTATTGTAAACAAGAAATATATTAATAATGAACAAAAGAGTTAATACACCTGCAAATATGTAGGTAATTGTTTTTAATGATTTTTCATTTTTAAGCAATTCTTCAGTACTTACTTCGCTAAATTTATTGTCTTTCATTTTTGTAAATTTAATTAGGCAATTCAATATTTTAATCGCTCAAATTGATGCAATTTTTAGATTCACTTTTTTTGTTTACGTAAAAATAATAAGCACTATTAGCATCAATCAATAAATATTTTTTCAGTTTATACTGTATTATCTCAACTTGCTAAGATTTTAAGTTTTTATAACCTACATCTCTTTCAACTGCTCCAAATAATCTCTCTGATTCGAAAGCCTCGGAATTTTATGCTGACCGCCCAATTTATCTCTTTCTTTTAGCCAGTCATAAAACAAGTTTTCGCGAGCTACATTAATAACCAAAGGATTTAATGTCATATTGTTTTGGCGTTTTGCTTCATAATCAGAATTTAAAGTCTGTAAAGTTTCATCAAGTACTTTTTGAAAAAGTCCAACATCAGCAGGTTTTTTCTTGAATTCGATCATCCATTCGTGTGCACCTTTTTCTTTGTCTTGCATAAAAATAGGAGCAACTGTATAATCTATAACTTCTGTTTGGGTAACTTCGCAGGCTTTGGCAATCGCTTGATCTGTGTTTTCGACCATTAACTCTTCTCCAAAAACATTAATATGATGTTTGGTTCTGCCAGTAACTCTAATTCGGTACGGATTTAATGATGTAAAACGAACTGTATCGCCAATTAAATAACGCCATAAGCCAGAATTTGTAGTAATAACAATGGCATAATTTTTATTCAATTCAACATCGGCTAAACGAATTACTTTTTCATTTGGAGTTCCAAAAGTATCCATCGAAATAAATTCATAGAAAATTCCATAATCCAGCATCAGTAATAAATCGCTTGAATTGTTCAAATCCTGAATAGCAAAAAAGCCTTCAGAGGCATTATATATTTCGTAGTATTTGAAATCTTTGCTTGGTAAAATTTTCTTGTATTGTTCTCTGTACGGAGAAAAACTTACACCTCCGTGAAAATAAACTTCAAGATTTGGCCAAAGTTCAAGTAAATTTTGATTTCCGGTATTTTCTAAAACTTTGTTCATTAAAACCAGCATCCAAGACGGAACACCGGCAAAACTAGTTACGTTTTCAGTTTTGGTTTCATTTATAATCGCTGCAATTTTAGCTTCCCATTCGCTCATCAGCGAAGTTTTACTGCTTGGTGTACTGCTGAATTCGGCCCAGATAGGCATATTCTCAATCAAAATTGCAGATAAATCTCCGAAGAAAGTATTGTTGTTTTCATAGATTTGAGAACTTCCGCCCAAGCGGAGACTTTTTCCCAAGAACAATCCAGAATCTTCATTATTGTTTAAATATAAACATAACAAATCTTTACTGCCTTTATAATGACAATCTTCTAGAGCTTCATTACTAACCGGAATAAATTTGCTTTTAGCATTTGTTGTACCGCTTGATTTAGCAAACCATTTTATTGGAGTTTCCCAAAAAACACCTTGTTCGCCTTGGCGTGTGCGCTCAATTAAGGGCTGTAATTCTTCATAACTTGAAATCGGAACTCTTTCTGTAAAAGTTTGATAAGAGCTTATCGATACAAAATCATATTTTCTTCCTATAACCGTATTTTCTGACGCAGTCAATAAATTATGCAATAGTTCTTCTTGAACTTCATTTGGATATTTTAAAAAAAGTTCGATTTGATGTATCCTTTGTTTTAGGACCCAAGATGCGAAAGAATTGATAATAGATACGGGCATGAGTGGATTTTATATTTTAGATTGCTGTCCCGAAATCTCGGGATTAAATTTTAGATTTTACGATTATCGCAAGAATCAGGAAATTTAAAATTTGAATATCAATAGACAAATACTAACTTTGTCATCTTATCAAAAATAGTGTTTTTTTGTAAAAAAAACCATTCTATTTATACTAAAGATTCTAATTAAATTGAATTAGAAATTAAATACAGCTTTCATAAAAATAAATCAAATACCTAATCCTGAAATTTCAGGGCAGTAATCTCAATACAATGACATATCAAGGCGTACTTACAAAAATGCAGACTGAAATGGGAAATCCAATTCAATATTATTTGGTTTTCGAAGATAGTTTTCTAAGTATGAATCAGTTGCTTGATAAAGAGATCGAGATTAATTTTATTGGATTTCAATGTCTTAATTGTAATAAAAAGAAAAAGATCTACAGACAAGGTTTTTGTTACGATTGTTTTTATTCGAGTCCGGCAGTAGGCGATTGGATTATGCGTCCAGAATTGAGTACCGCTCATTTAGGTATCGCAGATCGTGATTTAGACTACGAGCAAAAAGTACAATTACAGCCACACGTTGTTTATTTGGCTCTGGCAAGCGAAGTAAAAGTTGGTGTAACGCGCAAAACGCAAGTACCAACGCGTTGGATTGATCAAGGTGCTACGCAGGCAATTGCAATTGTTGAGGTTCCAAACCGATATTTAGCAGGAATAACAGAGGTCGCATTAAAAGAGCATTACACAGACAAAACAAACTGGAGAAAAATGCTTCAGAGTACCGGAGGAATTTTTGATTTGATTGCTGAAAAAGCAAAAGTAGAAAGTTTAATTCCAACAGAAGCTCAGGAATATTTTTATTCGCAGAAAAATGATTTATACGAATTGAATTATCCTGTTTTAAATTATCCTGCTAAAGTTGCCAGTTTAAATTTAGATAAAACGCCTTCGTTTCAAGGAAAGCTAATCGGAATTAAAGGACAGTATTTAATCTTCGAAAACGGGGCAGTTTTTAATGTACGTGGTTCTGAAGGTTACATTGTAACGATAGACGTCTAGTCTGATTTTATCAGCAAAGCGTCTGTTTTTATTAATAGACTGTCTAATCTTTTTGTTCTTTTTAATGTTATTGTTGTATTTTTAACTCTTTTTAAGAAATAAAAATGTAAATATTGATACATTTGATTACAATTTTGTAATAAATGCTTATTGAAAGAATTTACTTTTGCCAAAAAAAAGAACCTAGATTTGAAAAAAATATAGGTCTTTATTTAAAGTAAATTCACCTTTTTTTTGAAGCTGAATGTTCATTATTTTCAAGAGAAAATACAACAAAACAAATACCACAATGAGTAACTTAAAGAAAGTTAATGTTTTTAGGCGTAGTTTAATGCGTAATTTGACCAAGAATATTGGGAATTCTAGTATTAGTAAAAGCGGTCCTATTGATAAAAATAAAATCAAGAAAGTGCTGATTTGCAGGCCTAATAAAAGATTAGGAAACTTACTCTTAATTACACCGCTTATTCAAGAAGTTACTGCAGCGTTTCCTGACTGCAAAATCGACTTATTTGTAAAAGGCACTCTTGCGCCGATTGTTTTTGAAAATTATACAAACATCGACAAGATAATCGATTTGCCTAAAAAGCCCTTCAAAGAATTAATTAAATACCTAAAAGTTTGGACATTAATTAGAAAGCAAAATTATGATATGGTAATTAATGTCGACCAAAATTCTTCTTCAGGTCGTTTGGCCGTACAATTTTCTAGTGCGAAATATAAAATTTTTGGAGATCTTCCAGAAAATGTCAAGCTTCCGTATGAAGATTACGAGCATATCGCAAAATATCCCGTTTACAATTTAAGATATTCCTTAAGCCAAGTTGGATTAGAAGATAAAAAAGAACCCGTTGCATTAATTGATTTGAAATTGTCACACGACGAAATTGCAAACGGCAAAAAAATTCTGAATAAGATTATTAATGAACAGAAAAAAACAATCGCCATTTTTACTTTTGCTACAGGCGAAAAATGTTATGGTGTAGAGTGGTGGGAAGAGTTTTATACTGCTTTAAAAAAGGAATATCCAGACTATAATATTTTTGAAGTTTTACCAGTAGAGAATGTATCGCAAATAAATTTTCAAGCACCGTCATTCTATAGTAAAGATGTTCGTGAAATAGGCTCAGTATTAGCTAATGTAGATGTTTTTATTGGCGCAGACAGTGGTATTATGCATTTAGCGAGTGCTTCAAAAGCTACAACCGTTGGATTGTTTTCGGGTGGAAACCTAAAAAAATATGAGCCTTACGGTAATAACAGTATTGGTGTTGATACGAATACAAATAAAGTTTCCGATTTTATTACTATTATAAATTCTATTTTGCATTAATAGAAATGCACTTCAATAAAATAAAATCCTGCTCGAGAATTACTATTCAAGAGCAGGATTTTTAATTAAAATCAGGATTTTTAATTTTTCTTCTTAAAAATTCCGTTCAATAAATCACTTGCTTTTTTAGTAACTTCCTGTGTTTTTTGTTCTTTTTCTGTTTTTGCAGCTTGTGTCGTATCTTTTGCTTTTGTGTTTTTATTGATTAAATCACTAAGAGCAGAAGCGCCTTTTTGAGTCAGTTTTTCTTTTTGCTGATTCGCTACCTGGGAAGCCAAACTGCTGATTGCAGTTTTCATATCTGTACTAATTTTTGGATTTGAAAAATTTCCTCCAATGACTGCATTGATCGGAATATTTTCTAGTTTCGCAGCATCTGCCGGAGACATTTTTGCAATAAAGGCATTTGCTTCGCTTCCTAAATATTTAGCAGGAACATCAAATTTTAAATTGTAGTTCATTGTTTGGTCAAAACCATGCGTTCCGCCAACAGTTACCTTAATATCTTGGTATTTTATATCAAATGGTTTTACATTTACTTTTCCGTTATCAAAAGTTAGCGCAGCTTTAATGTCGTTTAAATTCAATTTATTCAAATCGATAAATTTAATATTTGATCCTAAAGCATTTAATAAAGTTGAGTTTTTAGAATTTACGGTTGTAGAAAGAAGTTGTCCCAATAAATCTCCTGAAATAGATTTTAAATCTGGAGTTAGTTCATTTGCATCTAAATTTCCGTTCAATTTTATCGTAGAATTCAATTTTCCATTAATGATTCCAGCTATAGGAGCAATTTTTTTCATCATTTCTAATTGCGTAAAAGTCTGTGCAATATCAACTTGATTAAAACCTAAATTCATATCAAAAGTTGGTACTTTCGTTTTTGTAGAAACGGCTCCACTTAAGCCAATTGTTCCTCCAAAAATTGAAGTTTTGAAGTTTTCTAAAGTAGCTTTTTCATCTTTTACGATCAATTTTCCAGAAACATCTTTTAGTTTTAAATTATCATATAAAACTGTTGTGGCTTTTGCATTAATTGTACAGTTTAAAAATGCAGGAATCTTCATTGCTTCCGTTGGCTTCGCTTCTGTTTTAGCTGTTGCAGGCTCACCGGCAGTCATAAAATCATCAACTGCTAACTGGTTCGAACTCATATTAAAGTTTCCTTTAAGTTCTTGTTTTTTAAACATAAAACCATAGAAATTCTCTAAGATTCCGTTAATGGCAATATCACTTTTTCCGGTTGTCGCATTAAATTGCTTTAAGTTTATTGTACTCGGATTAAACTCAACCAAAGCCGTGCTGATGTTCATTGATTTATTGTTTTCATCAGTGTATTTAAATCCTGACAAACTCATTGTTCCAGCATTTTTAATGTTTTGATATTGACTTTTTTCTACAGAAGCCATGTCAAATTGAGTGGTAACATCAGCTTTTAAAATACCAGCCAGTGGTTTTTCCATTTTAATAGGGTAGGCTTTTGAAAGATTCGCTAAATTAATAGTTCCTTTCAAGGCAGCACTTACAAATGGATTTACTGTTATGTTTTTAACATTCGCTTTAGCGCTAAAAACATCTTGATCAATTCTAAAAGACAGTTTATCTAAGTTAACGTATGTGTCGTTTAGAATTCCAGTTTCGTTTATAATTTTAGTGTCAATTACAATATTTTGAACCGATTTAGGTAAGTTCGGATATTGAAAAGAGGCATTATTTGAAGCAATAGCAATATTAAATTTAGGAACAGTTGTATCTGTTAATTGTCCTTTTGCAAAACCAACAACAGTAAAATCTCCAGTTGTTTTCACGCCATTTAAACCTGACGAATAAGCTGACGGAATTAATCCTAAAAAGTTTGTAAATGATGAGGTTGGCGTTTTAAATTTCAAATCATAAATCTGCCCAGCTTCAACCATTTGAATAAAACCATCAAATTCTAAAGGCAATTGGTTTATTAAAGCTTTGTTTTCCTTAAAAGTATATTTGCTTTTATCTAAATCGATTCCTAAAACAGCGTCTAAAGTCAAATTCACATTTTTCATGTAATTCACTTTATCCATATCCAAAGAAATTTTTGCTGTAGATTTTGTAGTTAAATCTAATTTCGAATTGGTAAAATCTCCAGTTCCTTCGTGATTCAAACTATCAATGACCATTTTGATTTTAGAACCCTGATCGATATATCTAAATGTAAAATTCTCAATTTTATAATTCTGGATTTTTAAGGAAAGCGGTTTGCTTTTTTCATCTTTGTCGGTTTCTTTTTTGTCTTTTAAAGCAATATCAAAATTTCCAACGCCATCTTTATTGAAGATAATGTTAATTAAACCATTTTCAGAAGTGATTCCTTGAATGTTTAATGGTTCGTCTTTTCCTTTAAAAAGTTCCTTAATGCTCATTTTTAAATTCAATTCGCCTAACGAAACTAGAGTGTCACCTTCAAAAGGGGCTTTGTTGATGATCACTAATTTTTCGATTCCGACAGTCGCATTTGGGAAATTTTTAAACAAACTTAAATCGGCATCAGCAAAACTTACTTTGGCATCAACACTTTCGTTAATAGCTTCTGCAATTTTAGCTTTTATTTGATCCTTAAAAAAATAGGGAATGGCAAATAATGCGGCTACAATAACCACAAGAACAATGGCTGAGATTTTTAAAATTTTCTTTAACATAGGTGTAGGTTTGAGGGTTTAATTTGAAATTAACTCTTGCAAAAATAGTTTTTTTTGGCAGAGTATGAGATAAATCTTTCTTAAAAATGTAAGAATTGTATGAATTTTTGTTAAAATAAAAAATCCGTTTGAGTCTCTATTTCAAACGGATTTTTTAGTGTTTTATGATAATTTATTTGATGTTTATTTCAAATGGCATCATGGCCTGAACTCCTTTTTGTTTTTGAAGTTTCTTTACCTGCTCAATAAGAAGGTAGTTTTCTTCTCCAATTTCTTCTTTTATAAAAGCTTCTTTCGATTGTGCAAAAGGAAGATTTGATAAAAGATCACTAAAGGTTTTTTCATATTCCGGATAATTCTGAGTACTGTATGTTTTGATTTTAGCAATTTTGGCAGCTTCAGCAATAGCATCATTTAATCCGCCAATTCTGTCTACTAAGCCAATTTTAATAGCTTCAGAGCCAGACCAAACTCTTCCTTGAGCAATAGCATCAACTTGAGCAAATGTCATTTTTCGGCCTTCAGCAACATGCGTTACAAAAGTATTGTAGATGTGCTCAACTCCTTCAAGAGTAAAAGCTTTAAATTTTTCGTCAACAGGAACAAACGGACTATAGTTTGCCGAGTTTTCGTGAGTTTTAACTTGTTCGGTGTTAATTCCTAATTTATTAGCAAGTGGACTAAAGTTTGGCAATATTCCAAAAACTCCAATTGATCCCGTAATGGTATTGCTTTCAGCGAAAATTTTATTAGCGTTGCAGGCAATATAGTAACCGCCAGAAGCCGCATAATTACCCATAGAAACAACTACAGGTTTGACTTTTTTAGTTATTTCAATTTCTCTCCAAATCAAATCAGAAGTTAGAGCGCTTCCGCCTGGGCTGTCGATTCTAAGTACAATTGCTTTAACATCTTCGTCTTTTCTCGCCTCCTGCAAAGCACGTCGCATAGAACCCTCTCCAATAACAGTAACATCTCCTTCGCCACTTGCAATTTCGCCTTGAGCGTAAATAACAGCAATTTGGTCATCTGCAGTATTGGTTAATGCAGTCGTAATATTATTTTGAGTATAATCTGCAATCGAAATTTTATTGTAATCATCATCTCCAGTTACTTTCAATGCTTTTTTTATGGCATTGTGATAAACATCTTCATAAGCTACAATATCGACTAAACCGTTTGCTTTAGCTAATTCTGGAGTTCTTGCCAGCAATCCGTTTGCGATTTCATTTAATCTTGGAAGCGGAATATTGCGGCTTTTAGAAATATCTGTCGAAACGGTTGTCCAAATCGAGTTTAAAAGCGCTGTGACTTGTTCTCTGTTGGCATCGCTCATTTTGTTTTCTAAAAATGGCTCTACAGCACTTTTATATTTTCCGTGTCGAATTACTTCCATATGAATTCCAGATTTATCCTGAAAATCTTTAAAAAACATTACTTCAGAAGAAAGTCCTTTAAAATCTAAATCTCCAGCAGGATTTAAATAAACAGTATTAGCCACAGAATTTAAGTAATATTCCTTTTGAGAATAAGTATTGGCGTAAGCCCAAACAAATTTTCCTGATTTTTTGAAACTTTCGAGAGCATTTCTTAAATCTTTATATTGTGCCAATCCTAATGAAGATTCATCATTTAAGATTGAAATTCCTTTTATATTGTCATCTGTTTTTGCAGCTTCAATTGCGTTGATAACATCGGTTAAGCCAATGCCTTTTTGCTCAGAAAAAACAGTTACCCAAGGATCTTTGTATTTTCCGGCATAATCATTTTGTATTTCTTTTAAATTTAATTCGATAACAGAATCTTTTTTAACAGAAACAGTGTCATCTCCTCCAAAAATAGCTCCGATAAGGATTACTCCGAAGAAGAATAACATAATAAAGACAAAAATACCAATCACAGTGGCGATTACATTTCCTAAAAACTTCATAATTATATTTTTTTAATAAGTAGCAAAAAAGGCTGGTTTGTTACAAATATATCTAAATACCATTTAATTATGTTATATGGCAAATGAAATATTAGTGGTTTTTACATTTTTAAATTCTTAATTAAAGATATGTTATTTTTGTAATAAGTAAAGACTTTTTTTGAATACTGCTTAGAATGTTGAACATAAGAAAAAGAGTTTGAAGTGATTGGAGACTTCTGATTCTTGAGGTAAATAATGTGGTTAATTCTGAAATAGTTTTAGTTAATTTGCATTAATTATGAAATCACAGCACCAAGTCGTATTATCTATAGGAAGCAACCAAGGGAACAGGTTAGAAAACATCGAAAGTTGTATTAATTTGATACACCAGGAAGTGGGAACCGTAATTAAAGTTTCAAAACTATACGAAACACCAGCTTGGGGATTTGAAAGTGATGCTTTTTATAATTGCGCACTGCTTTTGTACAGCACTTCATCAGCACAAAAAATACTAAATCAGGTTTTAAAAGTTGAAAAACAATTAGGTCGCATAAGATCAAATCAGCAAGGATATCAATCTCGAATTATCGATGTTGATTTAATTGTTTTTGATGATGAAATTATTGAATCTGAAAAACTTCAGATTCCGCATCCGCTGATGCAAAATAGAAATTTTGTATTACTGCCTATGCAAGATTTAAAACTAGATTGGAAACATCCTGTTTTTCAGAAATCTATTTCAGAATTAATAGCTAATAGTCCAGACGAAGGTGTTTGTACTGTTGTACAAAATTTAAAAAACCCTTTGCAGGGAATTGCATTAGAAAAATTTAATTACATTGCTTTTGAAGGAAATATAGGTGCAGGAAAAACGACTTTAGCACACAAAATAGCAGAAGATTTTAACGCAAAAACCGTATTAGAACGTTTTGCAGACAATCCGTTTTTGCCTAAATTTTATAAAGACCAAAACCGATATGCTTTTCCGTTAGAAATGTCTTTTCTGGCTGATCGTTATCAGCAATTATCAGATGATTTAGCACAATTTGATTTGTTTAAAGATTTTGTTGTAGCGGATTATCACATCTTTAAATCATTAATTTTTGCTAAAATTACGCTCGCCGAAGACGAATATCGTTTGTACCGAAACTTATTCGATATTATTTATAAAGAAATGCCAAAGCCTGATTTGTATGTTTATTTATATCAGAATTCAGGGCGACTTCTTCAAAATATTAAAAAACGCGGCAGAAGTTACGAACAAAATATCGAGGCCGATTATTTAGATAAAATCAATAACGGCTATTTAGATTATATTAAATCTCAAACCGATTTGAATGTCTTAATTATTGATGTTTCTGAGAAAGATTTCGTAAAAAAACATGAAGATTATCTTTTTATTTTAAATGAAATCCAGAAGAAAATTGAATAATGTGCCAATTAGACAATTTTACACAACATTATCTAATTTCCTAATTGACACATTATCTATTTAGTTATCTTTTTAATGAAAAATGACCTCTCAAAACAGGTTTCGTATTGTCAATCTTTAAGGCATACCAATAATCTGAGGCAGGCAAAGGAATTTTATTAAAAGTGCCGTCCCAGCTCATTCTGGAAGCACTTAATTGGGCTAATAATTTTCCGTATTGGTCAAAAATAGTGACTTGTGCTTGCGGATAATTTTCCATTCCCGCAACTTCCCATAAATCATTATAAGAATCATTATTAGGTGTAAAAAAGGCAGGAAAAACAAGTACAACGAAGTTTTGTGCTGTGCCGCCACAGCCGCTTTTTTCCTTTACGTAAGCAGTTTGTAATCCTCCTGGCACATCGTAAAACACATTTGAATCCTGAAAATTTAATCCATCAACAGAATATTCAAAATAGTCTTGTTCTTTTGTGAGATAAATTACAACTCTGGTTCCGTTTACGTCGATACGATCAATTTTCGGAATCTCATGCTCCTCCACTTTAATTGTTTTTCTGCTGGTACAGCTTTCCGGAGACGGACTTGTAACATCAACTGTATAAGTTCCTCCTGTGCTGATTTCGGTTGTTTGAGTTGTTGCTCCGTTTGACCATAAATAAGTCATTCCAGCAACTCCAGCATCCAATGTTTTCTTTTGAAATTGGCACATCGAAACTTCTTCATCTATAACAGCAGGTGGTGTATAAATTTTGATATTTACTGGAGTACGATTGGTATTGATGCAGCCATTGTTAGAACTTTCTGCATAATAAATTGTTGCCGACGAAAGTATAGGAGTTGTGAAATTATTACCAGTAAATATACTTGTCCCGCCCGCTGCACTTGTGTACCAATTAATAACTCCAACATCTGTACTGGCTTGAAGATTTACAGTTCCAGGACCACATCTTGAAACATCTGAAGATGCTACAGTTGGCGTTGCAGAAGTTTTGTTGACAACAGCAATTACTGATTTACGGTTTGATTCACACCCTGCGTCAACATAATAAGTTGTTGTTGTATTTAGTATTGGGGTAGTATAAGAGCTTCCTGTAGCAATAGGAGTGCCGCCAGTTGCTTGACTGTACCAATTGATTGTTGCGCCAGCAGTTGCCGTTGCATCTATAGTGAAATTTCCTGAATCACATACAGGTTTAGGAGTAAGTACAGTTGTAATTGTCGGAATTGTAATTTTCGTACTTGCAGCTATTTGTAATGGAAGTTCTCCAGGAGATCCGCCATATTCTACAACATATCCTTTGGGCTGGTAGTCGCCACTTGTGTCTCCTGTATTTGATAAATCATTCCAAGAGCCTTTTATTCCCACTCCGGGCTGAGTGATGTGGGCATATTTTTCATTCCCGCCTTGATTGTTAGGTTCGCTAGTATTCCAGAAAGCAAAATTTGGAGTTGATCCGTTTCCTGTTCCATTCCAAAAAATTGTTCCTGCTTCTGGACCAGTTACCCATTTCCAAACACCTTCAGTTTCGGCATCGCTTCCGCCAATCCAGCCAGTTCCCGAAGCCTGTTCCCCAATCAATTTTGCTTCGTCTGCAGATAAAATAGTGGCTAAATATCCTTTAAGGCCATAATAAGTACTGGTGTCGGCAGCATCTCTTGCCGCTGTCCAAGTTATTCCGATACTGGGAACAAATAAATAATAGTGTTGTGTAGATGGTAAATAGTTCGCTTGACCAATAGTGATAGAAAAAGTTCTTGTCCCGGATGCAGTGGCTGATGAATTTGTAAAAACAACATCTTTAACGGCTTCTACAAAATCAGAATATAAAACATCTAATCCAGTTGGGCTTGATAATTTTAATTTTCCAGAGGTAGCATCCCAGCTTGCCACAATAGTAGGATGCAAAGCCGGATTTGAAAGTGAAAGCTGTTCTAAGCCACTAGAATAACCGGATGAAATCTGAATGTAGACTGCTTGTGTTCCTGTTTCTGCAGGATCATGTGTAATGCTAAAATCAGTTACAATTTTTATAGAATTTAAAGGACAGTACAATTGATCTCCAGTTGCCTTAATTACAGGAGGAGTTATCGCTAATATTGTTTGTGTGCTGTTTTTTTTATTCGACTTAAGAGTGTCGTTTATTTTTGAAATTGCAGTTTTATCTAAAGTTTTAAATATTTCATTCGCATGAGATGAATTAAAACTTAAAATAAAGAATAAAATTAATATTTTAAAGAAATTGATACTTTTCATTTTATAAAAGTATCAATTTTATAATAATAAAAAAATATATTTCAATTTCTAACATTTGAACTTAGAATCAATTAGAAAATAACATTTACAGTTACGAAACTGTATTTGGCCAATTTAATTTCTGAAATAAATCCCAAACTACAATTCCGGCGCTGACTGCAATGTTCAGAGAATGTTTCGTTCCTAATTGTGGAATTTCGATACAGCCGTCACAAATAGCAACCGCTTCTTGTGCTACACCATAAACTTCATTTCCAAAAACTAAAGCATATTTTTGATTTTTCTCCACTTTAAAATCTTGAAGAAAAATAGCACTTTCAACTTGTTCAATAGCAAGAGTCAGTACATTGTCTTTTTTTAGATTTTCAATAACTTCCAAAACATTTTCATGATGTTCCCAAGCAACAGTTTCGGTTGCACCAAGAGCAGTTTTATGAATTTCTTTATTGGGAGGAGTTGCTGTAATACCGCACAAAATTATTTTCTCAATCAAAAAAGCATCTGCAGTTCTAAATACAGATCCGATATTGTGCAAACTTCGAATATCATCTAATACTAATATTAGAGGTGTTTTCTCTGATTTTTTAAAATCTTCAATTGATTTGCGTTCCAGTTCGCTATTTTCAAGTTTTCTCATTTGTGCTGCATTCAGGTCATAAAAAAAGCTTCCAAAGATAAGGAAGCTTTTTCGATTATTTTATTTTGTTTTCAGATTAGCTTTTTACAGGATCTGGTAAAACTGTACCTTTAATTGTAAGTACTTTTGTTGGTTGTCCTTCAGCATTAGAAGTAACAGTTACTGTTTTTGTAAAAGCACCAACTCTGTCAGTAGCATATTTTACACCAATAATACCTTTAGCACCTGGAGCGATTGGCTCTTTTGGAGTTGTTGGTACAGTACAACCACAAGATCCTTGTGTGTTTGTAATGATTAATGGTTTAGTTCCGTTGTTTACAAAAACGAACTCACGTTTTCCATCAGCATTGTGAGCGATAGTCCCGTAGTCAATAGTTTCTGTTTCAAAAGCCATACCAGCTCCTTCAACTTTAGCAACTTTAGCTTTTTTAGCTTGAGCATTAGAAGCTGTAATTCCAACTACAGCTAACATAGCAATTAAGATTATTTTTTTCATCTTTTAGAGTCTTTGTTTTAATTATGAACAAATCTATGTAAAATTCTTAAATGTCAACTTAAAAATTTCTTAAAATATTTTAATTTTTGAAGTCTTCTATATGCCACTAAAATATTATAAATTCGCTGTCATAAATTTTCCATTAAAAATACAATAATTTGGCAGCGAAAGAGAAAGTGGTGAAAGAAACACCCTTAATGAAACAGTACAACGAAATCAAGAGAAAATATCCTGATGCATGTCTGCTTTTCAGAGTAGGTGATTTTTATGAAACCTTTGGAGAAGATGCTATTAGAGCTTCTAAAATTCTTGGAATAACACTAACAAAAAGAGGTGCGGGTTCTGAAACTGAAACAGCTTTGGCTGGTTTTCCACATCATTCTATTAATACCTATTTGCCAAAATTAGTAAAAGCCGGACTTCGTGTTGCTATTTGCGATCAGCTTGAAGATCCGAAAATGACTAAAACCATCGTAAAACGCGGTGTTACAGAACTTGTGACTCCGGGAGTTTCTTTAAACGATGAAGTTTTACAATCTAAATCGAATAACTTTTTGGCATCTGTTTATTTTGCTAATAAAAATATCGGAATTTCTTTTTTGGACGTTTCAACAGGAGAGTTTTTAACAGCTCAAGGAAATGCTGAATATATAGATAAGCTTTTGCAGAATTTTAATCCGAGTGAAGTCCTGGTTCCTAAAAACAATAAAATTGATTTTAAAGATGCTTTTGGAGATGATTTTCATAGCTTTTATTTAGAAGATTGGATTTATAAGGAAGATTACGCTTTAGAAACTTTAACCAAACATTTTCAAACTGTTTCTCTAAAAGGGTTTGGAGTCGAGGAATTAAAAGAAGGAATTATTGCTTCTGGAGCTATTTTATATTATTTGTCCGAAACACAACACAATCGTGTACAGCATATTACTGCGATTCAACGTATTGCAGAAGATGCTTATGTTTGGATGGATCGTTTTACAATCAGAAATTTAGAATTATATCATAGCTATAATCCCAATGCAGTTACACTTTTAGATGTAATTGACAGAACGCTTTCGCCGATGGGAGGACGTTTGCTAAAACGCTGGCTGGCTTTGCCTTTGAAAGATAGTAATAAAATAAAAGGACGTCATGATGTGGTTTCGTATTTGAAATCTAATCCTGAAGTGCTGCATAATATTCAGTATCAGATCAAACAGATTTCAGATTTAGAACGTTTGATTTCTAAAATTGCTGCCGGAAAAGTTTCTCCTCGTGAGATTGTTTATTTGAAAGAATCGCTACATGCAATTATTCCAATAAAAACTTTGGCATTACAAAGTCCGCAGGAAGCAGTCAAAGTGATTGGAGACAGTTTGCATGCTTGTGATTTATTACGAGAAAAAATCAAAACAACTTTAAATCAAGATGCTCCTGTAGCAATTGCAAAAGGAAATGCGATTGCAAAAGGTATTAGTGAAGAGTTAGATGAACTGCGTGCGATTTCTACTTCTGGAAAAGAATACTTAGAAGGAATTGAAAAAAGAGAATCAGAAAGAACGGGAATATCGTCTTTGAAAATCTCATTTAATAATGTTTTTGGATATTATATTGAAGTTCGAAATACGCATAAAGACAAAGTTCCAACAGAATGGATTCGAAAGCAGACTTTAGTAAATGCCGAACGTTACATCACAGAGGAATTAAAAGAGTACGAGACCAAGATTTTAGGTGCTGAAGAAAGGATTCATAAAATCGAAACGGATCTTTTTGAGCAATTAGTAGCTTGGATTGCAACTTATATTAAGCCAGTTCAAATGAATGCGAATTTGGTCGCGCAATTAGATTGTTTGTGCTCGTTTACACAATTAGCTGTAGAGAATCAATATGTTTGTCCAGAAATTGATGAAACTTTCGAATTAGAAATCAAAAATGGTAGACATCCTGTAATCGAAAAACAATTGCCAGTAGGAACACCATATATTGCGAATGATGTTTTCTTAGATAGGGAAACCCAGCAGATTATTATGATTACCGGCCCTAACATGTCTGGTAAATCGGCTATTTTGAGACAAACAGCTCTTATTGTTTTGTTAGCTCAAATGGGAAGTTTTGTTCCGGCAGACAGTGTTAGAATGGGAATTGTAGATAAAATCTTTACTAGAGTAGGAGCTTCTGATAATATTTCGATGGGAGAATCTACTTTTATGGTAGAAATGAATGAAACAGCATCTATTTTGAATAATATCTCAGACCGCAGTTTGGTTTTATTAGATGAGATTGGAAGAGGAACAAGCACGTATGACGGAATTTCGATTGCTTGGGCGATTGCTGAATTCTTGCACGAACATCCATCAAAACCTAAAACTTTATTTGCGACGCATTATCATGAATTGAATGAGATGACAGAATCGTTGCCTAGGATTCAGAATTACAATGTTGCAGTAAAAGAATTAAAAGACACTGTGCTTTTTATTCGAAAACTGGTAAAAGGAGGAAGTGCACATAGTTTTGGAATTCACGTTGCAAAAATGGCAGGGATGCCTCAGGTTGTAATTTTGAAAGCACAAAAACTTTTAAAGAAATTAGAGAAGAACCATTCTAGCGATGCTTTAAACGGAATCAAATCTACAAATGATGAAATGCAGATGAGCTTCTTTAATTTAGATGATCCCTTGTTGGAAGAAATAAAAGAAGAGATTTTAAGCCTTGATATAAACGCGATAACTCCAGTAGAAGCGCTGATGAAGCTGAATGAGATAAAAAGAATGCTGGTAAGAAAATAATTTTCATATTTAAAGTTTAGGTTATCAGAAAGTTATAAAATAAGTGTAATTTTTTTTCAAAAAACGCTTGTGTAATTGAATAAATGTCCTAAATTTGCACTCGCAATACAGAACAAGTCAAGTATTGCAGTTCTTACTAGAATTTGAAACGCGAAAATAGCTCAGTTGGTAGAGCGCGACCTTGCCAAGGTCGAGGTCGCGGGTTCGAGCCCCGTTTTTCGCTCAAGACCATATAATGCTCGGATGGTGAAATTGGTAGACACGCTGGACTTAAAATCCAGTGAACAGCAATGTTCGTGCGGGTTCAAGTCCCGCTCTGAGTACTAAAGCCTCTTCTTTTGAAGAGGCTTTTTTTATTGTGTAAACTCAAGTTAAAAATAAATTTACAAAGTAAATTTATTTTTAAGAATCTAAGAATCTAAGAATCTAAGAATCTAAGAATCTAAGAATCTAAGAATCTAAG
>NZ_JADKPU010000013.1:0-83812 GCF_015350695.1 Flavobacterium sp. MR2016-29
CGATAAAGATTCTTTAAAAGGAGAAAAAGGTATTGATGGTATTGGCGGTAAAACAATGGAAGGAACAAACATTAAGATTACAGGCGATGGCACGGTTGCAAATCCGTATGTTGTAAATGCAGTACTTCCTCAACAAGTAATAGAAGAATTTATAGCTAATGCAGGTCAATCTAGTTTTACATTATCAGACACGCCTTCTGCTTTGTCAAAAGTGAAATTATATATAAATGGAGTCCGTATCGATAAAGATGCAATTTCTGTAAGCGGTAAAGTAGTTACTTACAATCCTGGAAATAATGGCTCGTATACATTAATGGCAAATGACAATTTAATAATTGATTATTCAAAATAAAATCAGAGTTTTTGAAGCTACGTATTCTTGTGTATAAGAATGCGTAGTTTTCAAATAAGTAAATTATAAATTTTTAATAATAATATGGTTATAAATCATAGAAACATAGTGACTTAAATATGAAAAAAATAATATGTATGCTGTTATTAATTCAATCTGGATTTATTATGGCACAAACATCTGAAACGGTTGTTACTCCAAATGGAAAAAAAGTAACTTTTTATCCAGGTGCCCCTGGTGCAGCAAATAACGGTTTAACCATTACAAACGGTACTGTTCAGTTTGGAGGAAGTTTAATACAGCCTTCAGTTTTAACGACTACAGCAAGCAATACTTTAGCAATTACAGGATTGCAAACAGGTGCATTAACAGATCAAATTCTATCAATGGATGCTAATGGTGTATTACGTAAAATAGTTAATAATAGTTGGAACATCAATGGTAATACAGGTACAACTGCTGGAACAAATTTTATAGGTACAACTGATGATCAGGATTTGGTTTTTAAAAGAAATGGATTTGAGAGTGGAAGAATCGGTTTACTTAACACTTCTTTTGGATATAATTCATCAGTTGCAAATACAGGAAAATATGCAGTAGCTTTCGGAATAAATGCTCTAGAAAATAATACAGGTAGCTATTGTGTAGGAATTGGTTACAATGTACTTAAAGTAAATACGGCTTCTAATAATATAGCGGTGGGTTACAATGTTCTTATGAGTAATACTACAGGAAATTCAAATGTAGGTTTTGGTACGCATACTCTTGCTAGTAATACAATAGGTTCTGAGAATGTTGGAATAGGTCTGCAAGCGCTTCAGGTAAATAATACTGGAAGTGATAATGTTGCAATAGGATTATCTGCACTTAATGCCAATTTAAGTGGAAATCAGAATATTGCTATAGGGTTTGCACTTGCGAAATCTGAAACTACCAGTTTTAATATCGCATTGGGAGCAGCGGCGTTAGGCGGTTTAACCAGAGGGAACAATAATATTGCTATTGGAATGGAAGCAGGGGGATATTATGGTGTGGAGAATAGTATACAGATACTTACTTCATTAAAAAATTCTGTTGTGATAGGTAATAAAGCTTATCCTCAGAAAGATAATGATGAAAATGAAATCGTTATTGGTCATGATAGCAGAGGACGAGGTTCAAATACAGTACAAATAGGAAATGATCAGATGACAAGCATTGGAGGTCAGGTGGCGTGGTCAAACCCTTCAGATGTTCGTTTAAAGAAGGATATCGTAAAGAGTAATTTTGGTCTAAATTTCATCACTAAATTACGTCCGGTAACATACAAAATGAAAGCAGGAGTTACAGGTTTACAGTCAGGGTTCATTGCTCAGGAAGTTGAGTCAGCAGCGAATGATATTGGATATGAATTTAGTGGGGTAGTTAAGCCACAAAGTGATAAAGATTTTTATAGCCTCCGTTACTCTGAATTTGTAGTACCATTAGTAAAGGCAGTGCAAGAACAGCAAACTCAAATTGAGAAACAACAAACTCAAATTGAACAGCAACAAAAAGATATTCAGGAGTTAAAAGAACTTGTGCAAAAATTGTTGAACAAATAAGATTACTAATTATCTTTTTTACACAGGCAAATAATAGAGCCCAACTGCAACTTGCAGTGGGCTTTTTTGCTTACATAAAAAAAAGTCTTAATCTAATAGAATTAAAACTTTCAGGAGTAAATAAGTTTTCATAACTGAAAGAAATTTGCACCGTCAAAAAAACAGCAAATGGCTTATGGACAGGCTTTGTAAATCTTATTTATTGATTTTCATAGCTTTTAATTGAATAAAAAGAAATAATGAAGAATAAATTTTTACCACTACTTTTAGTTTTAAGTGGATACGTAGGGTATTCCCAAGTTGGTATTGGGACACTTAAGCCAGATAAATCAGCACAATTAGAAGTCATCGCTTCAGATAAAGGGATATTGATTTCGCGAGTTCCTTTAACGAGCTCAACAGATGCAACTACAATCAAAAACGGAAATGTAAATAGCTTGCTGGTATTTAATACTGCGACCGCTTCTGATATTCAACCAGGATATTATTACTGGTATATTGATAAATGGCATCGAATTGCAGTTTCTGATGAAGCGGCAAAATGTTGTGGAGCAACTGGTGGAGATGGGCCTCCGGGTGATAAAGGAGAACCAGGTTATCCAGGAGAAGATATTCTTATATATACAGATAATTCATCAGGTGATGTATATGTTCAAAATCCAGATGGGACCTGGGCTAAAATCAATGGAAAGGACGGTAAAGATGGTAAAGATGGTGCTGTTGGCGTAGCTGGAGGTAATGGTGCTCCTGGAAATAAAGGTCAAGACGGTTACCCAGGTCAGAATATTAATATTTACACTGATAAGGAAACTAATACAGTTTATATACAAAACTCTGATGGAACTTTCACGCCAATAAATGGAAAGGACGGAAAAGATGGTAAAGATGGTAAAGATGGTGCAGTTGGAGTAGCAGGCGGCAACGGTGCTCCTGGAAATAAAGGTGAAGACGGTTACCCAGGTGAAAATATTAATATTTACACTGATAAGGAAACTAATACAGTTTATATACAAAACTCTGATGGAACTTTCACGCCAATAAATGGAAAGGACGGTAAAGATGGTAAAGATGGTAAAGATGGTAAAGATGGTAAAGATGGTGCAGTTGGAGTAGCAGGCGGAAACGGTGCTCCTGGAAATAAAGGTGAAGACGGTTACCCAGGTGAGAATATTAATATTTACACCGATAAGGAAACTAATACAGTTTACATTCAAAACTCTGATGGGACTTTCACTTCAATAAATGGAAAGGATGGTACTAATGGAACCAACGGGATTGATGGAAAAAATTTCAAATATGAAGATTTCACAGAGGAACAATTAGAAGGGTTGAGAGGTCCAAAAGGTAACGATGGCGCTCAAGGAGTTCAAGGAGAAACAGGAAAGCAAGGTATTCAAGGAGAAGAAGGGAAACAAGGTCCTCAAGGTATACCAGGACAGCAAGGTGTTCAAGGTATACCAGGACAGCAAGGTGTTCAAGGTATACCAGGACAGCAAGGTTCTCAAGGTGTACCAGGAATTAATGGATTAGGTGGTAAAACAATTGAAGGTACAAATGTAACTGTAAAAGGTAAAGGAACTGAAGAGGAACCTTATGTGATTTCTTCACCTATTGAAACTGCATCTCAAACACCAAGTACTTCAATTGCTGCAGTGCCAAATGTAACTGTTGCAGTACCTTCAATAAATGTACAAGGTGCAATTGAAGATTTGGCAAAAGAAATAGTCAAAAAATGGGATGTAAGAGGAAATGCAGGAACAACGGCTGGAACGAACTTTATAGGTACTACAGATGATATGGATTTGGTTTTCAAGAGAAATAGCGTTTTAAGTGGTAGAATAGGAACCTCAGGAGGTAATACATCTTTTGGAGAAAATGCCTTAGGAAGTTCGGTAGAAGGAGATAATACAGCTTTTGGTTATGGTGCTTTAAGTAGCAATGATTCAGGAATGTTTAATGTAGCAGTTGGATTTAATGCGCTTTCTCAAGTTACTACAGGTACACAAAATGTTGCAATAGGTTATCATGCACTTGATAATGTTACACAAGAAGGTTTTAACACTGCAGTAGGCGATCAAGCACTTCATAAAATTATAGGTTCTAATAATGTGGGAATTGGTCATTTAAGTGGTGGAGGAAATGCTTATTTATCGAGTAAACAATCAGTTTTTATTGGATCATTTTCTGCACCGCACGATAATAACGAGACGAATCAGATTGTTATTGGGTATAACACTATTGGTAGAGGTTCAAATACAGTACAAATAGGAAATAGTTCAATGACAAGTATTGGTGGAGCTGTGGAGTGGTCGATAGGGTCAGATTTTCGTTTGAAAAAAGACATCGTTACCAGTACTTATGGTTTAAACTTTATCAATAAACTACGTCCAGTAACTTATAAAATGAAAACAGGTCCTACAGAATTACAATCAGGTTTCATAGCTCAGGAAGTAGAAGCTGCTGCAAATAGTATTGGATATGAATTTAATGGTATTGTTAAACCGCAAAGCGAGAATGATTTTTATAGTCTGCGATATGCAGGATTTGTAGTGCCTTTAGTAAAAGCAGTACAAGAACAACAAGCAGAAATAGTAAGTCTTAAAGAAGAAGTTGAAAACTTGAAGTTGCTGGTTCAAAAAATAATTGATAAAAAATAAATAAGTTTATTGTAAAAACAAGGAATATAAAAACCCGATTGAGCTAAACAATCGGGTTTTTTTATAGATAATTATAGCAGTAACTTAGACTTTATGTGGATTTTGCCTCGTTAAAAAGATATTTTGTGACTAAACGGAAGAAAACAAAAACATTCACTGTTGATGATCCAATCAATGTAATAATTATTTCATCAGATAAATTTAATTTTCCCATTCCTTTCCAAATCAATATAAATAATATTGCAATACACCAAAGGCAGGTAAAGCTAAAAATATATTCAGCATAATTTTTCCGTTCGACCATATTCTGATCAGAATTTTTTATTTCCTGAATATGTTTTTCATATGACATATATTCAGCAATAGATACTGGACTTGTTGGAGCTGCTGTAGCATCATCTAGTAAATTATTAAGATTAAAACCTGAAACGTTTGCTGCCATGCTTCTTATAATTGTTCTTGTTGTTCTATGAATCTCTGAAAATATTCAGCAATAGACTCGTTTGAAATATAATCGTCATTATTGTTTCTTGCATTTGCCCAAGGAGACTCAGGAAGGTGGGTCCAGTTGGATAGTTGAATGGCATTAAGATTTTGAGCCACCTGTAAAGCGAAGTTGATAGCCTCATTGGCAGTGGCATCAAATTCCTTATCCAGGTTCATAGTATATGCAATCGGAATTTTTCTAATATCCGTATTACCATATTCTTTAAATTCATGATATACTGATTTTATTACAGGTCCGTATGGCCATACTTCAATAGGTTCATTGAATAATGGCTTACCTTTTTTTGCAAGATATAGCCCATTTGCAATGAAAAGAAGCTTTTGAAGCGACATGTTAGAAATTCCTATGTTTTGCTCTTTTGCACGTTTTAGAATTTCGCCTGCTAAAAATAAAGCTGATTGTGACACATTTAGAAATTTAGGTATCAGCAAATATTTATGTTTTGCTGATTATATTTAATGATAAAATTAATCAATTTAACATGTTATTCAGCATTTAAGCAAAAAAAAGTGATGTCACTCGTTTTTTTTGTGAGTATTTACTTATTAGTCATTTTTTTTATTTGTTATAAATAGTTTAACTAATCTTCTCCTAAAATATTTCTTAGTAAAATTTCATAGGCATACATTCTGTAATATATAGATATGTCTTAATCTATAAGTTTAAAAACTTTTACAGGCTAAAAATTGATATTGATAATCAGAACTTTGCGCCGTTTAATTGTTGTGAAATCAATAAATAAATGATGTGGTAAAGCAGAATTGATTTAACCCTATTATGATATAGCAATAACTTTTAAGGGAGGGGTAAATTTTATTGATCAATTAATTTTACGGCCTAATTCAAAGTGTAATTTATATAATAAATATATGCCTATTTATGAAAAATAAAAATTTATATAATGTGAAACTGCCAGCTTTTAGAATGGCAAGTAAAAAATGTTCTTATTGTGCATTAGGTCTTTTTGCCGGCTTATTTTCTTCTTATAAAGTAAATGCTCAAATGGTTAATAATGGTGATGTGAAAGTAGACAATAATACAATATTGTCTATCTACATGGATTATGAAAATGCATCTTCAGGAAAATTTATTAATGACGGTGAGGTTTACGTTTTTCAAAATTGGAAAAATGAGGGAGTAGTTGGTTATAATACTGCAGCAAACGGTAAAACCTTTTTTATAGGTGAGCAAGATCAAATTTTAGAGGGTGGACAACCATCAGGTTTTCAAAATATAATTTTTAACAATTTGAACTCTCCAATTCCATTTCATTTAGCTACAACTTTTTCTGTCAATAAAGAAGCGGATTTTAAGAAAGGAATTGTTGATGCTGATGATTATGATGGTTTGGTAGTTTTTAATGAAAACGCTGTTCATAAAAATACAGGAGACCAGAGTTTTGTTGATGGAAAAGTACAAAAAAAAGGACAGAAAATGTTTGAATTCCCAGTGGGTGATGGCCAATTTTATAGACCATCGGTACATGCGGCTAATTCTTCTGTGAATAATCTGTATACAACACAATATTTTAATAAAAATTCAGGAAATCAATATCCTCATACAAGTAAAGAATCAGGAATTCAACTTATAAATGATAAAGAATATTGGGAAGTAAGACAGAATGAAGGAGATGAAAAAATTGTTTTGAGTCTTACTCTAGATACAGATACTACACCTTCTGACTTTTTCACACAAACTTCAGGAACAGAGTTAGCAATTGTACGTTGGGATGAAACAACATCAAAATGGGTTAGAGAAGGGGGTGTTTTGAGTAATGAGATAACCGGAGAAACATACTCACATTTGTTGACTGGTCCAGTAAAAGGATATGGCATTTTTACAATGGCAATTGTTACTAAAAAGAATACAGATAAAGATGATTTGATTGTGTATAATGCAATTACGCCAAATGGAGATGGAATAAATGATAGTTTCCATATAGAAGGTATAAATAAATATCCTGAAAATAAAGTTGAAATATACAACAGATGGGGTGTAAAAGTATATGAAGCTAATTCATATAATGAAACTGACGTAATGTTCAGAGGATATTCAGATGGACGCGTAACTATTAACAGAGGTGACAAACTTCCTACGGGAACTTATTTCTACATATTAAGTTATAAAAAAGAAAATAAAATGGTTGAAAAATCAGGATATCTGTACATCAACAATCAATAATCTTAGAATTTAAGAATCAAAAATTAATTTAGAACTAATGAAAAATATTTTTTGTCTGGCAGCAATATTGTTGCTAGGGATTTCTAGTGCCTCAGCGCAACAAGAATCTCAATATTCGCAATACATGTACAATACAATGACATTCAATCCGGCTTATACTGGTTCGAGAGGTGTTATTAGTGCTATGGGATTGTATAGAACACAATGGGTTGGATTAGATGGCGCTCCAAAAACAATGAATTTTTCGATTCAAAGTCCTCTAGGATATCATGGTAATGGAATTGGTTTAAACGTAGTGAGTGATCAAATCGGGCCATCAAAAACTACAGAAGTTACAGCAAGTTATGCTTATACATTGATTTTAGGTCAGAACGATTGGAAAATGTCTTTCGGTATATCAGGGGGTATTGAAAATTTTAAAGTTGATTATGATAAGCTAAATCGTGAATCTCCTGATCAATATTTAACCGGTTCCCCATCTGAATTTTCACCAAATGTAGGTGCGGGTGTTTATGCTTATAATGATAATTGGTATGTTGGAATATCAGTTCCTAAATTATTAAAAACAAGTTATTACAGTGATGTCGCTTCATCGGTATACAGTAAGGAATCACATTTTTATGTAATGGGAGGATATGTATTCGATCTTAATCCAAATTTAAAATTTAAGCCGGCCGCATTATTAAAAGTAGTTCCTGGTGCACCAGTAGCTGTTGATTTATCAGCAAACTTTTTAATTAATGAGAAATTCACTCTTGGAGCTGGATACCGTTGGGATGCTGCAGTAAGCGCTTTAGCTGGTTTTCAAGTTACAAATGATTTAATGGTAGGTTATGGTTATGATTATGACACAACAAAACTGGGACATTATAATTCGGGATCGCATGAAATTTTCTTAAGATTTGATTTATTCAATAAATCTGACAAACGATTGATTAATCCAAGATTCTTTTAATAATGAAGATAAATATACTCATGAAAAAATACATATTACTTTTTATAATATTGTTTAGTATACATAATACGTATTCGCAAAACAAATTAATTAATCAGGCAGAAAAAGATTACGATCAATATGCATTTGTAAGTGCAAGTGAATTGTATAATAAACTTATTGAAAAAAAATATGGTTCACCGGCACTTTATTCAAAATTAGGGGAGGCTTACTTTTTAAATGGCGAATATGGTAATGCCTTAAAAGCATATGATCAGATGTATAAAACTAAAGATAATTTTGTTATTCCTAATATACAATTACTTAGATATGCACAAACGTTAAAGTCTAATGGACAGTATGATGATGCAGCAAAAATTATCAGAATATACAATGCAAGGTCAGGAAATACTTCTATTTCAGCAAGTACGGATTATTTGCAAGATTTATTGAATAATTCAAATCCTTTTACAATTAAGCCAGTAAGTATAAACTCTCAGGTTTCTGATTATGGACCTGCTTTTTATAAAGACAATAAAGTCATTTTTACTTCTGCAAGAGATACAAATGTTGTTAAAAAATATATTGACAAATGGAATGGAAAACCATTTTTTAAATTGTATGAAGCAACGATGACTGATGACGGAGATCTTACAGATGCTAAAAAAATTAGTGGAAAAATAAATTCAGTTTACCACCAGTCAACTCCTGTAATTACAAAAGATAGAAATCAAATCTATTTCACCAGAAGTAATTATTTAGGCGGTAAATTTGGAAAAGATGATACAAATACAAACCGTCTTAAAATCTACAGAGCAACTTTGCACAATGGTAATTGGACTAATATTGAAGATTTAAGTATTAATGATAAATCTTTTTCGAATGCACACCCAGCATTAAGTGCAGATGGTAAAACTTTAATCTTTGCTTCTGACAGACCTGGTACTTTAGGACAGACTGATCTATATGAGGTAGAGATAAAACAAGACGGTACTTTTGGAGAACCAAGAAACTTAGGTCCATCAATAAATACAGCTGGAAGAGAAACTTTCCCATTTGTATCTAAAACAGGAGAGTTTTATTTTGCATCTGACGGACATCCTGGATTAGGTGGACTTGATGTTTTTGAGGGAATTAAACAAAAAGATAATTCTTATAAAGTAGTAAATGTTGGCCAGCCAATTAATACTACAGAAGATGATTTTGGTTATATTGTTAACCCAGATACTCATAAAGGTTTTTTTGCTTCAAACAGAACTTCAAAAGATCAGATATATAGCTTTACTGAACTTCATAATACTATAAAGTATGAAATACTTGTATACGGAAAAGTATATGACAAAAAACATAGTGAATTACTTCCAAAAGTTAAGATCACTGTTTATGATAAAAATCAGAATAAGTTAGATGATTTTTATACTGATAATGCAGGAGAGTATTTATTGAAAGTTCCAGTAGGGGACTATTATTTGACTTATGATAAAACGGGATATTATCAAGAGAAACAAGATCTTCATATAGCTGAAGAACAGAGGAATCAGACAATTGAAATAAATAAATATTTGATTAGTGATCCGAATGCGAATTCCCTTATTTCAGAAGATAACAAAACTATAACAGATAATGGCGATCTAACAAAACAGCTGGACTTAAAGCCAATTTATTTTGATTTTAATGGTGATAAAATTAAACCTATTTCTGAGATCGAACTAAATAAAGTACTTCAGGTATTAAAAGATTATCCAAATATTTCTGTTGATATTAGATCACACACTGATAGCCGTGGTAATGCTGATTACAATCTAAAATTATCTGACAGAAGAGCAAAATCAACAGTTAAATATCTCTTGAGCAAAGGTGTAAGAGCAGATAGAATTACTGGCAAAGGATATGGAGAAAGTCAATTAATTAATAAATGTGCTGATGGTGTTAAATGTTCTGAAGAAGAACATCAGCTTAACAGACGTTCTGAATTTATTATTAATTTCAATAAATAATTTCGTGAATATCACGAAAGTATAAATAAAATAAAAGGGTATCATTTCTGATACCCTTTTATTTTATAATAATTACTCATGCATTTAGCATTAATTTCTGATAATTAAGAGTTTAATAAATATTTTACCTTAACTTTTAAGTTATATAAATATACTTATGATAATTTTTTTACGAAATCTTCTGAAGGCTTTCTTTTAAAAAGGGCATAATACTTTGAGCTAAAATAAGTTAGCTTATTATAATTTAATTCATAGATTATTTCTGTTAATGTATTAAATTTTCCACTTTGTAGTAGATTCTTAGCAAGCCTCATTTTTTCTACAATAAATAAGTTATTTGGCGTATCCTTGAAATATTTCTTAAATAACATTTTATATTTTGAATCAGACATACCCGCTAAAGCTGATAAAAATGCTATCGAAGGAAATGGACCATATAAGTTATCAAGAAGATAGTTTTTTGTTTTGGTTATTGCTTCAATTTCAACATCAGTGATTTCATTTTGAGCAGTATCAATATTATAGAATTTATTAAAAAAATTCCCTAATAATTTTAATGAAACCCCTTTTAAAAATGAATCAAATGATAAATCATAAATAGATTTGCTTTTAATGGCTTGAATGAGCAAAAGACTATTACTATCAATATTGCCATAATGATAAAGTGTGTTTTGTGTTGACTTGCCTTTATTTTTTGTTATTTCTTTACTAGGATATTTTTCTGTAAAATCGTTTAATAAATTTTTATCGACTAAAATCCGTAAAGCAATTGTTCTTTCATTAACAGCTGGTTTAAATGAACTTTCCAGTTTATTATCGATGATAGCAAGATCTAATTTGTCAAAAGAACCAATCTCATAGTCTTTATTATTGATTTTGATTAAATTGACATGTTCACTTAAATCATAATGAAAAATATATAAATAGTGATCAGATTTTAGCCTGGTTATTTTAACAGGAGTATTAAATTCAATGTCAAAAAACAATGCAGAAATACCAGATGTAATTTGAGTAAAATAAGTATGTCCTCGGCCTATATTTTCGGGCACAACAATTATTTTATCATCTACTACTTTCGTTCCCATTTCTTCAGCAAGTTGATTTTGCCACTCGGGACCTAAACTATAAAAATGTGTAATTTTTTTCATAAAGGAGATTAGTTATTATTACTACATTCTGATGTTTGGCATTAATTACAATTGTTTAATAAAAGTTTTTGGAGATAATCCGAAATGCTGTTTAAACTTTGAAGCAAAATAGGAGTTATTAGTAAAATGGAGCTTATATGATATCTCCGAAATAGACAATTGTTTTTTTTCCAAAAGATTTTTGGCTAATAGCAATTTATTATCCATAAAAAAGACGTTTGGTGTGATACCGGTAATTTTTCTAAATAAATTTTTAAATTTTGATTCAGACATATTTGCCATACTCGCCATCATTTTAATACTTGGAAAATGACCTTCAACATTATCAATTAAATACATTTGTATATTAATAATATTAGCAAGATCAGTTTCGTTGACCGTTTGAATAATTATACGGTTGCTGGCTATTTTTTTTAAATAATTTGAGATTAGCAAGTGTACAGTTCCAACTAAATTTAAATTAAACACAGATCCTCCAGTTTTTAGTTTTCTTAAGTCGTCTAAAAGATGAAAGCTTTCGTTACTCATTCTGTCGAATCGCACAATAGTATTTTTTGATGGATCAACCATCCTATTCATATTATGAAATTGAATGTTGTTTTTCTTTGCATATTCTTCGATATTGCTCCTTTTTATAAAGATACATAGTGCAAATGTTTTGCTTCCATTTTTAACTTTATAACTAGATTCTAAATTTCCATCAATGACTGCCAAATTATATTGCCATCTTCCAAAATTATAAGTGAAATCAGTACTGGAAACACTAGCTTCTCCATCGGTAAGATTATAGTATATTCCTACGAAATCTTTGTTTTCGTTTCTCTGTATTAAATGAAAGGTCTTTTTATATTCTACATTAATATAATAGGCAATAATACCGTCTCCACAATCATAAAAATATCTTGTTCCGGACTGTAAATCTTCTGGAATAATTATGAAATTGCCTTCAACTTTTCCTCCGAACTGTTTAGCAAAGGGCTCTACCCAATTTAAATCTGCGCTGTAAGAATGATGAATTGTTTTCAATGGCATAATGAATTTAATATATAAAGTTAATAATTTTTAAGTTAATTTATTGATTATATGTTTGTTAGTGTTTTTTCTTTGCTAAGAATAACCTTTTAGTAATTAAATGGAATTACAAAAAACAATCTAAAAAGAAAATATTTTAGGCAATTGAGATTTAATTTTTACCTTAAAAAACACACTTAAAAAAAAAGTAAGAAATTATTTATATTTATTTTAAATTAAATTCAAAAGTAACTAAATATTTTAGTTAAGATTGTAAAATAATAAGTTTATTTAACTATTTGAAAACAAAATAAATAGTATTGTTTTTTAAGCCTTTTTCTGATATTTTTTTGTCTTATTAAGGGATTTTTATAATTTTTTTTGATGCACAAAAAAGATGAAAAGTTTGAAGGAATATTTCTTATTTATTGTTTTCAAAAACAGCCATGTGTTTTTTACATCCATTCTTATAAAAAGTCTTATTCTGATATTTAATTGACGTATCTGCTAGAAAGATAAACTGTGGTTGTATTAATTTTGAACTGTTGGAAGATTAATCTATCTAATTTTTCAGAAGGTTCAAATAAATAAATATCACATACAAAATGGACAGTATAAATAACTTTTCCTTGGAGTTTGAATTGAATGTTGTTGAAATAAGGAAATTAAATAAAATGTATTTTAAAAATTTATACAAAGAAAGAGTTAGCATATTTTTTAGTCTTCTTTTATTTTTTTCTATTGTCTATGATTTTTTCAACTTAACTACTGGTAATGATTTTACAATATGGATTATAAGAAATTTATTTGTTATAATATTCTTTCTAATATTTCAATATTCACTTGTAAATACAATTTGTAGGCTTATTTTCAGGTTGTTAAAAAAAATATCCAAGTTTGAAAGCATTATTGGGAAATACAAACTTAATTTTAATAACACTGTAATAAATGTACATTCACCACTAGGTGAAATAACTCATAAATGGATTAAAATTGAAAAGGCGATTTTGACTAAAGATTTTTTCTTTCTGTATGTAAAAGAAAGAAATGGATATATAATTTCAATTTCTAACAAATATAATGATGAAAGAAATATGGAAAAACTGCTAACTTTTGTAGAAAGTAACGTAACTCCTATTATAAAAGTTTGATCAAATAATTCATTATCCTGCTAAAATTTATTAAATATAATATTGAAAGATAGGTATTAAAAGGGTTTTAAATTATTGATATACATTGTTTTGCGTCTCATAAAAAACCTTATTTTAACTGTTTCATGTCTTATCAAGTTACTCAAAGCAAAAATTGTAAAATACCTTTGCCCGGTTTTTAAGCGCTAAGTTTTTAAATAAACTAAGTGCTTTGATTTAAAGTATATTAACAAGAACAATTTTAATTGAATAATGGAAAAGGAAAAGGTTTTAGTGCGGGATAATAAAGGGTTTTTCTTAAAAATGTTTAAAAAAAAGTTTAAAGATGAATTTGATTTCTTTGAAAGCTCTTTTTTATTGGAAAATGAAAATAATTCTAAAGATTATGATCGTTCTATATTTGTTGTTTATGATAAATTTGAAATGATTGAATATCTAAAATTAGATAAAAAAGAAGCAAATGTTTTAGTTTGTCTTTTTAACAAGCAGTTGTATAATAGTTTAAGTTTTTTAGAGGAAGTTAAAAACTTAATTTTATTAGATAGCTCAAAAACACGATCACAAATTATTAGTGATTTAAAGCAACATTTTAAAATGACTTTAAATTTGAATAAGATAACATTGGAATCAAGACTTCAAAATACGCCAATTCTCCCAACACAATTTGATAATTTTTATAAAGCTTTATTTTTTTTAATGTAGTTTGATTTATAGTAATAAACTTCTTAACAGAAGTTATTACGTTAGTTTATTTTTTTTTTAAGTAGGTTATCGGTTGCTCAATAACCTACTTTTTTATTATAGTAAAATACTAATTGCTTATTGTTTACTCTTTTTTTAATATATTGATTTCATCTGCTGAAACTTTTATAACAGTTCCGTGACGTGTTCCGCTTGGAAAGCTTACTTGATCTGAAATATCTTCCCAGCCTTTTGAAGTTTGTTTTACAGCTCCATATTTCTTAAGTGTATACTTATCAAAATAAACCACCCAATTATTATCTATTTTGATTGCTGTAGGCCCTTCTGCCCAATAATTACCGGTTATTGGCTCGCTAGCTTTACTGTAAGGTCCTGTTAAATTTTTACTTATTGCAATTTTTAAATTTTTCTGTACAGGATTACGTGTTTCATCTTTTAAATACATTACAAATTCCTGATCTTGCTTTACAATTGTTGCATCAATGACGTTAAAACCTGGCTCATAAAGCAGTTTCGTTTTAGCAAATTTTTTAAAATCTTTTGTTGTTGTGTAATAAATCCTATGATTATATCCTTTCTCTTCATCTGATTTTGTTTCTGGAAATTTGTCCTCAATAGTAGAAGCCCAATAAATCATATACTTTTTTGATTTTTCATCGTAAGTAATTTCGGGAGCCCAAGTATTGCGAGCCTTTTTTTCATGTTCCATTACTGGAATAAATTCCTGTTTTGACCAATGAATCAAATCTTTTGAAGAGGCATAACCAATTCCTTTATCTGTCCAGCTTACTGTCCAAACCATATGATACTGGCCATCTCCGCCTTTTATCACACAAGGATCTCTCATTAATTTATCTTTTCCTACTTCTGGAGTTAAAAATGAAGTATCATTTTTTAAGGCATTCCATTTTAAACCGTCTTCACTGTAGGCCAAATGCAAACCGTCTTCACCATTTCCTTTAAAATAAGTAAATACATAACCATCTGGACTTAAGGTATAATTATTTGCATTAAGCCATTTTTCGCATGTTTTTGGCCAAGAAGCATTAGTTCCTTTTACACCTAAACCAAAACCGTGACCGCCACTTTCATACAAATGCATTTCTGCAGAAACTTTTTCTTTTTTTAAAGCTAAATAATAATTAATACTATTTTCAACGGGAACAGCTTTATCATCTGTCGCATGAACCAAAAAGGCTTTTGATGTTGCAGCAGTTATTTGTTTCTCATTTGAATATTTATCACTTATCTCGCTATTGGCATTTTTTCCTAATAAATTATCTTTAGAGCCTTGGTGCGTAATGCCTTCCTGCATTGAAATAACAGGATAAATCAATATCGAAAAATTGGGTTTAGCACTTGTCGTATCAGAAGTAGTATAGATTTTATCGCTGTAATGCGTAGACAAAGTTGCGGCTAAATGTCCTCCAGCAGAAAATCCCATAATACCAATTTTAGTTGGATTTAATTTCCATTTAACAGCATTTCTTCGTACTAATCGCACTGCTTCCTGTGCATCTTGCAACGGTCCTATAGTTTTGTTTTTCATGATTAAATCACTTGGGAGCCTGTATTTTAGAACAAATGCATTTATTCCTAAAGTGTTAAGCCATTCTGCAACTTTATAACCTTCTTTGTTAATAGCCAGCATTCCATAACCGCCACCCGGGCAAATAATAACGGAAGTTCCATTCGATTTTTCAGCATTCGCAAAATAAGCTGTAAGAGTAGGTAATGTTACTTTTCTAACTCCTTCAGCAATTTCGTTTTTATGATCGATTTCTTCAGAATATCCTTTTGTTTGAATTTCATCAGGAATTTTATCCCATAATGGAATTTCCTTTTTTTGAGAAAAAGCAGGAATTGATATCCATAACATTAAAAATATTATTGCTTTTGCCTGTTTTAAACTATTTGATTTTTTCATAAAATTCTATTTCAACAATGCGTAATTGTCCAGTTGCATCAACTGATGTTTTATCTTTATATAAATCTAATTCTTTTGTTGGATCTACTTCAACAATTTTAGAAAAACTGTCTTTTTCACTGTTAGCTCCAATCAATTCAATTGTAATTTTTTCAGCTAAAATTGGTTCCAGCGAAAGTGTAATATAACCTAAACTTTGGGTTGTATTTCCTTTAAAGACTTCTTTTCCATCGGCTAAAATTCTGATTGGATAAACTTTAGTTCTCCAGCCTGTCAGCTTAACCGTTACTTCATTTACAACTGATGGTTTTGCAAGGGTATAAGTTATCGATCCTGTGTTGATGTTTCCATCGTTTCTCCATTCTGTTAATTCATTGTCATCATAGCTTTTATAAGCATCATTATTGTTTGATGGAGACGTTGCATTTAAGATATTGACAGGAATTCTTTTTTGTGTGTAAGAAACCTTTTTAGGCGTTGATCCACGTTCTAGGTTTGAAGGTAAGCTGTTCCCAGGAAGTTGTTTCGAAAGTCCATTTGTGACTTCAGCAGCTTTTGAGTTAATAGTTAATTCAGCCGGCTTTAATCCTTTTGCCTGAGCAGAAATTTTGATTTTTCCGGCTTTTGCCAAAGACTGAATCATTACTCTGTTAATACCATTTTCTACCGGAATTTCTTTTGATAAAATATAATTTTTTGGACCTTGAGCAATTCCTCCAAGCCAAGTTGCCGGACCGTCCATAGAAAAGGAAATTAAATCATTACTTATTGGGCAGCGATTTCCGTTTTTATCAACTACCTCAACCTCAATTAAAGCAACATCAGCTCCGTCTGCTGATAAACCTTGCGGATGTGTGTTTAGTTTTAGTCTAATTTCCGAAGGATCTCCTGCAGTCGATTTAATATCTTCACTTAAAATTATTCCTTCATCATCATAACCAATTGCTTTTATAGTTCCTGATTTCCAAGTGATATTTTCGAAGGTAAATAAGAATTCACTGCTTCGTTTTCCAAAACCTTGTGAAATTCCATTCAAGAATAATTCTACTTTTGAAGCTGTTGAAACCACATAAATGTTTTTTACCACTGCGTCATTATAATTCCAATGTCCCATAATATGTGTGCGATATTTTTCAACATCTACCCAGCCATCCCACATAACTTGATGTGCCCAAAAACCGTCTTTAGGGATACGCATCGCATCGACTTCTCCGCTTGTTCTATAGTTCTCTTCACCCCGATGATGTGTATTCGAGTCAGAAAATATAATATTGACACCGCCAGAATTTACTCTTTTTCCGGTACCGGGTCTTTCTTTGTAATAATCATACCAGCGAACAACATCTTCAATGGCATGGCGATCTTGATTGTGGTTGTAATCAGTTGCTGGATTTCCTCGGTACAAAGGGCCATCACCTTCTTTATGAAACGGTGGTGAAAATTCATCCCAATATTTGCGAAGACCTTCATCTCTAGAATATTCTGTTGCCCATAATGGTTTTTTGGCGCTTTTATTAATGTATAACATTTCTCCGCCATATTCAGCTTCTTGGCTGTCAAGCATTTCTCGAGAACCAATCGCACGGCCTCCAAAAGGGTCATATGTATCTCTCAAACTTTTCATTTCATGCATATGAGGTTCGCTTATAACTTCATTTCCACTTTCGTAGAAGATAATACTCGGATTATTACGGTTGTAAATAATGGCATCTCGCATAAGGTTTACGCGCTGTTTCCAAGTATCTCCCTGCGCATCTTTTTCGGCATCACCAGCTGGCATTGCTTGAATTAAGCCAACTCTGTCACAGGATTCGATATCTTTTTTCCAAGGTGTAACGTGCATCCATCGAACTAAATTTCCGTTGCCTTCTACAATTAATTTATTGCTGAAATCACTCAGCCAAGAAGGAACCGACATTCCAATAGCCGGCCATTCATTACTGGTTCGCTGTGCATATCCTTTAATTTGCAATACTCTGTCATTCAGCCAAAATTGACCTTCTTTAAAATCAGTTTTTCTAAAGCCTGTTTTGGTAGAGACTTCATCAATAATTTTTCCATCTACTTTTAAAATGGTTTTTACAGTATATAAATAACCGTAACCCCAGCTCCAAAAATGTAAATTATCAATTAGGCTATTTGCTTTTATAATTTTAGTTTCATTGGGCAAAATTGTAGTTTTTTCGCCTGAAAATGAAGCAATTGTTTTCCCTTCAAGATCTACAATACTAACATTATATTCAATTGTTTTTGAAGTTTCAAATTCGTTGCGCACTTCAGTTTCTGCGTTTATAATAGCGCTTTCTGCCTGAATATTAATTTTTGTGGGATAAATATAAACTCCAGTAGTTTTTAAATTAGAATAGAGTGGAAGCGTTTGATATAATTTATTTGTAATATGCAGAAAAACATTTTTTGGAATGCCTCCGTAATTCGCATTAAAGTTAATGTTGTTCCACTGAAAGGATGCTCCAGTGGCTTTTTCTTTATATTTCCAATCGTTATCAATTCGCAGCGCGACTAGATTTTCTTGTGGAAATGGCTTTACCAAATTTGAAATATCAAATCCAAAGGCCATGACGCCATTTTCATGAAGTCCAACCTTGTGTCCGTTTACATAAATAACGCCGGCTTGCCGAATACCTTCAAATTCCAAGAAAATTTTATGGTCTTTGATTCCTTTTGGAAGTTTGAACTTTTTGCGATACCAAACAATTCCTGTAGTCAGATGTTCGATATCTTTTTCAAAAGCCTCTTCCTGATTATAAGCATGCGGAAGCGTAACCTTTTTCCATGAATTATCATTAAAAGAAGGAGACTCAGCATTTTTTGAGTCTCCAGTTTTTAGTTTCCAATCGGAATTAAAATTGTATTTTTCTCTCTTAAATTCTTGAGAAAATAAAGCTGTATTATAAATAAATAGAGCAAAAAATAAGAGAGTCTTTTTCATTATTTCATTTTATAAATTTCTGAACCTGCCAATAAAAAACAGCCTAAACCGTAATCTTCAAAATCCGGAAATTTATCATATGATAATGGCTGTCCGTCTTTCGGTTCTTTACCTGTTGACTGTAAAAAGCCTAAAGCTCCGTTGGTATGAAGACTTTCAGTTACAAGTGCATTCCATGCTTTTTGAATCACGGGTAAATAGGTTTCTTTTTTCAAAATCCCGCTGTTTACTCCGTATGCCATTCCGTAAACAAATAGAGCTGTTCCAGATGCTTCTTTTTCACCAAAATTTGTAGGATCATGCAAGCTAACATTCCAGAATCCATCTGCTCTCTGAACAGGAACTAATGCGGTTGCCATAGCTTTTAAATCTTTTACATATTGGTCTCTGTGAGGTGCATTTTCAGGAATAATGGTAAGCACTTTTGCCAAAGCTCCAATTACCCAGCCATTACCGCGGCTCCAATAGCAGTCTTCACCATTTGGTTCTTTGTACGGCGGATCAAAATCTGCATCGCGCCACCACAATCCATCTTTAGGGTTAAATAGACCGTTGTCGCCATGTTTGTTTCGTGAATACATATACATTTGATACATTTTTTCGAAATAACGGTTGTCTTTCTCTAAAACTCCCATTTTTGCAAAAACAGGCATTCCCATCTGAATGGCATCAATCCAAGACCAATCATCTAGTTGAGGCGTATTTAAAAGCATGCTGATATTTGCTTTTGTATTTTTTAATTTTTTTGCATCTGGCTCTAAATTGTATAAATCAATATAAGTTTGAGCAGCACAATAATTATCGGCATTTCGGGTTATGTTGCCTCCGTTGAAACCCCATTTATGAAATTCTGACCAAGAATATGCATAATCATAATAGGCTTCTTTTGGGAAAATTTCGTGCAATGCCATTAATCCTTCATAATAAACGCCACGTGTCCAGATATTGCTCGGACGTTCTTTATTAGTGACAATTGTTTTTCCGGTTTCTGGCCATTTTTGCATAAAATAATCATTAGCCAAAATCATTTGTTTTAAAACTAATTTCTTATCAAATGGCTGTTGTGCGCTTGCTGTACTTGTATATAAAAAGCATATAGCGAAGATTAAAAGTAATTTTCTCATTTTTAATATCGGTTATTTAATAGTTAGTTTTGTTTTAATGGAGTGAGCGTGATAGGCCCTAGCAATCCAGATGGCATTGGGCTCCACTTTGTAGCGTCGAATTTTTTATAATCTTTATCGACCATATTTATTTCGTAGAAAATCTTCCATTCTTCGCCTTTTAATTCTTTATCGCGAATTCGGTTTGCTGATAGATTCGTAACCTGAATTTTTAAAATATTTTTTCCAGGTTTTAATTTTTCGATGTTCAATTTATAAGGAACAGACCAAGCAGTCCCAATAAATTCATTGTTTATCCAGACTTTTGCGCTTTCGCGGACATCACCTAAATTTAAACTCCAGTTATTTATTTTAGCATTCGGATTATCAAATTGAAGCGTATATGTTGCAGATCCTGAAAAAGCTTCGGCTTCTGGTCCTAATTTTGTCCATGATTCTAAATTAGAAACAGTGGCGCCAGGAGGCAATTGCGGTCCGCCTTTATCGAAATTAATTTTCCAATTTCCCTTAAGAGCGATTGATTCTGAGGTTGGTTCATAATAATTCCATTTTTTTTGAGAAGCTGTGTTTTCTGTTTTTAGAAAGTAAGATTGTCCCGGTTCTATTTTAATCTTAACCAATGTAATATTATCTGATTTTTTTACAACAGCATTTCCAAAATCTCTATTTAATGGATCAAAAATTACGACCTCTTTATTACCCACTTGAAGCGGAATGAAATCATCTATAGTTTTTGTAGTGTGATTTACTAAATAATATATTTTTTCTCCGTCAACAGTTCTTCGAGTGTATTTTAAACCTGTTTCTACAAGTGTTTCGGGGAATATTTTAGCAGCATCTAAAGCACTAAAAATATCCGAAGCCGGTTTTACTAATTCGCTGTTTGCTGTTAAAACATTTTGCAGTTCTTTTTCCTGATTTTTATAATCGTTAAAACCCGGAACCGATTCTGGAAGTCCTTCAAAAATGATATTTGCTCCGGCTTTTTTCAGTTCAATTAATTTCTTCAAAGTTGCAAGAGGCATTTTTTTAGTTTGAGGAATAACAAGTGCTTTAAAAGTTGTACCAGAAAGGCTGATTTTTCCATCTATTACTTTTGCTTCTGCAATAAAATTATCTGAGATGTAATCTACTCCATATCCTTTTTTCATCAAGTTTTTAGTAGTGTCATAAAAAGCAGTTTTATGAAGCCATTCTTGCAAAGAGTGTATTTTAAATTCGAAAAATAATGTTCCTTTTTGGTATTTGTCCCAAGTATCGAAAATAGGCCAGTAAATCAAAATTTCGTTGTCTGATTTTCCCTGTTGAAGCATTGACTGACAGTTCGCTATATAAGAGAATAGAGAAGGAGCATCTTCCCAAATACTATTATTGGAATTAAAATTTACAGAAGCGTAAAACTGCCAACCCGGCCACGCAGCTCTTGTTGGAGAATAAGTAGAACCGTGCAGAAAAATATGATTGATTCCGTTAAGCATTAAATCTTCTGCCTCGGGCTTGCATTGCGATAAAGCAGTTTTAAAATGCTCTCTCAGCCAGGTAAATGTTTCTGACGAAACTAAGTTTTTACCAGAAATATGTGCAGCAGAGGATGAAAATTTCAACATTGCAGGATCAGCATCGCCTTCGCGGATATCTTCTTTCTCGCGTCTAAAACCTGGAATATCAAATGGCATAGAGCCGAAAGTTTCGCATTCTGGAATATCTGCAGCAGCGTACAAATCGATTAAATTTCCGGGAGAGCCATGCGCCTGAAGTTTGGTTTTAAAGTTTTTAGTGTGTGCCCATTGTGTCCAATTTTTATCAAATTTATTCAAAAGCAAATCACCTATAGTCTGTCTGTAGTCACTTCGTATGCGATTTCCGATTTCATTGTCAGTCTCATTGAGTAATAATGGGAGCTGTTTTTTTAAATCATAGCCTCGTAGTTTTTGGAATTCTTCGAAAAAAGTTGGCGTAAAATCAGTTCCGTAAACTTCGTAACTGTCATTAAAAATAGCTCTTATTTTTCCTTCACGGCCTTTAAAAGCAGTATTGAAGGGTACTACATAAGCATTAAAAGCTTCTTCTGAATAATGATCTAATGTATACCCTTTTCCGCCTGGAGCAGCTCTTTTTACCTGTTGTCCGGTTTTACCGCTAAAAACAGCATATAAAGTATAATCTGTTTTTTTTGCTTTCCATTTTAATTTATTTAGCTCAAGCTGATTTGGAATAGCCACTGAAGTTCCGTCAATACCTTTATCTTTTGAATTTGTCTGATTTTTTTTCAGTTGATCTGTTAAATTGACAAAAGATCCGTCGCTTCCATATCCTACAACATATAAAAGTTCTGCTGGAATTTTTTCTTTACTGCTGTCTAGTGTTATATTTCTGTCGAAAGTTTCATTTTTTTTCAATTGGTATTTTTCTACAATTAATTTTGTAGCAGCATGAGGCAAGGTTACATGTGATCCTCCATATGGCCACCCAGTTCCCAAAACCATGTCTACCTGCATATGAAGACTATCAGATACATGAATCGTATAGTCTAGCATTTCCATCCATTTTGGAGAAAGATAATCGATGAAATTATTTTCTTCTCCTTTGACTCCATATATAGGAGTAATTTCCACGCCTCCAATTCCAGCATTATGAAAATCTAAAAGACTCTTTTTTAAGTTGGGTTTGTCAACAGCGCTCCCCATCCACCACCAGCGCGCCCATGGCTGATTTATATTAGAAGATTTTGGCCAAGGTGAATTAGTTTCCTGTGCTGCTAAATTGAAAATGCAGAAAAGAGATAATAATATAAAGTAATTTGATTTGGTCAGTCTCATTATTTATTGTTGAAGGGTGGTTAATAGTAGCTACTAATATAATGACTTCAATTAATTTTAAAATTATAGTACAGCAATTATATTCTTAGTCTTAAACGTAAAATTATAAGTACTGTCTTAAATTGCCATCCTGTAGCGTCCTGTTTAAAATTATTTTCTTAAAAATCAAATGAATAAAAAATTGTCATATTTTTTTCTCAATTCGTATTTTTCATGTAGAATAAATAGGAATTACAAAAAAATATTTTAATAAAATTTTAGATATTATATTTGTAGTTTTTACATTTATTTAGCCTTGTAAATCAAGGAGTTGAGGCTTTTTATAGTTAATAAAAACATAAAAAAAAGCATAAGAACCTGAAAGTTAACAGGATACTACAGGATGCCACGCACCCCTCTTCTAAATAAATTTGGATAAACTAATTAATTAACCAAATTTAACTTTTTATGAAAAACAAATTTAGTCTTTTGCTGATTTTGGCCATGTTTGCGCTTCTGCAGACAGCAGGTTATGCGCAGAACAAAGTGGTTAAAGGAACAATCACAGATGCGGCCGGACTGCCAATACCTGGAGCAAATGTACTTCTTAAGGGAACAAAGCAGGGAACAAGTACTGATTTTGATGGAAAATACTCTATCAGTGCAAGTACCGGACAAGTATTGGTTTTTTCATCTACTGGATCTAAATCAGTAGAAATAACAGTTGGTCAGTCTTCAGAAGTTAACGTAAAACTTGTAGATGACGTGTCTCAGCTTAATGAGGTTGTTGTTGTAGGTTACGGAACTCAAAAGAAATCTGATGTAACAGGAGCTTTGGTAAGTGTAACTGCAGAACAGTTAATGACAAGACCTGTTACGAATGCGCTTGAAGCATTGCAAGGTAAAGCAGCCGGAGTAGATGTTACAAGCAATGAGCGCCCTGGACAGCTTGGTACTGTTCGTATTCGTGGTACGCGTTCGCTTGCAGCAAGTAATGATCCTCTTTATGTGGTTGATGGTGTGCCTTTAATGTCTGCATCTGCTATTGAGACACTTAACCCGAGGGATATTGCTTCTATGGATATTCTTAAGGATGCTTCTGCAACTGCTATATATGGTTCTCGTGGTGCTAACGGTGTTATTATCGTTACAACTAAACAAGGAAAATCAGGACAGTTTTCATTAAATTATGCAGGAACACTTACGACGTCTGAAATTGTGGATAGATCTCCTTCTATGAATGCAGCAGATTTTATTCAGTTCAGACGTTGGGCAGCATACAATTTAAATCCAACAACTTACGCAAATCCTAATAGTCCAACCTTAGCAAATGACAGACTGATTTTTGACAGTGCATTAGACGGTCAGACTTCTAGAGATAATGTTTTAAAAGGATGGGTAAACGGAACGTATGATGCTTCTAGAGTAACGAATACAAATTGGACTGACCTTGTAACGCAAGGTGGACTAACCAAAGAGCACGTTTTGAGTGCAAGCGGTGGATCTGATAAAGTAAATACTTATGGATCTATTGGATATTTAGATCAAGACGGTACTCAAAAAGGACAGTGGTACAAACGTTATACTGGAAAAATTACATCTAATATTACGCCGGTTAGCTGGTTTAAAATGAATGCTTCATTAAATGTTTCATGGAGTGAGCAGGATTTTGGTATGTCGACTTTAGGCGCAAGAAGCGGAACAGCTCCGAATGCAATTTATGGTGCAGCGAAATCTTTATATAATATTGCAGTGCCTTATGATGCAAATGGAAAGATGGTGATTAATCCAGGTGGGGAATCAGGAGTTTATACAATTATAGATGAATGGGAAAAAAGTACGCAACAGTCACAAACGATGCGTGTTTTAGGTAATTTCTCTGCAACTTTTGACTTCGGTAAATTAGCAGACGCGGTTGAAGGGCTTAGTTATAAAATAAATTTTGGACCAGATTTTCGTCATTGGAGAGAAGGATCTTATATCGACGGGACTTCATCTCTTAAAATAAATTCAGATGGAAGTTCAGGTACTAATTATGCTCGTCTTCAAAATCGCCGCGATCTTTCATGGACATTGGATAATATAATTTCGTATGATCGTACTTTTGCAGCTAGACATAAAGTTGGTGCAACATTGCTTCAGACTGCATCTTCATGGAATATTGAAAACTCTTCAATGAATGCGAATAATATTCCAAAACCATCTTATTTATGGAATGCAATGGGATCTGTAGATGTTACAAATCCTGCAAACAGTGCTCGTATGAGTTCAGATATTACGGAACGTCAGTTGAGTTCTTACATGGTTCGTGTAAATTACGGTTTCGATAATCGTTATTTATTGACTATGTCAGGCCGTTGGGACGGAGCGTCTCAATTATCAGAAGGAAACAAATGGGAATTTTTCCCTTCAGCAGCATTGGCTTGGCGTATCAAAAATGAAGAATTTTTGAAGAATGTAAACTGGCTTGAAAATTTAAAACTTCGTTTAGGTTTTGGTACAACAGGAAATTCTTCTGTAGATCCTTATGAAACAAAAGGAGATATTACTTCAATTTATCTTCCTTTCAACGGAATGAGCAACCAAATTGGTTATACTACAAATGAACCATATTATACTGCTACTCAATTAACAATGGCTAATCCAGCTCTTACTTGGGAAAAAACAACACAATATAACCTTGGTCTTGATTTTAGTTTCTTCAAAAATAGAGTAAGCGGTACTATTGATGTTTACAAATCGTATACAAACGATTTATTATTAGAGGTAAAAATCCCTACACTTACAGGTTTCCCTTCTATTACTTCTAATATTGGTGAAACAAGTAATAAAGGTGTGGAGGTAACGCTTAACTTGATTCCTATTCAGACTGGTGGAGGTTTTACATGGGAAACTAATTTAAATGCAGCTTGGCAGAAAGATCAAATTGATGCATTGGCTAACGGTAAAAATGATATGGTTGACAATTCATGGTTTATTGGTAAATCTATTGCTGTTCGTTATGGTTATGATAATCAAGGAATTTGGCAAAATACGCCGGAAGATCTTGCTGAAATGGCAAAATGGAATGCAAACGGGAACGCATTTAGCCCAGGTAACGTGCGTCCTAAAGATCAAAATGGAGATTATAAAATGGATGCAGCCGATCGTGTAGTTTTAGGAAACAGCAATCCAAACTGGACTATGGGATGGAATAACAATTTTACTTATGGAGGTTTTGATTTAGGAATTAATTTATACGGACGTGCAGGTTATACAGCATCTTTAGGCGGAGAAGCATTAACTGCTCACGCTAACCAACGTGAAGTAGATTACTGGACTCCAGATAATACAGATGCTGAGTTTCAAAAACCAATTCTTGGACAAGCATCATCAGGTTCAGCTGATAAATTTGCAGGATTGCTAGGTTTTCAAAAAGCTTCATTTGTAAAAATTCGTAATATTTCTTTAGGTTATAATTTTGATAAAGATTATGTAAACAAAATTGGAATGGCGAATCTAAAACTTTATATACAAGCGGTAAACCCAGGAAGCATTTATCAATCTTTAAGCTGGTATGATTTTGATACAAATAATACCTATTTCAACCGCAGTTTCGTTATGGGTGTTGAAGTTGGATTCTAATAAGCTGTTGCGAACTAAAGTATAATAATAAAAGTAAAAAAATGAATAATATAAAAAATATCGGAATCGGTCTTTTGATAATGATAGGGGTATCTTTTGCCTCTTGTTCGAAAGATTTTCTAGACGAAGAATTGACGAATCAATATTCAACAGACTATTTTGAAACGTCTGAAGGTCTTCAAGCCTTGACGGTTTCTCTTTATGGTAATATTCGCTGGCATTTTGGTTTTGAGTGGTCGTATGCAAATACACTTTACGGAACTGATGAGTTTACGAATGCAAATGATCTTACCAATGAAATGTGGAATACGTATGATAACCGTTTTGGACCAGCAGGTGCAACAACGGCTACTGGAGCAGCAAACGGGAATGCTACAAACCCAGCAGCGCTTTGGGATGAAATGTATTACGGAATTGCATCTTGTAACACTATCATTGCAAATGCAGAAAAAATTACAGATCTAAAAATCCGTAATCGCTGTTTAGCTCATGCTTATTTTTTACGTGGCTATAATTATTACCGTCTTACAGCACAATATGGAGGAGTTGTTCTTCAAACTAAACCTGCTGTAGGAGTTGTTCGTAACTTTACTCGTTCTACAGACGAACAATGTTGGGAGCAGGTGGTTTCTGATTTAAGAAATTCATATAATCTTTTTGAAGGGGAAGTATTTACTTATGGAAAAGGAGTTACATGGACAAAAGCAACTGCTGCCCATTTCTTGGCAAAAGCGTTGTTATTCCGTTCTTCAGAGCGTAATGATTCATGGAATGGTAAATATAAAGATACAGACCTTAAAGAAGCAATTGATGCATGTTCATATGCAATTACTGCGCGTGGACCATTGACGGCTAACTATAGTGATCTTTATGCTAACTGGACAGGAATTGATTGTCCAAACGAGCAATTGAATGAAATATTAATGGCCGCTGGTCATAATGGAGATGCTGCAACTGTAGGCCGTTTTGGAAACCGTACTTATAACTATTTTGCTCCTCAATTTTCAAGTTTTTCTGGAGGATGGGTAAAACGTGGCGTATGGATTGGAAGTATGGATTTTCAACGCTGTCGCCCTACTGAATATTCGTATGCAGTTTACGATCACGTAAACGATGCTCGTATGTGGAAAACCTTCAGGACAGTTTACGGAGCTAACACTGTTGTAACTGCTAATGCAGGTGTAAAAATTGGAGATCCTGGAATTGTTATGATCTTGAATACTAAAAACGATAATACTTATAATACAGCTAAATTTGGTGCGAGTGTTCAGGCTCCTACTTGGACAGATGCTGCAGGACGTTTGCCAGAATGGAATACTGGGGCAAGACAAACGCCTACTGCTGGAACTTTGGCTGTTAAAAAAGGACAATTTGTGCCTAACTCTTCAGTGTTGTATCAAAACGGAAATTATGTTGCGCCTACATTTAAAAATCAGCCAATTTGTAATTTCTTCGCAGGTATCAATAAAACAGATGATGGTTCACGTACTGCTGAAAGAGGAGATGCACACCGTGACGTAATTATGGCTCGTTTAGGAGAAACTTATCTTGTGCGTGCAGAATGTTATGCTCGTTTACAGCAATACGGAAATGCAATGCAAGACATAAATACAGTTAGAGCAAGAGCACAATGGAAAGCTGGAGAAAACAGATCTTACTATAATGACGGATCTCAAGCATTTAAAACAAATGCTCTAAATACAGGAACTGCTGCAACAAACTTTACGGCTTCAAATTTAGATATGAATACGTATTATTTATCTAATCCAACAGTACCGGTTACAACTGCTGCATCTGACTTAAGATTAACATCATTCCCTAATAATCTGCCAAGTGAAGATGAGGCAATTATTGCTAAGGTTGGAGCTTCAAGTGATTATGAGCGCGCGTTAAACTTTATTTTAGATGAATATACTCGTGAATTGCTAGGAGAATGGCAACGTTGGGAAACGCTTTCGCGTACAGGACAGTTGATCAAAAGAGCAAAAGCATTTAATGCTGAAGCAGCTCCAGGTATTACTGCAAATAAACATGAGCTTCGTCCAATTCCGCAATCGTTTATTGACGGATTGTTGAACGATGATGGTTCAAATCTTTCTGCTTCACAAAAAGCAGAATGGCAGAATCCAGGTTATAAGTAAAATTTTTTAATTTTTGTTTTTTGAAAGCCGTCTCATTTTTGAGACGGTTTTTTTATGCTTTTATCTAAAATGTAAACGATTTTCAGAGAGTAATCACGGTATTTAGTATTAGTTTTTGAATACTTCTTATTGATAAATTTTTAATAATGTTGAATCAGTAGTATTTTTAGTAATATTTTTTTTATTCAATAAAAAATTTTGAACAAAATTATGGTATATTTAAAAAAAATACACATTTATTTTGGTATCAATATTTTTGACTCTAAATCTAAGTTTCTCTTGAAAATCAAGGCTTTGAAGGTTTTTATGGTTAAAAAAAACTTAATTATTTTTTGTAAAACACTGTAAGTTAGATTCGTACTAAATAATTTTACAGGATACTACAGGACAGTACGGAATGAACTTCTAAATAAATTTGAGATAACTAACTAACTAATTAATTAACCAAATTTAACTTTTATGAAAAACAAATTTAGTGCTCTGCTTGTGATAGCGCTGATGACATTATTGCATGCATCAGGCTATGCGCAGAACAAAGTAGTTAAAGGGACCATTAGAGATGCTTCTGGATTACCGGTTCCGGGCGTCAACGTACTCATCAAAGGAAGTCAGACTGGTGTCAGCACTGATTTGGATGGAACTTATTCCATAAGTGCTGCTACAGGAAGTACACTTACCTTTAGTTTTATTGGCTTTCAAAAACAAGAAGTTACAGTCGGAAATGCAACTGTTTACAACATTGTACTTAAAGAAGACGATAATTCTCTTGATGAAGTTGTAGTAGTCGGATATGGAGTAAAAAAGAAAAAGGATCTTACCGGATCTATTGTCAGCGTTGGTGCTGAAGAAATTGCTTCAAGACCAGTTGTAAATGCAGTTCAAGCCATGCAGGGTAAAGCTGCAGGTGTAGATGTTTCTTCAACAGAGCGTCCAGGAACTGTAGGAAGTATCACCATTCGTGGAGCCCGCTCTATTTCGGCTTCGAATGCACCGCTTTATGTGGTTGATGGTATTCCGCTAAATTCGAGATTGGTTACTGATGCCTCTACAGGAAAAATTAGTGTAGATCCAAACTCAGGTGGGATAGATTTCTTGAATCCAACAGATATTGAATCAATAGACGTATTAAAAGATGCATCTGCAACTGCTATTTACGGATCTCGCGGTGCAAATGGGGTTATTATCGTAACAACAAAAAAAGGTAAAAACGGAAAATTTACTTTAAACTACGATACTTCTGTTGTCTTAGAAACTATTCATGAAAACGCTCCGATGATGAACGCAGCAGAATATATCGAATTTCGTCGTTGGGGAAGATATTACTCAAATCCAACTGCTTTCCCAAAAGGAGATACTCCAAATATAGATAATGACAAATTAATTTTCTTGGCTTCCGCTGATCCATCAGCATGGGCAAATATCGAAAAAGGATGGAGAGATGCCAGCGGAAACTTAACAACAACTTGGGATGGTTCTAAAGTAGCAACTACAGACTGGACTAAATTTGTAACCCGTACTGGAATCACACAACAGCATACAGTTAGCGTAAGTGGTGGTACAGAGAAAATGAAAGGTTACGGATCTTTTGGATATTTAAATAATACAGGAACATTATTTGGTCAAAGCTACCTGCGTTACAGTGGTACGGCAAATGTAGATGTTACGCCAACAAAATGGTTTTCTATGGGTGTAAGCCTTAATACAAGTTATGGCGTAAATGAATATGGACAATCAAACGTAGGAAGAACTGCCGTTACAAGTTCTGGCGGGATCTATGCAACTGCCCGCACGAATCTTCCATATGCAGTTCCTTACGACAGCAACGGAAACAGAATTGATAATCCAGGAGGAGATTCTACAATCAGAACTCCTGTTGATGAATACAAATTATCGCAAGATCAGCGTGTAACATTGCGTGCTTTTGGTAGTTTGTATGCACAATTCGATTTGGGTGGTCTTTCATCTTCGCTTGACGGCTTAAAATACCGAATTAATTTTGGTCCGGACCTTACTTCTTATCGTGATGGGGTTTATTTAGATGGAAAATCAGCCATTCGTTCTGGAACAAGTTTCGCTTCTTTAACAAATGAAAAATCAATTTCATATACTTTAGATAACTTGATTTTTTACAACAAAACATTCGGCAATCATAGTTTTGGCGGAACATTATTAATGAGCCAGACAGAATATCATAATGAGAACAGTTCACTGTCTGCCAATGATATCAAAAATCCTGAAAACAAATGGAATGCTTTAAATCCTGCCAATGTAACACTTGCGGGCTATTCTTCAGGATTGACAGACACTGGGTTATTATCTTACATGGGAAGGGTAAATTATAGTTATGCTGATAAATATCTGCTTACTGCATCAGGACGTTTTGATGGAGCTTCACAATTAGCAGCAGAAAACAGATGGGCATTTTTTCCTAGTGCATCTGTAGCTTGGGTACTGAATAAAGAAAAATTCTTAGAAGATGTAACTTGGATCAACCAGTTAAAAATGAGAGTAGGTTACGGTGTTACCGGAAATGCAGCAGTACCAGCTTATGCAACACAGCCGCCGCTGATCGGAATCGTATATCCAAATGGATCTGGTGTGATAGACAATACTTCATTAGGAAACATAGAACTAGGCTGGGAGCAGACTGCCCAGTTTAACTATGGTATTGATTTTTCTATGTTCAATAATAGAATATCAGGTGCTTTAGATTATTACACAAGTAAAACTACTGATTTGTTATTAAAAAGCAGTGTTCCAACCGTTATTGGTGTGAGAGATACTTACCAAAATGTTGGAGAAACGGAAGGAAGCGGAGTTGAGCTTACCTTAAACACAGTAAACATAACTGGAAAAGATTTTGAATGGACTTCGAACTTTAGCGGATCGTACCAACAGAGTAAAATTGTAGCCCTTCAAAATGGAAAATTCGACGACATCAACAACAATTTATTTATTGGAGATTCTCAAAATGTAATTTATGGTTTTGAGTCAAACGGAATCTGGAAACCTGAAGATGCAGTTGAAATGGCAAAATTCAATGCCGCTGCCGGATCTAATATTTTCTCTTTTGGTAATGCAAGACCTGTAGATCAAAATGGTGATTATAAAATTGATGCCAACAACGACCGTGTAATTATTGGAAGCAAAGATCCAAAATATATCGTTGGATTAACAAATACTTTCATTTACAAAAATGTCGAATTGTCATTTTTTGTTTACGGACGTATGGGCTATTTATATGATACTTTAGGAGAAAATGAAGGAGCAAAAGGAAGTCAGAGATCGATAAATTATTACACTGATAATAATATCAATGCAGAATATCAAAAACCAATTTATTCAGCAGGTACTGGAGATCCTTATTATCCTACTTTAGGATATCGCAATGGTTCGTTCTTAAAAATACGAAACATCTCCTTAGGATACCATTTCGATAAGGAATTAGTACAGAAATTGGGACTTTCTAAATTGAGATTATACTGCCAGGCAAGTAATCCAGGTATGATTTTCACCAAGCTTAAATGGACTGATTTGGATACGCAGACGACAGCTTCTAACAGAGGTATGACTTTAGGGTTAAATGTAGAATTCTAAATTAAACTTAAAAAAAATCATTATGAAAAATTATAAAAACCGATATATAAATTTGATGCTGATTGCTGCGCTTGTTTTAGGAAGCAGTTCATGCAACAAAGATTTTCTTGACGAAGAACTGACCACAGCTTACAGTAAAGATTATTATAAAACAGAAGCAGGAATTCAGGCTTTGGCAAATGGTACTTACTATCAAGTATTTGCTGCAGAATTCTCAAGCGAAGTACCGCTTACAGCAACCGAATCTGGAACAGATGAATTTCATGCAGGAGGAGATCCTTCAAACTGGATTTGGAATTCTTATTCTTCAGGTTTTAAAGCTTTTGTGACAGTTTCGAATGCAAATACAGTTGCAGCAAACACCAACTGGGACAATTTGTACATCGGAATTGGAAATGCAAATCAATTGATTGAGTCTGCCACAGATATTGTTTCGACAAATGATGCAATCAAAAAAACAGCTTTAGGCGAAGGTTATTTTTTAAGAGCTTTTAATTATCTAAAATTAGTTAGCCAATATGGAGCCGTTCCGTTAAAAACAAAAACAAGTTCTACAGTTGAATTAGAATTTACAAGAGCAGAACCGCAAAAAGTGCTTGAACAAATAATTGCTGATTTTACACAAGCCTACACTTTGTTGACGAACGCCGGCGCTCCAGCTAAAATTACAAAAGATGCTGCTGCTCACTATTTGGCCAAAGCTTATTTAGCACGTGCTAGTGAAATTAACGACAGCTGGAACTCAGCTACAAAAGCAGCCGATTTACAGCAAGTTGTAACTTTATCTGATGAGGTAATTTCACATCATCCTTTGGCATCAAATTTTGGTGAGCTATGGAATTATACTGTAGCCGATGGCGTAAACGAAAAACTTCCAGAAATAATCTTATCTGCTCAGTTCAATTCCAGTACATTAACTACTGGAGGAAATCAGCAGCACCTGTATTTTCTTTCTACTTACGATCAATTGCCTCAAATGAGAAGAAACCTTGCCGGAGGAAGACCATTCAGCCGTTTGGCACCAACTTACTTTATTTATGATGTTTATGATCATGTAAATGATTCTCGTTTTTGGAAAAGTTTTCAAACTAAAAGCATTATCAATAATAAATCAGGAAATTATTATGTAAATGGAGATTTAGGTATTATGTACATTGTCAACAGTGCTTCTGATACGCGTTTTGCTAAAACCAAAAATGCAGACGCTATTGTTTATGCAAAAACAGGAAAAACAATTCCGAGTGTATATGTAGCTTATGCAGCAGATAAAATTGGCTTAATGGCCGACGTAAGATTTCCTTCATTAAGCAAACATTTAGATGGAAATAGAATAGATGTCAGCAACACAAAAGGATCTCGTGATATTATATTGGCACGTTCAGCAGAAACGTATTTGATGGCAGCTGAAGCAAAAATACGTCTCGCAAAATTAGGATCTGCAACATTTGCCGATGCACTGACTTATATCAACACAGTTCGTACTCGTGCAGCTTATAAAACCGGAGAAAACCGCTCTGCTTATACGGATGGCTTAGCAGCTTGGACAGTTTCAGGTCAGGCTGGAATTCCTATTTCTTTTATTCCAGAAAACTCGTATTACGAATCAAATAATATTCCCGTTTTGACTACAGCAACAAGTTTAGCGATCTCTAGTATTGGAGCTTTGCCAGCTGAAGATTTAGCTGTAATTGCAAAACTAGGATATGGTACTGATTATGACAGAATGCTTTGTTTGGTATTAAATGAAAAATCTAGAGAACTTGTTGGTGAATTCCATCGATGGGAAGATTTAAGCCGAACTAAAACTTTGGTCGCCAGAGCAAAAGCTTATAATATTGAAGCAGCTCCAAACATTCAGGATTTTCATAATCTGCGTCCAATTCCGCAGACTTTCTTAGATGGTGTTTACGCAAGCGGAAAACCATTAACGCCAGAAGAAAAAGCAGCAATGCAGAATCCAGGTTACTAAATTTTGCCCCCAACTATATTGTTTAAAGCCGTCTCAATTTTGAGACGGTTTTTTTATGAAATTTAGCAGGGTACAACAGGATAGTTATGAGTTATTTAATAACTAGATTTGAGTATCATTTTAAGAATATTGGTTTTTCGTTTAATGGTAATGGTAAAATTAAGTGGTTTTGATTTTACAAAAGGCAGTAACTTGGTTACTGCCTTTTTTTGTTCATAATTCTGCAAATAAACAGGGAAGCACAGGATACCGATATCGATTTAGTACTATATCTTTAAAGTTTTAGTATTAAAATTAAATTCCGAATGATATATTTAAAAAAACTTCCTCTATTATTCATTATTTTAGGATTAAAAATAACTGCCATTGCTCAGGTAAAACTGCCTGCTTTGGTGGGGGATAATATGGTTTTGCAGCAAAATTCAAAAGTTAATTTATGGGGATGGGCTTCTCCAAACGAAAAAATAAAAATTCAATTGGGCTGGCAAAATAATCCTGTAGAAATCACGGCAAATCCTGACGGAACTTGGAAAACAGCTGTAAATACTCCACAAGGAAGTGAAAAGCCTTTTGACGTTTCAATAGAAGCTTCAAATAAAATCATTCTAAAAAATATTTTGATAGGCGAAGTCTGGATCTGTTCCGGGCAGTCAAATATGTATTTTCCTGTTGGGAAGGAAGACGGAACTTGGAAAACAGGGGTTAAAAATTACGAACAAGAAATTCAAAATGCCAATTTTCCATCCATCAGATTGTTTACGGTTTTAACCAAAGCTTCTCAGAAACCTCTAGACGACGTAACCGGAAGCTGGAAGCAATGTTCTCCATCTTCAATAAAAACATTCTCTGCCGTTGCTTACTTTTTTGGAAGAGATTTATACCAAAATTTAAAAGTTCCCATTGGCTTAATTTCGTCTTCTTGGGGCGGAACAAAAGCAGAAGCTTGGACATCTCAAACCGTTTTAGAGGAGAATCCAGATTTCCTTCCGATTTTGGAACAGGATGCAAAAAACGAAAAATTATTTCAGGAGAAATTAGAAATTTATTATGCTGATTTGCAAAAAGAAAGAATTGCAAACAACAATGATATTTCGAAATCACAACTGAAAAGACCTAAGAAAGAAGAGAATAAAACTTCATATGTTCTCTATAATGCGATGCTTCATCCGCTAATCAATTATACGATGAAAGGCGTAATTTGGTATCAAGGAGAAAGCAATGCAGAAAGCGCCTTTTTGTACAGAACTTTATTTCCAGCAATGATTAAAAACTGGAGAAGCGATTGGGATCAAGGTGATTTTCCATTTTATTTTGTTCAGATTGCGCCACACAAAGGGCAGAATCCAGATATTCGAGAAGCGCAGTTAATGGCTTCTAAAAGTGTTTCAAATACTGGAATGGCCGTTACTACAGATGTTGGAAATGCAACAAATATTCATCCAATCGACAAACAAACTGTTGGGTATCGTTTGGCTTTAATTGCAAGATCGAAAACGTACAATGAAAGTAATTTGGCTTATTCTGGACCGCTTTACAATCATATGAAAATAAAAAAAGGTAAAATTCAATTGTTTTTTGATGATGTAGAAAATGGTTTCAAAAAAAGTAATGAAGATTTAAAAGAATTTGAAATTTCCGGAAACGATCAAATTTTTTATCCTGCTCAAGCAAAAATTGATGGCAAGACTATTGTAGTTTCTTCATCAAAAGTAAAGAATCCCGTTGCAGTTCGTTTTGCATGGAAAGCAGTACCGGAACCGAATTTATTCAACGCCGAAAATTTGCCTGCATCGCCTTTTAGAACAGATGATTGGCCAACAGAAAATCAAAAGAAATAAGCTGCTGTATCTGCCACTGCGAGAACATAAATAAAATCCAATGTCAAAAATAAATCTAAAATATTTCTTTACAAATCTCGCAGCAGTATTGTTCTGCCTGACCATTTCAGCGCAGAATAAAATCAAAAAAGAAAATATTCATATTGCAGACAAACCTTTATACCGAGATCCTATTTTTGACGGAGCTGCAGATCCTACTATTATTTGGAATAAAAAAGAAAAAAAATGGTTCATGTTTTATACCAATCGCCGAGCAAAAGATTCAACTGCAAAAGGAATTACTTGGGTACACGGAACCAAAATTGGTATTGCAACATCGCCAGACGGAGCAAAATGGACATATAAAGACACTTGCAATATTGATTATAAAATAAAAGATGCAACGCATTGGGCGCCAGATGTTATTGAGTATAAAGGTCAATATCATATGTATTTAACGATTGTACCTGGAATTTTTAATGATTGGTATCATCCTCGATCGATTATTCATTTAACCAGCAAAAATTTGATGGACTGGAAATTTGAATCAGCATTAAAATTAGCTTCAGAAAGATGTATTGACGCATCTGTTTTTAGATTGCCAAACGGAACTTGGAGAATGTTTTATAACAACGAAAATGATGGAAAATCAATTTATTATGCTGACAGCAAAGATTTGTATAATTGGATTGACAGCGGAAAAAAGATTGTAAAAGATAGAGGGGAAGGCCCGAAAGTATTTACATGGAAAGGCAAAAACTGGATGATTTCTGATTCATGGCGAGGCTTAAATGTTTATTCTTCTAAAGATTTCCTGAATTGGAATCGACAAGAAAAAAACATTCTTCAAACTCCGGGAACTGGAGAAGATGATAAAGTAATTGGCGGGCATCCCGATGTTATAGTAAATGATGGAAAAGCCTATATTTTTTACTTCACTCATCCTGGGAGAATTCCTGAAAATAAAGGTGTAGACAGTTACGAAACCAAAAGAAGTTCTATACAGGTTGCCGAACTGGAATATTTAAATGGAGAAATTGTCTGCAACAGAGATAAACAAGTTGAAATTAATTTAAAACATTAAAAATGGCAAATAATAATACGATTCGAAATGCTTTCAAAATGAAGTTAAAACCAGGTTTTGAAGCAGAATATAAAAAACGACACGATGAAATTTGGCCGGAACTTGAAAGTTTGCTTTCAGAAACAGGTATTCAGGATTACAGTATTTTTTTAGATGAAGAAACATTGATCCTTTTTGCTGTTCAAAAAATCAGCTCAGATTTTGATGAAAGTTTTTTGCCAAATCATCCAATCGTAAAAAAATGGTGGGCTTATATGAGAGATATCATGGACACAAATCCAGATAATTCACCAATTTCAATTCCGTTAAAAGAAGTTTTTCACTTAGATTAAATGATTAAATTGTTTCAACTTGAACAATGAAAACATTAAACAAAAAAAAGCATAAAATGAGAACAAAAATCTATCTGTCAATTGCCCTTTCAGCCACATTTTTGATGAGCTGCAAAGCACAGCAAAAAGTATCTGGAACTAAAATTACATTAAAAAACACCGCTGCTTTAGCAGTACCTCAAAAGGCAATTACAATAAAAAGAAGTCAGCTTTCGGTAAAAGATGCAACGAATGTTTATCCAATTTTAATCAATAAAAATGATACTATTCCGGCTCAATTAAATGATTTGGATGGAGATGGAAAATGGGATGAGCTTTTTCTTGTAACTGATTTTGCTCCAAAAGAAAAGAAAACGGTACAATTGAAATGGTCTTCGATAAATCCGAAATTCCCAATAAAGACTAGTGTTCGTTTCGGAAAAAGAGAAGCAAAGGATTTACCAGTTCAGCCCGCAACCGAAGAAGTTTTATTAGCCAATCAGGTGCATAAAAAATTAGGTTTTCAAAAATACCAAACCGATGGCCCAACTTGGGAAAATGATAAAGTAGGTTTCAGACATTATTTGGATGGAAGAAATTCTAAAGATGTTTTCGGAAAAAAACTGCCTGGAATTACGCCAGAAAATGTCGGAATAAACAGCAAAGGCGCCGTTGAAGATAATTATCATGTAATGTACGATTGGGGAAGAGATATTTTTCCTGTTGGAAATTCTGCTGGTTTGGGCGGCTACGCTTTATTGATTGAAGACAAAATCAACAGACTTGGAATCTTGACGAATGATACTTTAAATAATGTCGAAAAAACAACTTTTAAAATTGTCAGCGAAGGTCCTGTAAATTCTGTTTTAAGTTATAAATACGAAAACTGGAAAGCTTCAGGAAATCAATATCAAGTTCAGGAAACTACCTCAATCTGGCCCGGAATGTACGGTTATGAAAATACGGTTTCAATAAACGGACTTAAAGGAAAAGAAACTTTTTTAGTGGCAATCTCAAACCTGAACAATAAAAATCCGTTGAAAATTGTTGATGCCGGAGATTGGGTTTGCTTAATCCAGCATGATTATTTAACCTATGACCGTACTTGGATTTTAGGAACGGCAATTCTGGTTCCAAAAAAACTGTATAAAGGCTATATCGAAGCACCTAAAACCGGTCAGTTAACAGATTCATATTTGGCAAAATTGACGATCGAAAACAATAAAAAAATCAACTACTATGCCATTGCCGGCTGGGAGTTGAGTGCTGATAAAAACTTTAAAGATTCGACTTATTTCAGCAATTATGTAACCACTTTGGCAAAACAGCTTTCTGCCAAAATAGAGGTTGAGATAAGTAAATAAAAACATTTTCACTTTAACTAACACACTAACCAAATGAACTATAAATTAACCACTATAACATTGTTCGCTTTTGGAGCATTTTCTGTTGCAAATGCTCAAAAAACAGATGCTACTGCACCATTGCATTTGATGCAGCCGGATTATCCAACACCGTATATTATTCCGCAAAAAGAAAATATAAAAGCTGTACTGGACCGAGTTTATAATTTTTTAGACAAAAATTCGGCTTCAAAAATTGTAGATGCAAATACCAAAGCTGAAATTACAGATTATAAAAAGGCCAATCAGGATATTGTTTTTGAACCTGGTGCTTTTAGATTAACAAGCTACGAATGGGGCGTTACCTATGCTGGAATGCTGTTGGCATCTAAAGCCACAGGCGAAAAATATTTTGCAGATTATTCAAACAAAAGAATACAGTTAATTGCGGATATCGCTGCAAATTATAACGAAAAAAACATCAAAGACAAAGACATGCTAAAAACGCTTCATCCAGAAGCATTAGATTTTGCAGGTGCTCTTTGTGCAGCATTTATTAAAGCCAAAAAAGAAGGTTTAAAAGCCAATATTGATCCTTTGGTGAACAATTATATCGACTTCATCAGCAATAAACAATTTAGATTAAAAGACGGAACATTAGCAAGAAACAGACCGCAGGATAATACTCTTTGGCTGGATGATATGTTTATGAGTGTTCCCGCGCTTGCACAAATGGGAAGTTATACGGGCAATGCAAAATATTACGACGACGCTGTAAAACAGGTAAATCAGTTTTCTGAAAGAATGTTTAACACTCAAAAAGGAATTTACATGCACGGCTGGGTCGAATCTATGCAGGTTCATCCTCAGTTTCATTGGGCTAGAGCCAATGGCTGGGCAGTAATGACAATGGTAGAATTGTTAGAAGTTTTGCCTAAAAATCATCCTGGATATCCTCAGGTTTTGGCGCAATTGCAAAAACACATTGCGGGATTGGTACAATATCAAGACGGAACAGGTTTTTGGAATCAATTATTAGACAGGAATGATTCTTATCTAGAAACTTCGGCAACCGCTATTTATGCTTATTCTATTGCCAGAGCAATTAATAGAGGCTATGTTGATAAAATGACGTACGCTCCAGCGGTTTTATTGGCGTGGAATGCTGTGGCTTCAAAAGTTAACGATAAAGGTCAGGTAGAAGGAACCTGCGTTGGAACCGGAATGGGTTTTGATCCTGCATTTTATTACTATCGTCCTGTGAGTGTTTTCGCGGCACACGGTTACGGTCCCGTTTTATTGGCTGGATCCGAAGTGATTATGTTGCTAAAGGATAGTGAATTTGTAATAAATGACAGTTCAATTCAATTGAAAATTCCAGGTAAAAACAATCTGCTGAAATAAGTTATGAATTATGAGTTATGAGTTTTTAATTATTAAAATGAAGTAGTAATAAGCAGCTTTAACCAATAATATTTAAAAAAAGCTTAGCGTCTTTATGCCTTTGCGGCAAAAAAAACACAATCTATGAAATCCACTATAAATATACTTTTCCTATTATTTAGCTTAACAGTTTTTTGCCAGATAGGAAAACGATTTCCATCAGAAAAAAAGATAATCAAAGATCCGGTTACAGGTATCGATTTAATCTTTTTAACCACTAAGTCGGCTGGAGATTCTAAAACCTATCCCACGCATCCGCAATGGTCTTCAGATGGAGAATGGCTCATCTTTAGAACTAAAAGAGCAAATGGCGAAGCAATGGCTGTTAACGAAAAATCAGGTATCATGGTTCAAGTTACAGAAGGCGGTTATACCGGAACTTTATGTATGGCGCAAAAATCGATGAAGTTGTATTTTATGAGAAAAGCCGACGGCGATAAAATGCAGATTATTGAGGTTAATCTAGAAGCTGTTTTTACTGACAGTCAAGCTGGAAAAATGAAACCTGTTTCGGCTTACGAGCGCGTTTGCGGTACAACGAATCCAGAAATGGGCGCTTCTGGCGATATGGCTTTAGATGCAGATGAAGAACGCGTTTATTTTAGAATTGGAAAAGAAGAGGCAGCACGACATTTAGATCCGAATATTAAAATAGAAAAAAGTTTTGGACCAAGAAATATGGGCGCTGGTCCGGGCGGTATTAGCAGTATGAATATAAAAACAGGAGAACTGAAACATGTAATTTCTGTTCCCTTTCAGGTCGGACACATTCAGTCAAATATTTGGAATCCAGGAGAACTTGTTTTTTGCTGGGAAACTGGAGGAAAATCACCTCAAAGAACTTGGACAGTAATGGCAGATGGATCTGGTCTAAGACCTTTATATCCAGAATCTGATTTTGAATGGGTTACGCATGAAGTAGTTATTTCTAAGGACGAGGTTGCGATGGCAATTATGGGACATCGAAAAATTGATATTCAAAAAGAAGCTCCATCTGAAGTAACAGACAGCAAAGAAGTTCAAAATCCGCAGAATCCAGGTCAGGAAAGCAATTGGGGAAATTCTGGAACACGCGAAAAACCAACAGGTTTAGCAATTGTAAATTTAAGAACCAGAGAAATGATTATTGCCGGACAAACCAAAAGCGGAAGTGGTTTATGGCACGTACACGGCTCTTCTGACGGAAGATGGGCAGTTGGAGACGATTTCTCAAGAAGCTTATATTTAATCGATAGAAAAACAAACGAAATGGTGATGCTGACCACTGGACATAAAGAAACTGCTGCAGATCACGTTCATCCTACGTTTAACAGAGACGGAACAAAAATAGAAATTCAATCGGCAATGCTTTCTGAGGATAATAGGACACTGAATATTTGTATTGTAAACGTTCCAAAAGATTGGCTGAAGCGTAAATAAGGGCGAAAATTAACTTCTGAAAAGCTAAAATATTTAGCAAAAAGTAATTAGTAAAATGTTTAAAAATAATTATTTCGTTTTGAGGTATTTCACCATTTGTATTGTTTTTGTAAGCAATACAGCGGTTTCTTTTGCGCAAAAAGCAGCCAAAATGGATGCCATTTATTCTGGAGTTCCTTGGTTTGACCAAAACGGAAATATTGTAAGCGCACACGGCGCAAATATTATAAAAGAATTAGATACTTTTTATCTTTTTGGTGAATCACATACGGACACCAGCAACGCATTTGCTGGATTCAACTGTTATTCTTCTAAAGATCTCTATAATTGGAAATTTGAAAGTGTTGCACTTCCTGCACAAGAATCTGGAAAACTGGGTCCAAATCGAGTGGGAGAAAGAGTAAAAGTTATGAAATGCCCTAAAACGGGAGAATTCATTATGTACATGCACGCTGATAGTTTAACGTATAAGGATCAGTTTGTGGGTTATGCAGTTTCAAAAGAAATAAATGGTCCTTATGTATTTAAAGGTCCGCTTTTGTTTCAGGGAAAATCAATTAAAAAATGGGACATGGGAACTTTTCAAGATGATGATGGTTCTGGATATGTCTTAGTTCACGGCGGTGAAATTTATAAATTAAGTGATGATTTTACATCGGTTACAGAGAAATTAAACGAAAATATAACGTCTGGATTTGAGTCGCCAACGCTGTTTCGAAAAGATGATATTTATTATTTTATAGGATCGCATTTGACAAGCTGGGAAAAAAATGACAATTATTATTATACTTCGATTTCTCTAAAAGGACCATGGATTTCTCAAGGATTAGTTGCTCCAGAAAATACGTTAACATGGAATTCTCAATCCACATTTGTATTGCCCATACAAGGTTTAAAGGAAACAACTTATATGTTTATGGGTGATCGCTGGTCTTTTCCTAAGCAAGCCTCGTCAGCAACTTATGTTTGGCAGCCACTTTCAATTGCAGGAACTTCTGTATCAATGCCAAAATTTCAAGAAGCTTGGAGAATAAATACTTCAACAGGAGTTGTAACTATTGTGGAGAATAAAGATATAATTATCAAAAACACTAATGAAGAAATTCAATATTTAGGGAAGTGGATTCATACTGATAATGGGAATATGCTTTTAGAAAGCAAATCTGATGACAAAAACGCTTCATTTTCAATAAAATTTAAAGGACAGCAAATTGGTTTAACAAGTTTTGTTGGTCCTGAAAATGGTTATGCAAAAGTGGTTTTAACAGATAAAAAAGGAAATACAATGTATACAGCAATTATCGATATGTACAGTAAGTTTTCAGATTTAGTACAAGTATTTAAATCTCCTATTTTGAAAAAAAACAATTACGAATTAATCGTTTCGGTTACAGGAGAAAGGCCAAACTGGTCTGATAAAAAGAAGGCCAATTACGGAAGTACAGGAAATACTATTTCGCTGCATCAGATTACAATTAAAAAATAAATATCAAAAAAAAGCATACAATGAAAAGATTAATAACACTAGTCATTTGTATTTTGGGGATTTCTCAATTTACATTTTCTCAAAAATATCAAAACGACAGCTTTCCAGACGGAACAGCAATTTCAGCTTGGTTTAAAGATTATACCAAACTTCAATTGAAGGATTTAGGAAAAAAATACACTATTACAGATTTTGGTATTAGCAAAGACAGTACAAAAGTGCAGACAGTTGCCATTCAAAAAGTGATTGATAAAGCGTCTGCAAATGGCGGAGGCGTTATTGTAATTCCGAAAGGTGTTTTCTTGAGCGGTGCTTTGTTTTTTAAACCAAAAACGTCTTTATATGTTAGTGAAGGCGGAGTTTTGAAAGGCTCTGATAATATTGCTGATTTTCCAATTATGCCATCAAGAATGGAAGGACAAAATCTGGACTATTTTCCAGCTTTGGTAAACGCTTACGGAGTTGATAATTTTTCGATTTCAGGGAAAGGAACTATCAATGGAAATGGAAAAAAATATTGGGATGCTTTTTGGGCACGCCGAAAAGAGAATCCGAAATGTACCAATCTAGAAGTTTCAAGACCAAGATTGGTTTTTGTGTGGAATTCAAACAACGTACAATTTCAGGATGTAAAATTGATTAATTCAGGTTTTTGGACAAATCATTTCTACAAATGCAATAATGTAAAAATATTAGATACTTATATTTTCTCTCCGCACAAAAAGGGAGATGCTCCAAGTACGGATGCCATAGATCTTGACATTTGTACCAATGTACTTATAAAAGGGAGTTATATGTCTGTTAATGATGATGCTGTAGCATTAAAAGGCGGAAAGGGCCCGTATGCAGATCAAGATAAAAATAATGGGCCAAATACCAATATCATCATTGAGGATTGTAAATTTGGATATTGCCATTCAGCATTGACAAACGGAAGCGAGGCGATTCATAACCGAAACATAATTATGCGTAATTGCGAGGTTGACGGACCTTCAATTTTATTGCATCTTAAAATGAGGCCTGATACACCACAGCTTTACGAGTTTATTAGGCTTGAAGACATTAAAGGACAAACTAAAAATGGTTTGGCTATTTTAGGATGGAAACAGTTTTTTGATTTAAAAGGCCGTCCTGATATTCCACTTTCTTATGGCAATAATGTTACTCTGAAGAATATTGAACTTAAATGCGAAATGTTTTATAAAGTAGAAAACGATCCAAATGTGCGTTTATCAAACTTCACTTTCGAGAATTTAAAAATAGAATCAGTAAAAACAGATATTGATAAAAGCCTGATTAACGGAGTAACTTTTAAAAATGTGTATGTTAACAAAGTGCTTGTGGATTAAAATTAAGAGGTTCAGAAGTGCAAAGGCTTTCTGTAGAGGCGCACAGCAGTGCGTCTAACACAAAGTAACCATAAACTTTGTCATTGCCTATAATCGCAAAACTGGAGAAAATAACAGCGTAAACCTGCTAAGTCAGTAAAATCTGTGCGCTATTACAATTCAAACATTATCATAAAATGAATAAAATACTCTTATATATTTTTGCTTTAGTAACTTTAAACTCCTACAGCCAGAATAAAAGTTTCGTTGACTTTTCCGTTGCCGACTCAAATAAAACAACGTCTATTTATATTGACAAAAATACGGATCCATTAATTGTTTGGGCAGTAAATGAATTGGCAGATGATGTTAAAGAAATAACCGGAAAACGTCCAGAAATTATTCAGACAAATTCAATTTCTAAAAGTGGCATTTATATAGGACAAGCTTCTTCAAGTCTTTTAAAATCAAAAATAAATCAAAAAGAATTCTCAAATCAGTGGGAGAAATTTTCTATCAAAAAAGAAAAAGAAAACCTACTAGTTACGGGAAGTGATGTTAGAGGAACTGTTTATGCTGTTTTTGAGATTGCAGAACAGCTAGGAATTTCTCCGTGGAAATGGTGGGCAGATGTTCGTTCAATTAAAAAAGAAAATCTTTCGTTGCAATTGCCTCAAAACGGAATAATTTCTTCACCCTCAGTTCAATATCGAGGTATTTTTTTAAATGATGAAGATTGGGCATTACAGCCTTGGGCCGCCAAAACATTTGAACCGGAAACAGGAGATATTGGACCAAAAACGTATGAAAAGATATTTCAGTTATTATTGCGATTAAAAGCAAATACGATTTGGCCAGCAATGCATCCGTCAACAAAAGGCTTTTTTACCCTTCCGGGGAATAAGGAAATGGCGCAAAAATACCATATTGTCATCGGATCTTCGCACGCAGAACCAATGCTCCGCAATAATGTTGACGAGTGGAAACCTAAAATTAATGGAGACTATAATTATTTTACCAATAAAACTCAAGTTGATAAATATTGGCAAGATCGTTTAGATGAATTAAAAAACGCGCAAAACGAAACCATTATGACTTTAGGTATGCGTGGCGTTCACGACAGCAAAATGGAAGGTGCCAAAGATTTAGCAGCATCGATTGAAATGGTCGAGAAAATTATTGTGAATCAGCGTGAAATGCTTTCAAAAACCTTCAAAAAATCATTGTCAGCTATTCCGCAAGCTTTTGTTCCGTATAAAGAAGTTTTAGAATTGTATGATAACGGACTAAAAGTTCCAGACGATATAACCTTGGTTTGGCCTGATGATAATTACGGTTATATTCGACGTTTGAGCAATGAAAACGAACAAAAGAGAGCAGGAGGGAGCGGGGTCTATTATCATATCAGTTATTGGGGAAGACCTCACGATTATCTTTGGCTGAGCACCATGCAGCCGGGATTAATTTGGTATGAAATGAATAAAGCTTATGAAAATGGCGCAAAGAAAATGTGGATTGTAAATGTGGGCGATATAAAGCCAGCAGAATATGATATAGAACTTTTTCTAGATATGGCTTGGAACATCAACAGCATAAAATCAGATGGACTTCATCAATATTTAAAAAATTGGGCTTCGAGAGAATTTACGGAAAAAGTAAGTGCAGATTTGAGTTTAGTTTTTGAAGAATATTACCGTTTGGCTTTTCTAAGAAAACCTGAATATATGGGCTGGAGCCAAACTGAACCAACAACTCCTGTAAAGCTTTCTGATTTTTCGACAGCAGAAATTTGGAGCAGAATCAAAGCCTATGATCAACTTATGGAAAAAGTAGACAGCTTATCTGTTTTGATTCCGTCAGAGCGAAAGGACGCTTGGTTTCAACTAGTAGTTTATCCTGTAAAAGGAGCTGCTTATATGAATCATAAATTTTTATATTGGAATTTAGCTGCAGCGACTTCAGATGCAAATCAAAAACAAAAATTCGAGGTTTTAAGTGCGAAAGCCTATCAGGAAATAAAAGAACTCACTGATTTCTACAATACAAAATTAAGCAACGGAAAATGGAACAATATGATGTCAATGCATCCGAGAAATTTGCCTGTTTTTGATTCACTTAAAAAGAATATATTTTCAAAAGAAGACAAGAAAATATCAGGAAACAGAATTGCCATTCAAGCCAATCAATTTATTTCCCAAAAAGGATTTAAAAACTTTCAGTGGCAAACAATTAACGGTTTAGGATACAGCAATAATGCAGTTACTTTATTTCCGCTGAAACAGCAGTATTTTAAAACTGAAAAACCTTTTTTGACTTATGAATTTATAATTGAAAATGCTGGAGAATATGAAATTGAAGTTCGATTACTGCCAACCCATGCTAATAATTTTGATCACGAAATCGGAATACAAGTAGATAAAAACACGACTCAGTTTTTTAAAACCAATACAAAAGACCGCGACAACACCTGGAAAGAAAATGTGTTGAGAAACAGCACAATTGTAAAATTACCAGCCACTAAAATAGAAAAAGGAAAGCATACGATTAAAATAGAAGTCAATCAAACCGGAATTGTTCTGGATCAGCTTGCAGTCTATCTAGCCTCTGAAGGAAGTTCTTATGAAATACCTTTTAATTGAGTTGTGTGTTATTATTTATGAGATGTAAATTGCCTTAAGAATGTAATAATCGAATAAAAGTGAGTTGTATGGAAAATATTTTTCTTTTTATAATTTTGTAATGATCTGATTGTGAAGTATCAATGGCCTTTGTAAAATTAATATTAACGCAATAGTCTAAAATAGGTATAATTTTAACACTAAACGTGCGTTATCTTTCCAGCAAACATTTATTTTTGCGCCTTAATTTAACAAGTATAAGCATGAAAGATCTATTAGTAAAAATCAACGCCGAAATTGACGCATTTAAAGCAGAAGCTGAATCTTTAACTGAAAAAGGTATTAAAGCTGCTGGACCAAGAGCTCGTAAAGCTACTTTGGAAATTGAAAAACTTTTAAAAGAATTCAGAAAAGTTTCTATCGAAGAATCAAAAAAATAATACTTTGTATTCAAAAGATAAAACCTCGTTTAAGTAATTAAACGAGGTTTTTTTTTAATTGTTAATTATGAATTGTTAATTATGAATTGTGAAATTACTTAGAAACATCTCAAACTGCATTTTACAATTCACCATTAACAACTAACAATTATTTAGGTATTTCAATATAATCTTTCAAATTGCAATCTTTTAATTTTTTAAGGCTCTCTGCAACAGTTAGTGCATTTAGAGTTGCACCTTCTAAACCCGTATGTGTATGATCTTTTGGGAAAAAGGATTTTACTTTTTCTTTACCCAAAACTTCATATTTTAAGGCAACAATTTCATTTAAATCAATATAATATGCACCTTCTTTATCGGCTGCAATTTTCGACCAGTTTCCGTAAGTATCCGTTCGGCGTTCTACTTTATCGTTTGGCCATTCATTTCTTGGTGTCTGGCTTAAAACAATAGGAATAGCACCTTTTTCTTTCGCTTCACGAATAAATTTTGCCATATACCACCCAAAAGTATTTACAATTTCTTTTGAGCCGTCAGGGCGTATTACTTCTTGAGTTTCGTCGCCATTACCTTTTAAGGATCCTCTTAATTTTTCTTTGTCGACTGCTCCGGCATCATTATGTCCAAATTGAATTATAATAAAATTTCCAGGTTCAAGCTGTTTTTTTACTTCGTCCCAAAGCCCTTCATTAACAAACGTTCTAGTGCTTCTGCCGCCGCGAGCTTTATTGATGACTTCAATTCGTGTCGTATCGCAATATTTAGGAAAAGCAACTCCCCAGCCAACAGCATCTGCATTGCCGTCGTTGCTGGCCATTGTAGAATCGCCAATTAAAAATACTTTTTTCTTAGGTGGAAGTACGATTTTTGGATTTCCTAAAATATAATTTTTTAAAGAATTTTTGCTCTCTTTTAATTCATTGATTATTACTGAAGCCGAAAGTACAGCGCCTTTTGCAGAAGTATGTGTGTGATCTTTTTTGTAAAAATAAGTTCCCGTTACTTTTTGCTCGCCGAATTTCTCCATTTCAAGCGCCATTTTTTCATTTAAATTAATGAAAGTAACGTTTTCCTTTTTAGCTATTTGTTTGGCCCATAAACCGTACGATTTGTTATTTCTTGGTACTTTTCCGTCTTTCCAGTCGTTTCTAGGAATCGGTGAGCAAATAATCGGAATTGCTCCTTTGGATTTTGCCTCTTGCACCACTTTCTGAATATACCAGCCGTAACTGTGAACGGTTTCGTGTTTTTTGGTAAGCAAATTGTCTATTTCCTGCGTTTCTTTTCCAATGCCTTTAATTGTGCCGCGAGCACGAATCGTATCATTAATGGGTCCGTCATCATTATGTCCAAATTGAATCAGTACATAATCTCCTTTTTTGAGTTTGTTCAGGACTTCAATCCACAAACCTTTATCTTGAAATGTTCGGCTGCTGGTACCGCCCAAAGCGTGATTCTCAATGTTAACTTTTGTAGTGTCTAAAAATTGTCCAATATAGTCTCCCCAGCCCCAAAGCCCGCCAGCTCCGTCGCCTTTTCCGTTTTTTACGGTCGAATCGCCAACCATATAAACAGTAGGTTTGTCGTCTTGTTTAGATGTAAAATTGAAAAATAATAGTGCCAAAATAGAGGCGAAAAGTATTTTAAATGTTTTCATATTGTGTGTTGTAAAATGTAATAGGTAAGATGTAAAACGAGCCTTCGACTTCGCTCAGCCTGACATAGGTATTATTATGAAAATGATTGTCATCCTGAGCGAAGTCGAAGCCCTTTTCATCTAATTTGTCATTTCGACGAAGGAGAAATCACACTAGAAACTCCGTAATCAAAATCATCGATTTTATAGATAAAGATTAAAACCTGAAACCTGATCCCGAAGCTTCGGCACTGAAACTTGAAACTTGAAACTTGAAACTTGAAACTTGAAACTTGAAACATGAAACTAAATCTTATCTCTAAAATCAAACCACAAATTCATTTTAATTCCGTCATCTCCGCTTTTAATACGAATGTTTGTCGGCTGACTTTGAGGTCCTTGCTGTTCTAAAGGTTTAAAATCTCGCATTGCTGGAATTTCATACATAAACGAAATATCTCCTTCCGGAAAAGCCGGTTGTGGGTTGCTTCCTGCAAAGCCATTTTTTGGCAAATCAGGCGTAAATAATCTCAAAAATAAATTATCATTTTCACTGAAAACTTTAAAGGAAGATGCTCCCGCTTTTAAATTTGCTCCCAATAAATTGGCATGATATCCTTTAAATTCAGGATAAATTAGATTCTCAAAACTTTCACCTGTAATGGTATTGTTATATTCTTTTTCCCAAATACCGTAAGTTGTTCCTTTAATTCTGTTTTTCCAAACATGATACGGACCTCTTCCAAACCATTTGATGCCAGTAACCTCTTTTTCAGGAAAACTAAACGTAATTCCAAAAGCGCTGATTTTATCTTCAAAAAAAGCACCGTCAAAACCTTCTCCTCCAGATGCATTTTTAAGGGCAATTAATTCCATTTTAAATCTTCCGTCCGGTTCCATAATCCATTTTATAGAAGATAATCCGCCAGCATACGAAACACTGCAAACAGCTTTATCTCCTTCTTGCGAAAGCTGAATATCTTTTAATTTTGCTTTCATACCAATTGGGCGAGGTCCATTTGTAAGCGGAATAGTTGATGTTCCATTTTTAATAGACATGATTTCTCCAGTTGCAGCATCAAAAGTAACGGTAACATCGCTTCCTTTTAAAGTGATTTCATTTCCAGATTTTACGCCAGTTGCTTTTGCTTTTGTATTTTGAACGGCTAAAAATTTAGCAGCATAAAATTTAGCTTTATGAATAGGCCAAGTCCAAGTATAAATTTCTTTATTGAATTGATCATAAGCTGAGATCGATAAAATGTCGCCTTCCGCAAAATTGCTCGGAACCGCAAATTGAATTTTGCGTGTTTCACCTGGATCAATACTCGGAATTTCAATTTTTCCTTCACTTATTTCTTTAGAAGTTCCATTTGTATAAAGTACATTATTATCTGCTTTTAATACTTTAAATTCCATTTTGCAAGAATTCAAATTACTAAAAAGATATTCATTTTTAATGAGGAACGATCCGTCAAAATCTTCTGAAACCTGTTTCGGCTGAAATTGAATTGGCGCCCAAACTTCTTTAACTGTATAATAACTTCCTTCTCTTTCACGGTGAGGTCCAAGAATTCCATCCGCGGCAAGCGAACCTTTTGAGTCAAATTTTACATCTCCTGTCCAATCTGAGCGTTTTACAGCCTCATCGAGCATTGCCCACATAAAACCTCCAGCAAAAAGCGGACTTTCCTTATAGCGGTTCCAGAAATCTTCCAGGGCTGCGCCGTGTCCGTTATCGTATGTTCCGTGCATGAATTCAGTTGGAAAAAATACATTTTCACCTGCGTTAAAACGATGCATTCCAGTCAAATAAGTAGGATAATGATGCGTGTCCCAGCCATTAAAATCAGCCCAAGGATGAATTACAATTCTCTTTTGTGGATCTTTTTCTGCAAAAACCTTATCAGTATCATAATTCCAACCGCCTTCATTTCCGTTATCCCAAATAATTACAGAGGCGTGATTCACATCGCGTGTAATCATTTCATTTGCTAATTTGGCTCCAGTCTCAGTATCGTACGAGTTTTGCCAGCCAGCCAATTCATTCAAAACAAAAAGACCTAGCGAATCACAAACTTGTAAAAAGTGCGTGTCCGGCGGATAATGCCCGCGAACCGCATTCATATTCATGTCTTTGATTAATTTGACATCTAATTCGCTGATGCGTTTGCTGGTGCTTCGTCCGCCTTCTGGCCAAAAAGAATGGCGGTTGATTCCCTTCATCAAAATTTTAGTACCGTTGACATAAATTCCGTCTTGTTTTTTAAATTCTAACGTTCTAAAGCCAATGCGTTTATTGTATTGATGAATTGCAGTTCCGTTTTGTTTTAAAACCAACTGCAAATCATATAAATTAGGATTTTCTGGATTCCAAGGTTTAATATTTTTCCATTGTGCTGCAATCGATTCTTTTATGCTTTTTGCTTTAATCGGAAAAGTAAAAGTTTGAAAATTTTCTCCATTTAAACCTTTAATAGTGGCTTCTAAAGTTGTGTTTTTAGAAATATTTTTAAGATCCAAATCAACAGTCAGAGAGCCATCCATTTTTGGATTCACGGCAATATTTTCAATGTGAGTTTTAGGAGAAACTTCCAGCCAAACCGGACGATAAATACCTCCAAAAAGCCACCAATCTGCTCTTCTTTCTGCTGCATTTACTGATTTATTGGCAGAATGTTTCCAGACATGAACTTCTAAAGTATTTTTAACACCATATTTTAGTAAAGTTGAAATCTCATATTTAAATTCATAAAAACCGCCTTGATGAATTGCTCCCGCCAGTTTTCCATTTACTTTAACTTCTGTATCCGTCATAGCCCCTCCAAAAGCAATCAGAACATCTTTGCCTTTATACTCAGCAGGAACCTCAAATTCATATTTGTATAAGCCTTCTTCTTTGCTTGGTTCTTTTTGGTTCAATTCTTTATACCATCTTCCATATGTATATTCGCCAAAACCTTCTAGTTCCCATTGCGACGGAACATTTATTTTAGACCAGGTTTTACTGTTATTTCCTTCCGTACAATAAAAATCCCATTGTACAGGATGTTCAAAATCTTTTCCGGAAAGATAAATTTTATCTGTTTGCTGTGCGTTGCTGTTTTGGGTCAGAAAAAGCGTAAACGCAATAATAGAGAGGTTTTTGATAGTGTTTTTTAGCAGCATAGTAATTGAATTCTTTGATGGTTAATTGCCATCTGGTTTTGAAATTTCAAAGCGAGCACTCATTGGTAGAGTCCAGTTCGAAATAGAATTTGGTTTTTTCGGATTGTAATTTGGTATTTCTTTTTTAATCTGTTTTTTTAATGGAATATCAAGCTCACGAATGCCGCTTAGTACACAAAGTGCGATCTCATTTGCTCCAAAACTATTAAAATGAGTATTGTCATCCAAAGCTTTTTCTTGTCCTGGAAAAGTATTGGCAGGATATTGCACAAAAGCTTTTCTAGAAGGTTCGTCGCCCCAAGCTTCGTATAATTCTGTTGTTATTTTGGTAATGTCAATAAGCGCAATCTTATCTTTTTGTGCAACAGCGCGCATCGCAGCAGGAAATTCGCCGTGTGTTTCTTTTAAAGTTCCGTTTTCATTAAAAAACCGGCGCTGTGTTGGCGTTACTAAAACCGGAATTGCACCTTTATCTTTGGCTGACTGAACAAATTCGGTTAATAAGGTGGAGTATGATCCCCATGCGCCATTTCCTTCGCCTTTTATTTTTTCGTCGTTATGCCCAAATTCGACAAATAAATAATCTCCTTTTTTAATTTGAGTAAGAATCTTTTTTAAACGGTTTCCAGCTTTAAAAGAACTCAGTGCTGAACCAGAATAAGCATAATTTGATACCACAACAGAATCATCAAAATAGTTTGTGATAAATTGTCCCCAAGAGGCCCAAGGCTCAACATCTTGATCTGTAACTGTTGAATCTCCCGCTAAATAAACAACGGTAAGATTATCTTTTGGCGTAATTTTTATACTTTGTATAGATGCTTCTCCCAAAAATTCTAGTGTCAGTTTATCATCCCAATCTAAAATATCTTTTTCTCTATCTTTTAGAGTAACATTAATATTGTCATCTATTTTTGGATTTCTCACATTTACGTTGAAAATTTTGGTAACTGTTTTTCCCTTTTTAATAAAAAGCTGATCGAGCATTAATCGTCGCGATTCTGCTTTTATAGTAACATTTGATTCTTTTTCAGAACTTCCGAGCAGAACTTCAATTTGATAATTTCCTTCAGGAAGTTTTACTGAAAAATAGGCTGGTTTTTCAACAGAAAAAGAATTAGAATTGATTCTTATATTCGAAACTGAGTTAAAATCAAAGCCATATCCTAAAGTTGAATTATAAACCAAAGCATTATTTATGATTTTTGCTTTTGAAGTTTTTAAAGCAGTTCCAAATTGAAATAATAGAGGTTTAGTATTTTTAGTACTATCAGCCGAAATTTCTTTTGATAAAATTAAATTTCCATTTGAATGCATAGCAAAGAAAACAGCTGGCATGCAAAGACAAAAAGAGACGAGTAATATTCTAATTTTTATCAATTTTTTGAGATTTTAATTTATTTGATTTTCAAATCTAGCGGTTCATTTTTGATATACTATCCTGTACTATGATGTTAAAAACAATTTGAAATCGCTAAAATTTAATATAGTTTTTATATTTAATGAATCAGGTAGGTACAGGATACTATACCACAAAAAAACAAAGAAATTGCATCATAATTATTGAATCAATAAAATAAATACATAATAATTTTATTTTATGTTTATTTATAATTAGTCATTTTTACCATTTTATGAAAACAAAACGGCATTCTATTCAAATTCTAATTGTGTTGTTCCTTTTATGTTCAGTTATAACATTTGGGCAGGAAAAAGCAGTTCGAAAAATTCATTATGCGCCTGATGGAAATAGTTTTGTATTAAAAAATGGTACCCGAAAATTCAATCGTGCTCTATACGGTTCTAATACCGGATTTAGAGTCGAAACGGGCGATTTGCCTGAATTTGCAATGTACATGCCAGGAATGGGAGGAAATCTTAAATTAGGTTTGATAAATGGAAAAGAAAGCAAATGGATTACCGAAGCATCAAAAATTGATACTCGTTATGTTTTGGGAACCATGCGGTACGAAATTCAAGACCTGATTTTAGGAAACGGAAAACTATTTATTGACGTTGTCGCTTTAAAAGAAAAAGAAGGTTTTATTATAAAAGCTTATGGTAAAAATATTGATAAAAAAATCAATTTACTTTGGACTTTTGGCGGTGCAACCGGAAAGAAGTTCAGTCGTGACGGCGATATCGGTGCAGATCCAGAATCGGTCTTTTATTTACAGCCTGAATATTGCATCAATAATACATACACTTTAAATAAGGATTTTTTTTTACTGGAATACGGTTCAGAAAGCAACAAACAAAAAACAGGAAACAATAAAAGTCTGTTTGGCTTTTTTCCCGACTCAGAAACACATTTAGCCAATGCAAATCAGCAAAATTCGCCTTTAGAACTTTATAATGCTAAGCCAGAATCTTTGCCAGTCATTACTGGAAAAACAAAAAATGTTCAAAAAGATATTTATTGGCTATTTTCTACAGAAGATTTAAAACTTAATGTTTCGCAAAAAGGTTTAGCACAGCTTTTTGATAAATCAGTTCAAGAAACAGCGCTTTTAGCAAACAGAGTTAAAGTAGTAACGCCGGATCCTTATATTAATACTTTAGGTTCAGCTCTTTCAATAGCGGCTGACGGAATTTGGGAAAGTCCAGCTTATCTCCACGGCGCAATTGCATGGAGAATGTACCTGAACGCGTGGCGCGGCGCATATACTGCTGATCCTTTAGGATGGCACGACCGTGCAAAATCGCATTTCTCGAGTTACAGCAATTCGCAGGTTACAACGCCAGCAAACGGCCCAGTTGTTTTTGATACTGAAAAAAATTTAGCACGCCAGAAAGAAGAAATGGGAACATCTATGTTCAGCAGCGGTTACATCAGCCGTAGCCCGAATAAAAATACGATTCCGCATCATTACGATATGAATTTGATTTTTATAGACGAAATGCTGCGTCATTTTAAATGGACAGGTGATACCACTTTTATAAAAGAAATGTGGCCAACCATTCAGAGACATTTAGATTGGGAAAAAAGAAATTTTGATGCAGATGGCGACGGACTTTATGATGCTTATGCGTCGATTTGGGCTAGCGATGCTTTACAATATAGCGGAGGAGGCGTGATTCATTCCTCAGCTTATAATTATTACGCGAATAAGACAGTTGCAGAAATTGCTAAAAATATAAACGAAGATGCCAATCCATTTTCTGCGGAAGCGGATAAAATTATAAAAGCCACAAATGATCAGCTTTGGTTAAAAAATAAAGGAATTTTTGCCGAATATAAAGATGCTCTAGGAAACAGATTATTACATGAAACGCCGGGAATCTGGAGTATTTACCATACAATCGATTCTGAATTGTCAACGCCTTTTGAGAGTTATCAAATGTTGAGTTATATTGATAATCAGATTCCGCATATACCCATTTCGGCCGAAGGATTAGATAAAAAAGACCTTTATGTAATTAGTACAACAAATTGGCAGCCGTATACTTGGTCGATCAATAATGTGGCTTTGGCTGAACAATTGCATACTTCTTTGGCTTTCTGGCAAGGAGGAGAAGCCGATAAAGCCTACACAATGTGGGAAAGTGCATTGATAGAAAGTATGTATCTCAGTCCTTCGCCAGGAGGTTTTGAACAGCTGATGTATCAAGATGCAATGCGAGGTGAATTGTACCGAGATTTTGCAGACCCAATTGGTATGGCGTCGAGAACTTTGGTTGAAGGTTTGTACGGAATTCAGCCTGACGCAATCGCTGGAGTTTTGACTATTCAGCCCGGTTTTCCTTCAAAATGGGATAATGCTTCTTTAGAAATTCCGGATGTTTCTTTTTCTTTTAAAAGAGAAAATAAGACAGACATTTATCATATTGAAAATCATTTTACTTCAAAAATGAATTTAAAATTGGTTCTTAGCGCCCCTTATGACAGAATCGAAAGCATTACCGTAAACGGAAAAGCCCATAGTTGGAAAGTGATTCCGGAAAGTATCGGAGCACCAAAAATGAGTATCGAAGCGCCTTATAATTCAGTTTATGACATTAAAATAAATTGGAAAGGCGGTACTCTAGAAAAAATGTTTTCGAAATTAAATTATGCTTCAGGCGACGCACTGCATTTAATAACGGCTAAAGCTGAAATTGTTTCGGTTTATGATCCGCAATCTTTTTTAGGAGAAATTTCGAAGACAGAGAAAACTTTTCATTCTACTGTAAAGGGAGATGGAAATAAGATGTTCTTTTTGCAGCTGAAACAAGGCGATTTTGCATGGTGGCATCCTTTAGAAATTATACTAAAATCTAAAATTGAATCGCAGGTAAAACTTTCTAATAGTATTTTAGAAATTTCGCTTAAAAACAATACAAACCAAAAGATTGAAGGAAATGTGGTTTTTGATGCTTCCGCTAAAGAAAATCAGGATAAAATTATTTTAGATTTAAAAGAGCATCAATCAATTCAAATTCCCGTTCAGGATTTAATGCCGGGAACAAATAGCTTTTCAATAAAAAACGATTCAAAAGTTATTCAAAAAATAACTTTTACGAATTGGGATATCCCTCTAAACTCTAAAAATAAATTTGAAACAGTTTCGCTTTCAGCTTTTTTTAATGCAAAAGTTACCGATATTTTTAATAACGAATATGTATCACCAAGACCCAAAACCACGTCAATCCAACTTCCAAAACAAGGAATTGGGAATTGGTGTTATCCAAATTTAGCTGTAAAAATTGATGATTCAGGCTTGCGCCAAAAAGCAAAAGCAAACGGACAGATTAGAACTCCAGAAGGGATTTCGTTTCAAACACCATCTGATGAAAATCAGAAAAATATTGTTTTCACTTCTATGTGGGATAATTATCCTGAAAGCATTAATATACCGCTTGAGGGAAAAGCTTCACACGCTTATTTTATGGTTGCCGGAACAACAAACCCAATGCAAAGCCGTATGATAAATGGCGAAATAAAAGTCGGATATACAGACGGAACTTTTGAGATTTTACAATTAAAAAATCCAGAAAACTGGTGGCCAATCGAACAGGATTATTTTACAGACGGATTGGCGTTTACGACAGATGCTCCAAAACCGCCAAGAGTTTATTTGAAATCAGGTGAAGTTTCAAGGAATTTTAACCATTTCAGCATCTTAAAAGGATTTACAAATTATGGCGTTGACGGTGGCGCTGCAACAATTTTAGATTTGCCACTGAACAAAAATAAAACATTAAAAAGCCTGACTCTTAAAACAATTGCCAATGATGTGGTGATTGGTTTGATGAGTTTGACTTTAGTTAGATAATTAGTTTAATTAGAGAATGTGTCAATTTGAAAAGTAGATAATGTGGAATGAGAAAAACGAAATATGAAGGACTGTTTTATTTTCTTATAACACAATATTGTCATCCCGAGGAACGAGGGATCACACTAGAAATTCTTCACAGAATGTCGCCAATCTTTGTCTAGCAACTAGTGTGATTTCTCCTTCGTCGAAATGACAAAATTGTGAGAACTGTAACTGTTAAAAAATAACCAAATGAAAAAACAACTTTTAATTACTTTATTTCTAATTGCGATTTCGTTATCGGCACAGCAGAAAATTGACCGAAAAGCATTAGTAAATCGCCATAATGTTCAAATTTCTGCTATAGATACTTTGGCTTCTTTAACTGTCGGAAACGGTGCTTTTGCTTTTACTGTTGATGCTACTGGACTGCAGACTTTTCCAAAAACCTATCAGCACGGAATTCCGCTTGGAACACAGTCAGAATGGGGCTGGGACAGTTATAAGAACACAAATGGTTATAAATTTTCAGAAACTTTAAAAGATTACAAACAGTATGGAAGGGATATTTCATATACCGTCCAGATAAAAGAGCCCGCTCGAAAAGTTGAAGCGGTAAATTGGTTTCGCCAAAATCCTCATTTATTGCAATTGGGAAATTTAGGTTTTGAAATTATCAAAAAAGACGGAAGTGCAGTAATCCCATCAGACATAAAATCGATTTCTCAAAAGTTGAATTTATGGACTGGAGAAATAGAAAGTTATTTTGAAGTTGAAGGAATTCCAGTCACCGTTTTAACGGTTTCACATCAGCAAAAAGACGCAATTGGCGTAAAAGTAAAATCAGATTTATTACAGCAAAAACGCTTAAAAATAAGTTTGAGAATTCCGTTTCCAACTGGAGATTGGGCCGATATGGGAACAAAATGGGAGGGAAAAGAAGATTATAAAAGTACGCTTGTCGAAAAGTCAAAAACAGAAGCTGTTATAACGCATGTTATGGACAGCATTTCGTATAACGTCAGTTTGAATTGGAAAGGAAATGCGCAGATAAAAAAGACTTCGGATCATTATTTTGTTATTGAAGCATCAAATACGAATACTTTAGAATTGAGTTGTCTTTTTGCTTTAGCAGATAAAAAAGTTTCAAATTCATCTTTCGCAGAAATCGAAAACAGCAGTATAAAAGGCTGGGAACAATTCTGGAAAAGTGGTGCTGCGGTAGATTTTTCAGGAAGCACAGATCCGCGTGCAAAAGAACTGGAAAGAAGAGTTATACTTTCTCAATATTTGACAAAAGTACAATGTACTGGAAAAATACCTCCACAGGAAACGGGATTAACTTATAACAGCTGGTATGGCAAACCGCATTTAGAAATGCATTGGTGGCACGGTGTTCATTTTGCACTTTGGGGGAGACCAGAATTATTGGAAAAAAGTCTTCCGTGGTATCAAAAGGTTTTTGATAAAGCAAAAAATATAGCAAAAAGACAAGGTTTTGAAGGCGCAAGATGGCAAAAAATGACCGACCCCGATGGTAATGAAAGTCCGTCATCAGTGGGATCATTTTTACTTTGGCAGCAGCCGCATTTTATTACATATGCCGAATTAATGTACCGCGACAAACCAACAAATGCGACATTAAATTTATACAGCGAACGTGTTTTTGCAACAGCAGATTTCATGGCTTCGTTTGCAAATTATGACAGTAAAACCGATCGTTATGTTTTGGGACCCGGTGTAATTCCGGCACAAGAACGCTTTAAGGCGATGGAAACTTTTAACCCAACTTATGAATTGGCTTATTGGAATTGGGCCTTAAAAACAGCAATCGTGTGGAAGAAAAAATTAAACCAAAAAGTACCTGAAAAATGGGAAAATGTGTTGGCTAAGTTATCTCCATTACCCGTTGCAAATCAAGTTTATCTGGCAACAGAAAGCGCAACTGATTCGTACACAAACCCAGAATTCAAAACCGATCACCCATCTGTTTTGGGAACTTTTGGCATGTTGCCTGAAACTTCTCTTTTGGATAAAAAAATCATGAAAAATACTTTTGATCTGGTTTGGAATACTTGGTCCTGGGATAAAACTTGGGGTTGGGATTTCCCGATGACAGCAATGACAGCCGCGCGTTTGCAAATGCCTGAAAAAGCAATTGATGCCTTGTTTATGAACGTGACAACAAATACGTATTTAAAAAACGGACATAATTATCAAGCAGAAAGATTGACGTTATACCTTCCCGGAAACGGAGGTTTATTAACAGCAGTTGCCATGATGTGCGCCGGCTGGGATGGAAATACGGAAGAAAATCCAGGTTTTCCAAAAGACGGAACATGGAAAGTGAAGAGTGAAGGATTTAAGAAGATGTTTTGATTTTTTAGAGATGCTAAGATACTGAGTTGCTAAGGTTTTTGAGTTTAGTTTGTCATTCCGAGGAACGAGGAATCACACACGAAACTCGACAAAGATTTGTAATTCTCGTTGCGGAGCTACTCGCGTAGATTCCTCGTTCCTCGGAATGACAAGAAGACTAAAAAAATCTGCGCAAATTTGCTAAAATCATTAATCTGCGTGAAAATTTACAATTAAAATAATCAAGCCAATTATGAAAAAAATAATTCCACTACTATTATTGCTTTTATCAGCTTCCCTTTTTGCGCAAAGGCAAATGGAAAATCTTGATCGAGGCATAATTGCTATAAAAGACAAAGGCCAATTTTTTATTGGATGGCGTGTTTTAGGCACTGACTCTGATGCTTTAGCTTTCAATTTATATCGAAAAAGCGGTTCAAAAAAAGCAATCAAATTAAACGATAAACCTATAACTGGCGCAACTAATTTTCTGGATACAAAGGCAAATGCTCAGGAAGAAAATACTTGGTTTGTAAAAACGGTTTTAAAAGGAAAAGAAACGGATGCAAAAGGAAGTTTTACGATTCCGGCTTCTAGTCCAGATAAAGATTATTTGTCAATTGCTATAAAACCGGTTGAAGGTTATATTCCAAATGATCTTTCAACAGGCGATTTAGATGGAGACGGAAAATATGATTTGATCGTCCATATGACGGGAAAAGCACATGACAATTCGCATACCGGAATTACGGATCCTCCTATTTTTCAGGCGTATACTTTAGAAGGCAAGTTTTTATGGCAGATTAATTTAGGAAAAAACATCCGCGAAGGCGCACATTATACACAATTTATGGTGTATGATTTGGATGGCGACGGAATTTCAGAATTTGTCTGTAAAACGGCCGACGGAACAACGGACAGCCAAAATAACGTAGTAGGAGATGCCTCAAAAGATTGGGTCGATAGGGATCCTGCTTCAGGTACTTTTGGAAAGATTTTAAAAGGACCTGAATTTCTTTCTGTTTTTGATGGAAGAACCGGGAAACTAATTACAACAGTAGATTATATAGCCGAAAGAGGTGATCTTGCTGGCTGGGGCGGACATGGAGGCAGTGGCGGAAATGATACAAAAGGAAATAGAATTGATCGTTTTACGGCTTGTATTGCGTATTTAGACGGCATACATCCGAGTGTTGTAATGTGCCGAGGGTATTACGGAAGAACCGTTTTAGCTGCTTGGGATTTTAAAAACGGCAAATTAACTTCGAGATGGGTTTTTGACAGTAAAGATGCCGAAAATCCGTATTCTGGAATGGGAAATCACGGACTTACAGTTGCTGATGTAGATAACGATGGAAAAGATGAAATAATTTACGGCTCGATGTGTGTTGACGATAATGGAAAAGGATTGTATACCACAGGTTTTAGACACGGTGATGCTCTGCATGTCTCTGATCTTGATCTGGATATTCCGGGTTTAGAAGTTTTTGGAATACACGAAATAGAAAACGGAACAACTGGACCTGGAGTAACTTTGTTTTCAGCAGCCGATGGAAAGGTTTTGTTTACGGATTCAATCAATGAAGATGTCGGCAGAGGCGTTGCAGATAATATTGACCCGACTAGAAAAGGTGCACAATGCTGGTGGTCAGGCTCTCCCAATTTATATGACATGAAAGGAAAAGTGATAGGAAAAGCACCAAGCTCTATTAATTTTTTAATTTACTGGGATGGTGACACTTCAAGAGAATTACTGAATTCAAATTATATTGATAAATACGATAAAGGAAGATTGTTTACAGCAACAGGAGCAGTTTCTAATAATGGAACAAAATCTACACCAGCACTTTCTGCAGATCTTTTTGGAGACTGGAGAGAAGAGCTGATTCTGAGATCTGAAGACAATACAGAGTTACGAATTTATTCTACGACAATTCCAACCGAAATTAGGCAATACACTTTGATGCATGATCCTCAATACAGATTGAGTATCGCTTGGCAAAATGTAGGTTACAATCAGCCTCCTCATACAAGTTTTTACATGGGAAAGGACATGATGCCGGCGCCTAAGCCAAATATTTTTTTGGTGGTTAAGAAATAGCTTTTATTTAAGGTGCTAAGATTCTAAGATACTAAGGTTCTAAGGTTTTTTTACAAGAGGTTTTGTTGCAGACACACACCGCAGTGCGTCTATCGCATTTTATGAACACAACATTATCATTTCGAGGAACGAGAAATCATACTAGAAACACTACAAAGAATGGCGAAAAGCTGTGTAGATAAACAAGTGTGATTTCTCGTTCCTCGAAATGACAAACGATGCGGAAAAGCCTTAGAACCTTAGTATCTTAGAACCTTAGCCCCTTAGATAGAATTTCGATCAATAAAATTAAAAGGCACTTTAACCTGACCTTTTTCTTTGTTCAAAATCATTCGGGCAGCGGTTTCTCCCATTACATTGAAATCGGTCGACATTACGGTGATTCCTAAAAGCTCTTTAAGTGGTGTGTCGTTATAGGAGATCACGCCAATATCTTTGCCTAAAACATATTCTTCATCGCGAATCTGTTTCATTAAATTCACTAGGTCAGATTCTTCAATAGTAATAAACAAATCACCTTTTTTAAGAATCATATCATCGTAAACTTCGCTCAGAATCTCAAAATTGATTTCATGTTCTACACAAAATTTTCTGAAACCATGCAGGATTCGGCGCGGATAAGGATAAACTGCTTTTTCAGGATATACAAGAATTAGTCTTTTATATTTTGATATTTTTGAAAGCCCTTCTTTTAAGGCGTTATAGATATCATTTTCAAAATCCTGATAAATCTTGATAATTTCGCCTTCCATTCCAAGTTTTATATTATCCATTAAAACGAGCTTTTCGTCAGGAATTTTCTGGATTGCCTTGGCTACTTCATCGGTAAAACTTAAATGTTTTAACTCATCCGTTTTAAAATGGGTTGTAATAACATAGTAATCGTAAGCGCCTTCAAATTTGTCTAACAAATTCAAAAACAGCGTTTCGTCGCAATGATAAATGTGCAGGTCTGTATGGGCATTGGCTCCCAGTGTATTAATAAAAGAGCTGTAGGTTTTCATCTTATATGCGCTCACTTTATTAATTAAAAACAAAATATTTACTTTCGATTCTAATTTAGTTCGCGTGATGTAATATCCTTTTCCTCTGATTGAAGAGATAATTTTTCGCTCTTTTAAGATATTATAAGCCTTTTCAACAGTATCCCGCGACATATAAAACTCTTCGCTGAAACTGTTTATGGATGGTATTTTTTGATTTATTTTCAGATTTCCATTGGCAATATTCTGCAGGATTGAATCTACAATCTGCTTGTACTTAGGAACCCTGGAGTCTTCATCTATTTTTATTAGTTTAATCATTTTGTAGGTTCTTGCAAATTATGCTGAAATTTTCGGGACATAATTCTGAATTATAATTTGTATTCAAAAGGTTTATATAAAACCTGAAAAATAAGCGGTTTTGGTACTTTTCTCACAAAAGCATCAAAATTAAATAAGGCTTATTTTATGTTTTTGCTGATTTGTTTATTTATGGCTTATTGAGGATATAATAATTACGAAATCGATTGCTAAAATAGAAATTTTAAATTTATATTTCGACTTTAAATGCATTCTTCTTTGCAATAATCTTCGCTTTTAACATAATTGCAAAATCATAAAGGATAGTACAGGACAGTTTTCTTTTTTACATTCTCTTATTTTACAAAACCAGATTAACTATCAAATAACCACAAACTAAAATTATTAAATGGAATCATTACTCGGTATTATTTTTCACTCCATAGGAGGTTTTTCTTCCGGCAGTTTTTATATGCCTTTCAAAAAAGTTAAAAATTGGGCTTGGGAAAGTTACTGGCTCGTAGGAGGTTTTTTCTCTTGGCTGATTGTACCGCCAATTGCTGCGTATTTAACTATTCCACATTTTACCGAGATTATTGTTCATGCTGCTCCGTCTGTTAAAGCGTTAGCATTCATAATGGGATTGATTTGGGGAGTAGGTGGACTTACTTATGGTCTTGGCGTTCGCTATTTAGGAATGTCATTAGGAAACTCAATTACTTTAGGATTCTGCTCTGCTTTTGGAGCTTTAATTCCACCCATTTATTATCATTTCAATACAGTCGAAGGCAAAGAATCAATTAGTGATATGTTTTCGAATTCAGGCGGACAAATGGTTTTGGCTGGAGTATTGATATGTATTATAGGTATTGCTATTTTAGGAAAAGCAGGAATGCTGAAAGAAAAGGATTTTGCAACGGGTCATGAAGATAAAGACAAAGATTTTAATCTGGTAAAGGGGTTGATTATTGCTATTATATCAGGTGTTTTAAGTTCATTCTTTAACTTCGGAATCGAAGCGGCTAAACCAATGGCTGCTGTTGCAAATGAGGCTTGGAAATTAGCAAATCCAAATCAGGGGGAATTTTTATTCCAAAATAATGTAAGTTATATTGTTATACTATGGGGAGGATTAACAACCAACTTTATCTGGTGTTTATACCTTAATTTCAAAAACAAAACTTTCTCAGATTATGTAAATACACAAACGCCAATTGCTAAAAATGTTATGTTTTCAGCCATTGCGGGAACAATGTGGTTTTTGCAGTTTTTCTTCTACGGAATGGGTGAAAGCAAACTAGGAAACGGAGCCAGTTCATGGATTCTCCATATGTCTACAATTATCTTGACCGCTAATTTCTGGGGATTCTATCTGAAAGAATGGAAAGGCGTTTCTAAAAAAACATTCCGAACTTTTTTATGGGGAATTGGATTGATTATGCTTTCGATCGTAATCGTTGGAATCGGAAATTCATTGTAATACAGTAATTAAAAAATAAACAACCAAATGTCGAATATAAATACAAATAATATGAATTTTAAGCATGTAAGCTATCTTTGGGATGAGGCTAAGGCGGCAGCATTGGCAGGAGATGAAGTAGGGCTTTTTATTTATCGCTCTAATTTATTAGGAGCCGATTTAAGATTGACAAACTATGGAGGCGGAAACACTTCTGTGAAAATAACAGATAAAGACCCATTAACCGGAGCAAGCTCTGAAGTTATGTGGATAAAAGGTTCTGGTGGAGACATCGGAACATTAACAAAATCAGGCTGTGCGGCTCTTTATTTAGACAGGCTTCGCAATCTTGAAAATGTGTACAGAGGAATTGAATTTGAAGATGAAATGGTAGAGTTATTCAACCACTGTATTTTCGATTTAGCGTCAAAAGCACCTTCTATTGATACGCCTTTGCACGGATTTTTGCCTTTCAAACATATTGATCACCTTCATCCTGATGCGGCAATTGCTATCGCTGCAGCAAAAGATGGAGCAAAAATTACCGAAGAATTATTCGACGGAGAAATTGGATGGGTAGGATGGCAGCGCCCTGGTTTTGACCTTGGACTTCAATTAAGAAGCTGTTTGGAAGAAGCTGAAAAGAAAGGAAAAAAACTTCGCGGTATCATGTTAGGTTCTCACGGTTTATTTACTTGGGGAGATACGGCTTATGAAAGTTATATTAATACGCTTGAAGTAATTGAGAAATGTGCTGATTACTTAGAAAGCAATTACGGAAAAAAACGTCCCGTTTTTGGAGGCAAGAAAATCGAAAGTCTTCCAGAAGCTGACCGTAAATTAAAAGCAGCAAAAGTAGCACCAATTTTAAGAGGTTTCTGTTCTTCAGAACGTCAAATGATTGGACATTATACAGATGATGCAAGAGTTTTAGAATTCATTAATTCAAATGATCTGTCAAAATTAGCACCGCTTGGAACTTCTTGCCCGGATCACTTTTTAAGAACTAAAATCAGTCCGCTTGTTTTGGCATTAGACCCAAACGAAGATCTATCAGATGTTGATGCTGTAAAAGCAAAATTAACACCTGCTTTTGAGGCGTACCGTGCTATGTACAAAGACTATTATAATGCATGCAAAAAATCGAATTCGCCTGCAATGCGTGACCCAAATCCGGTGGTGATTTTATATCCTGGAGTTGGTATGTTTACTTTTGCAAAAGATAAAACAATGGCACGTTTGGCCTCAGAATATTATGTAAATGCTGTGAATGTAATGAAAGGTGCTGAAGCAGTTTCAGAATATACTTCGTTACCGCATCAAGAAGCATTTGATATTGAGTATTGGTTATTGGAAGAAGCTAAATTACAGCGTATGCCTAAACCAAAAGCCTTATCAGGAAGAGTGGCTGTAATTACAGGTTCTGCCGGCGGTATTGGTAAAGCGATTGCTAAAAAATTCGCTCAGGAAGGTGCTTGTGTAGTAATCAACGATATTAACGAAGAGCGTTTAGAATCGGCTACAGCTGAATTTATTACGCTTTTTGGAAAAGATGCTGTTGCCAGTACATTATTAAATGTTACCGATGAAGTAAGTACAGAAAAAGCATTAGATCAGGCATCTTTAGCTTTTGGAGGTGCTGATATTATTGTAAACAATGCTGGAATCAGTATTTCTAAATCAATAGCTGAACATACACTTGAAGAGTGGGACAGATTATATGATATTTTGGTAAAAGGACAATTTATTGTTTCTAAGGCCGGAATCGAAGTAATGCGCAAACAAGGATTTGGCGGAGACATTGTTAACATAGTTTCTAAAAATGCTGTTGTGGCTGGACCTAACAATCCTGGATACGGTTCTGCAAAAGCGGCTCAAGCACATTTAACACGCTTAATGGCAGCCGAATTAGGCGCTGATAAAATTCGTGTAAACACCGTAAATCCTGATGCAGTAATCTCAGACTCTAATATTTGGTCTGGCGGATGGGCAGAAGGGCGCGCAAAAGCATACGGCGTTACTGTTGCTGAATTGCCGGCTTATTACGCAAAACGTACGTTATTAAATGAAATTATATTGCCTGATGATATCGCAAACGCTTGTTTTGCTTTCGTTGGAGGTTTACTTGGTAAATCAACAGGAAATGCCTTAAACGTAGACGGCGGTGTATCAATGGGCTTTTATAGATAAAATTGTTTAGTTTTTTTAAGTTTGTTTAAGCAAAAGTGGTTTTTTGTAATATCTAACGTTCGATAAGTGTTCGAACGTTAGATTTTTTAAAATATAGAAACTGCTCTTAAGCAAAAAATAGAATAAATAATAAAATAAAACACGGGCACAATTATAGAATGTTATACATTGTATGCTCTATTAAAATTTACTACTATGCTAATCCAATCAACCACTATAGCATCTCATAATGATGATTTGCTAAAAAAACATCAAAATAAATTAGTTTTCACAGCATCAGAAATAGCAAATACAGAATCAATAATTCAAAAATTAATTGATTTTCAAATTGCAATTCCATCTTGGGCTTTAGGAACTGGAGGAACAAGATTCGGACGTTTTCCGGGAGGCGGAGAACCGCGCTCATTAGAAGAAAAAATCGAAGATGTTGGTTTGCTTCATGCGTTAAACAATGCTTCTGGCGCTATTTCGCTTCATATTCCTTGGGATATTCCTACAGATTATAAAGCAATAAAAAACCTTGCGGCACAACACGGATTAAAGTTTGACGCCATGAATTCGAACACTTTTCAGGATCAGGCTTCTCAGACAAATTCGTATAAATTTGGTTCACTTCAAAATGTAAATAAAGCCGTTCGTAAAGAAGCGATCGCTCATAATATTGAAGTTATTCAGCACGGAATTGAGTTGGGATCTGAATCTTTAACCGTATGGTTAGCTGATGGATCTTCTTTTCCAGGACAGTTAAACTTCCGTAAAGCGTATCAAAATACTTTAGAAAGTCTTGAGGAAATCTATGATGCTTTGCCTTCAAACTGGAAATTATTTTTAGAATACAAATGTGCTGAACCTAACTTTTACTCTACAACAGTTGCAGATTGGGGTCAGTCGTATTCATATGTTCAAAAATTAGGAGATAAAGCGCAAACTTTAGTCGATTTAGGACATCATTTGCCAAATGCCAATATTGAGCAAATCGTTTCATTATTATTAATGGACGGAAAATTAGGCGGTTTTCACTTTAACGATTCAAAATACGGAGATGACGATTTAACTGCTGGAGCTTTAAAACCCTATCAATTATTTTTGATATTTAATGAGTTAGTTGAAGGAATGGATGCAAGAGGAATGAATCACGCCAAAGATTTAGGCTGGATGATCGATGCATCTCACAATATAAAAGATCCTTTAGAAGATTTACTTCAATCTGTTGAAGCAATTATGATTGCCTATGCTCAGGCACTTTCTGTAGACAGAAAAGCGTTAGAAATTGCACAGCAAGAAAATGATGTTGTTAAAGCACAGGAAATTCTTCAAAATGCTTTCCGTACAGACGTTCGCGCACTAGTTGCTGAAGCTCGTTTGCGTTCTGGAGCAGCTTTAAATCCGGTTGATTTATATCGTTCTCTTGCGGTTAGAAATAATTTAATTGGCGAAAGAGGATTAAAAACAATGGCGACAGGATTATAATTATGAATTGTAAATTATGAATTATGAGTTATGAGTTATGTTGGTGTTAGCCATAATAAATTTGTAACTCATAATTCTCAATTCATAATAATCCGCATTCAAAATTCACAACTCACAACTCACAATTAATTAAATGAATGTAGTAGCAATTTTTGATATTGGTAAAACAAACAAAAAGGTATTTTTATTCGATGAGAATTATAAAATTGTTTGGGAAAAATCAGTAAATCTAGATGAAACTGTTGATGAAGATGGTTTTGCCTGCGAGGATATTGAAGTGCTCAAAAATTGGATATTAGATCGACTTTCGGAAATTAAAGAAAGGACAGATTATGTTCTTAAAGCAATAAATTTCAGTACTTATGGCGCTAGTTTTGTTTATATAGACGGGCACGGAAAAGTATTGACACCGCTTTATAATTATTTAAAAGATTATCCGGCAGATTTAAAAACTGGTTTTTATAATAAATATAAAGGCGAAGAAGTTTTTGCTGTAAAAACGGCTTCTCCTGTTTTAGGAAGTTTGAATTCTGGAATGCAGATTTACAGACTGAAAGAAGAAAAACCCGAATTATTTGAAAAAGTAAAATATTGCCTGCATTTGCCGCAATATTTGAGTTTTCTTTTAACGAATGAAGCATACGCCGATATTACAAGCATTGGATGCCATACTAATCTTTGGAATTTCAAAAAGATGAAATATCATAAATGGCTTAAAAATGAAGGCATTTCAGATAAGATTCCGCCGCTTCATTACGGGAAAGATATCATTAAAAAAGAAGACGGATTAGCAGTTGGAGTAGGGCTTCACGACAGTTCTTCGGCTATTATTCCATATACAATCAATTTTACAGAACCTTTTGTTTTATTGTCGACAGGAACTTGGAGTATTTCATTGAATCCTTTCAATACAAAACCTTTGACTTTTGAAGAGTTACAGCAAGATTGCTTGTGTTATATGCAGTATACAGAAAAGCCCGTAAAAGCGGCGCGACTGTTTTCTGGCAATGAACACGAAATTCAAGCGAAAAGATTGGCAACACATTTTGATGTTCCGTTTGATACTTTTAAAGACATTTATTTTGATAAAAAAATAGTTTCGAATTTAAGAGCGCTCAATTACCAGATTGTGTATCCAAAGAAATATGATTTTGATATTTTGAAGGAATGTCCTTTTCAAAAAAGAGATTTATCGTCTTTTAAAAGTTACGATATCGCCTATCATCAATTGATGCTTGATCTCGTTGAACAACAGGTTTTTTCGACTAATTTAGTGATTCATAATAGCCCTGTAAAGAAAATTTTTGTAGATGGCGGTTTCAGTAAAAATTCAATTTTTATGAATTTGCTTGCAGAGGCTTTTCCAGATGTAGAAGTTTACGCAGCGTCAATGGCACAGGCGAGTGCATTAGGCGCGGCGCTGGCCATTCATCAAAACTGGAATCCAAAACCAATCCAGAATGATTTAATTGATTTGAAATTTTATAAGCATTAATTAACAATTAAAAATTACGATTTAAAAATTAAAATCTGCTCAATCTGCAAGATCTGCGTGAAAAAATTAAAATAATTACCTTGTCATGAAAATCGGACTTTTTATACCATGTTATGTTGATCAATTTTATCCAAAAGTTGGAATTGCAACCTATGAACTTTTACAGAAATTAGGCTGCGATGTTCACTTTCCGATGGGACAGACTTGTTGTGGCCAGCCTATGGCAAACAGCGGTTATCAGCATTTAACGAAAGGCTGTGATGCGAATTTCATTTCTAATTTTGCTGGATTTGATTATATTGTTTGTCCGTCAGGAAGTTGTGTTTTGCATGTTAAAGAACATTTACACGACGAAAAAATGGAAGTTGTTGCGGCTGAAATGCGCAAAAGAGTATTCGAATTAACTGAATTTATAACGGATATTCTCAAAATAGATCATATCGACGGAAGCTTTCCTTACAATGTAGGAATGCATGTCAGCTGTCACGGTCAACGCGGATTAAAGCTTTCGCAGATGACCGAATTAAACGCGCCATTTTTCTCTAAACCTGAACAATTATTGCATAACATAAAAGGTTTGAATTTGGTTTCTTTATCTAGAAAAGACGAATGCTGTGGCTTTGGCGGCACTTTTTGTGTAACTGAAGAAGCAGTTTCTGTTAAAATGGGTCAAGACCGAATTAAAGATCATGAAAATCACCATGTTGATTATATAACCGGCGGTGATATGTCGTGTTTAATGCATTTGGAAGGAATTCTAAAAAGACAGAAAAGCAGCATTAAAACGATTCATATTGTGGAGATATTAAATTCAATGGCATAACAATAAATTTAAACACATAGAAACATAGATTTTCTTTGTGTAAAAAGATTAAAATAAATGACAAATCATTTACACATAGCTCTGTTTTTTCAAAAAAGCGAACATTCTTTTTAAGTTATAAAAACTATGTTTCTATGTGTTTAAATATAAAAACATGAAAAAAATAATTCTTTGTCTAACCCTTTTGCTTTCGCTTCTTTTTTTATCATTTAAGAAAGGTCAATCTTCTGTAACACAAACAGAAGTTACTGTAAAGGCACCATTTGAAATGCCCACAATCAAGATTCCGAATTTCAGCAATTGCAAAGAATTTTCAATTGTAGATTTTGGGGCTGTAAAAGGCGATAAAAATAAAACTTCAGATGCGATAAATACAGCAATTGCAAAAGCCAATAAAGCGGGCGGAGGTACAGTTGTAATTCCAGAAGGTGAATGGCTTACTAAGAAAATACACTTTAAAAGCAATGTAAATTTGCATTTGAATAAAGGCGCAGTTTTGCTTTTTTCAGAAGATCCAAAAGATTATTTACCGGCCGTTCGTTTGACTTGGGAAGGTTATGAATGTTACAACTACTCGCCGTTGATTTATGCATATCAATGTAAAAATATTGCGATTACAGGCGAAGGCGAATTAAAAGCGAAAATGGATGTCTGGACAAAATGGTTCGCGCGGCCAAAAGCACATATGGAAAGTCTGAAAAGATTGTACTATCTGGCTTCTTATAAAAAGCCTGTGGAAGAAAGACAAATGGTAAATGATACGGCAAATTTGCGACCTCATTTTATTCAGTTCAATCGCTGTGAAAATATTTTAATGGATGGTGTAACAATTACCAACAGCCCGTTTTGGACCATTCATCCTTTTCTTTCTAAACATGTTGTACTTAGAAATCTTAAAGTTTATGCACACGGACATAATAATGACGGCGTTGATCCAGAAATGAGCCAGAACGTATTAATTGAAAATTGTGTTTTTGATCAAGGAGATGATGCTATTGCAATTAAGTCGGGATGTGGTATAGATGCTTGGAATCTGCATACACCTTCAAAAAATATTGTAATGCGCAATTGCACGGTAAAAAATGGCCATCAATTGGTAGCCATCGGAAGTGAACTTTCGGGCGGAATTGAAAATGTTTTTATTGATAATTGCACTGTCGTGGATGGCGCAAAACTGAATCATCTTCTTTTCATAAAAACAAATGAACGTCGAGGCGGTTACGTCAAAAATATTTACATGACCAATATTACTTCGGGTAAAATTGACGAAGGAATCCTTGGAATTGAGACAGATGTTTTATACCAGTGGAGAGATTTGGTGCCAACAATTGAACGTCGATTGACGCCAATTAAGGATGTATATTTAGAAAATATAAAAGCCACAAATGTCAAATTTATCTCGAGAATATTAGCACAAAAAGAACTTCCGGTTGAAAATGTATTTTTGAAGAATGTAACGGCTGATACTGTTAAGGGAGAAAAATCCATTCATGAAAATGTAATAAATTTTGACAGCAAATAAAGATTTTAAAATACCAAACTCGTTTTATATTAAACTATTAAAAGATGTCTTCAGAGAAAATAATAGAACATAGTGAAGCTGCTGCGCGTTTTAACAAAGATGTAAAACGGGTAGATTGGCATGATGAAACGCTTTGGTTTGTCCGTGAGAAGCGTGATAAGGCAGCACATCAGATTGAGGATTGGGAATTGCTTCGAGAAACGGCTTCGAAAATTAAAAATAATGTGCTTTCTAATATTCACGATTATTTAGTTGAATTTGAAGCAAATGCGCAGAAAAACGGAATCATAGTACATTGGGCCGCCGATGCAAAAGAGCATAATGAAATTGTGCATTCGATATTAGAAAAGCACCATGTAAAGCAAATGGTAAAATCAAAATCAATGCTTACAGAAGAATGTCACTTAAATGAATATTTAACTGAAAAAGGCATTGATGTAATCGATTCAGATTTGGGAGAACGTATTGTTCAGTTAAGAAAAGAACCGCCAAGCCATATTGTTTTGCCTGCCATTCATCTTAAAAAAGAAGATGTAAGCGAAACTTTTCATGAATATCTGGGAACAGAAAAAGGAAATATCGATCCGCAATATTTAACCGAAGCTGCTAGAATACATCTTCGTGATACTTTTTTAACCCGAAAAGCAGCTTTGACCGGAGTTAACTTCGCTATTGCCGAAACGGGTGAATTTGTGGTTTGTACAAACGAAGGAAACGCAGATATGGGCGCACATCTAGCAGATGTTCATATCGCCTGTATGGGATTTGAAAAATTGATTCCACAACGAAAACATTTAGGTGTTTTCTTGCGATTATTAGCCAGAAGTGCCACTGGCCAGCCTATTACGACTTTTTCAAGTCATTTTAAAAAACCAAGAGAAGGCAAGGAAATTCATATTGTAATTGTTGATAACGGAAGAAGTACGCAGTTAGGAAGAGAAGATTTTAGAAATTCATTAAAATGCATTCGTTGCGGTGCCTGTATGAACACTTGTCCTGTGTACAGAAGAAGCGGCGGACACAGTTACCATAATGCAGTTGCGGGACCAATTGGAGCCATTCTCGCACCAAATCTAGACATGAGCAAAAATGCCGATTTGCCTTTTGCAAGCACACTTTGCGGTTCTTGTACAAATGTTTGCCCAGTAAAAATCGACATTCACGATCAATTGTATAAATGGCGTCAGGTTTTGGTAAAAGAAGGCCATACACCAACATCTAAAACTATTGCGATGAAAACAATGGCAACAGTTTTAGCGAATCCGACTATTTTTAATTTAGCAGGAAAATCGGGAAGATTTGTAATGAAAAATGTACAGGGATTAGTAAATAACAAGATGAATAAATGGTACGATCAGCGCGAAATGCCAGAAGTTCCAGAAGAATCTTTTAGAGAATGGTACAAGAAAAATTCAAGAGAAGCAAAAGCAAAAAACAATGAGCAGTAAATCCGAGATATTAAAAAAGATAAAACAGAATCAGCCTGATTTTGTGACTGATTTGCCAAATTTAAATGCATTAGGTTCTGAACAGTTTGATGTTTTGCAAACGTATAAAACGGTACTAAAAAACATTGGAGGAGATTTTGTTGAAGTGGCCAGTTACACCGAAATAATTGATTTTCTTAAAAATAATTATTCACTCGAAAAGAGAATCATAAGCATGATTCCGGAACTATCTGAAATTGCAAATTTAGATTGGACGAATGACGATGCGCATTCTCTTGAAAATGTAGAGTTAACGATTATAAAAGCACATTTTGGCGTGGCAGAAAACAGTGCCCTTTGGGTAACTGATGATCTTTTAGGACAGCGTGTTTCGCCTTTTATTGCTCAATATTTAGCCATTATTGTCGATAAAAACAATATTTTACCAACCATGCATCAAGCTTACGAACACATAGCAAATCAGGAATATGGTTTCGGAACTTTTATTGCCGGACCTTCAAAAACTGCAGATATTGAACAGTCTTTGGTTTTAGGTGCTCATGGCGCGAGGGGATTGGTTGTTTTTTTGTTGGGGTAAGATTTTATTGTAAATAATAATAATAAGAAGCTTCCATAGTTATAATTTACTTTGGAAGTTTTTTTTTAAATCTGTTATGAAATTTTTCAAGATGAAATTGTAAGAAAAAATAAATATATTTGAGAAGAAAATGAAAAAGCCTAAATCTTCTTTTAGATAAATATTTACTTAAAATATTATGCAGACAATAAAACAACGTAGGTTCTTTACCAAAAGAGAATATAATATTCTAGACAATAAATTGCACTATAAAACATCCCATATTGGCGGAGAAACTGAAGGAATGGTTGCGTTTGAAGATCTATCAAAAGAAAAGACTACGTATAAATCATCAAATTCTGCACTCTTAATAATTTCGATATTTATTTTTGGACTTGCAGGACTATTGTTTTTAATTCGAAATGATAAAGATTATGAATCAGGCACTTGGGAAGCAGTTTTGTTTATGGGGGTTGTTTTGTTCATTATTTACTTTATAATGAACGAGAATTCTTGGAAAATTAGAACTAATAATAAAGGTTATATTTTTTTATTCAAAAAAAGGCCAAATGAAAAATCTGTTGATGAATTTATATCGACATTATTCTTAGAAAGAGATAATTATTTAAAAGAAAGATACTTGAATTTAGATCCGAATTTAAGTTATGAAACGCAAGTAAATGATTTAAAATGGCTATTGAACGTTGAAGCAATTAACAAAAAAGAATTTGACAAATCATATGAGGATTTAAAACTGTTATATGCACCTAAAAAAGGCATAATTGGCTTTGATAGGTAAGTGATAATAACTTTTAAAAACGCCTCCAGAAATATAAGATCATGTCCATAACTATCAAAATATCAAAAATTATCTCAATAATATCTTTTTCGATGATACCAGGACTTCACGAAAATGGAGTTCCAAATTTTGCCTTATTGGCAATTTATTTATATCAATTTCTTAATGATTTATTAGGTAAGTCCTATAAAATCTTTTGGGAAGGACTTATTGTTATTCCAATACTAGTTGCTTTAATAGTTTTCTTACTAAATAAAAATTTCAAAATTTTACTAATATGTTTTGTCATTTTACTAGCTTCTTTGATTTATACCACAGGCATACTAAACAATTTTTTTAGAATTGATTTTTGGTTTGTCTTCATCTTTTTAGTCTTTTTAATAAGTTCTATATCTGTATTGTTAAAGAAACAGAAACGAACATAGTAGTACAAAATATTTTTTATAGTAGTAGAAAAAAGTACTTATTACAACTAAAATTTTAAACCCCGCTCCGCAAAGAGTTCCTTTTTGAAAAGCTGCGCAAATGTCTCTGACTTTGCGCAATTTTTTTTGCTTTTTAGAAATTGTAAACGTTATAAAAGTCTCCTGACTTTTTACTTACTCTTCTAATAAAGGTTTAGAGGATTTCTGTTTTTTATAATAGAATGAACAAACTGTATTTTTTATAATTTATATTAAATTTGATTTAAAGTCAGAGACTTTTTCGCGTTTTCGTTTTTATATTTGATTTTGTAAATGTTGCGCAAAGTCAGAGACATTTGCGCAGCGCTGGCGATGAAGACTTTGCGGAGCGGGGGAAGTAACTGGTGGAAAAATCAGTAAAAATACCTGATACTGATAAGGTAACGCAATTAGCTGCAAAAACGGCTACAGGTGTTGTTGTTGTTGTTGTTGTTGTTGTTGTTGTTGTTGTTGTTGTTGTTGTTGTTGTTGTTGTTGTTGTTGTTGTTGTTGTTGTTGATAAAGTGAAAGAAAAAGTACAAGAGAAAATTAAAACAACAGGAAAATAATAAATTATGATAATAGATATATTAATTAGTTTTTTTTTAATAATTTTTGGAATATATTGGATTTGGCTCACTGCTAAAGAGCCAGTTAATACTTTTTTCAGTGTCACTTTTAAAGGTTATGCTGTTGGAGTGGTGTGTATAATATTAGGTATTATTTATTTGTTGGAGACACTTTTCTAAGCCCCGCTCCGCGAAGAGTTCCTTTTTTAAAAGCTGCGCAAATGTCTCTGACTTTGCGCATTTTTTTTGCCTGTTTGAAATTATAAACGTTATAAAAGTCTCCTGAATTTTTACTAACTCTTCTAATAAAAGGTTTAGATAAGTTCTATTTTTTATTATAGAATGAACAAACTGTTTTTTTATAATTTATATTAAATTTGGATTAAAGCCAGAGACTTTTCGCTTTTATATTTGATTTTGTAAATGTGGCGTAAAGTCAGAGACATTTGTGCGACGCTGGCGATGAAGACTTTGCTGAGCGGGGGGGAACAAGTCAAGATATAATAAATAATTTTGTTAAGACCATGAAAGAAATTAAATTTATTCTAGTAAATACTATAACACTATTCATGATGTTGGTATTATGGTATTTTGCTTGTTTTTTATTAGGTTATGCTAGTAATTCAGATCATCAAAGAGAAATATGGATAGCTTATATAATTACAGTGGTTATGCACTTCATAATAAGTTATTTGATTTATAAGAAATGGTATGTTTCAGGTTTAGCAATTTGGTATTTGCTGTTAAACATACCCTTATATATTATTTGTGTTTGGTATTTATACAATAACACTTAATAGAGCTAAAAAAAACCCCGCTCTCCGAAGTCTTCCTTATGAAAAGTTGCGCAAATGTCTCTTACTTTGCGCATTTTTTTTGCTTCTTAGAAATTTTAAGCGTTATAAAGTCTACTGACTTTTTACTAACTGTTCTAATAAAAGGTTTAGATAAGTTCTGTTTTTTATTATAGAATGAATAAACTGTATTTTTTATAATTTATATTAAATTTGGATTTAGAGCCATAGACTTTTTCGCGTTTTCGTTTTTATATTTGATTTTGTAAATGTGGCGCAAAGTCAGAGACATTTGCGCAGCGCTGGCGATGAAGACTTTGCGGAGCGGTGCAAACAATAAAAAAGGTTATAACGAAAAAATAAAATGAAAGAAAATCCACATCTAATAATTTTTAAAAGCGCATTAACTAAACAAGTAGATCTAAGTAGGTCTAGGGTTTATCACATTAAATCATTTGAATATACGGAGTCCAATATGATCTTGTTTAATAAAAACAGAGATAACAGTAATTTTTTTAACATTCTTGATAAGATGCAATATAATTCACAATCAAATAATGTAGGCCTTTATTATGTCGTAAATCTAGAAGGTCAAAATGATATATATATGATCTCTGACCCGCTAGAATTATATGAGAAAGAGTATGTAATAGAAAAGTATTGTGGCACGCTAGATGAACGCGTTATGGGATTAAGTACGGTAAAACAAATCAATTAATAAAGCCCCGCTCCGCGAAGAGTTCTTTTTGAAAAGCTGCGCAAATGTCTCTGACTTTTTACTAACTCTTCTAATAAAAAGGTTTAGAGGATTTCTGTTTTTTATTATAGAATGAACAAACTGTATTAATATTAAATTTGGATTTAAGGTCAAAGACATTTGCGCAACGCTGACTATAAAGACTTTGCGGAGCGGAGGTAATATTTTAGATGTTCAAAATCTACCAAAGATGTTTTAAATGATTTATAAAAGTATGATTTGAAATTCAATCAAATCAAAAAGAAGCCTAGAAAATTAACAGATTTTCTAGGCTTCTTTTTGATAAATATTTAAATGATTTCCTCCCATTTTATTGGGCTTTTAAAAAAGTTAAACGCAAAATGTGGAAACCCGTAAAAATTTAACAAATTAGTAAATTAGATTTGCGTACGAAATTAAATTTAACAACTGTTTATCCTAATTGTGTATGAAAAAACTTTACCTATTTTTTTCTCTTTTTTTACCACTTTTTACTTACTCTCAAGATATACTTTGGGAAAAATCATATGGAGGAATCCATGCAGACCACCTTTTTGATGCACAGCCAACAGCTGATTATGGATTTATTTTGGCAGGGAGTTCATTATCTGCTAAAACTGGAAATAAAACAGATGATAATCGTGGAGATCTGGATTATTGGATCTGGAAAATGAAAGAAAATGGAGAACTCGACTGGCAGAAAAGTATAGGAGGAAATGGTTTTGATCTTCTTCAAAGTATCAAAAACACAAGAGATGGAGGATTTATACTAGCAGGAACCTCTAGCTCTGGGAATAGTTTTCAAAAAAAAGAAGACTGTAAAGGGATTACTGATTTTTGGGTTATAAAGCTAAATGCTGCAGGCGACGAGCAATGGCAACGTACAATAGGAGGTACTGGACAAGATGAATTACTATGTGCCTTTCAGACCAAAGATGGAGGCTATATATTAGGAGGTTCATCAAGCTCTAATCCTCCTGTAGTTTCTAATACAAATTTGAATGGAAAGTCCACAGCTACTGCAAAATCAGATTTATATAATAAATCTGAAAAGAGCAGAGGAAATATGGATTATTGGATTGTTAAATTAGATAATAAAGGTATTATAGAATGGCAAAAAACATATGGAGGGAAATATACTGATTTATTGCGAAGTATGGAACAGACTACAGATGGAGGCTATATATTAGCAGGATATTCCAATTCTCCCATCTCTGGGGAGAAAACAGAAAGCAATAAAGGTGTAGGCGATTACTGGGTTATAAAAGTTGATGATGCAGGTACAATTCAATGGCAGAACAGCTACGGTTCAGATGGAGATGATCAACCATATGTTGTTCATCAGACAGCAGAGGGTGGTTATATTTTGGGAGGTAATTCTAATAGTACAAATGCCCTTACACATTTAGGAGGAATTGTAAGCAACGGAACAGATTTTTGGGTTTTAAAACTTGATCAAGATGGCGGTATTTTGTGGAGCAAAACATATGATTTTGGAAAAGTAGATATTTTAACATCACTTGTTGAGAACAAAGATCATACTTATTTAATTGGAGGTTATGCACAAGCTGAAACCCGAAAGTCTTTAATTGGAGATGTAGCAAAAAAGGCTGGTGTAGCAAAGGATAAAGAAGGAATAAATGATTATATCGCTTTAAAAATTGATGAAAAAGGCGAAGAACTTTGGACTAAAACTGTAGGAAGCAGTGGCGAAGATATTCTCAGACGGCTAATTGAAACTAGAGACGGAGGCTATTTAATGGCAGGTACTTCAAACTCGAATTCTTCCAAAGATAAAAATTCAAACATAGGAGGAAATGATTTTTGGGTTGTCAAACTCAAAGACAAAGCAAAGATCGAAAAAATCAAATCTAGTATTGAAGCTATACCTAATCCTGCAAAAACTTACACAAACGTAATTATCGGTTATGACTTTAAGGAAGGAACTGCTACTCTGGTTGATATTTCGGGTCGGATTCTACAAGAGTTCTCGATTTCTAGTAGAACCGTGCCGGTAGACTTAAGCCGGTATTCTGAAGGAATCTACATTATCAACATCAAAACCGATGTTAAAACTGAATCAGTTAAAGTTATAAAATCAGTCAATTAAGAAAATGAAAAATATATTTCTTACAATATTCTTGTTCCAATTTATCTTAGTTATGTCTCAAAATGCTAAGGAAAATTATTTTCCACCTACACCTGAGGCAAATTCCTTAATTAAATATGTTGATGTTCCAGTTAATTATTCAACAGGAGTTACTAATTACTCAATTCCGGTTCATACTATAAAATTAAAAGATCTGGTAATTCCAATAACTTTGACATATCAGTCTTCGGGTTTAAAACCTTCAGAGGTTGCAGGTAATACTGGACTGGGCTGGGAGCTGAATGTTGGAGGGAAAATTACGCAAAATGTAGTGAAGCAAAACGATATAGATGTTCCTGGTCCAGGTAATCCTATCTGGAATTTGCCAAATAACAGGGATTTTAAGCTTCCTATGCCAGCTTCGGATATATATTGGACTGTACCAGTTTATTCAACAGCTCAATTGGACAGTATAAAGGGCGCAGGAACTGATTATAATATGTTTAGCCAAATTGATGACTATAATTTGGAGACGCAGCCTGATATTTTCTATTATTCAACGCCTAATAAATCTGGTAAATTTTTCTTTGGAAATAATTTTGAAACAAAACAGATTCCTTTTGGCAAGGAAAAAATTATTTTTATCAACCGAACTTTTGAAATTACAGATGTTGACGGAGTTAAATATATCTATGATGTAGTTGTTGAAAACATAAATTCTACTGAAACTACGTGTTTGAAATTTCCAGATTTAAACGGAACTTCTAGAAATAATTCGTATACCTATTACTTATCTAAGATCATAACTCCTAATAATGAAACGGTAGATTTTATTTATGATACAGTAAAATATAATCTGGCTAATGACAAAGAATATACCAGATATTATCATTCGTTTTTTGGTGGAGGAGAGAAAGTAACATTATACTCTTCGGAGATCACTTCTAAAGTTTTAAGTAAAATTAAAGTGAATCAGGATTATGAGATTGAATTTTTAAATAGCAAATACAGAAAAGATATAAAAGGTTCAGTTCAGGCAACAGCACCGAAGACACTGGATGACATTAAAATTAAATATAAAAATGAAATCCAGACCTATCATTTTGATTATGGATATTTTGGCATTAATGAAAGCGAATACGACCCAAATACTTTTGAAGGTATATTGTTAAATGAAGATTCGGGATACAGATTAAAATTAAAAAGTTTTCAAAAGACGGGAGAAAATCCATATGTTTTTTTATACAATGATGAAGAGGCAGTACAAAGATATACAGCCTGCTTAGACCATTGGGGTTATTACAGCAACAGTTGTACAAGATACACAATGAATTCACTTTTTAGTGATTTAGGCAGTACAAAAGAGCCTAGTTTAGAAAAAACTAAAACCAATATTTTAAGAAATATTATGCTCCCTACAAAAGGAGAAGTGCAATTTAACTATGAACTTAATACTTGTTCTGATTGTGCTATCAATTATACTTCGTATGATTGGATACCTTATTCTGCTTATGCGAATGATGATGATAATTTTTCAGGCGAGCTGCTTTCTCACGTAACAGAATTTACTGTTCCTGAAAGCTCAATTACCGTTCCTTATGTTAATTTTAATCTTTACAGCTCTGGTGAGGCAACAACAACCAATTACGCAATAGCTCAACTTTACGATGATCAAGATCATCTTGTGAATTTTGAATTAACAGGTACAACAGGGAATAATTTTAAACCTTTTAAGGGTGATCCCCTGCAAAAGGGTAAAAAGTATAAACTTGTGTTAAACTGTTATGATACTATGGAAAATGAGAATAAATATGTATCAATCACTTTTTTAACAGCTGCAAATAATGTTTCCGAAATTCCATCAGTTGGAGGATTGCGTATTAAAAATATAAAAACGAACGATGCTGGTAATATAACTAGTGATCGTTCTTTTGATTACAATGATGATGGTCAATCATCTGGCATATTATATGAAAAGCCGTTTTATTATGATGAATATTCTTATTTCCGTGCGTACAATCCAAATTCTGAAGATAATATAAATGGTTATGGACTTATCAGTTATGCTGTTCAGTATTCAAGAATACCTTCAGACTTATTTGGTTTTAATGGATATCATATTTTTTATAAAAAAGTGACAGAAAAAAATAATGATATAAGCAATCCGCTTAATAACATAAAAGTTGAAAAATATTTTACTTTTTATGATGATTTAGCCTATGGTGATCAGACCTATTTTTCAAAAATATCATATGGGTGGAAACGAGGCCTGCCGTCTCAGATTAATGAATTTAATGCGAATGATATTTTAAGAAAAACAACTTTTTCTTATAGCTTTCTGGATACTCCAATAGGATCTAATATTTCTCATTATGAACCAGGTTTTCATCTAAGCAATCCAACATTTCCCAATGAATATCATAAAAGAAGTATAGATCTTAGTGTTTACAGACGTAGTTTAAGCCGTTACAACATCTACCAATATAAAAGCTCTAAATTAATATCAGCATGGTATTATATGGATAAAAAAACAACTGAAGAATACTTTGATGGAAAAGTGTTGAAAACGGAAGAAGATTTTAAGTATGATAATTCAGTACATGCACAGTTAACTTCTCATTCCACAAAAAATTCTAAAGGAGAAACTATCGAAACTAAATATGCTTATCCTGATGATCTCATTAGCGAGCCTATGATGGCGGAATTGAAAGCTGCAAATCGAATTTCTGCACCAATAGTTACTGAGCAATATAATGCCGGTACACTTATTTCAAAAAGCAAGACAGTTTTTGCAAAAGACCCTACAACTAGCAATTTATTAGTACCAAAAGAAATCTATTCGGCTAAATTCCCAAATGATTTTCCTGATATTCAGAATGTAGGAAAACTTGAAAAGAAAATTACATATGACCAGTATGATGAAAAAGGAAATGTCCTGCAGTATACTAAAGAAAGCGGAATTTCGGTATCTATTATTTGGGGCTACTACAAGACGCTGCCGATAGCCAAGATCGAAAATGCTTCTTATGGTTTAATTCCATCATCAACAATTACAAGCCTGCAGAACCTTTCAAATATGGATGACGATAACTGTATGTCAAGTGACTGCACGGAACAGCTATTAAGAAATGGTTTGAATGCATTACGGACTTCATTTTATGGATCTTTTATTACTATCTATACGTATAATCCGCTTTCAGGCGTAACGAGCGTTACCGATCCTAAAGGAATTTGTTCTTACTATGAATATGATTTATTTGGACGATTAAAATTTGTAAAAGACAAGGATCTTAATGTTCTTCAAAAATATTGCTATAATTATAAGGGACAGCATGTTGACTGCAGTGATAATACTTCTACCAGTGTTTTTCTTTATAAAAGTGTGGCAAGAAGCGGACAATTTATAAAAGATAATTGTACATCAGGAGGAACAGGTTCCAGTGTAAGCTATACCCAGCCTGCTGGAGCTTGTACTTCTACAATTTCTCAGGATGATGCTGATAGTCACGGGTTAGATAAATTTAACGCAGATGGCAAAGCTTATGCGAATACAAATGGAATCTGTACTTTTTACAGTGCTCCTTTAAGCGGTTCTTTTGCCAAAATGAATTGCCCTCCCGGTGGTAATGGTTCAAATGTCATTTATAATCAATCTGCTGGAGCGGCTTTTTCAAATAATTCACAAGCTGAAGCAGATAGCAATGGTCTAGCTAAATTTAATGCAGATGGTTTGGCTTATGCCAATGCTAACGGGTATTGTACTTTTTACAGCGCACCTTTAAGCAGTAGTTTTACTAAAACTAACTGTGCTTCGGGCGGTTCGGGCTCAAGTGTTCCTTACAGTCAGGCTTATGGTGCAGTGCAGTCAACTGTTTCACAAGCACAGGCTGACAGCGATGGACTGGCTAAATTCAATACAGACGGACTTGCTTATGCCAATGCTAACGGGTATTGTACTTTTTATAGCGCACCTTTAAGCAGTAGTTTTACTAA
>NZ_JADKPU010000014.1:0-11099 GCF_015350695.1 Flavobacterium sp. MR2016-29
AGTATTCAACGAATTACTTGTAGTAGTCTGCATTAAATTTGCGCTGTCTTCAAAAGTTAATGTACCCGAAACCACAAATACTCCATTTGTAACTGTTAACGTTCTTTTAGATTTAATCACAACATTTGCACTATTGCTTACGGTACAAGAACAAGCATTAACATCTTGATCTAGAGTAAAGTTTCCTCTAAAATCAACCGCATCATTTATTGTTGGATCAGCTCCGTACGACCATGTCGTACCATTCCAGATATTCGCTGCTCCTATGGTTACTGAAGATGTGTAAGCTGAAACGCAACCATTGTTTGCTGCAAATTTATAAGTTGCAGGTGATAATCCTGAAATAGTCATTGTAGGTCCCGTGATTGTGATATTTGTAACTACTGTTCCATTATCTTGAAGTAAAGTTCCAGAAGCTGGCAAACCACTTAAGGCAATGCTTCCTGTTGATGTTGTACAAGTTGGCTGTGTTATAGTTCCCAGAGTTGGTGTTGTGGCAGTTTTATTTACTGTAATTGTTAGAGTAAATGTGGGTCCAACACAACCAGCTGTAGTTGGAGTAACAGTATATATAGCTGTTAATGCACCTGCTGTCGAATTTTGCAATGTTCCTGTTATACTTGTTGGGGAACCAGAACTTGCTGCCCCTCCTGTGATACCTGAAGCCATTGTTGGTATTGGCCAGCTATATGTAGTTCCAGATTTAACTGTTCCATTAGTTCCATCTACTGGAGTTACTGTAAAAGCGACGTTATGACAAGACGATGCTGTCATATTGGTGATTGTCGAAGAAGTCATATCTACTAAGACAGGATTTGAATAAAAAGTACTGCTTCCACAAGTAATCTTAACGCGATAATATGTTTTCGCCGTTTGTGAAGTTGTGTATGTTGGACCCGAAGCTGTCACGTCAAGATATCTTATTAATAAATTATCAATAATATGTTTGTCATTTGATCCTCCAGTTCTAGCTGCAAATTTAAATCTCCAAGATGACTTAACTGCTGACAAATAAGCTGCAGGCAAAGCTAGATTAGAAACTACTGTTGCATTATTTATTATAAGAGTTAATTTTCCATTAGCATCTACTTTTAAAACAACTGGTGTGTTTCCTGTAGTCGGTCTTAAACTTGGGGCATCGATTGCAGAATTATACAACGTATAACCTGCGTATAGAACCCTTACGCGACTTCCTGCAGTGACACCTTCATTATCATAAGTGTCAAACTGCACAATTATTCCTGAACCTGAACCGCTTTCTCCACCTGCATTATCATTTTGAACATCGTTAGCATAACTTAAACTAAAACCATCTGCACCTCCTCCTCCTGCAGGAATTTGATAATCAAAATTTACAGTGAATGCGTTAATGTTTGAACCAGGAGTTTTTTGAATAACATAGGCTCCATATGTACTATTAGTCGTTGTTGTAAGAACTAATTGTCCACCTGTAATAGTAGCAACTCCATAAATATTTGCGTCTGGATTTGTTCCGTTAAATTGTTCAAGGCCAAAGAAATTTGTTGGAGCAGGTACAGCACTTGTCCAAACACTTGATCCTGTGTTATCAGGAGATGTTTCCCAGCTGTAAGTCGCACCATCAGTTATTGTATTTTGTAATGATAAGTTAAACGGAGCACTAGGACATACTGATGTTGCAGATGTTAACGTATTGCCAGGATTAAGATTCCCTGAACAAGGCGCATCAATTGTAACAGTATAATCTTCACCTTGTCCTGTACTTGATGTAACACATGAACTTGAGCTATATCCACCTAGTCTTCCTAACACACGCATTTTTATATTAGCCGCAGCTGTTGCTACAGGAATCGTGATATAAACAGATGCTACTTTTCCATCTGATCCTGTAGAATTTCTAATTGTACCTACAGTGTAATTTTCTCCCGTATCAAATGTTCCATTATTATTCCAATCAAAATACGCAGTATAGTAATAATTCACATCTAAATTTGAGCCACTTCCATCGTCTGTATTTCCTTTTACACTTAAATAATAACTTTGACCAGCTATTAACTTTGTTGGTGTATCTGATGTAAAATCTTCATATGCGATAGTGCTAGGAGATGAAGTTGTTTTATTCAAAGTATTCAATATTACACTAGTAATTGGAACTACTTTTGTAAAATTCAAACAACTAACATTAATTTTTCCGAGAGCAGATGCAAAATAAGTACTGTTAATATTAGTTGCTCCTGAAGTTGTACCTCCCCAAGATCCAGATGAAGCTGTAGTTGCACCTAAAGTTAGCGTACCATTAACAGAGTGTATAAGCGAAGTTGTTCCCAAATTAAGATAAGGACCTGATGCAACACTAAGATTACCTGCTGTTACTGCACTTGCTAACGTAGCCATTCCTCCTGTTTTAGTCACAGAAACATTTCCTGTTGTAGAAAAACCAGCGATAGATTGGGTTGCTGTTCCATTTATTGTTATATTCCTAGCACTAAAATTAAGTATCCCTGAACTTGCATTAACTAAATTCCCTTGGATTATTATATCAGCGCTTGGATTAGCAGTTGTACCAGTTCCTGAAAAAATCAGATTTTGATATGTTATTGCACCATTAATTGTTGGTGTTGCGTTATAATAATCAATTGTAAAACCAACAGGTGGGTTTTGTGTAAAACTATAATTCCCTCCCCAGGTTAAAGCACCAGCTCTAAGGGTCCCAGCCGTAAGTGTAGTTGTTCCAGAAACTGTAAGTAAATAAGTGCTTGCATCAAAAATACCAGCGGTATTAGTAAAAGTTGCAATTTTTATTAAATTCCCCATAATAACTGAACCACTAGTTTTATTAACCACAAGCGTTCCTATATCAGAAGAACTTATATTACCTGTTAATGTTTGATTTCCAGTTCCATTAAATATTACCGTGGCTCCACTTCCTGATGATGTACCATTAAAAGACCAATTTCCGGTTAGAGAAATAGTCATTACTCCGCCTCCTGTAATCCAGCGACCTGTTCCACTTACATTACCGTTTACGGTTAAAACATCTCCAGTACTCATTTGCAATCTTCCCGTTATTGTTATCCCAGCACAGATTCGAGATCCATTTGTATCTACAACATTAGTTCCTGTTGTAGCAATAATAACATTATCTCCAGGTGCTGGTTGTACACCGCCGACCCAAGTTGCATTATTATTCCAATTACCTCCATTTGCAGTACTAGTAATTGTTGCTGCATTTATATACGAAACAACAAAAAACATCCCCAAACAAATCAACCTTAAACTAGGAGTAAAAGATCTTTCTTCAGAAGAATTAAAAGTTTTTAAAAATAAAGAACGAACGAATAAAAGTAGTTTTCGGGTCATAGGCGTGGTATTAAATTTGTTTTTGGCTTAAAAAGAAAATAAAATAGTGCTAAATTTTTGATACAATACTTTAATTTTGGCTTTTTAAACTTAAAAATAAAAGTTAATATCCTGTTTTTCAAACAGAATAAAACTCATAATATTATCGTACAAAAATATTATAATTCAGCACATGCACAACATTTTAGCTATTTTCTTTTTGAGAATTTGTAAAAAATCAGTACGAAATTTAACACAAAATTGATTATTTGTGCCACTTATAGTTAAAAAGAAAGAAAAAACTCATGGATTCAATTTGCACTCAAAAAGAAGCTTTACAGAAATTAGAACACTTTTGTGCTTATCAAGAGCGTTGTCACGATGAAGTAATTTCAAAATTGTACAGCCTAAAAATGACTTCTGACGAAATCAATAATATTGTAGTTCAGCTTATTGAAGGAAATTTTTTAAATGAAACTCGGTTTGCCTGTAGTTTCGCAAGGGGCAAGCATCGAATCAAGTTTTGGGGAAAAATTAGAATTACAAATGAGCTCAAGGCAAGACATATTTCTTCTACAAATATTACTCTTGCTCTTAAGGAGATTTCGCCTGAGGAATACGAAACAAACTTCAATAATCTTTCTGAAAGATATTGGGAAAGCATAAATGAAAAAAACGTTCTCAAAAAAAGAAAAAAGTTTTGCGATTATCTTCTTCGTCGTGGATATGAAAGTAATTTAGTTTATGATAAAGCAAAAGAATTGGAACTCAATTAGTTTTTTTTTGCAAATACCTGATATCTAATTTCTTAAAAAAAGAAGCGTTATTTATCAGAAAATCCTCGCTCTAAAAAATGTTACATTTTTACGAATTTTTCAATCTAACTCGCGTTTTTTGAATTATAAATTTAAAAAGTAATTGTTTTTACATCTTATTTTATGAATTTTCTTATATTTTAAATTGTTAATTTATAGGAAATAACATAAAATAACAAATTTAGCCATGTAGTTTATCGATTAATTCAACACTTCATCGATTATTCGGCCTTTATAAAAACCATCATTATTACTAACTCGTAGATGTATCTATCTTTGTCGGGTCAAAGTCCTATGCCAGCATAACAACTTGATAGAAAACATTTAACATGACTATTTGGCTTCTCTCAAGTGTTAGTTTTTGAATTTTATAAATTCAAAAAATGGTGCGTGCTTTTAAGACAGAATAAAAAAACACTTTTTAAAATTAAATGCCACGATTTAATTATGATTAAAAAATTACTTTTGAATTTTTTATTTTTATTGTTGCCCTTTTTTGGATTTAGCCAGTTAGCGCCGGGCAGCTATATTATAAATTCTTCACAGCCAAATCCTTTTAAGAGTTTAGCAAGTGCAATTACCAGTCTTAACAACAATAACGGTATAAGCGGTCCTGTGACTTTGTTAATAGATGAAAATCAAACTGTTTCTTCAACTATTGTTATCAATCAATTTGCTGGTTTAAGTGCAACTAACACTTTGACTATTAAGCCAAACACTGCAAAAAATATTACAATTACCGGTAATATGGGGAACTCTAGTACTTCACCGTTAATTAAGTTAGATGCCACAGACTATGTAACAATAGACGGAAGCAACAATAACACAACGTCTAGTAATCTAATAATTACAAATACCTCTTTGTCAAATTATAACAATTACAACCAAGTGCATTCTGCAATTTTGTGGCTTGCCAATAAAACCGGAAATGGCGCAACAAATAATACAATAAAAAATATTCAATTTGTAGGTTCGAGTACAGATGCAACAACTGCAACATCTGCTGGAATAGTATTTAGTGAAACCACTAACATGCAAACTGCTGAAACTACTTCAAATTCAAACAACAATATTTCAAACAATGTTTTTACAAAAATGAAATTTGGAATTTGGGTTCTAGGTGGTACTGGATCCTCAGCATACAATCAAAATCTGACAATTGATAAAAATACTTTTGGCTCTTCAATAGATTATATTGTTGTTAATGCGATTAAACTTTCGAATACTCAAAATACGATTGTTACTGGAAACACTATTGCAGGTGTTTCAATGTCCTCAACTGCTACTTTTATAAGTGGAATTAGTTTATACAATAAAAGTCTCAATTGTACGATTGCTCAGAATAAAATTTCAGGTATAAGAAGTGCATCATTAGCGAGTGGTATCCACATCAATATCGATTCGAGCATAACTTCTAATTTAAATATTTACAATAATTTTATTACAAATATTGCTTCCTCTGGTAATAACGCTTTCGATTATAATAATGCTGGACACGGAATATATATAGCTGGCGGAAATAAAGTGAATTTATTTTTTAATACAGTCGTTCTTAATGTAAATCAAAATGTACTTTGTGCGGCCTTATTTATTAATAGTGCAAGTAATTTAGATGTTAGAAATAATATCTTTTATAATTCTCAAACAGGATCAGGTCTAAAGTATGCAGTTTATTCAATACCTGGCAGCAATGCTATATTTTCTGCAATAAACAGAAATGATTACATAACAAGTACTGGAGGTCTTATTGGGCATTTAGGAAGTTCTGACGCTGCAACAATAGCAAATTGGAGAACACTAACCGGAAAAGATCAAGAATCTTTAAATATTGCACCTACTTTTACAAGTACTTCAGATTTTCATTTAGTATCAGGAAATGTAAACAATGAGAATTTAACAGGTATTGCAATTTCAGGAATCACAACAGATATAGATGGACAAACAAGAACAAAACCTTACATGGGTGCTGATGAAATATTCAGTTGTACACCTCCTGCAATAACTACTCAGCCAACTGCTCCAACAGCAACCTGCTCTGGAAGTGGTATACAAACTATTTCAGTTACTGCTACTGGAACAACAATAGCTTATACTTGGAAAAAAGCTGGAACAGCTGTAACAAATGGAGGTGTTTTTAGTGGTCAAGGCACAGCAACATTGACACTAACAAATCCAACAACAGCTGACCAAGGAAATTATACTGTAGAAATTACTGGTGCTTGTACTCCAGCAGTGACATCAAGTGTTGTAGCTGTAACAGTAAATGCTGCACCAGCAATAACTACTCAGCCAACAGCGCCAACTCCAACATGTCCAGGAAGCGGTACGCAAACAATTTCAGTTACTGCAACTGGAACTGGATTAACATATGTTTGGAAAAAAGGTACAACAACTATTAATAACGGAGGGGTTTACAGTGGGCAAGGCTCAAATACATTAACTATAACAAATACTACTGCAGCCGAAGAAGGCAGTTATACAGTGGAAATAACTGGTACTTGTTCTCCTGCTGTAACATCAAATGCTGTAACAGTATCAACAATTGTTACTGATAGAGGAAGATCAAAAGGAGGAAAACATATTTGTCCTGGAGATGCTACTCCAACGATGACTGTGTATAATTTTAATGGTCCTGCAGACGTTGTATATTCAGACCCAAGTAAAATTATAAGATGGGAATATACAGATGATCCTTCAAATGGAGCTAACACGTGGGTTGCTATTCCTGGAACGGCTGGGCAAACGAGCATTTCTCCAACCGGAACTTTGACAGCTCTAAGAACATATAGAGCTGTAGCTAAAAACGGAAGCTGTGCTGAACAATATTCTATCGAAACAAGAGTAGATGTAGATGCGCCAACTGTAATTACATCACAATCAACAGCAACTCAATCAAGATGTCAAAATGTTGCCTTTTCAGCAATTTCAGTAATTGCAACAGGAACTAATCTTCAATATCAATGGTACAGCAATAATGTAAACAGCAACTCAGGAGGAACTTCTTTGGGAACTGCTGCGCAAACAAATACATATACACCCTCATCAGCAACAATAGGAACATTATATTACTATTGTATTGTAAGAGGTAATTGTGGCCAGGTTACAAGTGCAGTTTCAGGAGCCTTCATTACAAATGCTTTTCCTTCGGCACCAGTTGCAACTGTAACTTCACAGCCTAATTGTGCATCATCTACAGGAACTATTACAGTTACTGCGCCAACCGGTACTGGCATCACTTACAGTATTAACGGAACAGATTATTTTACTTCGGGTGTTTTCAGCTCTGTTGCTGTTGGTTCTTATACAGTAACTGCAAAAAACAGTTCTGGCTGTATTTCAACAATGGCAACTCAGTTACAAGTTCAACCAGCAACATCTAAAACTTGGAACGGCTCAGCTAGCAGCAACTGGAGTGTTGATGCAAACTGGACTCCATCAGGCGTTCCAACTTCATCAGATTGTGTTGTTATACCTGCAGGTGTTACAAATAGTCCAGTTATTTCAGGAACAGCAGGCAATTTCTATGCCTACACAATTACTGTAAATGATAAAGCATCTCTAACGGTTCAAAGTAAAAACACATTAAATGTTACGAATGCTGTTACGGTTTTATCATCTTCATCTCCGGCTTCGACGGGTAATTTAACTTTTGAAGACAGTGCTAATTTATTGCAGACTAGTACCGATCCGAATATTAATACTGGTGTTATTAATTATCAGCGTACAAGTACACCTATCCGCCAAGCCGATTATGTGTATTGGTCGTCTCCTGTAAAAGGACAAAATTTATATAATATTTCTCCTTTAACAGCCAGTGATAAATATTTGAGCTGGGAAACTACAAAATGGTTAGCTAATCCTAGTACTAATATCATGATACCTGGTAAGGGATATATTATTCGCGGGCCTGAAACGTATTCTAACACGGCAAGAACTGCATTTTCTGCAACTTTTATTGGTACGCCTAATAACGGAAACATTTCGGGAGAAACGGCAGTTGCAAGTAAATATTATTTAGTTGGAAATCCTTACCCATCTGCATTAGATGCTGATGCCTTTATTATGGGTAATAACTTTCTAGTAGGAACGCTTTATTTCTGGACTCATAATACTCCGGTAGTTCTTGGTCCAAATTATAAATATAATTCAGATGATTATGCTACTTACAATTTAAGTGGAGGCACAGGAACGAAAGCTGCAACTTCAGGAACTAACGCAACAGGAAATAATACAAATGTACCAAGCGGTTATATTGGTACAGGGCAATCCTTTTTTGTTGGATCTAAAGCTCCAGGTACAATTAGTTTTACTAATTTAATGCGAAAGGGCGATAATCGTAATACACAATTTTTCAAGCCAAGTACGACCTCAAAAACAACTGCTCTCGAAAAAAATCGTGTATGGCTAAATATGACTAATGAAGAAGGTGCTTTTAAGCAAATGATGGTTGGTTATATCGAAGGTGCTACAAATGAGTATGAAGACATGTACGACGGATTAACTTTTGATGGTAATAAATATATTGACTTTTATAGTATAAACAATACCAATAAACTTGTAATTCAAGGACGAGCACTTCCTTTTGCAGATACAGATTTAGTGCCACTAGGATATCGTACAACAGTTGAAGGAGAATTTACTATTTCTATAGATCAAGCAGACGGAAGCTTGAGCACTCAGCCAATTTATCTAGAAGATAAAACAACTGGAACCATTAACGATTTGCGTGCAGGAAATTATACGTTTAAAACAGCAGCAGGAACTTTTGCAGATCGTTTTGTGCTTCGTTACACAAGTAAAACATTAGGAACAGGTGATTTTGAAAATATCGAAAATGGTATTCTTGTTTCTGTAAAAGATAAAATCATCAAGGTGCTGTCTTCTAAAGAAAATATAAAAGAGATTAATGTTTATGATATTTCAGGAAGACTTCTTTTCAATAAAAGTAAAATTGATCAAACTGAATTTCAAATTTCAAACCTACAATCCAGTAATCAAGTATTAATTGTAAAAATAATTTTAGATAATAGCTATATAGAAAGTAAAAAAATCATTTTCAATTAATCGCATCAAAATAAGAAGTAATAAAAATCCGACAACGTGAGTTGCCGGATTTTTGTGTGTAATATGTTAGTCATAATTAAGCTATAAATCATAAAACAAATAGCTAAGTTTTAAAATAATCAGTTAAAATGAAGCACATAAACATTAACTAAAAACCCAAATCTAAACCAACAAAATTGTATGTCCCCAAAAACATTTTTGCCAGATCAATTTTTATTTTTAAAAAAATTAAGCTTGCTTGTCTTTTTGTTTTCTTTCAAAATGGCAGGGCAGACCGCAATATTTCCTGTTACAAGAATCTATACCGACTGGAATGGATATTGGACATCGAATGCCCCGACTGGTGCGGGAAACCGACCAGATAGAGAAAACAACTTATTAGCCTTTACGTGGAATAACGTTACGTATTCAACAGGTGTTAATAATACCATACTTGATGCACACGCTATTGGCTACAGCACACAGAAATTTAGAGCTTTAAAAATTCAGACTTTAGGTCAGAACAACAGTACTTATATTTTGCAAGGTTCAATGATAGATGAATCCGCTAGTACTGCTTCAATAAGACCGGTACTGGCCGGAACACTTCCGACAGGTGCTGAACTTGCTTCAAGATTAACAGATGGTATTAACGGATTAGCACTTGGAACTGGTGTTGCAAATATAAAAGCAGGTACAGCCGAATTTAAAATTGGAACAAACAATTTAAATCTTTTAGGTATTGGCGATGGCTTTCCAGATCTAATTGTAACACAGGTAGCTGATCCAGGAGGAGCATTAGACACATTTAAGTTTGTAGATGCTGCAGGAAATACAGTTGGAACAGAAGTTTCAATAAATTTCAACACTGTTTCTGCTGTCGGCACATATAGTCTGGACTTATTTAAAGCAGATGGAGGAGCTAATCCTTTTTCACCAGCTTCTACCAGAGATCTTAGAATATTAGGTATCGAATTAAGCGAATTTAACCTAACATCTGCTAATTCTTCGCAAGTAGATCGTTTTGTGATTAATTTTTCAGGAAGTTCAGATTGTGCTTTTATCGCTTTTAATACTAAATCCTTAAAGATTGCAGAATTAAAATTAATCAAAAAAGCAACCCTGTCAAACTGTGGAAAACAAGGCGATGTGATAAATTACGCTTTCGAAATAACTAATACTGGAGAAGTCCCAATAACTGATATTCACGTAACAGATCCCATGCCGGGATTGGTAATCTCGGGAAATTCAATTGCATCACTTGCGCCTGGAGCGACTACCACATTAAGCGGAACTTATACCATTACCTCTACAGATGTTGATGCCGGTAAAGTCGTAAATACAGCTAAAGTTACAGGAACAGATCCCTCGTTAAATACTGTTGAAGACATTGCAGGAGCAACAACAATTTTATTAACAGCACCTACTATTGGAACTATAACAGATATTTCATGTGTAAATGCTTTTGGAAGTGTAGTTTTGAATGATTTGCCTGCAACAGGAACTTGGACATTACAAAGAAGTCCTGATAATGTAACTGAAACTGGCACAGGAGCAACAGCAACAATTTCAAATATTCCGGTTGGCACATATACCTTTAGGGTAACTAATAGCACTGGATGTAAATCGCCACCGACAGCAACAGTAGAAATTAAAAATCAGGCATCTACAACATGGAACGGCTCCGCATGGTCTAACGGAATTCCGACTGCAACAAAAAGTGTTGTTTTTACAGGAGCATATACATTAGCAGCAGACCTAGATGCTTGTTCTTGTACCATCAACTCAAGCGGCAGTCTTAACGTTCCTTCTGGCCGTACTTTAAATATTGTTAACGCGGTAACAGTGTTGTCTGGAGGATCACTAACATTCGAAAACAGTTCAAGCTTAATGCAAACCAATACTGCATCTAATATTAATTCA
>NZ_JADKPU010000015.1:0-8767 GCF_015350695.1 Flavobacterium sp. MR2016-29
AGTACCAAACCGTCACGGAAGCTCGGACTCGTACCGTTATGGGTTTAATGGAATGGAGAAAGATAATGAATTAAAAGGTGAAGGAAATAGCTACGATTTTGGAGCCAGAATGTATGATTCTAGAGTTGGAAGATGGTTTGCTGTTGATAAAATGAGGATGAAAGCTCCAGATTGGTCACCTTACAGATTTGGATTTGACAATCCTATGAGATATAAAGATTCAGATGGTAACTGGGAAGAAGATGGGCATTTTTGGACTGTTTTGGCTTATGGTATATCAAAAGGTTTAAGTTATGAATACGCTTTGAGTCTTGCTAAAGCCGCTGAATCTTTAGACCATCACGTTCATGATAATTATAAAATGAGTCAAACCAATGGAAAAAGTGAACTTGCAATAAGATTTGGTGCAGGTACTTGGCTAGATGGGGGATGTAATGTGATAAGCGGAGGAGCTCAACAATTTGGTCATGCATTACATGGTGGCGAACAAAATATTTCAAGACAGTTTTCTTTTGAGCAAATAATTTCGGGTAACTTAACTGCTTACCATACTTTAGGGGATTCTTGGGCACATAGCTTTGTTAATGAGGATGGTGTAAGAATGAACTATGGAAAAGAGACAGGTAGGACTGGTCAACATGCTTTAGTTATGAAGTGGTACGACTGGACTTTTGGAGCCACAAAAGTAGACAACATTCATCTTAGACCTAAAGAATACTTAAGTTATGTTGATGATTTAGATAGGGCTACAAGTGAAGCACAAGGTCGTAGTATTGGATATGACAGTGTTATTTTTGATTACGTTCAAAAAAACGGTATTTCGAAAGAAAATAATATTTCTCTCCTTAAAAATTACAGTGAAATGAAAGGTCTAAATGTTAAAATAGTTTCTTTTGAAAGCAAACAACAAGCGGTTTTGTGGGCTGGATTTCTTAGAGACACAGGAGTCAAATACGATTATAAGGAGTTTAAAACCAATGATTTAAATCAAAATGGTGATACTGTTCCAGTTACAAAATATTTAATTACAGTTCAATAAAAAAATATGGAACCTAAGCTAAAACATATAATATTGCATTTATCATATTGGATTTGGTTTTTCTTTTTTATCTTCTATACAATGGAGGAAATATCTCAATTAAAAGAAATTAGTATTGGAGAAGCTAAGATTTTCATGTTTTTTAGTACTTCTGTTTTAATCTTTATTGGTTTTATTTTATACTTATTTACAATAACCTACAAGATTTCGGATAATGTATTTAAAAAGTATCTAAGGTTTATTTCTTTGATTTTTTGTATAATCTTATTTATTTTATTTTGGTATGCCTTAAAAGAAAACAGCAAATTAATTATACAATATTAAATTACTATAGCTTTTGTTAATCGCAAATGTTGGCATATATCTTTTAATTTATGTCATAGCTATTTAAAAGATTTTCATATGAAAATTGCGCAAATTTAATCTGACTTTGCGCAATTTTTTTAACCTATTTTTATTATCTATCCACAAAAGTACATTAGTAAGATATATAAAAATGAAACGCTTAAATGAAAGATCCTTTACAAATAAAATCAACATTACATACTTTTTAATACCCCTTAACAGTTACAATTATGAAAAAAAAACTACTCGCTTATTTTCTATTTCTTTTAAACAAAACTAAATATAGGCGGTCTTTAGAAGAATTAAAAACGCCTTTTAATCAAAGAATTTATAGTCTTGAACAATTCAAATATGCAACAATACTATTGTTCGTTTTTGGTTCGCTTACTCCGACATCTGCTGCTGAAAATTCTAAATTAATTCCAAATTATACTAATAAACATGTTAGTATAACGGAAAAAAAATCTCCCGCTTTTGCACTTACAGCCGATATTGCAAATTCAGGTACAGCTGCTTTTTGTAAATCACCAACAGGTGCAGACATTTCTGCTAGAATTAAAATTACTGTTTTAGGGGGAAGTGGTACGTATACTCTAAAGTTCCGTGGACCGAAAGGTGATGTTACAGTTTTAAATTACATAAGTGGCAGCCCAATTACTGTTACTCAAAACAAAACGTCAACCTATACACTTATTTCAGTAGTTCAAAATAGTACTGGTTTATCTGCTGGCATAACAACAAATAATGCTACTGTCACAATATTTGATCCAATACTAGAGCAAATTACGCAATCTACGTGTTTAGTTGCAACAGGCAGTGTATCCATATCATCACTCCCAGTTACTACTTGGACTATAAAGAAAATAAGTAATGATCAGCTTTTAGCAAGTGGCTCAACATCTACATTTACATTATCTCTCCCAATTGGAGTTAACGAATTTAAAATAACAAATAGCGCCGGATGTATTGTAAATTATAAAGTAACTATCAATCCGCAACCAACAAGCATTAATATACCTGTATTAGAATATGCACCTTTACCTTGCAGTAAAGACTCATTTGTACAAGACTGGACAGCTGTTCCAGATGCTACGGGATATAGAATCGATGTGGCTACAGATAGTAATTTTACTAATTTTGTTTCAGGATACGAAAATAAACTTTTAGGAAATGTTACTTCAGAAACTATTACCGGAATTAATCCCGCTGGCACTTATTATGTAAGACTACGTGCAGTATCTGATTGCTTTATAAGTTCTAATTCAAACGTCTCAACAGTTTTTACACATACTACTGCCTATAATGGGGTATGGTCTGACGGGCTTCCTGATATCAATAAAAATGTTATTTTTAATAGTGATTTCAATATCGCAACTAATACAAACGCTTGTTCATGTCAGGTGAATGCCGGAGCAAATGTAGTTGTTCAATCAGGTATTGACTTGAAAATAGAAAATGGGTTAACAGTAAATCCTGCAGGAAGCCTAACTTTTGAAAATAACGCGAGTTTAATACAAATTAATAATGTTCCGAATTCTGGTAATGTTACTTACAAACGTATAACAGCTCCAATGAAAAATTTTGATTACACTTACTGGTCGTCTCCTGTTTCTAATCAAACTCTTTATAATATATCTCCAAATACCCTTGGTGACAAATATTTCAGCTATGGTCCAAACGGGTGGGTTACACTTTATAATGGAACTGCTGTAATGGAGCCTGGCATTGGTTATATTATTCGTACACCAAAAGATGGAACATGGCCTAATGGAGAGGTTGTAAGTTTTCCTTATTCACAGCAAGTTAAGTTTATTGGGGTTCCAAATAATGGAAATATTAATGGCGAAACGGTACCCGCAGATAAATATCGTCTAGTTGGTAATCCGTATCCATCTGCGCTTGACGCAGATCAATTCATGGCAGATAACAGCAGTATTTTAAGCGGTACGATTTATTTATGGACGCACAACACGGTAATTACTAATAATAAATATACGTCAGATGATTATGCAGCATATAATGGTGTCGGCGGTATTGCGACCAGACCTGCCATTAATTCCGGAATAAACAATAGTGAACCAACTGGGAAGATAGCAGCAGGACAATCTTTTATGATCGCCTCAACAGCAGCCGGAACAATTACTTTTAACAACGGTATGAGACCTGATGGAAATAATGGGCAGTTTTTTAAACAAACAAAAAACAATAAAACGGCTATTGAAAAACATCGTTTTTGGTTGAATCTTACAAATAAAACAGGTGCTTTTAAACAAATTTTGATTGGATATTTGCCAGGAGCAACAAATGAATATGACAATCGTTTTGATGGCGATGCTCTTAATGGGAACACTTTTATTAATTTTTACAGTAAAACCCAAACAACAAATTTATTAATACAAGGTCGTGCTTTACCATTAGAAGATACTGATAGTATTATACTAGGTTACAGTTCAACAATCGATGGTGTTTTTTCTATAGATATTAGTAAATTGGATGGCAAATTCGTTAATAAAGCAATTTATTTGGAAGACAAAAAAACAAATACCTATTTTAATTTAAAAAATGGAGGATACGAATTTAGTACCTTGAAAGGAACATTTGATGATCGTTTTGTAATACACTATATTCCAAATACAATACAAACTCCAGTATTAGCTGAAGTGCCAGAAATGACATGTAATCAAGCATCTTTTGTTCTTAATTGGGAGGCTATTCCGAATGCTAGTTCATATAGATATGATGTAGCGACAGATGAAGAATTTACCAATATAATTCCGGAGTTGCTGGATAGAGAAGTTTCAGGTTATAATTCAGAAGAGATAATGGGTTTAACGGGAACTAACTACTATGTACGATTAAGAGCAATGTATAATTCTGTTGCCAGTCCAAACTCGAATGTCATAAAAGTTTCTTCATCAACCACAATATATAATGGAGAGTGGTCGAACGGTCTTCCTGACAGCAATAAAAATGTAATTTTTGATAATGTAAATTATACTTTATCAGCAGACATAAGCGCTTGTTCTTGCCAAATTAATGCAACTTCAAAAATTACAGTACCAAGTGGCGTAACCCTAAAATTACAAAATGGTCTTACTGTAAAAGATCAAGGTTCTTTAACATTTGAAAACAATGCAAGTTTAGTTCAGATCAATGAAGCAGTAAATATTGGGAATATCATTTACAAACGTATTTCTGCACCAATGAAAAATGCTGATTATACTTATTGGTCTTCTCCCGTTGCAGAACAAAAACTTAATGTATTATCACCAAATACTTTATCTAACAAATATTTTAGCCTGTACAATAATAATTGGGTACCTGAGCAAGGATCAGCTTTTATGACAGTTGCAAAAGGTTATATTATTGCCGCTCCAAAAGGTGGAAAATGGTCAAATGGTGAAATTGTAAGTTTTCCTTATTCACAGCCAGTTCAATTTATGGGTATTCCTAACAATGGACGCTATGAATTTATAGTTGAAAATAGTGGCAGTAAAAACTTAATTGGTAATCCATATCCGTCTGCAATAGATGCAGATGCTTTTTTAAGTGCAAACAGTAGTGTCTTAGGAGGTACTATATATTTTTGGAGAAATAATACGTCGCCTCAATTCTTAAAGTATTTATTAGATGATTATGCCTGTTATAATGCTTTAGGAGGTGTTGCAGCTTCTGCAGCGGGAGAAACTTCAGGAGGGGTTAATAACATAAAGCCTACAGGAAAAATTGCAGCTGGCCAATCTTTTATGACAGAAAGCATCGCTTCGGGAACAGTCGTTTTTGACAATAACATGCGTGTAGAAGGAGAAAATAAGCAATTTCTGAAACTAGGAAAAACAGCTTCTACAGAAAAGCATCGTTTTTGGCTGAATTTAACAAACCCATTAGGCGCTTTTGAACAAATTCTTATAGGTTATGCTGACGGAGCTACCAATAATTATGACAATCGTTTTGATGCACGTGATTGGAGTGGAAATTCTTATACTAGTTTTTATAGTCTTAATCAAAATGATAAATTGACTATTCAAGGACGTGCTCTTCCATTCGATAACGCAGATGTTGTACCATTAGGTTATCGCTCTCTTTTAGGAGGATATTTCACAATAGCACTGGATAGTGCTGATGGTTTATTTACGGATCAAGCAATTTATCTTGAAGATAAAAAACTTAAAGTCTTTCATAACCTAAAAGATGGGGCTTATAATTTTGTTTCCTTTCTGGGTACGTATGACAATCGTTTTGTTATACATTATGCGTCTAACAAAACAAATAAAACAGCAAAAAATACTGCTTCTGATGCGATTGGATTAGAAAATGAAGTACTAGTTTCTGCAGAAAATAATCAAATAAAGGTTAACACTTTTGAAGAAATTATAGATAATGTTTTTGTTTTTGATTTAAACGGAAAACTTATTTATGAGAAAGAACAAGTTAATACAAATGAATTTTCTACACCTACATTGATTTTTAATAATCAAATGGTAGTAGTTAAAGTAACTTTACAAAATGGTAAAACAATAATTAAAAAAGCTATCTTATAAATTGTTTAGTTAGATTGTATTTTAAAAAGTCCCATTTAATTATGGGACTTTTTTTATGAAAATATCGATTTCGTTATGAATTAATTAATTATGAATTTGCCTTTAATAATGCTCCAACTTACTATGCACTTTTTCAATTTCCTTATCCATATAAGCCTGTGCGTAATGCACATATCGATTAAAAGAAGTACTTGCGTGACTATGTCCACTAATTTTGCGGACTAAATGTTCTGGCATTCCTAAAATCAATAAAGTGGTAATAGCAGTTCTTCGCATCATGTGTGAACTCATTTTGTCACAAAAGCGATTTTTTACAGTATCTGTCTTTTTAACTAAGCGTTGCGTTTTGCCTTGCTTTTCTCTTGAAATTTCTATTGGCGAAGTAAATCCAGCAAGTTCTCCTATTTGTTTTAAGCTTTTATTGAAATTAAACAAGCTGGTGTTACCAAAAAGAGTTGCTTTATTATTAGAAGTAGAATATCGCTGAAAAATGGTAATAGCATAAGCCGACAGCTTAATAAAACTAAAGGTTTTGGTTTTCTTCGATTTAAGCTTTAAATACCATTCACCATCAATTTTCTCGAAGTTTTTATTGGTCAATAAAAAGATATCAGAGTACCGTAGTCCAGTTGTGCATCCAAAAACAAAAATATCTTTGATGCGTTTGTAACTCGGAATAAGAGTTTGCTCAAATTCTTTATCATGAATCAAAAATTTAAGCTGTTCTGGTGAGAGTACAAAGATTTCTATTTCTTCTTTTCGAACATAAAACAAACGCTGAAAATCGCCTGTTTGCAAATCTTTATCATTTTTAAGATAATTAAAAAATACCCGAATCACTTTAATATTCGCTCCCACATAATTATCGTGACAGCCTTTTTTATATAGAAATTCAGTGAATTTTTGATAGAATTTTTTCCAATAACTTTTCTCTGATGTTAGTTCTCGTTTATCCAATTTTGAAGCATCACAAATACGCAATTCAAACTTAGCATCACTCGAAAACTGAATCAAATTATTCAGTACATATTGATAATTTTGTATCGAACTTGGTTTTATTTTTTCACCATTTTTCTTGAGTCGTTTACCTGTTTCAGTTTCTCTTATAAACTGTTTGAACAAAGGAATAAGTGGACTCGTTTTTTTCATGGTTGTTGGTTTTGTCAAAAATATGATTTTAGGTTAGAGTTCAAATGGTTTGGTTTTAAAAGAAAACTACAACTCTTAGAGTTGTAGTTTTTATAATTACTCATCTTTGAGAGTGGGAACTGACAGATATTTACAGATTAAATCTGACAAAGTTATTCTTTAATAAAGCACTTACTATCCATTGATAATTTTCTTAAACTATTATTTCTTTTTATATTTTATAACCTCTAAAAAGCGCTTATTTATAGCTTTCAATTATTTTATAAGCTAAAATATAAACATTTTTTGATTTTAATTCTATCGTATTTTGTCCTGTCTTATCCTGATGCAAATTAATCTTAAAAGTATCATTATAAATTTTGATTTTTGATTCTATCCTAATAGAATCAATTTCATCATTTCTCCCTTTTATTAAAAACCATTTTATATTTGGATCTCTTTCGAAAAAATAAGATCCTTGAAACCATCCTGAACTGTTTTCACAATTAAATCCAAAAGTATTAACGTCTAAAAAACTTTTAAAGTCTTTATTGTTAACTTTCATTTCCTTAATAGCCCAAACACCACTTATGTATTTACAATCATTAGCTTCACAGCTAAATAAAAAAAACAAAATTAAAATTAAAAATTTTCTCATCGCGCCACTCTTGTATTATCTTTTACTTTAACTGCTTCTTGTTGTTCTTTACTTAAGTTAGTACTTCCGTTATCTTCTCTTGATGCTTTCAAAAGAAATTCTGCCCACTGCTTGTTAATTCCTTCTGGTGTAAAATTATTATATATATCCATACCTATTCTCAATATTTCTTTTGCTTCGTTTCCATTTCCTCCAAAAAGTATAACATTCCCAATATCTGAGATATCACTTTCATTAAGATACTGTTTTGGAATCCTACCAGCTTTCGTAGCCAAAGAAATAGCTCCCATAACATCATTAACAATTAATCCAGATTGCTCATTTACAGCTTGTTCTTCAAAAACATCAGTAAAAGTAGCATAATTTTTATATAGTTCTGTTGCAAAAGCCAATGCCAAACCTGCCGAAGCAGTTATTTTTACATTTGTGGGAATTCCAGATATGTATAAATCATTTACAGTTCTATTTCTTCTAATAGATCTTTTGCTTTCTTCTCCCCTCACATTAAGTCCCGTAACAATCCTAGTTTTCGCAAAGTTAGCTCGTGATGTAGCTTTTGAGCCTTCAGCTTCTGATCCAAAATCGAATAATAAATTATCCAAACCTGCACCACTAACATCTGGGGAAATATTATCGATAGAAAATTCTCCAATTACTTGAGAATCATATCCGATAATCTGTGTTCCATCATTCCTTGTAGTTATACTCCCTTGATTATGTACTCTATTTATTTCATTTTGTGTCATATTACTAAAATTTTCAATTTTTAGAAAAACACCTCCATGTCTCAATTCTACCATTGCATCATCTTTATCTAAAAACTCCAGTCCTTCTAATTCAATTCCATCAATAACTCTATTTTCAGCAAAAGCATATGGTGAATTATGTACATATTGTTTTGATAGAGGATCTAATGATAAAAACCTACCAATCCTAGGATCATGCATCCTAAAAGTATAATTAAGAGAATTTCCTTCCCCTTTAAGTTCATCATCTTTCTCCTGTCCTTGGAACCCATAACGGTACGAGTCCGAGCTTCCGTGACGGTTGGGTACC
>NZ_JADKPU010000016.1:0-3082 GCF_015350695.1 Flavobacterium sp. MR2016-29
TACAGCAAATAAAAGTTCATTGACATATTGAGATAAGAAAATAATAAAAAGTAGAAAGCGTTTTCTGCTATTTATGGCAGAAGACAAAAAAAACGGTCGTAATTGATTTTAGGACTGGTACAATAAGCAAAATAAGGGCGTATGGGGGATGCCTAGGCTCTCAGAGGCGATGAAAGGCGTGATAAGCTGCGAAAAGCTGCGGGGACGGGCACACACCGAGTGATCCGCAGATACCTGAATGGGGCAACCCGCTATGCTGAAGGCATAGCACACCGATAGGTGGGCAAACCCGCTGAACTGAAACATCTAAGTAGGCGGAGGAGAAGAAAACAAAAGTGATTCCGTAAGTAGTGGCGAGCGAACGCGGATTAGCCCAAACCGGTGCTGTTACGGCAGTGCCGGGGTTGTAGGACCGCGATATTTTATGCACAAGGAACCGGAATCGGCTGGAAAGCCGAACCATAGAGGGTGATAGTCCCGTATGGGCAACAAGTGTAATAGATAGCGGTATCCTGAGTAGGGCGGGGCACGTGAAACCCTGTCTGAATTTGGCGGGACCATCCGCTAAGGCTAAATACTCCTGAGAGACCGATAGTGAACCAGTACCGTGAGGGAAAGGTGAAAAGAACCGTGAATAACGGAGTGAAATAGATCCTGAAACCATACGCTTACAAGCGGTCGGAGCCCTTTCGTGGGGTGACGGCGTGCCTTTTGCATAATGAGCCTACGAGTTAACGTTGCTGGCAAGGTTAAGCGGTTAAGCCGCGGATCCGTAGCGAAAGCGAGTCTGAATAGGGCGCTTTAGTCAGTAGTGTTAGACGCGAAACCGTGTGATCTACCCATGGGCAGGTTGAAGCTGTGGTAACACACAGTGGAGGACCGAACCGGTTGACGTTGAAAAGTCTTCGGATGACCTGTGGGTAGGGGTGAAAGGCCAATCAAACTCGGAAATAGCTCGTACTCCCCGAAATGCATTTAGGTGCAGCGCTGAATTAAGTTATACAGAGGTAGAGCTACTGATTGGATGCGGGGGCTTCACCGCCTACCAATTCCTGACAAACTCCGAATGCTGTATAATGTTTCTCAGCAGTGAGGGCTTGGGTGCTAAGGTCCAAGTCCGAGAGGGAAAGAACCCAGACCATCAGCTAAGGTCCCCAAATATACGCTAAGTTGAAAGAACGAGGTTTGTCTGCCCAGACAGCTAGGATGTTGGCTTGGAAGCAGCCATTCATTTAAAGAGTGCGTAACAGCTCACTAGTCGAGCGGACGAGCATGGATAATAATCGGGCATAAGCGTATTACCGAAGCTATGGATTTACAGCTTGCTGTAAGTGGTAGGGGAGCATTCCAGCAGGGCTGAAGGTGTATCGTAAGGTATGCTGGACCGGCTGGAAAAGAAAATGTAGGCATAAGTAACGATAATGCGGGCGAGAAACCCGCACACCGAAAAACTAAGGTTTCCACAGCTATGCTAATCAGCTGTGGGTTAGTCTGGTCCTAAGGCGAACCCGAAAGGGACAGTCGATGGCCAACGGGTTAATATTCCCGTACTACTGATTACTGTGATGGGGTGACGGAGTGATGAAAGCGCCGCGAACTGACGGAATAGTTCGTTGAAGTACCTACCTATAAGATCTGCAGGCAAATCCACAGATTTTGGGGAAATACGATAGTACTCGGCGTCTTCGGACAAAGAGATAGTGCGCCTAAGGGCTTCCAAGAAAAACCTCTAAACTTCAGGTAATCAGTACCAGTACCGCAAACCGACACAGGTAGTTGAGGAGAGAATCCTAAGGTGCTCGAGAGATTCATGGCTAAGGAATTAGGCAAAATAGACCTGTAACTTCGGGAGAAAGGTCGCCAGCGCAAGCTGGCCGCAGTGAAGAGGTCCAGGCGACTGTTTATCAAAAACACAGGGCTCTGCAAAATCGCAAGATGAAGTATAGGGCCTGACACCTGCCCGGTGCTGGAAGGTTAAGAGGAGATGTTATCTTCGGAGAAGCATTGAATTGAAGCCCCAGTAAACGGCGGCCGTAACTATAACGGTCCTAAGGTAGCGAAATTCCTTGTCGGGTAAGTTCCGACCTGCACGAATGGTGTAACGATCTGGACACTGTCTCAGCCATGAGCTCGGTGAAATTGTAGTAACGGTGAAGATGCCGTTTACCCGCAGTGGGACGAAAAGACCCTGTGCACCTTTACTATAGCTTAGTATTGACCTTGGATAAATGATGTGTAGGATAGGTTGGAGACTGTGAAGGGGCGTCGCCAGGCGCTTTGGAGTCATTGTTGAAATACAACCCTTTGTTTATCTGAGGCCTAACCCCGCAAAAGCGGGGGACATTGCTTGGTGGGTAGTTTGACTGGGGTGGTCGCCTCCAAAAGAGTAACGGAGGCTTCTAAAGGTTCCCTCAGTACGCTTGGTAACCGTGCGTAGAGTGCAATGGCATAAGGGAGCTTGACTGAGAGACATACAGGTCGATCAGGTACGAAAGTAGAGCATAGTGATCCGGTGGTTCCGCATGGAAGGGCCATCGCTCAAAGGATAAAAGGTACGCCGGGGATAACAGGCTGATCTCCCCCAAGAGCTCATATCGACGGGGGGGTTTGGCACCTCGATGTCGGCTCGTCACATCCTGGGGCTGGAGAAGGTCCCAAGGGTTGGGCTGTTCGCCCATTAAAGTGGCACGCGAGCTGGGTTCAGAACGTCGTGAGACAGTTCGGTCTCTATCTACTGTGGGCGTTAGAAATTTGAGTGGATCTGATTCTAGTACGAGAGGACCGAATTGGACAAACCTCTAGTGTATCTGTTGTCCCGCCAGGGGCACCGCAGAGTAGCTACGTTTGGAAGGGATAAGCGCTGAAAGCATATAAGCGCGAAACCCACCACAAGATGAGATTTCTTTTAAGGATCGTGGAAGATGACCACGTTGATAGGCTATAGATGTAAAGGCAGTAATGTCATAGTCGAGTAGTACTAATAATCCGTAAGCTTATGTACGCCCTTTTCCCCGCACCCCGGTGCGGGGGAGAAACTTTCTAAATCAATACTTTTTTCTTTATCTCAGTATGTTAAGATATT
>NZ_JADKPU010000017.1:0-2466 GCF_015350695.1 Flavobacterium sp. MR2016-29
CTTATCACCTTTGTCTCCTTTGTCTCCTTTTAAAGCGTCTTTGTCAGTTTGAGATAAATCTGAAAAAGCAAGTTTGTCTCCCTTATCTCCTTTGTCTCCTTTTAAAGTGTCTAAAAATTCCGTAAGCGTTTTTCCATCATTGCCTGGAAGTTCTTTCCAAATATCAAAAGCCGATTTTCCATCAAGACCATCTTTTCCGTCTGTACCTTTTTCACCAGTAGCACTTAAAGGAATCCATGCTGTATTATCTTTGGGATCTCTTACAAATACAGTTCCTGTATCGTAATCAATATACATTTGGATTGTTCCATCTAATCCTTTTGTACCAGGCAATCCGTTTCCTCCACTGATACCATTTTTTCCGTCGATTCCATTTTTTCCGTTAACAGAAGTCCAAGTTCCATCAGTATTCTGTATATAAATAGTATTAGTTGCAGTATCTACATAAAGACTAATATTTTCACCCGGATAACCAGGATCTCCTTTTTGACCAGGAACACCAGTACCTGTCATACTATTTATCTCTGTAGAAGCAACTATCCTTAGCCATTTATCAATAAACCAGTAGTAATATCCTGGTTTAACATCAGAAATTGTACTTGTATTAAAAATTAACAAACTGTTTACATTTCCATTTTTGATAGTAACTGCATCTTTTGAACTTGTTAAAGCTACTCTAGGAATCAAAAGTCCTTTGTCGTTAGCAAAAATTTCTAATTGTGATGATTGGTTTGGATTTGGAATACCAACTCCTATTTGGGAATAAGCTCCAAAGCTTCCTAAAACAAAAAATAGAGGAAGTAATTTATTCTTCATAATACTTAATCTTAGTTATAAATTATTTTTAGTTTCCACATGTCTAAGTGTCATAAATTCTGATTAATATTCATCACAACACAATTAAAATAGTGGATTAACAAAATTCCAATTTCTTTTTTCTTCTTTTTGCCTGTAAAAGTTTTTTGACTTTCACTTTAAGACATTACTTACAAAAAAAAACTAATAGTAGTATATATAAAATAAAAAAGCCTCGCTAAAACGAGGCATTTAAATATCAATAAAGTAAATAAGTTTTCTCAAACTTATTGCTATTCGTTAATAATCTACTAGCAAAAGTCAGATTAGTCTAGCTATAATATTATTAGTTAACTCATAAAGAATTAGCTAAATATTTAATCACTATTTCTTTACCTTTTTCAAGCTTCCAAATAATAATTTAGCTAACATTATTTCACTAAAATGAATCTGGCATAATCTATCGTCATCCTTGTTATTAAATCAGTTGTAGTGGCAGTTAAGCGGAAAGTAACAGCTTTAGCAGCATTATTTATTACGGTTGTTCTGAATGAAATTCCATTACTTGTCCAAAGAGTAAGCTTTCCATCGTTAAAGAATATACGACCTGACATCACTACATCTCCTCCTGCTCCACCCCAGCTGAAATTATCCGGCCATGTTGCACCATTATCTTCAGACATCAAAATGGAATTCCCCCAAACTCCAGCTCCCTGACTTCTGTAAATACGGAAGCTGAATTCGATTGAACCGCTATCCTTAGTCAATGTCCCTACAGGGATCGTGAAATCTTTATAAAGAGAAGAATTTTGACTGTTGACTGGCTCATTCCATCCATACCCCCAAACTTGAGGAGGATCTTCACTTTCATTCATTAAAACAAAAGTAGAAGCAATTGGTTGAGGAACTATAGGTGCAGGCGGGGTGGTCTTAATCCAAGCAGCTACAACTTCATCATAAGAGTAAAATCCGTTTTGATCGATGAACCTTGCTGTTCCTGTCTGTGTTCCTGTCGAAACATTCATAATATAAATCATTGTTGCAGTTTTCACTCCAACCATTGATTGAGCTCTTTGCCTATCAACTCTTGGCATTAACAACCCTTCAGGTTCAACTGCTGTTCCTGTTGACTTTTTAGCTGCAATATCGAATGTTGATAATGGTTTTGGAGTATTAACTCCTATTTGACCATATGAAAATATTGCTGCACCAAAACAAGTTATTAGTGTAAAAATTATTTTTTTCATTGTTGTTTTTTAAAAATCATTTTTAAAATAAAAAATAATACTGGTCTAGAATTAGACCAGTATTACTATAATTAATGATTACATTGTATATGTAATTACATACCAGTTTATACCATCAGACTGTAATGTGATTTTCGCACTACCTGCTGTCACTCCTCCAAATAAGCTTACCGCTATATACGGATATTGTGCATTACTTGAGTACAATACAGGATAATTAAAATTAACTTTTACAGGTGTTCCATCTGCTTTTACAGTATTGAACTGGTTAATGATCAACATTCTTCCTTTGTTATCAGCAGCAGCTGGAAGTGTGATTGTGATATCATTTGTCAAATCTGTAGCTATTACAGTATAATCTGTAGCAGTTAAAGTATAGTCGCTATTAATTACTTTTATGTCCATAACATAACCCTGATTATTA
>NZ_JADKPU010000019.1:0-1349 GCF_015350695.1 Flavobacterium sp. MR2016-29
GGCAATATTACTTACAAGCGCAACAGCGTAGACATTCGCCAGGCCGATTATGTATATTGGTCCGCTCCAGTAAAAGCCCAGACCCTGGGAGGAGTTTCGCCATTGACTTTGAGTGATAAATATTTAAGCTGGGAAACTACAAAATGGGTGGCCAATCCGAGTACTAGTTTTATGACAGCGGGCAAAGGCTATATTATCCGCGGTCCGGAAACTTTTTCAAATACAGTGAGAACCCCTTATACTGCCAGTTTTATCGGAGTTCCCAATAATGGAACTATAGCAGGGGAAACAGCTGTGCCAAGCACCTATTACTTGATAGGAAACCCGTATCCTTCTGCCCTGTCTGCCGACGATTTTATAAATGCGAATCTTTTCTTGGTGGGAACAATGTATTTCTGGACACATAATACCCCGGTAGTTCTGGGCCCAAGCTATAAATACAATTCAGATGACTACGCCACTTACAATTTGAGCGGAGGGGCAGGAACCCAGAAAGCACCGTCAGGGGGAGCGGCTGGAACCAACATCAATGTGCCGAGCGGCTACATTGCCGCCGGACAGTCTTTCTTTATGGGAGCAAAAGCGGCCGGCAGCATAAGTTTTGCCAATTCAATGCGAAGAGCCGCCAATAATAACGGCCAGTTTTTCAAACCGGCAGGCGCATCAAAAACAGCTGATCTTGAAAAAAACCGTGTATGGCTGGACATGACCAATGAGGAAGGCGCTTTCAAGCAGATTCTGGTCGGATACATTGAAGGCGCGACAAATGACTATGAAGACATGTACGACGGATTAACATTTGACGGAAATAAGTACATTGATTTTTACAGCATAAACAATGCCAGCAAACTTGTAATTCAGGGGCGTGCACTGCCATTTGCAGACACAGATGCAGTGCCTCTGGGATACCGCACGGCAGTTGAAGGGAACTTTACAATTTCCTTAAGCGATGCCGACGGAAAGCTGAGCACACAGGCAGTTTATCTAGAAGACAAAACAACAGGGACTCTCAGCGATCTGCGCGCTGCAAACTACACTTTTGCAACTGCAGCGGGAACTTTCCCAGACCGTTTTGTGCTTCGATACACAAACAAAACACTGGGAACCGGAGATTTTGAAAATACGGAAAACGGAATTCTGGTTTCTGTTAAGGATAAAACGGTCAAAGTGCAATCCTCAAAAGAAGCCATACAGGAAGTTGCTGTTTTTGATATTTCCGGAAAATTGCTTCTAGATAAAAAGAAGGTAGGAGCAAATGAACTTCAGGTTTCAAATTTGCAGGCTGGAAATCAGGTTTTACTTGTAAATGTAACTTTAGAAAACGGATTCAAAACTTCTAGAAAAATTAT
>NZ_JADKPU010000020.1:0-1162 GCF_015350695.1 Flavobacterium sp. MR2016-29
CGTAAAAGTTACAATTCCAAGTGCATCTACAGTATATGTTCCCTGTCCTGTTACAGTAAAACTGGTCTGGATGCCAGGCGTAGCAGGATCAAGGTCTACTGTTGCCTTGTTGACTGTTCCGTCAGCATCAGTATCATTTGCTGTTACGTCGATTGTAACTGCCGTGTCCTCGTTTGTCGTTTTTGTATCGTTATTGGCAACCGGAGCATCGTTTACTGAAGTTACCGTTACGGTAATTGAAGCAGTATTGGATACCGCTCCGTCATTGTCGTTTACTGTATAATTGACTGGAGTCGCTGTTCCGTTGTAATTCAGAACAGGGGTAAAAATTACAATTCCAAGTGCGTTAACAGTATAAGTTCCCTGTCCTGTTACAGTAAAACTGGTCTGGATTCCAGGTGTTGCAGGATCCAGGTCTACTGTTGCCTTGTTGATTGTTCCGTCAACATCTGTGTCGTTTGCCGTTACGTCGATTGTAACTGCTGTGTCCTCGTTTGTCGTTTTTGTATCGTTATTGGCAACAGGATTATCGTTTACCGAAGTTACTGTGATAAGCTGATTTGCCGTGGCAGTTCCGCCGTGTCCGTCGCTGATTACATAAGGAAAACTTACAGCATTGGCCGAGTTGAAGTTCAAAGCCGGAGTAAAAGTAATTATGCCCGAAGCCGAGATGCTTACTGTGCCGTTTGTAACCGCAATTGTTTGGGCTGAACCTGTCAGGGCTGTTCCATTTATTGAAGTGATTGTCAAAGTATCTCCGTCAACATCTGTATCCAAAGCAAGTGGATTCAGCGTTACTGTATTGTCTTCTGAAGCTGTATAAGCATCATCAACTGCAACTGGAGCATCGTTTACAGCCGTAACTGTTACGGTAATTGCAGCAGTATTGGATACCGCTCCGTCATTGTCGCTTACCGTATAATTGACTGGAGTCGCTGTTCCGTTGTAATTCAGAACAGGGGTAAAAGTTACAATTCCAAGTGCATCTACAGTATATGTTCCCTGTCCTGTTACAGTAAAACTGGTCTGGATGCCTGGTGTCGCAGGATCCAGGTCTACTGTTGCCTTGTTGATTGTTCCGTCAGCATCAGTATCATTTGCTGTTACGTCGATTGTAACTGCCGTGTCCTCGTTTGTCGTTTTTGTATCGTTATTGGCAACT
>NZ_JADKPU010000021.1:0-725 GCF_015350695.1 Flavobacterium sp. MR2016-29
GGTAAAAGTTACAATTCCAAGTGCGCTTACAGTATATGTTCCCTGTCCTGTTACAGTAAAACTGGTCTGGATTCCAGGCGTTGCAGGATCAAGGTCTACTGTTGCCTTGTTGACTGTTCCGTCAGCATCAGTGTCGTTTGCCGTTATGTCGATTGTAACTGCCGTGTCCTCGTTTGTTGTTTTTGTATCGTTATTGGCAACCGGATTATCGTTTACTGAAGTTACCGTTACGGTAAGTGAAGCAGTATTTGATACCGCTCCGTCATTGTCGCTTACCGTATAATTGACTGGAGTCGCTGTTCCGTTGTAATTCAGAACAGGGGTAAAAGTTACAATTCCAAGTGCATTAACAGTATATGTTCCCTGTCCTGTCACTGAAAAAGTAGTCTGGATGCCTGGTGTCGCAGGATCAAGGTCTACTGTTGCCTTGTTGATTGTTCCGTCAGCATCAGTATCATTTGCTGTTACGTCGATTGTAACTGCCGTGTCCTCGTTTGTTGTTTTTGTATCGTTATTGGCAACCGGATTATCGTTTACTGAAGTTACCGTTACTGTAATTGTAGCAGTATTTGATACCGCTCCGTCATTGTCGCTTACCGTATAATTGACTGGAGTCGCTGTTCCGTTGTAATTGAGAACAGGGGTAAAAGTTACAATTCCAAGTGCGTTAACAGTATATGTTCCCTGTCCTGTTACAGTAAAACTGGTCTGGATTCCAGGTGTTT
>NZ_JADKPU010000022.1:0-637 GCF_015350695.1 Flavobacterium sp. MR2016-29
CAGTTGCAGTTGATGATGCTTATACAGCTTCAGAAGACAATACAGTAACGCTTAATCCTCTGGCTCTGGATACAGATGCTGACGGAGATACTTTGACAATCACTTCAATCAACGGAACAGCCCTGACAGGTTCAGCACAAACAATTGCGGTTACAAACGGCACAGTAAGCATCTCGGCTTCGGGCATAATTACTTTTACTCCGGCTTTGAACTTCAACTCGGCCACTGCTGTAAGTTTTCCTTATGTGATCAGCGACGGACACGGCGGAACTGCCACGGCAAATCAGCTTATCACAGTAACTTCGGTAAATGATAATCCGGTTGCAGTTGATGATGCTTATACAGCTTCAGAAGACAATACAGTAACGCTGAATCCTTTATCTTTGGATACAGATGCTGACGGAGATACTTTGACAATCACTTCAATAAACGGAACAGCCCTGACAGGTTCAGCCCAAACAATTGCGGTTACAAACGGAACAGTAAGCATCTCGGCTTCGGGCATAATTACTTTTACTCCGGCTTTGAACTTCAACTCGGCCACTGCTGTAAGTTTTCCTTATGTAATCAGCGACGGACACGGCGGAACTGCAACGGCAAATCAGCTTATAACAGTTACTTCGGTAAACGATGCTCC
>NZ_JADKPU010000023.1:0-443 GCF_015350695.1 Flavobacterium sp. MR2016-29
GATCGTAACTGCACCAGTTATTGATGCTGTTGAAGAAACTGTTGAAGAAACAACATCGTCAATAATAAATGGAAATATTGGAGGCACAACAGCATCATTAGTATCAAATGATACTTTAAATGGAATTGCTGTAGTAATCGGAACCCAGCCTGGGCAAGTGAAATTGACTGGTTTATCAGTTCCGTCAGGACTTACTTTAAATGCAGATGGAACAGTAACTGTAGCTCCATCCACACCAGCAGGAAATTATGATTTAGAATACAGTATTTGTGAAATTAATAATCCAGCAAATTGTGATACTGCAATTTCTAAAATTGTAGTTACAACTGGAGTTCTTCAAGCTAATATTGATATTATAGGATCAGTAGTTGGAATCAATCAGCCTACAGCACTTGTAAATGTTTTTGCTAATGACACTAACGACGGGTTACCTGTTATTGCCT
>NZ_JADKPU010000024.1:0-397 GCF_015350695.1 Flavobacterium sp. MR2016-29
GTTTGCTGTTAATGAAACTGACGTAGTGCCTCCGATAGTTCCGTTTACTGAAGCTGTTGTTTCTGTAACTGCATCGATTACTGGAGCGCCGACTGTCACTTTCACCACTGCTGCCGCACAGTTTGACGGGTTTAATTTTTCGCACACCTGGTAGGCAAACTCATAATCGCCTGCCGGAGCATTTGCTTTTAATTCAATTGTACCGTCTGCATTTAGGCTTAAATATCCTTTTGGATCTGCCGTACTTACCGAAATATTTACTTCTGATAAATTAACTGCATTTCCGTCTTTTGTATCATTCGCTAAAACGTTTAACAATGTCTGAGGCTGGTTTGTTCCGATAGCCGAAGCCACAGTATCATCTTTTAAATCTAAGACTGAGCCTGTCACCGAAACA
>NZ_JADKPU010000025.1:0-397 GCF_015350695.1 Flavobacterium sp. MR2016-29
TCCTTTATCTCCTTTTAAAGCGTCTTTATCGGTTTGAGATAAATCTGAAAAAGCAAGTTTGTCTCCTTTGTCTCCTTTATCACCTTTGTCTCCTTTCAAAGCGTCTTTGTCGGTTTGAGATAAATCTGAAAAAGCAAGTTTGTCTCCTTTGTCTCCTTTATCACCTTTGTCTCCTTTCAAAGCGTCTTTGTCGGTTTGAGATAAATCTGAAAAAGCAAGTTTATCTCCCTTATCTCCTTTATCTCCTTTGTCTCCTTTTAAAGCGTCTTTATCGGTTTGAGATAAATCTGAAAAAGCAAGTTTGTCTCCTTTATCTCCTTTATCACCTTTGTCTCCTTTTAAAGCGTCTTTGTCAGTTTGAGATAAATCTGAAAAAGCAAGTTTGTCTCCCTTATCT
>NZ_JADKPU010000026.1:0-390 GCF_015350695.1 Flavobacterium sp. MR2016-29
TTAGTAAAACTACTGCTTAAAGGTGCGCTGTAAAAAGTACAATACCCGTTAGCATTGGCATAAGCAAGTCCGTCTGTATTGAATTTAGCCAGTCCATTGCTGTCAGCCTGTGCTTGTGAAACAGTTGACTGCACTGCACCATAAGCCTGACTGTAAGGAACACTTGAGCCTGAACCGCCCGCAGCACAGTTGGTTTTAGTAAAACTACTGCTTAAAGGTGCACTGTAAAAAGTACAATACCCGTTAGCATTGGCATTAGCCAGTCCGTCTGTATTGAATTTAGCCAGCCCATCACTGTTAGCCTGTGCTTGTGAAACAGTTGACTGCACTGCACCATAAGCCTGACTGTAAGGAACACTTGAGCCCGAACCGCCCGCAGCACAGTTGGTT
>NZ_JADKPU010000027.1:0-366 GCF_015350695.1 Flavobacterium sp. MR2016-29
GTCTACTGTTGCCTTGTTGATTGTTCCGTCAGCATCAGTATCATTTGCTGTTACGTCGATTGTAACTGCCGTGTCCTCGTTTGTTGTTTTTGTATCGTTATTGGCAACCGGAGCATCATTTACTGAAGTAACTGTGATAAGCTGATTTGCCGTGGCAGTTCCGCCGTGTCCGTCGCTGATCACATAAGGAAAACTTACAGCAGTGGCGGAGTTGAAGTTCAAAACCGGAGTAAAAGTAATTATGCCCGAAGCCGAGATGCTTACTGTTCCGTTCGGCACAGCGATGGTCTGAACTCCGCCCGTTAGAGCTGTTCCGTTGATTGAAGTGATTGTCAAAGCATCTCCGTCAGCATCTGTATCCAGAGC
>NZ_JADKPU010000028.1:0-357 GCF_015350695.1 Flavobacterium sp. MR2016-29
AATCAGTGGAGAATAACGGAGTCGAACCGTTGACCTCCTGCGTGCAAGGCAGGCGCTCTAGCCAGCTGAGCTAATCCCCCAATATTTTTAAAATTCCAAAATTTTTAATTTCCAAATTCCAAAAAATAAGGATCTCAACCTCTAGAATTTCCTTTTTTAAGTTAAATAGTAGTCCCGGGCAGACTCGAACTGCCGACCCCTACATTATCAGTGTAGTACTCTAACCAGCTGAGCTACGAGACTCTGTTTTACTTAAAATTTATTATTTGAACTAACAGCAAGAGTAATTGAATTTTGTGATTCAGTTCCTTTAGATTAACATCTTTTTTCCCCAGCGTGTGTTTCCACTAACACTTG